>NZ_JBSHMC010000002.1:0-1426647 GCF_053644975.1 Allobosea sp. NPDC055353 | reverse complement strand
CCGGGGGGGTCGGGGGGGGGGGGGGGGGGTTCCCGTGGGGGGGGGGGCTGGGGCGGGGGTTCGCGGGGCCGCGCGCGGGGGTGAGGGGGGGGGGCGGGGGGGGGGCGGCCTGGGGCCCCCCACGCCTCACTTCTTCAGGAAGGCCATGAAGGCGGCCATGGCCTCCGGCGACTTCAGGCGCTCGCCGAAATGGCGGGCCTCGGTCGCGATGGTCTCGGCCACGGTCTCGGCCGAGCCGCGCTTCAGCAGCATCTTGGTCAGGGCGAGCGATTCAGGCGGCAGCGCGGCCAGTGCCTTCGCCTTGGCGAGGCCCGCTTCCAGCGCCGTGCCGTCCTCGGTGACGGCATTGACGAGGCCGGCTGCGGCAGCCGTCTCGGCATTGAAGGCCTCGCCCAGCATCAGCAGCTCGGCCGCTTTCTTCGAGCCGGCGACCAGCGGCAGCAGATAGCTCGATCCGCCCTCGGGGCAGAGGCCCAGCGTGACGAAGGGCAGGCGGAAGGTCGCCGAGCGGGCGGCGAAGGCGAGGTCGCAATGCAGCAGCATCGTCGTGCCGATGCCGACGGCGAAGCCCTCGACAGCCGCGACAATCGGCTTCCGGGCGGTCGAGATCGCCTCGAGGAAATCGATCGCGACACGCGGGCCTTCGCCGGCCGCGGCGGCCATGGCGAAATCCTTGATGTCGTTGCCGCTGGTGAAGGTGTCGCCGGCACCCGTCAGCAGGATGGCGCGAACGGAGGCATCGGCCTCGGCGGCGGCGATCGCCGCGATCAGCCCGGCATAGCTCGCACGGTCGAGTGCGTTCTTGCGGTCCGGCCGGTTCATCGTGACCTGCAGCACGCCGGCCGCGACGGTTTCGCTCAGCACTTCGCTCATCGGTCCGCTCCTGATTGTGCAGCCGGGATCGCATGGGCTTTCGCCGGGGGTCAAGCGAGGCCGGATGCGCCTTTCGTTGCCTCGCCACGCTTGACATCGCGCGGGGGCGATCCTCCCTTGCCCGGCGAGACGCCTTCGCTGCCCTAGCTTGCGAGTCGAGGCGCGGGATGGGAATTGGGGAGACGTCGATGACCAAGGTTCAGCTTGAGGTTCGCGGCCGGGTCGCGATCGCCACCATCGACAATCCGCCGGTCAATGCGCTGGGCGCAGCCGTGCGCGAAGAGTTGGCGAGTGCCGTCAAGGCGGCCAATGCCGATGCCGCCGTCGCCGCGATCGTGGTCGCCTCCGCCGGGAAGGCCTTCATTGCCGGCGCCGATATCAGCGAGTTCGGCAAGCCGCCGGTCCAGCCCAGCCTGCCGGATGTGCTCGACGCGATCGAGGGCTCGGCGAAGCCGGTCGTGGCGGCGATCCAGGGCGTGGCGCTCGGCGGCGGGCTTGAAGTCGCGCTTGCCTGCCATGGCCGCGTCGCGCTGCCGGCTGCGAAGCTCGGCCTGCCCGAGATCAAGCTCGGGATCATTCCCGGTGCCGGCGGCACGCAGCGCCTGCCGCGCCTGATCGGTGCGGCGAAGGCCTTCCCGATGATGCTCTCGGGCGAACCGATCTCGGCCGGGAAGGGGCTGGAATACGGTTTGCTCGACGAGGTCGTCTCCAGCGATGTCGTCGCCGCGGCGATCCGGCTGGCCGAGGCGCTGGCGGCGGAGGGACGCCGCCCGGTCACGAGCGCAGCAACCGGCGAATTGACGGAAGCGGATCGCGAGACCTTCGAGGCGCTGGCGAGGGAGGCGCTGAAGAAGGCCGAGGGGATGCCGAACGTCGCGGCGCTGGTCGAGGCCGTGCGCGCCAGCTTCACGCTGGCTTTCGCGGAGGGAGCAGCGGTTGAGCGCAAGCTCTTCCTGTCGCTGGTCGCCGACGAGCGATCGAAAGCGCTGCGCCATGTCTTCTTCGCCGAGCGTGAGGTGGCGAAGGTGCCGGGCATCGGGCCGGAGGTGAAGCCGCGCGAAATCACCACCGCCGCCGTGATCGGCGCCGGCACGATGGGCGGCGGCATCGCGATGTGCTTCGCCAATGCCGGCATCCCGGTGACCCTGATCGAGACGGCGAAGGCTGCGCTCGACAATGGCGTCAATCGCATCGGCGCGATCTACGACATCTCGGTTTCCAGGGGTTCCCTGACGCCGGAGGCCAAGGCCGGCCGCATGGCGCTGATCAAGCCGGCAGTCGGGCTCGCGGCTGCGGCCGGAGCCGATATCGTCGTGGAGGCGGCCTTCGAGGAGATGGGGGTCAAGCAGCAGATCTTCGGCGATCTCGACAAGGTGGCGAAGCCTGGCGCGATCCTCGCCAGCAACACCTCCTATCTCGACGTGCCCACGATCGCGGCCGCGACGAAGCGCCCGCAGGATGTGATCGGCATGCATTTCTTCAGCCCGGCCAATGTGATGAAGCTCTTGGAGATCGTCCGGCCAAAGGGTTCGGCGGATGATGCCATCGCGACCGCCGTCGCGCTCGGCCGCAAGCTCGGCAAGGTGCCGGTCGTGGTCGGCAACGGCTTCGGCTTCGTCGGCAACCGCATGCTGGAGCGGCGCACCCGCGCTGCCGAGCGGCTGCTGGTCGCGGGCGCGCTGCCGCATGAGGTCGATGCGGCCTTGGTCGGCTTCGGCTTCAAGATGGGGCCTTTCGCCATGGCCGACCTCGCCGGCAACGATATCGGCTGGCGCTCGCGCAAGGCGCGCGGCCTGAAGGCCGCCGTGGCCGATGCGATCTGCGAGGCCGGCTGGTTCGGCCAGAAGGCCGGGCGCGGCTACTATCTCTATCCGCAAGGCGCGCGTGCCGGGCAGCGTTGTCCCGAGGTCGAGGCGCTGATCGCCCGAATCTCGGCAGAGCAGGGCATGACGCGGCGCAGTTTCACGCAGGAGGAGATCCTGGCGCGCCTGCTCGATCCGATGGTGAACGAGGGCGCGCGCATCCTGGAAGAGGGCATCGCGGCGCGGCCGGGCGACATCGATATCGTCTGGATCAACGGCTATAACTGGCCGGCCTGGCGGGGCGGCCCGATGTTCTGGGCCGACAGCGTCGGGCTCGACGTGATCGTCAAGCGGCTGGAGGCGCAGGCGGCGGAGACCGGCGACAAGGCGCTGGAACCGGCGCCGCTGCTCAGGCGTCTCGCGTCTGAGGGCAAGGGGTTTGCCAGTTTGAAAGCGTGACGCGGCGCGCTGTCATTGCGGTGAACGAAAAGCACTCTATCCTCGCCTGATCCGATACGTTTTCGAGGAGAGCCGCTTGGCTTCGGGGCTGTTTGCGCTGCTGGACGACGTCGCCGGCATCGCCAAGATCGCGGCGTCTTCCGTCGACGATGTCGTGGCGCAGGCCGGCAAGGCCGGTGCAAAGGCGGCAGGCGTCGTCATCGACGATGCCGCGGTGACGCCGCGCTATGCCGTCGGCTTCGCTGCGGCGCGCGAACTGCCGATCATCTGGCGGATCGCGCTGGGCTCGCTGCGCAACAAGCTCCTCATCCTGCTGCCCGGCGCGCTCGTGCTGGCGCTGATCGCACCCTGGGCGATCACGCCTCTGCTGATGGCAGGTGGCGTCTTCCTCTGCTTCGAGGGCGCCGAGAAGCTGCTGGAACTGGTCATGCCGCATGGCGCCCATGGTGAGGGCAAGGCCGGTGAGGCGATCGGCGATCCCGCAGCGCTGGAGCAGCAGAAGATCGCCGGTGCGGTGAAGACCGATTTCATCCTCTCGGCCGAGATCATGGCGATCACCCTGGCCGGCGTCTCGGACCAATCCTTCTGGATGAAGGCGGCGGTGCTCGCCATCGTCGGCATCGGCATCACGGCCGTCGTCTACGGCGTGGTCGCGTTGATCGTGAAGGCGGACGATGCCGGCATGGCGCTCACCGCCAACCAGCGGCCGGCGACGAGCCTGCTCGGGATGCGCAGGCTGAAGCCGGGCGAAGCGGGAGGGATCGACCGCGCGCTGTCCTGGCTGACGCAGCCCTTCGGCCGCGGGCTCGTCGTCGCCATGCCGCATTTCCTGAGCCTGCTCGGCGCAGTCGGCACGGCCGCGATGCTCTGGGTCGGCGGCGGCATCATCATCCATGGATTGGAAGAATATGGCCTCGCCGGACTAGGGCATGGCGTCCACGATCTCGCGGTCGCGGCTGGGCGCGCCTTGCCGGCAGTACTCGCCGGTGCCGGCGAATGGCTGGCCGGAGCGGCTCTGGCGGCCGTGTTCGGGGTGATCGTCGGTGGCCTCACCATCGTCGCCATGCACTGGCTGGTTGGACCACTCGTCAGGCTGTTCCGGAAGGATGCGGCGGCGCAGCCCGGCGCGTGACGCCGCTCAATCCAGCCAGGTGGTGAAACCCTCGACCGGCTCGCGTTCGGGCACGAGGCGGTTGGCCGGCGCACCGGGATCGGCCTTGCCGATGGCGATGCCGCAGACCACGACCTCGTTCTCGGGGATGGCGAGTTCGCGCCGGACGATCGGGTGGAACTGCGCGAAGATCGCCTGCGGACAGGAATCGAGGCCATGGCCCTGCGCGGCGACCAGCAGGGTCTGGATGAACATGCCGAGATCGAGCCAGGAGCCGATCTCGAGATCGCGGTCGATCGTCAGCATCAGTGCGACTGGCGCATCGAAGAAGCGCAGGTTCGCCGCGGTCTGCCGCTTCATGCCCTCGGTATCGCCCTTCACGACGCCGAGCAGGCCGTAGAGGTCCCAGCCGACCTTGCGGCGGCGGGCGAGATAGGGTTCGCGGAACTGTGCGGGATAGTAGCGGTATTCCTCGACGCCGGGGCGCCCGCCGGCATCGAGCGCGGCGAGCAGTGCCGCTTCGAGACGCGCCCGGGATTGCGGGCCGATCACCCGGAGCTTCCAGGGCTGCATGTTGGTGCCGGAGGGTGCCTGCGCCGCCAGATCGATCAGGCGGCGCACGAGAGCGGGCTCGACCGGGTCAGGCAGGAAGGCGCGAACCGCGCGGCGGGCGCGGATCGCACGTTCGACGGCGTCTGTCCCGGTCATCCTTCGCTAGCCCTTTCGCGCTGCCAGGAAGGCGGCGTGCTCCCTCACCAGATCGCCGGCCAGCGCCTTGGCGATCAGGGCGCGGGTGTTGGGCAGGCCGTAGATCGCCGCGAAGGAGCCGAAGCGCGGGCCCTGATCCTCGCCGAACATCACCTGGTAGATCGCTTTCCACCAGTCGCCGGAGACGCCCGGCCGTTCCGGCGTCGCGTTCTTGGCAGTGAGATTCTGGTAGCGCGGGATGGCGCGGGCGACGTCCAGCGCGGTGTCCTGCACCATCTCGGGCGTCGGATCGGCCGGCAGCGCGGCCAAGGCGGCGTCGAGCTTGGCGAAGGCGTCGCGCTCGACCTCGTCGGCCGGGCGATAGCTTTTCGCCGGCTTCACGAAGTCGCGGAAATAGGCGATCGCGTAGCCGACCAGCGCATCGAGGCGCGGATGGGTCTCCGGCGAGATGCCCGGCGCATAGCGCTGGAGGAAGCCCCAGAGCACGGCCTTGTCCTCGGAATTCGCGACGGCGACGAGGTTCATCAGCAGGCCGAAGGTCACCTGCGTCCGGACCGTGTTGTCCCCTTCGCCGGAAGCGATGACCTCGGGCGCCGGGGGCTCGCCGGCATGGATGTGCCAGACCGGGTTGCCGAGCCGGTTCTTCCAGTCCTGCCGCTCATAGCCGCCGAGGAACTGGAGGTATTCGTCGACCGCGCGCGGGATCACGTCGAAGTGGAGCTTCTTGGCCTCGCGCGGGCGCTGGAACATGTAGAGCGCCAGGCTCTCCGGCGGGCCATAGGTCAGCCAGTCCTCGATGGTCAGGCCGTTGCCCTTCGACTTCGAGATCTTCTGGCCCTGCTCGTCGAGGAAGAGCTCGTAGTTGAAGCCTTCCGGTGGAGTGCCGTCGAGCGCGCGGGCGATCTGCGAGGAGACCTTGACCGAGTCGATCAGGTCCTTGCCGGCCATCTCGTAATCGACGCCGAGCGCGACCCAGCGCATCGCCCAGTCGGGCTTCCATTGCAGCTTCACATGACCGCCGGTGACCGGGGAGACGAAGTGCTCCTTCGTCTGCGGATCGGTCCAGGCGATGGTCCCGGCCTCGACATCGACCTCGTCGATCGGCACCTGCATGACGATGCGCGTCTTCGGGTGGATCGGCAGGAAGGGCGAATAGGTCGCGGCCCGCTCTTCTCGCAAGGTCGGCAGCATGATCTTCATCACCGCATCGTAACGGGCGAGCATCTTGAGCAGCGTCGCGTCGAACTCGCCGGCGCGATACGAGTCGGTCGAGGACTTGAACTCGTAATCGAAGCCGAAGCTGTCGAGGAAGGCGCAGAGCCGCGCATTGTTGTGGCGGCCGAAGCTATCGTGCGTGCCGAACGGGTCCGGCACCTCGGTCAAGGGCTTGCCGAGATTGGCGGCGAGCAGCTCCTTGTTAGGCACGTTGTCCGGCACCTTGCGCAGGCCGTCCATGTCGTCCGAGAAGGCGACGAGCCGGGTCGGGATCGTGTTGCCGGTCAGCACCTGGAAGGCGTGGCGGACCATCGAGGTGCGCGCGACCTCGCCGAAGGTGCCGATATGCGGCAGGCCCGAAGGGCCATAGCCGGTTTCGAAGATCACCGATTTCTTGCCGGATTTCTCGATGCGGGCCACGAGCTTGCGCGCCTCCTCGAACGGCCAGGCGGCCGAACGCTGGGCGGCGTCAACGAGGGCTGCGTCGAAGGCGGGCATTTGGGCGGGTATCCTCTCCGCGTCTGGTGGCCTGTGAGTTCGCAATCTGCAAACTATTGTTTGCGGGCTTTCGCAGATTGCGAAGGGCACAGTCAATGCGCGCGTTTGGGCGGGCTCGTCATGCTCGGGCTCGCCCCGAGCATCTCGACCCGGAAGGGGCTCATGCATGGAGGCCCATCCTGAGAGAGATTCTCGGGTCTGCGCTTCGCTTCGCCCGAGAATGACGCTGGCAAAGCCGCTTGCTGGGAATGAGGGGCTTCTCTTTTCCGTGGTTGCCGTGCCGGCCGTGGGGGATAGTCTGGGCTCCTTCGTATCTGACCACGCCTTTGAAAGGATGCCGCCTTGGACCGCGACCTGCTCGACAAGCTGACCGCATGGCGACGACATCTCCACGCCCATCCCGAACTCGGGCGCCACGAGAAGATGACCAGTGCCTTCGTGCAGGAGAAGCTGACCGAGCTCGGCGTGCCCTTCACCGCCAATGTCGGCGGCTATGGCGTGGTGGCGACGCTGACGAAGGGCTCGTCCGAACGCACCGTCGGCCTGCGCGCCGACATGGACGCATTGCCGATCCAGGAGGTCAACGACGTCCCCTACAAGTCGAAGACCCCCAACGTGATGCATGCCTGCGGGCATGACGGCCACACCACCTCTCTCCTGGGCGCCGCGGCGTTGCTCAAGGCGGACGACGGCTGGAGCGGCACGGTGCAGTTCGTCTTCCAGCCGGCCGAGGAGGGGACGGGCGGCGCGCTCGCGATGCTGGATGACGGCGTGCTGGAGCGCTTCCCGATGGAGCGCGTCTTCGCGCTGCATAACTGGCCGGGGCTGGAAGCCGGTACCGTCGCGGTGCATCGCGGGCCGGTGATGTCCGAGCCCGGGCGCTTCAAGATCACGCTGACCGGCAAGGCGGGACACGCCGCCCTGCCCGAGCAGAGCCATGACCCGATCGTGGCGATGGGCCATCTCATCGTCGCGCTGCAGACGATCGTCTCGCGCAATGTCGATCCGATGGAATCGGCGGTGGTCTCGATCGGCCAGGTGCATGGCGGGCTCGCCTCCAACCAGATCCCGACCAATGTCTTCATCGAGGGCACCTTCCGCACCTTTGTGCCGGCCGTGCGAGACCGCTTGCTGGCACGGCTCAACGGCATCGCGCAGAATATCGCCGCGACCTTCGAGATGACGGCCGAGGTCGAGTTCACCTACGGCGTCGCGACGATCAACACGCCGCCGGAAGAGGACATGGCCGCCGCTGCCGGAGAGGCCGCAGGGCTGATCGTCCGGCGCGACATGAAGGCCAGTACGACCGGCGAGGATTTCGCCTATTTCCTGGAGAAGCGCCCGGGTTGCTATATCTGGATGGGCAATGGCCCGGCGGTGAATGGCGGCGCGTTGCACAATGATCGCTATGATTTCAACGATGCGATCCTGCCGGCGACCTCGGGCTGGCTTGCGGCGGTTGCCAAGCAGGCATTGGCCAGCAACGCGCCCTGACGGTCAGTAAGGACTGACCGGGAAGAAGCGCAGATAGAGGCGGGCATAGGTCCCGTCGTCCCAGAGCCCCTGCAGCGCGTAGTCGATGGCGCGCTTCAGGGCGGGGTCGTCCTTGCGCAGCAGGAAGGCGACGCCCTCGCCGAAATAGCGGCTTTCCAGATAGGGCCCGCCGGAGAAGGCGAACTCGCCGCCGCTGCCGGCGAGCGCCAGCGACAAGGCCACGCCGTCGCCGAAGACATATTCCGCCTCGCCGCTGCGCAGCGCTGCCACCGCGGCGTTGAGGTCGGTGCTTTCGCGGCGCTGCACGAAGGGCATCAGCCGCTCGAGAAAGGCTTGATGGGCCGTGCCGGAGACGACCGCGACGCGCCGCCCCTGCAGGGCCGCGCCGTCGAGTGCTGCCCGGGCGTTGCCGCGCGTGGTGACGAAGCGGGCGGGCGCGCGGAAATAGAGATGGCTCGCCGCGAAGCGCCCGCGCAGGGCCGGCGTCAGGTTCATCGCGGCGGCGAGTACGTCGCCCCGCCCCTCGGCGAGCGAGTCCGTGAGGGTATCGAAGCGGCGCGGCTGGATCGTGCAGGTCCAGCCCAGTTTCTCGCAGACGGTACGGGCGAGCTCGACCGAGAAGCCGGTCAGAGCGCCATCCGGCCCGGCGAAATGGAAGGGTGGATAATCGTCGTCAGTGAGGAAGCGCACGACGCGCGGCGGGCCGGGCTCGGGCCGGTCGAGCCGGATGCGCGGGTCCCAGAGATTGGGAATGGCGATGCGCGGCGGCTCCTGCGCCAGGGCGGTGGCGGCGGTGAAGAGCGAGACGACGAGGGTGAGCGCGCGAGGCATCGGGCGCATCTGGCGCTGGATGCCGGCGCGGATCAAGGGGGCGGGAGGCCGTCATGCTCGGGCTTGACCCGAGCATCTCGTCCCGGATGAGGCTCCCGGAACCTTCTTGTCACGAGATTCTCGGGTCGAAGCTGGGCTTCGCCCGAGAATGACGCTGAGGGCTTAGCCCAAGCTCGCTGCCGTCGCCTTCGCGCCTTTGTCGAGGAGCGAGGCGAGGTGCGCGGTGACCGGCTTAGTGAAGCGCTCGTTGCCCGGCAGGTCGGTTCCGAAGATCGCCTCGATGCCGGTGAGCGCCTCGACCAGCGCTTTCGGATCGCGCCCGGCAGCTTCCGTGTGGCGCTTGAGCTCCGCAACAAGCGGATCGCGCACGTCGATGGCGCCGCCCTTTTCGTCGGTGCCGGTGACGTAGCGCATCCAGGCGGCGACGCCGAGCGCGAGATGGTCGATTCCGGCCTCGGCCTTCAGCCGCTCGCGGATGGTACAGAGCAGGCGCTGCGGCAGCTTCTGCGAACCGTCCATGGCGATCTGCCAGGTGCGGTGGCGGATCGCCGGGTTTTGGAAGCGGGCGAGGAGAGCATTGGCGTAATCGGCCAGGACAACGCCCTGCGGCGCCGGCACGGTCGGGATGATCTCGGCCCAGAGCCCCCCAAGGAAGCGGGCGAGGACGGGATCGCCGCTCGCCTCGGCCACCGTCTCGTGGCCGGCGAGATAACCGAGATAGGCGAGCGAAGAATGCGCCCCGTTGAGCATGCGCAGCTTCATGAACTCGAAGGGCGCGACCTCCGAGACCATCTGCGCGCCCACCTCATGCCAGTCCGGGCGGCCGGCGGCGAAGACGTCCTGGATCGCCCATTGCCGGAAGGGCTCGCCGATGACGGGGGCGGCGTCCTCGGCGCCGATCAGCCTGGCGACTTCGGCGAGGTCGGCCTCGGTCGTCGCCGGCACGATGCGGTCGACCATCGTCGCGGGGAAGGCGCCGTTGGCCTCGATCCAGGCGGCGAGCTTGTCGTCGGTCAGCGCTGCGAAGTCGCGGACGAGGCCGCGCAGGACATGGCCGTTGGAGGGAAGATTGTCGCAGCAGAGCGCGGTAAACGGGCCAAGCCCCGCATCGCGGCGCGCCTTCAGGCCGGCGACGAGGATGCCGACGGCCGAGCGCGGGGCCTGCGGGTTGGCGAGATCGTGGACGATATCGGGATGATCGGCCTTGAGCCTGCCGGTCGCGGGATCGTGGCAATAGCCCTTCTCGGTGACGGTGAGCGAGACGATGCGGGTCTCGGGCGCGGCCAGCCGGGCGATGAGAGCGGAGGGGCTTTCGGGCGCGACGAGCACGTCAAGCACCGAGCCGATGACGCGCAGTTCCGGCCCGGTCGGGGCGAGCTTGAGCAGCGTATAGAGCCCGTCCTGCGGTTTCAGCCGGTCGCGCTGGTCCGGACGCTGGAGGCTGGCGCCGGTGATGCCCCAGGCGCCGAAGCGCTTCTCCAACGCGTCCTCGGTATATTCGGCGAGATGGCCGCGGGCGAAGGCGCCGAGGCCGAGATGGACGATGCCGGGCTTGAGCGCGGTGCGGTCATAGGCCGGGCGGCGAACCGAGGCCGGCAGGCCGGCGAGCGTGGCGGCGGAGAGGCGGGTCACAGCTTGTAGGCCTCCTTGGCGAGGCGATAGGCGAGGTCATAGGCGACCTCGGCAGCCTCATCCTCTTCCAGCCGGTGCTCGGCGACGACCTTGGCGAGATAGGCGCAGTCGACGCGGCGCGCGACGTCGTGCCGGGCGGGGATCGAGAGATAGGCGCGGGTGTCGTCGTTGAAGCCGACGGTGTTGTAGAAGCCGGCCGTCTCGGTGGTCAGCTCGCGGAAGCGCAGCATGGCTTCCGGCGCATCGAGGAACCACCAGCCCGGCCCAAGCCGAAGCGCCGGATAATGCCCGGCGAGGGGAGCGAGCTCGCGCGAATAGGCTGTCTCATCCAGGGTGAAGGCGATGACGGTGAGGTTCGGTTCGTTGCCGACGGCGTCGAGCAACGGCTTCAGTGCTTCGACATAGTTGGTCTGCGTCGGGATATCGCAGCCCATGTCGCGGCCGAAATGCTCGAACAGCGCGGCGTTGTGGTTGCGATGGGAGCCGGGGTGGATCTGGAGCACGAGCCCGTCATCGAGGCTCATCTTCGCCATCTCGGTCAGCATCTGGCCGCGGAAGAGATCGGCGTCCTTGGCCGAAACCTTGCCCTTGAGGATCTTGGCGTAGAGCTTCTCGGCATCCGCATCCGAGAGATTGGCGGTGCGGGCGGTGGCATGGCCGTGATCCGAGGAAGTGGCGCCACGCTCCTTGAAATAGGCGCGCCGCTTCCGGTGAGCGGCGAGATAGCCGGTCCAGGAACCGATATCCTCACCGGTCAGTTCGCCCAGTTTTTCGAGATTGTCCGAAAAGCCCTCGAATTCGGGATCGACGACGCTGTCGGGCCGGTAGGCGGTGACGACCTTGCCGCCCCAGCCGGACTCGCGGACCATGTCGTGCCAGCGCAGATCGTCGAGCGCGCCCTCGGTCGTGCTGATCGCCTCGATGTTGAAGCGCTCGAACAGGGCGCGGGGGCGCAGCTCCGGCTCTTCCAGCTTCGCAGCGATCCTGTCGTAGATCTTGTCGGCGTTTTCAGGCGTCAGGCGCTCGTTGATGCCGAAGACGGTCGAAGTCGCGTGCTCGAACCAGAGCCGCGTCGGCGTGCCCCGGAACAGGTGCCAGTGCTCGGCGAAGAGCTTCCAGATCTTGCGCGGATCGGTCTCGACCTCGCCCCCATCCTTCCGGGCGATGCCGAGTTGCTCCAGCCGGACGCCCTGCGAGTAGAGCATGCGGAAGATATAATGGTCCGGCTTGACGAAGAGGGTCGCCGGATCGGGAAAGGCATTGTCCTCGGCATACCAGCGCGGGTCGGTATGGCCGTGCGGCGAGATGATCGGCAGGTCGCGGACCGTGGCGAAGAGCCGGCGCGCGATGCCGCGCGTCACCGGATCGGCGGGGAAGAGGCGATCGTCGTGCAGCAGCATGGGCATCTCCATCGGTCGCCCCGATCTCTAGAGCCGGCCGCGGCGGGGGTCAATCACCTGGTATACTAGTGCGCCAGACGACCGCCGCTCCCTGCCGGGGATTGCTTCGGAACCAGACTTGCGCTTGTCGCATCTCCCGCGCCATCCTCGCGCCGCAACGGCATCGGAGCGATGGATATGACGACGCGGCGTGAACTCCTGGCAGGGGCGGGACTGGCAGCGCTGGCGGCACAGCTTCCCGTCGTCGCACTGGCGCAGGCAAAAGACAGCGTGACCATCGCCCAGACGCTGGAGCCGCCCACGCTGGATCCGACTTCCGGCGCCGCGCAGGCGATCCGCGAGGTGACGCTGCAGAACATCTTCGAAGGCCTGGTCAAGATCGACCGGACCGGCAAGCTGCAGCCCTGCCTCGCCGAGAGCTGGCAGATCGCCGACGACAACGTCACCTATCGCTTCAAGCTGCGGCAGGGCGCGAAGTTCCACGACGACACGCCCTTCACCGCCGAGCAGGTGAAGTTCTCGTTCGAGCGCGCGGTTGCACCCGATTCGACCAATGCCCAGCGCCAGCTCTTCACGCCGATCGCCGAGATCACCACGCCGGACCCGGCGACCGTGGTGATCAAGCTGAAGCAGCCGACCGCGAATTTCCTCTTCGGCCTTGCCTGGGGCGATGCGGTGATCGTGGCGCCGGCTACGGCCGCCAACAACAAGACCAATCCGGTCGGCACCGGCCCGTTCAAGTTCGTGCGCTGGAACCGTGGCGACCGGCTCGAACTCGCGCGCAACGACGGCTACTGGGGCGAGAAGCCGGCGCTGGCCAAGGCGATTTTCCGCTTCATGTCCGATCCGCAGGCTCAGGTCGCGGCGCTCAGGGCCGGCGATGTGGATGCCCATACCAATCTTTCGGCGCCGGAGGCGGTGCCGCAGCTCAAGGCCGATGCCAAGCTCAAGGTCACGATCGGCGGCACCGAGGGCGAGACGGTGCTCGGCACCAACAATGCCAAGCCGCCCTTCGACAATCTCAAGGTCCGGCAGGCCATCGCGCATGCTCTCGACCGCAAGACCATCGCGCTCGGCGTCTACGGCTTCGACGTGAACCTGATCGGCAGCCATTTCTCGCCGCTGCATCCGGCCTATGTCGATCTCACCAACACCTACCCTTACGACCCCGCCAAGGCCAAGGCGCTGCTCAAGGAGGCGGGCTTCCCGAACGGCTTCAACTGCACGCTGAAGCTGCCGCCGCCCTCCTATGCCCGCCGCTCCGGCGAAATCGTCGCGGCGCTGCTCGCGCAGGTCGGTATCAACGCGGCGATCGAACCGCTCGAATTCCCGCAATGGCTCGAGCGCGTCTTCCGCAACAAGGATTACGATCTCAGCATCATCGCGCATACCGAGCCGCTCGACATCGATATCTATGCCCGCGACGGCTACTACTTCCAGTACAAGGATCCGGAGTTCAAGGCGTTGATCGCCAAGATTGCGGTGACCCTGCCGGAAGCGGAGCGCAATGCGCTCTACAAGCAGGCGCAGGAGAAGCTGGCGCGCGATGCGGTCAACGGTTTCCTGTTCATCCTGCCGAAGATCACGGTGGCGAACGCCGCGCTGGAGGGCCTATGGACCGACTGGCCGCTGCCGGTGACGCCGTTGGCGGAACTGCGCTGGCGGTGAGGCTATCGTCACGGTCCAAATCGGGTCATCCCGGGCGACCGCAGGGAGACCCGGGATCCATGCCTGAGCCTTTGTCGGAAGCGTTCCGGCATGGATCCCGGATCGGCGCGGCTTCGCCGCTTGTCCGGGATGACCCCGTGGGTGGGGGCAGGGCGTGATCGGCTATATCCTGCGCCGGCTCGTCGCGCTGGCGCTGACCCTGCTCGCGGCAGCGCTGGTGATCTTTGTCGTGCTCGAGATCCTGCCGGGCGATCCGGCAGCGGTGACGCTCGGCCTCAATGCCGCGCCCGAGGCGCTCGCCGCGCTCCGGGCCGAGATGGGGCTCGACAAGCCGGCGGCGCTGCGCTTCTTCATCTGGCTCGGCGGGTTGGTCACCGGCGATCTCGGGCAGAGCTATACCTACCGCGTGCCGGTGCTGCAGCTCATCACCGAGCGCATGGCGGTGACGCTGCCGCTCGCGCTGATGGCGATCGTGCTGGCCACCGCGATCGGCATCCCGCTCGGCATGCTCGCGGCCTCGCGTCATGGCAGGCTGGCCGATGCCGGGGTGATGGTTTTCGCGCAGGCCGGGTTGGCGATCCCGAATTTCTGGTTCGGCCTGTTGCTCGTGCTCGTCTTCGCGGTCGGGCTCGGCTGGCTGCCTGCCGGCGGTTTCCCGGGCTGGCAGGCGGGGCTCGGTGTTTCGCTGAAAGCTCTCCTGATGCCGGCATTGGCGCTCGCACTGCCGCAGGCGGCGATCATCGCGCGGGTGACGCGCTCCTCGATGCTCGACACGCTGCAGGAGGATTTCGTTCGCACCGCCCGCGCCAAGGGCCTGAGCGAAGGCACGACGATGCGCCGGCATGCGCTGCGCAACGCGCTGATCCCGGTCGTCACCATCCTCGGCCTTCAGTTCTCCGTGCTGATCGCCGGGGCGATCATCATCGAGAACGTCTTCGCCCTGCCGGGGTTGGGGCGGCTCGTTTTCCAGGCCATCGCCCAGCACGATCTGATCGTGGTCAAGGACCTCGTCATGCTCTTCGCCGGGCTGGCGATCCTGATCAATTTCGCGGTCGAACTGCTCTACGGGCTGATCGATCCGCGCCTGAGGCAGTCATGAGCGCGGTTCAGGACAAGGCGCCGGGGGGCAAGCGGCACTGGTGGCTCGCGCCGTCCTTCGTGATCGGGGCGGTGTTGGCGGCGCTCGTCATCGCGGCGGCGCTGGTCTCCTATGTCTGGACGCCCTACCAGCCGACGCAAATGATGATCCTCAACCGGTTGAAAGGGCCGTCGGCCGCGAACTGGTTCGGCACCGACCAGTTTGGCCGTGACGTGTTCTCGATGATCATGGTCGGCGCGCGCAATTCGCTGGCGGTGGGCCTCGGTGCGGTCGGGATCGGCATGGTCGTCGGGACGACGCTGGGGCTTGCGGCCGCCGTCCGGCGCGACGGCATCCTCGACCATGCGATCATGCGCACGGCCGATTTCACCCACGCCTTCCCGGCGGTGCTGACCGCGAT
This sequence comes from Allobosea sp. NPDC055353, assembly GCF_053644975.1. NCBI lineage: Bacteria > Pseudomonadati > Pseudomonadota > Alphaproteobacteria > Hyphomicrobiales > Alloboseaceae > Allobosea > Allobosea sp. NPDC055353. Next base: position 1,411,457 of record NZ_JBSHMC010000002.1, on the reverse strand, counting down.
CATGATGACCGCGATCGCGGGGCCGGGCATGCTCAATGCCGTCGTTGCCATCGCCGTGCTGAACCTGCCTTATTTCGCCCGGCTGGCGCGCGGCGCGGCCCTGCAGGTCTGGGCGCAGGATTTCATCCAGGCGGCGCGAGCGGCAGGCCTGAACAACCGGCAGATCACGCTCCGCCATGTCCTGTCCAACATCGCCGGCATCCTGGTGGTGCAGGCGACGATTCAGTTCGCGCTTGCGGTGCTGGCGGAGGCGGGGCTGTCCTATCTCGGGCTCGGCACGCAGCCGCCGAACCCCTCCTGGGGGCGGATGCTCAATGAGGCGCAGACCTTCATGGCGGCGCAGCCCTGGCTCGCGATCTTTCCGGGCGCCGCGATCGCCTTGACCGTGCTGGGCTTCAACCTGCTCGGCGACGGCCTGCGCGATGCCGTCGATCCGCGCCTGCGGCGGGCCCGGTAAGGCCGTCAGAACAGAGCGGTCGGCGCGAACTGGGCCAGCGCCATCAGCGCGATGCCGGCGAGGCCGAGCAGGCCGCCGGTCGCGGCGAGAAGTCCGACGCCGGTTATGATCGCGGCGGATGAAATCACGATGGCGATCTGGATCATGCCCGAAGCGATGTCGAACTTGTCGTCGCGGGCGGCGGCGATGTCGCGTTGCGCCTCAGCCGTCTTGGCACGGGCGGCGAGCTCCTTGCGGCCTTCATTGGTCTCTGGCTCGGAATCGTAGCGCGCGACGGTCTGTTTCCAACTCTCGATGCGCTTGGTCAGGCGCTGCCGGACGGCTTCGTCGGTGATGCCGGCAAGTTCGACCTCCATGGCCTCGGCGGCGGTGCGCACGGTCGTGCCGCGGATCGTCTTGGCCTGGAAGAAGGCCCAGAGATTGGAGGCCTCGATATTCTTGGCGACGGCCTCCTGCTCGGCATTCTTGCCGCCGATCTCCGAGAAAGCGAGCGTGAGCGCGAGCAGCGCGATCAGCAGCGCGACGCGCTTGTTGCCGCTCTGGGGCGTTTCGACGGAGTCGGACACGAATCACCTCGCAGGGCCATGGTGGCGGCGCTGTTTAAGGCTTTCCGTTTGGGCAGCAAGAGGGCGATGCGGGTCTAGCGCCCGGCGCGCGGATGAGCGGCGTCATAGGCCGCCATCAGGCGGGCGGAATCGATGCGGGTATAGATCTGCGTCGTCGACAGCGAGGCATGGCCGAGCAGTTCCTGGATCGCGCGCAAATCGCCGCCGCGGCCGAGCAGATGCGTCGCGAAGGAGTGGCGCAGGGAATGCGGCGTGGCCGAGGAAGGCAGGCCGAGCGCGCCGCGCAGGCCTTCGACCGCGAGCTGGATGATGCGGGGCGAGAGCGGGCCGCCCTTGGCGCCGACGAAGAGCGGCCCTTCCGGCGGCAATCGCCAGGGGCAAAGCTTGAGATATTCGGCGATGGCCGCGATCACGACGGGCAGCACCGGCACCATTCGGGTCTTGCTGCCTTTGCCGATCACGGTCAGCGTATCGCCGGCCTGAAGCGGCGCCTGGGTGCGGGCGAGCGAGAGCGCCTCCGATATGCGCAGGCCGCTGCCATAGAGCAGGCCGAGCACGGCGGCGTCGCGGGCGAGGATCCATGGCGCGCGTTCCTCGCCGGCGCGGGTATCGGCCTGGGTGACGGCGCGGGCGGCGGTGGGTTCGAGCGGGCGCGGCAGCGACTTGCCGAGGCGCGGGCCGCGCGTCGCGGCGAAGGCGGCAGCGGTGAGCCTGCCCTGGCGCTCGCCGAAGCGGGCGAAGGAGCGGAGCGCCGCGAGCTGGCGCATCAGCGTGCGGTTGCCGACGCCGTCGCGGCGGCGCTGGCCGAGGAAGGCGCGCAGGTCGACGGGCTTGAGCGCAGCGATATCGGAAAGTGAGGGCGCGCCGCCGAGATGCTCGGTCAGGAAAGCGTGGAACTGGCCGAGATCGCGCGCATAGGCCTCCAGCGTCTTCGGCGAGAGGCGCCGCTCGGCCGCGAGGTGCGAAAGCCAGTCGCGCCGGAAGCTATCGAAATCGGTCATCGTGGAAGCATGACGCTCCTGCCTTAACAGCAGCCGAATCGATGCTAGACACTGGCGCGATGGATGAGACGGCGGACATGATCGAAGGCGGCACGGTGGACGTGCTGATCCCGCTCGGGCTCGATCAGGCCTATAGCTATGCCGTGCCGGCCGGGCTCGTGCTGAAGCCCGGCGATGTCGTGCAGGTGCCGCTCGGTCCGCGCGAGATCGTCGGCGTGGTCTGGGATGTCGGCTCCGGGCGCGGCGGCAATCTCAAGAAGGTCACCGGCAAATACGACATGCCGCCGCTCGATCCGGCGCTGCGCAAGCTCGTCGACTGGGTCGCCTGGTACACGCTCGCACCGAAAGGTTCGGTGCTGGCGCTGGCACTGCGTCGGCAACCGGACGACACGCCCGAGCGGCCGAAGCTTGGGGTGAGGCTCGCAGGTCCTCCGCCGGGCCGGATGACGCCGGCGCGGGCGCGGGCCATTGCGGCGGCGGAAGGTGGTCTGCTGATCGGGAAATCGGCTTTGGCCGAGGCTGCGTCCGTCAGCGCGGCGGTAATCGATTCCCTCGTCGATGCCGGCACCTTCATCGTCGAGCCCTTGCCGCGCGAGGCGATCGCGGCCTTGCCCGATCCCGACCATGCCGTGCCGGACCTCTCCGAAGGGCAGGCGGAGGTTGCGCAGGCGCTGGTCGCGTCGGTGCAGGCGAAGGCGTTCGGCGTCTCGCTGCTCGAAGGCGTCACCGGTTCGGGCAAGACCGAGGTCTATTTCGAGGCGGTGGCGGAGGCGGTTCGGCTCGGCCGGCAGAGCCTGATCCTGATGCCCGAGATCGCCTTGACCGCGCAATTCATCGACCGGTTCGAAGCCCGCTTCGGCGTCAGGCCGGGCCTCTGGCACTCGGCCGTGACGGGCCGCAAGCGCGAGCGGCTGCAGGCGGCGATTGCATCGGGCGAGGCCAAGGTCGTGGCCGGCGCGCGCTCGGCTTTGTTCCTGCCCTATAGCGATCTCGGCCTGATCGTCGTCGATGAGGAGCATGAGAGCGCCTACAAGCAGGAGGACGGCGTCTCCTATCACGCCCGCGACATGGCGGTGGTGCGCGGCCGGATCGAGAATGCGCCGGTGGTGCTGGCTTCCGCGACGCCTTCGCTGGAGACTCGCGTCAATGCCGAGCGCGGGCGCTATGCCCATCTCAAGCTGCCGGAACGCTTCGGCGGCCGCGAATTGCCCGTGCTCGGGCTCGTCGATCTGCGCCGCGACAAGCCGGAGCGCGGGCGCTGGCTTTCGGGGGCGCTGGTCAAGGCGATCGAGACCAATATCGAGGCCAAGGAGCAATCGCTGCTCTTCCTCAACCGGCGCGGCTATGCGCCGCTGACGCTGTGCCGCGATTGCGGCCATCGCTTCCAGTGCCCGAACTGCTCGGCCTGGCTGGTCGACCATCGCTTCCGGCGGGCGCTGGTCTGCCACCATTGCGGCCATGTCGAGCGCCGGCCGCATGAATGCCCGGCCTGCCACAAGCCTGAGAGCCTCGTCGCCTGCGGGCCGGGGGTCGAGCGGCTGGCCGAGGAGGTCGCGACGCTTTTTCCACAGGCGCGTTCGATCGTGCTGTCCAGCGATTTTCCGGGCGGGACGGAGCGCCTGAAGACCGAGCTGATGGCGGTGGCCGAGGGCGAATTCGACATCGTCATCGGCACCCAGCTCGTCGCCAAGGGCCATAATTTTCCGGGAATGACGCTGGTCGGGGTCGTCGACGCCGATCTCGGCCTCACATCCGGCGATCCGCGCGCAGCCGAGCGGACGTTCCAGGCGCTCAGGCAGGTCACGGGCCGCGCAGGGCGGGGCGAAAAGCCCGGCCGCGCCCTGCTTCAGACGCATGACCCGGAGCATCCCGTGCTCAAGGCGCTGATCTCGGGCGACCCGGAGCGCTTTTATGCCGCAGAGGAGGTGTCGCGGGAGGCTGCGGGGCTGCCGCCCTTCGGGCGACTGGCGGCGCTGATCGTCTCCGCCAACAGCCAGGCCGAGGCCGAAAGCCATGCGCGGGCGCTGGCGCGCTGTGCGGATGCCGGCGACGGAATCATGGTGCTCGGGCCGGCGGAAGCGCCGCTTGCGGTGCTGCGCGGGCGCCATCGCATGCGCCTGATCGTCAAGACGGCGCGCGAGATCAACCTGCAGGACTATCTGCGCGGCTGGCTGAAACGGGCGCCCCGGTCCAAGGGCTCGATCCGCGTCGCGGTCGACGTCGATCCGCAAAGCTTCCTTTGAAGAGGTGAAAGGCGCGGCAAAATCGCCGCTTGCGGGGGCCAATCAGCGATTGCGCGGCCCGGAACCGCATGCTAGTGCACCGCCACATTTCGGTCGCGAAGTCGTCTTGCCGACTTTGCGCCTATGATACTCGCAGTGTCGGGAGCATACACTCCACCTTCGTCAGGAAGGTCGCCGGTGTGGTCCCTTGAAACGAGAGACGGGAAGCGTGGCTGAAGGCGGATCGCAGGGGACATTGGTGTCGGGCGTAGCTCAGCGCTATGCCACCGCTCTGTTCGAGTTGGCTCAGGAGGCAGGCGCGATCGACGCTGTCGCGGCCGCTCTGGATAGCTTCAACGGCCTGCTCGCCGAGAGCGCCGACTTGACCCGCCTGATCGAGAGCCCGGCCTTCACCGCCGAGGAGCAGGTCGCGGCGATCAAGGCCGTGCTCGAAAAGGCCGGCATCACCGGCATCGCCGCCAATTTCATCGGCCTCGTCGCCAGCAAGCGCCGTCTCTTCGCGCTGCCGGGCATGATCGCCGGCTACAAGCGTCTGGTCGCCGAGGCCAAGGGCATCGTCTCCGCCGAGGTGACGGTCGCCGAGCAGCCCACGGCCAAGCGCGTCGACGAGATCCGCGCGGCGCTGAAGGGCGTCGCCGGCAAGGATGTCGACGTCTCGATCAAGATCGACCCGGCCCTGATCGGCGGGCTCATCGTCAAGATGGGCTCCCGCATGGTCGACGCCTCGCTGAAAACCAAGCTCAATTCAATTCGTCTTGCCATGAAAGAGGTCGGCTGATGGACATCCGCCCCGCTGAAATCTCCGCCATCCTGAAGGCCCAGATTTCGAACTTCGGCTCCGAAGCGTCGGTCACCGAGGTCGGCCAGGTTCTCTCCGTCGGCGACGGCATCGCCCGCGTCTACGGCCTCGACAAGGTCCAGGCCGGTGAGATGGTCGAGTTCGAGTCCGGCGTGCGCGGCATGGCGCTCAACCTCGAGAGCGACAATGTCGGCGTCGTGATCTTCGGTTCCGACCGCGAGATCAAGGAAGGCCAGACCGTCAAGCGCACCGGCGCCATCGTCGACGTTCCCGTCGGCAAGGAGCTGCTCGGCCGCGTCGTCGACGCGCTCGGCAATCCGATCGACGGCAAGGGCCCGATCAAGGCCAAGACCCGCGCCCGCGTCGACGTCAAGGCGCCCGGCATCATCCCGCGCAAGTCGGTGCATGAGCCGATGGCGACCGGCCTCAAGGCGGTTGACGCCCTGATCCCGATCGGCCGCGGCCAGCGCGAGCTGATCATCGGCGACCGCCAGACCGGCAAGACCGCCCTGGCGCTCGACACGATCCTCAACCAGAAGCCCCTCAACGTCGAAGGCGCCCCGGAGAGCCAGAAGCTCTACTGCGTCTACGTCGCCGTCGGCCAGAAGCGCTCGACCGTCGCCCAGCTCGTGAAGGTGCTCGAGGAGCGTGGCGCGATGGAATATTCCATCGTCGTTGCGGCCACCGCCTCGGACGCCGCCCCGATGCAGTTCCTGGCCCCCTTCGCCGGCTGCGCCATGGGCGAGTTCTTCCGCGACAACGGCATGCACGCCGTCATCATCTATGACGACCTTTCCAAGCAGGCCGTCGCCTACCGCCAGATGTCGCTGCTGCTGCGCCGCCCGCCGGGCCGCGAGGCCTATCCGGGCGACGTGTTCTATCTTCACTCCCGCCTGCTCGAGCGCGCGGCGAAGATGGGCGAGGCCGCCGGCCTCGGCTCGCTGACGGCGCTGCCGGTCATCGAGACCCAGGCGAACGACGTCTCGGCCTATATCCCGACCAACGTGATCTCGATCACCGACGGCCAGATCTTCCTGGAGACGGACCTGTTCTACCAGGGCATCCGCCCGGCGGTGAACGTCGGCCTCTCGGTGTCGCGTGTCGGCTCCTCGGCGCAGACCAAGGCCACCAAGAAGGTCGCCGGCAAGATCAAGGGCGAGCTTGCCCAGTATCGCGAGATGGCCGCCTTCGCCCAGTTCGGCTCGGACCTCGACGCGGTCACGCAGCGCCTGCTCAACCGCGGCGCCCGCCTGACCGAGCTTCTGAAGCAGCCGCAGTTCTCGCCGCTGAAGATGGAAGAGCAGGTCGTCGTGATCTATGCCGGCGTGAACGGCTATCTCGATGCGCTCCCGGTCAGCAAGGTCCGCGCCTTCGAGGACGGCCTGCTCTCGCTGGTGCGCGGCAAGCATGCCGACATGCTGAACGAGATCGGCACGTCGAAGGACCTGTCGGACGCCAACGCCGCCAAGCTCAAGGACATCGTCGAGGGCTTCGCGAAGTCCTTCGCCTGAGGGCGGGCTTCCCGTCTTGGTCGGCCTTGCGCCGACCATTCACGCCTTGCGGCCGATCGAGCAAGGCGGGCGGGAGTGAGGACATGGGTGCCCGGGACAAGCCCGGGCATGACGGAATGAGACGTAGATGGTCAGTTTCGACCATGACGGGGTGAGAGCGCCACATGCCTTCTTTGAAGGACCTTAGAAACCGCATCGCTTCGGTGAAGTCGACGCAGAAGATCACCAAGGCCATGCAGATGGTCGCGGCCGCCAAGCTGCGCCGCGCGCAGTCGGCAGCCGAGGCCGCGCGCCCCTATGCCGAGCGCATGGAGACGGTGCTGTCGAATCTCGCGTCCGGCGTCTCGGGTTCGAGCGCCCCGCGCCTGATCGCGGGCACGGGCTCCGACAAGGTGCATCTGCTGCTGGTTCTGACCGCCGAGCGCGGTCTGTGCGGCGCCTTCAACTCGTCGATCGCGCGTCTCGCTCGCGACAAGGCGCTGGCGCTGAAGGCCGAGGGCAAGACGGTCAAGATCATCTGCGTCGGCAAGAAGGGCTACGATATCCTGCGCCGGCAGTTCGCGGCCGAGATCATCGAGTTCATCGATCTGCGCGAGTTCAAGCAGGTCGGCTTCGTCAATGCGGAGACGATCGCCCAGAATGTGCTGGCGCGTTTCGGCAATGGCGAGTTCGACGTCGCGACGCTGTTCTTCTCGCGCTTCCGCTCGGTGATCGCCCAGATCCCGACGGCGCAGCGCATCATCCCGGCCGAGATCCCGGAAGGGACGAAGCAGACCGACGCGGTGTATGATTACGAGCCGGACGAGGGCGAGATCCTGGAAGCGCTGCTGCCGCGCAACCTGACCGTCCAGATTCTGCGCGGGCTGCTCGAGAACGCCGCCTCCGAACAGGGCGCGCGCATGTCGGCGATGGATTCCGCCACGCGCAACGCCGGCGAGATGATCAAGAAGCAGACGCAGATCTACAACCGCTCGCGCCAGGCGATGATCACCAAGGAACTGATCGAGATCATCTCCGGCGCGGAAGCGCTATAACCGCCTAATCTTTCGCCGGTGGAGCGATCCGCCGGCTGCCGCTACATCCGAATGCGCTAGTCCCGAGGTTCCACCATGGCCAAAGCCGCTACCAAGACCACCAAGACGAAGACCGCCGAGAAGCCCGCCAACACCGGCACCGGCCGCGTTACCCAGGTCATCGGCGCGGTCGTCGACGTGCAGTTCGACGGCGTCCTGCCGGAGATTCTGAACGCGCTCGAGACCGACAACCTCGGCAACCGCCTCGTCCTCGAGGTCGCCCAGCATCTCGGCGAGAACACCGTCCGCACCATCGCGATGGATGCCACCGAAGGTCTGGTCCGCGGCCAGTCCGTCACCGACACCGGCGCGCCGATCGCGGTTCCGGTCGGCGACGAGACGCTCGGCCGCATCATGAACGTCATCGGCGAGCCGGTCGACGAGGCCGGCCCGATCCTGACCACCGCCCGGCGCGGCATTCACCAGCCGGCTCCGTCCTATGCCGATCAGGCGACGGAAGCCCAGATCCTGGTCACCGGCATCAAGGTCGTCGACCTGCTGGCGCCCTATGCCAAGGGCGGCAAGGTCGGCCTGTTCGGCGGCGCCGGCGTCGGCAAGACCGTGCTGATCATGGAGCTGATCAACAACGTCGCGAAGGCGCATGGCGGCTACTCGGTGTTCGCCGGCGTCGGCGAGCGTACCCGTGAGGGCAACGACCTCTATCACGAGATGATCGAGTCCAACGTCAACAAGAACCCGAAGGAGAACAACGGTTCGACCGCTGGCTCCAAGTGCGCGCTGGTCTACGGCCAGATGAACGAGCCCCCGGGCGCCCGCATGCGCGTCGCTCTCGCCGGCCTGACCATCGCCGAGGACTTCCGCGACAAGGGCCAGGACGTTCTGTTCTTCGTCGACAACATCTTCCGCTTCACGCAGGCCGGCTCGGAAGTGTCCGCGCTGCTCGGCCGCATTCCCTCGGCGGTGGGCTACCAGCCGACGCTGGCGACCGACATGGGCAACCTGCAGGAGCGCATCACCACCACCAACAAGGGCTCGATCACCTCGGTGCAGGCGATCTACGTCCCGGCCGACGACCTGACCGACCCGGCGCCCGCGACCTCCTTCGCCCACCTGGACGCCCGTACGGTGCTGTCGCGTTCGATCGCGGAAAAGGGCATCTACCCGGCGGTCGATCCGCTCGACTCGACCTCGCGCATGCTCTCGGCCGACATCGTCGGCGAGGAGCATTACGCCGTCGCGACGGCTGTCCAGCAGACGCTGCAGCGCTACAAGTCGCTGCAGGACATCATCGCGATCCTCGGCATGGACGAGCTCTCCGAAGACGATAAGATGACGGTGGCGCGCGCCCGCAAGATCGAGCGCTTCATGTCGCAGCCCTTCTTCGTCGCCGAGGTCTTCACCGGCTCGCCCGGCAAGCTCGTCCCGCTCGAGGACACGATCAAGGGCTTCAAGGGCCTGATCGAGGGCAAGTACGACCACCTGCCGGAAGCGGCCTTCTACATGGTCGGCTCGATCGAGGAAGCCGTCGAAAAGGCGCAGCGCCTGGCCGCCGAGGCCGCGTAAGCCTCTCGCGACCGGCTTCCGGGCGGCTGCTGCTGCCCGGAACCATGCCGGGCATAGGTTGTTGACAGATCTGGCAAGCCCCGCGCCCGGTATCCGCGGCCGGGGCGAGGTCGGAGGAAAAGACAGGCGATGGCCACCTTCAAGTTCGAACTCGTCTCGCCGGAGCGCATCCTGTTCTCGGGCGAGGTCGTCAGCGTCATCGTCCCGTCGACCGAGGGCGAGATGACCGTGCTTGCCGGGCACGCGCCGCTGGTGGCGACGCTCAAGGCCGGCATCGTCTTCGTCCAGACGACGGACCAGAACGGCAAGGAATTCTTCGTCAATGGCGGCCTCGCCGAGGTCAACCAGGAAACGATGACCATCCTGGCCGAGCAGGGCAAGTTCCTCGAGGATGTCGATACAGCCGTTCTCGACGCCGAGATCCTGACCGCGGAAACGCGGCTGGCCGGTTCGCACAACGACGATGAGAAGAAGCGCCTGCGGGAGGCGCTGGTGCAGTTGCGCGAATTCAAGCACGTCTTCGAGCAGCGCAAGGCGGCGTGATCCGCCCTTCAGCTTTGGAATTCGGAAGGGCCGCGCAAGCGGCCCTTTTTCGTTTCTAAATGTGCATTCTTGTCATTCCGGGGGGAGCGAAGCGGGGACCCGGAAGCCACGACTGGGTGTCTCGTCCTTTGGTGGTTTCCGGATCTGCGCCGCTTCGCGGCTTGTCCGGAATGACAAGACGGGTCAGGTCGCAGCGAAACCCGCAAACGCCTGCGCCACCTTCTCGTAGACCGGCCGCTTGAACGGGACGACCAGCCCCGGCATCTCGGCGAGCGGGTGCCAGCGCCATTCGCTGAATTCCGGCGGCTCGTCGCCATTGGGCTTGCCGATGTCGAACGTGCTTTCGCTGCCGGTGAAGCGGAAGGCGACCCAGCGCTGGCGCTGGCCGCGGAAGGCCGAAAGCTTGTGCCAGGGGCCGTCATAGGGCGGGAAGTCGTAGCTCCACCACACCTCGGTGACGGCGAGCAACTCGGCCTGCGTGACACCGGTCTCCTCTTCCAGCTCGCGACGGGCTGCGGCGACGATGTCCTCGTCGGGGTCGATGCCGCCTTGCGGCATCTGCCACTCGAAGCCGGGCAGGACGATCTCGGGGCCGGCGCTGTGCGAGCGGCCGGCGAAGACGAGGCCCTGCGCATTGAACAGGGCGATGCCGACATTGGGACGGTAGGGGAGGCTCATGGCGCGAGCATAGGGCGAGGCCAGGCGAAGCGAAACCGGTCGCGGATCAACCGCCCGGCTTGGGAACGACGCAAGCGAGCAGGCCCGGGAAGCGCTGCTCGATATCGTCGCGACGCAGCGCGTTCATCCGGGTCACGCCCTCGTTGCGGGTGCGGATCAGGCCGGCCTCACGCAGCACGCGGAAATGATGCGAGACACTGGATTTCGGCCGGTCGCCCTCCAGCGCCTGGCAACTCTGCTCGCCCTCGACGGCGAGCCGGCGCACGACCTCCAGCCGGAACGGGTCACTCAGCGCGTGGAAGACGTCTTCGAGCGCGATTTCTTCGGAGGCGGGCAGGCGGGCGTGTCGCATGGCTTAAGCCTATCACAGGGTTTTGAACTTGCCAAAGTTCGAAAAATATCGAACTATCGAAACATAGAAACCCATCTGCGTGGAGCCGCGTCATGCCTGGCCTGTTCGATCCCTTCAGTCTGAAGGACGTCACCCTCCGCAACCGCATCATCGCCTCGCCGATGTGCCAGTATATGGCGCAGGACGGTGTCGCCAACGAATGGCACCGGGCGCATCTCGCCGGGCTCGCACGTGGCGGCACCGGCCTCGTGGTGATCGAGGCGACCGGCGTCTCGCCGGAGGGCCGGATCACGCCCGGCTGCCTCGGGCTGTGGAATGACGGGCAGGCGGAGGCGTTGGCGCCGATCGTCGCGGAGATGCGCAAGGCCGGTGCGGTCACGGGCATCCAGATCGGTCATGCCGGGCGCAAGGCCAGCGCCAATCTGCCCTGGGAGGGCGACGACCATATCCCGGCCAATGACGTGCGCGGCTGGGAGACGATCGCGCCCTCGGCGGTCGCGCAGGGCGGCGGGCTGCCACGTGTGCCCCGCGCGATGACCACGGCCGATATCGAGCGCGTGCGCAACGATTTCGTCGCCGCGGCCGAGCGCGCCCGCGATATCGGCGTCCAGTGGCTGAAGCTGCATTTTGCCCATGGCTATCTCGCGCAGAGCTTCCTCTCGACCCATGCCAACAAGCGTGAGGACGCCTATGGCGGCAGCTTCGAGAACCGCAGCCGTTTCCTGGTCGAGACGCTGGCCGCCGTGCGCAAGGTCTGGCCGGAGAACCGGCCGCTCTCCGTCCGGCTCGGCGTGATCGAATATGACGGGCGCGACGAGGAGACACTCGCCGAGGCGATCGAGTTGGTGAAACGCCTGAAGCGCGAAGGGCTCGATTTCATCGATGTCAGCGTCGGCTTCTCGACCAATGAAGCGAAGATTCCGTGGGGACCGGCCTTCCTGGCGCCGGTCGCCGAGCGGGTGCGGCGCGAGACCGGCCTGCCGGCCTCGACGAGCTGGTACATCAGCAAGCCCGAGCAGGCCGACGCGCTGGTGCGCGAGGGCAAGGTCGATCTGGTGACGCTCGGCCGGCCGCTGCTGGCCGATCCGCACTGGCCTTATGCAGCGGCACAGGCGCTCGGCGTCGAGAACCCGGCCTGGGCGACCCTGCCGCCGCCCTACGCGCATTGGCTGGCGCGCTATCGCGCCGCCTGAGGCGTTTCATGCGAAGCGAGATGCGATGAGGGAGGGGCCTAGCGGCTCCTCTTTTCATTTGCGGTGTGGCGTTGCTCGCTCGACGCGCGGGAGATGCTGCCTTCTGCGATGATAAATGAGGCCCGTGGGCCGCCGATAATGCGTTTTTGCCAGGGAACTTCTTCGGTGTTGACGCCATTTCAACATCTTATGATGTCAACAAGACTGGACGCACGGATATGCCGTGCCCAACCAGCATGGCGCCCGGAGGCCAGACATGCCGATTGCTTCGCCCTCTCGCTCCCCTGTCCTGTGCCGGCGCGGTTTCGGGCAGCTGGCGGTCGGGGCCGTGGCGGCCTGCTTCGCCGGAGGCCGACTGGCCCATGCGCAGGGTAACACCGCTATCCGCTTCGCGCTGGACCGCAGGTTCGATGCGCTGACGGCGCCGTTCCTGGCGGCGCAGGACAAGGGCTATTTCGGCACCGAGGGGCTCGATGTCGTGATCGAGCCGGGCAATGGCGCGCGCGTCATGCTGCAGCGCCTGGCCGCCGGCGCGCAGGATGCAGGCTTTGGCGATATCAACGCGCTGATCCGCTTCCGCGACGAGAATCCAAGTGCCGATCTCAAGGCGGTGATGATCGTCCATGATCGGCCAGGCTACGCCGTGATCGGCCGCAAGAGCCGGGGAATCACGACGGCCCCGACGAGCCTCGAAACCCGCAAGCTCGGCACGGCCAGCATCGATGCCAGCTTCGCGCAATGGCCGATCTTCAAGAGCCTCAACAAGATCGATGACAGCAAGATCCGGGTCGAGACCATCGGCCTGCCGGTGCGCGAGCCGATGCTGGCCTCCGGCGAGATCGATGCCCTCTTCGCCTTTGGCCCGTCCACCGCTGTGTCGCTGAGGGCGCGGGGCGTGCCGGGCGACGATATCGTGCTGATGGAAATGGCCGAGCACGGCCTGCTGCTCTATGGCAGCGCGGTGATCGTCTCCGGCAAGTTCGCCGCGGCCAAGCCGGATGCGGTGCGCGGGCTCGTGCGCGCCGTCATGCGCGGCGTCCGCGATACCGTGGTCAATCCCGGCGCTGGCGCGCAATTCGTCCTGCGCCGTAACGAGAGCGCCCAGGCCGAGGTGGAGCGCGACAAGCTCGCCGCCGTGATCGAGCGCAATATCCTGACCCCGTATGTCCGCGCCCATGGTCTGGGTGGGGTCGACCGCGAGCGCTGGGCGCAAGCTCTGGACCAGCTCGTCCTGGCGGGGAACTTCCGCGACAAGGCGCGGGCAGGCGATGCGTTTACCGACGCCTATCTGCCTCCCGCCGGCGAACGCATGTTCTGAGCGCATCGTTACGCTGGGAGAGGGAGCCCCCGAGGCGGGTGACAGCGGCCGGGCGCTTGCCTATCGTGCCGCGCCTCCCACCGGACACCCATCTTGATCCTGCCAGACCTGACTGATTACGCCGCGCTGCGCGAGCGCTTCCGCTGGAATATCCCGGATCGCTACAACATCGCCGTCGATGTCTGCGACCGCTGGGCAGCGGTGGAGCCCGAGCGTCCCGCGATCATCGAGGTCTCCACGGACTGGCAGGTGACGCCGGTCAGCTTCGGCTGGCTGCGGGAGCATTCGAACCGGCTGGCGAACGCCTTGCGGGCGCGCGGCGTCGGCCGCGGTGACCGCATCGCGATCCTGCTGCCGCAGGGTCGAGCAGTGCTGACGGCGCATCTCGCGGCCTACAAGCTCGGTGCGATCGCCGTGCCGCTGGCGGCCTTGTTCGGCGTCGATGCGCTCGCCTATCGCCTGACCGACTCGGCTGCGAAGGCCGTGGTGACCAATGCCGGCGGGCTGGCGAAGCTCAGCCAGATCATGCAGCCGCTGCCGGAGCTCGGCTTACGCATCTCCACCGACGGCGCCGATGGCGCTGTGGAAGGATGGGACGCAATGCTGGCAGAAGGCAGCCCGGATTTCACAGCGGTCGAGACGACGCCGGACGATCCGGCGCTGATGATCTACACCTCGGGGACGACCGGCAATCCGAAGGGCGCGTTGCACGGGCACCGCGTGTTGCCCGGCCATCTGCCGGGCGTGCAGATGCCGCATGAGTTCATGCCGCAACCGGGCGATCTCGCCTGGACGCCGGCCGATTGGGCCTGGGCCGGTGGGTTGCTCAACATGCTGCTGCCGGCGCTGCATTTCGGCGTGGCGGTGGTGGCGCGGCCGGTGACGCGCTTCGAGCCGGATGAGGCCTATCGGCTGATCCAGGACCTCGGTATCCGCAACGCCTTCGTGCCGCCGACCGCGCTCCGGATGATGCGCGGCGCCGGCAGCCCGCAGGGGCGCTGGCGCCTGAACCTGCGCACGGTCGCGGCGGCCGGCGAGGCGCTTGGCGCCGAGACGCTGGAATGGGGGCGCGAGGCGCTCGGCCTCACCATCAACGAGGCCTATGGCCAGACCGAGTGCAATCTCGTGCTGGCGTCGAGCGCCGCGATCGGCGTCAGCCGCCCCGGTGCGATCGGCAAGGCGGTGCCTGGTCATGAGGTCGCGATCATCCGGCCCGACGGCACGGTCTGCGCGCCCGGCGAGGAGGGCCAGATCGCCGTGCGCCGGCCTGATCCGGTGATGTTCCTGGAATACTGGCGCAATCCGGAGGCGACGGCGGCGAAGTTCACCGGCGACTGGATGACGACCGGCGACGAGGGCGTCGCGGATGAGGAGGGTTACGTCCGCTTCATCGGCCGCGATGACGACGTCATTACCTCCTCAGGCTATCGCATCGGGCCGGGCGAGATCGAGGATTGCCTGCTGCGGCATCCGGCAGTGGCGCTGGCCGCAGCCGTCGGCAAGCCGGATCCGCTGCGCACTGAGATCGTCAAGGCCTTCGTCGTGCTGAAGCCCGACTATCACGGCTCAAAAGCCCTGGTCTCGGAGCTGCAGAGCTTCGTGCGCGCGCGCCTTTCGGCGCATGAATATCCACGCGAGATCGCCTTCCGCGACGAGCTGCCGCTGACGACGACAGGCAAGATCATCCGTCGATTGTTGCGGGCCGAGGCCTGAACAGCGCGCGTGCGAGGCGTTCGCGCATGCGTATCGCCAGGTCTGATGGCCGGCGCGCAGGCTGCTGCGGGCGCCGGGTCAGGGTGATCGTGCCGAACGCCTCGTCGCGGGCGCCGAAGAGCGGCAGGCCGCCAGGCAGGAGGATCTGCCGGGCAGGCTGCGCCTTGCGCATCATCGCAAGCAGCATCGGCAAGGGCTCCAGATCGGCGAAGGCCTCGTCGCCGACGCCGTGATAGAGCCAGCAGGAGGCGCCCTTTCCAAGGGTGAGCGCGGCGGCGATCGGCCGGTCGTCCAGCACCAGCACGGCGATGCGGCAGAGCTTCTGCCGGCCGAGATCGCGGCTCATCCTGCGCAGGAAGCCGACTTCGCGGGTGTCCTGCAGCGTCGCCTTCCCGGCCCGACCCCGTGAGCCGGAGGCCTCGATCGCCAGCAGGATCTCGACGGCGTCGCGCCGGTCCGCCTGGTTCGTGGCTTCGGCAAGGATCAGGCGACCTTTCTCGCGCAGCGCTTCGTCGGAGGTGGCGATGCGGGCGGTGGGTGGCAGCTCGAGCCTGCGGCCGATGAGCGGCTGCCAACCAACCGTCACGCCATGGCCGCCGGCGACGCGCGCGAGCGTGGTGGCGAAGGCGCCCGCAGGATCGATGCCCGAGAGGGAGAACGCTCCGGTGCCATGGCTGCGGCCGCGCCAGTCGCGCAGGAAAGCGGCCAGAGCAGGCGCGGCGAAGCTGCGGTCGAGCAGCGGCGTGCCATTCAACAGGCGCGGATCGGCGAAGCCTTCCAGCGTATCGGACGCGAAGACATGGCGCTGCGTCCGGCAGGGAACGAGCCCAACGAGGCGGCGCTGCGCCGAGCCCGGGCCGCCCTGCCAGAGCAGCATCAGCTCGGCCTCGCGGAAGGAGATGAGGTGCTGCGCGGCGGCAAGCGCGAAGCCCGGCTCGAGGCAGGGATTGGCTTCAAGGGCGCGGCTTGCGAGATCGGCCCATTCGTGGCGGATGCTCTCGCAGGCGGCGAGCGCGCGCAGCTCGCTGTAGACCGCCGCATCCGGGTGAGGAAGCGGCGGCTGTGGCCGGGCTGTGGTCGCGGTGCCGTCGGTCGCTGCCAGAGCCGTGATCGTGCTCATCTGCCCGTACCCTTGCTGGATCGTTCCGGCGCGTTGCTGTGCCGGAATGGCAAGGCGCGCGGGCGCGCCTCATCCATCAGGGGTTTGGGTTCAAGAAACGGGCCGGCCGATCAGGCGGGCTGCGGCTGGGCGGATGCCTGACCAAGGAAGGCGGACCAGAGCTTGCGCACCGTGTCCTCCTCGACGTCGTTGACGATCAGGACGAGACGGGAGCGGTGGTCCGCATCCGGCCAGGCATCGAGCTGGATCGGCGGATGCAGGATCTGCTGGACGGCATGGACGAGCAGGGGGCGGCCGGGCTCGCCGGCGATGTCGACCAGCCCCTTCAAGCGCAGCAGGCGCGGGCCGTGAATCGAGCGCAGCAGGGTCCAGAACAGCTCGAAGGTGGTGCGTGCGACCGGTTGCTCGGCGGTCAGGGCGAAGGCGCGGATCGAGGCGTCGTGGCGGTTGACGTCGTGCGGGTTCTGGCCATGGCCATGGTCGTGCCCGTGATGATGGTGATCGTGGTCATGATGATGGTGGTGGCCGGGCAGTGCGTCTTCGGCCAGCCAATGGCGCAGGGCATGGGGCTGCTTTGCGAGATCGTAGAGGCCGGCGCCGATCAGGTCGTTGGCGGGTGCGCTCGGTGACAGGATGGCGATGCCCGGATTGAGCCCGTCGAGACGTTTCCGCAAGGCGGCCAGGCCCTCCGATGCGGCGAGCTCGGTCTTGGTCAGGACGAGCCGGTCGGCGGCGACGACCTGGCGGCGCGCTTCCTCATGGGCGTCGAGCGTCGCCATGCCGTTGACCGCATCGACCAGCGTGACGACGCCGTCGAGCCGGAACCGCATGGCGAGATAGGGGTGGTTGATCAGGACGTTGAGGATCGGAGCGGGATCGGCGAGGCCGGTCGTCTCGATGACGAGGCGGGAGAAGGGGGCGATGCGACCATTGTCGCGCCGGCGCAGCAAATCTTCCAGCGTGACGATGAGATCGTCGCGGATGGTGCAGCAGAGGCAGCCGGATTCGAGGAGGATCATGTTCTCCTCGATGCCTTCGATCATCAGATGGTCGAGGCCGATCTCGCCGAATTCGTTGACCAGCACCAGCGTTCCGGCGAGTGCCGGGTCTTTCAGCAGGCGGTTCAGCAGCGTGGTCTTGCCGGCGCCGAGGAAGCCGGTCAGCAAGGTCAGCGGGATCGGGAGGGGCCGGGCCGGGTCGCCAGTCATGGAAAGTACGCCTTCAGGCAGGCACGACGCTCCGCCTCGTTTGTTCTAATATTACATTAGTGGCGATGGCGGCGATGACAAGGGCGCAGCCGGCATATTGCAGCGGGCCCAGTCGCTCGGCGAGGACGAACGCGGCGATGATGACGGCGAAGACCGGCTCGGCGCAGAAGGCAAGCCCGGCCGGGCCCGGCGCGATGCGGGCGAGGGCCAGGATCTGGAGCAGGAAGCCGACGACATAGCCGCCATAGGTGATGGCGACGGCGATGGGCGCGAGCAGGAAGGTCTGCGGCGGCAGGAAGCCGCCGGTCGTCAGCAGCACCAGCGCCGCGACCGGCAGGATGACGACATGCGACCAGAACAGTTTGGGCAGGGTTGGCGTTTCCGCGCAGCGGGCAGCGGCGAAGAACTGTGCGGCCGCACTGAGGCTCGCCAGCATCGCGAGCGCCAGGCCGCGCGGATCGAGCCCATGCAGGTCGGGCCCGACGACGAGGGCGATGCCGAGAAAGGCTGCGAGGGCGACCGCCAGCCTGTCGGTGTGGAAGGGAGCAGGGGTCAGCACCGGCTCGGCCAGGACGATCAGGACCGGGAAGGTGTAGAACACCACCGCCGCGACCGAGACGGGCACGAAGGCGACCGAGGAGAGATAGGCGATGCCGACCAGCGCCGTCGCCAGGCCAAAGAGCAGCACGGGCTGGCGCTCGCTCTGCCGCAGGGCAAGCGATCCACGCCAGAAGAAGGCGGCGCCGCCGACGAGGACGAGCATCAGGAAGACACGGTAGAAGACGAGGAGCGGGCCGCTCAGGCCCGCCTGGCCGGCGATCTGGGCACTGACGATATTCGTGCCGAAGGCAGCGGCCGAAGCCAGCGCCAGGACGAATCCCTGGCGTTCGCTGGTTTGGTCCCGGTCAGGGCTGCCTGGGTTCAATCAGGCCTCAGGCGTCGTTGCCGGGCTTGGCCTTGGCTCCGGCTGCGGGCTTGGCCGCCGGCGGCTTCGCGGCAGCCTGGGAAGGCTTGGGCTTTGCCGGCAAGGTGCGGGCCGGCGGGGTCTTGAGCGGCTGGGCCTTTGCCGGCTGGGTCTTGGCGGCCTGTGCCTTGCCCGGTCGGGCATTGCGCGAGGCGGGCTTGATGCCGGCGGCCGCGCCGGGGCGCAGGCTCGCGGCATTGGCGGCGCCGGGACGGATGGCGCCCTGGAGGCGCAGCGGGCCGCCTTCGAAGGCATCGGTCGAGGGCTGGACCGGTGCGCTTGCGGGCGCTAAGGCGGTGGTGCCCTGCGGAATCGCGCCATTGCTCGAGGCGGTGCGACGGGTCGGCGGAATGGCGAGGCCGGCGGCGACCGGGGCATCCGGTTCGATCGTCGGGGTACCGCGGGCGACGCGCGAACTCGGCTGCGCCGTGGCATTGGCGGCGAGCGGGGCGGCAGCGGAGCCCGGCGAGCGGCCGAAGGAGACCTGGATCGGGGAGACCTGGGCGCGCGGGCCCAGGGTGATGCGTCCGCGCGGGGAACGGCTCGCGACCGGTGCGGCCGATTGGGTGGTGAAGGCCGTCGCAAAGCGCCCGCCATCGGCGTCGTTGCCGCTACTGGTGGAGGCTGCGGCCGAGATCGGGCCGGAGAGATCGGCATCGTCGGCGAGTGCGGCCCCGCCGCCGCGATGGCGCACGTCGTCGCAGATATTGGGTGCGCGGGTGCCGCTCGGCGGTATCGAGGCAACGCTGTAGCCGGTGCCGCCCCAGGAAGCGAAGCCGGCGTCAAGGAGCTGGGCTGCCTGCACCGTCCGCTCGGCGCCCGAAAGCGAACCCAGGACGATGGCGATCAAGGTGCGCCCGCCGCGGCTCGCCGTGGCGACCACGTTGAAGCCGGAGGCGCAGGTGAAGCCGGTCTTCATGCCACTGATGCCGGAATAGCGCCCGACCAGCCCGTTGGTGTTGTGCATCACCTGCTTGCCGAGCTGCACGGCCGAGGTGCCCCAGTAATCGGAGTAATCAGAGAAATCATGCATCAGTGCCATGGCGAGCACGGCGAGGTCGCGGGCGCTGGTCTGCTGGTCCGGATGGTCCCAGCCATTGGGGTTGACGAAGCGCGTGTCGCGCATGCCGAGGCGCTGGGCTTCCGCATTCATCATGCCGACGAAGGTCGGAACGTCGCCGCCGACGCCCTCGGCCACGACATAGGCGATGTCGTTGGCCGATTTCACCATCATGATGCGCAGCGCGTTGTCGAGCGTGATCTCCGAGCCCGGCTTTGCATAGACCTTCACGCGCGGCTGGCTGGCGGCGAGCTTCGAGACCGGAATAGCGGTCTCCAGGCCGAGACGCCCCTCCCGCACCGCCTTCAGCGCGAGATAGATCGTCATCATCTTGGTCGTCGAGGCCGGACGCCAGGCCCGGTTCGCATTCTCGCTCGACAGCACGGCGCCGCTGGAGGCGTCGATGACGAGGCTGGTACCGGCATGGGCCGGCCCTGTCAGGACGGCGCCGAGGGCGAGGATGGCTGCGAGGCGGGAAGCGATCATCGGGCGGGTCTGAACCTGTCTTGCTCGAGCGGTCTTGCGGATAGCTTGGCCGGTGACGACGGCGCAGGGTTCAACGCGATGCTTGCGGCAATTTCGAGACGGCCGCCACAATCGCCCGCCCATGAATGCATACCTACCCCTTGCGGAGCGATTTGCCTAGCTGCGGCGGGCGGTCCACAAGCGATGCCTCCTTCGCTTTTCTAGGGCTTGTCGCGTGGCTTTCGGCCTTCTCTGGATACCGGCGACCATCATCGCCTCGCTCTTGCAGACCGCGCGCAACCTGGCGCAGCGCTCGCTCACCGAAACCATCGGCGTCGTTGGGGCGACGCAGGTCCGCTTCCTGTTCGGCTTGCCCTTCGCGATGCTGTTCCTGGCGCTCGCCTGCCTCGGCCTGCAGCGATTGCCTCCGGAGATCGGCATGGCCTCGTTCGGCTATACGCTCTGGGGTGCGCTGACGCAGATCGCCGCCACCGCGCTGATGCTGGCAGCGATGCGCGAGCGCTCCTTCGCGGTGACGACGGCCTATACCAAGACCGAGCCGGTGCAGGTCGCGCTGTTCGGCGCGGCGCTGCTCGGCGATGCGCTGACGCCGATGAAATTCCTGGCGATCGCGATCGCGACGGCCGGCGTGATCGTGGTATCTTGGAAGCCCGGCGAGAAACTGACGCGCGCAGGCCTGCGGCCTGCGGTGCTCGGCATCGTCTCCGGCGCCTTTTTCGCGCTCTCGGCGATCGGCTTCCGCGGCGGCATCCAGGCGCTGCCCGAGGGCGAGTTCCTGATTCGGGCCTCGACCATCCTCGTGCTCGGCCTCGGGCTCCAGACGTTCCTGCTTGTGGCCTACATGCTGGTCGCCGACCGGCAGGCGTTGATCCTCAGCCTGAAAAGCTGGCGCCGCTCGCTTTCGGCCGGCTTTCTGGGCGCGGCCGCCTCGCAGTTCTGGTTCATCGGCTTCTCGCTGACGACAGCGGCCAATGTCCGGACGCTGGCGCTGATCGAGGTGCCGCTGGCGCAGATCGCCTCGCGCAAACTGTTCGCGGAGGGGACGAGCCGGCGCGAAATCCTGGGCATGGCGATGATCGTCGGCGGGGTCGGGCTGCTGCTGTCTCTGGCGTTGCGATGAACGGACGGGGCGGCTAGTGCTGAAGGCAGAAGCCCTCGCCAGCCGATCCGTGCACGGCCACCATGCGCGGATACCGGCTTGCCCGGCGGCAGCGGGCTGCCAAAATAACGTGTAGCTGCACATAAGGAGAATTCGCCATGAGCGCTGCGATCGTCGGCTGGGCCCATACACCGTTCGGCAAGCAGGATGCCGAGACCGTCGAAAGCCTGATCGTCCGGGTGGCGACCGAGGCGCTCGTCGATGCCGGCATCACCGCCGACGAGGTCGACGAGATCGTGCTCGGCCATTACAACGCCGGCTTCTCGGCCCAGGATTTCACGGCATCGCTGGTGCTGCAGGCCGACCCGGCGCTGCGCTTCAAGCCGACGACGCGCGTCGAGAACGCCTGCGCCACCGGCTCGGCCGCCGTGCATCAGGGCGTGCGCGCGATCCGGGCGGGCGATGCCAAGGTCGTGCTCGTGGTCGGCGTCGAGCAGATGACCAAGACGCCCGGTCCGGAGATCGGCAAGAACCTGCTGAAAGCGTCCTATCTGCCTGAAGATAGCGAGGTGCAGGGCGGCTTCGCCGGTGTCTTCGGCAAGATCGCGGCGGCCTATTTCCAGCGCCATGGCGACCAGTCCGACGCGCTCGCGATGATCGCGGCGAAGAATCACAAGAACGGCGTGGCGAACCCCTATGCGCAGATGCGCAAGGATCTTGGCTACGCCTTCTGCCGCGAGGAGAGCGAGAAGAACCCCTATGTCGCCGGGCCGCTGAAGCGCACCGACTGCTCGCTGGTCTCGGACGGCGCCGCTGCGCTGGTGCTGGCCGACGAGGAAACGGCGCTCCGGATGCGCCGCGCCGTCGGATTCCGCGGCATGGCCCATGTCCAGGATTTCCTGCCGATGTCGAAGCGCGACATCCTGAAATTCGAGGGTGGCGCGCTCGCCTGGAAGCAGGCGCTGGCCAAGGCCGGCGTCACGCTCGACGATCTCTCCTTCGTCGAGACGCATGACTGCTTCACCATCGCCGAATTGATCGAATACGAGGCGATGGGCCTGACCAAGGAAGGCGACGGCGCCCGCGCCATCAAGGAAGGCTGGACCCAGAAGGACGGCAAGCTGCCGGTCAACGTCTCCGGCGGCCTCAAGGCCAAGGGCCACCCGATCGGCGCGACCGGCGTCTCGATGCATGTGCTCTCGGCCATGCAGCTCACCGGGGAGGCACCGGAAGGCATGCAGCTCAGCGAGCCGCGCCTCGGCGGCATCTTCAACATGGGCGGGGCTGCGGTCGCCAACTACGTCTCCGTGCTCGAACGGATCAAGTGAGGCCGGCTTCCAGGCCAGGACGAGCCCGGAAAGCAGGCTTGCGGCACAGTCCGCCGGATGAAGGCGGACTGTCGTGACGAGCTTCCTGGTCCTGCTGCTGGCCTATATCCTGAGCCAGTTCTTCCGCTCGTTCCTGGCGGTGATCTCCGGGGACCTGACGCGCGACCTCGGCCTCGACCAGGGGCAGCTCGGCAGCCTGCAGGCCGCCTGGCTGATCGCGTTCGCGCTCTCGCAATTCCCGGTCGGGTACGCGCTCGATCGGATCGGCCCGCGGCGGACGCTGGCCGGCTTCCTCCTGGTCGCCGTCGCCGGGACGGTGATCTTCGGCCTGTCGCAGGGCTATGTCTCCGCGCTGACGGCGCTGGCGCTGATCGGCATCGGTTGCGCGCCGATCCTGATGGCCGGTTTCTATCTGGCCGCGCGGCTCTATTCGCCCCGGCATTTCGCCACGATGTCGTCGCTCCTGATCGGTTTCGGCGCCGTCGGCGACCCGCTCAGCGGCGCGCCGCTCGCCTATTTCCTGGCGGCCTATGGCTGGCGCGCGACCGTGTTCGGCCTTGCCGGAATCGTGGCGCTGACGGCCCTGCTCGTGGTGCTGCTGCTGAAGGACCCGCCGCCGCTGCCTGGCGCCGCGCAAAAGCCTGCCTCGTTGCTGGGCGGGATCTGGCAGATGATAACGAAGCGGTCATTGTGGCTGATCTTCCCCTTCACCTTCGTGAGCTATGGCGTGACGATCTCGATCCGCGGCCTGTGGATCGCCCCCTACCTCCAGAGGGTGCACGGCTTCGATCTCGCTGCCACGAGCTATGCGGCCATGGCCATGGGAGGCTTCATCGCGCTGGGGGCGCTGCTGGTGCTGCCGCTCTATCGCCGGATCGGCGCCAAGGCCACGGTCGTGGCCTGTGCGGTGATCGCGGCTTCGGCCTGCTTCGCGCTGGCATTCCGGGGCGCGCAATCGCCTCGTCTCGCGGTCGGCCTGTTGCTCGTCATCGGACTGTTCGGCGTCACCTATGCCGTGGTGATGGCGCATGCGCGCGCCTTCATGTCGCCTCAGGAAATCGGCCGCGGCGTCACCTTCATGAATTTCGTCTTCATGGGCGGGGCCGGCGTCATGCAATGGCTGTCGGGGCGCCTAGTGAACACGCTTGACGGGCATGGCTACGATGCGCCGGCGACTTTCGCCTGGCTGTTCGTCTTCATGGGCGTCGTGCTCGCTGCGACGCTTGCCGTCTACGTCGCCTCGCCGGGGGAATCGAAAGCCGTCGCCCCCGCCGCAAGATAGCTTCCGGATGTTCGGGTCGATCGCCGCTCGAAGCGGTTCTCGACGATCAGCCCTCTCCCGGAGCCTTGGCCGCGATCGCCAGGGCGTGCACGCGGTCGGCCAGTTCCTGCGCCAGTGCCGCGTTGACGAGGCGGTGGCGCTCGAGCCGGCTCTTGCCGGCGAAGGCCTCCGACACGATATCGACCCTGAAATGAGTCTCGCCGCCCTCGCGCCAGCCGCCATGGCCTTGATGCTGGTGCGATTCGTCGATCACCCTGAGCGCCTGTGGCGTAAAGGCCGCGGTCAGCTTTTGCGTGATTCTTTCGCTGATTGAGGTCATGATCGCGCCACCGTTGCCATGATTGTTCTGTCGGTTCGGCGATGCGGTGCATCGCACTTGCCGGCCCTAGCCCTTGCGTCTCATAACCCGTCGACGATGAACATCAACTCTCGCCTTTTCGACAGCATCAGGATCGGAGCTTCCGAGGCGGAAGCGCCCGTGGAAAGCGATGCGCCGCGTTGCAGCCATCCGGGCTGCGCCCGCACCGGCGAGTTCCGGGCGCCGAAGGGCCGCGGCCGCGAAGGCCAGTTCTTCCTGTTCTGCATGGAGCATGTGAAGGCCTATAACGCGACCTACAACTATTTCGCCGGCATGGATGACGATGCGCTTGCCGCTTACGCCAAGCAGGAGGAGATCGGCCACCGGCCGACCTGGAAGCTCGGCGTCAATTCCAAGGCGGCGCGGATGTCGCAGCGCGGGCGCAAGGCCAATGGCGAAGCCAGCGCCGATATGCACGACGCCTTCAACCTGTTCGGCGCCCGCAACAAGCAGCAGGCGGCCCAGCCGGAATCGCGCGTCGGTATCGTGGCGCGCAAGGCGCTGGATACGCTCGGCCTCGACGACACGGCGGATTCCGCCGCGATCAAGGCGCGCTACAAGGAATTGGTGAAGCGCTTCCATCCGGACGCCAATGGTGGCGACCGCTCGCGCGAGGGCACGCTTCAGGAGATCCTGAAGGCCTATCAGCAGCTGAAGAGCGTGGGGATGGTGTAGGCGGAAGGGCGCTGTCATCCCGCACGCGCTGCGGCACGTCAGTGCTGCCGCGCAGATGCGGGACCGTATGACGAGAAGGTGCTTTTTCCTACACGCGGTCCCGTGTCTGCGCAGCGGCGTTGCACGCCGCAGCGCGCACGGGATGACAGCCTTCAGTTGGTTTTCGCCGCCAACCCCGCGACATCGGCGATGATGCCGTCCAGCGCAAAATCCTTCGGCGTATAGACCCGCGCCACGCCCATGTTGCGCAGCGCGTTCTCGTCGTCGGGCGGGATGATGCCGCCGACCACCACGGGCACGTCCATGCCGGCGACACGCAGGCGGGCGGTCACGTCGCGCACCAGCGGCAGATGCGAGCCGGACAGGATCGAGAGCCCGATGATGTCGGCCTGCTGCTCCCTGGCGTCGCTGACGATCTCCTCCGGCGTCTGGCGGATGCCGCCATAGCTGACGCTCATCCCGGCATCGCGGGCACGCACGGCGATCTGCTCGGCGCCGTTGGAATGGCCGTCGAGGCCGGGCTTGCCGACGAGGAAGCGCGGCGCACGGCCGAGCCGTTCGGTCGCCTTCTCCACGGCGGCCCTGGCAGTGGCGAGCCTGGTCGCGTCGCCCAGCTTCTTCGTATCGACCCCGGTCGGGGCACGGTACTCGCCGAAGATTTCGCGTAGCGTCTGCGCCCATTCGCCGGTGGTGACGCCGGCCTTGGCGCAGGCGATCGAGGCCGGCATGACATTGCGGTTCTCGCGGGCACTGGCCGCAAGCTCTGCGAGTGCTGCTTCGGCCGCCGTGGCATCGCGGGCGGAGCGCCAGGCCTTCAGCCGCGCGATCGCCTCGGTCTCGACCGAATCCGGCACGGTGACGACGTTGCCCTCGCCGGCCGAGAGCGGGGAGGGCTCGCTATTGGTGAACTTGTTGACGCCGACGACGACCTGCTCGCCGCGCTCGATCGCCTCGATGCGGCGCGCGCCGTTCTCGACCAGCGCCTGCTTCATGTAGCCGCTCTCGACGGCGGCGAGCGCGCCGCCCATGTCGTCGATCTTGGCGAGTTCCTCCAGCGCTGCGGCCTTGAGCTCCGCCACCTTGGCATCGACCACGGTCGAGCCGTCGAAGATGTCGCCGAATTCGAGCAGGTCGGTCTCATAGGCCAGCACTTGCTGCATGCGCAGCGACCATTGCTGGTCGAACGGGCGGGGCAGGCCGAGCGCCTCGTTCCAGGCCGGGAGCTGCACGGCGCGCGCGCGGGCCTTTTTGGACAGGGTCACCGCCAGCATCTCGATCAGGATGCGGTAGACGTTGTTCTCGGGCTGCGGCTCGGTCAGCCCCAGCGAATTGACCTGCACGCCGTAGCGGAAGCGCCGCATCGCCTCATCGGCGATGCCGTAGCGGCCGAGCGTGATCTCGTCCCAGAGCTCGACGAACGCCCGCATCTTGCAGAGCTCGGTGACGAAGCGCATCCCGGCATTCACGAAGAAGGAGATGCGCCCGACCGTGCCGGGGAATTCTTCGCCTGAGACTTCCGGCCGGGCGCGGATCGAATCGAGCAGGGCGATCGCGGTCGCCAGCGCGAAGGAGAGTTCCTGCACCGGTGAGGCGCCGGCCTCCTGCAGGTGGTAGGAGCAAACGTTTGTCGGGTTCCATTTCGGCAATTCGCTGGCCGTGAACACGACGATGTCGGTGGTGAGCTGCATCGAGGGGCGTGGCGGGAAGACATAGGTGCCGCGCGACAGGTACTCTTTCACGAGGTCGTTCTGGGTCGTGCCCTGCAGCAGCTTGCGGTCGGCGCCCTGCTCGTCGGCGACGGCGATATAGAGCGAGAGCAGCCAGGCCGCCGTCGCGTTGATCGTCATCGAGGTGTTCATCTGCGCCAGCGGGATCTGGTCGAACAGCGCCCGCATATCGCCGAGATGGGAGATCGGCACGCCGACCTTGCCGACCTCGCCGCGCGACAGGACATGGTCGGGATCGTAGCCGGTCTGCGTCGGCAGGTCGAAAGCGACGGAGAGGCCGGTCTGGCCCTTGGCGAGATTGCCGCGATAGAGCTTGTTGGACTCCGCCGCGTCGGAATGGCCCGCATAGGTGCGGAAGATCCACGGCTTGTCGCGCTGGGCCGTCTCCCGGCCGCCCTTGTCAGTCGCGGTCATGGCGTCTCCCCGTATTGCAGAGCAATCTGAATGTTGCACTGCGGCGAAGATAACGCCAGAGCTGCGGTTGTGTCCCCTGCGACGTTAGGCTGACGACGCCTCGGGTCGCTCGCGCGGTCCCTCAGGATGTGAGGGTTGTGAGAGCGGCCAGCAGGCTTGCGGGGTTACCGCGAGGACAGGCTGCCCCTGATATCGGAGGCCCGCAGCAGCGCGACGCGGCGGTCGTCCTTCGGCGGGGCGACAAAGGCACGCAAGGGCGCCTTGGGCAGGTCGAGATCGAGCGGGCGGCCGGGCGGCAGGGGCGCGTTCTTGACCAGCGTCACGATCGGGTTCTCGAGCGCGGGCAGCTTCGGCGCGGGCGTCTCGGGCGCGAAGGCGAGCGGGGCCGAGGCGAAAGAGGCCGCGGTGGTTGCGGACGAAGACGCCGTCGTGAGCGGCGCGGAGGTGGTGGAAGCCGAGGCGAGCTGGACCGCCGGCTCCTCGATGCGGCGGCGCTCGGGGCGCTCGCCCTTGACATAGAAGGCGTTGCCGCCGGCCACGGTCACGTAATGCATGTTCTTGTAGCCGAAGCGCAGGCCGGCCATGTGGAAGTGCTTGGCCGCGCCGACAGCCTCGTTGCGGCGGCCGTTGAGGATGTCCTCGGCGATGGCCTCGACCTTCGGCAGGACGCTGTCCGTCATCGGGCGGGTGAGGACGCCGGCGGCGAACTGGCGGGGCGCGCCGACCACGCCGCAGATCGTCTCGGGGTATTTGGCCGCTTCGACCCGGTTCATCACGACCGTTCCGACGCCGAGCAGGCCGGACTCGCTCGACCGGTTCGATTCGAAATACATCGCGCGGACGAGGCATTCCTTCTCGCGCGGATTGGCCTTGGCCAGCGCGACCGCATGCCTGCGGGCCTTGGCGGGCTCCTTCACCGCGGGAGCCGCCGCTGCGGAGGTCGCGGCCGTCTCGACCGGGGACATGCTGCAGGCGCCGAGAGCCGGAGCCGCCAGCGCAATCAGAAGCGGGATCGCCTTGCTGCCATGCCGGGATTTCTCACCGGAACGAAGACCATGCGCAGCGATCGCGGTCCGCTTCATGCGGCAACCTCCTGAATTCCGGACCCGTGATCGCCGAGGGCGGCAAACCGGTATTGCCGGCAAGGAACCGCGAATTCCTTAACAGAAAGTTAATCCGGGACGGAAGAGGGGAAGCGGGGCAGAGCGCCCCGAGACGCCTTCCGGCGGGAGGCGCCCGACCGATAGCGCCTTGTTACAGAACGAAAAAATTTACGCGGCAGCGCCGAAAAATTTCATTCGGGCAGCCTCGCCCTGCATGCCGAAACCGCAATATCGGCACTGATGAAAGTCGCCGCGAGCGCAGCTTTGTGATCGGAAAAGACCAAGGAACGTTTCAGTTCCCCGATCCGGGCAGGCGCGGCAACGGCAGGAACTCGACGCCTTCCTCATGCAGCATCCGGGCATCGTCCGGCGTCGCCTCGCCATAGATGGCGCGCTCTTCCGCTTCCCCGTGATGGATTTTCAGCGCCTCGTCGGCAAAGCGCTTGCCGACATGCTCGGCGTTCTCGCTGACCTGCCGGTGCAGTGCCGTCACCATCTCGCGGAAGGCCCGCTCCTTCTCGCTCATCAGCGCGACCGGTGTCGGGGCGGGTGCAGGAGCAGGAACTGCCGCTTCAGCCAAGGGCTCGGGCGGCTTCGGGCCGAGATCGGTGCGCGCGACGCGGGGCGCCATGATGGCGCGCCCGACCTTCCCGCTGTCGCAGACCGGGCAGGTCACGAAGCCGCGCTTCGCCTGATCCTCGTAGCCGGCCGAGGAGGCGAACCAGCTCTCGAATTCATGGGCATTGTCGCAGATGAGGGCGTAACGGATCATGTCGTCATAGATGGTGATGCGAAGCCGCCAAGGCAATCGGGGCAGCGGGCGAGGACCCTTCCGGCATCAGGCCGCAAGGAGCTTGTCGAGTTCGCCGCGGGCGTCGAGCGCGTGGATATCGTCGGAACCGCCGACATGCTGCTCGCCGATGAAGATCTGCGGCACCGAGGTGCGTCCGCCGGCGCGCGCCGTCATGGCCTGGCGCAATTCCGGCTTGCCGTCGACGTCGATCTCGGTGAAAGCCACGTCCTTGCGCGCCAGCAGGGCCTTGGCCGCCTTGCAATAGGGGCACCAGGGCGTGGTGTAGATCGTGACCGGCGACATGGGGGCATCTCTCTCGTTTCGATGGGGGTCATGTAGTGCCTTCCCGGCCATCCGTCACGACCCGTGCGAAGGTCAGCACGTCGACGGCGCTCGCGCCGGCCCGCAGCAGGGCGCGCGAGGCGGCATTCACCGTCGCGCCGGTGGTCAGCACGTCGTCGACCAGCAGGGCGCGCCGGCCTTCGACAAGTCCGCGCATCGCTGCCGGTATGTGGAAAGCACCTTGCAGATTATCGGCGCGCTGGGCGCGCGTCAGCCCGACCTGCTGCCGGGTGCGCCTGACCCGGATCAATGCCGTCGTGGCGAGCGGCAGCCTGGCCTCGCGGGCAACCACCTGTGCCAGGGCCGCGGACTGGTTGAACCGCCGGCGCCAGAGCCGGGTCCGGTGGAGCGGCACCGGCAGGATCAGATCGGCATCGCCGATGAGCTCGCGGCCGGCTTGCGCCATCATCCGGCCGAGCGTCAGCGAGAGCTCGACGCGGTCGCCGTATTTCAGGCGATGGACCAGTTCGCGCGCCGTGCCATCGAAGCGGCAGACGGCGCGCGCGCGGGCGAAGACGGGCGGATCGGCGATCGCAGCCGGCGAGAGCAGGCCGGGGCCGAGATCGACGGGAAACGGCGTGCCCAGCCGCTCGCAATAGGGCCGCTCGATGAAGCCGACGCCGCGCCAGCACGCCGGGCACAGCGCCTGTGCTTCTCCGGTGGCGGCCCGGCAGGCGATGCAGGTCGGCGGGTAGACGATGCCGAGCAGGCCGTGCAGGCCCGCCCGAAGGGCAAGCCGTGTGCGCTTCAAGGAATCGCGCAGGGTCCTGTCCACCGATCGCGTGTGCCCGGTCACACGAGCCTCGTCGGCGGCCACGTCGCGAACCGGGGTCTCGATCTGCCACTCCGCCATGGGCGCGCCGCCGTCCGACCGTCGAAGCCGGCCGGCTCATGCCGACCGGGATCGCCGCAGCATCAGGCTTCCTGCGCGGGAGGGCAACTGCGGACGACGACGGGGTTATCGGAAAACGCCGTTCTTCGGATGGTCGCGGCCGGCGGGCCTCGCCGGATTGGCCCCTGCTTGTCGACGACCTGCATGGCTTTCCGCAGGGCACCGAGCGGGCCTGGCATCTTTATGCGCGAACGATGCAAAAAGCTGTTGCGGTGGCGCGGCTGTCCGACTACACAGGCGCCCTCGGCCAGCGCTGCTCCCTTCGTCTAGCGGTCTAGGACGTCGCCCTCTCACGGCGAAAACAGGGGTTCGAGTCCCCTAGGGAGCGCCAACGATTTCAAGGGCTTAGTGCCGAAGCCCCCTAATCAATCCAGAATGAAGCCAGAGAGCCTAAGCGGCCGATCTAATTAGGCTACTGGCTTGGTGGCCGAGCATGCGAGCGAGATTGATCGCGTCGCACTAGGTGCTCCGCAACATCCCAATGGCTCCTGTGCGTCGAGCTGCTTGTCCGCGTCGGTTAGATCAGCCGTTCAATGACAGCCTCGAACTTGAACTCATTGAGCATCGGGAGAGCCTTTCGCGATATCGATAATCCCCATTCCGGTTTGCTTTTAAGTTCGCCACCGTATGGACGATCACAAAACATAACGTCGGGTGTTGCCCATCGCAGCGACGGGACAAGAAATAGCTCGGGCTCTCGCCCTTCGAAAAAGAGTGCCAAGCCAAGCAGATTGTCATCGCGAAGGTCGAATTTTGCCTTCTGCATAAAAACGTAGGCGCTGGGCTTCTGAGCATCAATGCGCGCCGATTTTATCTGGATTTCCCGGAAAGGCCCCTTGCCGTGACGAACGACGAAGTCGATCCCTCTATCGTCGACCTCCGTCGAATAAACTTGGAACCCCGCCATCGTGAATTCCATCTTGAAAAAGTACTCCGCGTAGGCACCGACCTGCTGCTTATTCAGCTTGCTCCACGCATGCCGACGGGAATTGGTGAGGTCTCGCAAATCATTCATCGTAGCCGCCTTGTTCGCCTCGTGCCCGGCTGGCGCTGTTGCGCCTCCGCCTGATTGGGGTCGAGTAGCCAGTGCGTCAACACGCCGGTGCGACGGTGGAGGCTCGCCGGGGCCTCGAAAAGATGGGCAGAGGCAGCACCGCGGGCAAACGCGCCGATTGACTCCTTCGTTCGGTTTGTTCTCTTAATGTTCTCATTGTCGAGGACGCAAACCATGTCAGCTCAGCCAGCCGATCAGCATGTTGCAGACACCACGCTAGAGGCCGAAGTCGCTGGGCTGGTCGCGGATTTGATGGAAGAACACGGCTCGGAAGCAGCAGCCCTGCGAGCCTTGGCGCACGATTTCATTGTCCTGTTGGCCGATGCTGATCGCTCTGTGTCGCGAGGCTTTCTGCGCGGTCTCTTCTCACAAGGGGCTCGGCCCGTCCGCGATCAGGAATCGTGAGCGAGCCACCGGGACCGCATACTACGTTGGAGTTCTTTCCTTGGATCGTCGTACGCTTCAGGTGCCAGAGGTGCCGGCGTTATGGCGACGCGCGCCTTGCCAAGCTGGCCGAGAAGTTCGGCGCGGCCGAGACGATTGGAACGCTGATCAGCCGCTTTCAGGCGACCTGCCCAAGCCGGCCGAGATCGAAGGGCGGTCGTCTGGTGGCTGACCGGCAGTTCGCGTGCGGGGGGTATTGCCTGGACTTGAAGACGAACCCGCCGCCCGACCTGCCGCCGTCAATGCGTGGGCTCACCTTGATTGCAGGAGGCAAGGCGGACATGTTTCCTGCCGATCCGGCACCGGCCGAGCGCGGGCGTCGTGTCGGCGGCGAGGAGTAGCGCTTATGTGCGGTCGGTTTTCGCAAGCCTATAGCTGGGACGAGATCGTGGCTTTCAGCCAGCCGCTGACGGTGCCTGCCAATCGGCCGAATCTCCGAGCGCGCTACAACATCAGCCCGACGACCGAGATCGACATGATCGTGTTGAACGAGGCTGGCGAGCGTGAGCTGCGCAAGGCGCGCTGGGGCCTAATCCCCGGCTGGTGGAAAAAGACGGCGCGCGAGACCGGCTCTACGTTCAATGCCCGGATCGAGGGCGCGGACACCAGCGCCTTCTTCCGCTCAGCGTGGGGCAAGCGCCGCTGCATCATCCCAGCCAGTGCGTTCTATGAGTGGACCGGCCCGAAGGGCGAGCGCATCCCGCATAGAATCAGCGCGGCAGATGGCGGCCTGATGGGCTTCGCCGGCCTATGGGATCGCTGGACGGACACGCAGGCGGGCGAGGAAATCATCTCCTGCACAATGATCACCCGTGCGGCGAACAAGTGGATGGAGGCGATCCACGGCCGTATGCCAGCGATGCTGCGGCCAAAGGATTTTCAAGCCTGGTTGGACGGCAGCGGCGGCAAGGAATTGCTGATGGAGCCGCCGCCAGAGCTGCGCGAGTGGATCGTGTCGACCCGCGTCAATAGCAGCCGCACGCCCGACGATGACCCGACGCTCGCCGATCCCGTTGAGCCGGCGGCGGCGCCTGAGCCTCCGCCGCCCGAACCGCCGAAGCAGGGCGACCTGTTTTGATGGGCCATTGGCAGCAGATCGGACACGACAATGCCGAGGAGCGGGCAAGGCGGGCGGCGTTGCCCTCGTGGCGAAAGGCGATGCGTCGGCATGCAGAGGCGGCGCTTGTGGCGGCGGCTTGGGTCGTGGCCGGCGCGCTTGTCTGGATGATGCCGCTCGGCCGCTGATGGGGAACGCGGGGCTTGCGGTAGAGAGTGTTGCTACCGCTTCCCAAGCTGACGCTGGGGCTATCTCGCGTCGCTTTACGAAACCTGCATTACGAGGCTCAAAACGTCTTACTCAGGTTCCGGCGGGGTTAAGATGAAAATGGCAGTCTTTCCCGGGGGAGGAACGGCCATGTCATTTCGTCGGGATCTGGCCAACATGAGCAAAGCTCAATGGGCGATCGTCTGCGTCAGTGCATTCGTTGTGTCGATGGGCGCAAGCATGGGCTTGCTAACGCCTTCGCCTCATCAGCTTGATCGGGTAAGGCTGGCGCTGACTGAGCCGTTTCAGTCGCGTGCCTCAGGTCCGGCCGTGAGCGAGATTGAGGTCATCAGACCTTCATCGTCGATATCTTCGATGGCGACGCATTTTCCACTATGTGGCGGTCGCCCCTCCGATTGCGTCGTCGACGGTGACACGTTCTGGTATCGGGGGTCGAAGATCAGGATTGCCGACATTGATGCGCCAGAGATCGGTGGCGCAAAGTGTGCCAGCGAGCGCGCATTGGGAGAGCGAGCAAAGCTGCGCTTGGCCGAGCTTCTTTCGAGCGCTTCTTTCGAACTCGCCAGCTATGAGAGCCGCGACCGAGATCAGTATGGGCGTTTACTCCGTGTGGCATATCGCGGCTCGGAATCGATCGGCGGCATCCTAGTTTCCGAGGGGCTTGCTCGACCATGGACGGGACGCCGGCGTCCATGGTGCTGACCAGATGCTTGCGACGGCGGGACAATCTCGACGGAACGCCTTTATTCATCGCAACCGGTGTCGGGACAGAAGGCCCGGCTAAATTTTTGGCACACCCGCAGAACAAGATTTCTGGCGAGGCATCCAGCCGTAGCCGAGCGTGTCAGCGGCCTGCGCATAACAGCTTCCTTCGATTTGCTTGGAGGCTGCCGGGAGCGGTGAAAGCGATCCCGCTCCCGGCGCCATCAACTGGCCGCATGCCCGCCAGAGGCTCGGCCAGCGAGCGTGTCAGGCGGCGCGGCGCCCCTTCAGGCTGGTGGCGATGGCTTCCAGCTCGGCGGTCGAGAGCTTGTTCAGCTCACGGAGAGCTGCGCCGCGCCGGGCGATGGTATCAGGCAAGCCGCCATTGGTCGGCTGAGCCGTCATCGCGGTGAGGGTCGGGCAATAGGGGCCATGGTGATTGCCAATGAAGTGGTCGCGGATGGCCTTGCGCTTCGCCTCGTCCAGATCGGTTTCGCTGGCCGCAAATGCATTGGCCTCGAAGAGCGTGATGCCGGTGGCATCCGACAGCGAAGCGACCAAGCCCTCCATTCGCGGGCGATTAAACATCGACCGCAGCTCGTGGATGGCATGCCATGCGGTGAGCGTGGCGATTTGCTCGTCGGTCAGGCTGAGGCCGAGTTCCGCGAAGTCGATCAGATCGTCGCGATTGACGCCTGCGGCAGTGGCAAGTTTGACCCGCTCGGCGCGGGTCAGGCTGATGATGTCGTCTTTCAGACGGGACATTTGGCGGGGTCCTTATGCGTACTTGATCGGATATTTTTTGAAGAAGTCTCCGAAGCGGCCGGCGTAGCGAGCTGTCGCTGCGGCCTGCTCCGCGAACATCTCGCGATAGTCCTCCGGCCACAGATGCTCGTTGCGGTCTGCGAAGGTGATCAGGCATTCGGCATTGGCCGGATGCTTCGTCAGGCTGACCTCGGTGAGCCGAGCCCGCGTGATGATTGTGGCGCGGCCGATTTCCATCCCGACAACGTCGACGGCGCCGACGCTGAAACCGGCCTGCTCGCCATCCTTCAGGCTGTCGAGCAGAGCCGAGACACCCGCCATCTTGCGGTCGACGCTGGCGATGATGCGGAGCGAGTTGTCTTGCTGATACAGGGCAAGGATGCGCCCGGCCGGCTGCTTGAATTCATGGCTGAGCAGGAGCGGGATGTTTTCAGCGCCACGCTCACGGATCGAGGCATCGAAGGCGCCGGCAACGATGATCGAGCCAACCAGGTCAAGCGAGGAAGTGGAAGCGATGCCGTGGACGATCACTTGCCCGACTCCTCTTTGAGCAGGGCATTGACGATGAACAGCACCGTCTCCCGGCTGGCGCCGAATTCGGTACGTATCGTCAGAAAGAAAGCCTCGCGGGCGACATCGTTGGCGAGAGCGGCAAAGCGCGCCGTGCGATCCTCGACCAGAGCGCTCAGCTCTTCCGGCAGCTCGACATTGCCGAGCCATGCCTGTGCGAGATTGAGCACTTCGCGGCCGATGCTGAAGCTCGGCACATCGGCGGTGTTCATGAGGCCGGGAAGCAAGCACATGAACGCTTCAGCGCTCTTGCCCTGAAGCTTCCGCTGAATGTATGAAGCTACGCGGGACGCTTTGTTGCGAGAGTTAAGATAATCGCCAGAGGAGATACGCTTTTCGAACTGAGAGCGTGAGAGTTTCATGGCCTGATCCAAGGTATCAGTGATCCCTTGGAGCCGTAATTGCCTCAGCAACGGACCCGATGGGACGCAGATGCTCGCCGCAAGGGCGGGCTTTCCTATTAAGGATCAGAGATGCTTTGCCTTGGCACGCAAGAATTTTAGGTATATTTGCGAATTATTGCGAAGGTAGAGGGGCCATGATTGGGTGCCGAGAGACTACGGTCTGGCCCGAAGCTGAACGAGCCGACCCGCGATGCGCTTAAATCGTTGATTTCGCTAGAGGTTGCCTAGTGCTGGTTTCGCCGTGGGACGGCGCGTTCTGCGATCGTGTGCTTTTGTTTGGAAGGGAAGAGCCCTAATCAGTTTCCATGCGGCGTAGATTCCGACCGCTAGGGCAGGTGGCGATGGGCGAAGAAGACGATGGCGGGCTGTTCCCTGAGCGTGGCTACGTCCTGACGCCGGAAGAGCGTGACAAGCTGAACAGGACCATTGCTCTTCATGGCCAGATCATCCCGCCAGCGGGCAAGCCGAGCTTTCAGTCGGTATATTCCTATTCCGGCTTTACCGACGAGCAACGGGTTTGGGCAGAGGCCAAAGAGCGCGAAATCTGGGACTTATACCAAGAGGCAAAGCCCCGGTTGCAGCGGATTGGCGAAATACTGAATGAGGCGAAAGTCTACCTTCAGCATGGCCAATTCTCCCACTGGCGTCAGGCTGCTTTCCCCTATCTGCCGGTGCGATCGTCCACGCGATACATGAAGCTGGCCAAAATGGCCAATGTGGCCGATTTCACCGAAGCTGATGTGGAGGCTCGGAAAAAGAAGGCCGACGAAGAATTTAAGAAGGTGGCGAAGGCCCGCAAAAAGAAGACCCGTAAGCGCGCCGAAGCCGCCGCCAAGTTCCTCGACTACCTCAACCGCTACATGCCGGCGAAGCAATATAGGAACGCGCTCGCTGCTCTCGAAAAAACTAACCTGCGCGAAATCCAGCTTGAACATCACGCGAGAGAGGACCGTAAGCTGGACTACGCCGCTAATCAGAAACTTCTCGGGGAGTGCTACCCTAACGGCCTGTTCGGCGAGAACGAGAGCGTGGGGGAGCGCCCGCTCGCGACGGACGAGTTTTGGGAAGGGCCGACCGATCCGGAAACAAAGCGGCCAATCCTCTGGAAGTAGCTTCTGACCTGAAACTGGAACGAACGAGCTAAGCCGTTGAAACCTGGGGAGTGGTTTCGCCCTGCAAAGGCGAGGATGTTGCAGGCTGATTTCGTAGGCTCTGCTTCCCGGATTGACCAAAACCATCGCTGAATTTACCTGAGATAATTCGGGCAGGCCGTGGGGGGCGACCATTGAATATCAACATGTCTTTGAAGTGCGATGAATGCACAAATCAGACGAACTGCCGCGTTGGTATGAGTAAT
This sequence comes from Allobosea sp. NPDC055353, assembly GCF_053644975.1. Lineage (NCBI taxonomy): Bacteria > Pseudomonadati > Pseudomonadota > Alphaproteobacteria > Hyphomicrobiales > Alloboseaceae > Allobosea > Allobosea sp. NPDC055353. The sequence goes on along the minus strand of NZ_JBSHMC010000002.1, from coordinate 1,375,054 downwards.
CGTGATTTTCAGTCCTTAAAGTTTTCTTGTAGAAGATGTGGAAGCATCATTGGGATTAACATAAACGCTCGTGGCGCCGATAATTTAGACATTCGAGCTATTGAAGCAATTCTGTCCAGTAAGAAATCCAAGGATTATCGGAAGGATCAGGGCGTTAAGTGGACGATTACAAACGCATCTGAAGTTGTCCTAGATGGTATGTTCGATCCAAAGATCGACTTTGTGGATTTGCATTTGGATTTTCCAGTTGTTTTTGGGAAATACGTCCCCGGTAATACGCCATTCATGCAGGCGGTTGGGCGTTCGGGGGCTGATTCGGCCGTCTTTCATCGAAGAAGATTGGCCATCATCAATGAGCAATACAAGAAATACCCACATGTCGTTGAATTAATATCGAAATATACGAGGGGATTCTACGGGCCATTCTGTGAGTATGCGAAATCTAGATTCAAAATTCAGGTCAAATCTAAAAAAATTGAAGACATAAACGCTGCGCTCTATACGGTCGTCAGTAATTATACTCTGCCGTTCACATTGCCGGACGATAGCCGCGTGATCGTTCAGGAATATTTCGAAAACGTGTCTGGCCTCATGAAGGATAAGAACGCTGCGATGGCCGCTTTCTTGCAGGAGCTTTTCGATACGAATTTCCTAACGAACCTCCAACGTGATTGCTTGAAAGTCTACAAGCCAATCTTCGACGCTGAATTGCCGCTGCGGCCGGCTCTCTTTTTGGATGTCGACAAAACGTATGCGTCTGGAAAGACGGCGATGCGCGTCAGCTCTCATGATTTCATTGAATACCGTGAGGTCTATAAAGATATGGCCGAGGTATTGAGCCGCCAGTTGGTGCTGGTGGCAGGAATAGGCAATCTCATCGAACGCGGAGACCACAACGCGTTCGCGTTGCGAACCAGCAAGAGCGGAAAGCAGCTATCACCTGCGTCATTGAACGCATATGCCGACGTTGCGCTGGGCAATAAGATACAAGACCTAGACAGTGGATGGCATACAATCGACCCGCTCGCTCATGATAACGAGCTGAGGAATGCTATCGCGCACAACAAAATTGAATACGACGATGTGACGCAGATCATTACCTATTATCCGAAACTGGAAGGTATGGAGCGGGAGAAGAAACGAGAGATTCAGTTGCTCGATTATATGCACCGCTTGCTCGCGCTATTCCGCGAGGTGCATCGTCTTCATCACCTCGTGAAATGCCTCAACTACGCGCTTTTGATCGAACCAGGTGCGAGCATGGTGAAGCGCCCATAGGCATCGGGGCGAATGGCGCTGTGCCGCCGCCATACGGCGAAACCTTGCCCGCATTTATTGGCCTGATGGCGCGTCGTCCAGAATGGGGCCGGTGAACAGCTTACCAATGGCTCGGCAGGGGCGGGGCGACCGGCAGTCGCTGCGGCTTCGGCTCCGGCGCTTGGGCATCAGCGGCAGGGCTGTAGGGATCGTCCTGGCTGCCCCATAGCCAGCCCCTCACGAGGGAGCCGCGACGGCGGGCCTCGGCCTCTGCAAGCTCAGTTGAGGCGGTATGCTGAAGCTCGGCAAGCCGCAGCTCAGCCTTAGCCAGATGGTTCTTGATCCAGAAGCGTTGCATGGGCGCCAACTCCCGGTCGAGGGCTCGGCGATCATACGCGATCTGCTCTTTGATCAGCTTGATCGCAACGTCGGCCCTGATCCTCGGCTTGCGCCCGAAACCGAAGAACTCGAATGCTGCGGTGAGCGGGCTTACCATGATGTATTCCTCTTCCATTCCTCATAGCGACGGGTTCCGGGGGGCGGCCCAAGCTCGGTGCGTTTGACGACTCCGGCGACGATCGCGCCATCCTCATCGAATTCAGGCTCCGGCGCGGCATTAGGGTGCGGCCTGAACGGCGGATGCGGGCCTGTGGCTGCCATAGGGGCCATGGGTTTGCTCGGAGCGTCCATGAGCGGGCTGGCCTCGAATATCGGCTTGGTGGGCGCCTCCGGAGGACCGATCAGGAGCGGGATGCGCGGGGCCTGCGGGACGACTGCCTCATCAGGCGTGAGATGCAAGCCCTGCGGGATGATCACTAGATTGATATGGGCCAGCACATCATCAGCATTGCGATGCGGGTCGAGGCTGATCGGCGACCCAAGGTGCGAATAGCGGCTCATCGTGACGCGATGGCGATGCAGGCCGCGCGCAACTTTGATGCGTTGCTCTAGGTCGGCGAACTCACGCGGTCGCAGCTTTAGGCTGTGCATTGCCGCCTCCTTCGATCATGCGGCCCTCGCCATACTTGGCCTGAAGGTCGAGGTTTTCGGCATGCGTCCGGTCGATGAGAATGCGGCGGATGCGCTCGACCTGCTCAACCGGGATTTCGCCGCTCAGCATCAGTTCGCCGATACGGCCGAAGGCTTCCGCCAGCGGCAGCTTCAGCAGCTCTTCGACCTCGCCGGCCGAAAGACCCGGATTGGCGGCTCGCATATCCTCAAGCTGTTTCATCGCCCGCAGCCGATCCTCCTGTTTGTAGATCGGCGAGTGCGCCATGAGCGTGAGGAGCTGCACGCTGCTGGCCTGCGTCGTCCGGAGCGTCTTGCGGCGCAGCGCCCGGCCAAGCTGCTCAGACTGCCGGCCAGCCCGCTTGACGGCCTCGGCCTCTTCCGGGGTGAGCGGGGCGCCTTGCTGAAGCTTGGCGCGGGCTGGACCGAGCTGCATGCGATCCTCGGCACTGAGCTGCGTCATGCCGCTCAGGGAGAGTGCATCATCGCTGGCTTGCCGAAGAACCTGCTCAAAGATGTCTAGCTCGGCGAGCTTGGTCATGATCGCAGCTCGACGCATACGATTATCAAGGTCCAGCTCGTCGCTCAGGATATTGCTAGGTGCGCTCATCTCATCAACCTAACTGCGCCAATCTAGCGCCTTGCTGGCCAATAGCAGTAAAATGCGATCTAAGCTATTGACTTTATTAGTATTGGCTTTTCGTTGTTTCGCCGTATTAGGGCGAATGCTTGGAAGCCGGCGAGGAGCGCAGCCCCTCGGAAGTGGTTTCGGTCCTTGGCAAAGGGGCCATTGGGAGGCTCGCGGAGCGCCAAGAATGGCCGAATTTCATACCGATGAAAAAGCTCAATGATTTTAATATGGTAGCGGTCTGATCCCGGTTGATCCTAGTTGATCCCAGTAGCTCGAAATCGAAAAAGCTCAATGATTTCAATGCTTGATCCCAGTGATCCCAGTGATCCCAGTAAGCTATCAGCTAAAACGTTCTCCTATCATTTCCTGGGAACGAGATGGCTGATCCCAGTGATCAGGCGGCCTCACTGGGATCAGAGGCGATTTTCGGTATGAAGTTTCTCCATACTCCTGTCATGATTTCTCCGAATTTACTGGGATCAACTGGGATCAGCTGTTCAATCCGATATTCTGGTATTCTCTCACTTGCTTACCGCTCGCATCTCTTGGTTTCCATTTTTTGACGGTGGGAAATGCAGCTTTCAAGCTCCTTCCGAAACGCGCACTATCCTGCGTATTCATGCCGTGTTGCTTGGTCCAGGCAGTGTAGGTGACATAAAGCTGCAAGGTCGAAATGCTTAGCCCTCTCTCGACCTTGCAGCAGTCGCGCACGAAGCCGATCACATCGTCAGCGGCATCCTCGACGTCTTCAATCGCTTCCTTGCTGCTCTCTGGCATTAAGAACCGGCCGCGCTCCTTCAAGCGCAGGTAGCCTTCCATCGCCCACCAGAAGATGCCGGACAGCTCCCGCCCCAACCTGGCCCCTAGACCATGGTCCTCGCGCCCGGTGAAGCTGACGCCGAACTTCAGCAGGACCATGCGCTGAGCGATGACGCCAGAGGCGTCCTTCAGCCTCGGCACCTCGTTCGACGCTAGGATGATCCGGGCGGTGAGCTGCATGGCGATCGTGTCGCGGTTCTTGCGGTCGATGTCGACCGTATCCTCGCCGGAGATGTTCTTCATGCGCTCGGCGGCGGTGGCGCTCTCGTAATTGCTATGCATGTTCGCATCGGCGATGGCGCAGATTTTCTTGCCGACGAGCGGTGCAAGGCCGAAGCGACTGCCAAGCGCAACCAAGTCGCTGGCCCCGTAATTGGTTTCGCCGATGAGCTGCTTCAGGACACGAAGGATCGTGCTCTTGCCGGAGCGCGGGGCGCCGGTCAGGACCATGATTTTATGCAGCGACGTATCGCTTGAGGTGAGATAGCCAAGCGTCTCCTGAAGCGTGGTTTGCGCTTCGACGTCATCTGGAAAGATTTCTTGCACGAACTTCAGCCATGCCGGGCAACGGCTCTCATGCTTCGGCAGTAAATCGAAATTGCTTACGCCGAGTCCGAAGAATTCCGGGCTGTAGCTGTAGAGTGTCTGGTCGGAAATCCGGAAAATGCCGTTGCGCAGGGCGATCCAGTCATGAGCATCGTCGCGACCGATCCAGCCTCCAAGCTGTTGATCGTCTGCGAGGCTGCAAGCCGCCCTGAGCTGGGTGACCACATTCGATATATGCGTGTTGTTCGGCAAGTAAGGCTCGAATTCGTAGATGCCGGTAGTCTTGTTCAATACGCGAACCTCGGCAGCATTCAAAAAGCCGAGAACCTTCGTCTCGAAGAGGTCATTCGAAAGTGGCTCGTAATGGTTCAAGCGATAGACGTAGAATGTGCCGCGCCAATAACGGTAAATCGTGCCATGGTCAGCGCAGCGCGATAGGAATTCATCAGCTGTATGCTTGAAGTCCGAACGCTTCAGGACGATCCGTGCGGCTTCGGCGGCGGCATAATCAGCGGCGGCTTGCTGAGCAGCAATGTAGGCATCATTAAGCGCTGCTTCCTGCTGCAATCGATCTGAATCATGACCAAACATTACTCGCTCCAATTTCAAAATCTATTGCATTGAAGCGAAGGCCATGCTAAGCGAGAGATGCTTACTTTCTCTGCTTGGCCGTTTGTGGCCTTCGCTAATAAGGCCCCGCTCAGCTCACAACTGCGCGGGGTTTTCTTTGGCCCATTCCGGAATGACGGCATCCAAGACTTCGCGTGCGATGAACTCAGCGAACTCCTCGTCCCATTCCTTATCAAGCCACTCGACGGTCACTATGCCCGCCTCGACCGTGACGGTGGGCGCGCGGTAGTCGTCGATCAGTGGTCCGATAACTTCACGTCGCATGCGGTTGAATTTGATCGTGGCATTCCAAGCGCGCTGTTGAAGCAGACGTTCATTGACGCGATCCCAATCGATCCGGGCATTCAGCCAGTTGACCATCCAAGGCTCGCCGCCGCTAACGCTTCGGACGCCGGTATGATCGCTGCTGATGGCGAGCGCTTCCTTGAGCTGCATTGCAGCCTGGACGCTAACATTTCGCGCATACAACGCGATCAGCGTGCGCTTGAGGCCGGCAAGCTGGATCGAAACTTCATGCATGCGCAGAGTGTCATTGATCGACGGGCACGGCGGCATGGCAAGGTTGAGCCCCGGCCGATAGGAGCAGGTGCTAGGCATTAGCCTCTTCCTTGTCGTCTTCGCCGAGCAACTGAGCGACCGTGAGCTTCCGGTCCTCGTAGCGCTCGCTTAGCCACTCGCGCAGAATGGCCGCGATGAGTTGCGACCGGGTCGTCGCATATTGGCGGCGGGCCTTCTCAAGAAGACCAGCGGTCGATGTCGGGACATTTCCAGAAAGAACGACCTTAGTTTCTTTTGCGATAGTCTGCATTAGTTGTCTCCTTTGATTTAAGCTGAAATATTTTGCTTGCCGATCTTATTTTCAAATTTTATAAGCTTAATGGATGGCAGCGCAAGCATAAATTTCGTCGCGCTGCAAGATAAAATCGTCAAAAATCGATTGAGGAGCATCACACTAGTTATGAAAACTTATGATCACACTGATATGAAGAATTCCGATTCCGATGAAATCCATGCGGCGAACCTCGCATGCGCCTTGCGCTGGCATAACCTCGGCCTGCCAGTCTTTTGGTGCCGTGAGGATAAGCACCCCGTGAGCAAATGGGGGGCCGAGAACAGCCGAGCCCCATCAATGGCCCCTTCATGGCTCACCGATACACACGCGACTTGGCGCCAGTATCGCAATCCAAAGAGCGCCAGCGAGCGGTTGCCGGCGATCGTCGTCGCAGATCGGATCATCGTCGATTTGGATCGACACCCCGGCAAGGCTGACGGCGTGGCTAGTTTCCTTGCTCTGACGGCTGATGAGCCCGGCCGCGAGTCCTGGGTCGTGAGCAAGACGGCCGGGAGCGGTCTTCACCTGCATTTTGCGCCGCATCCTGAAATCGTCGGCAATTCCAAGAAGGGCTTGCCAGCAGGCATCGACATCCGGGCGGCCGGCAAAGGCTATGCCATCGCATGCGGCACGATGCGGGCTGACGGCCGTCGCTACCAGCCGCTGGCAGGCGATCCATTCGTGGCCGGGGCAACTCTGCCGCCATTGCCAGAAAGCCTGCTCGCGCTGATCCGGGCAGCTCGTGAGAGCATAGGGGCCAATGGGGCGATAGGCGATGGCTCGGATCAGAGCCGTCGCTACCTGCCTTATGTCGAGGGGCAGGAGCCGACCGGCCACGAAAGGAGTTATTGGGCGTCGACGCTGGCGCGTGCCTGCCATGAATTCCGCACCTACAAGCGCTGGACCAACCAAGCGTTCAATGACCGGGTCTTTGGGCTATTTCAGATCGCTTGGGGTTGGGGATGCGACATAAATGCTGTTCGGAGCCAAATCTTGGCTGCCGCGACCGCTTGGAACCCTAATGGGGCAGAAGAATACAAAATCAGAGCAACAGTAGATAGTGCGATAGAAGGCGCGCGAAATCATCCGCGTGGACTTCTGAAGATTGTTCTCGCCACGCCATCTCATCTCAAATGAAAGGCGCCGCCTTGAATCTTGCACAAATTGGAAAGCCGGTGTCTGCACCTATCGCTAGGCCCGGAGCTTCTGAGTCACGGCCTCGGCGATAGCATCGATGTCGGCGGCCCGCTGCCGGAACTCTAACGCCTTCCCTTCCTCGACTGCTGCCCGCCATGCCCGGCCAGCCTCATCGGCGTCAGCGGCGCTTGAGAGATGGCCTAGAGGCTCTTCAGTCTCGACTGGCTGCTCTCCCCGTTCCAGCGTCAGCAAGCCAGCCTCGTAGATGAAGACGCGCGAGCCGTCCTTGAAGGTCTTGAGCCTGCCAGCCTCGATATGATTGTAGACCGAGCGTCGGCTGATATTTAGCCGAGCTGCCGCGTCATTGATCGAAATCCGAGCCATCACCCCTCCGTAGGCACAAGCGGAATGATCGCACGAGCTGCGATGTCCTCGAGGCCATCCGCGATCCACTTGGCATAATGCCTTTCGATCATAGCCACAGAGGTATCGTGAAGCGAGGCCACGAGCCGGACGGGCAAGTTCATCCGCAGGCCCTTCACGATAGAGCTATGCCGAAGCGCGTACGGGATAGCGTCCGGCAGTTCAGCCTTGGCGACGGTGGCGGCCCATGGCCGTAGCATCTCGGAAGAGCTCAACCATGCGCCACGGCTATCGCGCTCCCACATCGCAACCTTGCCCGCGACTTGCTTGGACCGCCAACGCTCCAACAGCGGCTGATCGGCAGCGCGCTTGCCGACGATCGGCAGCAGCGTTGCAATGACATCGGGGCCAAGAGGGATCGGTGTCGAGCCGGCCTTGCCTCGGCCCTTGCGGGATTTGGGCATCAGCACTCGATTACGTTCGGGCTGAAAATCACTGATCCGGAGCCGGGCAAGCTGGCTGAAGCGGGCGCCAGTTGCGGCCATCAGCAACACGAGCCGGAAGTAGTCTCCTTCCCATCCCGCCGACGCATCGACCTTGCGCGCGGCGGTCAGCAGACCGGCAATCTGCTTGTCGTCGAGTATCTGGCCTTCGCGGGCCGTTTCCTCGGTATGATCATCTTCCAACGCGGGCGCCTTGAAGCCGGTCTTGATGAGAGCTGCAAGCGAGCCATTCGCATCAGCATCGTTCAGCGCTGCCCGGAGATCATTGACTGTTCGCTGCTGCGACGAAGCCTTGCCGGCCAGCCCGGAGCGCCAGCCGGTTAGATCGGCGACCGTCAGCTTGTGCAGCTCGATTTTGGCAAGCGTCGATCCGAGGACGTGAATCGTCAGGCGGCTTCGGGCGTCTGACTTGACCTCGCGCCCCTTGCGCCGGCTGTCGCGGGCATCGCGCTTGGTCATGTAAGCTTCAACGGCGCTTTCGACTGTCGGCACCGGCCCGGCCGCTGCGGCAGCGGCGTCCTTACGCACCTGCTCGACAATCTCGACGGCGCGGCGCACGGCCGCATCGTAGCCGAGCGTCCCAACCGCAATCTCATCGTCAGCAGTGCCAACCGTCGCCTGATGATAGTTGCCGCCGCCGATTGCCCATCGAACCACCCACACGCCAGCGCGCTTGCCCCTGCGGTAACCAAGATGAACTTCGGCGTCGATTGAGCGCCAATGCGGCTTGCTCTGCTGCGCCAGTTTCGAGCGGGCATTACGGGTGGTCAGCACTGCCTCTTTCAATGCTCCGGCCATCTCAACCTCTTCCAGTTTGATCCAGAATGCGTCCAGCGATACGCCGCTGCACGCCCATGCATAGCCATGCATGGGCTAGGTAGAAAAATAAACGATTTCCTGCACTTGCTTGCGCGTCGCTGCACGCCGGTCTTCACAGAGAGGGCCGAAATCTAGCCCTCTCACGGCGAAAACAGGGGTTCGAGTCCCCTAGGGAGCGCCATTCTATGCCCTTGAAAGCGCAGAGCTTTCTCTCTGGGCGTCGTGGGAAGACGGGATTTCCCACACTTTCTTCCCACACTGAGCGCATGTCGGGGCCTATCCGGCCACATGTCTCCCGCCCCCTGCGCACGGGCAATTGCCGTTTCGCGCATCGGCGCAGGCGCCTGGACTAAACGCGCCATTTTTCCCACTTTCGGACAGGGCAGCGCCGCGCCCCGCTTCCGCCCATATAGTCGCGGAGCGCGCTGCCTCGCGGGCATCCGCTGTGCCGGCCCCTGAGTGGTCTTTACGGCTGCGCGCCGTGTCCTGAGCGTGTCCTGATCGGCCCCTGCCGGGGGGAGGGTGCACCCCCGCTCCGTTGCCGTGGTACGGTGCCGCATGCGCGTCCCGTCACATGGCCACGGTCTGCTTCGCTCCGAAAGCCTGTTCGCGCACACGCCGCCTGAGCTGCGTTGCGTCAAGGTCATCTGCAGCACGGGCCAGCGCTGCAAGAACATCTGGGTACGCGGCGCCAATTGCTGCCGTATGCACGGCGGCGGGACCGTGGCCGTGCAGCGCTATCGCGAAGAGCTGGCGGCCATCTGCGCGAACAAGCGTGGGGGCAGGCCTCGCGCCGGGCGGTTGGAATGGTTGCTTCAGCGGATCGCGCGGGCAGACCGCAACCGGCCGAGGAAACATAACCCCGATTTTGAGCGGGCGAATGCGGCAGAGCCGAGCGGCTGATGCAAGAGGTTTCGGAGAATGGCGCCACAGCGCTGGCCCGTGCGGTGCATGCGGCGGCGGTGAGCTTACGTCCCTATCGTCCGGTCGATTGCCTCATGGCTTCGGCGCGGTTGGCGCTGGCGTGGGGCGAGACGCGCCATGATGCCGAGCGCGTGATGCTGGTGCAGGAAATGGCCAGTTCGCTTGGCGTCGACACAGAAGAGCGCATGCGCCTCTGGGAATTGCTCGTGCCGGTCTTAGGCTATCGTGCTGTTAAATTTCGTGAACCATAGATTGGGGTTAGGCAAGCATGCGCCATGGGCGGACATTGGAGCGCTGCCCAAAACCGGACCTTCCGCTCTGGCATGATGGATGGCGGCTCTCGATCGATTGTATTGAAGAAGTCGCGTTGCTACGAGACTGAAGTCCTGGTTCAGGCGGCTCGGTTGGAGGGCGGCGCGATGATGTGCGAAGGAGGATGGCGATCGCTCACCTTTCACTTCTCTCGGTATCATCGGACGGCGATGATCAATCTGCCTGCGCCAACATCGGACATCGGACATCGGGGCGCAGGAGCTATACGCAGCTTATCAGGTTTAGAGTATGATCAGCTTCTTGAGGAGGGAAACGACTTCTTTCACAGGCAATTGACTTACGCCGACGATCGCAAAAGGTGCAAGCGCCGCAAAGGTGACCGGAACAATCGCGGCTCGGCTGAGCAAAAACACAGAGAGCTTTCTTGAAGCAGCATAAGATTTGGTCGGATCCGCGATCTCCGGTATTTCGCCGCTCTCTTTGCTGTCGACCAGAACATTGCTGCCAAGATCCTGCTTCTCGCTATGCCGGAAATACCGCGTTGCCTGGGCGCCATAGGTTGCAAGCGAACGCCGCTTCAGATCGGCGAGGGGGGCCGAAAATGCTTGGAGGGAGAAGGCGAACAAGGCGAGCACAATGAGGAGCCAAACGATAAGCACACTCGTGAAGGCCTGCGCGGAAATTCCTTCTTCGAACACTGTGCGCGCGAGGGCAACGGCAACGGCGCTGCTGGCCCCAAAGACGAACATTGCGTAGGCGTTAGGATAGTCAGCGACAAAAGCCAGGCCCCCTTTGCCGTCGGGATGCGTGGCGACAATGCGAAGCTTGAGGGAAGCAATGCGGCGTAGCAACCAAGCCCAGACGAGGTGGCGCCAGAGCCCCCGGAAAAGCAGAAAGCTGAAGAGCGGCGTACTGACCAGCAGAGCCCACCAGCCCGCGGGCGTAAAAGACCTCCCGGTGCTTGAGACCGAGATCGCCCAACCCGACGTTTCAGCGCTATGGAAGCGGGCATAAGTCCCGATCGTGAGCAGGTAGGCCAAGCCGAAACAAATGAGCTCAGCGTATCCGGAGTCCCTGCGCCTCAACGCGGCACCAACCGCAGTGGCGGCCGATGCGTAACACGAAGGATCGAGGATCGGCGCGCGAGCGAATTGTGCGAGATTGGAGCGAAGACGCTCTTCGACTTGCCTTTCGCTCAGAACGAAGAGGCCGATGGCGACGAAGAACCGCGCCCAAGCGCCGAGATCGAGTAAAAAGGGTTCGCCATCTGGGGAGTTGAAGGCGCGATCCCCGAGCAGACTTAGTGCCAGGGGTATGCCCCAGGCAATGGCCATGAAAAGAAGCGCCCTTCGACCCACGTGAAGGGCGCGATTGTGCAAGAGTTTCATTCGATGCTGCAGGTCGAAGAACGGGCCGCCGTGGGAGGCGAGAAATTCTCCGATAGTCGCTGCGTCGTTTGAAAACGGCGTTGCGGCGGCTGTCTGCTTCGAGCGTTCTGATTCCATCAAGGGCTGTTCATCCGATCGGCACGTCTCGCTGTCGCGGCGCTCGATCACCTGTAGATCGGCAATCGCCAGCGTAGAGCGACCGTGTCGAGCATGGAGATCTCTCCGGAACTTCGTACATCCGGTGCACGCGACCACCTTGATCAAGGCAATCGACCGCGGCCGATCAGCGGGCGGGCGGTTGTGCGCCCGCCCGCCCGCGCTTCTACAACGAAATCAGTTCGCTGTGACGATGTTGAACCAGAGCTCGAAGTTGTCGAGATAGGAAACAAGCTGAGTGAGCTTGTCCTTGTTGCCCGCCACCTTGACGGCGCCCGAGCCCAACTCCTTGTCCAGTGTCGTCTCACCCAACATGATCTTGTCGAGAACGTCACGTGTCAGCGTGATCGTCGCATCGGCGTTGTTCGCCTGCTTGTCCTTGGTGTGGTTGAGGACGCCGTTCTCCAACTCGATGAGGTATTTTCCACCCGAGTTGCCGAAATCGAAGTTCAGGGCGACCTTGGCATCGCCCGCCTTCTCGCGGTTCAGCCGCACCGAGAGGAAGTCGAAGAACATCTCCAGCGTCATCGCCTTGACGGTATCCGGGCTGGCCGTATTGGGCGTCGGCAGCTTCTTCACACCATCGCGAAGCTCCTTCGCGCCCGAGAGGTAGAAGTTGCGCCAGGGACCCGACTCGGCCTGGTAGCCCATCTGCTCAAGCGTATCGGCCTGGAGATCGCGCGCCGCCTTGTTGTTCGGGTCGGCGAGGACAACATGGTTCACCACCTGGGCGACCCAGCGATACTCGCCCTTGTCGAACGACTTCTTGGCCTTGTCGAGAACGGCCGCGGCGCCGCCCATGAACTCGACATAGCTCTTGCTGGCCTCTGCCGGCGGCAGCTCATGAAGCGTTGCCGGGTTGCCGTTGAACCAGCCGAGATAGAGGACATAGGTCGCTTTGACGTTGTGATTGATCGAGCCGTAATAGCCCCGGTTGGCCCAGACGGCATCGAGGCTCTTCGGCAGCTTGAACTTCTCGGCAATCTCGACTTCCGTGAAGCCGTGATTGGCGAGGCGCAGGGTCTCGTCGTTGATGAAGCGATAGAGATCGCGCTGGCTCCGCAGCAACTTCGTCACGTCGGCATTGCCGAATGATGGCCAGTGGTGCTGGGCGAACATGACCTCCGCCTTGTCGCCCCACATCGTCAGCACCTGGTTCAGGTATTTCGACCAAGGCAGCGGCTCGCGGATCTTGGCGCCTCGGAGGGAATAGGTGTTGTGCAGCGTATGCGTGGCGTCCTCTGCAGCCGAGATGGCCTTCATCTCTTCGATGTACCACAGCATCTCCGACGGAGCCTCCGAGCCGGGCGCCATCAGGAACTCATAGTTCAGCCCATCGATGACCCGCTTCTCGCCGGTCTTGGTGATGATGTCGGTCGGCGGGATCAGCGTCACGGTTCCGGCGGATGTGGTCGTTCCCAAGCCGGCGCCGACCTGACCCTTCGGATCGGGCGGCAGGAGATTGCCGTACATGTAGCTGGCGCGGCGGCTCATCGCATTGCCGGCCATGACGTTCTCGGCCACGGCTGCTTCCAGAAAGCCCTCCGGCGCATAGATCTTGACTGTTCCAGCGGTCACGTCGGCCTCGTTGACGATACCGCGGACGCCGCCATAGTGATCGACGTGGCTGTGCGTATAGATCACCGCCTTGACCGGCTTGCGCGGGCGATGGGCGTAATAGAGGTCGAGCCCGATCTTGGCTGTCTCGGCAGAGACGAGCGGATCAACGATCGTCAGGCCTTCCTTGCCTTCGATGATCGTCATGTTGGACAGGTCAAGGTTGCGGACCTGATAGAGCCCGTCGGCGACCTTGAACAGGCCACTGATGTTGATGAGCTGCGACTGGCGCCAAAGGCTGGGGTTGACGGTATCGGGAGCCGCCGCATCCGGCTTGATGAAGCCGTACTTCTGAGGATCCCAGATCAAATTGCCTGCGGTGCCGTTGATCATTGCGGCAGGCAGCGGCGCGACAAGGCCGCGCCTGGCGTTATCGAAATCCGATTTGTCGGAGAAGGGAAGTTCGTTCAGGAGCCGCTGATTGTAGGCTTTGGTCGCTGCCGATGCATCCTTGCGGGCATCCTGCGACTGCGCTGCGGGGACGATACCCGCCAGAAGCATCATGCTGAGCGCGGTGGTGGTAATCAAGCGAGACTTCGACATCACCTTCTTCTCCCGGGGTGCGTTTGAATGGGATGTCTCGGATCTTCATCCGGCCTCGTAAGAATCGGCCATTTGGCCGACGAAGCATGGCCTCATCCGCATCTGACCTTAAGGCGCTCTCTAATTGAACGACATCAGGGATTGCCCGGAATCATGCGGCGGGTTTTCCTGAGTTCTTGCGATGATCGGATCGCGGACCTCCTTTCTCAACGAGCTGATGCTTTCGCCGCCAAACCCGCTATTGCGGCCCGTTTCTACCGGCGGAATGACGCTTGCGCGAAGTAGATTGGGACTGGCTGGTCGGCGATCGTCGCGCTAGGCGATCACCGGATCACGAGATCGGATACCGGGAGCTTCGCGAACAGCAGAGGCAGACACTGCATGGTGCTAGGGCACTTCGAAGGCCCCGAGACTGACAACGTCCCCGTTCGAGGGCACGTTGGGTGGCAGCCCGAGCGGGCTTCCAGCGCCAATCAGCCTGCTCCCCTTCGCCAGTCTCAGGAAGCCCGAGACTGGCAGCGAACCGTCCGCCTGACGGGGACCGCGCGCAATCGCATCGTCGATGGACTGAAAGTCGTTCAAGGACACGTTGAAATTCGGTGACGAGAGGGACCTCAGGGCCGCGCCGTTGCTTGCATTGTGCGACTGGGACAGAAGCGAGATGTCGAAATCGTGCCTGCCGCTTTCCGTGAAGGCTATATTGTTCCGAAGCACCGTGCTCGCATTATGCTGAATGATGAAAGCGTAACCAACGTCTCCGCGTTCATTGTTGAAGGAGACATTGTTGAAGACGGTCAGCGGCTGCAGCCCGCCATTATAACCGTTGTCATCAAAGCCGTTTGTCTTGTTGCTCCAGGCAAGGCACCGGGTCACAATGTGCCCGCCATAGATGCCGGTGGCACCCGGGCGCCGCCCTCCCAGCTTGAAGCCGCAGCCGTCGGCGGTCTCGTTGGTGTTGATCGAGCCGTCGGCGTTGTATCCGTTCTCGAAGGACCAGTTCTGATCGATAAGGCATGGCGAGGCGTTGAGGCTGTCCTTGGCCCTCGAAGGGTTGAAGAAGTCGAAGCCGTCGTCCGTGTTGCGCCAGGCGCGGTTGCCGGTGACGATGGTTCCGGTGCTGTCGTTGAGTGAAACCGAGATCCCATCGGCATTTCCGCCAGTCGCGCCCGGCCCTCCGCCGCGATTGCCAAAGGAGTCACAATTGCGCACAACGTTGTGATCGCCTTTGCCCAGGATTCCCAGGCCGGTGCCATATTCGTTGTTGAGCCAGCCATTGTCGCGGAAGACGCAGCGCTCGATCAACAAGTCGTGATGGGTGCCGTTGACAAAGCATCCGCCCATCGGGCCATGGCGAACGGTGAGCCCGCGCAGGGTGAGGTGGGAAGCATCCATGATAACAAGCGCAAACCCGCCGGCTGATGTGCGCGAAGGCCACGCCTGATACCGTCCTGTCGGGGGCCTCATTGCGGCTCCGTCGATCACGGGAGACTCGCCGGGATAGTTCTCGATGACGATCGGGCGTCCCGGCTCTCCGTCGTGACCAGCGAGAAGCCATCCTTCGGCGGCGCCGTCGAAGCCGTATTCCCCCCCTCGCAGCAGGATCGTATCGCCGCCGTCGGCGTGGGCGAAGGCGTGAGGAAGCGTGGCGAACGGACGCTGGACCGTGCCTCGCTCCGGATAGTCGCCGTCCTCGCCGGTGGGCGCGACGTAGAGCGTGCGGCCGGTTCCGTTCGCCTGGCCCGGGGCAGGCGCACTTGAAGCCCGACCGCTCACGGCCGATCCTTGGCCGAATGCCTCCAGTCGATGAAACCCTGAGGCCGCGAGGGCACCAGCGGCGAGGAGAAAAATGCGGCGAGACGCCATTGGGACATCCTCCAGGGTGGTCCAAAGCCGGGATTCACCGGCGTCGGCGCGTCAGGTCCCGCGTGAAACCAATCGCGCAGCTGAGAGTTAACCTAACTGCACATTAGAATTGTTTTATTGATGGAAATCAGATACTATTAACTGCGGCGACGTTCATCGGCCGAGGATTTCGCATGGGTCCAAGTTCGCCTAGAGATAAAAAAAATTCCGTAATAGGAAAAAGGCGATCAACTTTAAGGATTCGCTCGAAATTTTCGAGTTTGAATTCAAACTTATTGCAATCAAAAAAGCTATTTAATTCATTTTCCATGTTGTTTCAGATTGTCTCCAACTCCAATGGAGAGTTAACTAGCTCATGCCCGAATTCTGTTGAGGATATTATCGATCAATTCTATTTTCTTAATCTAGACAACAAAGAGCTTCGGCATCGTCTCGACAATTTCGTTCCGCTCGTTTTGTCTGTCATCAAGTTGACAGCGGAGAGTAGTACGACAGTGCCGGAACTATGCGATGCGTTGGAAGGGCGCCTTCGCGCTATCGCAAACGCCGATGTATCCACACGAAAAGGCGTGGATCATTGCTCGTTGGAGGAGCTCGTCCGCCTTGAGCTTTCTCCGTATTGCCGCTCCAATCAGTTCGACTTGACCGGACCGTCCGTCGGGCTCCGTAGTGGGCTTGCACAGTCGTTCTCGATCATTATTCACGAACTGACGACAAATGCCGTCAAGCACGGAGCATTGAGCTGCCCGACGGGCAAGGTGCTGGTCCATTGGAGCATTCAACCCATCGACAGCACCCGCGCGAGCCTCTGCCTGCAATGGGTTGAACGGGACGGGCCTCAAGCGACGGGAAGCTGCAAGCGCGGGTTCGGGACTTCAATTTTGTGTGATGACGGCAAAGCGATCACCGGCGGGACCTCGACGCTGGGGCTCTCGCCAGAAGGCTTGGAGTATGTCCTCACCACAGCTCTGGACTTGTAGGCTCAGCACTCCGACGCAATGAAGGGCTCCCGATCACGGCCCTCACTCCTTCCTTTCAAGCCACTGTTGAGCAAACAGCGCCGCGGAGGCCCTGTTCGTGGCTCCAAGCACACGGATGACCGCCGCCGCATGGATTTTCACGGTCGCCTCCGCGATGGCGAGTTCGCGTGCAATCTCCTTGTTGGACTTACCTTGCGCCAGCAGGGCGAGCACATCCCGTTGGCGGTTCGTCAGGCGGATGAGTTGCGAGCGGCTGGATTCGGTCACCTTTACCATCTCGCGCCATGAAGCCAGTCCCTTCGTGAGGGCCAGGCGCGGCGTGACATAGATTTTTCCGGCAAGGACGTCCTCTATGCCGGCAATGATTTCCTCGTCAGTCTGAAGTTTCGAAATATAGCCGTGAAATCCGCAAGCAAGGCATTCCAGAATGTCAGCCGCTGCTTCGGACGCGGACAGCGCGACCAGATGGATGTTCCGGCAGTTTGCGCTCAGGTCGCTGAGGCCCTCGATCGGAATACGGCTCGGCATATGCAGGTCGATGATAAGAAGATCGAGATCCGGATTTTCCTCGACTGTGGACAGGATCGTCGGAAGCGAGTCCGCTGTCAGGAGATCGGCATCGGGAAATGCGCGCTGAAGGGCCAAGTGAAGGCCTTTGCGATAAATCCCATGGTCATCGGCTAAGAGGATACGCCACATTGTCGTGCCTGGCTCCCTGGCGTCTGTCGCCCCGCCGGATCAGCACATATCCCTCGACCTGTTAAGACACTCATATACCACAAACTTTGGGAACTGTCGCAAGCGGACGGCCGTTGCCTTCAGGCTTCGGCATCTTCCCATTTGGGTGACTGAGCGACCCGAGCGAGCTGCGCCATGTCTCGGTAGCAGATGGTTTTCCGGGTCGGGAGATCGATCAAGCCGCGCGCCCGAAATGCCGCTAGTGTTCGGCACGCGGTTTCCATCGACATCCCGAGGTAATCAGCGACGTCATTGCGGGGGATTGTGAAACGGAGCGCGTGCGCGCGCCTGGGATCCTGCGGAAGGTGTTCGTAGATCTGCAGCAGGAACCACGCCATTCGGCTCGTGGCGCTCTTCTTGCCCGTGGCGGCAAGGAGGCAGATCGACGCCTGAAGCGCCTGGTCCGTGCCCGACGACTCGAAAGTGCCGGCCTCGTGATTGCGCGGCCTCAGCACACAGCGCGTGACGGCCTCCGCAGTATAGCGTTGCAGAGCCGCAGCCTGAATAATGTCGCCAGGCCAAAAGAATGCCAGGATTTGGCGCGAACCATCGCTCCAGAGACGCGAGGCCCGTACGGTGCCCTCGACAATCTCGATGGCTTGCGGTTGTCGTTCGTCCTGCCAGAAGAGGACGGCGTTGCGAGCAAGCACTCTGTGCCGGACATCCCTCGCACTTGGCGAGCGTTCCTCCAGCAGCGAATGAGAAGTTGTAGCGATCTGAAGCATGGTGCGATCCCTTGATCGCGACCACGGTATTCGTTCTCTCAACCCTGCCAATCGTGCAGAGGGACTAGACCCAACGGTGGAGGCGTAAGCCTTCGGTTTAAGGCAAACGTCGTAGCTCTCCACTGCCGCCATGGTGAAGGGATCGTTGCCGGACCGCTGCTCGGTCGCTACCGCGAATCATGCGAGCGAAACCTTAACGCAGTGTTAAACGAGGTGGACTCGCCTAAAAAGCGCGATCAAGGGGTCCCCCACAAGGGCCCGGAGGGACCCAAACCCATAACTGACGTGAAGCGTAGCCAACGCGACCGGGAGGAGGAGCAAATAGGCGCCGCGTTCTTGTCCCGCCGCCAGGAGGGTGGCGACAGCCAGAACGCCCAGGTAGCCCAGCAAGGAAACCAGACCGAGAAGCCCGTCCGGCCACGCAATTGTGATCAGAGCGGAGCAGCTCAATGTGAGGACCAAGGCCAGCGGAGCGAAGTGCCGCCAGCTAACGGCATCTGGTCTCTCCCGAGCGGCTCTGACCACCCCGATACCGTTGGCGTAATACTGCCTCCAGAGCGATCCCAGAGTCTGCCGCGGCAGGTACCAGGCCCGTATTGCCGGCGACAGGTAGAGGCCATACCCCAAACCCTGAATGCGCGCGTTGAAGTCGTTATCCTCCGCACGATGCAGGTCTTCTCGCAGCAGCCCCACCCGATCCACGATGTGCTTCCAATAGCAACCGTTCCAGATCGCATCGGCCCAGCCTTCCGCGCCATCCCGGCGGAATTTCGCGACACCTACTCCGAAAGGGCTCTTATGCGCGGCGACGATCGCACGGCCGATCAATGTCCTGCCGGCAGAGGGGCGTGCGATCGCGCCCACGCCTGCGGCGCCCGTTGCCAGCAGCGCTTTTACGCTGTTTGTCACGACATCGGGTTCATAGCTCGCATGCGCATCGAGCCGGTTCACGATGTCCCCCGTCGCCCGTTCCAGGGCCAGGTTTATGCCGGCAGCCGGTCCGCGTTTCAGATTCCTGATCACACGGATCCGGTGATCCACGTCGCTGAGCCGCAGCAGGGCCTCGTAGGTCCCGTCCTGCGAGCAACCATCCGCGAACCAGAATTCGACGATCCGTTCGTAATCCTGGGCGAGCAAATCTGCCACCAGCCGGTCAAGGCAATCGATCTCGTTGTAGACGGGCACGATAACGCTGACCGTCGGGCGACACGGCGGAGCCGTGGTTGGATGGTCCCCGATTGCGCAGCGATAGTTATGCTCGACGGCGAGCGATCTCGTCATGAACACCCCCGAGGACACGGGCTCGATTCACTTCAAGGATGTTGTCTTGCATCAGCGCGCGTCCGTTTCGTCGCAGGCGCTCGCGAAGCTCTGGCGCGCGCACCATCTTCTCGATCGCCCCGGCCAACGAAGGGACGTCCCGTGGAGGCACCAGCAGCGCGGTTTCTCCGTCCGTGAGAAACGAGGGAATTCCCCCGACCGTTGTCGCCACCGTTGGGAGGCCGATGGACAAGGCCTCGTTGATGACCTGGGGGAAGCCCTCGGTCGTGGAGGACAGGACCATGGCTCCCGCCTTCTCGTAGAGGTCGAAGAGCGGTCGGCCGTAGGGAACATAGCCGTGAAACGTCACCTGAGACGTAACGCCGAGTTTTGAAGCCAATGCGCGGAGCTCCTGGTCCATGGCACCGGTGCCGACGAGATCGACATGACAGTGCAGGCCGCGCTGGTTGAGCTGCGCCATGGCCTCGAACAGGAAGCGATGTCCCTTCTCCGGGGCCAGCCGGCAGACCTTGATCAGGCGCCTGGGATCGGATCCGGGAGACATCTGCGAGAACATCTCGAACTGCGCACGGTCGACGAGGCAGGGAAAGTGATTATGCGCGCGGTTGCAGAAGCGGCTGTAGACCTTCGTCATCTCCTCGCCGACGGCAAAGACCGTCCGGTCGCGGGCCAACCGCTTGAAATCCCATTCGAGAAGGTGGGCGGCGAGCATCGCGGCGTGACGCTCCAACCCGCGGTGGGCGCTCATTTGCTCGATCAGGTTCTGGCGCACCATCAGGACAACCGGGATGCCTTGAGCGATGCACGTCCGGGCGATGAACTGGCCAATCGGGTGAGGCCCGCAGATGACGAGCACATCCCAGCTCTTGGACTGCTCACGCACGGATTCGCGAATCCGACGGTACATGCGGGGGTCGGCCCGCCAGAGCTGGTACAGGCTGGGATAGAACGGCAGCGCGCAGAGGGAGAAGTTGGAGCCGTCCAGGACGTAAGGCGCACGCCCAGGGGTCGGCGCCTCGCGCCCGATGAAAGTGATCTGGTCGACGAAGCCAGCGAAGCTCGCCGGGAAGAGGATGAACGACTCCTCGGTCGAGAGGACGGGTCCCTCGCGCCAGAATACTTGGTCGACAAAGAAGGCGACGTGCATCGGTTTCAAGATCTCAGTTGGGTTGCTCACAGAACGACCAAAGCTCGCGCGCGATTTCGACGGGACTTCGCGCGCGCTCGACAGCTGCGCAGGCCGCTTGACCCACGCGTCGGCGCAGCTCCGGATCAGCGACGAGACGGGAAACGTGCCGCGCCAGTTCCGCCGCATCCTGTGTCGCCGTGAACCCGGTCGCGCCGTCTTCGATCAACTCGCCGACACCATTGACGCGGGTCGCCACGCAGGGTTTTCCGGCCGCCATCGCCTCCAGAACGACATTCGGCGTACCCTCGTAATCGGACGTGAGAAGAAAGATGTCGGCGGCGCAGATCAGTTCGCGGGCATCCGGCACCGCGCCGACGAGGCGTACGATGTTCTGAAGGCCCAGAGCTTCGATCTGGCGTTCGAGATCGCCACGGCAGCCGAGATTCTCGCCGGCGATGACAGCCTGCACCGGACCATCCGTTTTGACTTTGTCGATGATGTCGAGAAAGCGGTCGAAGCGCTTCTGGCTCACCAGCCGACCGACCCCCACGATGAGGACGGTGTCCGCTTGAAGATCAAGCTGGCCCCGCCATTGCGCGCGCAACGCAGCTACCTCGCTCGGGCTTGGGGTCTCGACCCCGTTCGGCACGTAAGCTGCTTTGGGACTCACGGCTCTGCGGCTCGAAAGCTGCTCGAACGTGTCGCGCGAATTGCAGACGGCCGTGGAGACGCCAGCGAGGCTGGCCCAGGCCCAGACCGATCGGAGCCGCGTGGGCAGGTCGGCGAACAACGCATTGCGGAAAGATCCGACGCGCTGAATGCCGGTCCCGACGAGGGCGAGACCGAAGGCGTTGGTGTACGAAGACCAGGAGAAAAAGCATGTCGTGCCCTGCGCCACGCAGGCAGCGCGCAATTGCGCCATTTTGGCTATTCGGTTCCCGACCAGCAGAACGACGGGAATGCCCAGCGCCCGGATGGGACCTTCCCATAAACCCAGTTCTCCGGAGACGTAGACGGTCGGCGTCCAGCGCGTGCGGTCGCAGTGGGCAAGGAACATGTAGAGCTGTCTTTCGCTGCCGCCTTGCGAAAGCTGCCCGATAAGGACTGCGACCGCCCTCGGGGCACCGGGGCGTACGGCGGCAGCGGCGCCGGGACGGCCTGCAGCGCTGATAAGGCTTGCCCGCATCATGAGAGGGCTTCTCTGGAATGTTCAGCGCGATTGGGGCTGGCTGTGACGGGAGATCCGAAGATCGCCGGCGAGAGCGCGGCGCAGACAGCTTCGAGGCTGTGCCGGCCCCTTACATAGGCCAACGCGCGGACGCCGATCCGATCATTCAGCGACCCACGCCGCGTCAGCAGCCGCACGTCGTTGCGCAGTTCGATATCGCCACCACTGAGAAGGCCGATATCTTGCTGCTCGATGACGCCGCCAGGATCCACCGAAAGCGAAACGACCGGCACTCCCAGACTCCACGCCTCCAGCATCGAATTCGGAAAGCCTTCTCCGCTCGAGGTGTTCACGAGGACCTTGCTGCGAGCGAGCAGCGACATCACGACATCAGCCGGCTGCGGTCCCCGATAGGTGACGTTGCTCAACGACAGCATCCGTTGTTCGAGTTCGGCGCGGGAGGCTGCGGGCAACGTCGGATCGAACCCGCCGACGACGCTGCAGGAGAGATCCGGCAGCGATGCCGCGAGGTCGAGGAAGCTCTCGAGACATTTCTCCGGACGGATCTGAGCGACCCAAATGGCGTCGATCGACGCGCTCTCGAAATCTCTCGGGGCAGAGGCGAAGGACCGCACCAAATTCGGTACGCAGATCGTCCGGCCCTGCAAGCGAGGGGCAAGTCGAGCTCGCTGCCCCTCGTGCTGCGCCAGGATCGCCGCAGTGCTATGAAGGCCCAAGGCGTAAAGCGGGGCGTGCAGCCAACGCTTGTAGGAATAGGCCTGCCAAGGCCGGCAGTGGTCGTCGTGGGCAAGCGCGTAAATGAAGCGCGCTCGCCCGTCGAAACGGCCAAGCAGCCCTTGCAAAGCCAGAAAATCGCTCGGTAGCCGCGCATAGACCACATCTGGCGAAGCGTCCCTCAGGGCGCGCCAGAACGCTGCGATGCTCGAAGGTTTCAGCCATCGCGGCGCGGCGTCGATACAGGTGATGGAGGCAACGTCGCTTGGTGGGCAACGTTGGCTTCCGTCACCGTAGATCAGGCTCACCTTATGGCCGAGCTCTGCCATCGCGGCCGCGAGATGGGCCACTTGAGCTTCGGCCCCGCCAGAGTTCCGTGAATCGCCACCGAGCACGTCGATCGAACGGCGGCCGGGCGAGAAGAAGCACCACCGCAGACTCTGCCCCTTGAGCGAAGGTTGCATCGAGCACGTCTCCCGACCGCATCCTGGGCCCGGGCCCGCTTCCCTTGGCGCCATGCAGGAAGTTGCCTTCAGGCCTCAGCATGCTTGTTCATGCGCTTCTGCTGTCCTCTGCTTCGGAGCGCTCGGCTCCGTGATTGCGAGGCGGCTATCTGCGCGGGTCAGTAGATAAGCGAATGACCTCCGAGCCGAGTTGACGCGCGTCATATTCAGTTTGCTGCCGATAGCGCTTACTCGGTTGACGCCAGATTGGCTTGACCCGTTCAGGTCCATGGCTGGCGTCGATGCGCTTCCATCCCGGCGGCGCGCAGGCGAGCAAGGCGAAGCAGAACCGATGTGCGGCATTTGCGGCTGGTTCGGACCGGCACAAGCGGCAGGCCCCGAGCTGACCGCCGCAATGACTGTGCCCCTGCAACATCGCGGTCCGGACGATCTTGGAATCGAGGGAGGAGACGGCTGGGGCCTCGGCTTCCGCCGCCTCAGCATCCTGGATCTCAGCCCGCTCGGGCATCAGCCGATGCGAAGCCCTGACGGGAGCTGCTGGCTGGCGTTCAACGGCGAGATCTACAACTATCTCGAGCTGCGCCGCGAGCTCGAGCGCGCCGGCGAGGCGTTCCAGAGCGGATCCGACACGGAAGTGCTGCTGCGACTGCTGATGCGCCGCGGGAAGGAAGCGTTGCCGCTTTTGAACGGCATGTTTGCGCTGGCCTTCGTCGACACGAAGCGGCGGAGCTTCATGCTTGCCCGTGACCGGCTGGGCGTAAAGCCCCTCTACTACAGGGATCAGGAAGGTCACCTGCGGTTCGCCTCGGAACTGAAGGGCTTGCTGGCTTGCCCTGACGCGCCCCGAGAGATCGACCGTTCCGCGGTGGCGCAGTACCTGGCGCTCGGCTACCTGCCGGGCGAAGCCTGCATTTTCGAGGGATACCGGAAGCTGCCGCCGGGCCATGTCCTCGCAGGCTCACTCGACCGGCCCCATGCGGCGGCGCTGGCACCCTATTGGGACCTGACCCTCAACGACGATCCCGCTCGGCGAAGCGCCAGCCCTGCCGAGCTGGACGAGCTCGAGAGTTTGCTCTTTGACGCGGTCCGCATTCGGCTCCGCAGCGACGTTCCCGTCGGTGTTTTCCTGTCGGGCGGAATCGATAGCGGTCTGGTCGCAGCCATGGCGGCGAAGACGGGACAAGCCCCGCTCGCACTGACGATCGGCTTCGCGGAAGAGAACTGGGACGAAAGCGCGCTCGCGCGCACGACCGCGGCCCATGCCGGGCTTGAGCATCGCGTGATCCCGCAACGCGCCGGAGGGCTCAGAGATATCGACCGGCTGGCCTGGCTCTTCGACGAACCTTTCGGTGACCCGTCCGCCTTGCCGAGCTTTACGCTCTGCGAGGCGGCAGCGAGCCATGCGACGGTATTTCTCTCCGGAGACGGCGGCGACGAGGCGTTCGGCGGCTATCGCCGCTATGTCGAGAGCGCCCGCCGGGAAGGTTTGATCCGGGCAGCCGGCCGTTTCGGCCCGGCGCTGGGTGCGGCGAGCCGCCTTTTGCCGCGGGCGTCGCTCGCCCGCTACCAGCTTTCGAAACTCAGATTGCCGGATTGGGGGGCGGCGGCGGTTTTCGACGAGCTGCCTGACGATCCGGTGATGGACCATTGCATTCACCCGGATCTGCAGCCGTTTCTGCGGAACGCCAGCAGCCCGGTATGGGAGAGATGGCGGATGAGCCGCGGCGCTCCTCTGACGGCGCGCCAGCAGAGGCTCGACTATAGCCTCTATCTCCCCGACGATGTGTTGGTGAAGGTCGATCGGGCGTCGATGGCTCATTCGATCGAGGTTCGGTCGCCGCTCCTCGATGTCCGCATCGTCGAGTGGGCTTCACGCCTGCCCCGTGCATGCCTGCTGGACCACGTCCACGGGAAGCTGCCTCTCAGGGATCTGGCCGCGCGGCTTCTCCCGGAGGTTACTGGGCGAAGCCCGAAGCGAGGCTTCGGGGTTCCCTTGGGCGATTGGTTTCGCGAGCCGGCCGGCCGCGCCATGGTCAGGGAAAGGCTTCTCGACCGCGACAGCAGAGAGCGGGGGTTCTGGAGCCTGAATGGGGTGGAGCGGATCCTTGATCTGCACAGTTCGGGGCGGGGCCGAGATTTTGGCCTGCTGCTGTGGCGCCTGCTGATGCTGGAAGCCTGGTGCCGCCACTATGCGGCAGGTCCAACTCAGCAGTGGCGAGCGCAGTCTCCTTTGCAGGCGCTATCGCATAGGCGCATCGGGGCGTTACCCGTGCTGTGACAAGCTCCCCGCCTTCATCGAACGTGTCGACATCATCGTGTTATCCAGCCTGGTTGCATGCAACCAGCGGCGATCGCAAAACCTGTGCGTGTGCTCCGATCCATGCACACTGAAAACGAGCTGACCGCCCCGATTGCGGTAAGGATCAAGAGAGCCGCACGAAGACAGGCTTTCCAACGGCCCGGATACAGATCTGCAAGATCTAGAGTGTTCAGGCAACCAGCTTCTATGGTCGCTTTACGAGTGAAACGACGTAGCTGTGCTTTCCGGATTTCAGAGGGGGAATTTCCTGCAGCGTCTCGAAACTGATGTTGCACGACTGGCCCAGCAAAATCCGGAGCGAGGCGGCGATCTCGTCCAAAGCGGATTGCGCCGGAGCCGTCTTCACGACCATCTTGACGACGACGTCGTCGTAGTCGCGCTGGACGATCTGCGTCTTGAGAAGCCAACCGGCCTCGTGAAAGACTGTGAGAAAATAAACGAAGAAGATTCCCGATACGGCCGTTCCATCCCTCAAGATAAACGCGTCCGTCTGGCGTCCCGACACCGTCTGCAATCGCTCGACGAACGGCAAGGGACCGTCGGAGGATTTGCCGACCACGGCGCGATCCCCGAGTCTGTACCTGATGAGCGGCATTGCGAAATTCGTGAGATTGGTGACGAGGACCTCGCCTTCCTCTCCTTCCTGGCAGGGCTGACCGTCAGGCTTCACGACCTCGACGAGGTTGCAGTAGTCAAACACCTCCAGGCCACCGTTCTCTGTCCGCTCACCGGCAATGTCGCCAACTTCGCGACACCCGTATCTGTTCAGCGTCGGACAGCCGAACGCGCGCGAAATCTCCTCCCTCATGAACGGGTGCAGCGTGCCCGCGCTGGTAATGACGTGTCTCACGCCGGAGACCCTGGTCTCGCGGGCATTCGCGAAGCGAGCAAGCTCGAAGGCGCTGTCCGCGTAGGCCTCGATGAGAACGGGACGGTATTGCCGAATCCAATCCAGATAGCGCGACATCGCCGTCTCGCTCATCTTGAACGAGTTCGCCCATTTCTGATTGCGAACGAAGCCGCTGAGCTTGTTGCGCCACCCCAGAGTACCGGACACCACGTCCCGATCGGACCCCCAAAGCTTGACCAGGGACTCGCCGGAATCCCTTCCGACCCAGCCGTGATACGTCTCGGTCATGGCGATACCCATCGCGTTGTAATCCTGGTCCTGGATCACGGCGACGGGCTCTCCCGAACTTCCCCCGGAACTGTTCTTGTACGAATGTCTCGAGTTCAGGTCGTCGCTCTTCAAACTCTCAGGGGAGTTCTGCAGGAATGTCCTGGTTAGAGGCGGCACCTTCCCGAAGCTGGAAAGATCAATGACGTCACCACGCACGATCTCTTGGTCGACCAGCAGCTTTCGGTAATGCGGCACATGTCGCGCAGCGTGCCTGAGCAGTTGCCTCAGACGCTGATCCCGCAGGTTTCGCCGCGCTTCATGGGGCAGGGCATAAAAGTCCGAGATCAGGGTGCGGCATCGCGGGATCGGGCGGTTCATGACGCGCTCGTCGTAGAACTTCAGCATGGGGCGGCGCCAATTAATCATGTGCCCTCCGAAGTATGAGCCGCGAGATCAACTTGCGATCATCGGGGCGGATGATGAGACCTATGAGTATGATCAAGTATAGTGCCGATATCGCACTAGCCATCGCCGCGAGACTGATCCAGTCGAGCGGTGGCCATTCGGCGGCAAGCGCCCTGCAAGCCAGCGCTATCCCGAGGACCGCCGCAGCTCCACCCGCGAGCCGGGGCAGGAACGCCCACCAGTCCAAGCCGAGCACGCGTGCGGCGTATACCGGAAGGATGAGCGTGTTCTTCAAGGTCCAGACGATCGCGGTCGCTGCCGCGACGCCGAGCACGCCCCATTTGGCCCAGAGGGCGAGCGCGACTGCCAGCACAATGTTCACGACGCCGAGCGCGAGCGTCACCAAACCCTGCTGCTTCACCTTGTTGTGCGCGGTGAGGAGGTAACCGATCGGCCGGCCCGCCAGATTCACCGCGAGGTGAGCCACAAGGACTGCCAGAAGCGTGTCGAGTTCGGCGAAGTCCGGCCCGAGCCACAAGGACAGGAGTGGGCGGCCGAGTCCGCAGAGAAGCCCGACCGGCAGAGCCAGCCCGAAGGCGAGAAACCCGACGGCGGATTCCAGCAGTCTGCGCACACCCGTGACATCGCCGATGGCGTAGCGGGCCATGATCATCGGGCTGAAAATCGGTGTGACCACCTCGGCCAGCGTGTGCATGAGCACCGCGAAAGCCAGCAATGCGCCGTACCGACCGGTCATGGTCGAGCCGAACAATGCGTTCACGATGATCAGGTCGACCTGCATGAGCAGCAGCATTCCGGCCGTGTTCACCGCCGACCAGGCGCCGATATTCAAGAGCGGCCGGAAGTGGTGGGAATCCACATCCGTGAGGCGCAGGCGCAACTGCGGCGTCAGCCGATGCCACGCGATCACGCAACCGCCCAGGCCGAGGAGGGCGGAGGCGAACATGCCGAGTCCGACGTGCATGAGGCTCGCGGGCCAGACATAGAAGCACAGGGCCACGATCCCGACCCTGCTCAGAGCGACCGCGGACCGAATGGCGTTGCGGATATCGAACCGGTGAGTGATCAGGCTCGAGGCGTCGAAAGGGCTGCCGATGAGGAATGTCAAGGCGGTGAAGAAGGAGCCCGCGAGCAGGAACCGCGCCGCGCTCTCGAGGTCCGGCGGCACCGCGAAGAGCTGAGGAAAGAGCCAAACAGCCGGGGCCATCGGAACCAGCAGGAAGCAACTGACCGCGATCGTCAGCATCACGGCACTGTTGAACGTTCTTTGCGCGGCGAACAGCTCTCCACGGTTCAGATCGATCGCCAGGTTGCGGTAGATCGCACCGTTCACGCCCTCGCAGACGATCATCGCGAACATGACCAAGGAGGACGACAGGGGGACCATCCCGTAGGCCGCCACCCCGAGATGCTTAAGCAGGAAGGGGATGTACCAGAACATGATGCCGGTGTTCAGCACGACGTAAATGAGGCTGCTGCCGACGTTGACGATGAACCGCCCACTGGCCTCGTTACGCGGCAGGGCGGCTGCATGCGAGTTCATCGTCCCCTCGCTAGCCGCGGTCATGACGATGCTTCGACGGCCAGGGGCTGCTCTCCCGTGCGCTTCGATCGTCGGCCTCCTGCACCAAAGACGGGATCAGGAGCAGGGCGAACATCACGATGAGGCTGGCGTTGTTTTCCAGCCCTCCCCCCTTGATCCATGTGGCCCCGTACGCGGCCGTCGCTCCAATCGCGGTCAAGTAGTATCCGTCCGGACAGGAAGGAGAGAGTAACCAGCAGGAGCGGGATTGCACGAAACTCCATATCGCTGATCCGATCACGCAGACGTAGATGAGCAACCCGACCACACCCGTGTCCACGCCGACTTCGAGAAACGGCTGGTGGCTGGGCAGATCCATTCGATGGTTGGTCGCGCTCGTCAGCGACGCGATATAGGGGTGCAGCCTGAAGGGACCGTTTCCGATGCCGGCGCCCAGCAGGTGGTCGCGCATGAACAGAAGACTCGCTTCCCACAGGACGGGACGTCCGCCGAGCTCGCCACCCTCTCCTTCGATAGCCCTTTGAATGAGTGTGTCGAAGAGGAACGGGGCGAAGAGGAACAGGCAAAGAATGACCGCGATGCCGCCGACGGCCCATTTTCGCGCGGGTCTGAAGAGCAGCAGCATCAGCAACAGGAGACCGACGGAAACGGCGCCTCCTCGCGACCCGCTGAGTGCGATCAACAACACCGCGCATAGGATGTAGGTTACCGCCAGGATGAGCATGGGCCTCCGGCGAGGCCCGACGCTCCGCATGACCGGCCAAATGACCCCGGGAAGCGCCGTAATCAGCATGACACCCAGGGTGTTTTCATTCATCCCGAAACTTTTCAGTCGGGTCCCAAACACGAAATCGGTGAACAGGAGCGTGTAGATCCCGCAAAGGATCATGAGCCAGCCCATCAGGCCCAACATCCGCATGAAGCGGTCGACGGCCGGCAGCGACCTCACCTGGTTGCAGATCAAGAGCAGCAGGATAAAGCTGAACGTCCAGGCGATCAGCTTACGGCGACCTTCGACGAGATCTGGCGCCCAGAGCAGCGTCACGAGCCCCCACGCGATGTAGAGCGCAAAGAGAAGGCAGGTGGGGTTCCATTTGACCGTCTCGTTCCCGCTCAGCACCCGGACGAGCCAGACCCCGAGAGCTGCCACGATCGCGCCGTTGCTGGCGGCCATATAGATCCCTTCCACCCGAAGGTCCCCAGGCGGCAGCAGGAGCACGAAGGCGGCGAGCAGGGTCGCGCCGAGCGGGTTTCGCAGCAGCAGCAGGCCGATCGTCGCCACGACGGCCAAGCCGATGAGCATGACGGGGATGGATGGGTTCCTCAAGATCAGGATCGCGAGAGCAACGAGCGATAGGAGACCGGCGCCGCCGACCCAAAACGCGACATGCACAAGCGATTGCCGCGCCGTTCGGGCCGTCACGGCACAATCTCCCGCGGCGATCCGCTGGTTGCGCGCAGTGAACGACGACGGGGCGTGTCCGCGACGAAGGGCAGGCTGTCGAGGGAAACCGCCAGGTCATGACGGCGAGCCACCAGGACGAGCGCGAGCTCGCCCGCTTCCCGGTCCATGGCTTCGACATTGTGTCGTCGTAACCAGTGCAGCAGGAGCTCCAGCACAGGCTTGGCGCTGATGGTGGGCATCAGCCACTTATGCCGGGCACCTGCTTGGATGACAGCTTTCATCGCCGGGCCCCTCTTGCTGCGACCGAAACCCTATGTCGGTCGGGCTTCGCAGTCTTGATGAGGATCAATTCGCAGAGAGGTTCTGCCCATAGTGTCCGGATGTCGGGACGCACAACTCGAAGCCGACCGCCTCGCCGAAGAGCACAAGACCGGAAAGCGCATCTCTGACGCAGTGGGGCCCCCACGACGGTAGGGGACGAATGGGGAAGAAGCAGATCTTGTTGCCGGAGATCGACCTTGATGTCGTCGATGTCCAGGCGGTCGCGATAGCGG
Organism: Allobosea sp. NPDC055353; assembly: GCF_053644975.1. NCBI lineage: Bacteria > Pseudomonadati > Pseudomonadota > Alphaproteobacteria > Hyphomicrobiales > Alloboseaceae > Allobosea > Allobosea sp. NPDC055353. Next base: position 1,345,157 of record NZ_JBSHMC010000002.1, on the reverse strand, counting down.
ACACCTATCAAGGCGAGACGTTGGTCAGCCTTGAGATGGCCAGTGGCCAGATCATGAACCTGATCTTCTCGCCAGCGACGCTCGCGCAGCTTGAGGCCATGCTTGCCACGGCGAACGAGGCTCATGCCAGGGACCGCCCGATCCAGTAAAGGCAGACGCCGATGTGCGTCCGGTCGGCCCAGCCAAGCATGCCTCCGAGAGGAGATCGCTGCAGCGACTGCGGCATGTCATCGCGAGAGTATTTTCGAGCGAACTGGGCAGCGGTTCGCGTGAAGAAAGCGCGTTAAAACAAAGGTCTGGAGCAGTTTCGCTATTCGGGGAATTGCGGAATTGCTCCAGACCTCCGGAGTGGGTTCACTGCACCGCTGCCGTCGAAGCATCCTCACGCCGGAATACGACTTCGACGGTGTCGCCCGGCATCAGCTCTGTGTCCTCGGACGCGGGAATGCGATCCCAGTTCGCTCGAGCTTTGCGGATGATCGTGACGCCCGGCCGCGCGACGTTGGCGCCCGTCTCGAGGACGACCATCTGCCCAAGCACACGAAGTTTCTCTGCCGCGCCGTCGAGCCGCGCTCTCAGTTCGGTCATGCGCAGCTGAGATTCTCTGCTTTCCCGCAGCACGTCGATGCGCCTCTGGGTGTCGACCTTGTCCAGGCGCCAAAGGAATTCATCCCGCTGTTGTTTGACCTGGGTTAGGTTGGCAATCGTCTGAAGGCGCCGAGTCGACGAAAGCAGGACGGCCCGGCGACTGTCCGTGACGCGCGGGCTCGGCAAGCTGCCAGTGCCGAAGAGTTTGTTCACGCGATCAAGCTCTTCCATGTCGGCCTGGAGGCCGCTCTGCTCCCCCTGCACTTGCGTGGTGAGCGTCGCGACCTGCTCGCCGGCCTGTCGCACCATGCTCTCGAGATAGGCCCGCTCGCTCTTGGCTTCCTTGAGGCGAACCTGCAGGTAACGGGTCTCGACGCGCAGAAAGTCGGCGAGGGAAGCGGCCGAGACGGACAGGTATCCGAGGGGCTGCTCCTTGATCGTTTCGGATCCATCAAGTTCCGCGGCGAGCCGCCAGGAGACAACATGTTCTTTGGCCAGCGCGCTTGTAGCCGTTCGGTATTCGCGCTCCGCCTCCGCGATGTCGACGCCTGACTGCCCGGGACGGCCCCGTACCGTGCTCGGGCCGCCTGAGAGAGCAATGGCATGGCGCGCCGTCATCTGTGGCCGGTAGGCGTATTGCCCCGGATTGAGCACGTCGCCGCTCACATAGATGGGCCGGTATTCGACGACGGCCGTGGTGACATCGCCAGGCTGAATCAACACGATCCGCTCGCGCCCGTCGGGCATTCGCTGGCGGAGTATTTTCGTTGCGAAGGCTGTCTCAACCCGCTCCTGCAGCACCAGCGGGGTCAATCCTGCCGCTGTCACTGCCCCAAGCATCGGGATGATGATGCTTCCGTCGGGCTGCACCGGTATACGCTGCCGCAGTTCCGGCATTGACGCCACGGCGATTTCGACCACGTCGCCGGGAGCGAGCTGGTATTCAGCTCGGCAAGCTCCATGCGTCCAGAGCAAGGTCATGCCGGCCATGAGCAGCGACGCTGCCCAGTTCCTGCGCGCAGATGGATGTCCCATCGAGAGCCTCGTATCGGTTCTGGAGCCGGTGCCGTGCGGCGGTCCAGGCCGCGCGGTGAGATCAAGTCATGAAATTGGTCTGCGAGCGTACCCTGCCCATCGCAAGCCGGGCCCGCCACCATTCGGTGGTGCGCCCGATACCCTCGCGGAGGCCGATCCGTGGCTTCCAGCCTGTAGCCGCCGCGAAACGGCTGCAGTCCGCCAGAAGCGCACGCACTTCCGAGTTGGCAGGTCGCATCCGGACTCTCTCCTGGATCACCGGTTTGGATGTGCCGGAGAGTTCGAGCACCAAGTCGATCAAGTTGGCCACTGTCACGGCCTGCTGGCTTCCAGCATTGTAAGCGCGACCGAACTCCAGATCCGGGGACAATCCCGCCATCATGAAGGCAGCTACGGTGTCTTCCACAAAGGTGAGGTCGCGCACCGGCGTCGTATCACCGACCCGTATGGCGTCGCAGTTCGGATCCAGTGTCTGTCGGATGAGCGTCGGAATGATCGCCCGCTCGCTCTGCCGCGGACCAAACGTATTGAAAGGACGAAGCGTCACGACAGGCAACCCGAATGACCGGGCAAAAGCTTCCGCCATCATGTCGGCGCCGATCTTGGAGGCCGAGTAGGGAGATTGGCCTTGCAACGGGTGCTCTTCCGAGATCGGCATCTTCAGCGCCGTTCCGTACACCTCGCTCGTCGAGGTGTGGACGATCCGATCCGTCCCGCTCTGACGGGCAGCTTCGAGGATGTTCAGGGTTCCGAGAACATTGGTTTCGACATAGGTCTGCGCGGCGGCATAGGAGTGCGGGATGGCGATCAGCGCTGCGAGGTGGAAGATGACGTCTTGACCCGGCACGGCGCGCGAGATGAAGGCAGCGTCGCGGACATCGCCACGGACGAGATCGAGCTGGCTTTTGGTCGCCTCCGGGATTTCGTCAAGCCAGCCATGGCTGTCAAAGGAGTTGTAGAGAGTTAACGCCGTGACCCTGGCGCCGCTCTTTACGAGCGCTTCGGTAAGATGCGATCCGATGAAGCCGTCGGCGCCGGTCACAAGCACCTTTGCACCATCATAGGACATGGCATGACCTCCGGAACTGGATATTGCTGGCTTGCACCCACTCAGGCGCGGCGTTCGACTTGCCTGAGATCTGCTCCCGCGGCTGAGGCCCAGCCGCAGATCGCCAGAAAGCTCCGGATCATGACCACGACATCCGACGCGAGGCTTCGACTGCGAAAGTAGTCAAGGTCGATGCGTGCCTTCAGCGGAAACACGACGGTGCGATAGAACTCGTCGACGTCGACACCTTTCGGGAAGGCCGCGGCCTCGTTCCGGAATATGATCTGGCACGGGCCGACCAGGCCGGGCTTGTATCTGAGCAACTCTTCCCAGCCGTTATGGAAGCAATCCGCAAAAGCGAGGCTCTCCGGCCGTGGTCCGACGATCGCCATGTCGCCTTTGATCACGTTCCAGAACTGCGGCAACTCGTCGAGCTTCGTCTTCATGAGCAGGCGCCCGACCTGGGTCATCCGGGGGTCCTGTTCGAGCGTCAACGGGCAGCCTGTCTGGCCCGCGTCGACATGGAATTTCCTGAACTTGTACATACGAAAACGCCTGCCACCCTGTCCAAGTCGAGTTTGACAGAAGAGCGTTGGCTGCCCGGATTCCAGCCATATGGCGATCGTTATGAGCAGCATGAGCGGCGCCAGCAAAAACATCGCCGTGCCGGCGAGCAGAATATCGGTGGCTCGTCTGAGCCACGTTTGCGCCGTTTCGGATACAGGCAGTCCCAAGAAGCCTTGTCCGTTCATGTGAAAGAACTCCTCAGCCACTTGCGAGGTTGGCGTGCTTGCTTTTGTCTCGCATTACGAACGCAGCGGGCGGAATGCGCTCGCCAAGCGCGTCCGCAAGTGCCGATACAACTCTTTCGACGTCGTCGAGCCCCATGCGCGGATGCAACGGCAACGTCAGCTCGTGATCGGTGAAGGCCTCGGTCCGGGGAAGATCTACGTCCGGATAGAGTCCGCGATAGAAGGAAAGACGATGGACCGCCGGATAGTGGATCGTGGTCTGGATGCCCTTCGCACGTAAGTGATCGATCACGTCCTGACGGTCGGAGGAAGCGGGCAGCACCACCGGCATGATGTGATGGACGGAAGGCTGCCGCGCCTCGAAGGGGAGGACGACGCCGGGACAATTCTCGCCAATGCGACGCCGATAAAACTCCGCCAGGATCTTCCGTTTCGCATTCCATTCTTTGAGATGGCCGAGCTGAACGAGACCGATGGCGGCCCTCAACTCGTCGAGCCGGTAGTTGAAGCCGAGCATCGTCACATCGTAGATCGGCGTCCGGCTGGAGCGCCGCTGGAAGGTGCCGGTCGTCAGACCATGGCCTCGCGCACGCCGGACGGTGTCGAGCAGGGATGCATCGCGGGCGAGGACAACCCCGCCCTCCGCCGTCGTCATGTTCTTGTTTCCGTAGAAGCTGAATGCCGCGGCGTCGCCGATTGTGCCAGCGCCCGGAAGCCCGGAGGCATGAGCGGCGTCCTCGATCAGCATCAGGCCGCGCTCACGCGCGAAAGCCTGCCATGGCGCGGGATCAACCATGTATCCCGCGAAGTGAACGAGGATGACGGCTTTCGTCCGGGAGGTGCATTTGGCGGCAGCGTCCTGGATGGACATCAGTGGCCGCGCCGCAGACTCGATGTCGACAAAAATCGGCGTGCCGCCGACGTAGAGCACGCAATTGGCCGTCGCCACGAAGGTGAGGGCCGGCACGAGCACCTCGTCGCCCGGGCCGATCCCGAGAGCATGCAGGATGAGATGCAGCCCGGCTGTGCAGGAACTCACTGACACAGCGTCGTCGGCTGCGTGCGCCTCGGCGAAAGCGCGCTCGAAGCTGCTCACCCGCTCGCCCATTGTGATCCAGCCGCTGTCGATGACCTCGGCGAGAGCGGCCTTTTCTTGCGATCCGAGGATGGGCTCCGAGACGAGAAGCATGGGCTCTGCTTTCATATCCTCTGCTTTCCTGACGAGTGTTTCGGGCGTCGTGCGGAGGCGGGGCGCTAGCTGGCCACTGCGAGCAGCGAAGGCGCCCGCTCTTCCCATTTGATGTCCTGCGCGTTGTGGAAGTCTTCGACGCGCCCGATGTCGAGCCAAAGCCCCTGATGCTTGAAGACGTGGATGGGAACGTCTTTCTCGAGCAAGCAAAGCGCCAGGTCATCGAGGCCGAAGGGGATGCCCGGGGGGATATACTTGATGACATCGGGATCCATGCAATAGACGCCCATGCTCACGCTGTTGGAGAGCGTGGGCTTCTCCGTGAAACTCGTGATGCGGTTGTCCTGATCTTCGATGATTCCAAAATCCATGCGGGTGGATCGGACTGTCGTGGCGATCGTCAGCGGGCCGCCATGCTTGCGGTGCGCCAATCCGAAGGCTGGAAGGTTGAGGTCGGTCAGCACGTCACCGTTCAACATCAGAAAGGTGCCGTCCAAATGCTCCCGCAGCAGCGTCAGCGACCCAACGGTGCCCAGCGGTTCGACCTCTTGCGAGTAGGTGATCTTCAGGCCCCACTGCTGACCGTCGCCACAGAAGCTGCGGATCAGGTGACCGAGGTAGCCCGTCGTGATGTAGACGTCCTCGATGTTGTTGCGGCGAAGCCAGCGAAGCAGGAGCTCGAGAACTGGCCGCGCCCCAATCGGCATCAGCGGCTTCGGAAGAACGGATGTGTAGGGCATCAAGCGCGTGCCCTTGCCGCCTGCTTGAATGACTGCCTTCATGCCAGCCTCCTTCAATGGAGCATGAAGGCTAGGCGCGCTGCCACAACTCGTCTTGATTTCGGTCAACTTGCAGCTGACTGCGCCGCAATAGCATTCGCTCGACAGCTAGCCCGCTTTGCGGCGCCAGCTCGATGAACGAAAGCAGAGTCGATCAGCATGAGCCAGAACCCAGGTGAGTTCATCCCGATCGCGAGGTTGTCCAGTCGCGCAGCCCTCCGGGCCGACACGGAGCCGTCTCCACAGCCGGAGCATATGGTCCACGAGATCATCAATCTCGTTCGTCGACGCAAGCTTTTCATCGCGAATGTTGTTTTGGCTGGCACGCTTCTGACCGGTGTCGCTGCCTTCGTTGTTCCCCCCGCTTATACGGCCACCGCGCAGTTCATGTTTGAGCCCACCCAGGCTCAGATGGCGGCCGGCCTGCTTGAGACCGTTGTGGACACGCACATCGCCACGCTCACGTCGGACGCCCGCCTGCGCGACGTGCTGAAGGCATTGCCTGACCTGCCGCAGTACAAGGCGGTGTCAGCGCGTGCCGTGTCCCAGATGGCGAACCCGACGCTGGGGGATCGGCTACGGGGCTCGCTTGTCGCAATCGGGAAAGGCCTCAAGAACGTCGTTCTTCCGAGTCCAAGTCCTCCGGAGGCCTTGCCGGCGGCCAACGGGCTGCCAAGCCTGGACGCCATGAAGAGCTCCCTTCTTGTGCGGCAGGAACGGCGCTCCAACGTGATCTCCATCAGCTACAGGGATGTCGACCCCGAAAGAGCAGCGATCATCGTCAATCAGGTCGTACAGACGCATGTCGATCGCTTGGCAGATAGGATGCAGGAGCAGGCGGACGCGCTTCGAACAGGGCTGGACAATCGCCTGATCCAATCGCAGGCCGAGCTCGAAGCCGCGGACGAGGCGCTCCGGGCGCATGTCTCGGCGCACGGAACGCCAAGCGCGGACGCAGCGGCGGGTGAGCTGACCGCTGAGACGTCCCGTCAGTTGGAGTTGGTGCGATCCGAGCTGCTGCGCCGGCAGGAGAGGCTGGAGCGGGTTCGAAAGCTGCAGCTTTCGGGAGCGCCGTCGGAAAAGATCGATGCGCTTCTGCGTGAGCCCCTGGTCGGCACTCAATTCGCGCGCCCCGTCGCGCCGATCACGGCGCCCGAAAGCCAAGCCGATGTGAACTCCGGAACGATAGCAGCCAAGCCCACAGTGTCTCACGCGGACTCCGGGCAGCGCCTGCAACGTCTGGAGCACGATGTCGACGTCTTCCGCTTGCAGGAGCACTCCCTCGCTGAGCGCATCGCTTCGCTGCAGGCCGCATCCGGAGCCGACCTCGCTCAGCGTCGCGAGCGGCAGACTCTCGAAAGGCGTGCTGCGACGGCCGCCGATGTCGTCCGGGATCTCCTGCGTCAGCAACAGCAGCTGAAGGATCCGACCTCGACGGGAGTCCAGATCCTGGCTCAGGCCTCGGTACCGCAGCGTCCGAGTTCGCTCAGCCCTTACCTCTACATCTCGGCCGCGATGATCGCGTTCGCGGTGCTCGGAGGAGGAGCAGCCTCCGCTTTGGAGCGCATGGATCGCAGCTTCCGAAGCGAGCGTGAGCTCGCAACCGCCTTGGGAATCGGGTGCATCGGCCTGGTCCCGGAGCCTGAAGAAGGACGGTACAGTGGCCGCTGGCGGCTGCCCGAATGTCCGCCTCCGCCCTATGATCAGGCGATCGAGGCTGTCGCCGCGGTGGCGCTCGAAGTCATTCAGCATCGAGGCGATGGAAAGATCCTGGCAGTCACGTCCAGCGGACCGGACGAGGGGAAAACGGCGTTGGCGGTCGGCATCGCGGCATACGCTGCCCGCTTTCAACGACGGGTACTGCTGATATGCGCCGACGCTCCGCACCAGGACGTGAAACTAGCCAGCCTCAGCAGCGAAATGAACCTGGATAGCGACGTCTCGGCCCAACGCGCTTCCTTGGAAATCCGTCGCGACTCCGCTCTCGGGTTCGACTGCCTCGCCCTCGATGAGATCGGAGATGCCAACACGGCTTCCCTTGTCGGCAGTCAGCTCGCAAACAGCCTCGACAAACTGCGTGACCGCTACGACTACATGATCATCGCCGCGCCGGGCGTTTTTGAATCCGCTGGTATCCGCATTCTCGCGGCAAGGGTGGACGGCGTTCTCTTTGCCGTCCGTTGGGGCAGCACCCGCCGCGATGTTGCTGCAAACGCACTCGAACTGCTGATGAAGCCCGCACTGCTGAGCGGGGGGCCACGACCCAAAATCTTCGCCGTACTCACGCGTGTGAACCTGAAGGCTCATGCCGGCTACCGTCGGGGCGACACAGGAGAGTTCCTCAGGAAGCGCCCGCAGCGCTCCGGCGGCTCAGACCTGCACGTCTCATAAATGAGGTCTTCGTGATGCGCTGGCCTCGGTGAACGCATGTTTCATGTCATGTCCCAGATCGGCGGGCTACTGGCACCCTCAAACGGAATCGCGATGATGGGGCTTCTGGGCCTGATCGTCATGGTGGCGACCCCTTGGCGGCGGGTGGGACTGGCGCTTGCGGGGGGCGGTATTTGCGGGATCCTGGCGGCTGGCCTTTTGCCCGTCGGCAACTGGGCGATCTTGCCACTGGAGCAACGTTTCCCTGCTTTCGTCGACGACGGTCGCCCCATTACCGGCATTATCGTGCTGTCGGGCGCGCTGGAAGTGACGAGGTCCGCGGCGCGACGCGGGTTCGCAGTCAACGGAGCTGCGGAGCGCATTTTCGCCTTTATGGATCTCGCGCGGCGTTATCCAGGGGCGCGGCTGGTCTACTCCGGTGGCAACTCCAGGATCGGATCGAGGTTGCCGCCGGAAGCATGGACGGCAACCGAGTACCTGAAGACAATCGGACTGCCCGGGGACCGTCTCACCATCGAGACCCGGTCCCATAACACCTGGGAGAATGCTCGCGAAACACGGAATCTCGTGCGGCCCAGTCCGGGCGAGCGTTGGCTGCTCGTGACGTCCGCCTGGCATATGCCGCGGGCGATGGGCAGCTTCGAGCAGGCAGGTTTCCGCGTGATCCCTTATCCCGTCGACTTTCAGACAAATGGAGCTCGGGATCTTATGCAGCCTTTCACCGTCGTTGGGCAGGGGCTTGAGCGTCTGGATCTCGCCGCGCGGGAATGGTTAGGTCTGATCGGATATCGCCTGAGTGGCCGGACCGGTGCCTTGTTCCCGGGCCCTGGTGCCGAACCGAAGTCCGGCGACGCGAAACTCCTGATAGCGAATTGATGAAACGGGTCTCGTCGACAGCCGGCAATCGCTCGGCACGAGACTATCCGGGCGAGAACCAGATCCCGCCTCCCACTTGGCGCAAAAATCGCGGCCGGGGGGAGAATTCCGCCGCGTGAACCGGACGTGGCAGGAAACCCAATTCGTCATTCTGTTTGACGAACGTTTCATCACCGAGCCTCACGCGACTTGATACCGGTCAAGTGCTCCACTGGTCGTTCTAGTTAACTCACCCTCGGGTCCGAGATCCGCAGAACCAGATGTCGGTCATTCGCCTGTACCGAGAAAGTGATGTTTCCGTCGCCCGGATCTTCGATAGAGCGCGGGCGTGAGCAGACGCCGACCGCCATCGCGGTACTCACCAGACTGGCAGCGGCTCAGCTTTCCGCTCAGGGCATCGATCCCGAGCCGCGGATGATCGAGGCAGGGCTATCTCCTTCGCTCTTGGACAATCCCGACGAGCGCGTCCCCGTGCGTCGGCAAGTCGCGTTCCTCAATATCGCGGCCGACGACCTGGGTGATGATCTCCTCGGCTTTCACCTTGCGCAGAGCTTTGATCTGCGGGCGCTCGGCTTCGTTCACTACATCATGGCGTCGGCCGAAACCCTCGCGGAGGCTCTGGCTTATCAGGAGCTGTATGGGGTGTTCGCGAACGAGGCCATGAAGATCCGCGAAGGCAGCGGGGAAGGGGCATCCCTTGAACTCAGCTATGTCGGAGTTGAGCGGCACCTCGATCGCCACCAAGCCGAATTCTGGCTGACAACCACGCTGCGACAATGCCGCTTGTTCACGGGCCGCGAACTCGTGCCGACCTCAGCGTCGATGATTCATTCACGCCCGGGCCGGGTCGCCGAGATGGAACGCTACTTCGGCATTCAGATCGATTTCGGCGCGGAGCTGGACGTTCTGGCCTTCGCTCGGGATGCCAAGGAACTGCCTCTGACCACCGGTGATCACTTTCTGAAGGAGCTCCTGGCCGGGCTGCATCAGAAGGCGTTTCCGTATTCTGCCGGGGAGGCGGGCTCCCTGCGCACCCGGGTCGAAAATGCGATCATGCCGCGACTACGACATGGGACGCCAAAGATCGAGGCTATCGCGCGAGACCTTGGTACCAGCGCTCGCACCTTGACGCGTCGACTGGCCGATTTGGGCATCAGCTTCAGCGAGGTCCTCGACGAGTTGCGCTACCAGCTCGCGGTGCAATATCTCCGGGACGGAACGTCGACGGTTTCGCAGGTGACCTGGCTGCTCGGATACCGCGAGCCGAGTGCTTCTGTGCGGGCCTTTAAGCGATGGACAGGCAAGACGCCGACGGCATTTCGTCGGGAGTTGAAGCGCGGCGCCGGCCGATGAATGGCGGTGCGGCGCATTGTCCCGAATCGCGCTTGGCTTGAAACTCAACGGATATGGCGGGGCAGGCCAAGACGGCTGCGCGTTCATATCCTATGTTTGATTCGGCTGCTGGAGATCGAGGCAGCCATAACCCCGCTCCCTGGAAAAGATCCAGGGCAATCCATGCCGATGGCTAAACAATAGATGAAATTGTAGTCGCGAACGTGCGGCTATTATTTTCGCCATGCGAGGGATGCTCGACGTAGCGGCTGATGCCCGAATCGTAAGCATTCAACAATCAGTGAACGTGATTTGTGAGTTTGCTGATGTTCGGTATCGGGCGCGTCAATCACCCGGTGCCTCCTCGTCCGCTTAAGCGGGAGTCAATCCCATAACGCGGCTCACTGGCCCTGCATCATCTGCAGGGGCGGCGAGCTTTTACTGATCAGGGGTCGGAGCCACGTCTAAACGACGTGGCGCCGGATGTTCCCCTGTTGAGAAAGGGCGCTATGACTATCTACTACGTTTCACCCACGGGCTCCGATAGCCAGGTCGGCACCCTCGACCGGCCTTTTGCTTCCCTGCAATATGCCCACGATCTGGCCCAGCCGGGCGACACCATCTATCTGCGGGGTGGCGTCTACAGCCTGAAAAATGGCGTCCAGCTGACGAATGACGGGGAAAGCGGCCGGCCGATCACAGTCACGAATTACCCGGGCGAGAAGCCGATCCTGGATGGGTCGCAGATGACGTCGAGCGCGTACTATGGGAGCTCTGGCGCCGGCGGCTGGGTGCTCGATGGGTCGAGCATTTCCTGGAACAACATTTCCGGACTGGAGGTTCGCGGCGGGCCGATGGGCGGCATCGTGATCCATGACGAGTCCCACAACAACATCATCGAGCGACTCGACGTGCACGACAACGGCCGGCTTTCCCAATGGGAAGGCAAGGGCGTCTCGCTCTTCGGGCCGGGCTCGAACAATCTCCTCCAGAATATCGATTCCCACGACAATCATGACCTGAGCGGCGACAACGCTGACGGTTTCCAGATCAGCACGACCGGCGCCGGCAATGTCTTGCGCGGCAACCGCGCCTGGAACAACTCCGACGACGGCTTCGATTTCTTCAATATCCAGGATGGCACGAAGGGCGCCGGTGTGCTCATCGAGGGCAACTGGGCCTTCAACAACGGCTACGACGCCTCAGGCAAGGCTGAGGGCGATGGCAACGGCTTCAAGCTCGGTGGCCAGCGGCCGGGGGGCGGCGCCGAATCCGGCGGCCACACCGTGATCAACAACGTCTCCTGGGGCAATCTGTCGAACGGCTTCGACCAGAACGATGCCAGCATCGACAGCGTTCTCCAAAATAATACGGCCTACAACAACGGGGCGTATAACTACGCCTACTGGTCTGGCCACAACAGCTTCGTCAACAATCTCTCGGCGGGCAGCGGCAAGCTCGCGGTCTCAGGTGCCGGAAGCGCGTCGAACAACTCCTGGAACTATACCGCCCCGACGAGCAACGACTTCGTCTCCCTCAACGATGCGGGTGCGCGTGGCGCGCGTGCTGCCGACGGCTCGCTTCCGACGACGGACTTCCTTCATCTCTCATCCGGCAGCACGCTGGTCGACAAGGGCAAGGATGTCGGGCTCTCCTATGCCGGGAAGGCTCCGGATCTCGGGAGCTTCGAGAGCGGTATGGCGACTGGTTCCAAGCCCCAGCCCGATAACCCGGGTATCGGAACCCAGCCGGACAATCCGGCGACCCAGCCCGACACCCCTGTAACCAAGCCTGACACCCCCGTAACCCAGCCGGACAATCCTGCAACCAAGCCGGACAATCCTGTCGAGACAGCCAAGGTTTTCGGAACCGACAAGGCCGACAAGATGGTCGGCACGAGTGGGAATGACTGGATCCACGGGAATGCCGGCTGCGACGTCATCGACGGCGGAGCAGGTAACGATACGCTTCTCGGCGGCAGCGGAAGAGACACGCTGATCGGCGGCCTGGGAGCCGATACGATGTCGGGAGGCGCCGGGCGCGACACGTTCATTTTCCGGTCGCCGTCGGAGAGCCTCCCGGGAGCCGGCAACCGGGACGTGATCGAGTGGTTCCAGCGCGGCACGGACAAGCTCGACCTCAGCCTGATCGACGCCAACACTGCTGTCAGGGGAGATCAAGTCTTCCACTTTGCCGGCAAGACGAGCGAGGTTGAGGCAAACTCGGTTTCCTACTTCCATAGCGACCACCACACCATCATCCAGGGCGATGTGGATGGGGACGGGCACGCCGATTTCCAGATCGAACTCAACCAGGCGATCAACCTCAGCCGTGATCACTTCATTCTCTAACGGGATTGATCATCACAATTATTCCGGCTCGCGCCCGCGCGAGCCGGTCAAAAACGGCCTCCCGTGGCTTCCAGGCTCGGGGTAGCGAAGACGACCAGGATGACGCGCCGCCTCGAGCCGGAGCGTCCAAACGCCTGAATGGCTGGTGCCGAGTGCCACCGCCAAGAATCTTTCTCGGTGGAGTCGCCGGTCTTGAGCGGCGCACCTTTTCCTTTGAACCGACGAGGTTCCATTGCTTCATCTTCTCCCGGCCCGCAATCTTCAGCATGCCGCTTCAACTCTTCTCGTTCAGGGCGGCGTCGCGCTGAAGGCTTACGGAGGTGCGCTTTTCGGGCGCCTTGCCAACCTTTCGCATTCCGCCCAGGGCGCGACGCGTGCGCCCGCAGGGCGAGAGATCATGGCTGCTTTCGGCATCGGTCAAGGCAAGACGCTCGTGCAGTCGCCGCTCACCGCAGCCATCTCCCAATGGCGCGGGGCACTTGTAGCGATCGCGGCCTTGAGTGGGGCCCTGAACCTGCTGACGCTCGGCAGTTCGCTTTACATGCTGGAGATTTACGACCGGGTCCTGCCGAGCCGCAGCATTCCGACGCTCGTCGGTCTCACCCTGCTGATCGTCATGCTGTACGTGTTCTACGCGCTTTTTGACATCCTGCGCGGCCGCCTGCTGTTGCGGATCGGCGGCGCTCTTGATGAAGGGCTGAATGGGAAGGTCTTCCAGGCGATCCTCTCGGGGCCGCTCCGGGCCAAGAGCGCCGGCGAGGGCCTGCAGCCGATGCGCGACCTCGACCAGGTTCGCGCCTTCCTGTCAGGCAGCGGTCCGGGGGCGCTGTTCGATCTCCCCTGGATTCCGCTTTACCTGGGCCTGTGTTTTCTATTCCACTTCTGGATTGGCGCTACGGCTCTGATCGGCACCATCGTTCTGGTCGCGCTGACCATACTGACCGAGCGGCTCACGAAAAAGCCGTCGGCGGCGGCGAGTGGGGCTGCCGCGCACCGAATTTCCATCGCAGAGGTCGGGCGGCGCAACGCCGAGGCCGTCCATGCGATGGGCATGGGCGGCGAGATGGGCGCGCTCTGGAAGGTGGTCAGCGACGAGCATCGGCGTCAACACCAGCGCGCCGCCGAAGTTGCAGGGGGCTTTTCCTCGACGTCCCGCGTGCTGCGCATGCTGCTGCAGTCGATCGTGCTCGGCGTCGGCGCCTACCTCGTCGTTCAGCAGGAAGCGACGGCTGGCGTCATCGTCGCGAGCTCGATCCTGACCTCGCGCGCGCTCGCTCCCGTCGATCTTGCCATCGGCAACTGGAAGGGATTTGTCAGGGCGCGCCAAGGGTGGGGCCGGCTGACGGAGATGTTCGAAGCCCAGCCGTCGGCGACAGTCGCGCTCTCGTTGCCTGCTCCGACGGAATTGATCACCGTCGAGGCTGCGTCCGTCTCTCCTCCGGGCGGGCAGCGCCTGACGGCGTCCAATGTCAGCTTCGTGCTTCGGGCGGGGCAGGGGCTCGGCGTCATCGGGCAGAGCGCGTCCGGGAAGTCCTCGCTTGCCCGCATGCTTGTTGGCGTTTGGCAGCCCCTGACCGGCACCGTCCGCATGGACGGCTCTTCTCTACGTCATTGGCGGCCTGAGGAGCTTGGGCACCATGTCGGCTATCTCCCTCAGGAGGTCGAGCTCTTTTCAGGGACCGTCGCCGCCAACATCGCCCGTTTCCGCAGCGACGCGACGGCCGAGCGCATCATCGAAGCCGCCAAGGCGTCGGGCGTCCATGAGCTTATCCAGCGCCTGCCGGAGGGCTATCAGACCCAGATCGGCGAGCGCGGAACGGCTCTTTCGGCAGGGCAGCGGCAACGCATCGCCCTTGCTCGAGCGCTCTACGGGAATCCCTTCCTGGTTGTGCTCGACGAGCCGAATTCGAACCTTGATGCCGAAGGCGAGCAGGCCTTGACCGACGCGATCTTCCAAGTTCGCCGAAGGGGCGGCGTCGTGGTGGTGATCGCCCACCGGCCGAGCGCCCTGACAGCTGTGGATCAGGTCCTCGTGATGGCGGACGGACGAGTCCAGGCCTTCGGTCCCAAGGACGAGGTGCTTTCCACCAGCTTGAAGGCGGTGCCGAAATCCGCCGGCATTTTCGATCGCGCAGCAAGCAGAATCTGATGGAGCTTAGAAACTTGGACGACGTCTCTCACCCCACCCGGCTTTCGATCCAACGCCATGTTCTTGCGGTCGGAATCAGCCTTGGAACCCTGCTGATCGGCGTGGGCGGTTGGGCTGCGACAACCGAGTTTTCGGGCGCGGTCGTTGCGCATGGTTCGCTCGTTGTCGAGTCGGAAGTGAAGAAGGTGCAGCACCCCACTGGCGGGGTCATCAGCGAGTTGCGCGTCCGGGACGGTGACCGCGTCAAAGCAGGCGACGTCATTGTCCGCCTCGACGAAACCGTGACGCAGGCCAACCTCGCCGTCGTGAGCAAGGCTCTCAACGAAGCCCTCGCGCAGCAAGCTCGACTCGAAGCCGAGCGCGACGGTGTTACGGAAGTTGTCTTTCCCCGCGAGCTATCGACAGCAGCAGAAAGCTCGCCGGATGTCGCAGCACTCCTAAGCGGAGAGCGCAGGCTCTTCGAGCTGCGAGGGACAGCGCGATCGGGCTTGAAGGCCCAGCACCTCGAACGCATCGGCCAGATGCGGGATCAGATCCGGGCCTTTTCGGAGCAAATCGTAGCGAAGGACCGCGAAGCCAACCTCATCGCGCAGGAGCTTGAGGGGGTGCGCGACCTTCACAGCAAGAAGCTCGTTTCGATCACCCGATTGAACGCCCTGGAGCGGGATGCTGCACGTATCACCGGCGAGAAAGGCACCCTGGTCTCATCAGTGGCTCAGGCCAAAGGCAAGATCACGGAGACCGAGCTACAGATCCTTCAGATCGATGAGGATCTTCGCACCGAAGTCGGCAAGACGCTCGCCGACCTTCGTGGCAAGATTTCCGAGCTGGTTGAACGGAAAGTCACAGCGGAGGACCAGCTCAAGCGCGTGGATATCCGGGCTCCCCAATCCGGCACTGTGCACCAGATGGCGGTTCACACAATTGGCGGCGTCGCCTCTCCGGGCGAAACCTTGATGCTGATCGTGCCAGCGTCCGATCGCCTGACGGTGCAGGCAAGGGTGCGACCTCAGGATATCGAGCAGGTATACTCCGGACAGCGCGCCGGGTTGCGCTTCTCAGCCCTCAACCAGCGGACCACGCCTGAGATCGAGGGCGAAGTGTCCCGCGTATCTCCCGATCTCACCGTCGATCAGCGGACCGGGCAAGACTTCTACACGCTTCGCGTCGCCATCTTGGACGGTGAACTCGAACGGCTCGGGGGCGCAAAGGTCGGGCCGGGCATGCCGGTCGAGGTTTTTGTGCGCACGCAGCAGAGAACGGTTCTCTCTTATTTCGCCAAGCCGCTTGCGGACCAGATCGCACGAGCATTCCGCGAGAGATAGGCGTCGTGCCCTCAGAGCCGAACGGTGTACGCCGCAACTTCCCTCCCGGGTGCCCGAACCCATGTCGGCCATCGAGCCGGCGTGGAAGGTAGGCGGGTTCGCGATCGAACCGGTCTTGCGTTCTTGCCAACCATCAAGAATTCTTTCTTGGGATCGGCTCGACTACGGAGGTGGTCGCAAGGGGCGCTGAAGTTGCCTCGGGACATGCTGGGAGACGCACATGCTAGGTGTGACAACCCTATCGAAGTTCGCGTGCGATAATTGTGGCAGCATCTCGGTCATTCTTCCTGCCGAGCTCATCGAATCGGCTGTTGTACGGTGCAGCGGCTGCGGTCGCGAGTACGGTCGCTGGGGAGAGTTCAAGCATGAGGTGGAGCAAATCATCTCCGCAGAACCACGTCGGATGAACTGGCCTGCTGCCGGTGCTGGGGACGCTCGGTTAGGCTAACCCGACCTTCTTTTCGAACTCGACCGGGCTGATGTCGCCGATGGTCGAGAAGCTCTCCATCGCGGCATTTGTCCCAGACATTGCCAGAGCGGCTCATCGAGCAGGTGATGATCATATGCGCATGGGACCGAGCTCAGCGTCATATCGCCCGCAGCAGTTGATCGATTTTTGTCGAGACCAGCTCTCGCGCAAAGCCGTTGGTGATAAAGACTCTGTCTTGGGAGATGCAGAGGTTCGTTGGGTCGGTATTTGGGCCGGTCGACACGAGGCCGTATGGCCGTCCATCCAGGCCGACGACGGCGATCATGTCGCCGACGCTTCCTGCCACCAGCAATCGATCCTCCGTCAAACACATGCCGTCGGGGGCGAAGCCTTCCGGAAAGCTGCAGAACAATTCCGGAGCAGCAACGCGGCCATTGTGCCAGCGAAAGCGGATCACTTCGCGTCGGCGCGTCAGATTGACGAGAAGATCGCCGTTGGGATGGAAAATCAGCCCATTGGGAAAACCCGGTAGCTGCGTCAGCAGTTCGACCGTGCCGTCCTCCCGGCGGACCAGCACGCGCCCGCCCCGATAGGCATCCGGATTCGTCTTCAGGACCTCCCAGTTCTGTGGATCGGTGAAGACGGCGTATCCCTCGGGCGACATCACGACGTCGTTGGGACGGTCGGGCTGGACGCCGCCTTGCGTGATGACCTGGACCGCGCCTGTCCGCAGGTCCAGCTCCTGCAATCCGCCCGGCATCGGCCGTTCGGCGTGGTGCAATGGCTGGCCTGGCCCCTGAGGGGCGATCCCCCCATTGTTGGCGATCCACAGCTTGCCGTTGCGGCCGAGGCACATGCCGTTCGGAGCCCCGTCCAGTTCGGCGAGCACGCTCACGCCGTCATCGGGATGCCAGCGGCGGATTCGGGCATGAAGCAGATCGACGAAGGCCACCCCTCCATCGGGCAAGACGACCGGTCCTTCGGGGAAACCCAGATCGCGGACGTGAACATCGTAGTCGATCTGGTTCATGGGATATCCATGGCAGGCATGACGAGCGAAGCGGAGCCGGACGGCAGCCGAGCAGCGGGGCGCGGCCGCTCGAGGTCACGGCCGGGAACGCCGATCGCATGATCGAATGCTGCCGGCATCAGTCCCGGCGCTCCCCCGTCAGGGCGTCAGCGAGAAGCGAAAAGGCTCCGGCGCACGACATGCTCGACAGCGCGACCATGGCGCTGTCAGTCTTCACGCGGGTTCGTGCGTGCCCGCTCAAGTCACCGAGCCCGGGTCAAGGCGCCGGCTGGTTCGAGATCGTGCAGCGCAAGGCGTCCTCGAGGCGCCGCAGGCCTTCCTCCGCCTCCGCGTCGGTCAGGACGAGGGGAGGGGCCAGCCGCACGACATTCGAATCCGAGCCTGACGGCGGCAGCACGATGAGGCCGTCTTCCGCGGCCTTCTTCACCACCCGCAGCGCGCGGGCGGGGTCCGGCGTCTTCGAGATGTTGTCGACCACCAGTTCGATTCCCATCGAAAGGCCCATGCCGCGCGCGTCGCCGACGCCGGGGATGTCTTTCACCCATGTCGCGAAGCGCGCATGGAAGGTTTGGGTCAGGTCCCGGGCGCGTGCGACGAGGTTGTCCTGCTCGATCACGTCGAGCGTCGCGAGACAGGCCGCGCAAGCCAGGGGATTGCCGCCATAGGTCGAGCTCAGGACGCCGGCAGGGAGCGCGTCGAAGAGCGCTTTCCGGCCGATGATGGCGCTCATCGGAATGCCGCTCGCGATGCCTTTCGCGACGCAGAGCAGATCGGGTTCGATCCCCAGACCCTGGAAGGCGAAGAACTGCCCGGTCCGTCCGAACGCGGCCTGGACTTCGTCCATGATCACCAGCGCCTGCAGCTTGTCCGCCAAAGCGCGCAAGCGCTTCCAGAAGACCGGCGGAGCCACATGGGCGCCACCGGCACCGAGGAAGGGTTCGACGACGATCGCCGCGATCTGACCGGTGGAGTTGATGCGGATCATCTCCTCCGCCATGTCCATGGTCTGGTTGGCCCAGTTCTCGGCGCTCGTGCCGGCCGGCCGGCGATAGCTGTTCGGGAACGGAACGACGATCGAACCTGGCACGAGCGGCCCGACGGAGCGCCGGTTGCCGGGCATGCCCGACAGGGAGGCGGTGCTGATCGACTTGCCGTGAAAGCCGTCGGCGAACGAAATGATCTCGTAGCGTTTTGTGGCCGCCTTGGCGATCTTCACGGCGCTGTCGATGGCTTCCGCCCCGGTCGTGGCCAGGGAGACCGCATCGAACCGGCCACCGGCAAAGCCGAGAAGCCGCTCGGCCACCTGGGCTCTCAAGGGATGCGGCGCGTCATAGCAATTGAGCAGCAGCCCGGCCTGCTCCTGAATCGCCTTGACGACATGCGGGTGGCAATGGCCGGTATTCGCGACAAGGACGCCCGATGAGAAGTCGATATAGTCGCGGCCGTCGACATCCGTCACGCGGGCGCCCGCGGCCTTGGCCCAGACGACGTTGTCGTGTCCGGGGGCAAGGTCCCAGATCGAGCGCCTTTCGGCGTTGATGATGTCCGCTGACCGTAACGTCTGCATCTTGTTCATGGCTTTAGGCTTTCAGGGGAAGGCGTGATGGCGGGAGGGATGCGGGCGATCGGGCTCAGCCTTCGATCTTGAGGCGGGGATCGAGCACGTCGCGGAGACCGTCGCCGAGCAGGTTCATGCCGAGGGCGGCGAGGCTGATCCCGAGCCCCGGGAAGAGCATGATCCACCAGGCTTCGACGGCGTAGTCGCGGCCCTCGGCGATGATGTTGCCCCAGGTCGGCGTCGGCGGCGGCGGCCCGATCCCGAGGAAGCTCAATGCCGCCTCCGCAAGGATCGCGTAGGCGAACACGAAGGTGAGCTGGACGAGCAAGGGCCCGATGCAGTTCGGCAGGATGTGGCGGGTCATGATCCGCCAGCCTCCCGCGCCCGCGATCACCGCGGCGGAGACATAATCGTGCTCGCGGATCACGAGCGCGGAGGCGCGCACGATCCGTGCCGTCCTGGGGATGTAGGACACCGCAAGCGCGATGATGACGCTATGCACCTGCGGGCCGAGAAAGACACTGACGCCGATCGCCAGCAGGATCGGCGGAAACGCGAGCAGCGCGTCCATGAAGCGCATGATCACGGAATCGAGCGAGCGATAGTAGCCGGCCAGGATGCCGAGCAATGTGCCGAAGGTGCCCGAGAGGATCGCGACCCACAGGCCGATCCACATCGAGAGCTGCGCCCCGTACAGGAAGCGCGCGAGGATGTCGCGACCGAACGCATCGGTTCCCATCAGAAAGCGGGCCGAGGGAGGCTGGAACCGGAACCGCATGCGCAGTTGCGTCGGGTCGGCCTCGACGAGGAGCGGGCCGAGGAGCACGGCGAGCAGCAGCGTGGCGACGATCGCGAGGCCAACGCGGAACGAGCGGTGGCGCAGGAGGCGCCGGGCCATCTTGCGGCTCCGCCCCAGGAAGGTCGGCGCCGCGGACATCGGGAGGGTCGCGTCAGTCATAGCGCACCCGCGGATCGACCAGCGTATAGAGAATATCGGTGACGATATTGATCAGGACGAAGATGAAGCCGAACAGCAGCAGCGACCCCTGAACGAGCGGGTAGTCGCGGGTCAGGACGGCCTGGACGACCAGCCGCCCGACGCCGGGCAGGGCGAAGACCTGCTCGACGATGACCGATCCGCCGATCAGCAGGCTGGCGATGTATCCGACGACGGTGAGGACGGCGATGAAGGTGTTGCGGAAGGCGTGGGTCCAGACCACGCCGGTTTCCGCCACGCCCTTGGCGCGCGCGGTGCGGATGAAGTCCTGATCCAGCACGTCGAGCATCGCCGAGCGCGTCATGCGCGCCAGAAAGCCGATCTGGAACAGCGCCAGCACGAGTGCCGGCTGGAGCAGGGCCAGGAACCAGGGGCCGACTCCGGCGGAAAGCGGGACGTAGCCGGCCGAAGGCAGCCAGCCCAGCGTGACGCTGAACAGGATGACTGAAAGGATCGCGATCCAGAAGGACGGTACGGAGACGCCGATGAGCGCGACCGCCATGGCGAGCGAGTCCAGCCAGGTGCCGCGGGCATAGGCCGCCGCGACGCCGAGGCAAATGCCGGCGGGTACCGTGATAGTCAGGGACACGACAGCGAGCGACGCGCTGACGGGGAGCCGCTCGGCGACGGCGGACACCACCGTCTGGTTGAGCTGCAGCGAGGAGCCCAGGTCTCCCCGGGCCAGTTGGAGCAGCCACGAGCCGAGCTGCTGGACGAGAGGGAGGTCGAGATGGAGCCGCGTCCTGATCTCCTGGATCGCGGCCTCGCTCGCCCCCTCGCCAGCCATCAGGACAGCCGGATCGCCCGGCAGGAGCTGCATCAGGAAGAAGGCGAGGACGGCAATGATGAGAAGGATCGGCACGGAATGTGCCATTCTGGTCAAGATGATACGTGCCACGCCATCGTCCTTGTTCTCTGGGGAGATCGTCGGGGAGGGAAGGCCTATTTGATTTTCACGTTCCAGAACCGATTGATGTAGTAATCGGAAAATCCGTCGACCTTGTTCTTGTTGTAGGCATTGATGTTGCCGGTATCGGCGATCTTGATCATGTAGGCTTGGCTCAGGACGATCTTCTCGATCTCGTTCCACGCCGCCTTCCGGTTGGCGAGTTCCGGCGACGAATAGAATTTGTCGAAGTTCTGATCGAGGGCGGTATCGCCCTTCACATGCGGGAAGTTGTAGATCATGAACTTCCACTGCTGCGGCCCGAGATTGGGGTTCGAGCAGAACGACGTCGCCGAGATATTCCAGTTGCCATTGCCGCTCTGCATGTTCGCGGCGTTGGTCCCCCAATCGACCAGCTGGATCTCAGAATCGATGCCGGCTTCCTTGAGCTGTTCGGAGAGGACGAGGCTGGAATCCCGGAAGGCGGGATAGGCTGCCGTCGTCATGAAGCGGATCTTCTCGCCGGGCTTGTAGCCGGCCTTCTTGGCGAGCTCAGCGGCCAGCTTCGGGTTCTTCTGGTCGTAATACTGGTTGTTGAGATCGCCGTTATAGTACTCGCCGCCGGGGATCGTCATCGCGTGGCTGCGCTTGGCCGGCCTGCCGAGCGCCGGGATCATCTCGTCCACAGCCATCGCGGCCCGGATGGCCTGGCGCATCTCCGGCTTGTCGGTGGGGGATTGCTGCGTGTTGATGATGAAGTATTGCTGGCACCCCAGGAGCTTGGTCGCCACGATCTCCGGGCGCCCGGCCAGCCGCTTTTCCATGTCCAGCGGCACATTGGCGATGATGTCGGATTCGCCCGTCTGCAGCGACGCGACCCGGGCGTTCGCCTCGGGCATGAAGCGGTAGCGGACGAATTTGGCGTCGGCGGTCTTCTTGCCGACCAGGCCATCCGCCGGCTTGCCGGTCTCGTCTGGTGCGTAGCCGTCGAAGCGCTCCAGCAGCAGATGGCTGTCCTTGCGCCATTCGGCCAGCTTGTAGGGGCCTGTTCCGATCGCCTCCACTTCGCGCGCCGGCTTGTCCTTCTGTTCCGCCGGCAGGATGACGAAGGGATAGACGGGGGATTTCAGGACATCGAGGAAGACGGCGTTCGCCTTGCTCAGGCGGATCACGAAGGTCCGCGGGTCTGGCGTCTCATAGGCCTCCACATCGGAAAGCGCGCTCGCATTGGGGCTGACCTTCGCATAGCGCTCGAACGACGCCTTCACATCGGCGGAGGTGAGCTCCTTGCCGTTATGGAACTTCACGCCCTGGCGAAGCGTGAAGATGAAGGTCTTCGAATCCGGCGACGTTTCGACCTTGGATGCGAGCATCGGCTTGGCGGCATAGCCCTCGTCCATGCCGACCAGCCCTTCGAAGATGTGGTGCACGACCTCGAGATCGGTCGTGCTGCTTCCGACATAGGGGTCGAGCGTGGCGGGGCCGGCGACGTTTCCGTAGACGATCGTGTCGTTCCGGGTTTGCGCCAGGCCTGCCGAGGAGGCCAGCAGCACTGCCGCCAATGCGGCGGTCGCGATGCCCAGTTTGTCGTTCCGGTGTGAAACATGTCGTGAAAGCAGAGACTTAACCACAGCGCGACCCCTCGGTTCGTTTTATGTCTATAGTCTATAGACAACGCTATGCCGCCTCTCATATGGTTGTCAACGAGGGTTGATGGCCGGAGCGTCCGGACGCCGGGAGGGGTGGCATGTTGTGTGACCGGGTATTGCGGCTTTATGCGTCGCAGGTCCGATCCAACGTGGCCGCTACCGGTTTGGGATGAGATTCATGGTGATGAACAAGGTGTCGCGGGACAATCTTGCCGCCCGCGTCTATGCGAATATCAAAGAAGCCTTGATGCAGGGGCGCTTTACGCCAGGGCAGCGGCTGAAGATCACGGAAATGGCCGCGCAACTCGGCGTCAGCGATACGCCGGTTCGCGAAGCGTTCATGCAGCTCATCCGCGAGCGGGCCCTGATCTCCAGCGGGCTCCAGAGCTTTTTCGTGCCGGAGGCTTCCTTCGACAGCTTCACGGAAGTCCGCGAGATCCGGCTGCTGCTGGAGCCGCTGGCCGCCACGAAGGCCGCGCTGCTCATCACCGCGCCGGGCATCGATATGCTCGAGACGGCCCATCGTGCGCTGATCGACGCCGAACAGCGCGAGGACTGGCGGGCCGCCGTCTATCACAACTACGAGTTTCACCTGGGTATCGCCAGGGCCGCGGGCGCGCCGAGCCTGTTGGGCATCCTGGAGAGCCTGTGGCTCCAGACGGGTCCGGCTCTCAATCTTCTCTACCCGCAGGCCCTGCCGAAATACGCGGAAACCCACCAGCACGACCGCCTCATCGAATGCCTCAGGCAGCGCGATGCGGCCGGCGCGGGGGAGGCGGCCAGGGCGGATATCGAAGAGGGCGGGGCGTCTCTCGTCCGGCTTTTGAAAGCGATCGACGACGGTTCGATCACGACCCCGATGCTCGTCGAGGCTGCAGCCTCACGCCGTGCCTAGATAAGTCCGAAGAGGTTGGAAATGGCCAAAGATTCGCCCGCGAGACCGGAATTCAAGCCGATCAACGTCCATAAGCGTCGCGTCACGGCGATGCACCCCGACAATGCCTGGCATCTGTCGCATTGGTATGAGACGCCGCGCGAGGACCCGGCCGTTCCGGAGGTCTACACTTATACGGACGCCCTTTCCTACGATCCGGGAGATGAGGTCGGTTTCCACACCAGCAGCACGGCGCAGACCTGGACGCTGCAGGTCTGGCGCGACGGCGCCAAGCCCGAGCTGGTCTACGAAGCCAAGGACCTGCCCGGACATTTCCATCCGACACCCGCGGCGGCCTATCGCGATGGCTGCGGATGGCCCGAGAGCCATCGCTGGAAATTGCCCGCGGACATGGCGTCCGGCTTCTATCGCATCGTCTCCATGTGCGAGCTCGAAAGCGGCGCGAATTTCCTCCAGCACCACTTCTTCGTCGTCCGCCCGGTGGACAAGAAGCCTCCTCGCGAGCGCTTCCTGCTGATCCTCTGCACATCGACCTGGCTGGCCTATAACGATTGGGGTGGCGCGAACTATTACGACGGTATCGACGGGCCTGAAGGCAAGCAGTGGTCGCCGACCCTGAGCTTCCTGCGGCCCTGGACCCGCGGCCTCGTCTGGCTCCCTCCGGGAGCACCCCGGCTCATCGACGCGACCAAGCGCCCGCCCATGGAGCCGCCGCGCTATCCGACGAAGGAATGGGCCTTCACCAACGGCTTCGCCCAGTATTTCGGGTCGTCCGGATGGGCCCAGTTCGAACGCCATTTCGTCGTCTGGGCTGAAAAGGAAGGCTACGAGTTCGATATCGTCACACAGAACGAGCTTCACTACCAGCCCGAGATCCTGAAGCGCTACAGCGCCGGGGTCATCGTCGGGCATGACGAATACTGGACGCGCGAGATGCGTGACGCGGTCGATGCTTATGTCGACGGCGGCGGCAACATGGCGCGGTTTGCCGGCAATTTCCTCTGGCAGGTTCGCATGGAGGACGATGGCCAAACCCAGGTCTGCTACAAGGAGCGGGCAGGCGCCGAGGACCCGGTCCGCGATACCGACCGCAAGCACCTGCTCACCTGTGCCTGGGAAGATGTCCGGCTGAACTATCCCGGGGCGACCACCTTCGGCGTCAATGGCAGCCGCGGCACCTATGTGTCATGGGGCGGCTTTGCTCCACGCGGCAGCAGGGGCCTGACCGTCTATCGCTCGAACCATTGGTGCTTCTCGGGCGTCGACATGCACTATGGCGACATTCTGGGCGAGGATGCCGGCATCGTGGCCTATGAGGTCGACGGGCTGGACTATGGCTTCAAGCACGGCCTGCCTTATCCGACCCGCGAGGACGGAGCGCCCGAGGGGATCGAAATCATCGCGATGTGCCCCGCCCTGATCGGCGAGGAGCAGTTCGATGGCGAGGGCTTCCGCTACTATCTCGGCGACCATGCGATCGATAGCCGTGCCAGGACCCTGTTCGGCACGGTTTCGGAGCAGACCAAGGAGCAGGCCAAGTACGGCTCCGGGATGATGGTCTCGATGAAGCGCGGCAAGGGCGAGGTCTTCACGGCCGGGCTATCGGAATGGGTGATGGGCCTCGCGAAGGGTGAGTTCTACACCCAGGCCGTGACCCGGAACGTTCTCGACCGCTTCACCAAGGGCTCTGCCTGATCGGTCCGCCGGCAAACCTGAACGCTGTTCCGCAAGCCTTCTTGTGAGGGAATTCCTGATGTCTACGCTCAATGTCAGGCCGCCGGAGCCCATCGCGGCAGGCGGCTTGCGCCAGCCGGCGATGCGGCTGCGAGACCCGCGCGCGCTCGCCGAGAAGGCGCGCCAGTTGCGTGAGGCTGTGATCCGTCTTGTCGCTCCCACCGGACAGGGCTATGTCCAGCAGGGCCTGGGGGCGGCGGATCTGTTCGCTACTCTCTATTTCGGCGAATTGCGGCTGGACCCGCGCGATTCCGACTGGGCGGATCGCGACAGGCTTTTGCTGTCGACCGCGCATAACACCGCGATCTTCTACGCCAGCCTGGAGGCCCGCGGCCTCGTGCCCGAGGTCGAGGGCTATTGCGCGGACGGCTCGCCGTTCGAGGTCAATGCATCGGAGCGTGTCGGCACCGCCGTCGAGGCGACGCTGGGCTCACTCGGCCAAGGTCTCTCGGTCGGCATCGGCATGGCCCTGAGCAACCGCAGGCGCGGCTCCGATGCGCGGGTCTATGTCGTCCTGGGCGATGGCGAATTGCAGGAAGGGCAGGTTTGGGAAGCGGCTCTGCTCGCCGGCAGCCTCGGCTTGTCCAATCTCTGCCTGCTCATCGACGACAATCAGATGCAGGTGGAAGGACATGCCGACGCGGTGATGAGGCTGGCCCCCATCGCCGACAAATGGAGAGCCTTCAACTGGGCGACCGAAGAGGTCGACGGCCATGACATCGAAGCGATGCTGACGGCGCTCGACCGGGCAAGGCAGACGAGCAACCGGCCGACATGTCTGGTCGTTCGGACGCTTCCCGGCAAGGGGGTTGCCGAGTTGGAGGGCATCTACGCCCACAACCTCAAGCTCCCTGCCGATGTTGCAGCCCGGGCACTGGACACTCTCGCCGGCCGGAGGGACGCCTGATGACGAATATCGATGCCGAAAGCCTTCTGGTGAAGGATTTCAATGCGCGCGGCGCGGCCGCCGCATCCGCTACCAAGCATTATGGCGAGGCGCTTCTCGAAGCCGCCAGGCAGGACCCGCGCATCGTCTGCCTGACGGCCGACCTGACCTTGCCGACCGAGACCGACCTGTTCCGCGATGCACTGCCCGACCGCTTCCTCCAGGTCGGCATCGCGGAAGCGAACATGATCGGCATCGCCGGCGGCATGGCGCGCAGCGGCGACATCCCCTTCGCGCACTCGTTCTGCGTCTTCGCGACCCGTCGCTGCTACGACCAGATCGCGATGCAGATCGCCTATCCGAACCTGAATGCGAAGATCGTCGGCGTCATTCCCGGCCTGTCGACGCTGCTCGGCGTTTCCCATCAGGCGATCGACGACATCGCCCTGATGCGGGCGCTGCCGAACATGACGGTCATCGAGCCATCCGGCCCCGGCCAGGTCCGGAAGGCGGTCGCGGCGATCGCGAACCATCCCGGGCCGGTCTATCTGCGCATGAAGCGTGCGGACGGCACTGAACAGGACCTGCCTTCGCTCGATGACCGCTTCGAGATCGGCAAGGCCCGTGTCCTCCGCGAGGGCAAGGATGGCCTTTTGCTGGGATGCGGCATGATGGTGCCGGTGATCCTGGAAGCCGCCGATATCTTGGCGGCATCAGGATTGGCGGTGACCGTCGTCGATGTCTCGACGATCAAGCCGCTCGATCCCGGCATTGTCGAGCTCGCTGCGCGCGCGCCCGTCGTCGTGACGGCTGAGAACCATTCCGTGATCGGCGGCCTCGGCAGCGCGGTGGCCGAACTGCTGATGGACGCGGGCGTCGCCAGGCCGTTTGCGCGGGTCGGCGTGCAGGATGTCTTTGCCGAAGGCGGCACGACGCCCTTCCTGTTCGATCGCTACGGTCTGTCCGCCAAGGCGGTCGTCGCCACATTTCGTCGGAAGCATGCAACGCGAGCCGGCTAGCTGCTCGCGCCGTG
Source organism: Allobosea sp. NPDC055353 (assembly GCF_053644975.1). NCBI lineage: Bacteria > Pseudomonadati > Pseudomonadota > Alphaproteobacteria > Hyphomicrobiales > Alloboseaceae > Allobosea > Allobosea sp. NPDC055353. Next base: position 1,318,244 of record NZ_JBSHMC010000002.1, on the reverse strand, counting down.
ACGACGGCTCGATCGGTCGCTTCACGATTGCCGGCTTCGGAATGGCATCGCGAAAGCGATTGACACGATCAATATGATATATCCTATATTTATGCAGATGCCTCAGATCTGCTTGGGAGAGAGCTCATGTCGCGGCACGGATTCAGCAAACGCAGTTTTCTGATCGGAAGCGCGGCGTCGGTCGCGGCTGTTTCACTGCCTGAGTTCGCGCGCGCTGCCCCGCGCTCGCTGACCGCCGTCCTCGAGTCGGAGGTCGTGATCCTCGATCCGCATGCGACCACGGCCGCGATCACGCGAACCTTTGCCTACCATGTCTTCGATACGCTGTTCGCGATGGACACGGCCGGGACGATCCGGCCGCAGATGGTCGACAGGTTCGAAACCGCCCCGGACGGCTTGGCCTGGACCTTCACCTTGCGCGACGGCCTGAGCTGGCATGACGGGGCGCCGGTCAAGGCCTCGGACTGCGTCGCCTCGCTCAAGCGCTGGGCGAAGGGCGATGCGCTGGGCAAGATGCTGCTGGCGGCGGTGACCGCGATCGAGGCACGCGACGAACGCAGCTTCACGATCACCCTGCGCGAGCCGTTCCCGCTGATGCTCGATGTGCTCGGCAAGCCCAATGCGCCGATCCCGGCGATGATGCCTGAAAGGATCATTCCCGCCGGCGAGGAGCGCATCAAGGAGATCGTCGGTTCCGGGCCGTTCCGCTTCAAGGCGGATGCCTGGCGCGCGGGCGACCGGATGGTGCTTGAGCGTTTCGCCCAGTACAAGCCACGTGCCGAAAAGCCGGATTTCCTGGCCGGCGGCAAGGTCGTCAATGTCGACGAGGTGGCCCTCAAGACCATGCCGGACGATGCGACGGCGGCGTCCGCGCTGGTCGCCGGCGAAATCGATTACATGCAGTACCTGCCGTTCGACTGGCTCGAAAAGCTCGAAAAGACAGAAGGCCTGAAGGTCATGGGCCTGAAGGGCCTCGACATGTTCCAGGGCAATTTCAGGCTCAATCACGCGACGGGGCCTTTTGCCGACAAGGCTGTCCGCGAGATTCTCTGGAAGCTGGTCGATCAGACCGAGATGCTGGAAGCGATCGGGATTCCCGACCGCTACGTGATCAAGAACTGCCCCTCCTTCTTCATGTGCGATGCGCCTTTCAGCAGCGCGGACGGCGCTGCCGGTGCGAAGCTCTCAATCGCGGAAGCCAGTGCCGCCCTGAAGAAGACCTCCTACAAGGGAGAGCCCGTGGTCTTCCTGACAGTCGCCGGGTCGATCTCGCAGACGGCCGGTGCCGTTCTGGCCAGCAATATGCGCAAGGCCGGCTTCACCGTGGACGAACAGGTGATGGACTGGGGCACGGTGCTCGCCCGCCGGGCCAAGAAGGACGGCTGGAGCGTCTTCCCGGTCTATGCCAACGGCATCGACATGATGTCGCCGCTGACGCATTTCTACATCGGCAACAACTGCGTGAACTATGCGGGCTGGAGCTGCGACGCGGTCATCACCGAAAAGCTCGCCGCCTATGCCAAGGCGCCTGATCCGGCCACCCGCAAACGCATTGCGGCCGAAATCCAGGTCGAGGCCTACAAGGACACGCCCTCCGTGATGTGGGGCCAGTTCAGCCGGCCGGCTGGCTACCGCCTGCGCCTCAAAGACATCGTCCAGTCCAGCTTCCCGATCTTCTGGCAGCTCACGCTCGACGCGTGAGTTCGCCCAGATTCCGGCAAGAAACGAGGCCCAGACAGAGAATGACTATGGCGGCCAATACCAATCGCGAGGTCTTGCAGGCGGCACTGCCACCGCTTTCCGGCAGACTCTCCATCCCCGGATTGAGCGCGCCGGTCCGTATCCAGCGCGATGCCTGGGGCATCCCGCATATCAAGGCCTCTGGCGAGGCCGATGCCTATCGCGCGCTGGGCTTCGTCCATGCGCAGGACCGTCTTTTCCAGATGGAGCTGACGCGTCGCAAGGCGCTGGGACGCGCGGCCGAATGGCTGGGCGCCGAGGCCGCCGAAGCCGATATTCTCGTGCGCCGGCTCGGCATGGAAAAAGTCTGCCGGCGCGACTTCGAGGCCTTGGGCGCCGAGGCGAAGGACATGCTGCGGGCCTATGTCGCCGGCGTGAACGCGTTCCTGGCTTCCGGTGCTCCTTTGCCCATCGAATATGGCCTGCTCGGCGCGGAACCGGAGCCCTGGGAGCCCTGGCACAGCATCGCGGTGATGCGGCGGCTGGGGCTTCTGATGGGCTCGGTCTGGTTCAAGCTCTGGCGGATGCTGGCGCTGCCGGTGGTCGGAGCGGCGAATGCGCTGAAGCTCCGCTACGACGATGGCGGCCAGGACCTGCTCTGCATCCCGCCGGGCGTCGAGGCCGAGCGGCTCGAAGCGGATCTCGCGGCGTTGAGACCCGCGGTCGATGCTCTCCTGAAGGCGATGGGCGGCGATGCCTCCGATGCGGCTGGTGGCGGCAGTAACAACTGGGCGGTCGCTCCGGGCCGTACGGCGACCGGCAGACCGATCCTTGCGGGCGACCCGCATCGCGTCTTCGAAATTCCGGGCATGTATGCGCAGCATCATCTGGCCTGCGACCGCTTCGACATGATCGGTTTGACCGTGCCGGGCGTGCCGGGCTTCCCGCACTTCGCGCATAACGGCAAGGTCGCCTATTGCGTCACCCATGCCTTCATGGACATTCACGATCTCTATCTCGAGCAATTCGCGGGGGAGGGGCGCACGGCGCAGTTCGGCGACGATTTCGAGCCGGTCTCCTGGCGCCGGGACCGTATCGCGGTCCGGGGTGGCGCCGATCGCGAGTTCGATATCGTCGAGACGCGCCATGGCCCCGTCATCGCGGGCGATCCGCGTGATGGAGCAGCGCTCACGCTGCGCTCAGTCCAGTTCGCCGAGACCGATCTGTCCTTCGATTGCCTGACGCGGATGCCGGGCGCATCGACCGTGGCGCAGCTCTACGACGCGACGCGCGGCTGGGGCCTGATCGACCATAATCTCGTTGCCGGGGATGTCGCGGGCTCGATCGGCCATCTGGTTCGCGCCCGCGTTCCGTCGCGTTCGCGTGAGAACGGCTGGCTGCCGGTGCCGGGCTGGTCCGGGGAGCATGAATGGCGGGGCTGGATTCCGCACGAGGCGATGCCACGCGTCATCGATCCTCCGGGCGGAATCATCGTCACGGCGAATAACCGCGTCGTGGCCGACGATCATCCCGATTATCTCTGCACCGATTGCCATCCGCCCTATCGTGCCGAGCGGATCATGGAGCGTCTGGTCGCCAATCCCGCTTTCGCCGTCGACGATGCCGCCGCGATCCATGCCGATACGCTATCGCCCCATGTCGGGTTGCTGCGCGCGAGACTCGAAGCGCTTGGAGCCCGTGACAGCCTCCCCACCGAAGAGCTGAGGCAGACCCTCATCGCCTGGGATGGCCGCATGGATGCGGGCTCGCAGGCGGCTTCTGCCTATAATGCGTTCCGAAGGGCGCTGACGCGGCTGGTGACGGCCCGCAGCGGGCTGGAGCAGGCGATAGCGCATCCGTTCGCAGCGGTCGCGCCCGGTGTCTCGCCGCAGGGCCAGGTCTGGTGGGCCGTGCCGACCCTGCTGCGCGACGACGATGCCGGGATGCTGAAAGGCTGGAGCTGGAACGAGGCCTTGTCGGAGGCCCTATCCGTCGCTGCGCAGAACCTGACCGGACGCGGCTGGGGCGAGGAGCATCGGCCGCGTTTCACGCATCCTCTCTCCGCGCAGTTCCCGGCCTGGGCGACGCTGCTTGATCCGATGTCCCGCCCGATCGGTGGCGATGGCGACACCGTGCTGGCGAACGGGCTCGTCCCGTCAGCCGGGCCGCGGGCGACCTACGGCGCCCTGTCGCGTTACGTCTTCGATGTCGGCGATTGGGACAACAGCCGCTGGGTTGTCTTCCACGGCGCCTCCGGGCATCCGGCCAGCCCGCATTACGCCGACCAGAATGCGCCATGGAGCGACTGCGCGATGGTGCCGATGCTCTATAGCTGGGACAAGATCGCCGCGGAGGCCGTGACCTCGCAGGATCTCGTCCCCGCTTAAAAGCCGCAGCCTCCGTCAGCCTGCCGTTACGTTTTGTGGCAGGCGCGGGGTGCGTAAGCCCGCCGTTTCGCCGCCATCGACGGTCAGGACGGCGCCGTTCACATAGCTCGACGCGTCGGACAGGAGCCAGGCCGCGACATCGGCGACTTCTCCCGGGGTGCCGAGCCGGCCGGCCGGAATGCGCAGCTCAAGTTGCTCCAGCCGCAGCGGATCGGCCAGCACCTTGTCCATCATCCGCGTCGCGATCTGACCGGGGCAGATGGCGTTGAAGCGCACCTCCGCGCCATATTCCAGCGCCAGCGCCTGGGTCATGGCGATCACCGCCGCCTTCGAGGCGCAATAGAGCGCAAGGCCCTCCTCGCCGGCCCGGCCCGCCACGGACGCGACGTTGACGACGGCGCCCTTACCCGCCCGCAACCCCGCGAGCGCATGGCGCGTGAACAGGAAGGCGCTGCGCGCATTGGCGTTCATCACGGCATCCCAATCCGCGATTCCCGCTTGCGCGAAATCCATGCGCCGTCCGAGGCCTGCATTGTTGACGAGGCCGAGCAGGCGCCCGCCGCCGAGATCGAGCGCGGCTTCGACCGCATGGCGGCAATCCGCCTCGCGCGTCACGTCGCCCTCGACGAAATGCGCGCCGGGGGTGGCCGCCGCCAGCGCCTCGCCGGCCTCACGGTCGCGGCCGGTGAAGACGACGCCGCGCGGCGCCAGCCGTTCGACGCAGGCCCGGCCGATGCCGTGGGTGCCGCCGGTAACAATGATCATGCCGTATCCTCGATCATTCAGCTATTCGCCAGCCGGGCGCGGCCATAATCGGCATAGCGCGCGAGCACGATGTCCATCTCGGCCGGTGTCAGATGCATGATCTCGCCGGCCTGGCGCGCAAGGAGGTATTGCCGCGCCAGCATCTCCAGCTTGACCGTGCGCGCGAAGGCCTGCGCCAGGCTGGCGCCGATGCAGACCATGCCGTGATTGGCCATGAGGCAGGCGCTATATCCGGTCTTCAGGGTCGCGACGACGCCACCGGCCAGAGCGGTCGTGCCGAAGGGGGCATAGGGGGCACAGGGCACCTCATGCCCGCCGAAGGAGGCGACCATGTAATGGAAAGGGGGTATCGGCCGGCGCAGGCAGGACAGGGCCACGCAGGAATCGGGATGGGCATGGATCACCGCCTGCGCCAGTCCGTCCGCATAGAGGCCGCCATGGATCGCCCACTCGCTCGACGGGACGCCATGCGAGAGCGTGGTACCGTCGAACCGGGTCAGGACGAAATCCTCGGGGGCGACCGTCGCCCCATCGGCACCGGTCGGGCTGATCAGCATGTGCTCGCCCCAGCGGATGCTGATATTGCCGGCATTGCCGAGGCTGAGGCCCGCGCTCTCGATGCTGCGGTAGACCCGGCAGAGCTCCGCGCGGGCCTCGCTCTCCTGCATCGCGATGCCGCTCATCGCCGTTCACCTCGCTCCATGCTCGCCAGCATCGGCAGCAGCATGTCCTCCGGGCCGAGCTTGCCGGATTTCAGGCAGAAGGCGAGGGGCTTCGCCCCATCGGCCAGGGCCTGCGAGACACCCGGAGCGCGATAGGCGCCAACCTGCAAGGTCCGGATGCCGAGCCTGTCGAGCACGGCCCCCGAGGTTTCGCCGCCGCAGATCAGGAAGCGCGTCGTGCCGGCTTCCCGGAACGCTTCCGCCAGCCGGGACAGGATCTCCTCGGCCAGCGAAGCTGCGACCCGCTGGCCCAGGCGGGCCTGCGCTGCGGCAACCGCCTCGGGGCCGGCGGAGGTTGCGATCGCGATCGGGCCACCCTCCAGGCGTGGCAGCCCCCAGTCGAGCGCCTCGGCCACGATCCGGTCGGCATTCCCATCGGCGAGGTCGAGCATCAGGACGGGACGCTGCTCGCCGAAGATTTCGAGCTGACGTCTTGTCCTGTCGGCGCAACTGCCGGCCAGTACGACGGCCGGCCCTGGAACTGCGGGGAGGCCCGGTGCGCTCGGTTCGGGCGCGACGAGGCCGCGCTCGCGCCAGAGCGGCGGGTAATAGGCGGAGATCGAGGAATTGCCGGTCATCAGCGGCCAATCCACCGTCAGCGCCGCCAACGCGGCGAGGTCTTCCGGCACGGCCGCATCGGCGAGCGCAAAGCCCGTCCCACTGGCGACGAGCCCATCACAATGGTGCTTCATCGCCTCCAGCCCGGCGCGCACGATCTGTTGCGGGATGAGCCCGACCGGTGTCGCCGTCTGCTGCCTGAGCACGCGCACGAGGTCCGGATCGGTCATCGGCGTCAGGGGATCGTGACGTTTCGGCGATTCCGAGATCAGCCGGTCATCGGCGAAGAGATGCCCCTGGAAGACGCGCCGGCCGGCTTCGGGAAAGGAAGGGCAGAAGGCGGTCAGCTTGCTCCCGGTCAATTCGCGCAGGACGTCGGCGCAATTGCCGATATTGCCGGCCGGCGTGGAATCGAATGTGGCGCAGTACTTGAAGAAGATTTGCCGCGCGCCTTGCTCCTTGAGCCAGGTGCCGGCCCTGCGGATATCGGCGACCGCCACTGCCGGATCGGCGACGCGCGTGCGCCGGCCGATCACGATCGCGGGATGCTCCAGCTCGTCCGGCGGTTCCGTCGCAAAGGCGCAAGGGACGCCTGCTGCGACAATCATCGCGGCCAGTTCGAGGCCACCGGTCAGATCATCGGCGACCGCGCCGAAGACGAGATTCATGAGCGCCTTCTCCCCCGGCGCCCGCCCTGTTTTGCCCGCATCGCGAGCCGGACAGATCGGGCACTGTCGATCGTTCAAGTTGGATATGCCGGTCGTTTCGTTTCACCCGCCGGCTCTGGACGCGATTTGAATATATCATATAGTCAATCTCGTCCACGGGCCGAAGCGAGCCCGATCGGGAGAGTGTCATGAAGGAGCGGTGCCGATGAGCGCTGTCACCGATCGCCAGCCGGAACGGCGCATTCGCGATCCCCGCGAACTCTCCGAAATCGCCCTGCGGCTCAGGCGCAAGGTCATCGAGATGGTGGCGCCGACCGGGCAGGGCTATGTCCAGCAGGGGCTTGGCGCGGCCGATCTCTTCACCGTGCTCTATTTCGCTGAGCTTCGGCTCGACCCTGCCGATCCCGACTGGATCTCGCGCGACCGCCTGCTGCTTTCGACGGCGCATAACACGGCGATCTTCTACGCGACGCTGGCCGAGCGCGGGCTCGTCCCGGCCGAGGGCCTTCCCGATTACTGCAAGGATGGCTCGCCCTTCGAGGTCAATGCCTCCGAGCGCCTGGGCACCGTGATCGAGGCGACCTGCGGCTCGCTCGGTCAGGGGCTTTCGGTCGGGATCGGCATGGCGCTGGCGGCGCGTCGCCGAGGCGACGGCGCGCGCATCTATGTCGTTCTCGGCGATGGCGAGTTGCAGGAAGGGCAGGTCTGGGAGGCGGCGCTGCTCGCCGGCAGCCTCGGCCTCGACAACATCTGCCTGCTGATCGACGACAACCGCATGCAGGTCGAGGGGCATGTCGACCAGGTGGTCAAGCTTGAGCCGATTGCCGGCAAGTTCGCGAGCTTCGGCTGGGCGCAGCACACGATCGATGGCCACGACATTCCGGCGCTGCTGGCGGCGCTCGATGGCGCGCGGATGACAGCCGGCAAGCCGACCTGCCTCGTCGTCCGCACGCTTCCGGGCAAGGGCGTGCCGGCGCTGGAAGGCATCCTTGCGCATAACCTGAAATTGCCTGCCGATGTGGCCGCAGCCGCGCTGGCTGCGTTGTCCAGCGAGGATGCAGCATGACGAGCGCCATGACGGACGCACTGACGGTTCAGGACTTCAACCAGCGGGGCGCCGCAGCCGCTCCCAACCGCAAATTCTACGGCGAGACGCTGCTCGACCTTGCGCGGAGCGACCCGCGCATCGTCTGCCTGACCGCCGACCTGACATTGTCGACCGAGACTGACCTCTTCCGCGACGCGCTGCCGGAGCGCTTTCACCAGGTCGGAATCGCCGAGGCCAACATGGTCGGCCTCGCCGGCGGCATGGCGCGGAGCGGCGAGATTCCGTTCGTGCATTCCTTCTGCGTCTTCGCGACACGGCGTTGCTACGACCAGATCGCCATGCAGGTCGCCTATCCCAGGCTGAACGTGAAGATCGTCGGCGTGATCCCGGGGCTGACGACGATGCTCGGCGTCTCCCATCAGGCGACCGACGACATCGCGCTGATGCGGGCCTTGCCCAACATGACGGTGATCGAACCGAGCAGCGCGGCTGCCGTGCCCGCGGCCGTCCGCGCCGCCGCCGCCCATGACGGGCCGGTCTATCTGCGGCTGAAGCGGGCCGATGGGACCGAGGCCGGGCTGGTGGAGCGGGATGGCGGGATGCCGCTCGGCAAGCTGCGCCTGCTGCGCAAGCCGGGCGAGGGGCTGATCCTCGCCTGCGGCCTGATGGTCGAGCAGGCCTTGCTGGCCGCCGACCTGCTCGCGGCCGAGGGCATCGCGGTCGGCGTCGCGGATGTGCCGACGCTGAAGCCGCTCGATCCGGGGATCGCCGAACTCGCGGCCGGTCTCAAGGCGGTGGTCACGGCCGAGAACCACTCGATCATCGGCGGCCTCGGCAGTGCCGTGGCCGAGCTATTGATGGAGCAGGGCGTCAGGACCGGCTTCGCACGGGTCGGCGTGCGCGATGTCTTCGCCGAAGGCGGCACGACGCCCTATCTGTTCGAGCGCTACGGCTTGACCGCGGCGGCGATCGCTCGCTCCTACCGCGAGGCGCGGGAGCGGGCCGGGGGCTGAACCGCCCCTTCGCGGCTCATGTTCCGGGTGTCGCCGCCCGCCTTCAGAAGCTCGACCAGCTTGAGCCCGCCTTGGATCATGTCCGTCTGCACGGCCTCGCGCACGCCGGCGGCGTCGCGCTCATGCAGGCGGTCGAGGATGCGCAGATGCTCGTGCGGGCCGGGATAGGTCGGGCGCGCATGCGGGTAGTGGTAATTGAGCAGCGGCCCGTTGCGCATCCAGATGTCGTCGAGGATGGCGAGGAGCTCCGGCATCTCGGCCGCCTCGTAGAGGCGGTGGTGGAAGCGCCAATTGGCCCGCACCGCATCCGACCAGCGGCCTTCCTCTTCGGCCAGCGTCAGCTCGTCGTGCAGCGCCGTCATCTGCGCGATGCCCTTCTCGTCGATCTTCGGCGTCGCGCTCTCGGCCGCCAGTCCTTCGAGAAACAGCCGGATCTGCCGCAGTTCGAGATATTGCGGCAGCGACATATGCGCGACGATGATCGAGCGGCCGTCGATGAGTTCCAGCGCCCGCGCGCGGACAAGCTGCATCAGCGCCTCGCGGATCGGCGTCTCCGATACATGCATCGAGGCGGCGAGATCGCGGATCTTGAAGCGGTGGCCCGGCCAGAACCGGCCCTCCATCAGCGCGACGCGCAGATTGTTGTAGACGATGCGGGTCAGGCTATCGCGCGCCACCGGCTCGATCACGCCGCCCTGCAGAAAATTGTCTTCGGCGCCCGTCACGCTGTCCTGTCCTTTGCGAGGCTTAAAACTCGCCGCATCAGCCATAAAGCAAATCGCCGGGCCGTGAAACGCGCAACTCAGGCGTGTCCGGCACTGCGCGGCGTCGCCAGGAAAACCGGCTTGCCAAGTTCGATATATCAAATAACCTACATCAAATTGAAGGGGAACGATGTTGCGGGCAGTCGACGCGTTCAGCCACTCGGTCGGGATCGAGGTCCGTGACGCCGTCAAGCGGTTCGGGGCCGTCACCGCAGTCGACCACGTCTCGCTGGCCGTCGAGCCCGGCGAGTTCCTCGCGCTGCTCGGGCCATCCGGATCGGGCAAGACGACGATCCTCATGGCGATCGCGGGCTTCGAATATCCCGATGAAGGCCGCATCCTCGTCGGCGGCGAGGATGTGACCTGGACGCCGCCGAACCGGCGCAATCTCGGCATGGTCTTCCAGAAATACACGCTCTTTCCGCATATGAGCGTGCTCGAGAACATCGCCTTCCCGCTCAAGATGCGTGGCGTCGCCCGTGCCGAGCGCGAAGACAGGGCGCGCCAGGCCCTCGCAACCGTGAGGCTGGACGGCTTCGGTGAGCGCAAGCCTTCCCAGCTTTCCGGCGGCCAGCAGCAGCGCGTCGCGATCGCCCGGGCCATCGTCTACAAGCCGCGCGTGCTCCTGATGGACGAGCCGCTCTCCGCCCTCGACAAGAATTTGCGCGAGGAGATGCAGATCGAGACCAAGCATCTGCAGCGCGAGATCGGTGTCACCGTCGTCTTCGTAACGCATGACCAGACCGAGGCGCTGACGATGGCTGATCGCGTCGCCGTGCTGGACCACGGCCGGCTGCAGCAGATCGGCACGCCGCATGCGCTCTACGAGGCGCCGCAGAGCGCTTTCGTCGCAGGCTTCATCGGCGAGACCAATTTCATCGCCGGGACCGCGCGCACGGCGGCGGCCGCGGGAGCGGAGATGGTTGTTGAGCTGGGCGAGGGGCGCGCCGTCCCCGCCACAGCGGTCGGGGATGTCGTGCCCGGTGCCGCGATTCGCGTCGCGATCAGGCCGGAGCGGCTGGCCCTGACCGGGGCGGGCGAGGGGCTGCTGGGCGCGCGCGTGCAGGACGCGATCTATGTCGGCAACGCCACGACCTTGCTGCTGGCGACGCCGGAGCGACAGGTCCTGAAACTGCGCCTGCCGGCAGGTGCATCCGTACCGGCGCCGGGCGAGGCGGTGGGCTTGCGCTGGTCGGCCGCCGATGCCCGCGTCTTCGAGGGCACGCGATGACAGCGCGTCCGCACGGCTGGCTGCTCGGCGGGCGCCATTACAGCACGGCGGCGAGCCTGGCCCTGGCCGCCCCGTTCCTCCTGCTCGCGCTGGTGACCTTCATCCTGCCTTTGGCCTCGCTGCTGCACGAGAGCCTGTTCCTGCCGGCGCCGACCCTGACCCATTACCAGCGCGCGCTGACGGAGCCGGTCTATCTGCGCGTGATGCTGCGCACCTTGCGGATCGCCGCCGCCGTCACCGTCCTGACGCTGATCCTGGCCTGGCCGCTGGCCTGGGTCATGGCGCGCAGCAGCGGGCTCAAGCTCGCGATCCTCGTCGCCTCCGTGCTGCTGCCGCTGTGGACCTCGGTTCTGGTGCGTACCTATGCCTGGATGGTGCTGTTGCAGAAGAACGGCGTCGTCAACCAGCTCCTGATCGGTTCCGGCATCACCGACCAGCCCTTGACCCTGCTCTACACGGAAGGCGCGGTCGTGCTCGCGATGAGCCATGTCCTGCTGCCCTTCATGGTGCTGCCGATCTACTCGGCCCTGCGCGGTATCCCGGAGGATTACGGCCGCGCCGCGCAGATGCTGGGCGCTTCCGAATGGGCCACCTTCCGCGAGGTGGTCTTCCCGCTCTCGCTGCCGGGCGTAACCTCGGGCTGCCTGATGGTATTCCTGCTCGCGCTCGGCTTCTTCGTCACGCCGGCGCTGGTCGGCGGTCCCCGCCAGATGATGATCGCCACGCTCGTTTCCCAGCAGGTGCGGGAGATGCTGGACTGGTCCTTCGCCGGCGCACTGGTCGGCGTGCTGCTGGCCTTCGTCCTGCTCCTGGTGCTCGTCTTCAAGCGAGCGGTTCGGCTCGACCGCTTCGTGGGTTCGGCATGAGCGCGCCGGTCCGCAACGCGCCGTCCCGCAATGTCGGCCGCGCGACGCTCGGCGCCGCCGCCTATGCGGTCACGGTCTTCCTGCTGTTGCCGACGCTGGTGATCGCGCCGATGTCCGTCGGGCCCGAGCGCTACCTGCGGTTTCCCCCTGCGGGCTTCTCGCTGCGCTGGTATCGCGAATATTTCGGCGATGCCGACTGGATCAACGCGACGCTGTTCAGCCTGGAGGCGGGCGTCATCGCGACGTTTGCCGCGACCGTGATCGGGACCATGCTGGCGCTGGCGCTGGTGCGTGGCCGCCTGCCTGGCAAGGGCCTCGTCGAACTGCTCGTCATCGGCCCGGTGATCGTGCCGCATATCGCGCTCGCGGTGGCGATGTTCCTCGTCTTCGAGCAGTTGCGCCTGACCGGGACGCTGCTCGGCTTCGCGATGGCGCACACCATCCTCGCCTTGCCCTTCGTGGTCTTCACCGTCCTCGCGGCCCTCTATCGTTTCGACGTGGATCTCGAACGGGCCGCGCTGTCCTGCGGCGCGGGGCCGTTCCGCACCTTTCGGCATGTCACCTTGCCGCTGATCGCGCCAGGCGTGGTCTCGGCGGCGCTCTTCGCCTTCATCATCTCCTTCGACGAGGCGGTGGTGTCGTTCTTCATTTCCAATCTCGACCGCAAGACCCTGCCGCGGAAGATGTTCGAGGACATCGACTACAACGTCTCGCCGACGCTGGCCGCCGTGGCGACGATGCTGACGCTGCTCACCGTCGCGGCCCTGGTCGGCAGCCATCTCGTCAAGAGCCGGCTCGACCGCCGCACCCAGACCGACCCGTCCAGTTCCTGACCGCCGACCCGGATTCCGAAGGCCAAACAAGGGGAGCCTCGCGATGACCACCGACAGCAAGATCTCGACGACACGGCGCCAAGTGACTCGGCGTAAAGTCCTGGCGGGAGCACTTGGTGCGACGACCCTGGCGGTCGGCGGCCGTGCGCTCGCCCAGTCCCAGGAGGTGATCGTCGCCACCACCGGCGGGCTGATGGAACGCAGCCTGCAGGAGCATTTCTACAAGCGCTTCGAGGCGCAGACCGGCATCAAGGTTCGCTCCGTCCCGATCGAATTACCGGATCAATGGGCCCGCGCCCGCGCCGGCCAGCGCAGCGGCAACATCCCCTTCGATGTCGTGACCGCGACGCCTCCGGACCTGATCCAGCATGCCGACATCCTCGAGCCGATCGATTGCGCCGGCCTGCCCGGCATCGTCGCCCATGCGCTGCCGAATGCCTGTTTCCCGCGCGGCATCATCCGCACGGCCGGCGGCATGGCGCTGACCTGGAGCAAGAAGGCCTTTCCGAATGGTGGGCCGCAATCCTGGGCCGATTTCTTCGACGTCCAGAAGTTTCCGGGGCCGCGTTCCCTGCCGGATACCGGCGACCGCGAATGGTGGGTGCCGCTGGCGGCCCTGCTCGCCGACGGCGTCGCGCCCGACAAGGCGTTCCCGCTGGATGTCGACCGCGCCTACAAAAAGCTCGACGCCTTGAAGCCCCAGGTCGCGGCCTGGTGGAAGAGCGGCGACAACGCGATGCAGATCATGCGCGGCGGCGATGCCGTGATGATGATGGTCTATTCCAGCCGCTCGGTGCCGCTCGCCAAGAGCGGCGATTTCGACTTCACCTGGAACCAGGCGATCCGCGACGTCGGCAACTGGGCCGTGCTCAAGGGCAGTCCCAATGTCGCCAACGGCATCAAGTTCCTCGATTTCTTCGTGCAGGACGGCAAGGAGCATGTCGCCTTCAGCGAAAAGGTCTCCTTCGATTCCAACAACCGCGAGGCGCCCAATCTGGTGCCGCCCGAGGAGCGCCGCTTCCGTCCGTCCTGGCCGGAGAACTGGTCGCGGCTCGTCATTGCCGACTACGACTGGATCGCCGCCAACCGGAACGCCCTGCGCGAGCGCTGGGTGACCTGGCTGACCAAATAAAGCCGCACGCGCCATCGGCCGGCGGCGCCCTCGCGACGCCGGCCACCCTGCCGAGGTTTCAAAGCCGATGCTCGTAAATTATTCCGACGCCGCGCACTGGCCCATCGACCCGTCTCGCCTGGACCTGGTCGAGGAGATGCGGGCGCGACCTCGTGGGCCGCATAGCCACGATCTGCAGCGCCTGCTGCACCGGATGCGCTGGACGGGGGTCGGCAAACGCCATGTCCTGATCACCCTCGATCCGGGCCGCCGCTGGATGCTCGCGCGCTTGCCGGGGCGGCGTGGCGCCTCGATCGAGACCTTTCCCAATCGGGTGTTCACCAGCCTGGCGGAGGCCGAATGGGCCGTCTTCGCAATCCGCTGGGAAGCGCTGACCGGGCAGAAGCTGGACTGAAGGGCCGCTCCTCATGAGAGATACCACCGCCGTCCTCGGCTATGCCTGGCCGCTCGTCGTCTCGCCGGGCGAAAGCGTCTCCTTCCATCTGTCGAGCCCGAGCCTGAAGCAGGCACAGGCGCGGATCGTCCGGGTGCGCTGCGCCGATCCCGATCCGGATGGGCCCGGCCTCAAACTGAGCGAGCCCGGAACCGCGATCGACGGGCCGGTCGCCCTGCGTGACCAGCCGATTCATCCGGGCTCCGCGGCGATCATTGCCGACAGGCCCGCTCTCGCGCCGGCGAGCTTTTCTGTCGGTTGCTTCATCTGGCCGACGGCCCCGCTCGACGGCGCCCAGACCATCCTGTCGCGCTGGCGCGGCGATCTCGGCCAGGGCTGGCGGCTCGGCCTGGACGAGAGCGGCCATCTCGTCTTCGCGGTCGCCGGACCGTCCGGAGGCGCGGAACTGCGCTCCGCCAAGGCGGTGATCGAGCGGGAATGGCTCTTCGTGACCGCCAGCTACGATGCCGCGACGGGACGGATCGGTCTGACGCAGCGCAGTCTCGATCCGCAGGCAGGCCGCGACCGCAGCGGCACCCGCGAGGGCAGGGCGCCCGCCGCGCTGGCCTGGCCCGACGACACGGCGCTGGTCTTCGCGGCGCATGCGCTGGGGGGCGGGGCCGATCCGCTCACCGGCGCTCATTACGACGGCAAGATCGACCGGCCCCGCCTGTTCCGCGAGGCTCTGCCGGAAGACGCCATGCGCCGCGCCTGCGAGATGCTCGCGCCGTCGCCGGCCGATCCGGCACTGGTCGGCGCCTGGGATTTTTCGCGTGAGATGGCAGGCGACAGCGTGCGCGACGTCTCGACCAATCGCCTCGACGGCCGGCTGCGCCATATGCCGATGCGCGCCATGACCGGCGCAAACTGGGACGGCTCCGTGGTGCAATGGCGGGAGCGGCCGGAGCTCTACGGCGCGATCCATTTCCACCGCGACGACATGGCCGATTGCGGCTGGACCCCGGACCTGACGCTGAGCGTGCCGCAGGACTGGCGCAGCGGCTTCTATGCGCTGAAGCTGACGGCGCGCGAGGGCAGTGACGATCCGGTCGAGAGCTATGTCTCCTTCTTCGTCCGTACGCCGCCCGGACAGGCGAAGGCGCGGCTCGCTCTCGTCGCGTCGACGGCGACCTACCTAGCCTATGCCAACAGCGCGCTGCGGCTCGACCAGGTCCATGCGGAGGCGATGCTGGAAGGGGTGATCGCGCTGTCGCGCGACGATGCCTATATCCAGGAGCATCGCGAGCTGGGCTTATCGACCTACGACACGCATAGCGATGGCAGCGGCTGGTGCTATTCGACCGCGAAGCGGCCGATCCTGAACATGCGCCCGCTCGGCAACACCTTCAACTACGTCAACGACACGCATATCATCGACTGGCTCGAGGAACTCGGCTTCGACTACGACGTCATCACCGATTGCGATATCGACCGCCACGGCGCGCAACTGCTCGAGGCCTATGCCTGCGTGATCACGCCGTCGCATCCCGAATATTACAGCCTCAACATGATCGAGGCCTTCGATGCCTATCAGCGCGGCGGTGGGCGGCACATCTATCTCGGCGGCAACGGCTTCTACTGGCGCATCGCCTGGCATCCGAGTGAGCCGCACCAGATGGAGATCCGCCGCGGCATGAACGGCCTGCGCACCTGGGAGGGCGAGGCGGGCGAGAACGGCCTCTCCTTCACCGGCGAGCCCTCCGGGCTTTGGCGCACGCATGGGCGGCCGCCGCAGCGGCTGGTCGGCGTCGGCTTCGACGCGCAGGTCTTCACCCGCTCATACCCCTATGAATGGCTGGAGGATGCGCGCGATCCGCGCGTGAGCTGGCTGGTCGAGGGCATCGAGCTCTCCAGGCCACTCGGCGATTTCGGCCTGCGTGGAGGCGGGGCCGCCGGACTGGAGGTCGACCGTATCGAGCCCTCACTGGGCTCGTCGCTGCAGATCCTGCGGCTCGCGACGGCCGACCGGCTCGATTATGGCGGTGTCCCGACCCTGGAGGAGTTGCGGACGCTTCATCGCGGCGTGATGGGCGACCAGAACGCGCTGGTGCGCGCCGATCTCGCCTTCTTCCCGACGGCGGCTGGCGGGGCGGTGTTCGCGACAGGTTCGATTGCCTGGGCCTGCGCGCTGACCTGCAACGGCTATGACAACTCGGTCAGCCAGGTCACGGGCAATGTCCTGCGCCGCTTCCTCGATCCGGCGCCCTTCGCCGGCTTCGAGGATTGAGCAATCGAGTCGCCGAGAGGCTTGGAGCGGCGCTTCAGCCCAGCCCGACCAGGTCGGAGGCGGCCTGGAGCTGGGCGAGCAGCATCGCCCGGCCAGGGACGGTGCGGCAGCCGCGCGCCGCGGCGGCTGCGAGGAACGGCGTGACGGCCGGCGTCATCACGACCTCGGCCGCGACTGCGGCCGATCGCAGCCTGTCGACCGCGAGCGGCAGAGGATCGCTCTCGCGCATGCCGAGCGACGTTGTGTTGACAGCGATGTCGCAGGCGGCAGCGTCGCCGTCCCCCGCCATGACCCGGCAGCCGGGATAGGCTCTCGCGACGGCGGCGGCCAGCGCCTGTGCCTTGTCCGGGGAGCGGTTCGCGATGATGAGCGATGCGGCGCCGGCCTCGGCCAGCGCAAAGGCGATTGCACGCCCGGCGCCGCCAGCGCCGGCCTGCAGGATATGCGCCCCCTTCAGGGTGACACCCGCCTGGAGAAGGCCGCCGACGAAGCCGAGACCGTCGACATTGTCGCCATGCAACGTGCCGTTGGCGTTGCGCCGGACGAAATTGACGGCGCCGACCAGCCGACCGCGTTCGCCGACGGAGTCCAGCAGGTCGAACACGGCGATCTTGTGCGGGATCGTGACGCCGAACCCGGCGACGTTCCGCAGCGTCCTGAGCGTTCCGATCAGGGCCGGCAGATCCTGCGGCGCGACATGGAGCGGCGAGACCGCGGCGTCGATGCCGCGGCCGGCGAAATGCTCGTTGAGCAGGGAGGAGCCGATGATGTGAGCGACCGGGTCGCCCAGGATGAGGAGGATGCGGGTCTTGCCGGTGACGGGCTGCATGGCGCGACCGTCGCCCGCGCCCTACGCCGCTGCCCGGTTCCGCGCGGCCACGGCCGCGAGCCCGGCATCGGCGGCGGCCAGCGCCTCGTCGATCTCGGCCTCGCCGTGGGCGGCCGAAAGGAACATGTTGTGGCGAGGATGAAAATAGACGCCGCGCGTCAGCGCGGTCTGGCAAAACAGATTGCCCTTGGCGAAATCCGCGTCGTCCTCGAAGAGGAAGAGCGGCATCTGGACCGGACCGCTCTGGCGCAATCCGACACCATGGCGTGCCGCGAGCGCGTCGAGCCCGTCCCGCAGGCGCCGGCCCATGGCATCGAGCCGGTCGATCACCTCGCCGCGCCGCAGCACCGTCAAGGTCGCGATTCCCGCCGCCATCGGCACGGCTCCGCACCAGAACGATCCGGTGACGAAGACCTGGGAGGCGGCTTTGCGCAGCCATTCGCGGCCGGTGACGGCAGCCAGCGGGTAGCCATTGGCGATCGCCTTGCTCCAGGCGGCGAGATCGGGGCGCACCCCGAGCGGCTCCCAGCTTCCGGCGAGATGGAGCCGGAAGCCGGCCCTGACCTCGTCGAGGATCAGCGCGGCGCCCCTGGCGTCGCAGGCCGCGCGGGCCGCTTCGGCGAAGGCGCGTGTCGGCAGCTCCTGGTCGCGCGCCAGGTCATGGCGATAGGCCGAGACGATGATGCCGGCGAGATCATCCCCCGCTTCATCGGCCGCCATGGCCAGGCTCTGGGCATCATTGAACTCGTAGTAGAGGATATGGGCGCGGTCCTCTTCGGTGACGCCGATGACCGAGGGCGAGCACCAGGGCACCGCGCCATGATAGGCGCCGCGTGCGACGAGCAGCTTGCGCCGGCCGGTCGCGGCGCGCGCGATCGTCGCGCAGGTCGTCGTCGCGTCAGTGCCGTTCTTCTGGAACTGCGCCCAGTCGGCCTGTGCGACCGTGTCGACGAGCAGTTCCGCGAGCTCGACCATGGCCTCGGCCGGGCCGTTCATGCAGTCGCCGAGCCGCGCCTGACGCTCCGCGGCCGCCTCGACCTCGGGATGGTGATGACCGAGCAGGTTCGGCCCCCAGCTGCACATGAAATCGAGATAGGAGCGGCCATCGACGTCCCACAGGCGGCAGCCCTCCGCCCGCGCGAAGAATTGCGGGTAGCCCTCGGGCAGGCGATTGGCGTGAAGATGCCCCCACATGCCGCCCGGGACGACGCGCAGGGCTCGGTCGCGAAGGGCGGCATCAGCGGAGTTCTTGACATCGGTCATGGCTGTCCTCCATGATTTGATATATCATATAGTAAAATTGACTTGGCAAGAGCTTTCGTGTCGCTTGGGAGAGGCCGCGCGGAGCGGTCCGTGCGGGGCGGGCGGTGCCGGGTTCGAGGGTGCAAAAAAACAAGAGCGGGAGGGTTTTGAGATGCAGGTTAGCTGGCTGAGGACATCCCTGGCGCTGGGCGCCGCCGCCCTGTCGCTGGCGGCCCTGACGGAGCCGCTGCGGGCGGCCGATACGCGCCCGCTCGTGGTCGCGCGCAACATGGATATCGTGTCGCTCGATCCGGCCCGGTCCTTCTGCGACACCTGCCAGATCTATCTCTCGGCGGCCTACCAGACGCTGGTCACGCTCGGCCCCGACAACAAGACGCTGGTGCCCCATCTCGCAACAGCGTGGGAGGTCAGCCCCGACCAGACGCGCTTCTCCTTCAAGATCGCGCCCAATGCGGTGTTCGCCGACGGCACGCCAGTCACCTCGGCCGACGTCGCCTGGTCGCTGATGCGGTTGAAGCACATGAAGGCGGACGCCTCCTTCCTGATGGACGCGCTAAGCGCGGCGGAGACTCCCGACGACAAGACCGTCGTGCTGCGGACCGCCCAGGCCAATTCGGAATTCCTCCAGATGCTGGCCTCGCCCTATGCCGGCATCATCAACCGCAAGCTTGCCGAGGCGAATGGCGCCAGGAGCGGCGAAGCCGCCAGCAGCACTGATCAGGCCGATGCCTGGTTCTTCGCCAACTCCGCCGGCAGCGGCCCCTACAAGCTCGCGCTCTATCGCAACGGAGACCAGTTGCGCCTCGTCGCCAACGAGAGGTTCTGGGGCACGCCGGCGAAGATTCCGGAGGTCATCGTCAAGCAGGTGCCCGATGCGGT
This sequence comes from Allobosea sp. NPDC055353, assembly GCF_053644975.1. NCBI lineage: Bacteria > Pseudomonadati > Pseudomonadota > Alphaproteobacteria > Hyphomicrobiales > Alloboseaceae > Allobosea > Allobosea sp. NPDC055353. The sequence goes on along the minus strand of NZ_JBSHMC010000002.1, from coordinate 1,298,946 downwards.
GGCGCAGCTCCAGGCCCTGCAGGCCGGGGCCGCCGATGTCGCGATGCAAATCGATTCCGATACGGCCGCTTCGAGCAAGGACCCCAATCTCGTGCTGGATTCGGTGCCGAGCTACAATTTCATCTATCTGGCGCTCGGCGTCGGCGCCAAGGCCAATACGGTGCCCCTGACCAAGCCGGTCCGGGAGGCGATCGCAGCCGCGATCGACTATCAAGGGCTGATCGAGTTCACCGTCGGCGGCAAGGGCAAGTTCCAGCCCGTCGCGATCCCGAACGGCTTCCCCGGCAACCATGATCTGCCGATGCCGAAGCAGGACCTCGCGCTGGCCAAGGCCAAGCTCGCCGAGGCCGGGCAGCCAAACGGCTTCTCGATGAAGGCAGTATTTCCGGGCGTGAATTCCTACGGCGTCGATCTCTCGCTGATGATGCAGAAGCTGCAGCAGGATCTCGGCCGCGTCGGCATCAAGCTGGAGCTGGAACCCGTGACCTTCGCCGTCTGGCGCGAGCGCGTCGCGAGCGAGGGCATCCCGATCACCGCCTCGTATTACGCGCCGGATTATTTCGGCACGGTGCAATACGTCCAGTTCTTCTCGATGATGGAGGGCAGCTCCTGGTCGAAGCGCGCGCATGCCACGAAGGTGGAAGGCGTCATCAATGCCAGGGAAGGGGAACTTCTGAAGAAGGCGCTCGCTGCCGGCCCGGCCGATAGCGACAAGATCTTCCGCGAGATCGCGCTCGAGATGATCGGCGACAAGGTCATCATTCCGGTGGTCAGCCCCGACCTGATCCTCGCCGCGCGAAAGGGCGTCACGGGGGTGCGCTACAGCGCCTGCTGCAATCTCGACCTCAGCCAGGTCGGGCGCCAGTAGCGTCCGCCCGCCGGGAGAACCCATGCTCAGGGTCGCATTGCAGCGATTGGCGATGATGCCGTTCCTCCTGCTCGGCATCATCACGGTCGCCTTTTTCCTGACGCAAGTAACCAAGGGCGACCCGCTCGCCGCGCTGATCGGCGAGCGGCAGATGAACAATCCCGTGGTGGTCGCCGCGGCCAAGGAGCGCTGGGGGCTCGATCGTCCCCTTGCCGAACGCTACCTCGTCTACGTCGGAAATCTCGCGCGCGGCGACATGGGCACATCCTTCCGCACGCGTCAGCCCGTCGCCACCGACCTGGCGCAGAGATTGCCCGCGACGCTGGAACTGGTCATCGCCGCGGTTCTGGTCGGTGGCGGCGTCGGCACGGCTCTCGGCTTGGTGGCCGCCAGGATGAAGGATCGGGCCGCCGACACGGCGATCCGGATCTTCGCACTCGTCGGCTCCTCGGTGCCGATGTTCTGGCTCGGACTGATCGCGCTTTTCATCTTCTTCGCCACGCTCGGCTGGGCTCCTGGGCCGGGGCGCCTCGACACCCGTTCGCTGCCACCGCCTTTCGTGACCGGCTTCTTCACGATCGATGCGGCGATTGCGGGGGACGGCGCCAAGCTGCGCGATGCGCTGGCCCATCTCGTGCTGCCCGCATTGATGCTGGGCTGGACGGTAGTCGGGATCGTCGCCCGCCTTGTGCGTGCGAGCCTCATCGAGGTGCTGACGCAGGACTATATCCTGGTGGCCCGGGCCAAGGGGGCAGGGGAAGTGCGGGTGATGGTGATCCATGCGCTGCGCAATGCCCTGATGCCGACATTGACGATCCTCGGCTTCACCTTCGCCTACCTGATCACGGGCGCGGTCCTGACGGAGACGATCTTCGCCTGGCCGGGGATCGGCTCCTACGCGGTCGAGGCGGCACGGACGCTCGACCATCCGGCGATCATCGGGGTCACCATCGTCGGCGGCGCGGCCTTTCTGATCACGAACCTCGTCACCGACATCGCCTATGCCTTCGCCGATCCGCGCTTGCGGGACCGCCGATGACGGCGGTGACTGATCCTTCGGCCAGCGGAAAGAGGACCGGTCGACGCCGGTTCCTTGGCCGGATCGTGCCCGGCGGCGCAGCGCGCTGGACACTGCTCTGGGCCCTGGCGGTCGTCGCCGCCTGGATCATCGTCGCGGCGACGATCGATCTCTGGGCGCCCTATGATCCGGTCGCATTGGCCGGGCGCCGGTTGCAGCCGCCGAGCATGGCCCATTGGCTCGGCACCGACGCTCTGGGGCGCGACGTTCTCATCCGTACCCTCTATGGTGTCCGCTTCTCGCTGCCGGTCGCGGCAGGCGTGCTCGTGGTGGCCGTCGCCATCGGCTGCGCGATCGGGGCTTTCGCCGGCTATGTCGGCGGGCTGGCGGACGCGATCCTGATGCGCCTTGCCGATATCACGCTGTCATTCCCGGCGATGCTGCTCGCCATGGCGGTAGCCGCGACGCTGGGGCCGGGCCTGCTCAATGCCGGCATCGCCATGGTCGTGGTCTGGTGGCCGATCTATGCGCGGCTGATGCGGGCCCAGGTCCTCGCCGTGCGTTCGCTGGAGCATGTCGAGGCGGCGGTGGCGATCGGCGCGTCGCGGCGGCGCATCCTGTTCGGCCATGTGTTGCCGCTGTGCTGGACGCCGATTCTGGTCAATGCCACGGCCGATCTCAGCCAGATCATCCTGCTGGTGGCGGGGCTCAGCTTCATCGGCCTCGGAGCGCGTCCGCCGACGCCGGAATGGGGCCAGATGGTCGCGGAGGGCGCGACCAGTTTCTACAATTGGTGGATTGCGGCCGGGCCGGGTCTCGCGATCCTGTCGCTGTCGCTCGCGTTCAGCTTCATCGGGGACACGGTACGCGATCTTCTCGACACCCGGTCAAGGACCTAGAGCGCTTCCGGTGAACGTCGATCTGTCGCCGTGCGACGAGTGCGTGCCAAGCTGGTTCGGCTGACTCCTGCTCCTTGAGCATCCCGATGGTCTGCTCTTCCGTGAACCGTGAGGGGCGCATCGTCCGTCTCCAGGATCGACGGACTCTGCTCAAATCTGACGGAAGATCAGGGGCTCAGGGCACGTCAAGATCGGCGGCCCATTCCACCCGGCACCACCGCCTGCGACGGAACGAGGGTTATCTCCTGCTCAAGAACGCCCTGATCACTGAGCGTTGCGCTTGGTGACATCACGGATCGCCGTCAGACCGGACAGGGCCTCGGGCGACTTGTTGACCTTGTACAGCGTCTCGAAGATGTGCGCGGCATCGTCGTAGCGGCCGAGATTGTAATAGGACCATCCGCGCATCAGCATCAGGTCGGTCGTCTCGGGCGCCAGGCGGCGGCGCTGCGACAGGGTGATGAGCGCGCCGTTGTAGTCCTTGGCGTCGTACTGGGCATAAAATTGTTCGGCGAGGAGCAGCGTGGATAGCTCCTTGCGGCGCGCCGGCGGCAGGTTGGCGGCGCCGGCCGCAATGGTGGCTTCGGCCGTCAGTCCCTGCTGCATCTTGGCATAAGCCAGACCTGCTGCGGCATCGGCGGCGACCTGCGCATTGCCGCCGCGCCGTGCCGCTTCGAAAGCCTGCGCTGCTGCGACCGGCCGCTTGAGATTGAGGAGGCACCAGCCGCGCTGCAAGGCGGCGGCGCCTGAGCCGCCGCCTCCGCAATTGCCACCGGTCGCGCGAGGAGCGTCCGAGCGTCTCGCGGGCTCCGCGACTGGAGCCGCGTCGCGCGCGATCGGCTCGTCGCGGCCGGCCCTGACGATCGGTGTTGGTCGGTGACCGGCCGATTCCGCCGCTGGCATCTGACGTGTTTCACGCTGCTGCTCGGCTCTCGGGGCCACGCCCGCGCGCCGGGGATTGAGGACGTCCGCGATCCTCTGCGAACGGCTGCCCCATTCGGCAACGAGGGTACGCAAGCCCGCCTGGTCGCGCAGGCGTTCGCGGACCAAGGCGAGCCCATAAGCCGCCGGCTCATTGCCGCGATCCCAGGAGAGCGCCGTCTCGAACCAGGTTCCCGCCGGGCTGATCTGTCCGGCATTGTAGGCATACCAGCCGAGCGCTCCGGCGCCGGCTGCGTATTTATCCTGTCCCACGGTTTTCACGATGCGCTCGATCACGGCGCGGTCCAGGCGCGGCGGCGGCTCCTGGGTGAGCAGTGCGGTGATGGCGTCGAGATAGGCCTTGCGATTGGCTGCGCCGGCTTCGAGCCACTGGGCGCCGAGCGTTTCGGCCTCCTGGTACTTCTTGGTCTCGCCCAATGCGAGCACCGCTCCCTCGGCCGCCTTGGCGCCGCCATTGCGCGCGAGCGCCGTCTGGAACCAGGTCGCGGCCTTGGCCGGCTCGTCATGGTGGAGCGTGTAGAAGCCGAGCAGGATGGCGTCGTCGGGCGTCGAGGCCGCATTGGCCAGGGCCTCGATGCGCTGGATTTCCGCAGGCGTCGCCTTCTGCGTCTGATCGTCGGCGGCCTTGCCGATATGGCGCCGTGCGATCTCGTCGCGGATGCTCGCGAACTCGTTCTGCTGTTCCTGTGACAGCAAGGCTTCGACGAGGTTCTCCGGCAGGGTGGCGAGCGCCTTCTGCATCGTGCCGACACGCTCTGCCGGATTGGTGCAATTGGTCAGGACATAGGCATAGGCGTCGCGCGCACGCTCGGACTTGCCGGTCTGGATGAAGGCCTCGGCGACCCGCCAGAGCGCATCGACGCTGGCGCAGGTCAGCATGGCCGGGGTCTCGGTACCCAGGCGGATGACCTGTTCCCATTGCCGCGCGTTCGAGGCATTGACGAGCCGCTGCCGCGCCTCGGCGGTGTCGAGCTGGGCTGCAAGGTCAGCCGGAGCGCGCCAGTTCGGATCGGCGCCGCCGCGCTGGGCGATCGCGGCACGGACTTCGCCGTATTTGCCTTCGGCGAAGAGCCGCCACATCCGCTCCAGCTCGGGGTCGCCGGCCTGGCCCTGCGAGGTGAGATCGGTCGGAGGCTTCCATTCCGGATAGAGTGCCCTGAGCCGGGCAAGCTCTGCCTCGTAGCGGCGGGTATCGCCCTGTGCCGCGAAATAGCGCAAGGCGGTTTCGTCGACCTTCGGCGGCGCTGCCTGGGTCGTTGCCGGGCGGTTCGGTGCACCGGTCTGCGCCAGCTCGACCGGCGCCGGAACGGCCTCAGTCGGAGCTTGCGGCGGCTGTTGCGGAGCCTGCGCCAGTGCAGGCTGGATCACCGTCTGCGCGGGTTCGCGCGAGGCCGTGTCATGGCCGTATCGTCCAAGGGCATAGAAGGCGATGCCCGAGACGGCGGCGGCGATGAGGATAGGCCTCACAGGCATTGCGGATACCTCTCGCTCAGCATCGAGAGGGTCAGGAGATGCAGTGTCGACGGGTAATAGGCCGTGGGCTGGAAGGCCTTGAGCTCGGCGGGGACCGGCGTTCCGTCGAGCGCGCAGGCCATGGCCGCGGAGAGGATGCGGTAGCCCGCGTCCGGCAAGGGCTCGACCGGCTTGCCGCTGGCGACGTCGACGACCGCCGTGCCACCGGCCCAGGCCTGGCGGAACGGCGCGAGCCGCGCCTTGTCGCCTACCCCGGCGCGCAGCAGGTAGAGCGGGATGCGGATGGCGTTGTAGCCGAACTGTGCCGGAAAACCTTCGGCAGGCTTCGGCTCGGCCTTGATCGAGAGCCATTCCGGCGCAGGCATCTTCCGCTTGGCGAGATCGTCGAGCAGCTTCAGGCCGCTGGCCTGGACCTGCATCCAGCGCTGGTCCCCGGTCAGCTTCGCCAAGGTCGGGAAGGCTTCGAAGACCCAGTAGGACGGATTGATCACCGGCCCGTCGGCGCGGTCCTTCTCCGAGAATCCGACAGCGCCCGGCATGAGCCAGGTCTGCCCGGCGTGCTGGCGCAGAGCGACCTTTGCGAGGGATGTCGCGATCTGGCGCGCGGCGGCACTGTGGGCCGGCATGTTCCAGCGCGTGCCTGCGCAAGCGAGGGCATCGGCGATCAATAGGTCGCCATCGCTGGCATTATTGATGTCGGTGACATGCGGGCTCGCCTTCGGGTCCCAGCGCCAGGCTGCGAGCCCGTCGTCACGGATGAGCAGTTCAGTCCGGGTGAAGGCGAAGATGCTGGCGAAGGTCGTGCGATCATCGGCCAGGCAGGCCAGCAGCAGGCCGTAGCCCTGGCTCTCGCTATGGCTGATGCCGCCGTTGAGATCGTCGACCACCCGCCCTTCCGCGGTGACGAATTTCTGCCGGTAGAGCGCCCAGGCATCAGCCGGCACGGCTGCGCGCACGCCTGGCGCCAGGCCGAGGAAGGTCGCGATCATCGCTGCCAACGCCCATCTCATGATCGCCGACCCAACCGCCCGAGCATCAGGGAGGTTCCAATGCCGAGCCCGATGCAGGCGATCAGCAGCGCCAGCGCGTAGATGCCGATATTGCTGGACATCCAGTTGGCGAAGACGAGCCGCATGTTCGCGAGGCTGAAGGGCCGCGTCATGACGAAGGAGGTGCTGTCGGCGGAGATGACATGCGCGTCCTGGGCGCCGCGGAAGGCGGTGATCCGGCCGGCCATGCCCGCCCAGTTGCCCGGCGTGACGATGCGGTTGACGGCGCTCTGCAAAGTTTCGTCGCGGCGGGCGATGAAAGCGGTCCAGACCTGCCGCGTCTCGGGATCGGCGGCCTGAGCCGCGATCAGCTCCGTCCCTTCCGCCGGCTCGTAGAGCGGGGCCGCGCGCGACGGCGCCCGCAATTGCGCGAAGGAGAGATCGAAAGTGTGCTGGAGCCATTGGTCGAAGCCGATGAAATAGCGCGCCAGCGGGCCGCCGAGCGAGCCGCGCCAGCGATCGCGGATCGCTTCGGTGGTCGGAGCGACGCCGCCGGAGGCCTCGGGCGTGGCCTCCCTGCCCTGCAGGCGGTTGATGACGGCGTCGAAGACGGCCGCGCCCTCGGCATCCGGCGTCACCACCACGGCATCGGCGCGTTGCGGCCAGGTGGCGCGGACATTGTCGGCGACGCCGACCCGGGGCAGCAGACCGGCCGGCATCTGGCCGGCGGCGCCGACGATCAGTGCCGGCCTGTCGCCCACGGCGGCTGTCCCGGCGAGGAGCTCGGTGGCAAGCGGGCGGCTGGCATTGCGGGCGATGCGCGCGAGCAGGGTTGCGGCCGCGCTGAGATTGGCGTTGTCCTGCCTGCCCATGACCAGCGCGACGCGGGAGGCGACCGAATAGGGGAAACCGGTGCCGGCGATGGCCCCGAGATTGGGGCTGACGCCGATCTTGGCGAAGTTCGGGATCGAAAGGACGGTGGTGTCGAACAGGGCGAAGCGGCTCTTGCCGGCCAGGGTCGCGCCGGGACCGCAGGCGAGATCGGATTTGGCCAGCGTCACCGCCTCGAACCAGATCTCGTTGATCCCCGGCCGGAAATGCCGCAGCGGGATCGTGATCGGGAACTGCTGGAACAACCCACCCGTCGCCGCATTGAGCGGCACGGTTGCCGCGACATTGCCATTGACGAACACCTCGATATGGCTATCGCCCGGCAGGACCTCCTGCGAATAGGCGCCGTCGAGATAGAGCGTCGCCTCGCCATAGGCATTGGCGTAGAAATCGCCGGGCATCGCGACGATGGCGCGCACGCGCATGCGCCGGCCGGTCGATTCCTGGGTGGGAATGCCGAGCTCGGAGAAGCGGATCGCTTGCTTGGCCGAGATGAAGGGCGCATCCGGCACGTGCCAGCTCGCGGTATCCATGGTCTTGCGGTTGATATTGGCCGGCCGGGCGACGGGTGCGGTCAGGAATTTGGCGATGAGGGCCTCAAGATCGGGCCAGCCTTCGCCGGTGACGAGCAGGAGATCGGCACTCTTCTGCGGATTCGGGACGAAGCCGACGAAGCTGCGGCCACCCGCATCGGCCGGTAATGTGCCGAGCAACGCGCGCATCTCCTGGCTCGTGCCGAGCGCGACGGTCAGCGCCCCCGGCCGTATGCGGGCGGGCAATTGCTCGGTCACTGTGACCGCGACCTGTCCGTAACGTCCGCGCAATGCCAGCGCCTGGGCGACGGCGAGGATGCTGTTCGCGGCGCTCGCGCGCGCGGCGCCGGGCGCGACGATGGCGATCGTCGTCAGCCCACCTTCATCGGCGCCGACGGCCGGCAGATCGTCGAGGCTACGCAGGGCGAGGGGCCGGGCGCTCGCATTCCTGAAAGCCAGGCGCGTGCCGGCGCCGTCGATGCGCGTCCAGAGCTCGTAGGTCGAGCCGACCGTGCAATCGATGCGATGGCGTTGCACGGCCTCGAAGCTGATCGTGTTCTGCCCGGTCCGGAGCAGGCCCTTGCGCAAGGCGATGGAGCTGCGCTTCAGGCGGTCGGAGGAGGCGATCGGCATCTCGCTGACGCGCTCGCCATTGATGCGCACCGTCAATCGCGAGGCTTCCGGCATCACTACGAGGGCGTTCTGGAAGGCCAAGTCGAGGCTCAGGTCGGCTGCCGCCTCGTCCTGCGTCAGGTAGAACGCCCAACTGCGGACATCGCTCTCGCCTTCCAACGTGACGCGCGCCGCCGGCAGCAGCGGCTTGAACAACAGGGGCGAGGCGGGCGTCGGGCTGGCCTCATGCACTGGACCTGGAGCCGGCGCCGCGGGAGGCGCAGGACTTGCTGGAGCCGGTGCGGGCGGCGCGATCATGAAGGGCGCCGGGCCGGGCTGGGCAGGCGGTGGCACCTGCGCCGGGAGCGGCGAGCCGGCAAGGAGCGCGCAGGATGCGATCGCGACGAGATGGGCCGGGAAGCGGAGGCGCTTCATTCTGCCGCTCCCGGCCGGGTGGTCGAGCGGGACAGGCGGTAGAGACCGAAGAGATAGGACAATCCTCGGCTCGTCTGGAAAATGGCGAGGCGCAGGAAGCGCAGCGTCCCGTAGATCACGCCGGGATTGTGGCGCCGCGCCTTCTGAAACCGGCTCCAGTTCTCGGCATCGGAAAAGGCGAGGTCGGCAATGATGCGGCTATGCACCGGCTCCGTCGGCTCGTAGCTGCAACCCAGCAGCAATCCCTTGTCGTCGGGCGCGAGCCGGCGGACGCGCACAGGCAGGGCGCCCCGGGGCATGTCGATCGTGGTCTCGACGGTAATCTCCCCGGTCGAACCGACCGGCACCCTGTCGAACTCCTTCGACATCACGCGGACGGCGATACCGTCGACGGAGACGTTTTCGGTGACGATCCGGGCCTTGCGTCCGTCGATGGTGATCTCACCCCGACGCTTCACGGCGAAGCGCCGCGCGCCGCGCCCCTCCGGCCGCTCCGAGACCACGCCGAGCGCGCAGCCGGCCATCAACAGGTTGAGGATGTTCCACAGCCCGACGACCAGCGTGATGTCGGCATTGTAGGGCTCGGTGAGCATGCGCCAGTAGGTGGCGACGACGCCGAGCGCGAGCACCGCGAAGATGATGAAGAACGGCCGGCCGAGCTCCGACACCCGCCGGGTCTCAAGAGACTCGTTCTTGGCGGTGACCTTGAAGGTCGGCTTGGTCGGATTGATGAGCACCGAGACCACGGCCGGCAGCAGGTAGACCGACTGGATGAACTCGTAGAGCTCCGAGATCCACGGCCAGCGATAGCGGCCATAGAGGTAGTTCTGCATCATCAGGTTCACCACCATGTAGCTCAGCACATAGGCGATGAACTCCGCGCCGGAGGCGGTGAAGATCTCGAGGCCGAAGAACAGGTAGAACAGGGGCGCGACCAGGAAGGTGAGGCGCGCGAAGGGGAAGAGCCAGAACAGCGCCGACGAGGAGTAGCAGAGCCGCTGCGGCAGCGAGAGGCCGCGCTTGAACATCGGGCGGTGGAACATGAGGATCTGCATCATGCCCTGCGCCCAGCGCGAGCGCTGGCCGATGAAGCTGGTGAAGGTCGCCGGCTGAAGCCCCGCGATCAGCGGCTTGTCGACATAGACGCTGTGCCAGCCGGTGGCGTGCAGCGTGATCGCCGTCTCCGCATCCTCGGTGATGCTGCGCCCGGAGAAACCGTTCGTGGTCTGAAGCGCCGTGCGCCTGAGCACGGCGGCCGAACCGCAGAAGAACGAGGCGTCCCATTTGTCGAGGCCGCGCTGGATGATGCCGTAGAACATCTCGTTCTCGGACGGCATCGAGCGGAAGGTCTGGAGATTGCGCTCCAGCGGGTCCGGATTGATGAAGAAATGCGGGGTCTGGACCAGGAAGAGCTTCGGGTCCTGCCCGAAATAGCCGATCGTCTCGGTCAGGAAGCTCCGTACGGGGGCATGGTCGGCGTCAAAGACGACGATCAGCTCGCCTTGCGAGTTGGCGATGCCGTTATTGAGATTGCCGGCCTTGGCGCTGAGATTGCGCTCGCGCGTCAGATAGGTGACGCCGAGCCCTTCGCAGAGCTTCGTCAGCGTCGCGCGGCGCTCGCGGGCGGCGCTGGCCGCGGCGAAGTCGTCGGCGTTGCATTTCTCGTCGGTGCCGCCGTCGTCGAGCAGGAAGATGTTCAGGCGTCCCGCCGGGTAGTCCATCGCCAGCGCCGCCGCGAGCGTCGTCGCGAGCATCTCGGGCTCTTCGTTGTAGGTCGGCACGAAGACGTCGACCGTCGGTGCGTTGGCGAGGTCGATCGGCGGCGTCTTGCGCTTCGGCAGCGGCATCGCCACGACGAAGAGGCTGAGGCCCAGCATGCCGATGTTGTAGAGCTCGGCGAGGTAGACGATCAGCCCCGGGATGAAATCCTCGAGCTGGTTGACCGGCGGCAAGGTGCTGGTCGTGCGCCAGTAGACATAGCGCAGCACGATCGCGGTGCCCAAGCCGAGCGCGATCAGGCGCCAGACGCCATAAGGCCGCAGGAATTTCAGGACCATCATCGCGCCGACCACGATCGTTCCGGCAATCAGATGCGCCTGCAGGCTGATCGGCAGGGTGATCAGCGCGATAACGACCATCGCGATGACGGCCCAGAAGATGACGTAGCTCGCTGTTCGCATCGGGCTTTCGGCAATCCGGGTGGGTTCAGGGCGCGGGCGGCGGCGGGACGGTGGGATATCCTTCGAGTGGTTTGGTCGAAATCGGTTCGGGAGCCTGAGGTTCCGCGCGAACCGCACTGCGCCGGCGCTCCGGCCGGGGGCGGACGGCTTGCGGGCGCGGCGGGGTCTCGCCGAAGGAGGGCTGTGGCGCCTGCGGATAGATCGGAGCGCCGGTCTGGCCGAGCCCAGACGCCGGCGCGGGCGCATCGCCGATCGGATTCCAGCCGGGCCGCTTCAGCTTGGCGTTGAACGCGTAGCCATAGGCCAGGCGCAGAAGCGAGGCCTCGGTCGCGGTGGGGTCGCAGACGCGCAGGCGCACCGAGATCATGCCCGATTTCGGGCGGAAGAGGCTGTCCTTGCCCGCCAGTCGCTGCCAGGCGTAGAGGCAGACCTCGCCGCCGGTGCCGCGGCCGACGGCATAGCCGAATGGACCGTAACTGTTCTGGACAAAAACGGCGGATGGGGCCATCGCGACACCGGGAAGACGCTCCTCCATCTCTTTGCCGATGGCGAAGTCGTCGATGCCGGGCTCCTTCAGCAGGTTGCCCTCGACTCCGGTGGCCTCGGGGACATCTGCTGCCGTGAAGAAGGCGACATGGATCGCATTTTCGCCTGGTGTCCGGCCACGGGTCGCCAGGGAGACGGTCTGCGAGACGGCGTTCTCATAGGTTCTCTGGGTGACGCCGGTCACAGGCAGGCTGCCGGGAGGAGGTAGCGCCAGGGCGCGGCTGACATCGACGGTGACCGCGCGCGAGGCCGAGACCAGTTCATCGCTCGACAACCGTTGCTCGCCGCAGCCCGCGAAGACGAGAGGCAGTCCGCATGCCGCTAGCATCCCTGCAAGGGGCCGGAACAAGCCAAGGAACCCGTCCGAAGACATCCGATCGATGAAGCTCAAGGCCCTCATAGGCACGCGTGCCGATGTCGGTACAGCATCGTCATGTCTTCACCATTGGTTAACGCCGGTTAACGAGCGGTTACTCTCGCCGGAGGGGCGCGCTGAGGCGCCCGCGCATGCTTGCGGCCCCCCAATACAAGTGATTCGCGAGGTTATTCCAACCTGCGGTTGGATAAATGTTCCCGTCATCGGGAAACGAGCGATCTTCACCACAATCAAAAGCGAGCAAGATCTTGCCATCACGGGCGGCTGGTGCGGCCCTGATCATGCCTGGCCTGTGGGAAGGAAGCCGCAACGGAGCGCCCGATGAAGGGGCCGTGCCGCGGTATGCGGATCGCTTCAGCGAGTGTGCTGACCCTGACGACATCTTAGGCGTGGCGCGGCCTGCAAACGGACTCGACCAGCGTCGGCCCCCGGGGGGCAGCGCCGGCGCAGCCTTCCCAGGGTCGGGAACGAGATCGCTTTCTTATGCGTCGCCCCGATCTGGCGGCGACAAAGGGAATGATGACTGACCGCCTGGGCTGCCCGAAACCAGATCCTTTTGAGGTCAGAGATGGGCCAGCTTCCATCCGGTGGCGCGTGATAAGGATGTGTCAGCTTCGAAAGTCGAGTGTTTCAAGCCCACGCTCCCGGCTTACAGCCGCTGCTGATTACATCGCCATTTCAAAAACATAGGCGTTCGCAATTCGGCCCTGAATGGTGTGCGCCCCAAGGGGGATGCTCGCGAAAGCCCGTGCGCTCATCGGCTCACCGCCCGGTGGCGGCGATTGCGCAGGCGTTGTCCACTTCTCCAGTGTCGCCGGAGATGCCGAGCGCCCCCAGAATTTGCTCGTCCTTATGAATCAGCACCCCGCCGGCAGCGGGAAGCAACTTGCCGGACAAGAGGGTAGCAGCCGCGGAAAAGAAGGCCGGATTAGCCTCGACCCTTTCGACGAGATCGCAAGTATCCAATCCGAGCGCAATGCAGCTCCAGGCCTTCGCCAGGGCGAATTCGTGCCTGGCAATCGTGGCCCCATCCTCGCGGGCCGAGGCGACGATATAGCCCCCGGCATCGACCACCACGGCGGCCAGCGGCCGTGCCCCCTGCACGCGGCCGGCGGCGAGAGCCGCAGCGATCAGGCCCTGCGCCCGTTCCAGAGTCATCGTTCTCTCCCGCTCAATAGGTACAGCGCCCGCCCGAGAGATCGAAGACCGAGGCGGTGGTGAAGCTGTTCTCGCGGCTGACCAGCCACGCGACCATGGCGGCTGCCTCGTCGACTTCGAGGAAGCGGGCGCGGGGAATGCGCGACAGCATGTACTGGATGAAGTCCGGCTTGAGCGTGTCGAGGATGCGCGTCTTCGCCGTGGCAGGCGAGATCGCGTTGACCGCGATGTCGTAGCCGGCGAGTTCCTTGCCCAGCGATTTCGTCAGGCCGATCACGCCCGCCTTCGCGGCGGAATAGGCGGCGAGATTCGGGTTGCCCTCCTTGCCCGCAACCGATGAGATATTGACGATCCGCCCGTAATTCCTCGCCTTCATGCCGGGCACCACGACCTTGTTCACGTAGAACGTGCCATTCAGGTTGATCTCGACGACGCGGCGCCACTCCTCCGGATCATAGGCGTCGAGAGGCGCATTGCCGCCGGCGATGCCGGCCGAGTTGACGAGAATCGAGACCGGGCCGATTGCGGCTTCGACTTCGCCATGGCTGCGCGCCAGGCCGTCGAGATCGGTGATGTCGACCGCCTTGGCCGACGAGGCGGGGCCGAGCAGCGTCAGCGCCTTCTTCAGTTCGTCCGCGTCGCGATCCCAGAGGCTGACGCGCGCGCCGGACGCGATGAGCTGCTTGGCAATGGCAAGACCCAGCCCCTGCGCGCCGCCGGTGACGACCGCGACCTGATCGTCGAGGGAAATCCTGTTCATGGGCTCAGCCTGCGAGGTTCTGATGGTAATGCAGCGAAGCGCCGCCATCGGTTTCGAAAAAGCGCGCCTTGTCCGGATCGGCCGGCGACAAGCCGATGGCCGCTCCGGCCGGAAGATCGACGGAGGGCGGCAGGAAGGCGGCGATCAAGCGCTCGCCCACCTCGACACGGACGAGGCTGCGCGAGCCCAGATATTCGACGGTGCGGACCGTGCCGCGGATGGCCGCCGTCTTGGACGGGTCGTGTTGCAGATCCTCCGGCCGAAGCCCCACTGAAATCTTCCGCCCGGCCTTCTCCGCGATCGCGGGAAGGGCGATGTCGAAGCCTGCCCCGCGCAGCCGCCCGGCCTCGGCTTCGCCGTCGAGAATGTTCATGCCGGGCTCGCCGAGGAAGCGGGCGACGAAGAGATTGGCCGGGTTGTTGTAGAGCTCGCGCGGGCTGCCGGCCTGTTCGATCCGGCCGTTCGACATGACCACGACCAGGTCCGACAGGGTCATCGCCTCGCTCTGGTCATGGGTGACGTAGAGCATCGTGGCGCCCAGCCGCTGATGGATGTCCTTCAGCTCCGAACGCATCTGGACCCGCAATTGCTGGTCGAGATTCGAGAGCGGCTCGTCCAGCAGATAGACGGTGGGCGTCCGCACCATGGCCCGGCCGAGTGCGACGCGCTGGCGCTGGCCACCCGAGATCTGGCGCGGAAAGCGGTCGAGCATCGCCTCGAGGCCAAGCATCTTCACGGCTGCACGGACCTTGCGGTCGACCTCCGCCTCCGGCGCGCGACGCCTGCGCGCCCGCAGCGGAAAGGCGATGTTCTCGTAGAGCGTCATATGCGGGTAGAGCGCGTAGGACTGGAACACCATGGCGATGTCGCGGTCGGCCGGCTTCATGGTGGTGACGTCGCGATCGCCGATCATGATCTGGCCTTCGGTCGGCGTCTCCAGCCCGGCGATCATGTTGAGCGTCGTGCTCTTGCCGCAGCCGGAGGGGCCGAGCAGCGTGACGAACTGTCCGGGCTCGATGGCGATGTTGATGCCCGACACCGCCCAGCCGGAGCCATAGCTCTTCCCGACATTGCGGAAGCGGACGGATTGGGCCGGGTTCGGCCGTGCCTCGGTCATATCATTCAGCCTTTGACGGACCCGTCGGCGAAGCCACCGATCAGGAATTTTCTGAACAGGAGGAAGACCACCACGGGCGGGATCGTCGCGATGATCACGCCCGCCATCAGCGAGCCCCAATCGCGACCGTGGAAGCCCTGGAAGAAGATCAGCGCGACCTGGAGCGTGCGCAGTTCGGGCGAGTCCACCATGGTCGAGCCGGTGACGTAGTCGTTCCAGCAATGCAGGAAGCCGAAGGTCGCCGCTGCCAGCAGCGCCGGCTTTGCGCCGGGCAGCACGACCTTCCAGACAGCCTCGGCCCGCGAATAGCCGTCCATCTCGGCAGCCTGCTCCAGCTCGCGCGGAACGGTGGCGAAATGCGAGCGCGTGACCCAGACCGCGAAGGGCAGGACGTGACCGGCATAGAGGATCGGCAGGATCGCCCAGGTGTTGTGCAGGCCGATGCTGGTCGCCAGCATCTGCGTCGGCAGCAGCACGGCGAAGCCGGGCACCGCCATCGTCCCGAGGAAGACGAGCAGCACCGCGGGCTTGGCCGCGACGGGATAGCGCATCAGCGCATAGCCCGCGGTCGCGCCGAGGATCAGCGCGAGGAGCACGGCGGCGACCGTATAGGCCGAGCTGTTCAGGAAGGCCCAGTGGACACCTTCGGCGACCAGCTTGACGTAATGCTCCAGGGTCGGGCTTTGCGGCAGGAGCTCGGGCGGAACCGCGAAGATGCGGTTGGTCGCCTTGAACGAGGTCGAGGCGGCCCAGAGGATCGGGCCGAGGGCGACGATGCCGGCCAGCAGGCAGGCGGTGAGAAGCAAGACGCGCGACAGGATTTTCATGCGGCAGCTCCCGGCTGCTTGCCCAGGATGCGGATATAGATCGCGATCAGTCCCATATTGATCAGGAACATCACGGCTGCGATGGCATTGCCGCGCCCCTGGTCGAGCTCGACGAAGCCGGAGTGGTAAAGCGCATAGGCCAATGTGCTGGTCTGGCGGATCGGGCCGCCCCCGGTCAGGCCGATGATGAGCTGCACCTCGTTGAAATAGCTGATCGTCAACATCGAGATCACGATCAGCAGCGAGGGCGCGAGCAGCGGCAGCGTGATCTTGCGGAAGCTCTCCCACGCGCCCAGCCCGTCGACCGCGGCCGCCTTGTAGAGATCGCGCGGGATCTGGCCGAGCCCGCCGATCAGGATGATCGTGGCGAAGGCGAAGTTGCGCCAGACCGCCACGATGACCAGCGTCGGCATGGCCAGCAGCGGGTCGGTCAGGAGGTCCTGCGGCGGCAGGCCGAAGGCATTGAAGGCCGCGCCGACCAGTCCGCCGGGCGATGGCACCAGGATCCATTTCCACAACAGCGCAACGACGATCGGGCTCATCGCCCAGGGCACCAGCAGGACCGTCAGCAGGACGCTGCCCCAGCGGCCGAGGCGCCGGATGCCCATGGCCGCCAGCAGCGCCAGCGGCACGGCGACGGCCAGTGCGGCGAAGGTGAAGAGCAGCGACCGGCCGATCGCCTGCCAGGCGAAGGGATCGCGGAACAGCTCGGCATAGTTGCCGAGGCCGACGAAGCCCTCGTTCCCGAAGAAGAAGACCTTGTGCAGGCTCAGGTAGAATCCGTAGAGCGCCGGCAGGATGTTGATGGCGATGACCAGCAGCAGGGCCGGCGCCACCAGCGACGAACCCACCAGCCGGGCCTGGCGCGCGACGGCGTCGAGGCTCCGCGGCTTCGCGAGAGGCATGGCATGCATGGTGCGCTACCAGCCCAGCGTGGATTTCGCCCGTTCGAGAATGGCGTCCACGCTTTCCTTGGTTCCGATCAGCTCCTGTAGGGCCGTGTTCATCACCGGGAAGACCTTGGTGATGTTGGGCATGCGCTGCGGGAAGGTCAGCACGCCCGGCGCCGAGAGCAGCGCGGTGAAGGCGTGGATGTCGGATGCTGCCGGCGTCGCGAAAAAGGGATTCTGCAGTACGGAGCGCCGATCGGGCACGAGGCCTGCGGTCTTCGCCCATTCCAGCGACGCCTCCGTGCTGAACAGGCTCTCGACGAAGGCGGTCGCCGCAGCCGGGTTGGCGGATTTGGCAGAGATGCCCACCGTCCAGTAGGGGCCGAGCAGCACCGCCGGTGGGCGCGTGCCGAAGGCCGGCCAGGCCGACACCGCCAGGTCCTTGCCATTATAGCCGGCGGCAATCTGCTTGTACTGCTGGAAGCGCGGCGCGAAGGCCTGCACCATCGCGAAGCGGCCGGAGGCGAACTGGTCCTGGATGTCGTCGCCCATCGCGTTCAGCAGCGTCGGCGAGAGTGCTCCATTCGCCACAAGCTGTCTGACAACATTGGCCGTCTCCTTGGCCTCGGGGCTGGTCACGTTGAACTGCCCCGTGGCCGCGTCGAAGATCGTCGGGCCGAAGCCGGTCAGGATGTTGATGAAGGCTGAGACGCTGTTGTCGTTCGTCGGCAGGCCGAAGCCCAACCGCTCGCCCTTGGTCAGCTTCCCGGCGGCGGCGATGAAGGCATCCCAGGTGAGGGGCGGGGCATCGAGGCCAAGCTCGGCCAGCGCATCCTTGCGGTAGAAGATCGCCTGGGCAGGGCTGGGCCAGAGCGGCAGGGAGATACGCTTCTTGTTGAAGACCGATTTCTCGACGAAGACCGGGTAGAGATCGGGAAGCGCCTTGGCCTTGAAATCGGCCGAGAGCAGGTCGTCGAGATTGGCCAGCGCACCGCGCTGCTGCACCAGATCGAGGAAGGTGTCGCGCATCCAGATCACGTCGGGTGCCCGGTTCTGGGCCGAGGCGGCGACGAATTTCACCTCGAGCTCCTGGAAGGGCTGCGCCTCGATCCGGACCTCGACGCCGGGATGCGCGGCCTTGAAGCGCTTGATGATCTCGCGCAGCACGACCTCGCGCGGCGATTGCCCGTCGGCGCCGAGAAAGGTCCAGACCCGGACCGTGCCAGAAAGGCCCTGCGCCTGGGCCAGCTTCGGCAAACCCGCGAGGGCCAGTCCGGTGGCTCCTGCGCGCAGTACGGATCGCCTGTCAAAGATCGTTGATTTCATGAGATTATTTCCTCCCCGATCGGTTTTTCGCTTACATCTGCAGGTCGCTGAGCACACGCGTCCGGCCGGCCAGCAGATGGCGGCGCATCTCGGCGCGGGCGCGATCGCCGTCACGCGCCGCGACTGCGGCGACGATGGCGCCATGTTCGACCGCGATCAGCTCGCGGCGCTCCGCCATGGTCAGCACGGAGCGCTGGGCCGAAAGATTGCCCCAGCTGAAGATGTGCGAGGTCAGCCGCCCCAGCGCGTCCGACAGCTTCGGGTTATGCGCGCAGACAGCCAGCGCGGCATGGAAGGCGACATCCTCCCGTTCGCCGCGCCCAGTCAGAAGGCTGGCGAGCAGCGCCTCCTGCGCCGCCTGCAGCCGCGCGAGGTCGTCCTCGGTTCGCCGATCTGCCGCCAGGGCCGCAACCTCGCTTTCCAGAGCAAGACGGACCTCGTGCCATTGAGCGAGTTCGCGCAGCGAGGAAATCGCCGAAAGCCTGACCATTTCGGGCGCGCCGCTGCGCATCGCAAAGGTGCCGGAGCCCTTGCGCGAGCGGACGATGCCCTCGGCGCGCAGCCGCGCCAGCGCCTCGCGGATGCTGGCGCGCGACAGCCCAAACATCTCGGCGAAATCCGCCTCGGGCGGCAGCCGCGCACCATCCGCGACATTGTCGATATAGCCGGCGATCTGCCGGTAGGCGATCGCGGAGCGGCTTTCGTCCGAGTCCATCCTGGCGATCCTGTCCCGTTGACGGCTCTAATTCAGTCTGCTTAAAAATATGTTGTCAGACAGCTTTGTCGGTTGCAAGCCGAAATTGTCAGGGATCGCCATGAACAGATTGATCGGCTCGCGGCCGGAAGCGCGGATCGCACGGATCGAGGTGCACGAGTTCGGCTACACGGTCGACGGTCTCGGGCTGGACGCCAGCGGCAACCGCAGCGTGATGAAGGGCGCGCAGTCCCGATTGAGCGCCTTTGCCCTGCGGATCGAGACCGAGGGCGGGCACCGCGGCGAGTATTGCAGCGTCCACAGCGGCAAGAACGGTGTCATGGTCGGGCAGGTGAAGGCTGCGGCCGGCCTGATCCTGGGCGAGGACGCCGAGGAGCGCGAGGCGATCTACAACAAGCTCAAGCGCGCCCACCGCCATTACATGGCGATCGGCCATTCGGCGCTGGACATCGCGCTGTGGGATCTGGCCGGCAAGGCGGTCGATCGTCCGGTCTGGCGGCTTCTCGGCGGCTACCGGCAGCGGCTTCCGACCTATGCCAGCACGCTGAATGGCGGTCGCGACGGGATTCTCGACAGCATCGAGGCCTATGCCGATTTCGCGGAAGAATGCCTCGCGCTCGGCTATCGCGGTTACAAGATCCATGGCTGGGGTGAGGGCGATCCCAAGGAGGAGGCCGCGAACCTGCTGCTCTGCGCCAAGCGCGTCGGTGACCGGATGGAGCTGATGTACGACGCCGCGAGCGAGCTGCGCACGCTGGCCGACGCGATCTATGTCGGCAGAGCCTGCGACGAAGGCGGCTATCTCTGGTACGAGGACCCCTTCATGGATGCCGGCTGGTCCCCGCACGCCGCCCGGCAGTTGAAGGAGAACGTCCGTACTCCGCTGATGCTGACCGAGCATGTCCGGGGCCTCGAGAGCAAGGCGGCCTGGCTGCGCGAGCGGGCGACGGATTACATGCGCGTCGATCCCGATTACGACATGGGCATCACCGGCACGATGAAGGTCGCACATCTCGCCGAAGCCTTCGGCCTCGATTGCGAGATCCACGCCGCCGGCCCGGCGCAGCGGCACTGCATGTCCGCGATGCGCAATTCGAGCTGGTATGAACTCTCGCTCGTCGCCCCCGGCGTCGCCAATCCCGTGCCGCCGGTCTTCGGTTCCGGCTACAGCGATGCGCTGGAGGATATCGGCGAGGACGGCTGCGTGCCGGTTCCCGACGGGGCCGGCCTCGGCGTCGATTACGATTGGGATTACATCCTTGCCAACCGCACCGCCTATCAGGAATTCACCCTGAAGAAGGATGGCGGAACCGCGAAATGACCGCTTCCTATGACGATATCATCGTCGGCGGCGGGCCGGCAGGCTGCGTGCTGGCCAACCGGCTCTCGGCCTCGGGACAGAACCGCGTCCTCCTGATCGAGGCCGGCCCCGATTTCGAGCCGGGGCAGGAGCCCGACGAAATTCGCGACGTCTATCCCTACCGCGCCGCCTTCAATCCCGCCTATCAGTGGCGCGATCTGCGCGCCCGCCTGATGCCGGTCCCGCATAACGACCCGGCGCGCTCGCCGGTGAAGCCCTATATCCAGCCGCGGGTGATTGGCGGTGGCTCCAGCATGAACGGTGAGATCGGTAATCGCGGGTTGCCGGCCGACTACGACGAATGGGCGGCGCTCGGTGCGGAGGGCTGGGACTGGGCGGGGGTGCTGCCCTATTTCCGCAAGCTCGAGACCGACATGGACTATGACGGGCCCTTGCACGGCTCGTCCGGTCCGATCGCGATCAGCCGCGTGATGCCGGAGGAATGGCCCGGCTTCACCCGGGCGACGATGCAGGCGCTGACGGCGGAGGGCTATCGCAATATCGGCGACCAGAACGCGGTCTTCGAGGATGGCTGGTTTCCGATGTCGCTGACGACCGACCGCCGTTCGCGCCGCTCGGCTGCGATGGGCTATCTCGACGCTACGACCCGGCGGCGGCCGAATCTCACGATCCGCTCGGGCGTCAAGGTCGATCGCGTCCTCATGGAAGGCCGGCGCGCCATTGGCGTCCAGATCGGCGAAGAACGTATCGCGGCGCGTCGGGTGATCCTGTCCGCCGGGGCATTGGAAAGTCCGGCGATGCTCTTGCGGGCGGGCGTCGGTGAAGCTGCTCGCCTGACCGAGGCAGGTGTCGCGGTCCTCCACCACCTGCCGGGGGTCGGCAAGAACCTCAACGAGCATCCCTCGATGGCGATGTCCTCCTGGATTCGGCGCGGGCACCGTCTGGGCAAGACGCCGCGGCGTCATGTCCAGGCGGCCTGGCGCTACTCCTCCGAGGTCGAAGGCTGCGGACATGGCGACATGTTCATGGTCGTCGTCTCGAAATCAGCCTGGCATCCGATCGGCCGGCGCATCGGCTCGCTCTTCAGCTGGATCAACAAACCCTATTCCACCGGCTGGGTTCGGCTGAATCCGGCAAAGCCGGCAGGGCGGCCGGAGATCGCCTTCCAGATGCTGTCCGATCCGCGCGATATGGCGCGAATGAAGCTCGCGGTGCGCCGGATGTGGTCTCTCTATGCCTCAAACGAATTGCGTCGAGCCTGCAGCGATCCCTTCGCCGCGACTCACGGCGCCATGGCGAAGCTGGTCGGCGGCGTGAGCCTGCGCAACTGGCTGGTGACGCTCGGCCCGGCTCTCTTGACCGAGGGGCCGGGTCCACTGCGCAAGTTGCTGATCGATCGCCTCTTCGCCAGCGGAGACGACATCCCGACGGCGCTCGATAACGACGACGCGATGGAGGAGATGATCCGGAAGCATACCATCGGAGGTTATCATCCCTCTGGCACCTGCCGGATGGGGCGCGCCGACGATGAGGCGGCCGTGGTTTCTCCACGGGATGGCGCTGTCCATGGCATCGGTGGCTTGCACGTGATCGACGCTTCCGTGATGCCCTGTGTACCGCGAGCCAACACCAATCTGCCGACGACGATGCTTGCGGAAAAGCTCGCGGACGGCCTGGTATGACGCAGCTCTGTGGGGCGGAATCATCGCGGCGGCGAATTCATTTTCTGCCTCGAATTTCGCCCGGCAGATGGCGCGTTGCGCCAGTTGCGGACATTCGGGCATCGCCTGGAAACGGGCGTTCTTGCCTATCCGTCAGACGTTGAGTCTATGGGTGGTCGCTACGATCTGCCTGGCGTGCCGTCATCACCGCCCGTGTGAAGCCAGGTTCGACGATAACCAGGCTACCGTCCGGCAGTCCGAGTATACGGTCCATTGCGATACCCTGGAATTGGAAGCGTCGATCCAGCATCGCGATCGCAGCGTCTTCCCCGGTTGTTTCCATCGCATCGATCGTTCGCGCGACGGCGTCGTGGGTGCTGGCGCCGAGATGCAGGATGATCTCTGCCGCAGCCTCGGGGTCGGGCACGTTGAAGGCGCCTTCGGCCTTGCCCTGGGCGATGATCTGGGTCAGGACCGGCCGCATCACCGCGATCGAAGCGGCATTGATCCGGTGATAGAGCAGCAAATTCTCCGGTCGGAAAACCACGTCGAAAGCGGCTCTGTACTTTGGCGCATCCGCCAGCTTCATGCTGCGTGAGCGCGCCATGAACCCGTTCAGCCGTTCCAGCGCGCTGAGCGCGGGATCGTCCAGGATGTCGCGGACGCGCGCGACGGCATCCTGCGCCAGCCGGGCGGTGATGGCTTCCAGCAGATCCTCCTTCGCCGAGAAGTGATGGTAGAAGCCCCCCTTCGAGATGCCGACCTTGGTGATCACGTCGTTGATCGTGGTCCGCTCGTAGCCGTGCTCGAAGAACAGCGTCTGCGCGCCGTCGAGAATCTCGTTCCTGCGATCATCCGGGGACTTCACGATACGGGGCATGCCACACGCCTTCTCTTGACGACCGACCGTCGGTCTGTAAAATGACCGGCGGTCGGTCTTTCGTGATTGTGCGCGAGAGCCGCCGCCGGCGCAACGCTTCCGCAGGCGATGATCGCAAGCGGGAACGCCGACGCGCCGCCTCCCGCGGGGGATGCCGTGAAACTTGCTCGTCTTCTTCTGGCTGTCGCGGCCGTCGTCGTCGCCGGCGGCACCTACTGGTCCCTGACCAAGCCGAATGCGGTCGTGACCGTCTCGCCCAAGCGCGGCGACGCAGCCGAGATCGTCTATGCCACCGGCACGGTGGAGCCGCGCATATGGGCCAAGGTGACGGCGCTGGTGCGCGAGCGCATCGTCGAGCGCTGCGATTGCGAGGGCCAACGGGTGGAGCAGGGGCAGGTTCTCGCCCGGCTCGACAGTGCCCAGGCCGAGGCGACCTTGGCCGAACTCAAGGCCCGACAAAAACTTGCCACCGCCGAGCATGACCGATTGGTGGTGCTGGTGGAGCGCAATGTGATGAGCCAGCAGGCGCTTGATCGTGCCCGCAGCGAGATGGGGCAAGCCTCGGCGCTGATCGCCGGGCAGGCTGCGCGCCTCGAGAATTACGTCCTGCGTGCGCCGATGCGCGGCACCGTCCTGCGCCGCGACGGAGAGGTCGGCGAGATCGCCGAACCCGGCAGCGTGCTGTTCTGGATCGGCGAGGCAAAGCCGCTGCGCGTCATCGCCGAGGTCAACGAGGAGGACATTCCGCAGGTCAAGCCAGGCCAGCGCGCCTTGATCCGCGCCGATGCCTTTCCGGGGCAGGCGCTGGAAGCCACCGTCGACAGCATCACGCCCAAGGGCGACCCCGTCGCCAAGACCTATCGGGTCTATCTGGCGTTGCCGGAGAATACGCCGCTGCTGATCGGCATGACGGTCGAGCTCAACATCATCGCGCGGGTTGCGAAGGAGGCGTTGCTGCTGCCGGTCGCCGCCGTGCAGGGCAACGCCGTCTTCATCGTCGAGGGCAATCGTGCCCACCGCCGCGAGCTTGCGATCGGCATCCGCGGCACTGGCGATGTCGAGATCCTCTCGGGATTGCCCGCGCAGGCCAGCATCATCACGCCCTTTCCGGACAAGCTTGCGGATGGCGCCCGTGTCGCGGCGCGAGGCGGCTGAGCCATGCGCCTGATCCTTGCCCTGGCATTGACGCATATCCGTGGCCGCGGCCGGCAGACCGTGGTCGCGATCATCGGCGTCGCGCTCGGCGTCGGCTTCTCGATCGCCATGGCTGCGCTGATGCAGGGTGGCGAGGATGATTTCGTCGCCCGCCTCGTCGACACCATGCCGCATGTCGACATCACGGACGACTACCGCAACGCCCGCCGCCAGCCGGCGCAGGACGCTTTCGCCGCCGTCCAGATCGCGGGCCTGCGGCCGAGGGACGACAGGCGCGGCATCCTCAACCCGACCGAGGCGATGGCGATGCTGCGCGCCTGGGTGCCGGGGCGGCTCGCGCTCAGCCTGAAGACGCAAGGGGTGGTGCGTTATTCCGGGCGTGATGTTGGCATCGCCATCATCGGCATCGAGCCGCAGGCGGAAATGAGAGTTTCCTCGCTGGTCAAGGATTTCCGCCAGGGCAGCTTCACCTCGCTGATCGCCGGCGGCAACAATATCGTCGTCGGCGACCGGCTGGCGCAACGCCTCGGCGCCGAGCTCGGCACCACGGTGACGGTCATCTCCTCGACCGGCCAGAGCCGCGCTTTCAAGATCGTCGGCCTGTTCCACACTGGCACCACCGCCCGCGACGAGGGCGAAGGCTACGTCCTGCTCAAAAACGCCCAGACCCTGAGCGAGCGCCCGAACGCGATCAACGAGATCAGATTGAAGCTCGACGATCCCAACGCCGCGCCGCAGGCGGCGCAGCGGGCGGAAGCGCAGCTAGGCTACAAGGCGGTCGCCTGGCAGGAGGCGAACGAGTCGCTGCTTGAAGCCTTCGTGATCCGCAATGTCATCATGTACACCGTGGTCGGCGCGATCCTGCTCGTTGCCGGCTTCGGCATCTTCAACATCATCTCGACCATCACCCATGAGAAGGCGCGCGACATCGCCATCCTGAAGTCGCTCGGCTTCACGGAGACCGATATGCGCCGCCTCTTTCTGCTGGAGGGGCTGGCGCTTGGCGCAGCCGGCTCTCTGGCGGGCTGGGCGGTCGGCTTCGGCCTCTGCGTTGCGCTCTCCCTGATCCGCTTCGAACTGTCGGGCGCCGCCGTGACGCAGGAAATCACCCGCCTGCCGCTGGCCTGGAGCATCTGGCACTATCTGGTTGCCGCCGGTTTCGCTTTGGTCTCGGCCGGCATCGCTGGATACCTGCCGGCGCGACAGGCGGCCCGGCTCAACCCGGTCGACATCATCCGGGGCGCGACATGAGCCCGCTGATCGAAACGAGGGGGCTCACCCGCGTGCTCCCGGCGGCCGTGCCGGTGACGCTGGTCGAGGATATCGGACTGGCGATCGGCGCGGGCGAGTTTGTCGCGATCACAGGCCCTTCCGGCTCAGGCAAGTCCTCGCTGCTTTATCTGCTTGGACTGCTCGACAGGCCGACCCGCGGCTCGCTCGTGATCGAGGGCCGCGATACCGAAGGGCTCAGCGAGCGGGCCCGCGCCGGCATCCGGTTGGCGACGCTCGGCTTCGTCTTCCAATTCCATTTCCTGCTGCCGGAGTTCACCGTGCGCGAGAATGTCGAGATCCCGATGCGCCGGCTCGGCAAGCTCGGCGCTGCCGCGATGCGCGAGCGCTCGACGGAACTCCTCGACGCGCTCGGCCTCGCCGACCATCTCGACAAGCGGCCTGACCAGCTCTCGGGCGGCCAGCGCCAACGTGTCGCCGTGGCCCGCGCACTCGCCAACGACCCACCGCTCATCCTGGCCGACGAGCCCACAGGCAGCCTCGACAGCAAGAATTCCGAGCAGGTCTTCGCGATTCTGAATGCTCTGGTGCGCGAGCGTGGCAAGACCGTCGTCGCCGTCACCCATGATGTCGAGATGGCGGCCAAGGCGAGCCGCCGCATTCATCTTGTCGACGGGCGGCTGTGCAAGAGCTGAGGTCTGACCTGGACGCTATCGCATGGTGGCTCTCTTCGCACGCACCTTCACGGCATGTGCCG
Source organism: Allobosea sp. NPDC055353 (assembly GCF_053644975.1). Lineage (NCBI taxonomy): Bacteria > Pseudomonadati > Pseudomonadota > Alphaproteobacteria > Hyphomicrobiales > Alloboseaceae > Allobosea > Allobosea sp. NPDC055353. The sequence goes on along the minus strand of NZ_JBSHMC010000002.1, from coordinate 1,273,387 downwards.
AAAGCCATGATGCGCAGGTCTGGAAGCCCGAGGCGTCGAATTTCTCATGCAAAATTTGCATATAGTTCTTTCCTGATCCCTGCCTTTGCATTGGACGGCCGAACGCTGCTGGCGCTAGAAATACCCGAGAACAACAAGGTGGTCCTCTCGATGAATCTTGCCCGCTTTCCTCGCGTCTCGCTCGCCCATTTGCCCACTCCCCTGGAGCGTCTCGACAACCTGACGCGGGTGCTCAACGGCCCGGAGATCTGGATCAAGCGCGACGATTGCACGGGCCTTTCGACCGGCGGCAACAAAACCCGCAAACTCGAATACCTGATGGCTGCGGCCCAGGCCGAGGGTGCCGATACCGTCATTACCCAGGGTGCGACCCAGTCCAACCACGCGCGCCAGACGGCTGCTGCGGCGGCCAGGCTCGGCATGGCCTGTCATGTGTTGCTGGAGGACCGCACCGGCAAGACGGATTTCGACTATACGCAGAACGCCAATGTGCTGCTCGACGTTCTCCACGGCGCCGTCATCGAGCGCTGCGGGCCGAATCCGGACATGAACGGCGAGCTGGCGAAGCTCGGCGAAAAGCTCACCGCTTCCGGCCGCAAGGTCTATGCCATTCCCGGCGGGGGGTCCAATCCGACCGGTGCGCTCGGCTACGTCAATGCGGCGCTGGAACTGGTGATGCAGGCCAACACGGCCAGCCTCAAGATCGATCACCTCGTCCATGCGACAGGCAGTGCCGGCACGCAGGCCGGCCTGGTCACCGGGCTCGCCGGCGTCCACAGCGACATCAAGCTGCTCGGCATCGGCGTGCGGGCGCCGAAGGACAAGCAGGAGGACAATGTCTTCAAGCTGGCCCGCGCCACGGCCCAGCTTCTCGGGATGCCCGATGCCGTCAAGCGCGAGCATGTCGTGGCGAATTGCGACTATGTCGGCGAAGGCTACGGCCTCCCGGCGCCGAGCACGATCGAGGCGATCCGCATGCTGGCCGAACTCGACGCCATCCTGCTCGATCCGGTCTATTCCGGAAAGGGCATGGCCGGATTGATCGACCTTGTCCGGAACGGGCGGTTCCGCAAGGGCGAGACGGTCGTCTTCCTTCATACCGGGGGCCAGATCGGCCTCACCGCCTATCCGCGGGAATTCCTGACCAATGGCTGAGGCGCCCCGGCCGGGGCTACGGCCCGTCGTGGGCATTCTCGGCGGGATGGGGCCCGAAGCGACGGTGGACCTGATGCGGCGCGTCATCGCGGCGACCCCCGCCCAGGACGACGCCGACCATATCCGCATGCTCGTCGATAACAACCCGGCGGTGCCCTCGCGCATCGCCGCGCTGATCGTGGGAACGGGGCCGAGCCCGCTTCCGGAACTGGTTCGCATGGCCAAGGGCCTGGCAGCCGGCGGCGCGACGATGCTCGCGATGCCCTGCAACACCGCGCATTACTACGCTGGCGGCATTGTCGAAGCCGTGCCGCTGCCGTTCCTGAACATGATCGCACTGACGGTGGAGCGTATCGCTGGGATGGTCCCGGCTGGTACGCAGGTCGGCCTGCTAGCCTCGACCGCCGTCTTCAAGATCGGCCTCTACGAGCAGGCCTTCGCCGATCACGGCCTGCCGATCCTCGCGCCCGAGCGTCAGGACGAGGTCATGGCGTTGATACGCGCCGTCAAGACCGGCGACACCGGGGCTGCGCGGCGTGGAGCGCTCGCGGCTATCGCGGAGCAGCTCGTGCAAGGCGGCGCCGGGATCATCCTTGTCGCCTGCACGGAACTGTCGATCATGGCGGATGCCATCGCCGGAACAGTGCCCGTGCTCGATGCGATGGACGTGCTTGCCGAGGAAATCGTCGCCCGGGCGAAGGGGCGATAGCCGCGACGTTCGTCTATCGCTCCGCGCCCCGCCGGTCGATCAGCGCCTGCAGGTCGACGGAACGCAGGTGATCCAGGACGCGTGGCGTCAGCGCGTTTGAATCCTGAGGGCAGGCATAGATCGCCACGCCCATCGGGTGAAACAGCGTCGCTTCGTCGATCTGGACAATCTGCCGCCTTTCCAAGTCGTCGAGCACGAGGCTGCGCGGCAGCCAGGCGAAACCCAGCCCTGCCAGCAGCATCTCGCGCAGCGCGCTGCTGAGCGAATTCACGCAGATCGTCTCGCAGCGGTAGCGCTGGATCAGCCGCGGCATGACCTCCTGCCAGATGACCTCGCCGAAGAAGCTGCGCTGGGGATAGGTCAGGAGCGGCATGACCTGCCCTTCGCCTGGCACCAGCGCGGCCGGGCCGACCAGTATCATGTCGTCCTGTGCGCTCGCGACGCGCATCGCTGTCGTCGAGCCGATCGGCTCGATCGATGGGTTGAGCTCGTAGCAGATCATCAGGTCGACCTCGCCGCGGATCGCCATTTCAACGCATTCGGCCCGGTTGGCGCAATTCAGGTGATAGGCCGGCTGATAGCCCTGCTGCCGCAGGATCTCGACGAAACGCGGAAAGATCGAAAATGCCAGCGAATGCTGGATGGCGACCGTCAGGCGTGAACTCCGCGTCTGCTCGCCGCGCAACTGGCTGCGCAATTCGTAGAGCTGGTTGAGGGTGCGCTGGAAATCGCCGTAGTTTTCCGTCGCGACGGGCGTGAAGCGGTGCGGCCTGACGCTTCTGTCGATCAGGGTCACGCCAAGCCAATCCTCGAGCGACTGGATGCGTCGCGAGAATGCCGACTGGCTGATGTTACGGCGCTCGGCCGCGGCAGTGAAGCTGCCGAGCTCGCGCAGCGCCAGGAAATCCTCCAACCATCCCAGCTCCATCGCCAAGCTCCTGTATGCGTTTTGCGCATTGTATACGCCGTTCTTTGAATTTGCTCTGGCGCTGTTTTCCCGGACGGCATCAGCGTGATGAGGCCGCGAATGCAATGCGCAAGGCTTCGGCCCGCCGGTGTTTCCCGTGATCGGCGCCGCGGCAATGTCGATGATTTCACCCTCCGTCAGGTGCTCTTGTCCGCCGCCGCCAGCCGGCGATCTCCGCCACGCCGATCGGGTTGGCCGCATTTGCACTTGTGCTGCCCGGACATCCTATGCCCTCTTCATGGGCACGCCCGATCGTATCGTGAGCCCGGGATCAATCGTGCGGAGTCCGATCTCCACCGCTCCGCGACCCGTATCGACCACGTCAGCCTGGCAAGGAGAGACGATGACACCGAGAGCCGGCACCCCTCGCAACACGAAGCGCTTTCCCCTCTCCGCATTGGCTTGCGGTCTCCTGCCTCTGGCCCTCGCGGGTTGTGGCGGTGGCGCGAGCATGTCGTCGTCAGACGCGCCAGCGGCGCGGGCGCCTGCCCCGGCAGGGGTCTCGCGCGATGCCCTGGTCGGGCGCTGGGGCATCGCGTCCTTCCATACGGAGAAGGACCGCAAGCGGACCGAGGCGGAGGCGCGGGCGCAATGCAAGCAGCCCTACACGATCACGAAAGGCCCCGGCGACGGTGTGATGATGCATGTCGCCGACGATCCGAAGCCCTATGAGCTTCGCTTGAAGGCCGGCTCCGGCGGCAGGACCTATCTCGGCTTCGAGGCCCCGGCCGGCGACCCGCAGGATCGCGAACTGCTCTCGGTGAAGCCGAAGGAACTGGTGATGCGCTTCGTCGATCCCGATGCGCATGCGCGCTACGGCACCTTCATCTACAGCCGGTGCGGCTGAGCGGAGGCGATGAGATGAGCATCACCATCCACACCACCCTGCGCGGCCTGCTCGTGTCCGGCTTCGGACTGGCCTCGCTTCTCGCCCTGTCGGGCGCCACGTCGGCGCAGCCGCGTCCGCCGGCGGCGATCCAGGAGACGATGGAGATCGGCGACGAGCCGGGCCGTGTCTCGACCGAGGAAGCCACCATCACCGACGGGCCCTATGCCCGCCAGATGGTGCTGTTCCGCTCGAGCGAGGCGCCGGGCACTGTCGTGATCCATTCGGCGGAGCGTTTCCTCTATGTGGTGCAGGGCAATGGCCGCGCCCTGCGCTACGGCATCGGGGTCGGGCGCGAGGGCTTCACCTGGTCCGGCCAGGTCAAGGTCAGCCGCAAGGCCGAGTGGCCGGACTGGCGTCCGCCGCCGGAAATGCTGCAGCGCCAGCCCTATCTGCCGCGTTTCATGGCCGGCGGACCCGGCAATCCGATGGGTGCGCGCGCGCTCTATCTGGGCTCGACCGTCTTCCGCATCCACGGCACCAACCAGCCGGAGACGATCGGCCAGGCGATCTCGTCCGGCTGTTTCCGGCTGGCCAACGGCGACATCGCCGATCTCTACGACCGCGTCCCGGTCGGGACCAAGGTCGTCATCCGCCACAAGGCGACGCTGTGACCCACCCCGCCTCCTCCGAATTGAAGAAGGAACGGACAGACATGTCCAAGACGTCCTGGATTCGCCGCAGCGGCCTCAGCCTTGCTGCCTTTACTGCCTTCGCGGGCTTCGCCCTGCCGGCAGCCGCCGGCACGCTCGACACGGTGAAGCAGCGCGGTGCGCTGCAATGCGGCGTCAGCGAGGGGGTGACCGGCTTCTCGGAGAAGGACGCCCAGGGCAACTGGCGCGGCTTCGATGTCGATTTTTGCCGTGCCGTCGCGGCCGTCGTGCTCGGCGACGCGAACAAGGTCGGCTTCACGCCGCTGTCGGCGAGCCAACGCTTCGAGGCACTGAAGGGTGGCAAGGTCGATCTGCTGGCGCGCAACTCGAGCTGGACGCTCGGTCGCGAGGCCGAACTCGGCCTGGCCTTCGCCGGCATTACCTATCACGACGGCCAGGGCTTCCTGGCGAAGCGTGCGCTCAAGGTCGATACGGCGCTGTCGCTCGACAAGGCGAAGATCTGCGTCGAGGCCGGCACCACGACGCAGCTCAATCTCGCCGATTTCTTCAGGGCCAATTCCATGACCTACGAGGAAAAGGTCTATCCGAGCGCCGCGGAAGCCTTCGCCGCCTTCGAGGGCGGACAGTGCGACGTCCTGACCCGCGACCAGTCGGCGCTGCATGGCGAGCGGCTCAGGCTCGCCAAGCCGGCCGAGGCGATCGTGCTGCCGGACGTGATCTCGAAGGAACCGCTCGGACCGGTCGTGCGCAGCGACGACTTCCCCTGGTTCACGCTGGTGAAATGGGTGAATTTCGCGCTGGTCAATGCCGAGGAGCTCGGGATCTCCGGTGCAAATCTCGACGAGGCCCTGAAATCCACGAAGCCGGACGTTCGGCGCTTCACCGGAGCGGAGGGCGGTTTCGGCAAGGCGCTTGGCCTCGATGCGGACTGGGCGATCCGCGCCGTCAAGGCGGGCGGAAACTATGCCGAGATCTACGAACGCAACCTCGGGACCGGCTCGAAGCTCGGCATCCCGCGTGGCCTCAACCAGCTCTGGAGCATGGGCGGCGTCCTCTACGCGCCGCCGCTGCGATAGGGCGCAGGCCGCAGCCATCGGGAAATCTTCCTGTCTTGCAGGCTGCGGCGCCGTGCGCACGCAGGCTGCGGGCAGGCCTCCCCAAGTCCTGCGCGGCGCCGCACGATCGCCGCTGCGGGTTCGGCGCCGCTCTTCATCCCGGCATCCCTGACACCCTGCACAGCCGACGGGATGACGACGATGATGACGATAGTCCGCGCGGCTTCGTCTCGCCAAGCCTCTGCCTAAATTGACATCAATGCAATTCAATCAACCAGATTTGCTTAATAAATAAGCAAATCTTGGCCATTCAACGCGACTTGCGCTTCGCCTCCGGCTCTCGATGGCCCATCGCGCTCTGTCAAAAAGGGCTGCCGTGCCGCGGCGAACGGGCTCTGCAGCAGGTTGGCACATCGCTTGCGAAGCTTCGGCTCACGGGTCGTGCGGCCCGTCGGCGTCGAGGGGGCGCCGCCAGCAATCCTTCGGGGAGATGGCCGTGAACAGCAACCGTCGCGAATTCCTCGGCACCGCTCTGGCCGGTGCCGCTTTCCTCGGATCGTCCTGGCTGCCGGCGGCGGCGCAGCAGGACACCATCAAGGTCGGTATCCTTCACTCGCTGTCGGGCACGATGGCGATCTCCGAGACGACGCTGAAGGACGTCATGCTCATGCTCATCGAGGAGCAGAACAAGAAGGGCGGCCTGCTCGGCAAGAAGCTCGAAGCCGTCGTCGTCGATCCCGCCTCGAACTGGCCGCTCTTCGCCGAGAAGGCGCGCGAGCTGATCACCAAGGACAAGGTCGCGGCCACCTTCGGCTGCTGGACCTCGGTGTCGCGCAAATCGGTGCTGCCGGTCTTCAAGGAGCTCAACAACATCCTGTTCTACCCCGTCCAGTACGAGGGCGAGGAGAGCGAGCGCAACGTGTTCTATACGGGCGCCGCGCCGAACCAGCAGGCCATCCCAGCCGTCGACTATCTCGCCAAGGAGGAAAAGGTCGAGCGCTGGGTGCTGGCCGGCACGGACTATGTCTATCCGCGCACGACCAACAAGATCCTCGAGGCCTATCTCAAGTCCAAGGGCGTGAAGCCCGAGGACATCTTGATCAACTACACGCCCTTCGGCCATTCCGACTGGCAGACCATCGTCTCCGACATCAAGAAGTTCGGCTCGGCCGGCAAGAAGACCGCCGTGGTCTCGACCATCAACGGCGATGCCAACGTGCCGTTCTACAAGGAGCTCGGCAACCAGGGCATCAAGGCGACCGACATTCCGGTCGTGGCCTTCTCGGTGGGCGAGGAGGAACTCGCCGGCATCGACACCAAGCCGCTCGTCGGCCATCTCGCCGCCTGGAACTATTTCCAGTCGATCAAGACGCCGGAGAACGACGCCTTCATCAAGCAGTGGCAGGCCTTCACCAAGAACCCGAAGCGCGTCACCAACGACCCGATGGAAGCCCATGTGGTCGGCTTCGCCATGTGGGTGAAGGCGGTCGAGAAGGCCGGGACCACCGATCCGGACAAGGTCATCGACGCGCTGCCCGGCATCGAGGCGCCGAACCTGACCGGCGGCATCTCGAAGATGCTGCCGAACCACCACATCACCAAGCCGGTCTTCATCGGCGAGATCAAGGATGACGGCCAGTTCGACGTGGTTTGGAAGACCGCAGGGCTCGTCCCTGGCGATGCCTGGTCGAAGGAACTCGACGGTTCCAAGGACCTGATCGGCGACTGGGTCGAGAAGAAATGCGGCAACTTCAACGTCAAGACCGGCAAGTGCGGTGGCGGCGGCGCGTGAGATCATGAGGGGGGAGGGCGGCACGGGAAAGATCCCGGCCGCCCTCCATTCGCCACGCTGCGACATGGCTTTTCCGAGCAACTACCAGCCGCAATGCGAACCGGATCGATGCCGATTTTGCACCGCCTGAAGCATGGACTCGTCATCCTGGTCGCGCTGGTCGCGGCTTCGGTCGCGTCCTTCGCGCAGACCGCCGACGACGCCTTCACGCGGCTTGCCGCCGACAGCTATTCGGATACCGCCCGCGCGATCGAGATTCTCGTTTCCACGGCCCATCCGAATGCGGCGCTGATCGTCGAGGCGCTGAGTGATGGCCGCCTGCTCGCAGGTCCCGGTGGCGTTGCCGTCAAGACGGCTGCCGGCAGCTTCGTCGATGCGAAGACGGGCTCCGTGCTCGCAGCCGCCCCCGCCGATGTGAAGCCCGTCCGCCTCAATAATGCCGTGCGCCGTGCGATCCAGGCCGCGCTCGGCGGTCTCGGCCTGCTCAGTCCCGATCCCGCGAAGCGCGCGGCGGCGGCCGAAGCGGTCTTCAAGTCGCGCGATGCCGGCCTGCTGCCGATCGTCGAAGCCGCAATCGGCAAGGAAACCGATCCGCGCGCGCTTGCCGCCTTGCGTCAGGCCCAGGCCGCGATCCTCATCGCCAAGCCCGACACGCAATCTCTGGATCGGTTCGCGGCGATCGAGGTCTTGCGCGAGCGTGGCGATCGGGACGCCCTGGCGACGCTGCGCGCCCTGCCGGGCGATGCGACGCCGGCCCTCAAGGAAGCGCAGGTCAAGGCGATCACCGCCATCGAAGGCCGGCTGAAGCTCTGGGCTGCTGCGCAGAACCTCTGGTATGGGCTCTCGCTCGGCTCGGTCCTGCTGCTCGCCGCCATCGGCCTTGCCATCACCTTCGGTGTGATGGGCGTCATCAACATGGCCCATGGCGAGATGGTCATGCTCGGCGCCTACACGACCTTCGTGGTGCAAGAGCTGATCCGCACGAATGCGCCCTGGCTGTTCGACTGGTCGCTCGCCATTGCACTGCCGGCCGCCTTCGTCGTTGCGGGTGCGGTCGGGATCGCGATCGAGCGCGGCGTCATCCGCTTCCTCTACGGGCGCCCGCTGGAGACGCTGCTCGCGACCTGGGGCATCAGCCTGATCCTGCAGCAGGCGGTGCGCACCGCCTTCGGCCCGACCAATCGCGAGGTCGGTGCGCCCTCTTTCATGTCGGGTGCCTTCGAGCTTGGCGGCCTGGCGATCACCTATAACCGGCTCTGGATCATCGTCTTCGCGGCTTTGGTTTTCGCCGCGCTGCTCGCCATCCTCAAGCTCACGCCGATGGGTCTGCAGATGCGCGCGGTCACCCAGAACCGGCGCATGGCCTCGGCCATGGGCATCCGCACCGGCCGCATCGACGCGCTGACCTTCGGGTTGGGCTCGGGCGTCGCGGGGCTGGCCGGCGTCGCGCTCTCGCAGATCGACAATGTCAGCCCCAATCTCGGCCAGAGCTACATCATCGACTCGTTCATGGTCGTGGTCTTCGGCGGCGTCGGCAATCTGTGGGGCACGCTCGTCGGCGCCATGACGCTCGGCGTCGCCAACAAGCTGCTCGAACCCTATGCCGGCGCCGTGCTCGGCAAGATCGCGCTGCTCGTCTGCATCATCCTCTTCATCCAGAAGCGCCCGCGCGGCCTGTTCGCGCTCAAGGGCCGGGCGGTGGAAGCATGATCACCCGCTTCCTCCTCCAGAACATGGACAAGCGCGGCGGCATCTTCCTCGCGATTCTGCTGGGCCTGGCCGTGCTGGTCCCCCTGTCGAACCTGCTGCTGCCGGCGTCCTCGCCTTTCCATGTCTCGACCTCGACGATGTCGCTCTGGGGCAAATATCTCTGCTACGCGCTGCTCGCGGTCTCGCTCGACCTCGTCTGGGGCTATTGCGGCATCCTGAGCCTCGGCCACGGCGCCTTCTTCGCGCTCGGCGGCTATGCCATGGGGCTCTACCTGATGCGCCAGATCGGTTCGCGCGGCGTCTACGGCAATCCGATCCTGCCCGACTTCATGGTCTTCCTGAACTGGCAGGAATTGCCCTGGTACTGGTGGGGCTTCTCCTCCTTCCCCTTCGCCATGCTGATGGTGCTGGCGGTGCCCGGCCTGCTTGCCTTCGTCTTTGGCTGGTTCGCCTTCCGCTCGCGCGTCACCGGCGTCTATCTCTCGATCATTACCCAGGCGCTGACCTATGCGCTGCTGCTCGCCTTCTTCCGCAACGACATGGGCTTCGGCGGTAACAATGGCCTGACCGATTTCAAGGACATCCTCGGTTTCAACATCCAGGCGCAGACGACGCGCGCGGCGCTGTTCTCGATGACCTGCGTGATGCTGGCGGCCGGCTTCCTGATCGCGCGCGGCATCGTCGTCTCGAAGCTCGGCAAGGTCGTGATCGCGATCCGCGACGCCGAATCCCGCACGCGCTTCCTCGGCTACCGGGTCGACCGCTTCAAGCTCTTCGTCTTCACCGTCTCGGCCTGCATGGCCGGCGTCGCCGGAGCGCTTTACGTGCCGCAGGTCGGCATCATCAACCCCAGCGAATTCGCCCCGGCCAATTCGATCGAGACCGTGATCTGGGTCGCGGTCGGCGGGCGCGGCACGCTGGTCGGCGCGGCGCTCGGTGCCGTCGTGGTCAATTGGGCCAAGACGCTGTTCACCTCCGGCTTCATGGCGCCCTACTGGCTCTTCGCGCTCGGCGGGCTTTTCGTCGTCGTCACGCTCTTCCTGCCCAAGGGCATTCTGGGCACGGCCGAGGCGCTCTGGGCGCGCCGCCGCAAGCCCGATAGCACCCCGGCCGCCGAGCCGGCCCCGGCGGAGTGAAGCGATGAACGCTCCCGTGCCCGGCGCTCTCACCTCCTCGCTGCTTTATCTCGACGGCGTCAGCGTCTCTTTCGACGGCTTCAAGGCGATCCGCGGCCTGTCGCTGACCATCGAACCCGGCGAGATGCGCGCCATCATCGGCCCCAACGGGGCCGGCAAGACCACGATGATGGACATCATCACCGGCAAGACCAAGCCCGATACCGGCACGGTCATGTTCGGCGGCACGGTCGACCTGACCCGGCTCGACGAGGCTGCGATCGCCAATCTCGGGATCGGCCGCAAGTTCCAGAAGCCGACTGTCTTCGACAGCCACACGATCGAGGATAACATCCTGCTGGCGCTCAAATCGAAGCGCACGGTCGGCCGGACGCTGTTCTGGAAGACGGAGAGCCCGCAGCAGAAGCGCATCGACAGCATCCTCGGCACCATTCGCCTCGCCGACAGGCGCGACCGACTCGCAGGCTCGCTCTCGCATGGCCAGAAGCAGTGGCTGGAGATCGGCATGCTGCTGGCGCAGGACCCAAAACTCCTGCTCGTCGACGAGCCCGCCGCCGGCATGACCGACGGCGAGACGGCGCAGACGGCGGTGCTGCTCAAGGAGATCGCAAAAGACCATTCCGTCATCGTGGTCGAGCACGACATGGGCTTCATCCGCGAGCTCGGCGTAAAGGTCACGGTGCTGCATGAGGGCGCGGTGCTGGCGGAAGGCCCGCTCGATCATGTCAGCGCCAACGAGCGCGTCGTCGAAGTCTATCTGGGGCGGTGACCACATGCTGACCGTCGACGCCATCGATCTCCACTACGGCGCCGCCCAGGCGCTGCGCCGTGTCTCCGTTACGGCCGAGACCGGCAAGGTCACCTGTGTGATGGGGCGCAACGGCGTCGGCAAGACCTCGCTGATGCGCGCCATCGTCGGGCATCAGCCGGTCTCGGCGGGGCATATCCGCCTCGACGGCAAGGACATCTCGGTCCTGCGCAGCGAGGATCGGGCGCGGGTCGGCATCGCCTATGTGCCGCAGGGGCGGGAGATATTCCCGCTGCTGACGGTGAAGGAGAATCTGGAGACCGGCTTCGCGCCGCTGAAGCGCCGCGAGCGCTTCGTCCCGGATGAACTCTTCGACCTGTTCCCCGTGCTGAAGACCATGCTGGGCCGGCGCGGCGGAGACCTCTCGGGTGGCCAGCAGCAGCAACTCGCGATTGCGCGGGCGCTGGTCACCCGACCCAGGCTCCTGGTGCTGGACGAGCCGACCGAGGGCATCCAGCCCTCGATCATCAAGGATATCGGCCGCGCCATCGATTATCTGCGCAGCAAGGGCGGTATGGCGATCGTGCTCGTCGAGCAGTATTTCGACTTCGCCCGCGATCTCGCTGACACGATGTTCGTGATGGATCGCGGTGAGGTCGTGCTGTCGGGGCCGATGGGCGAACTCGACGGCGCGCAGGTCCAGCGCTTGATTCAGGTCTAGATGCAGCGTCTTCTGCAAGCCCTGCTCAATCGGAAGCGGTCCTGACGATGCTGGCGATTGACGATCTCCAGAGTCCTGTTCCGATCCGGATGCAGCGTGCACACGGGCAGGCCAACGTCAGCTTCCGCACGCGCGACGGCCGCACCTGCCTCGACCGGCTCTTCCAGGAGGGCTGTGCGAAACTGCGCTTCCCGCGCCCACTTGGAACCGACGATCCGCAGGCGATCATCATCAATACGGCGGGCGGGCTGACCGGGGGAGACCGCTTCGGCACCGAGGTTAGCCTTGCTGTCGGCGCCGCTGCGAGCGTCACTACCCAGGCCTGTGAGCGCGTCTATCGCTCGACGGGTGCGGATGCCGTCGTGACCAACCGCCTGAGGCTTGCGGCCGGCGCCCGGCTCGCCTGGCTGCCGCAGGAGACGATCCTGTTCGAAGGTGGGCGGCTGTCGCGGTCGCTCGACGTCGATCTCGCCGGCGATTCCGAACTTGTCGCGGTCGAGGCGATCCTGTTCGGCCGGCAGGCGATGGGCGAGACCTTGCATAGCGGCCATCTGCACGATCGCTGGCGCATTCGCCGCGACGGCCGGTTGCTCTTTGCGGACGACCTGCGCGTCGAGGGCGATATCAACGCCCGGCTCGCGCCGCAGCCCGCCATGGCCGGCTGCCGGGCCATGGCCACGGTGCTCTTCGCCGGCGCCACGCCCGAGCGCTTTCTGGAACAGGCCCGATCCATCATCGGACCGAACGGCGGCGCCAGCGCCTGGAACGGCAAGCTTCTCGCGCGGCTGGTCGAGGAGACCGGGCTCGCGCTCCGGCGGCGGCTGGAGCCGCTGCTCACCCTTCTCCTGGGCGGCCGTCCGCTGCCCAAGGTCTGGCAACTCTAGGGACTGACGCGATGAACCTCACACCGCGCGAGAAGGACAAGCTCCTGATCTCCATGGCGGCCATGGTCGCCCGGCGCCGGCTCGAACGCGGCGTCAGGCTCAACCATCCCGAGGCCATCGCCCTGATCTCGGATTTCGTGGTCGAAGGCGCGCGCGATGGCCGCAGCGTCGCCGAGCTGATGGAAGCCGGTGCGCATGTCGTCGGCCGCGAGCAGGTGATGGAAGGCGTCGCCGAAATGATCCACGATGTGCAGGTCGAGGCGACCTTCCCCGATGGGACCAAGCTCGTCACCGTCCACCAGCCGATCCGCTGAACTGTCCGACATAGAGGCTACCATGAAGAGATTGTCGATTGTCCTCATCCTGAGCCTGGGTGCCGCGAGCCCGGCCTTCGCCCATCTCAATCCGGCCGAGCACGGCTCGTTTGCCGCCGGCTTCTCGCATCCGCTTTTCGGGGCGGATCATATCCTGGCGATGGTCGGCGTCGGCCTCTGGGCCTTCCTCGTCGGCGGGCGCGCCATCTGGGCGATTCCCGCGGCCTTCATCGCCACGATGATGCTCGGCTTTGCGGCGGCGCTTGCCGGCATCGGCCTGCCTTTCGTCGAGCCGACGATAGCGGCGTCCGTCGTGGTGCTCGGCCTGCTCGCGCTGGTCGCCCTGCAGGTCCCGGTCGCGGTCGGGATGGTCGTGGTGGGCTTCTTTGCGCTGTTCCACGGCTATGCTCACGGTGGCGAGCTCGGCGAGGCGACGAGCCTGTCCTTCGTGACCGGTTTCGCGTTGGCGACCGCGCTGCTGCATGCCGTGGGCCTCGGCATTGGCCTCGCCGGCAACGCGCTCTCGCATCGCGGCCGGATCGCGGCGCGCATCGCCGGCGGCCTGACCGCGCTCGGCGGGCTCTGGCTGGTCGCGGGAGCCTGAGACATGATCCCCGGAGAGGTTTTCTCCGCTGCCGGGGACATCGTCCTCAACGCAGGCGCGGAGCAGATCACGCTGCTCGTCGCCAATACCGGCGACCGACCGATCCAGGTCGGCTCGCACTATCATTTCTTCGAGACCAACGAGGCGCTCGATTTCGATCGCGCGCGCGCCCGCGGCATGCGGCTCGACATCGCTGCAGGCACGGCCGTGCGCTTCGAGCCCGGTCAGCAGCGCGAAATCCGCCTCGTGCCGCTGGGCGGTGCACGCGCCGTCTACGGTTTCCAGCAGAAGGTGATGGGGACACTCTGATGCCGGCCAAGCTCTCCCACGCCGCCTACGCGCAGATGTATGGGCCCACGGTCGGGGACCGGGTCCGCCTTGCCGATACCGAGCTGATCATCGAGGTCGAGAAGGATTTCACCGTCTATGGCGAGGAGGTGAAGTTCGGCGGCGGCAAGGTCATCCGCGACGGCATGGGCCAGAGCCAGGCGAGCCGGGCCGAGGGCGCGGTCGACACCGTCATCACCAATGCGCTAATCGTCGACCACTGGGGCATCGTGAAGGCGGATGTCGGCCTGAAGGATGGGCGGATTGTCGCCATCGGCAAGGCCGGCAATCCGGATACGCAAGCCGGCGTCACCATCGTCATCGGCCCCGGCACCGAGGCGATCGCGGGGGAGGGGAAGATCCTCACCGCCGGCGGCGTCGACGCGCACATCCATTTCATCTGCCCGCAGCAGATCGACGAGGCGCTGATGTCCGGCGTCACCACCATGCTCGGCGGCGGCACCGGCCCGGCCCACGGCACGCTGGCGACGACCTGCACGCCCGGCCCCTGGCATCTCGGCCGGATGATCCAGTCCTTCGACGCGGTGCCGATCAATCTCGGCCTCTCCGGCAAGGGCAATGCCTCGAAGCCTGCGGCCCTGATCGAGATGATCGAGGGCGGCGCCTGCGCGCTCAAGCTCCATGAGGACTGGGGCACGACCCCGGCCGCGATCGACAACTGCCTCAGCGTCGCCGACGACCATGACGTTCAGGTCATGATCCATACGGATACGCTGAACGAGAGCGGCTTCGTCGAGGACACGGTCTCGGCTTTCAAGGGCCGCACCATCCACGCCTTCCATACGGAGGGCGCCGGCGGCGGCCATGCGCCTGATATCATCAAGGTCTGTGGCCTGCCGAACGTCATCCCGTCCTCGACAAACCCGACGCGGCCTTACACGAAGAATACCATCGCCGAACACCTCGACATGCTGATGGTGTGCCATCACCTGTCGCCCTCGATCCCCGAGGATATCGCCTTCGCCGAGAGCCGCATCCGCAAGGAGACCATCGCGGCCGAGGATATCCTGCACGATATCGGCGCCTTCTCGATCATCTCCTCGGACAGCCAGGCCATGGGCCGTGTCGGCGAGGTGCCGATCCGGACATGGCAGACCGCGCACAAGATGAAGATCCAGCGCGGGCGCCTGCCTGGAGAGACCGGCGACAACGACAATCTGCGGGTGCGCCGCTACATCGCGAAATACACGATCAATCCGGCGATCGCGCAGGGCCTCTCGAAACATGTGGGCTCGATCGAGGTCGGGAAACGGGCCGATCTCGTGCTCTGGAACCCGGCCTTCTTCGGCGTGAAGCCGGAGATGGTGCTGGTCGGCGGCATGATCGCGGCCGCGCCGATGGGCGATCCCAACGCCTCGATCCCGACGCCGCAGCCGATGCATTACCGGCCGATGTTCGGGACCATGGGTCGCGCGCCGGCCGTCTCCTCCGTGACCTTCGTCAGCCGGGCGGCGATCGCGAGCGGCCTCAAGGAGAGGCTCGGCGTCGCCAAAGGCATGGTCGCGGTCGAGAACACGCGCGGCGGCATCTCCAAGGCCTCGATGATCCTCAACGACGCGACGCCGCATATGGAGGTCCACCCCGAGACCTACGAAGTGCGTGCCGATGGCGAGCTCCTGACCTGCGAACCCGCGACCGTGCTGCCGATGGCGCAGCGCTATTTCCTGTTCTGAGGTTTAGCCATGCTCCGCGCCGTTTCCCATAGCCATGGCGGTGATGACCAACCCGCCGGCACCATCCGGCTCGACCATGCGGCGCGCCATCTCCGCCGCAAGCTCGTCACCACGGATCAGGGCGAGGAGGTCATGGTCGACCTGCCCGAGCCGGTGCTCTTCGCCGATGGCGATCGGCTGGTGCTGGAGGACGGCCGCACGGTGACGATCGTCGCGGCAGAGGAGGAACTCTACGAGGTGCTTCCCGGCCGCGCTTGCCCGTTGCGTCATCTCGCCTGGCATCTCGGCAACCGGCACCTGCCGGCGCAGATCGACGAAACCCGCATCCTGATCCAGCGCGACCATGTCATCCGCGCCATGCTGGAAGGGCTCGGCGCCTCCGTCCGCGCGGTCGTCGCGCGCTTCCAGCCGGTTCATGGCGCCTATCACGCCCATGGGCATGATCACGGGCACAGTCCCGCTCATCATCATGACCATGGCCATGGGCACGGCCATCACCACCATCATGACTGAGACTGCCGCACTCGCGCGCCTGATGACATGGCTCTCCCCGGCCTTTCCGGTTGGGTCCTTCGCTTATAGCCACGGGCTGGAGCGAACGATCCACGACGGATTGATCCGAGATCGGCAAAGCCTGCGCGAATGGCTGGAGGCGCTGCTGGAGCAAGGATCCGCCTGGAATGACGCCGTCCTGCTAGCCGAAGCCTGGCGCGAGACCAGCGCTGGTGAAGAGATCACCGACGTTGCGGACCTGGCCGAAGCGATGGCCGGCTCGCGCGAACGTCACATGGAAACGACGCTGCAAGGCACCGCCTTCGTCGATGCGATGAGCTCATGGAGCGGCGAGCCGCTGGCTGGTACGGACAGGCCGATCGCCTACCCCGTGGCTGTCGGCTCCGCCGCGGCCCGCCATGGCGTCGGGCTCGCCGATACGCTCACCGCCTATCTTCACGCCTTCGCCTCGAACCTCGTCCAGGCCTGTGTGCGGCTGGTGCCGCTCGGCCAGCGCGACGGGGTGGCGACGCTCGCCGCGTTGGAGCCGGTCATCCTGCGGACGGCGCAGCATGCCGCCACCTCCACGCTCGACGATCTCGGCTCCTGCACCATCCGCGCCGACATTCTCTCGATGAACCACGAAACGCAGTATTCAAGGGTCTTTCGCTCGTGAACTCCCCCAATGGCCCGCTCCGGGTCGGCATCGGCGGCCCGGTCGGCGTCGGCAAGACCACCCTCACCGAAAAGCTCTGCAAGGCGATGCGCGAGCGCTACTCCGTCGCCGTCGTCACCAACGACATCTTCACCAAGGAGGACGAATTGATCCTCAACCGGCTGCAGGCCCTGCCGGAAGAGCGCATCATCGGCGTCGAGACCGGCGGCTGCCCGCATACCGCGATCCGCGAGGACGCCTCGATCAATCTCGCCGCGATCGCCGAGATGCGCCGGCGCTTCCCCGACCTCGACGTCGTCTTCATCGAATCCGGCGGCGACAATCTCGCCGCGACCTTCTCGCCCGATCTCGCCGACCTCACGCTCTATGTCATCGACGTCGCCGGCGGCGAGAAGATCCCGCGCAAGGGCGGCCCGGGCATCACCCGCTCGGACCTGCTCATCATCAACAAGATCGACCTCGCGCCTTATGTCGGGGCCAATCTCGACGTGATGCGTTCCGACACCGAAAAGCAGCGCGCCGGCCGGCCCTTCGTCTTCAGCGACCTCAACCGGCTCACGGGGGTGGGGGAGATCGTTGCCTTCATCGAAAGGAATGGCGGCCTCGTCGCTGAACGAGGGGGCATTTGAGCGAGGGGCCGCCCATGGCGGCTGCAGCTCATGCGGTCGGTGCGATCGCATACGCCCGAAACACGGCCCCATAGAAGCAGCCGGACGCAACGAGAACGAAGCCGTGCCAGATCGCATTCTGGAACGGCAGGCTTTCCCAGACGTGGAAAATGACACCGATCGAGTAGAGCAGGCCGCCTGCCACGATCAACCATAAGGTGGTCGCGGGCAGGAGGCTGACGCTCTCCCAGATCAGGAGACCGCTCCACCCGATCAGGAGATAAAGCGCGATCGACAGGCGATCGAACCGACCCGGCAGGGCCACCTTGATGACGACGCCGGCCGCCGCCGCGAGCCACACGACGGCGAGGAGGGCCTGGGCGAAAATGCTCCCGCTCAGTTTCATCAGGAACGGGGTGTAGGTGCCGGCGATCAGAACGTAGATCGCCGAATGATCGAAGCGCCTGATGAACCACTTGCGCGGCGAAATCGGCCACATGTTGTAGGTCGCCGAGACGATCAGGACTGCGAGGAGGGCCGCGCCATAGATCGAAACGGGAATCAGATCGAACAGCGGAGCGCTGTTGGCGACCTGAACGATCAAGGCTGCGACGGCTCCCAGCCCGAGCGCAACGCCGAGGACATGGATCACGCCGTCGGCCCAAAGCTCGGCGCGCCTGAAGACGAAGCGTCCTACGACGGGAACGTTCACGGCAATTCCTCACGCGTTGGCAGTTTGGGTTGGTTTGGCATGTAGCGGGACCCTGTGTCATCTCAGTGTCGTCGCCTGTGCTGCATCGTCACAGGCCTGCCGGCTCATCAGATGATCCAGCCCCGCCATTTCGCTAGGGCCGGGCCGGCGCTTTTGCGCCTTGGAGAGCGCAGCTGCCTGTGATTACCTCGGCGGCAGTCGAGGGGAGAACGGATGCCGCGCCGTATTGCATTTGGTGGATTTCTCCACGAAACCAACACTTTCGCGCCCAGCATGGCCGGGATGGAGGCCTTCCTGCAAGGCGGGGGCTGGCCTCCGCTGGCGCGCGGCGAAGCGATCTTCGCAGCTGTGAAGGACGTCAATGTCAGCGCGGCCGGCTTCGTCGACAGCGCTCGCGGGCGGGATTGGGAACTCGTGCCGACGCTCTGGTGTGCAGCGAGCCCCTCCGCCCATGTCACGGCAGAGGCCTTCGAGGCCCTCGCCGGCGAACTGGTGGAGCGCATCACCGCGGCGCTGCCGCTGGACGGTGTCTATCTCGACCTGCACGGCGCCATGGTCGCGCAGAATCACGATGACGGCGAGGGCGAATTGCTGCGGCGGGTTCGTGCTGCGATCGGGCCCGACATTCCGCTTGTCGTCAGCCTCGACCTGCATGGCAATGTCACGCCGCTGATGATGGCGACGGCCGATGCGCTCGTCGCCTTCCGCACCTACCCGCATGTCGACATGGCGCTGACCGGCAGCCGCTCGGCCGCGGTGCTGGCGCCATTGATCGAGACGGCCGCCCGCCCGGCCAAGGCCTTCCGCCAGGTGCCCTATCTCATCCCCATCGCCTGGCAGGCGACGGCGATGGAACCCTGCCGCACCATCTATGCGGAGCTCGCCGCGCTCGAAGGCCCGGCCGTGCCGACGCTGTCCTTCCTGCCCGGCTTCCCGGCCGCCGATTTCCCCGATTGCGGGGCGACCGTGCTCGCCTATGGCGCGACACAGGCCGATGCCGACCGGGCGGCCGACGCCGTCCTGGCCCGCGTCATGGCCAGCGAAGCCGCATTCAAGGGCCGGGTGTTCTCGCCCGAAGACGGCGTGGCGGAGGCGATGCGTCTGGCCGAGGCCGCGACGAAGCCCGTCGTCATCTCCGACACACAGGACAATCCCGGCGCCGGCGGCGATTCCGACACGATGGGCATGGCCCATGCCCTGGTGCAGGGCCGCGCCAGGCGCGCCGCCATCGGGGTCATCGTCGACGCGACCGCGGCCGAAGCCGCCCATGCCGCAGGTGAAGGCAAGACCATCACGCTCTCGCTCGGCGCGAAATCCGGCATCCCCGGAGACAAGCCGCTCGATGGCCAATTCCTGGTCGAGAGGCTGTCGGACGGCCGCTTCGTCGCGCCCGGCCCGTTCTACGGGGGATCGCGCATGAATCTGGGCCTGAGCGCCTGCCTGCGTATCGGCGATGTCCGGATCGTCGTCGGTTCGCGCAAGGCGCAGATGGCCGATCAGGCGATGTACCGTCAGGTCGGGATCGAGCCGACCGAGCAGGCGATCCTCGTCAACAAGAGCTCGGTGCATTTCCGGGCCGATTTCGAGCCGATCGCGGAGACGATCCTCGTCTGCGCCGCGCCGGGGCCGATGCCGGTCGATCCGGCCGCCTTGCCGTGGCGCCGCTTGCGGCCCGGCCTGCGGACCTCACCCCTCGGCAAGCCCTTCGCCTGAATCAACCCGCTTTCTGGAGCCGTCATGCCCGCCCTGCCTGAGATCCTGTCCTTCACGGACGAGCTCGTCGCCATCCGCCGCGATCTCCATGCCCATCCCGAGATCGGCTTCGAGGAGGTCAGGACCTCAGACATCGTCGCGGAAAAGCTCACGAGCTGGGGGATCGAGGTCCATCGCGGCATCGGCAAGACCGGCCTGGTCGGCATCCTCCATGGCACCGGCGGGCCCGGCCGGCGCATCGGCCTGCGCGCCGACATGGACGCGCTGCCGATCCAGGAGATCACCAATCTGCCCTGGCGCTCGACCGTTGCCGGCAAGATGCATGCCTGCGGCCATGACGGCCACACCACCATGCTGCTGGGCGCGGCCCGCTATCTCTCCGAGAACCGCGGCTTCAAGGGTACGGCGGTCTTCGTCTTCCAGCCGGCCGAGGAAGGCCTCGGCGGCGCCCGCAGCATGATCGCCGAGAAGTTGTTCGAGCGCTTCCCCTGCGACGAGATCTACGGTTTGCATAATTCGCCCGATCTCGACCCCGGCCAGATCTCGATCTTCCCGGGACCTGCCATGGCCGGCGCCGATTTCTTCGACATCAGGATCACCGGCCGCGGCAGCCATGGCGCGATGCCACATATGGGGCGCGATCCGATCGTGGTGGCGATGAGCCTCGCCAACGCCCTCCAGACCATCGTCAGCCGCAATGCCGATCCGCGCGAGGCCGCCGTGCTCTCGATCACGCAGATCCATGCCGGCTCGGCCTATAACGTCATCCCCGAGGAGGCCGTCCTCGCCGGCACGATCCGCACCTTCTCGCCGGAGATCGGCGCGCTCGTGCGCGACCGCATGCGCGAGATCGCGGCCGGTACGGCGGCGAGCTTCGGCGTCACCATCGAGGTCGACATCCGCAACATCTTCAACGTGCTGGTCAATCACGAGGCCCAGACCGACGCCGTTCTCGCTGTCGCCGCCGAGATCGTCGGCAGCGAGGGCGTGCTGACAGACGGCAAGCCGCTGATGGGCAGCGAGGATTTCGCCGACATGCTGCGCGTCGTGCCCGGAGCCTATGCCTGGGTCGGCCATGCCGGCACCGTGCCGGTTCACAATCCGGCCTATGTCCTCGACGACGGCATCCTGCCGGTCGGCGCGAGCCTGCTGGCCCGGCTCGTCGAAACCCGCGCCGCCGCCTGAGGATCGACAGGATGGATATCGCTACGCTGCCGCTTGACACCGAGGCCCTGCTCGCGGGCCTGCGCCCCTGGATCGAGTGCGAGAGCCCGACCTTCGACACCGCCGCGGTCAACCGGATGATGGATCTCGCCGCGGCCGATACCGCGGCGGCCGGCGCCAGCATCACCCGCATTCCCGGCCCGAAGGGGCTCGGTGACTGCGTGCGCGCCGCGTTTCCGCATCCGCGCCAGGGCGATCCCGGCATTCTGGTGATGTCGCATCTCGATACGGTGCATCCGGTCGGGACGCTGGCGAAGCTGCCCTTCCGCCGCGACGGCGCGCGCTGCTACGGGCCGGGCATCCTCGACATGAAGGGCGGTGCCTATGCCGGGCTGCAGGCGATCGTCGCACTGGCGAAAGCCGGCGTCGCAACGCCGCTGCCGATCACGGTGCTCTACACCTCCGACGAGGAGATCGGCAGTCCGGGCACGCGCGAATTGATCATGGAGGAGGCACGCCGCCACCGCTACGTGCTGGTGCCAGAGCCCGGCCAGCCGGGCGACGGCGTCGTCACCGGGCGCTATGCCATCGCCCGCTTCAACCTTTCGACTGAGGGCCGGCCGAGCCATGCTGGCTCACGCCTGAAGGACGGCCGTTCCGCCATCAGCATGATGGCGAGGCAACTGCTCGCCATCGAGGCGATGACCGATGAGGATTGCACCTTCTCGGTCGGCGTGATCCAGGGCGGCCAGTGGGTGAACTGCGTGCCGACCTCCTGCCGGGCCGAAGCGCTCAGCATGGCCAAGCGCCAGCACGACCTCGACCGCGGCGTCGAGCGCATGCTCGCCTTGTCGCAGCGCGAGGCCGACGGCACCGGCTTCACGGTCGAGCGCGGCGTCACCCGCCCGGTCTGGGAGCCCGACGAAGGCACGATGGCGCTCTACCGCGAGGCGCGCGGTATCGCTGCGGAACTGGGCTGGGAGCTCGGCCATGCCTCGGCCGGCGGCGGCTCGGACGCCAATTTCACCGGTGCGGCCGGAATTCCCTCGCTCGACGGTCTCGGCGTGCTCGGTGCCGGCTATCACACGCTGGAAGAGCATATCGAGGTCGAGAGCCTGGCGCGGCGGACCCGGCTGATCGCCGGGCTGCTCGCGCGCCTGTCGGACTGAGGCAGCGGCCGCGGTTGCGGCCCCCGCCCGGACACAGCACCACGACGAACTTGGCTCCAAGGGGAACGATGCAAGCCGACCGCGTTATCCAGACCATCGAGGCCCATACCGGCGGCGAGCCGTTCCGGATCGTGACGAGCGGGCTGCCGCGGCTGCCCGGCAAGACGATCGTGCAGCGGCGCGACTGGGTTAAAAAAAACATCGACGGTGTCAGGCAGGCGTTGATCTTCGAACCGCGCGGCCATGCCGACATGTATGCAGGCTATCTGACCGAGCCGGTTTCGCCCGAAGCCGATTTCGGCGTCATCTTCGTACATAACGAAGGTTACAGCGACCATTGCGGCCATGGCGTCATCGCCTTGGCGACCGCGGCCGTCGAACTCGGCTGGGTCCAGCGCACCGAGCCGGAAACGCGGGTGGGGATCGACGCGCCCTGCGGCTTCATCGAGGCCTTCGTCGCCTGGGACGGCAGGCGCGCCGCCAGCGTGCGCTTCGTGAACGTGCCGTCCTATCTGGTCCATCGCGATGTCAGCGTGGAGACGCCGACCTATGGCCGGGTCATCGGAGACATCGCCTTCGGCGGCGCGTTCTATTTCTATACCGATGGCCGCCCCTTCGGCCTGACGATCCGCCGGGAGAAGGCCGAGGCCCTGATCCGCTTCGGCGCCGAGGTGAAGGCAGCCGCCAACGCCGCCTTCCCGGTGGTTCATCCGGAAATCCCCGAGCTGAACCATATTTACGGCACGATCATCGATGGCGATCCGCTCGATCCCAAGGCGACGCAGGCCAATTGCTGCATCTTCGCCGACCGGCAACTGGACCGCTCGCCGACCGGCTCCGGCACGGCCGGGCGGGCTGCGCTGCTCCATGCCAAGGGGCTTCTGAAGCGGGGCCAGATTCTGGTCAACGAATCCGTCGTCGGCTCGATCATGACGGGGCGGGTTCTGCGGGAGACCAGATTGGGAGAGATCGACGCCGTCATCCCGGAAGTCTCCGGCAGTGCGCATCTCTGCGGTCAGGCGAGCTGGATCATCGATCGCGACGATCCGCTGCGGCACGGCTTCCTGCTGCGGTAGGGTGTTTGCTAGAGCGTGCTTCATTTTCACGGAAGCAGGTCGTCATCCCGGACCAGCCGCGAAGCGGCGCCGATCCGGGATCCATCGTAAAGCGATGCGCCCTATGATGGATCCCGGGTCAAGCCCGGGATGACCGCGTGGTTCCGTATAAAATCAGCAGCCTCTAGAGCGGTCCGAGATCGCGGACGATCAGGTTGTAGAGTGCCTGCGCGGCGGGAGTCAGCGTTTCGCCGCGCCGCCGGATCAGCGAGACCGGCCGGTCGACAACCGGGTCCACCAGCGGAATCTGGGCGAGATCGGCGCGCAGGTTCTCGACGAGCGAGGCGACGAGGATGGCGATGCCCAGCCCTTCCGAAGCCAGCCCGATCGCGCTGGAGAAATACTCGACCACGAACCTGGTCTTCACCTCGATGCCGGAGCGTGACAACTGAGCCTCCATCAGCAGCCGGTTGCCGCTGCTGCCGCCGAGCGTGATCAGGTCGTGGCCGGCGAGGTCCGCCCAGGCGATGGTCTCGCGCCCGGCCAGCGGATGGTCGTTGCGGCAGTAGACGACGAAGGGATCGCGGACCAGAATCTCGTTGTGCAGGTCCTGCTGGTTCGGTGGCTGGACATGCAGGCCAAACTCGGCCTGGCGCCGGCGCACCGCCTCGATGACGAGCGTGCTGGTCCGGTCGAGGATTTCGACGCGGTTGTTCGGATGCCGCGTGGCATAGCTTCTGAGTATGCGCGGCAGGCGGCCATACATCAGCGAAGGGACCGAGGCGATCGTGATGTCGCCGGTCGAGAAGCGCGACATCGTCTTCAACCGCTCGAACGAGCGGTCGACGGCGTCGAGCATGCGCTGGGCCTCCGGCAGGAATTCGCGGCCGATGCTCGTCAGCGCGACGGTCCGTGTCGTCCGATCGATCAGCTTGAGGCCGACATGGGTTTCCAGCCGCTGGATGCGCCGCGTCAGGCCGGTCTGCGTGACATGCAGCTTCTCGGCCGCCTTGTTGAAGCTGCCGAGCTCCGCGATCTGGATGAAGGCCTCGATGCCGTCGATCGGATGTTTCATGACAAAAGATCATTGATATATGTCATTATTTCAGCATACGAGCTTGGCCGCTTTGGTCAATAGTGTTCCCCGAAAGGCGCCCAACCGCTGCGAAGCGGGATGCGAGGCAGCCGTGAGGAAACGCAGAGATGACCGATACCAGTGCCCGCACCCGCGGCAGGCGCGTGCTTGTCACGCATGATCGTCTGGCCGAGAACGCCATCCAGCTTCTCAACGCGCATGACGTCGACGTCTTCTTCTCGCCGGCCTATGCGCCGAGCGAGCAGGTCGCCGAGCGTGCAGCCGCATTGCAGGTCGATGCGCTGATCGTCCGCCAGGGTCGCGTCGACGAGGCGATCATCGCCGCATCGCCGCGCCTCAAGGTCATCGCGAAGCACGGCGTCGGCGTCGACAATATCGATCTCCAGGCGGCCGCTTCACGCGATATTCCGGTCATCCGCGCCATGGGCTCGAATTCGCGCGCCGTCGCCGAGCACACCATCGCACTGGCCCTGACCCTGCTGAAGGACATCCCGCGCCTCGACATCGCCGTGAAGGCCGGTACCTGGCCGAAGCCGAGCTTCATCGGGCGCGACATCACCGGCACCGTCATCGGCCTCGTCGGCTTCGGTTCGATCGGTCAGCATGTCGCCCGGATGGCGCAGGGCCTCGGCATGACCGTCCTGCTGCACGACCCCCATGCCCGCGCGGCGATCGCGCAGTTCGGCGCGGATTGCGAACGCGATCTCGACAGCCTGGTCGCGGAAGCCGACATCGTCAGCCTGCATTGCCCGCTGACCAACGCCACGCGCGATCTGCTGGACGCGCGCCGCTTCGGCCTGATGAAGCCGACCTCGCTGGTGATCAACACGGCCCGCGGCGCCCTGATCAACGAGGCGGCACTTGTCGCCGCGCTGCTGGAAGGCCGGATCGCCGGGGCGGCCCTCGACAGCTTCGCGGTCGAGCCGCCGGCGGCGGACAGCCCGCTTTGGGCTTTGCCCAACCTGATCGCCACTCCGCATATCGCCGGCGTGACCGCGGGATCGGCCAAGACCAT
Source organism: Allobosea sp. NPDC055353 (assembly GCF_053644975.1). Classification (NCBI taxonomy): domain Bacteria; kingdom Pseudomonadati; phylum Pseudomonadota; class Alphaproteobacteria; order Hyphomicrobiales; family Alloboseaceae; genus Allobosea; species Allobosea sp. NPDC055353. The sequence goes on along the minus strand of NZ_JBSHMC010000002.1, from coordinate 1,248,371 downwards.
GGCCGAGATCGCCGCCCGGCATGTCATCGCCGTGCTCGATGGAGAAGAGCCGGACGCGGCCAGCCTCGCGAGGTTGACCGAACTCGCTGCCTGAAGATCCGGACCACATACCGGACGACCATAACAAACGGGAGGAAGACCATGAAGATTATCTACAAGGCGCTCGCCGCGCTCGCTCTGTCGGCGCTCGCGACGACAGCATCGGCACAGCAATATCCGGAGAAGCCGATCCGCCTCGTCATTCCGTTCCCGCCGGGCGGCGGCACCGACGTCGTCGCGCGCGTCATCGCCCAGAAGCTCGGCGAGAGCACGGGCTGGACGCTGGTGGCCGAGAACAAGCCGGGCAGCGGTGGCAGCGTCGGCCTGAGCCTCGCCGGCAAGGCTGCGCCGGATGGCTACACCATCGTCCTCGCCCAGAACGCCAATCTCGTGATCAACCCGATCCTCGGCAAGGCCAATTACGACCCGATCAAGGATTTCGTGCCGATCGGCCTCGTCGCCTCCGCGCCGCAAGTCCTCGTCGTCGCCAAGGATTCGCCGATCAAGACGGTCGAGGACCTGCTCGCCGCCGCCAAGGCCAAGGATGGCAAGCTGACCTTTGCCTCGCCGGGCGTCGGGACCAGCTCGCACCTGGCCGGCGAACTCATCCAGCAGATCGCCGGGGTGAAGTTCCGCCACGTTCCCTACAAGGGCGCGGCCCAGGCTCTGCCGGACCTGCTCGGCGGGCGCGTCGAGATCTACATCTCGTCCGTGCCTTCGGCGATGGTGCAGATCAAGGAAGGCGTGCTGCGCCCGATCGCGGTCTTCGCGACCAAGCGCGATGCCGACCTGCCGGATGTCCCGACCTTCGAGGAGAAGGGCCTGAAGAACTCCGAGGCCGTGACATGGTGGGGCCTTGCGGCGCCGACGGGCGTCCCTGCGCCGATCGTCGCGCGCATCAATACCGAGCTCAACAAGGTGCTGCAGCAGTCCGACACCAAGGCCAAGCTGCGCTCGGCCGGTGCCGAGGCGCTCGGCGGCAGCAGCGACGAGTTCGGCGCGCTGATCAGGTCCGACGTGCCGAAATGGACGGCAGTGATCAAGGCGGCCGACGTGAAGGTCGCCAACTGAGCCGATGACGCGGATCGGGATACCGTAGTCTCTTGGCGGCGGTTTCCCGGCACGTCGCACCATCCATTCTGAAAGTCTGTGTCCCGGCGGCGCCATGCCGCGCCGCCCGGCATCACCGCGGACATCGGCCATGAAAACCAGCATCTTCAAGAACCAGGACGCTCTCGCCGGCCTGCTGTTCATGGGACTAGGGGCGCTCGGCTTCGCGATCGCGCTCGGCTACACGTTCGGCACCACGATCGATATGGGGCCGGGTTATTTCCCGCGCGTCCTCAGCCTCGTCCTGATCGGCTTCGGCATCGTCATCTTCCTCAAGGGATTGCGCAGCTGCATGCCCGTCGAGGGCGGATGGGGCTGGCTGCCGCTTGCCCTGTTGAGCATCTCGCTCCTGCTCTTCGGTTTCCTGCTCGAGCGGGCGGGACTGGTGCCGGCGCTCGCCGCGCTGTTCTTCGTCTCGGCCCGTGCCGGCCATGAGTTCAAGACGCGGGAAGTGCTCGTCCTGACGGTGGTGATGTCGGTCTTCGCCGCCGCCGTCTTCGTCTGGGGGCTGAAACTGCCCTACAGCCTGTTCGCCTGGAATTTCTGAGCCATGGAGATCATCGATCATTTCGTGCTCGGCTTCGGCGTCGCCCTGTCGCTGCAGAACCTGGCCTATTGCTTCCTCGGCGTGCTGCTCGGCACCCTGATCGGCGTGCTGCCGGGCGTCGGCCCGCTGGTGACGATCTCGATGCTGCTGCCGATCACCTTCGGGCTGCCGCCCGTCTCGGCCGTCATCATGCTCTCCGGCATCTATTACGGCGCGCAATATGGCGGCTCGACCACCGCTATCCTGGTCAATCTGCCCGGTGAGACCTCGTCGGCCGTCACCTGCCTCGACGGCTACCAGATGGCGCGCCGCGGCCGGGCCGGCGCCGCGCTCGCGATCGCCGCGCTCTCCTCCTTCGTCGCCGGCTGCATCGGCACGCTGCTGATCGTCGCGCTCGGCGTGCCGCTGGCGAGCTGGGCGCTGCGCTTCGGCGCGGAGGACTATTTCGCCCTGATGGTGCTCGGCCTCGTGGCGGCCTCGGTTCTCAGCCATGGCGACATGGTCAAGGCGCTCGCCATGGTCGTAGTGGGGCTGCTGATCGGCCTCGTCGGCACCGATGTGAACTCGGGCGTCGAGCGTTACACCTTCGGCCTGCCCGAGCTCGCCGACGGCATCGGCTTCACCGTGCTTGCCGTCGGCATCTTCGCGATCTCCGAGGTCGTCATCAACCTGGAGCAGAAGGAGGCGCGCGAGGTCTTCACCAGGAATGTCGGCGGCCTGATGCCGCGCTGGGAGGACCTGAAGGCCTCGTTCCTGCCGACCCTGCGCGGCACGGCCATCGGCTCCTTCTTCGGCATCCTGCCGGGCACCGGCCCGTCGATCTCGTCCTTCTCCGCCTATATGCTGGAGAAGAAATTGGCGAAGGACCCGTCCCGCTTCGGCCAGGGCGCGATCGAGGGCGTCGCCGCGCCGGAGGCCGCCAACAACGCGGCCGCGCAGACCGCCTTCATCCCGACGCTGACGCTGGGCATTCCCGGCAGCGCGACCATGGCGCTGATCCTCGGCGCGCTGATCATGAACGGTGTCCAGCCCGGTCCCACGGTGATGACGCGCAACCCCGAGCTGTTCTGGGGCGTCATCGCCAGCATGTTCATCGGCAATGCCCTGCTCGTCGCGCTGAACCTGCCGCTGGTCGGGCTCTGGGTGCGCCTGCTCAGCATCCCCTACCGCTGGCTGTTTCCGGCGATCGTGATGTTCTGCGCGCTCGGCAATTACAGCCTCAACAACAGTGCGATCGACGTCTATCTCTGCGCGGCGATCGGCGTGCTCGGCTACGTGCTGGCCAAGCTCAAATGCCCGCCTGCGCCGCTGGTGCTGGGCTATGTGCTCGGCCCGATGATGGAAGAGAATATCCGCCGGGCGCTGCTCCTGTCGGAGGGCGATCTCTCGATCTTCGTGAAGAGCCCGATCAGCCTGACCTTCCTCTCCCTCTCGCTGCTGCTGCTCGTCAGCATGGCCCTGCCCGCCATCCGCCGCGGCAAGGCCCGAGTCGATCAGGAGGAGGCCGGCGCGACCTGAGCGCGCCGGCAAATCCCGCCCCTTCGCAGAACCTCATTCTCCCAGCCGCTGCGCCGTCCGGTTCGCCGGACCGGCGAGCTGCAATCCCCAAGGACGTCCCATGATCGGATTTCGCATCCTCAAGCGCCGCCGCCAGGTCGAGGCCGAGCTCGTCCAGCGCTTCCGCACGGTCCCGGTCGCCAATGTCAGCGATTCGATGTCGCGGATGACCGCCGGCGGCGCCTCGCTGCGCCCGCTCCATCGCGGTGGCGTGATGGCGGGCCCCGCGCTCACCGTGAAGACGCGGCCGGGCGACAACCTGATGATCCACAAGGCGCTCGATCTCGCCGCTCCCGGCGATGTCGTCGTCGTCGATGGCGGCGGCGATCTCACCAATGCGCTGATCGGCGAATTGATGATCGCCCATGCCCGCAAGCGCGGCATCGCCGGCATCGTGCTCCATGGCGCGGTGCGCGACTCCGCCTGGATCCGCGAGAACGACCTGCCGATCTATGCCGCCGGCATCAGCCATCGCGGCCCCTACAAGGACGGCCCCGGCGAAATCAACGTTCCGATCGCGATCGAGGGCATGGTGATCGAGCCCGGCGACCTCGTCATCGGCGACGATGACGGCATCCTCTGCGTGCCCTTCGACCAGGCGGAGACGATCTATGCCGCCGCGCACAAGAAGCACGCGATGGAAGAAAAGAAGATGCAGGCGATCGAGCAGGGCAAGGACGATCGCAGCTGGATCGACGCCACGCTCGCGCGGCTGGGCTGCGCCATCGAGGCCTGATCGCTGCGAAGCCAGCGAACCCTATCGCTTCAGCGCCGTTCGCAGATCCTTGACCTGTCCCGGTGTCACCGGCGGTGCGGCGTTGCCCCAGCTGTTGCGGACATAGGTCAGCACGTTCGCGACATCGGCATCGCCGAGATTCCAGCCAAAGGACGGCATGGCAGGCGTCGTCGGGCGGGCCGCGGTGGCGACCGCCTGGCTGCCCTGCAGCACGACGCGGATCAGCGAGGTCGGATCGGTGCTGTTGATCACCGGGGCCTTCGCCAGCGTCGCGAAGAGCGAGGCCTGCCCCGCGCCGGTCGAATTGTGGCAGGCCGAGCAGCGGTCGAGATAGATCGCCTTGCCGGCGGTCATCGCTGGGTCGTTCGCCGCAATCGGCTGCGGGGCCGGCGCGCCATCGCCCTTGATGTCCTTGAGATAGGTCGCGACCGCCTGGAGATCGGCATCCGCCCATTTGCTGGTCGACTGGGCGATCGCTTCCGCCATCGGCCCCGAGGCGATGTCGAAGCGGTTCGCGCCGGTCTTGAGGTAGGCGACGATGTCGTCAGTCGACCAGCTGCCAAGTCCCTTGTGCGGATCGCCGGTCAGGTTCGGCGCATACCAGCTCTGGAGACTGCCGCCCCGCAGGAATTCGCCTGACTTGTCCGCGCCGGTCAGGCTCTTCGGCGTATGGCAGGTGCCGCAATGGCCGGCGCCGTTGACGAGATAGGCGCCGCGATTCCAGGCGGCGGACTTCGCGGCGTCCGGCTGGAATTCCTTCGGCGAGAAGTTGAGCCAGTTCCAGCCGATCATCGAGGCGCGGATGCTGAACGGGAAGGGGAGCTGGTTCGAGACAACGCGGTTGGTCACCGGCTCGACCTTCTGGAAATAGGCCCAGAGATCGGCGATGTCGGCGTCCTTCATCGTCGCATAGGCGGGATAGGGCATTGCCGGATAAAGCCGCTTGCCGCCCTTTCCGATGCCGGTCTTCAGCGCGCTGCGGAAATCGGCATAGCTCCAGCTGCCGATGCCGGTCTCCGGGTCGGGCGTGATGTTCGGGGGCACCAGCGCGCCGAAGGGCGTCTGCAGCGGCAGGCCGCCGGCGAAGGGCTTGCCGCCTGGTCTGGTGTGGCAGGCGGAGCAATCGGCCAGGACAGCCTGATAGCGGCCGGCCTCGATGCGGTCGAACAGATCGGAGGCGAAGCCCTTCGCGCCGAGGATGGTGGCGGCCGCGAGGCCGGCGAGGAGCGCTGCCTTCTTCATGCTTCCACCAGCTTGCCGGGGTTCCTGAGATAGTGATTGCGGATCGCGTCCGAGGCCCAGTAGGCGAGTGCGCCGACCGGGCCGGTCGGGTTCTTGCCGGCATTCTGCGGGAAGGCGGAGGCTCCGATGACGAAGACGTTCGGCACGTCCCAGGCCTGCAGGTGGCGGTTGACGGCGCTGGTCTTCGGGTCCGTGCCCATGATCGCGCCGCCGGTGTTGTGGGTGCTCTGATAGGGAACGGAGTTCCAGCCCTTGCGCTGCTTGCCGACCACCGCCTGCTTGCCGCCGAGCGCGTCGGCGATCTCCTTCATCCGGTCGCTGACCCAGTTCGACATGCGGATGTCGTTGTCCGGGAAATCGAAGGTGATGCGCAGCAGCGGCCGGCCGAAGCGGTCCTTATAGGTCGGGTCGAGGTCGATATAGTTGCCGCGTGTCGCGTAGGAGGAGCCCTGCGACGAGAAGGCCAGCGTGTTGTTGTAGTGTTGCTTCGTCGCCTGCTTCCAGGCTGCGCCCCAGCGCGGCGTGCCGGGCGGCACCGGCCGGTACTGGATCGGGCGGCCATTGGTCGGGATGCAGTTGATGCCGGCGCCGCCGACGAAGTCCAGCGGGCCATGGTCGAAGGCATCGCCATTATAATCGTCCAGCGACTGGCCGAGCGCGCCGGCCGCGATGAACGGATTCATATGCTTGCCTTCGAAGAAGACCTGCGTGCCGGCATTGGTCTGGTAGCAGTAGTTGCGCCCGACCACGCCTTCGCCGGTCGCGGGGTCATAAGGCTTGCCGATGCCGGAGAGCAGCATCAGGCGGACGTTGAACAGGCCGTAGGCGTTGAGCAGGACGAGATCGGCCGGCTGCTCGAAGGTTTCGCCGTTGACGTCGATATAGGTGACGCCGGTCGCGCTCCTGCCGTCGGCGGAAAGATTGATCTTCAGCACCTCGCATTCGGTGCGCGCCTCGAAATTCGACTTGCGCATCAGGACCGGCAGCACGGTCGTATGGGCGCTCGACTTCGAGTAGTTGGCGCAGCCGAAGCGTTCGCAGAAGCCGCAGGCCGTGCACTGGCCCATGGCGATGCCCAGCGGATTGACATAAGCGCCGGACAGATTGGCCGAAGGTGTCGGGAAAGGGTGCAGTCCCTTGGAGCGTGCCGCTTCCGCGAAGAGCGTCGGCGCATAGGTCATCTGCATCGGCGGCAGCGGGTAGTCGCGCTTGCGCGGCCCTTCGAAGGGGTTGCCGCCCTGCTGGATCGCGCCGTTGAGGTTCCCGGCCTTGCCGGAGATGCCGCAGAGATATTCGAAGCGGTCGAAGGCGCTCTCCATCTCGTCATACGTGACGCCCCAGTCCTGAATCTGGAGCTCGGAGAGCCGGTCCGCGCCGTAGCGCTCGGTCAGATGGGTCTTGAGAGCGAAATCGCTCGGGAAGAAGCGCCAGGTATGGCCGTTCCAGTGCGTGCCGGCGCCGCCGACGCCGGTGCCGGGCAGGAAGGAGCCGTAGTCACGCATCGGCAGCGCCGTCTGCGAGACGTTGTTGCGCATCGTCATCGCTTCCTGAGCCGGCTGCAGGAACAGATCCTTGCGCACGGCGTAGCGCAGTTCGTCGGGCGCATAGGCGACGTTGAAATCGGTCGCCGTGTCGCGCCAGGGGCCGCGCTCGATCGCGACGACGTCGAGGCCGGCATCGGTCAGTTCATGCGCCAGGATCGAGCCGGTCCAGCCGAGCCCGACGATGACGACATCCTTGCGGGGGAGTTTCCGGGCCATGTCTCAGTTCCCGCCTGCCTTGTCGCCGGTCTTCCATTCCGGCCGCCCTGCGATCGACAGGGGCGGCAGGGGGAAGGGCTGGTTATGCGCCGTGATGTAGTCGCGGTAATCGTAGCGGGCGCCGGGGAAGCCGATGAACTTCCAGCCGGCCATGTCCTTGTTGCCGCCATAGATCGGGTCGGCGAAGAAGCCTTCCATCGTGTTCTGCAGCACGAGGTTGAAGAAGCCGGCGGCCGGCTTGTAGTCGACCTTGCCGGCCTCGAAATCCTTCAAGGCCTGATCCTGCTCGGCGGCGGCGAGATCGAAGAAGTTCTTTCCGGAAAACTGCGCCTGTGCGTGCTTGTTCAGCGCCGCGAGGCCGTCCCGGTAGCGCGCGACCGGCGTCTCGGCGCCCTGATAGCCTTGTGTCGGCAAACCGGCGACGAAGGGACCTTGCATATAGAGCCGGTCCGATGAGCCGTAGCTGCCGGCGAGCTGGCGGTCGATGAAGCTGGCGCAACCGGCCTCCCGGCCGCCGATGCTGAGCTCGTCGGCCGGGATCAGGCGGTCGACGATCGCCTCGACAGTGCGGGCTTCATCCGGCGTCAGCACATACCAGCGCCCGCCGGGCAAAGGCTCCGGCGGCAGGGCTGCAAAGGGCTTCCACGGCAGGGTGCCGGAATGCTCGGCGGCGCGGGCGCCGGGAACCGATGCGATCAGGAAGAGCAGGCCGGTGGAGGAGAGGAAGCGGCGCCGGGTGAAAGAGGCGGTGGGCGGCATCGGGCAGCCTTTTCGATGGTCGCGTGCCGGGAGGTACAGGCTTCGCTACCCACAGGCTCTGCCTCGGATCGGGCGGGATCAATCGGAAAGCCCGCGCAGCCGCCATGCTCTACGAACATGGAACAATTCCAAAGTGAGGCTGCGATTGCCAGGTGCGGGGAGAGGAATGGCGCGCGATTGAATCAGCCGTCGGCCGAGAGGTCTCCGCATTGACTTCCCGGCCCGATCCGCGTCAAATTTCCGCGAGCCGACTACCCCCATTGGGCGGTTGGCACTCTCAGTTTCCGCGCCGCGCGCGGACGATCGGCTTCAACGTGAAACCGACAGTCGAGGCGTACACGGTTGCGATGCCGTGGTATGAGCGGGAGGATTTCTCCCAGCTCTGGGAACTCGCTCACGACCGCGATCAGATGCCCTCGGATTACGAGACCTGGCATCAAAATGCGGTGGCGGTGATGAATGCCTGGCTCGCGCGGGGACGGGCGCTGGAGATCGTGACGATCAAGCCGGCTGAGTTCCTCGCCTGGCTTCAAGAAACCGGATTGCCGAACACCGCGGAAACGCGCCGGAAGTATGTGGAACTTCGTGCCGGGGCTCATTGCCACGACGTCGCATAGGGGCCATCCCCGCCGCTCGTCATGGGTCTGACCAGCGCGGCTGCAATCCTCGGGCCGCGCCTGCCGCCGGCCTTCTCTATCAGGAGCTGCGCGCGGCGAGGTAGCGGTCGAGGCTCGCGCGGGTTCCGGACTGCCAGAGATATTGCAGCGCCAGCGTGAACGCCTCCCGGAAGCGCTGGTTCGTCCCGAGATCGCCGTAGACATCCTGCATCGCGAGCCAGGCTTCGGGCGTTTGCCGGGCCTGCCGCGCCTGCGCTGTCAGTCGCGGCCAGTTGGGATCGTTCGGCGCGATGGTCTCGCCGCTTTCGGTTTCGCCATTGCAGTAGCGGCACCATAGCGCGCTGACGAGCGCGAGGCCGTCGATCGGGCGGCCGCCCTGCAAGGCATCGCGCAATGTCGGCAGGATGAATTTCGGCTGGCGGTTGGAGCCGTCGAGGCAGAGCCGGCGGATGGTGTCGCCGATCTTCGGATTGGCGAAGCGCCGTTCGATCGTGCGCTTGTAATCCGCCAGGTCGGTGTCCGGGACCGGCGGCACAACCGGAATGATCTCGTCGTCGAGAAGCGTCGAGAGGAAGCGGGCGATCTGGGCATCCTGCATCGCCTCATGGACGAAATGGATGTCGAGCAGCCCGGCAGGATAGGCGATCGCCGCGTGTCCGCCATTGAGGATGCGGATCTTCATCAGTTCGAACGGCGCGACATCGGCGACGAACTGGACGCCGACCTCTTCCAGCCGCGGGCGGCCGGTCGGAAAATGGTCCTCCAGCACCCATTGCCGGAAATCCTCGCAGAAGACCGGGCGGTTGTCGTCGAGGCCGAAATCGTCGCGCAGTGCCTGGCGCTCGCGCTCCGAGGTCGCGGGCGTGATGCGGTCGACCATGCCGTTGGGAAAGGCGACGCTGTGGCGGATCCAGCTTGCGTCGTCGCGGTCGATGAGATCGACGAGCCCGGCGACGGCATCCGCCGTGACATGGCCGTTGCCTGGCAGGTTGTCGCAGGACATCACCGTGAAGGGCGGCAGGCCGGCGGCGCGCCGCTTCAGCAACCCGGCGGCGATCAGGCCGAAGGCGGTCTTCGGGGAGGCGAGGCCATCGGCGGCATCGGCGACGATATCGGGATGGCCGGGATCGAAGGCCTGCGTCGCCGGGTCGATATAGTAGCCGCCTTCGGTGACGGTCAACGAGACGATCCGGGTCCGGGGATCGACGAGCCGTTCGATGATCGCGGCGCTGTCGCCAGGCGCGATGAAATCGATCATTGCGCCGGTCACACGTGCCTGCGAGTGCGCTGCTTCCTGCGTCACCACCGTGGTCAGGAAGCTCTGCGCGGCGAGATCGCGGCCCATTTCCGCATCGCTTTCGCGCACGCCGGTGCCGATGATGGCCCAGTCATGGTCGTGTCCTCGCTCGAAGAGTTCGTCGAGATAGGCGGCCTGATGGGCGCGGTGGAAATTGCCGACGCCGATATGGACGATGCCGGGGCTCAGCTCGCTCCGCCCATAGCCCGGAATGCGGATCGAAGGCGGAAGCTGGTCAAGCGTTGCCAGCGATAGGCGCACTGCCATCGCTCAGCCCTTCCGTGCGGCGCGCAGCATCAAGGCGAGGTCGGGGCGGTCGCTGGTGATCTGCGAGATCGGCTGGCCCAACCAGAAATCGAGTTCGCGCACGGTATTGGGCACCCAGGCGCCGAGCTTGTCGCGCCCGACGATACCGACGGCGCGGTCGACGGTGAGCCGCAGCAGCGATTGCTCGACGGCGATGATGCAACCGAGGTCGACGAAGCGCTGCAGGGTGCGATCGACGCCGCCGAAGGCCTCGCAGGAGCGGCGGTCGACCGAGGCGAGCCGGCGCATATGCGGCGCCTTTGTCCGGATCTCCTCGATCACCTCCGGCACGAAGCAGGTCAGCACCACGCGCGAGGCCATCTTGCGGGCCTCGACCAGCGCGATGACCTTGTCGAGCAGCCCCGGATAGGGATTGCCGAAGGCGTCCATCTTCATCTCGATCTCGAGCTCGATCCCGGTCGGGCCGAAGACATCGAGCACCTCCGGCAGGGTCGGGATCGTCTCGCCCAGCGTGTCGTCGAGCGTCACCTTGGCGAGCGCTGCCCGTGAGAGATGCGCGACCGGCCCCTTGTGGTCGGTGGTGCGGTCGAGCAGCGGATCGTGGACCACCATGATCTCGCCGTCGCTGGAGAGATGCACGTCGAGCTCGACGGCATCGACGCCAAGGGCGCAGGTGTTGCGGAAGCCGCTCAGGCTGTTCTCCGCCCAGATGTTGCGCGCGCCGCGATGACCGATGATCCGCATGTCGATGAGCCCTGTTTGCCTGTTGGCGGGTTATTCGCCGGCTATTTGCCGCTATCCACCAGGCCCTTCACGAACCAGCGCTGGAGGACGAGGATGACGAGGGTCGGCGGCAGCATCGTCAGGAAGGCCGCGTTCATCAGGAGATGCCAGGTCGGCAGCGAGTCGCTCTGCGGCATCAGTTTCTTCAGGCCGATCACGGCATTGGCCATGGCCGGCTCGGTGGTGAGCAGGAGCGGCCAGAGATACTGGTTCCAGCCCATCAGGAAGAGGATGATCGCCAGCGCCACGATGTTCGAGCGCGAGAGCGGCAGCAGGATCAGGCGGAAGAACTGCCAGGGCGTGGCGCCGTCGATGCGCGCGGCCTCGCAGAGCTCGTCGGGGATGGTGAGGAAAAACTGGCGGAACAGGAAGGTCGCGGTCGCCGAGGCGATCAACGGCAGGATCAGGCCCGAATAGGTGTTGACCAGGTTCCAGTCGAGACCGACCAGCGCCTGGATGCCGAGCCAGGAGCCGAGGATGTTGAGCGGTAGAGCGACATTCGCCGCCGACTCATAGGTCGGCACGATGCGCACCTCGATCGGCAGCATCAGCGACATGAAGATCAGCCAGAAGGCCGTCATCCGGAAGGGGAAGCGGAAATAGGTGACGGCGAAGGCTGCGATCACCGAGACCGCGAGCTTCCCGATGGTGATGCCCGAGGCGATGATGAAGGAGTTGAGCAGGAGCCTGCCGAAATTGGCGCTGCTGAGAACGGTCTGCATATTCGCCAGGAACTGGTCGCCGGGCAGCCAGGACATCGGCACCTGCATGATCTCGGCCTGTGAGAGCGAGCCGGTGACGAAGACGAAATAGATCGGCAGGCAGACGAGTGCCGCGCCCACCAGCAGGATCAGGTGACAGACGGCGTCGATGACAGGGGTGCGTTCGTTCATCGCTTAGACGCTGTAGTTCACGCGGCGCTCCACGAAGCGGAACTGCGCGAAGGTCAGGAACAGCGCGAGCGCCATCAGCACCACGGATTGCGCGGCCGATGAGCCGAGGTCGAGCGTGACGAAGCCGTCCTGATAGACCTTGTAGACGAGGATCGAGGTGGCGCCGGCGGGGCCGCCTCGCGTGGTCGCATCGATGATGGCGAAGGTCTCGAACAGCCCGTAGACGAAGTTGATCACGATCAGGAAGAACAGCGTCGGCGTGATCATCGGCAGCGAGATGCGCAGGAAGCGCTGGACCGGCCCGGCGCCATCGAGATAGGCGGATTCGAGGATCGACTGCGGCACCGACATCAGTGCAGCGACGAGGAAGATGTAGTTGTAGCAGATGTGCTTCCACGAGGCCGCCATGACGACCAGTGCGAGCGCGTGCCAGGAGTTGCGGTTCGGGTCCCAGTCCAGCCCCAGCCCCTGCAGCATCTGCGCGACGGGGCCGACGCGGGGATTGAACAGGAAGGCGAGCATGATGCCGGCGATCGCCGGCGCGATGGCATAGGGCAGCAGCAGCACGGTGCGGTAGGCGCCGCGCCCGCGCAGGATGTGGTTCGAGGCGAAGGCGAGCAGCAGCGCGACCGACAGCGTCAGCACGTTCTGCGCGAGGGTGAAGATCAGCGTCACCTGCGCCGAGGACCAGTAGACGCCGCTGCGGAACAGCCGCTCGAAATTCTGGAAGCCGACCCATTGCGTGGTGGCGCCGAACGGATCGGTGAGCTGGAAAGCCTGGATCAGCGCCCTGATCGAGGGGATGAAGAAGAACAGCAGCAGGATGAAGAGCTGCGGCGCGAGCAGCCAGAAGGGCAGGCGCCATTCCTTGAAATGGGCGCGCTTCAGCCCGCTTTCGGCCTGACCATCGCCGGCCCCCTTCAGGAGCAGGCGCCGGAACGGCCAGCGGAGACGAGAGCCTCCGCCAGCCGTTCCGGGAAGGGTAGCCGTATTATTTCTTGCCGGCATTGAGCTGCTCGTAGCGGCGCAGCACCTCGTTGCCGCGGGAGACCGCATCGTCGAGCGCCTGCTGCACCGGCTTCTTGCCGAGGAAGGCGGCCGAGACCTCCTCCATGATCCCGACATTGATCTGGTTGCTGTTGCCGATGCGGAAGCCGAGCGAATTGTCGCTGGGCGTGCCGCGCATCAACTGCACCACGGCGATCTCGCGGGTCGGGTTCTTCTGGTAGTAGCCCTGCGCCTTGGCCGCTTCATAGGCGGCGGTGGTGACCGGGACATAGCCCGTCGCCTGATGCCACCAGACCTGCGTGTCGGTTTTGGCGAGGAAGTCGTAGAAGGCGGCGACCGCCTTGTACTTCTCCGGCGTATGGCCCTTCAGGGTCCAGAGCGCGGCGCCGCCGATGACGCTGTTCCGGGGGGTGACGCCCTGTTCATAAGGCAATTCGGCGGCGCTCCAGTCGAATTTCGCGGCGGCGACGACGGCGGCATGCGAGGCGGTCGAGGCGATGATCGTCGAGCATTCGCCGGAGGTGAAGAGCTGGATCGGGATGATGCCCTGGCCGGCGAGCTGCATCACGTTTGACGAGACCAGCCGCTTCATGCGCTCGACCTGGCCGACGAGCTTGCCCTTGTTGAAGACGAAGCTGGTGTCGAGACCGTCCATGCCGTTGCGCTTGGTCGCATACGGGATGTCGTTCACGGCGCTGTAGTTCTCGAGGAAGCTCCACTCGTAGTCGCCGGGCAGCACCATCGCGCATTTCGAGACGCCCTTGGCCTTGATCGCGTCGAGCTGCGGCTCGAGCTCCTGCCAGGTCGCGCCGGGCTTGTCGAAGCCGGCGGCTTTGAAGTGGTCTCGGTTGTAGAACAGGATCGGCGTCGAGGAGTTGAACGGCATCGCCTGCAGCTTGCCGCCGATCGTGTAGTAGCTGACCACCGGCGCGATGAATTTCGCGGCGTCGATCGGGTGGCCCTGCTGCGCCATCAGCTCAGCGGTCGGGACGATGGCGCCGGAATTGACCATCGTCAGGAAGGAACGCTCGTTCGACTGCACGATCTCGGGCTGGCGCTTGGCCCGATAGGCCGCGATCGTGCCGTTCAGGACTTCGTCGTAAGTGCCCTTGGCGATCGCCTTGACGACGTAATCCTTCTGCGAGTCGTTGAACTTCTTGACGAGATCGTCGACGCGCTCGCCGAGCGCGCCGCTCATCGCATGCCAGAATTCGATTTCGGTCGCCGCCTGCGCGGAATTGAGCCCCGCCAGCAGCAGAGCGCCCGCGCCCGCCAAGGCACCATAGAAAGGTCGCATGTCAAAGCCTCCCTCATTCGTTTTCTGCGAGCATATGCTCTTTGTTGAAGCATATGCTCGCACACTGGCTTGTTATGTCAACCGTTGGTGACGGACGGATGACAGCCTTGCGCAATCGCTCGCGCACGGGCGGATGAGTGAGGTGAGGGTTGGGTGTCAGTCCGCGAGCAGGGCGCGGGCGGTGTCCTCGTCGGTGACGAGGCCGTTGACGATCTTGCCGGCCAGCGCGGCACGCAATGGCGCGACCTTGGCCGGGCCCTGGCCGATGCAGATGCGCAGGCGGGCGCTGCCCGGCTCCGGCGGTACGCTGGTGACGCGCAGATTGGTGCCGCGCTCGAGGAAGCGGCCTTCGGCGTCGAAGACCCAGCCGGTGACCTCGCCGACGGCGCCGTGGCGGACCATGTCGAGCAATTCGCTGCGTGTCATGAAGCCGTCCCGGTACAGGACGGCGTCTTCGCCGATCTGGCTGATGCCCATCATCCAGAGGTCGGCCTCGCCGGCGATGGCGCGGATGCGCCGGATCGATTCGATCTCGATGAGCTGGGCGCGCTCCTCGGGACTCGACACATAAAGCGGCAGCGGCATCGGGAAATGCTGCGCCTTGGTGATTTCGGCGAGCTTGACCAGCGTGTCGAAGGGGCTGGCCGAACCATCCGGCGAGATGGTGCCGACCAACGAAACCAGCCGATGCAGCGGGCAGGACATCGGCGGGACGCGCTCGATGCTGGCCCGCATCGAGCGACCGGTGCCGAGCGCCATGACCAGCGATTTGCGCGAGCGCAGCCAGCGCTCGATCAGCACGCCGCCGAGCGCGGCGATGCCGGCGGCGCCGGTTTCCGCCGAGCCGTCGGAGGGGGCGACATCGCAATGCAGCAGCTCGAAACGGTCGCGCAGCCGGGCGGCGAGGTCCATGCAGGTGCTGATCGGGTGGTTCATCCGGAAGCTGATCAGCCCCTCGCTGCGGCAGAGCGAGACGAGGCGCTGCGCCGCCGGGCGCGAGATGTTCAGGATCTGCGCGATATCGTCCTGGGTGCGGCCGGCGATATAGTAGAGCCAGCCGGCCCGGGCGGCGTCTTCGAGGCGGGTGCTGTCGTTCTCGGCCATCGGACCCCGTCAGGTGGCGGCCGGCGCGAGCGCGAGCTCCCGCCAGGATTCGAAGAGGCGGTCGGCCCCGGCGGCGAGAAGCGCCTGCCGCTGGTCGAGTACGGCAAAATGGCTGCCGGCAGCGAGGCCATAGGCCGTCATGCCCGCGGCCTTCGCGGCCATGACGCCGCTGACGCTGTCCTCGACCACCAGGCAGCGCTCGGGCGCGACGCCGCGCTCGCTGGCCGCCAGCAGGAAGAGGTCCGGGGCGGGCTTGCCGCGCCGCACGCGCGTGGTGCTGAAGATCCGGCCTTCGAAGAGGTCCCAGAGTTCGGCCTTGCGCAGGCAGATCTCGATGCGCTCCTCGTCGCTCGATGACGCCACGCAGTAGTCGCCGCCGAAGGTCGCGACGGCGTCGCGAACGCCCTCGACCGGCCGGAGATCGCTCCTGAAGGCGGCGAAGAGCTGCGCCCGCCAATCCCGCGTGAAGTCAGCCGAGGCCGGGCGGCCGGTCATTCTCTCGTAATCCTCGACGACTGCGCTGGCCGGCCGGCCGAGATAGCGGCGCATGACCGTCTCCAGATCATAGCCGGGATCGAAAGGCGAGAGAATATCGACCAGCGTCCGGCAGCTGATGGTTTCGCTGTCGACGAGCACGCCATCGCAATCGAGGATGACGAGGTCGAAGGGGGAGGGCGGTTGGGGCATCGGGCAACAATCGATTTGAACGAATGCTCACATGAAGAGCATTCGCCCGATTGTCTGTCAAACCCGTTTCCGATCAGCGCAGCGTGCGACTGACCTCCGCAGCATGATGCCAGGCCGCGTAGCGCTCCGCATAGGCCGCTGCCCTGGCAGGGTGCGGCATGAAGATGTCGGCTTCGCCTGATGGTGGCGTGCAGACCGCCTCGGGCTCACCGCCGGTGCAGGCAAGACGAGCGAGGCGCGCGGCCCCGAAAGCGGCGCCGGCCTCGGCCTGGCGATAGCGTTCGAGTGGCAGGTTCAGCACGTCGGCGAGGACCGACAGCCACAGATCCGACCGTGCGCCGCCGCCGATCACCATGGCTTCCTTGATCGGCGAGGCCCCGGCCTCCGAGGCCTCCTTGCCATCCCTGAAGGCGAAGGCCACGCCCTCCAGCACCGCCTGGGTCATCATCCGGCGATCGGTTTCGTGGCCGAGGCCGGCGAAGACGCCACGCATCTGCGGGTCGTTATGGGGCGTGCGCTCGCCCGACAGATAGGGCGTGAAGAGCGCCGGCGAGGGCCGTTCTGCCTGAGGGTCGAGCTCGCTCAGCAATCCGGTCTCCGATTGTCCGGAGATCGAGGCCCACCAGCTCAGGCTGGCGGCGGCCGAGAGATGGACCGACATCTGGTGCCAGCGTTCCGGCAAGGCATGGCAGAAGGCATGGACGGCGCTGCCGGCACGCGGTTCGAACCCCGCCGTCGTGCGCCAGAGCACGCCGGATGTGCCAAGCGACAGGAAGCAGCTACCGGGTGCGACGGCGCCCAATCCGATCGCTCCGGCCGCATTGTCGCCTGCGCCGCCGGCGAAGAGAGGCGGGGCGTCGAAGCCGAGTTCGCGGCTGAGTTCGGGGCGCATGCGGCCGGCGGGCTGCGAGCCTTCGACGAGCGCGGGCATGTGGCTGCGATCGAGCCCGGTCGCGGCCAGCATCCGGTCGGACCAGTCGCGGCGGCCGGTATCGAGCCAGAGCGTGCCGGAGGCATCCGACATCTCCTCGATCGCCTCGCCGGTCAGCACGAGCCGCAGATAGGCCTTCGGCAGCAGGACCTTGCGGGTGTGCCGGAATATCTCGGGCTCGTGCTTGCGCACCCAGGCAAGCTTAGGCGCGGTGAAGCCGGGCATGGCGATATTGCCGGTGATCGCACGGGATTGCGGCTCGTTCGCTTCGATCTCGGCGCATTCAGCCGCGGCGCGGCCGTCGTTCCAGAGGATGCACGGGCGCAAGGGCTGATCGTGCTCGTCGAGCAGAACGGCGCCGTGCATCTGTCCGGAGAGCCCGATGCCGGAGCAGTGTCGGAAGGCCTCAGGGGCGGCCTCCCTCAGGCTGCGCAACACCTGCAGCGTGGCGGTGACCCAGTCGTCAGGGCTCTGCTCGGACCAGAGCGGGAAGGGGCGGCTGACAACAAGCTCTCGGTTCGCAGCGGCGAGCACGTGCTGCCGGTCATCGACCAGCACGGCCTTGACCGAGGATGTCCCGAGATCGATGCCGATGAAGGTCACATCAGGGGCCTTTGGCGCGGGTTCAGCGGTACCTGGGCTCAGCGATGGTCCTGGGGCAAGCCGCCCGGATAGATCATGCTCTTGACCATACCAGCTTCGTTGGCGGCATGACGGCGGAAGGCGGCTGGCCCCTCGGCGAGCGGGAAGCGGTGGCTGACCACGGCCTCGACATCGACCTTGCCCAGCGCCACCAGCTCGATCGCGCGCGGATAGACATGGCCCATCCGGCGCGAGAACTTGATGTTCAGCCCGCGCCTGCGAGCTTCGGCTGCCGGGATCACGTAGCTGTCGCCATCGGGAATGCCGACCAGCACGACGCGGCCGCCGATGCGGGCGGCGCGGATCGCGTCGCGGAAGCCTTCTGGGGCGTTGGTCGCCTCGATCACCAGCGGCAGGCCCTCGCCCTTCGTCCATTCCGCGATGTCGGCGACGCTGGCGCCGACCTTGCTCGCGCCAAGCTTCAGCGCCAGCTCGCGGCGGTGCGGCTGCGGATCGCAGGCGAGGATCTCGCCGACGCCGGCCGTCCGCAGCACCTGCAGGATCAGCAGCCCGATCGGGCCGCAGCCGATCAGCGCGACGCGTTCGAGCAGGCGCGGCCTGGCGAGGTCGACCGCATGGATCGCGACGCCGAGCGGCTCGAGCATGACGGCATCGCTCGGCGAGAAGGTCTCGGGCACTGCCACGATCTGCGATGTCGGCACCCAGATGCGCTCCGTCATCGCCCCGTCATGCGGGGGAGCGCCGATGAAGACGACATCCGGACAGAGATTGGGATACCCGCTTCGGCAATGCTCGCAATGGCCGCAGGCCTGGTTGGGATCGACGGCGACGAGGGCGCCGCGCGTCAGGCCGAGTTCCGGCAGATCCTCGGTCAGCCAGCCGCTGAACTCATGGCCGGGGACGAAGGGCGTCGCGATCACGGCCGAGCCGATGCCGCCATCCTTGTAGTAATGCAGGTCGCTGCCGCACAGGCCGACCGCGGCGACATCGAGCAGGGTCTCACCCGGAACCCCCTCGCGGAGATTGAACGGGGCGACGCGCGCATCGCCAGCGGCGTGGAGGAAGACGGCATGGGACATGGAGGTCGGCGCTCGTTTCGCTGAAGGCCTTCGACAAATGTATTTTCTGATTTACATTGGTTTGCGTCAAGCGCCAAACCGCATGGCCTCTGCGCGTTGTGGGAGAGCCCGAAAGCGATGTAAGCCAGCTTGAGCCTCGCCGAATGCCGCCGTGCCTGCCTCAGGCGCAAGCCCACCGCATCAGGATACCGCCCATGCCGGAGGAACCGCAGACGCAAGTTCGAGCCGCCTGGCTCTATTACATGGAAGGTTTGACCCAGGCGGAGATCGCGGAACGGCTGAAGATGACCCGCCTGCGCGTCAACCGGCTCCTGGTCGAGGCGCGCAGCAGCGGGCTCGTCAACATTACCATCAACTCCCGGCTGGAAAGCTGCGTCCGGCTCGAACGCGCGCTGATGGCGCAGTTCGGCCTGAAGGACGCGATCGTCGTGCCCAGCCCCGCCGATCCCGGCCAGATCTCCGCGCAGATCGGCAAGGCGGCCGGCGAGTTCGTCTCGCGCATCGTCGAGGAGAAACCGTCCGGCATCTTCGGCGTCGGCTGGGGCGGCACGCTCCGGGAGACCATCCGCCATATCCGCGCCGGGCAATATCGCGAGCTTGCGGTCACCTCGATGATGGGCGGGCTGACCTACGGGATCGAGATCAACACCTTCGAGATCGCGAGCCGTTTCGCCCGGCTCTGGCAGGCGCAGTGCCATTATCTGGCGGCGCCGATCTATGCCGGCACGCCGCAGTCGCGCGACACCATCCTGGCGCAGGACGTGTTCGAGGCCGCCTTCGCCCGGATCAGGGCGACCGATGTCGCGATCCTCAGCGCCGGCGACCTAAGCGAGCGTTCGCTACTGGTGCGCTACGGGTTGCCGGGCGATGTCCGCGTCGCCGAGCTGGCGGAGGCGGGCGCCGTCGGCGACATGCTCGGCCAGTTCATCGATCGCAGCGGTCAGGCTGTCGCGCATCCGATCAATCGCCGCGCCATCGCCCTGCCGCTCGACGCCTTGCGTCGGATACCGACCGTGATCCTGGCCTCGGGCGGGACCAACAAGGCCGAGGTCATCGCCGCCACGCTGCGGGGCAAGCTAGCATCCGTGCTGATCACGGACGAGGACGCGGCGGCGGCGGTGCTGGAGCACGCGGCGTCCGCCTGATGGCCGCGTCTCAGGCGCTGCGGATCGCTTGCAGCAACTCCTCGTGGATCAGGCCGTTGGTTACGACCTTCTCGAGGTCCTCGTCCAGCGAATCCCGGCCGTCGACCGTCGTCACCCGGCCGCCCGCCGCCCGCACCAGTGGCATCGCCGCGGCATGCGAGACGATATCGGCCTTGAGACCGATGAAGGCGTCGAGCCGCCCCGCTGCCACCAGCGACATCTCCAGCCCGCCGGAGACGATGACGCGCACGCCCCGGCACAGGCCGGCAAGGCGGCGGATGACATCGCTCGTCCGGTTCGCGTCCTCGGTGCTGTAATGCGAGGTCAGGCAGATCGAGACGACGGCGTCGCTCAGGCGCGCCGTGGCCGAAACGCGCGCCGGCCGGTCGTCGACTGTGGCGATGCCGCCCTCGACAAAGCGTGCGGAAAGCCCGGCGAGGGGCGCATGGGTCAGGCCGAGCACGGTGCGGCCCTGTTCCTGATAGGCCAGGGTCACGGAGAACCAGGGCAGGCCGGAGGCGTAGTTCACCGTGCCGTCGAGAGGATCGATGATCCAGCGCGGGGCCTGTTCCGAGCCGGAGAAGCCGGCCTCCTCCGAGAGGATCGCGGCCTCCGGCGTCAGGGCACGCAGGCCGTCGATGACGAGGCGCTCGGAGGCGAGATCGGCCGCCGTGACCACATCGTTCAGTTCCTTGCGGGTGACGCCGAGCTCGGCGCCCTGCATCTGCACGAGCACCTCGCCGGCCCGGCGCGCGAGGGCATTGGCCTGATCGAGCAGGGCGAGAAGGCGTGGTTCGGTCATCGGGCAGGCACCGTCTGCGGCTTTCCGGGATAAGCGGGATCGAGCACGAAATCCCGGCGCGGTCCATAGTCGCCGATCGGCTGGAGATGGCTGACGAGGCCGAGGCCGGGCTTCCAGACATGGAGCGCCAGCGCGGGGGGCTCCATCACGAACCTGTTCTCGGTGCCGGGCCTGAGATCGAGCGCGACCTGATGGGCGGTGCCCGGCACGACATAGCCGATGGTGCCGGCGAAGCGGAGCTGGATCGGCCGGTGATAGTGGCCGCAGAGCACGCGCTCGATCTCGGGATGGTCGGCGATCAGCTTCGCGAAGCCCGGCGAGACCTTGCAGGGCATGATGTCCATGCCGTCGACGCCGACGGGGAAGGGCGGATGGTGCATGAAGATCACCGTCGGCTTGCCTTGTCCCTGCGCGAGCTGCCCGGCGAGCCAGGCCTCGCGGGCGGCGCAGATCTCGCCGCCATCCTCGCCCGCGACGACGGTGTCGAGCCCGATCAGCCGGACGGGGAAATCGTCGATGACGTAATGCAGAAAGCCCGCCTGCGGCAGGTACGGGTGATCGGGACGCAGTTCCGCGGCGAAGGTGTCGCGGCGGTCGTGATTGCCGGGGATGACATAGACCGGCATCGGCAGGCGCTGCAGCGCCCTGCGGACGATGCCGTATTCCTCCGGCAAACCGCAGTCGGAGAGGTCTCCGGTGACCAGCACGCAATCCGGCTGCGGCTCCAGCTTCAGGATTTCGTCGACCGCTCGCTCGATCGCCGGGTTGGTCTCGACGATGCCATAGGCGGGGTTGCCATGGGGGCGGGCATGAAAGTCGCTGAGCTGGGCGATGATCATCGCGGGAAACGTCCGGTCGTGGGGAAAGGGAAGCCGCCCGGTCGGAACCGGGCGGCGAGGGGTCTGCGCCAAAGCGCGGTCGCTTACTTCATCAGGGCTTCGGTCTCGGAGACGATTCGCTCGATGCCGGCCTTGGGCTGGATCTCGCCGCGCATCACGCCGGCGACGACCTCACGCTGCTGGCGCCAGATGCGCACCGAATTGCCGCCCGGATAGCCTTCCCACGGCGCGGCGCGGGAAACCTGGCCGTTGATGGTGCGGAAGTTGGCGTTCGCCTTGTAGAACGGGCCGAGGAAGGCGTCCTCGCCGGCGCGCAGGTTGGTCGGCATGTAGCCGGCGGTCTCGACGACGATCTTCTGGGCTTCTGGGCCCGTGACGAATTTGATGAACTCCCAGGCCGCCTTCTGCTTGGCCGGGTCCTTCGCCGTGATCAGCGCCGCGTTGCCGCCGGTCGGCAGCTTGCCCTTGGCCTTGTCGTCAACCGGGAAGAGGGCGGTCTTCAACGTGAAACGGTCGCCGATCAGGTCGGTGACCTGGCGCAGGCGGGCGGGCGTATCGAAGAAGATGCCGATCTTGCCGGCGATGAATTGCTGACGCGACTGGTCCCAGTCGATCAGCGGCATGCCGCCGTCGGTGACGAAGCTGCGCAGCAGCGACAGCGTCTTCTCGCCGACCGCGCCGCCGAAGGCGACCTTCTTGCCGTCGGCCGACAGCATGGAATGGCCGGCCTGGAGGATCACGCCGCGCCAGAGCCAGTCATCCGGCCAGTCATGGATGTTGTAGGCCATGCCGGCGGTGTCGCCGCTGTGGATCTTCTTGGCGAG
Source organism: Allobosea sp. NPDC055353 (assembly GCF_053644975.1). Classification (NCBI taxonomy): domain Bacteria; kingdom Pseudomonadati; phylum Pseudomonadota; class Alphaproteobacteria; order Hyphomicrobiales; family Alloboseaceae; genus Allobosea; species Allobosea sp. NPDC055353. Next base: position 1,226,445 of record NZ_JBSHMC010000002.1, on the reverse strand, counting down.
CGCGACGGTGTCGGCCCAGTTGTCCGGCATCTTGTCAGGGTCGCCGCCGGCCTTCTTCACCAGCTCGGCATTGAAATACATCAGCGGCGTCGAGGCGTTGAAGGCGAGGCCGACCTGCTTGCCGCCGACCTGGGCGAGCGAGAGCAGCGCATCGGAGTAATTGGCCTTGCGCCAGGCTTCCGGCTCGGCCTTGAGCAGCGGGCCGAGATCGACGACCTGCTTGCGCTTGTCGAGGCTCTCGACCAGCTCGGTCAGCAAGTGGAAGCCGGAATAGTAGACGTCCGGCAGCTGGTTGGTGACGGACGAACGCAGCATCGCCTGATGGCCTTCGTCATAGCTCGCGGCCGGCGCCCGGAAATTGATCTTGATGTCCGGGTGCTTCTTCATGAATTCCGCGGCGATCGGCTCGTGGAACTTGGCGAAGGCCGGGAAGGCATAGAGCACGTCGAGCGTGACCTGCGCCTTCGCGGCGGTCGAGGCAATGAGGGTCAATGCCGCCGCGGCCAGCGCATTTCCGCATTTCTTCGAAATGCGGAAATGCGCCTGGCTGTCGTTGGATCGCATTTTCTTCACGCGAACCGGTACCCACTTCGCTCGAAAATGCTCCAAGACTTTGCCGAGAGGTTTCATGCGTGATCTCCTTGGCATGGACAGCGGGGCTGTCGGGTTGCAGTTGCTTCAGGCCTGAACTCTTGGCGGGGCGGGCGGCCGCAGGGCCGCTACTTCACCCCGGTCATGGTGATGCCGTCGATGAACCGGCGACGGGCGACGAGGAAGGCGATGACGAGCGGCGCGGTCAGGATCGTCGCGGCGGCGGTCAGCGCGCCGTAATTCGATCCGGTCTCGGCATCGGCGAAGAACATCATCCCGAGCGGCGGCGGCGCGAGCTTGGCGTCGGAGATGACGATCAGCGGCCAGTAGAGGTCGTTCCAGTGCGCCACGGCCGAGAACACCGAGAAGGCGGCGATGGCCGGCCAGGCACTCGGCGTGACGATGCGCCAGACGATCTCGAATTCGCTCATGCCGTCGAGCCGGGCGGCGTTGATGATGTCGTCGGGAAAGCTGCGGAAGAACTGGCGGAACAGGAAGATGGCGAAGACCGAGAGGAAGAACGGCACCATCATCGAGAAATAGGTGTTGAGCAGCCCGAGCTGGGCGAGCGCGATGTAGAGCGGCATCGCCGGCACCTGCACGGGAATGCACAGGCCGAGCAGCACCAGCACGAAGAGCGCGTTGCGGCCGGGAAAATCGAGCTTCGCCAGCGCATAGGCGCAGGGGATCGCGACGAGAAGCTGCACGACCAGGATGCCGCCACAGAGGATGACGCCGTTCAGCGCGAAGCGCAGCAGCGGCGCCTTCTCCATGGCGAAGCCGTAATTCTGCAGGCCGTAGAACTGCTTCGGCCAGAGCGAAATCTCGGCGCTGAAGATCTCGGCCGGCGGCTTGATCGAGGTCACCAGCATCCAGACGAAGGGCGCCAGCATGAAGATCGCACCGGCGATCAGCACGCCATGGACCAGAGCCATGGTCACGAAGCGGCGCAGCACCGAATGGGCGGGTGTGACCGTGGTGGCCGGGAGCGCGAGATCGGTCATCAGTAGTGCACCTTCTTGTCGAGGGCGAAGGTCTGTACGGCCGAGAAGACGAGGATGAAGGCGAGGAAGATGAAGGTCAGCGCCGCGGCATAGCCGGTGTGGAAGTACTGAAAGCCCTCGAGATAGATGTTGTAGAGCAGCACCTCGGTGGAGCCGACCGGGCCGCCGCGCGTCATCACCGCCACGGTGTCGAAGATCTTGAAGGCGGTGATCATCGTCGTGACCAGGACGAACATCGTCGTCGGCCCGAGCAGCGGCCAGGTGATGGTCAGGAAGCGGTCGATCCCGCTGGCGCAGCCGTCAATGTCGGCGGCCTCGTAGAGATCGCGCGGGATCGCGGTCAGCCCGGCGAGGAACAGGATCATGTTGAAGCCGATGAGCTGCCAGATGCCGATCACCGCGAGCGTGGCCAAAGCGGTCGAGGGCTCGCTGAGGAAGGCGACCGGTGCGAATCCCAGCCATTTCAGCAGGCCGTTGACCGGGCCGAGCGAGGGATGGAGCAGGAACTGCCAGACCGTCGCCATGGCGATCAGGGTCGAGGTCACCGGCAGGAAATAGACCACCTCGTAGAAGGAGCGCGTGCGCTTGCGCCGATGCACCAGCACGGCGATCAGGAGCGCGCCGAAGACGCCGCCGGGCACGACGATGGCCACGTAGAGCAATGTGTTGACGAGGGAGCGCCGGATGATCGGGTCGGCCAGCGCCTTCTGGAAATTCGTCAGCCCGACCCAGTCCATGTCGACGCCGCCGAACTCGTAGTTGGTCAGGCTGAGCCAGAGCAGGACGGCAAGCGGCAGCAGGATCGTCAGCAGGAGCAGGACGAAGGCCGGCAGGGCGAAGCCGAGGCCGGTGATGCGCTCGATCCAGAGCCTGCGCCGCGCGGCGGGGGCAAAATCGGCTGGGGATGCGAGGGCGAGGGTCATGCGCCCGCCCTCAGCGGCACGACGGAGCTGGTCGCCGCGCCCGGGCCGCGCGGCTCGATGCGCTCGCCATCGGCGGCGAAGATATGGGCGGCGGCCTCGTCGAAGCCGAGCGTGACTTCGGCGGCCTCGTTCACGCCGGCGGCTGCGGCCGGCGTCGCGCGCATGGTCACGCCGGTGGCGTCGCGTCCGGCGAGGTCGAAATGCAGGATATATTCGGAGCCGAGATTCTCCTTGCGCCGCAGGCGGGCCGAGAACCAGGCGCGCCCACTGCCGCCGGGCTCGCCCTGGACGAGCGAGAGCGCCTCGGAGCGGATGCCGAGCGTCACTGCCTGTCCCGACGCGAGCGGGACGGCGAGCGCCAGCGGCCGACCGAAGAGTTCGAGGCGCCCACCCTGCGCGATCGTCGCTGGAAGCAGGTTGATCGCCGGGCTGCCGATGAACTGCGCGACCTTGAGCGAAGCGGGCTTCTCGTAGAGCTGCGAGGGCGTTCCGAGCTGCAGCACGGAGCCTGAATCCATCATCGCGACGCGGTCGGACATCGTCATCGCCTCGACCTGGTCGTGGGTGACATAGATGAAGGTCGCGCCGAGGCGCTTGTGCAATTCGGCCAGCTCCGTGCGCATATGGACGCGCAGCTTGGCGTCGAGATTCGAGAGCGGCTCGTCCATCAGGAAGACGTCGGGATTGCGCACCATGGCGCGCCCGAGCGCGACGCGCTGGCGCTGGCCGCCGGAGAGCTGGGCGGGCTTCCGCGCCAGCAGATGATCGAGCTGGAGCTGCGCCGCGACCGCCGCGACATCGGCCTCGATGCCGCGCATCACCGTGCGGCGCTGGGCGGAAAGCTGCCGCAGCAGCGGCAGGCGTTGCCAGAGCTTGAGCCGCGACATCGTCAGCGGCAGGGCGATGTTCGCGCCGACGCTCATATGCGGATAGAGCGCATAGGACTGGAACACCATGGCGACGCGCCGCTCATGCGGGCGCAGATGGTCGACGCGATTGCCGCCGATCGCGACGCTGCCGGCATCGTGATGCTCGAGCCCGGCGATGATCCGGATCAGCGTCGATTTCCCGCAGCCGGACGGGCCGACAAGGGTCAGGAACTCGCCGTCGGCGATGTCGAGATCGATGCCTCCGAGAACCTTCGTCGGTCCGAAGGACTTGGCGATCGAGGAGAGTGCGACCTTGGCCATGGCGTTCGCCTTTCTTTCGGCCCTCTGGGCTCGTCGTTGGGCGTGTCTTGGTTGGGCATGTCTGCCCGGCGCCCGCAGGCGGCCGGGGGAGGCGTCTCAGGCCGCGTGCGGCGGGTAGACCTCATGGATCACGTCGTCGATCCAGAGCGTCTTCAACGTAGGGATCTCGTGGATCTCGGCCGCGAAATCCCGTCCCTCGAAGGCATAGGAAACCGCGCCGAGCGTCGTCGTGCCGGCCATGCCGGGCTGCAATTCGGGGCCAACGACGAAGCCGGAGGACGGCCCCCAGATGTAGCGCGTGCCGGCAACCGTGAAGTCATGGGCGCGATGCAGATGTCCGCTGGCGACGAAGGCGACCGCGTGACGGCTGACGAGATCGAGCAGATGCGCGCGCGGCCGGGGCGGCACGCTCCAATAGCCCATGTCGCCCTCGTCGGGCGCCTCGACGAAAAGCGGTCGGTGCAGGAACCAGCCGAGGCGGCGGCCCTGCGCTTCGGCGATCTGCCGGTCGAGCCAGGCGAGCTGGCGGGCTTCCTCGGCCTCGTCGCTGCCGAAGAGCATCGAATTGAGGCCGATGAGCCGCCAGTCTTCAAGGTCGCGGACCCAGAAATCTTCGCCGATATGCTCCCGCCAGCGCGCGAGGCGGGTGTCGTTCACCGGCTGGTGCGGGTGATAGGCCTCGCCGACATCGTGATTGCCGGGGATGCTGAGCACCGGCACGCCGAGGGCATCGAGCAAAGTGCGGCAATGGCGCATGTCCTCGTCGACATCCGCGCCATCGACGGTGACGTCGCCAGTATGGATGACGAGGTCCGGGGCGCTGGCCGCAAGCCAAGCGGTCAACGGTTCCCAATTATCGGCGAAATGCCGCTTGCTCGGGCTCAGATGGGTGTCGGAAATCTGAACGACCCGCTGCATGTTCCCTCCAGAATTCGCCACTTCACCGGGCGACCGTCTGTCCCCGGCGCGAGCAGGGGGCAGCGGCTTTGCCTTGGATCATACAAATGAATGTTTGATGACACAATTGTATTTTTAGTGCTCGCCGCCTCCGTGGTGATGAAAAGCATTGCCGGCTAGAGATCGGTGCTTTGCGGCAGGATGACGAGATCGCGGATCGTGACGTTGCGCGGGCGGGTCAGCATGAAATGCACGGCCTCCGCCACCTCCTCCGCCTCGATCAGGCCGCCGCGGGCGCGCTCGGCGTCGAGTTTCTCCTGTGGCCAGTCGGCGATCAGGGCGGTCACCACCGGCCCGGGCAGGACGGCGCCAACCCGCAGGCCATGCGGGATGACCTGACGGCGCAACGTATGCACGAAGGCCTGCACGGCGTGTTTCGAGGCGGTGTAGACGGGCTCCCAGACCACGGGAACGACACCGGCCACGGAACTGGTGACGAGGATGTCCCCGGTCTTGCGCGCGATCATATGCGGCAGCACGGCATGGATGCTGCGGAAAACCGCGTTGACGTTGAGGTTCAGCATGCGGTCCCAGGCGTCAGGATCGCCCTCGCTGACCGGCCCGCCGACATAGGAGCCGGCATTGGCATGGAAGATGTCGAGCGGGCCCCCCTTGTCGAGGATCGCCGGCAGCATCCCGGCGACGGAAGCAGGATCGGTCAGGTCGATGACGAGCGGGATGGCATTGGAGCCGAGAGGCTTGCAGGCCTGCGCGAGCGCTTCGCCATCGCGATCGACCAGCGCGACGCGCGCCCCGGCCGCGAGCAGACGCTTCGCGCAGGCGAGGCCGATCCCCGAGGCGGCTCCGGTGATCGCAGCGGTCTTTCCGGTCAGGTCCTGAGTCACGTCGAGGTCTCCGATAGAGCTTGATGCTGCGCCGGCCGCATGAGTTCGCGGGCTGTGCGGGCGGCCGCCTGGAGTGTTTCGAAGGCGGCGAGGCGGCGGGTGTGCAGGTCGGCGATGTCGCCGCCGGCCGGGGTGAAGACGGCGGCGCCCGGCGCCATCCCGGTCATAGCCTCGCCGAGGTCGGGGAATGCTTTTGCGGCTGTGGCCGCCAGCATGGCGGAACCGAGCAGGACGGGGTCGACATCATCCGGCGCCAGCAGCGGCAGCCCGGAGCAATCCGCCAGTATTTGCCGGATCAGCGGATGGCGGCCGGCGCCGCCGCTGAGCACGATCGCTTCGACGGTCGCACCTTTGGCACGGCTGGCATTGATGATCTGGCGCAGGCCGTAGCCGATGCCGGTGAGGCCGGCGACATAGAGTGCGACGAGGTTGTCGAGGTCGCGCTCCATGCCGAGGCCGGCGATCACGGCGCGCGCCTGCGGGTCGGCATGGGGCGAGCGGTTACCGAGGAAATCGGGCACAACGATGAGATCGCCGGCGAGGCGTGTCGCTCCCGATGGCTCCGTAGCATGGCTTGCTGCCTGTGCCGCGAGCCAGTCCGGCAGCGAGAGACCCGCTGCTTCGGCAAAACGCTGCGCCTCGGACGTCGCCGGGTGAAATCCGGTCAATTGCTCGATGGCCGCGCCGGCACCGGATTGGCCGCCTTCGCTGAGCCAGAGGCCCGGCGCCATCGCCGAGAAATAGGGACCCCAGATGCCCGGAATGAAGATCGGCTCGGCGCTGCTCGCCATGGTGCAGGCGGAGGTGCCGAAGACATAGGCCATTCGGGTCAGCGCCGAGCCGTGTGGGGAGCGCACGCCGACCGAGCCGACGCCGCCGGCGTGGGCGTCGATCAGCGCCGCGGCGACGGCGGTGCCGGGGTTCAGGCCGAGTTCGGCGGCGGCCTGCTCGGTGAGACCGTTGCTGAGTGGAGTACCGCCCGGAACGATCTCGGTGCCGATGCGGGCGAAACCGTCATCGGCGAGGTCGTCGAGCCCGATTTGCCGGAAATAGCTCGCATCCCAGCGCCCTTCATGGGCGAGATAGGTCCATTTGCAGGTGACCGTGCAGGTCGAGCGCGCCAGCGAGCCGGCCGCGCGCCAGGTCAGGAAATCCGGCAGATCGAAGAACTGCCAGGCTGCGTCATAGGTCGCCGGCAGGTTTTCCCGAAGCCAGAGCAGCTTCGGCGTCTCCATCTCCGGCGAGATCGTGCCGCCGACATAGGCGAGGACCGGATGCCTGGTCGCGTTGATGCGCTCCGTCTGGTCGAGTGCGCGGTGGTCCATCCAGACGATGATGTCGCGGGTGGCGTCGCCATGGGGGCCGACGGGGAGGGGTTTACCACCCGGCCCGAGGACAACCAGCGAACAGGTCGCGTCGAAGCCGATGCCAGCGATGTCGTCCGGCCCGAGCCCAGTCTGGGCCATCGCCTCTCGCGCGCTGGCGCAGACCGCTTGCCAGATATTCGCGCTCGACTGCTCGGCGATATCCGGCCCGTCGCGATAGAGCGCGATGTCGCGCTTCGCCGTCGCGAGCATCCGCCCGGTCCGGTCGAAGATGCCGGCCCGGGCGCTGCCGGTGCCGACATCGATGCCGATGAAGTGGCCGGCCATGTCAGGCGGCGGCGCGGTTCGGCGGCCCGGCGCGGGTGCCGTCGGGATTGCGCAGGTAGACGCCGCGTTCGAGCTGCTGGCGGCGCAGTTCGCCCACATCGATATCGGCCGGGGGCCGGTTGCCGCGCACGGAGATCTTGGCGGCGCGGCCGGCGGCTTCGCCCATCGCCATGCAGGTCGCCATGACGCGGATCGCGCCCATCGCCTCATGGGTCGCGGAGATGCTGCGGCCGGCCACCAGCAGGTTGCCGATCTTCTGCGGCACCAGCGAGCGATAGGGGATGTCGTAGCAGTCGCCGCACCAGATCAGCGTGCAGCCATCGTCGGCCGGGCGGTGGATATCGATCGGGTAGCTCGCGACCGCGATGGCGTCGTCGAAATGCGTGCAGGCCAGCACGTCCTCCTGCGTCATCACATATTGGCCGCGGATTCGGCGGGTTTCGCGGATGCCGAGGAAGGGCGCGGTCTTGGTGAAATAGGCGTTCTCGAAGCCCGGCACATAGCCGATGAGATAGGCGACGATGTCGTCGATCTGGGCGCGGCCCTCGATCTCGCCCTTGGTCAGGCTGCGGGCGTCGGTCCCATCCGTGCCCTTGACGCGGGTCATGTTGATCCAGACCTCGCCCTTCTTCAGGCCGGTGATGATGATAGTGCGCTCGTTCGGGATCTGCAGGCCGCGCTCGGCCTTGGCCTTGGCCATGAGTTCGCGCATGCCGACGACGATGAACTGGTGGTTCTGGCCGAAATACTCGGCCGGGATGAAGTCGGTGAGATAGGTGCGCGCTGCCGGCGGGGCGTTGGCGATCGAGAGTCGGAGCGCGTCGGTGTCGACGCCGGCAAGGCAGAACATCAGCGTCGGCGGCTGCATGCCGCCATGCTCGTTGCCCTTCTCGGTCGGCACGCCTGCGCTGTAGGCGACGTCGGCATCGCCGCTGCAATCGATCACGACCTTGGCGAGGATGGCGGTACGGCCACTCTTGCTCTCGGTGATGACGCCGCGGATGGTGTCGTTCTCGACCAGTGCACCGGCGAAGAAGGTGTAGAACAGCACGTCGACGCCGGCTTCCGTCAGCATCTCCAGCGCGACCGTCTTCACCGCCTCGGGCTCGACCAGCGTGATGCCCATGTGGAGCGGGCAGGGCCGGTGCTCGCTGGCACCCTGGCGCTCGCGGCGCAGGCGCTCGATGAATTTCTGCGGCAGCCCGTCGATGATCTGGTTGCCCTTCTGGCCGAGGAAGCCGAGCACCGGCAGGCCGATGGTCATGTTGCCGCCGACGAAGCTGCGGCTCTCGATCAGCCCGACGCGCAGGCCGTCTTCGGCTGCCGCCAGCGCAGCGGTCAGGCCCGAGGGGCCGCCGCCGACGACGAGCACGTCATATTCGGCGGAGACGGGGATGGAGCGGGCCGGCTCCTCGATGAAGCGGGTCGCAACGGTCGACATGATGAAGATCCTTCAAGGTGCAGCGAATGGGGCAAAGGCCTGCGGGTCAGCGTGCCCCGCAGGCCGAGACGATGATCAGGCCGGCATCATCGGCTTGACGCGCTCGATGATGGCGGAGACGGCGTCCTTGACCGGCTTGCGGCCGAGCACGGCGAGCTGGACCTCCTCGAGGAAGGTCGCCTGCGCGCGGGCAGCTTCGGGGAAGGGCGGGAAGGCGCCGCGCGCCGTCGCCAGAACCTTGGCCTCGACGGCGGCGAGCGGGTTCTTCGCCTTGAGGCCGGCATCGGCATAGGAGGAGACGCGGACCGGGCCGTTGCCGTTGATCGCCATGCCGAGCGTCACGCGCTTGCTGGAGACTTCCTTGATGAAGCTCCAGGCCAGCGCCTTGTCCTTGGCGTTCTTCGGGATCGACATCGCCCAGGCCTCGACCACCGAGGCCATCGGCATCTTGCCCTCGATCGCCTTGGAACCGGGGAAGGGCACGGCCTTGATCTTGCCGGGGAACTTGCTCTGCTCGGCATTGTTGAGCTGCGCGCCCCGCGCGAAGGGCAGCACGGTGAAGGCGGCGCGGCCCTGCTGCAACCATGTCACCTGGTCGTCGTTCTTGGTCGTGGCGTAGCTGCGGGGCAGGCTGCCGGCCTCGAACATGCCGCGCAGGGCGCCAAGTCCCTGCTCCAGCGCCTCGCGGTTCGGCACCAGCTTGAGATCGGGGCTGATGAAGTCGCCGCCATAGGCGCGGGCGAACATCACCGGGAAGACCGCGAGGTCGCTTGCCAGCACCATGCCGGTGACCGGCGTGCCGGCCTTGGAGGTGAAGGTCGTTTTTTTCGCCTGCTCGATCAGCTCTTCCAGCGTCGTCGGCGGAGCGGGGATGCCGGCCTCTTCCAGCAGCGCCTCGTTATAGAACAACCCTTGCGTCGCGTGGCGGACGGGGATGCCGATGAGCTTGCCGTCGACCGTCATGCCCTGGACGAGGCCGGGCGCGATGTCGCCGAAATCCTCGATCGCGTCCTTGTCCTGATAGGGGCCGAGCGGCTCGAACAAGGCGGCGATCTGCGAAGTCGGCCGGTTGTCGATGAGATAGCCGACGCCGTATTCGGTCTCCTTCAGGCTGGCCTCGCGGAAGAGCCGGTCCTGCAACGGGTTGGAATCGAAGGTGGTGAAGGCGATCTCGGCATCGTTGGCCTTGCGCCAGCCGGCCATCAGGTCGCCGTCGCCGCTACCGAGAACGGTCTGGTGGACCTTGTGGCTGAGCACGTTCAGCGTCTTGCCGGCGGCGCGTGCTGGGCCAACGGTGAGTGCGGCGGCGACACCGGCGGAACCGGCGACGAAGGCACGGCGGGTGAGCTTGGTTTCAGGCTTGTTCGACATGTTCTTCCTCCCTCTTTTCCTTGTGGTTGGCTACCCCTTCGTCGAACCGGCGGTGAGGCCGGCCACGAGGTAGCGGTTCATGAAGACGACGAAGAGAAGGACGGGCACGAGCTGCACCGTCGCGGCGGCGAACAGGATCCCCCAATCGACGCCGTCGATGGAGCCGATCATCTCGGAGATCACGAGCGGGGCGGTCTTGGCCTTCGTCGCCGTGAAGATGAAGGCGAAGAGGAACTCGTTCCACGAGAAGACGATGACGAAGACCGCGACCGCGAGCACGCCCGGCATCGCCAATGGCGCGATGACCTTGCGCAGGATGGTCACGCGGCTGGCGCCATCCATCGCGGCTGCCTCGTCCAGCTCGCGCGGGATCTGGTCCATGAAGGTGCGCATCAGTACCGTGCCGAGCGAGACGAAGAAGGTGGCGTAGAGCAGGATCAGGACGAGATGGGTGTCGCTGAGCCCGAGCCAGTTCACGATCGGGAAGAGCGGCAGCGTCACCACGATTGGCGGGATCAGCCTGACGATGATCAGCCCGAGCAGGCTCGCACCGAGCCAGCGGCCGGAATTCCGCGAATAGACATAGCCGGCGCAGGCGCTGGCGACGATCGCGAGCAGCGTCGCGCCGACCGTGATCAGCAGGCTGTTGAGCAGCCCCTCGAAGAACACGCCCCAGGAACGCCAGAGCTCGGCGTAGTGCTTGAAGGTCGGGGTGAACAGCCATTTCGGCGGTACCGCGAAGATGTCCTGGCCGGGCTTCAGCGAGGACATTGCGATGAACAGGATCGGGAACAGCGACCAGAACAGGATCGCCGCGACGGCGAGCGCCTTGCCCAGCCCGATCAGAAGCCGCTCAGTGCGCATGGGCGACACCTCCACGCTTGAGCAGGACAACATAGGCGCCGGCGAGCAGCAGCGAGGCCAGAACCATGATCCAGGCTGTCGCCGCCGCCGGGCCGAAGGCGTTGAAGCTGAAGGCCTCCTGATAGAGGTAGATCGCTACCACTTCGGTCGAGCGGGCCGGCCCGCCCTTGGTCAGGAGCCAGGCCTCAGAGAACAGGCGGAAGGCGAAGATGTAGCGGAAGAGCAGGGCGATCAGCATGGCCGGAGCAAGCAGCGGCAGCGTCACCTGCCGGAAGGCCTGCCAGCGTGTTGCGCCATCGATCCGTGAAGCTTCGTAGAGCTCGGCGGGAATGGCGAGGCGCGCCGCATAGACGATCACGAAGGTGAAGGGCAGATGCAGCCAGATCGTCAGCAGGCCTATCAGGGTCATCGCGTGCGAGGGCTCGAAGGACCAGTCGAGCGTCGGCAGGTGGAGCGCCCGCAAGGCCAGCGTGATCGGCCCGGCATCGGGGTCGAACAGGAAGCGCCACATCACCACCGCCGTGACCTCGCTGACCGCATAGGGCGCGAGCACCGCGACGAGCAGGAAGCGGCGGAAGGGCAGGCCGCTGGCGAAGAGCAGGGCCATGCCGAGGCCGACGGCCAGTTCCAGATGCACGGCGACGACGACAAGGACGACGGTGTTCCAGAGCGCGCTGTGAAAGGCGGGATCGGTCAGGACGCGCCAGTAGTTCTGCAGGCCGACGAAGCTCGGCGCCTGGCCGAAGCTCGACGTGTTCAGGCTCAGCCAGACGACATAGAGCGACGGCAGCACGATCACGCTCAGGATGAGCAGATGCACCGGCGCAAGCAGCGGCAACAGTCGTGCCGTTCGTTGAAGCTGCACTTTTTCCTCCAGGACTTCTTTTGCCCGGGCTCTGTCGGCCCGGTGGCCCGGACGCTCGGCGTCCGTAGGTTGTTTTCGTCAGTGCACTGCCTTGGGCGAGGCGGCTGCTCCTTCCAGGTTCGGATGCAGATCGCGATCGTGGCTGTTGCCGCGCTCTGGCCCGGCGGCGAGGTCGCGCACGGAATCGCGGGCCTGCAGGCCGGCCTGCAGCACGGAATGCGTGGGCGGCGCCTGGTCTCCGGCCATGCGGGCGCGCAGGCGGTTCCAGGCGGCTTCGGCGATCCCGGCGATCGGCTGGCGGATTGCGGTCAAGCCTGTCTTGCGGGCGCTCATCCAGGGGTAGTCGTCGAAGCCGACGACCGAGACGGGATCGGGGATGTCGATCCGCATCCGGGCCAGCGCCGAGAGCGTGCTCAGCGTCGTGACGTTGGTCAGTGCGATGACGGCGCTCGGCTGCTTGTGTCGTTCGAGCCAGTGCAGGAAGGTTGCGGCGCCGCGATCGGCGTTCGAGCCGAGTTCGATCACCGTCGGCTCCCGGCCCAGCATGGTCCGGATGAGATCGCAGGCGCCGCGGACGCGCTCGCGGATCGGCGAGATGGCGAGGCTGGAGGCGGCGACCAGGATGTCGCGATGGCCCTTGGCAAGAAGATGACGCGCCGCGATCTCGCCGGCCTCGCGATTGTCGATCGCCACGGTGTCGACGACCGAGCCCTCGGGCGGCACGCGGTCGGCGAAGACGATCGGCAGACGGCCGATCTCGTTGCGCAGCGCCTCGGGAATCGCGTCCGAGCAAGGCACCGCGATCAACCCCGACGGACGCCAGGCCAGCAGGGTGCGCAATCGCGACTGCTCCAGCCCGAGATCGTCGCGGGAACTGGCGACGAGGATGTCGTAGCCGTCCTTCTGCGCGAGCACTTCGAGCTGCGAGACCAGCGAGGTGAAGAAGACGTCGTCGAGATCGGGGACGAGAACGCCGACCACGCGAGCCTGGCCCGAGCGCAGTTGCGAGGCTGCGCGGTCGACTTGATAGGCCAATTCATCGGCGGCCTTGAGCACGCGCGCCCGCAGATCGGCATTCACCGGCTTGTTGCCGCTGAAGACGTTCGAAACCGTGGCGATCGACACGCCCGCGCGGGCGGCGACATCCCGGATCGTGACGCGCGGATTGTCCATCGAGAAGCCTGTTAAACGTTTTACGGAAAAACGTTTAACAGGCCGGCTGCGCCGAGACAAGGCGATTCGCGAGCCCTGATGTTTGAAGTTCTTACGTGCGACCCGCTGCCCGGGAGCGATCGATGGAGCCGGCGTGGACGCCTTAGCCGGTTCGCGTCCAGCGCAGGAAGGCGGATAGCCGCAGCAGGCCGTTGACGATGAGAGCATAAACCACGCGCGTGTCTCCATCTCAGGAGCCCACGACACTGCGTGGTGCTTTTAGCGTTGTTGACGCGGCGCAAGCTGCTCCGACAAATCCCGCGACCGGATCGCTCCGATGGCTTCGAGCATCCCGGGGTTTTCGGGTCGGGTCAATCGCAGGGAATTCCAAGTTTTCACAGGCTCGGAGAAGGAATTCATTGCGTCATGCGGCCTCCGCGCAGCCTCCGTCTTCAGGGATAGCGAGGTCGATCGCCCCGATCTTGCCGAGCCGGCAGCGGGGTGTTTTCGGGGGGCGTTCGCAGCGTCGCGCGGTTTCGAGCGCGTTGCCGTTGCAGGCGCTACGGCCTCCCGGTGCCTCGACGAGACTGGTGCGGGCGCGCCTGCGGGGATAGGGAAGACCGATGAACGTCCCGTCCGCCACTCCGCCCCTGATCGCTGCCGCCGACACGGGCGACATGGCCGCCATCGAGCGCCTCCTCGCGGAAGGCGCCCAGGTGCACGCCAGGGACGCGACCGGCCGGACGGCGCTGATGGCGGCGACCCAGAAGAACGACCTGCCGCTGGCGCGGCGTCTGATCGCGGCCGGCAGCGACGTCAATGCCCGCGACATCACCATGCTCTCGCCCTATCTCTGCGCCGGGGCGAACGGCTTCAACGAGATCCTGAAGCTGACCATCGCCTCGGGCGCCGATCCGCATAGCGTCAACCGCTTCGGCGGCACGCCGCTGCTGCCGTCCAGCGAGAAGGGCTTTCTGCACACGGTCCGAGTCTGCCTGACCGCAGGCATCCCGGTGGACCGCGCCAATGATCTCGGCTGGTCGGCGCTGCTGGAAACCGTGATCCTCGGCGATGGCGGCCGGCTCTATGGCGACGTGGTCGAGGCGCTGGTCGGGGCGGGTGCCGACCCGCATCTCAGGGATCGCGACGGCAAGTCCGCGCTGGAGCATGCGCAGGCGCTCAGTCAGGAACGCGTGCTCGCGATCTTCCGGGGCGAGGGCGCCGCGGCCGGTCCGGGCGCGGCCATGATCCGGCAGGCGAAACAGGCCGAGAAGGCGGAGCAATACGAGGAGGCGCTGGCCACCATCGAAGCCGCGCTCTCGCAGCATCCTGCTGATGCCGACCTGACCTATTACAAAGGCTATTATCTCCATGAACTCGGGCGCCACGAAGAGGCGATCCGCACCTTCGAGACGGTGCTGGCCGCGTGCCCTGACGAGGTCGAATTCCATTTCTACATCGCCTATGCCTATCGGGCGATGAGGCAGCCGGAAGCCGCGCTGGCGGCCTTCGATGCGGGCGTGGCGAAAAAGCCCGAAGCCCCGTTCCTGCGCTATCACAAGTCGAATTATCTGCGGGAACTCGGTCGCCACGAGGCCGCCGTCGCCGTGATGGACGAACTGCTCGCGCGCGATCCCGGCCGCTACGATTTCGCCTTTCACAAGGGCAACAGCCTGCGCTCGCTCGGCCGGCACGAGGAGGCGATCACCGCGATCGAGATCGCGATCGCGTCCGACCCCAGCAATCCGCTCTATCGCCGGCACAAGGCGCAGTCGCTCAAGCTGCTCGGGCGCGAGGCCGAGGCCCAGGCCGAGCTCGCCCGAGCGCAGGACCTTCCGTGAAACGGCGCCGCAAGGCTTGAAGCCCCGCGCCGCCGCTCGTGACGCGGATCGGCTCGTCAGGCGATCGGTTGGGTCAGTTCGCCGTGGCGGGCGACGATCCTGCCGCGCTTGACGACGGTGCGGTCGGCGGGGCGCTCGACAATGGCTTCGCAGATCGTCTCGCCGGGCAGGATCACGAAATCGGCGGTGCAGCCGACGTCGAGGCCGTAGTTCTCGATGCCCATCACCTTGGCGCCCTGATAGGTGCAGACGTCGAGCGCCAGCTCCATCTCCTCGTCGCGGCGGAAATTGTTGCGCAGGCCGACCAGCGTCGCGCGCTCTAGCATGTCGCCCATGCCATAGGGGTTCCAGCTATCGCGCACGCCGTCGGAGCCACCGGCGATGACGATTCCGGCCTTGAGACAGGCCATGACCGAGGGAGCCGGTGAACTCGCGGGTGCGGTGGTGACCAGTGCGATGCGCTCCTTCGCGAGATCGTCGATCAGCCGGCGGACATGGTCGATATCGGGCATGCCCAGGCAGAAGGCGTGGCTGATCGCGATCTTGCCCTGCATGCCCAAGGCGCGCACCCGCTCGAGGATGAGGTCCATCGAGAAAGCGCCCATCTCGCCGCGCTCGTGCAGATGGATGTCGAGCGGGCGGCCGTATTTCTCGGCGAGGCCGAAGATCGCATCGAGATGACCCTTCGGATCGCGGTCGACCGCGCAGGGATCGAGGCCGCCGACGACTTCGGCACCCATCGCCATCGCCCGGTCGACCAGTTCGAGCGTACCGGGCCGGATCAGCAGGCCGGACTGCGCGAAGGCGACGATCTCGACGTCGATCACATCCTTGAGCCGCTCGCGCATGGCCATGACACCCTCGATGCCGGCGATGCCGGTCTCGGTGTCGATGTCGACATGGCTGCGGATATGGGTGGTGCCCAGCTTGACCATCTGGGCGACGAGCCGGCCGGACTGGCGGTCGGCGTCGATGCCGAATTCGCGGCGGTTGCGGCGCTCGGTCTCGATCTTGTCGATCAGGGCAGGGCCAGCGGTGTGCTTGTGCCAGCCCATGCCCCAGAAGCTCTTGTCGAGATGGGTATGCGCCTCGACCAGACCGGGAATCATCAGGCGGCCGCCGGCATCGAAACTCGCGTCGCCCCCGGTCGCGCCGGCGCCGATCGCGGCGATCCGCCCGTCACGGACCAGCACATCGGTCGCAGCACCGCCGGCGGGGCGCACATTCCGGATCAAGAGGGTATCAGGCACGAGGGGTCTCCTTCTTCCAGGCCGGCGCATGCCGGCTTCTCAACGTCAGTGGCGGCTCCAGCCTGCCGGATCATAGGGTCTGCATGCCGCAGCCGTCGGGATAAATTGCCGCGCCGGTGTCGCCCGGTTGGAGCGGTCCTGAAGCGAGGCGCGCAGGAATGCTCAGATGCGGCGACGCGGGATCGCCGTCGCATAGGTGTTCAGCGAGAGCAGGTGACGGTCGGCGCGCTGGAGCGCCGCGAGTGCCGCCGTGCGGTCCTTGTTGGCGAGCAGGCCGCAGAGCACCTCTGAGATCGCGAGCGCCGGCGCCAGCGTATGGAAGAAACTCTGGCTCTCGGTCGAGCAGAGAATCGCCAGATCAGCGATGCCGACCAGCGGCGAGACCTCGCTATCGGTGATCGCGATGACGCCGAGGCCCTTCTCGCGCGCGAGCTGCGCCAGCTCGAGGCTGTGCAGGGCGTAAGGGTTGATCGAGATGGCGAGCAGCACATCCTCCGCCCCGGCCCGGATCAGCCCGTCGCCGACCGTATCGGCCGGGCCGTCGAGATGGACCGTCTTCTCGCCGAGCAGCGTCATCACGTAATGGAAGTGCCAGGCGACCGAATGGCATGAGCGCAGGCCGAGCACGTAGATCCGGCGGGCCTGTGCGAGGCGATCGGCGGCCGTGGCGAGGCGCTCCAGCGAGGCAGGCTCCGTCAGGCGCGCGATCTGGGCGGCGAGGCCCTGCAGCATGCGGCGCGACAATTGCGCGGCCGCCATGTCCTGCTCGCTGTCGTCATTCTGCATCGCGCGCGCCGCGAAGCCGTCGACGCGGAAGCGGATCGCCTCGGCATGATGGGCGCGGATATCGTCATAACCGGCAAGCCCGAGGAACTTGGCGAGCCGCGTCATCGTCGAGGGCTGCACGCCGGCATTGCGGGCCAATTCGCGCATCGAGACCAGCGCCACCTCCTGCGGGTGCTCGATGATGTAGCGCGCCGCCTGCCGCAATTGCGGGGACATGCCGTCGAAGAGGCTGACGATGCGCTCGCGCAAGGGATCGGCCTGCAACATTTGAATCGCGCCCTTCTCTGTCCGATCGCGACCATTCCCGCGCGGCGGATGGATTTCAAACGGTTTCTCGGCTTTCCCTCAGGTTGAGGGCGTTGCAACAGAGCGTTTCGCTGAAACAGTTTAAGACTCAATCGTATCTTATTTGTATCATATAAAACAAATGTTGCATTCTTTCGTGGGGCATGTCATGAGGCTGCGCGCCGCGGCGCTCTGTCCGCGCCAGTCCGGGAATGCCGAGATGACCAGGATTCTCCATCGCTCGATCGGCGGCCGCCTGCCGCAAGCCGTTGCGGGGCAAGGCATCTTCATCACCGACGCGGACGGGCGCAGCTATATCGACGGTTCGGGCGGCGCTGCCGTTTCCTGCCTCGGGCACGGCCATCCCGAGGTCATGGCCGCGATGCGCGCGCAGATGGATCGCATCGCCTACGCCCACACTTCGTTCTTCACCACCGATGTCGCCGAGGAGCTGGCCGAGCGGCTGGTCGGCCTGGCGCCGGAGGGGCTCGACTACGTCTATCTCGTGTCCGGCGGTTCGGAGGCCGTCGAGGCCGCGATGAAGATGGCGCGGCAGTATTTCGTCGAGATCGGCCAGCCGCAGCGTCGCCATTTCATCGCGCGCCGGCAGAGCTATCATGGCAATACGCTCGGCGCGCTGGCAGCCGGCGGCAATGCCTGGCGGCGGGCGCAGTTCCAGCCGATCCTGCCCGAGACCCATCATGTCTCGCCCTGCTACGCCTATCGCGACCAAAGGGATGGCGAGACGCCGGAAGCCTATGCCGCCCGGCTCGCCGACGAGCTGGAAGCCAAGATTCTGGAGCTCGGCGCGGACGAGGTCATCGCCTTCATCGCCGAGCCGGTGGTCGGCGCGACGCTCGGCGCCGTTGGCCCGGTCGCGGATTACTTCACCCGCATTCGCAGCATCTGCGACAAATACGGCGTGCTGCTGATCCTCGACGAGGTGATGTGCGGCATGGGACGCACCGGCACGATGTTCGCCTGCGAGCAGGAGGGCATCTCGCCCGACCTCGTCACCATCGCCAAGGGGCTCGGTGGAGGCTACCAGCCGATCGGCGCTGTGCTGCTCTCCGACAGGATCTACCGCGCCTTCGCCGAAGGCTCCGGCCTGTTCCAGCACGGCCACACCTATATATGCCATCCGATGGCCGCGGCTGCGGCGCTCAAGGTCGTCGAATTGATCTCGCAGCCGGAGATGCTGGCGAATGTCCGCCTGATGGGCGAGCGCCTCCAGGCCGGGCTCGATGCGCGGCTCGGCCAGCACGCCCATGTCGGCGATATCCGCGGGCGCGGCCTGTTCCGCGGCATCGAGATCGCCGCCGACAAGGAGACCAAGGCGCCTTTCGACCCGGCGCTGAAGATGCACGCCCGGATCAAGAAGGAAGCGATGGCGCGCGGCCTGCTCTGCTACCCGATGGGCGGAACCATCGACGGCCGGATCGGCGACCATGTCCTGCTGGCGCCGCCCTACATCATCCGTCCGGAAGAGATCGACCAGATCGTCGAGCGGATCGGCGGCGCGATCGATGCGGCGGTCAGGAGCTGACGGTCGCCATGGCAGCACGCATCGCCTTCGCCGGCTTCAATCTCGAATCGGTCACGGCCGTTCCGCAGATCGTGGAGCTGGCGGAGTTCGAGCGCGTCTGCGTGCGGGGCGCGAAGCTGACGGAGCGGTTCCGCGGCACCAATACGGTGCCCGGCGGCTGCCTGAAGGTCTGCGAGGCGGAAGGCGCCGAATTCGTGCCGCTGTTCCACACGCTGCTTGGCGCGCTCGGGCCGACGGCGGACGCGGCGGTCGCGCATTACACCGGCGAGATCGTCGAAGGTCTCGGCAAGAGCGGCCGGCTCGACGGCGTCATCCTGTTCCTGCACGGCGCCTGCTGGGCGGCCGGTTACGCCGATGTCGAGCGGCACGTCATCGATGCGGTGCGCGCGGCCTTCCCGGCGCTGCCGATCGCGGTCGCGCTCGACTATCACGGCAATATCGACCGCGAGACGCTGCGCGGTGCCGATATCGCCGTCGCCTATCGCCACTCCCCGCATATCGACATGGGCGAGACCGGCGAGCGGGCGGCGCGTGCGTTGCTCAGGCTGTTGCGCGAGGGGCGCCGGCCCGGCCTCGCCGTGGCGCGGCCCGATGTCGTCATTCCCTCGATCATGTCCGCGACAGCGCTGGAGCCGCTGGCCTCGATCATCGCCGAGGCGCGCGCGGCCGAGCAGGCCGGCGATTGCGACGTCTCGGTCATGGCCGGTTTCTCCTATGCCGACAGCGCCAACACGGGCATGTCGGTGATCTGCCTGGACTGGGACGGGCAGGAAGCGGCCGAGGCCAGGGCACAGGCCTTTTCGGATCGTCTGCGCGCGGCGCGGAAAGCCATCGCCAACGCGATTCCGATCCTGAGCGTCGAGGAGGCGCTGGCCGATATCGCGCGCAAGCCCGCGCAGAGCCGGCCGATCGTGCTGCTCGAGCATGCCGACCGGATGAATGACTCGACCCATCTGCTGCGGGCGCTGCTTCGCCGCGATGTCGGGCGGGTCAACGTGCCGTTCTTGCTCGATCCCGAGACCGCCGCGCAGGCGCATGCAGCAGGCGAGGGCGCTGATATCACGGTCGCGCTTGCCGGCAAGACGGCGCCAGAGACCGGCGGGCCGGTCGAGGCCGCTGCTCGGGTGCTCTGGTCGGGACCGAAATCCTTCAACGTCTCCGGGCGCTATCAGCGCGGCAGCTTCGTCGATCTCGGCCTCACCGCACTGATCCAGATCGGCGCGATCCGTATCTCCGTGGTCTCGCATTTCGCCTTCGCCGTCGATGGCGATCCGTTCTTCATCTTCGGCGAGAAGCCGGAGGATTACGACGTCATCCTGCTGCGCTCGAAGACGCATTTTCGCGACTATTACGAGCCGATGGCGGACCGGATCCTCGTGGTCGACTCGCCCGATCTCGGTCCGGCCGATGTGCGGCTGATCCCGTACCGACAGCTCGACACGGCCAAGGCCTATCCGTGGAGCGAGGCTCGCGCCTGACGACGCCCACCAACCCAAGCAACCAAAAACAAGGGGATAACAATGAGTTTTCGGTTCAAGACTTTCGGCGCCGCGGCGCTGCTCGCGGGCTCCCTCTCTGCCATGCCGGCCCTGGCCGAGACGACGCTCAATGTCGTCATGCAGGCGCCGCTTCGCACGCTCGACCCGATCCTGAGCACCGCCCAGATCGTGCGCACCCATGGCTTCATGGTGTTCGACACGCTGCTCGGCATGGACGCCAAGTACAATCCGCAGCCGCAAATGGCCGATTACGCCGTCTCGACCGACAAGCTGACCTATACGCTGACGCTGCGCGACGGGCTGAAATGGCATGACGGCACGCCGGTCACGGCGGCCGATTGCGTCGCCTCGCTGAAGCGCTGGGGCGAGAATGACGGTGCCGCCCGCACGATGATGGCGCATGTCGCCTCGATCGAGGCGACCTCCGACAAGGTGCTGGTGATCAAGCTGGCGAAGCCCTTCGGGCAGGTGCTGGATCTGCTGGCCAAGCCTTCGCCGGTGCCGCCCTTCATGATGCCGAAGCGCCTCGCCGAGACGCCGGCAGGCAAGCAGGTCACCGAGATGGTCGGCTCCGGCCCGTTCCGCTTCGTCGCGGAGCAGTACCGGCCGGGCGACCAGGCCGTCTACGTCAAGAACAAGGACTACAAGCCGCGCTCCGAGCCGATGAGCTGGACCGCCGGCGGCAAGGTGATCAATGTCGACAAGGTCGTGTGGAAGGCGATGCCGGACATGCAGACCTCGATCAATGCGCTGCAATCCGGCGATGTCGACCTGATCGAGCAGGTGACGATCGACCTGCTGCCGCTGCTCAAGGCCAATGACGAGATCAAGACCGGCGCGATCAACGCGCTGGGCAGCCAGGTCACCGGCCGCTTCAACCATCGCCTGCCGCCCTTCGACAATCCGAAGGTCCGCCAGGCCGCGATGTACGCGCTGGATCAGGACCAATTGATGCAGACTGCGGTCGGCGACAGCCAGTATTACAAGCTCTGCGCCTCGGTCTATGGCTGCGACGTGCCGCTCGCCTCCGATGCTGGCTCCGAATACCTGAAGGGCAGCGCCAAGGAGCGCATGGCCAAGGCCAAGGAACTGCTCAAGGCCTCCGGCTATGACGGCACCCCGGTGCTGATGATGCAGCCGACCGACCTGACGATCCTCTCGACCCAGCCGATCGTCGCGGCCGAGCGCCTGCGCGAGGCCGGCTTCAAGGTCGATGTCGCCTCGATGGACTGGGCGACGCTGCAATCGCGCAAGAACGGCTGGCAGCCGGTGGCGCAGGGCGGCTGGAACTTCTTCTTCACCTATTGGGGTGTGTCCGGCATCTGGAACCCGACCGTGCATGCGCTGCTCGACGGCTCGGGCTCGGATACCGCCTGGGCGGGCTGGCCGAAAAGCGCCCGTGTCGAGGAATTGCGCACCGCCTATAACGCCGCAACGTCCCTCGACGAGCAGAAGAAGATCGCCCGGGAGATCCAGCAGATCGCCTTCGACGAGGGCTTCTACTTCAATGCCGGCGAATTCCAGTCCGTCGCGGCCTGGAATGCCAAGCTGAAGAACCTCCAGCCCGGCCCGATCACTCTGTTCTGGGGCGTAAGCAAGTAACGCTGGCGCGCCGGGCGGCGATCCGCCGCCCGGCCTGAACGGCCCGACTTCCGGCATTGCCCGCTTGGGCGGGTGCCCAGGCGTGGAGAACTCCATGGCTTCCTATTTCCTGCGCAGGCTCATGATGGCGATCCCCGTCATGTTCTTCGTGGCGCTGTTCGTCTTCCTGCTGCTGCGGTTGACGCCGGGCGATCCGGCGCAGGCCATCGCCGGTGACCAGGCGACGCCGGCGCAGCTTGCGGCCATCCGCGAGAATCTCGGACTGGACAAGCCGATCGCCGGCCAGTTCGTCGCCTGGATCGC
This sequence comes from Allobosea sp. NPDC055353, assembly GCF_053644975.1. Classification (NCBI taxonomy): domain Bacteria; kingdom Pseudomonadati; phylum Pseudomonadota; class Alphaproteobacteria; order Hyphomicrobiales; family Alloboseaceae; genus Allobosea; species Allobosea sp. NPDC055353. The sequence goes on along the minus strand of NZ_JBSHMC010000002.1, from coordinate 1,204,478 downwards.
CAATATGGCGCAGGGCGATTTCGGCTCCTCGCTGATCTCGCAGCGCCCGGTGCTGGAGATGATCGGCCAGCGCATCGGCCCGACATTGGCGCTCGCGGTCATGGCGATGATCTTCACCGTGGTGATCTCGCTGCCGCTCGGCGTGCTCGCCGCCTGGCGCCATGGCGGCATGGTCGACCGCTTCGTCATGGCGCTTTCGGTCGTCGGCTTTTCCGTGCCGATCTTCGTGATCGGCTACGTCCTGATCGCGGTCTTCGCGGTCAATCTGAAATGGTTCCCGGTGCAGGGCTACAAGGCGCTGGCCGATGGCTTCGGCCCGTTCTTCCACCGTATCCTGATGCCGGGTCTGGCGCTCTCCTTCTTCTATATCGCGCTGGTCTCGCGGATGACGCGCGCCTCGATGCTGGAGGTGCTGCGCGAGGACTATGTCCGCACCGCCCGCGCCAAGGGGCTGGGCGAGCGGATCGTGCTGTTCCGCCACGCGCTGCGCAATGCGGCGATCCCGATCCTCACCGTGGTCGGCACCGGCTTCGCCATGATGGTCTCCGGTGTCGTCGTCACCGAGACCGTGTTCAACATCCCCGGTCTCGGGCGGCTGGTGGTCGATGGCGTGCTCGCCCGCGACTACCCGCTGATCCAGGCGATCATCCTGCTGACGGCCGGCACCTATGTGCTGATCAACCTCTTGATCGATCTCTCCTATGCCCTGACCGACCCGAGGATTCGCTACCAATGAGCGCCCCGTCGAACCCCGCGCAGGGCGCGCTGCCGCGTCGCCGCCTGCTCGACAATCCGCCGCACTGGACCACGGCGCTCGCCGTCATCGTCCTCGTCGCCGTGATCGTGATGGCGGTGTTCGCGCCGCTGCTCGCGAATTTCGAGCCGACCAGGCTCAACGCCGCGATGCGGCTGAAGCCGGCCTCGGACATCTATTGGCTGGGCACGGACTCGTTCGGCCGCGACCTCTATTCGCGCGTGGTCTATGGCGCGCGGGTCTCGCTTCTGGTCGGTGCCGGCGTCGCCATCGGCGCGATCGTGATCGGCCTGCCGCTCGGCCTGATCGCCGGCTGGTATCGCGGCATCGACGGGGTGCTGATGCGGATGATGGACGGGCTGATGGCCATTCCCGGCATCCTGCTCGCCATCGCCATCGTCGCGCTGGTCCGGGGCGGGCTCGTCACCGTGATCATCGCGATCATGATCCCGGCGATCCCGCAGGTGGTGCGCCTCGTCCGGGCGCGGGTCATCGCGGCGCGCGAGGAGACCTATGTCGATGCCGCCGTGCTGCTCGGCACCCGTCCGGGCAAGCTGATCCGCAAGCATCTGCTGCCGACCACGATCGCGCCGCTGATCGTGCAGGGCACCTATATGTACGCCTCCGCCATCCTGACGGAGGCAGCGCTCTCCTTCCTCGGCGTCGGCATCGGCACGGAGGTTCCGAGCTGGGGCAACATCATGGCCGAGGGGCGGCTCTACTTCGCGATCAACCCCTGGCTGGTGTTCTGGCCGGCGATCGTGCTCTCGCTCTGCATCCTCTCGATCAACCTGCTCGGCGACGCGCTGCGCGACCGGCTCGATCCGAAGATGCAGGGGAGGGCTCCGTGATGGTGACCGCCGCGACCCAGCCCGTGCTCTCCGTCCGCGATCTCAAGGTCGCGACGCGCGGGCGCCAGCCCAGCGACATCCTGAAGGGCATCAGCTTCGACATCCATCCCGGCGAGACGCTCTGTCTCGTGGGCGAGTCCGGCTCCGGCAAGTCTGTGACCTCGCTGGTCGCGATGGACCTGCTGCCGCGCGACGAATTGCGGGCGACGGCCGGCACGGTTCGGCTCAACGGCGAGGATATCCTGACCGCGACGCCGGCCCGCACCAAGGCACTGCGCGGCGCCGAGATGGCGATGATCTTCCAGGAGCCGATGACCGCGCTGAACCCGGTGCTGACGATCGGCCTGCAGATGGACGAGGTCTACTGGGCGCACACGAAGATGCGTCCGAAGGAGCGCTGCGAGGCCGCAATCGCTGCCTTCGAGGCCGTGCATCTGCCCGATCCCCAGCGGATCTATGACAGCTATCCGCATCAGCTCTCGGGCGGACAGCGCCAGCGCGTGATGATCGCGATGGCTCTCGCCTTGAAGCCGAAACTGCTGATCGCCGACGAGCCGACGACGGCGCTCGACGTCACCACGCAGAAGCAGATTCTCAGCCTGATCCGCGAATTGCAGGAGGAGCAGAACACCGCCGTCCTATTCATCACCCATGACATGGGCGTGGTCGTCGACATCGCCGACCGGGTCTGCGTGATGCGCCGCGGCGAGATCGTCGAGACCGGCCCGGTCGAGCAGGTGCTGAGCCAGCCGCGCGAGGACTACACGCGCGATCTGCTGCAATCCGTGCCGTCGCTGACGCCGCGCGCGCCGCGCGCTTCGTCTGGCGGTGAAACGGTGCTGGAGATCAACAATCTCGAGAAGACCTTCAGCTTCGGCTCGCTGCTGGGGAAGCTGATGGCGCGCGAGAGCCGCAGCGTGCGGGCGGTGAAGGATGTCAGCTTCGAGTTGGCGCGGGGGCGCACGCTCGGCATCGTCGGCGAAAGTGGATCGGGCAAGTCGACGGTGGCGCGCTGCCTGATGCGGCTGGAACACCCGACGGGCGGCGAGATCCGCGTCAACGGGCAGGACATCGCCAACCTGCAAGGCCAGCAGGCGCTGGCCCCGGCGCGCCGGCGCGTGCAGATGGTGTTCCAGGACCCGAACCGCTCGCTCAATCCGCGCCTGCGCATCGGCGAGAGCCTGATCGAGGGACCGCTCAATCTCGGCGAGAACCGCAAGACCGCCCTGAAGCGTGCGGGCGAATTGATGGAGGTGGTCGGCCTGCCCAGCACCAGCCTCGAACGCTTCCCGCACCAGTTCTCCGGCGGCCAGCGCCAGCGCATTGCGATCGCGCGCGCCTTGATGATGGAGCCGGAGGTGATCGTCGCCGACGAGGCCGTCTCGGCGCTCGACGTCTCCGTGCAGGCGCAGGTGCTGGCGCTGCTGGCCGAGATCCAGGAGCGGCGCAATCTCGCGGTGCTGTTCATCACCCATGATCTGCGCGTCGCCGCCCAGATCTGCGACGAGGTGATGGTGATGCAGCGCGGCAGCGTCGTCGAGATGGGGCCGGCCGCCGAGGTTCTCGGTCAGCCGCGTCACGAGTATACCCGTGCGCTGATCAACGCGGCGCCGGGACGGGACTGGGATTTCGCGACCGGGCGCCGCATCGCCGGAGCCACAGCATGATTTCCGCCAGCCTCGTCCAGATGGACGTCCAGTCCCTGGCTCCGGCCGAGAATTTCCGGCGCATCCACGAGTTCGTCGCAGGCGAAGCGGCGAAGGGCGCGCAGCTCATCCTGTTCCCGGAGCTTGCGAACACCGGTTATGTCGAGCCCTTGGTGCCGGGCGGAGCGGTGGTCAGCGACGTGCCGCATTTCGGCGCGGCGCTCTACGAGGCCTGCGCCGCGCCGGATGGCGAGGAGATCAAGGCGCTGGTCGCGCTCGCTGCGAAGCATCGCGTGCATCTCGTGATCGGGCTCGGCCTGCGCGATGCCTTACGTGCCGGCGTGATGCGCAATGCCTCGCTGCTGATCGGGCCGGAAGGCGTGATCGGCGACTACACCAAGATCCACCAGTGGCAGAACGAGAAGCTGTTCTTCAGCGGGGGCGACAGCATCGACACCTATCCCGTCTTGGGGACACGGCTCGGCATGCAGGTCTGCTACGATATCCGCTTCCCCGAGATCACCCGCATCCTCGCGCTTCAGGGCGCGAGCATCGTGACCTCGGTCTGGGCATCCTTCGGGGCCGAGACCGCGTCCGTCACCGACGAGGCGCTCTTCATCCACCGCGCTTATACGCGTGCGACCGAGAACGGCGTGTTCTTCCTGAGCTGCAACCGCAGCGGCAGCCGCGGCGGGCAGCGCTTCTTCGGCCGCTCCTGCGCGGTCGCGCCGGATGGCCGTGTACTCGGCGCGCTCGATCATGATCGCGAGGACGTGCTGCGGATCGAGATCGACCTCGCCGAGGTCGCACGCTATCGCAGCTTCACCGGCATCTGGGCCGACCGCGCGCCCGGCCTCTACGCCAAATACCTGACGCCCTGAGCCCCGCGAGACATCCGATGACGACCTCCCCCTGCCCGCCGATCAGCGATGCCGACTGGCCCGAGGCCATCGCCGAGATGAAGGGTGGTTTCGCCACCGCGCTCAATGTCTACCGCACGATGGCGCATCACCCGGCGCTGCTGAAGGCGTGGGCGCCCTTGCGCCAGCATGTCGTCAAGGACAGCGCGCTCGGTCCGGTGCGCTCAGAGGTGGTGATCCTGCGCGCGGCGCACCGCATGGGCTCGCCCTATGAATGGGCGCATCATGTCAGCCGGGCGCGGGTGCTCGGCATGAGCGACGCCCGCATCGCTGCGCTGTGCGGAACTCCCGAGGGCGAGGACGGGCTGATCGTGCGGGCGGTCGATGCGCTCTTCGACGACAGGCGTCTGTCGCTCTCCCTCGAAGCCGAACTCGCCGCGGCGATCGGGCGCGAGGCGGTGTTCGACCTGATCGCGACCGTCGGCTTCTATTCGGTGCTCGGCTACATGCTGATGACCTACGAGACGCCGATCGATGGCGCGATTGCGACCGAGATGACCGAGAAGCCGCTGGGCACTGTCTAGCCGCACGCGGATGGCACGGAACCACGACGTCATTGCGAGCGCAGCGAAGCAATCCAGGGGGCTGGGCTGAACGGCTACGACCCAGTCCCCCTGGATTGCTTCGTCGCTTCGCTTCTCGCAATGACGGTGCAACCAAATCGTGATCCATAGTCATGGAGTTGGCGAAGCTTCCGGGCATCGTGTAACCCGGCCCGATCGGGCCGACGCCGAGCGCCCGGCCGCAAGACGGGAACAACATGTCCGACGACGATTACATCTATGACGAGGCGACCGGGGAATGGCGCCCGGCCTCGGAAGTGAAGCAGGCGGCCGCTGCTGCCGCCGCTCCGGTGGTGCGCGATGCCGCCGGCAATGTGCTGGCCGACGGCGATTCCGTCGTTTTGGTCAAGGACCTCAAGGTGAAGGGCGCCAACCAGACCCTGAAGCAGGGCACGGTGATCCGTACGATCCGTCTGACCGAAAATGTCGAGGAGATCGACTGCCGCCACGACACGATCAAGGGCCTCGTGCTGCGGACGGAGTTCGTCCGCAAGCGCTGAGTTTTCGGGCCGGCGCCTACCAGAGGCGCGGCCCCTCCATCGTCGAGACATGGGCGGCGATCACCTTCCAGCCCAGGTCGGGAAAGCGCACCCAGCTCTGGCTCTGCCGGCCGATCACATCGCGCCCGCGCACCTTGAATTCCAGGTTCACCGTGGCGATGTCGCGGCCCAGCGTCAGGATTTCCAGCCGGACCCGCTTCTCCTTGATCCCAGGCCCCGGCGGGCGGGCAACGCGATGGCCGTGGATCTCCTGGAAGCCATAGCCATTCTCGTGCAGGGCGTAGCGGATCGTGTAGGGGCTGTTCCAGAAGGTCGCGTCGAGGACATCAACGTTCTTGTCTATCAGGGCCTGCTCGTAACGTTCGAACAGGGCGCTGATCTCGGCCACGATCTCGGGAATATTCGGGGTCAGGTCGGTCATGATGATGCGGCCTCCATGGCCTGTGCGACGGCAATGAGGCTGGCATCCGTGCCGCGCCCGCCGATGATGGACAAGCCGACGGGCGCACCGTCGACCAAGGCGCCAGGCAGGTTGACCTGCGGGTGGCCGGTGAGACCGCCCTGTGCGCAGAGGCAGGTGATGCGGTCGCGCATCGGCCGGAGCGTGGGCATCGGCAGGCCGCGCAAGGGCGCCGGGAAGGGCGTCGTCGGCAGGCACAGGATCGTATCGGCTGGCAGGAGATAACGCAGCCGCGCGCGGGCTTCCTCGCGCATCAGGGCGGCCCAGTTCTGCTCGGCCACCGGAACCTGCGAGCCTGCGATCAGCCCTGCCGCGACGCTGAAGGCCATGCGCGGATTGTCCCGCTCGATCCAGGGGCGGAAGGTCTGCCAGGCCTCGACCGGCTGCAGGCTGCGCTGCGCGCGGGCCCAGACCGACAGGCCCTGCGGCGCCATGATCTCGTCGCGCGGCGTTGCGCCGAGCACGTGAGCGAGCCGCTCGACCATCGGCTTCAGTGCTTCCGCGACCTCCGAGTCAGCGAAGCCGAAGGCGTCGACGGCGACCAGCAATTTGGTCGGTAGCGGGCCGGGCGCCTCGCCGAGCAGCACCGTGCCGACGCGGGCGAAGGTTGCGGCGTCGCGGGTAAACCAGCCGGCGGTGTCCGAGCTCGGCGCCTGCGGCATCAGCCCGGTCAGGTCGAGCCGGCCATGGGTCGGCCGGATGCTGTAGAGCCCGCAAAAGCTGCCGGGCACCCGCATCGAACCGCCGGTATCTGTGCCCAATGCAGTGTCGCAGAGTCCGGCGGCGACGGCCGCGGCCGAGCCGGAGGAGGAGCCGCCCGGCACGCGATCCGGGGCTGCTGTGTTCAGCGGCGTGCCGTCGAAAGCGTTCTCGCCGAGGATGCCGAGCGAGACCTCGTCGGTGATGGTCTTGCCGACGAATTCGGCGCCGGCATCGAGCAGGGTCTGCACCGCCCAGGCATGGTGCTTCGGGGCGGGATTGACCTTGCCCCAGTCATGGTTGCCGCCGCCGGTTGGCGTGCCTGCGACGTCGAACAGGTCCTTGACGGCGAAGGTCAGCCCATCGAGCGAGCCGCCGGGCCGGCCGGGGATGCGAATGCGCGGGCCGGGCACGAAGGCGTTGACGCGATCCTGCATCACGGCCTCGGCGATCGTGTTTCGCCCAGGAAGATCGGTCGGATCGGCATCGGCACGGCTTTTTATCCTTCGTGGTGTTCGGCCTATCGTTCGGGTGGCAGCCTAAGCAGGTTTGCCGCTGCTGCAAACGGCGAGATGCCGGCTTGCCACGCTATCGATCATCGGGAACCTTTTGCGGTCTGCGCCATCCGATGCGGCGAGGGGGACAGATCATGCCATCCATTCCGACGGTCGCGCACGATGCCGGTGCCGCCTCGCCGGACGATCTCGACCTTGCCCGTCGCGCGGGCGCAGGCGATCCGCAGGCCTTCCGCACGATCATGACGACGCATAACCAGGCGCTCTACCGCATCGCGCGGGCGGTGATCCGCAACGACAGCGAGGCCGAGGACGTGGTGCAGGAGGCCTATGTCCGGGCCTTCAGCCATCTCGACAGCTTTCGCGGCGAGGCGACGCTTTCGACCTGGCTGTCGCGCATCACCCTCAACGAGGCGCTGGGCCGCCTGCGCCGGAAGAAGCGGGCGGACAAGGCATTGCGCGCCGCGGACCCGGGCGTTCCCGCGCAGATCATCCCCTTTCCCGGCAGCACCAGCGGCGACGATCCGGAGCGAATGATGGCGCAGCGGCAGATCCTGCAACTGGTCGAGCGCGCGACCGACCATCTCCCCGATGTCTATCGCGGCGTGTTCATGGCGCGGGTGGTCGAGGGGCGCAGCGTCGAGGAGACCGCGGCGCTCCTCGATATCCGGGCGGAGACGGTCAAGACCCGGCTGCACCGGGCGCGGCTGCTGGTGCGCAGGGAGCTGGAACAGCAGATCGGCCCGGTGCTGCTCGATGCCTTCCCCTTTGCCGGCCAGCGCTGCGAGCGTTTGACGGCCGCCGTGATGAAGCGGCTCGGCATTGCGGGCTGATTGGCCGGGAGCGCTTTTGGACTTCAGGGCGCCGGACGGGTGGTAGCGGGCCGGAGGGCGCCCGGTTCCTGCGCGATCAGAAAATCTGCCTGGGCCTCGGTCTCGACCGCGGCCGCGTCATGCTCGCGGCGGATCTGCGCGATCGCGTCGGCCGCGCCGGCCCCGTTCTCGACCAGCAGGAGCGCGGCGATAGTGCCGGTGCGGCCGAGGCCGGCGCGGCAATGGATTGCCCAGCTCTCACCTTCGCGCAGGCGGCGCGCCAGGTCGAGCTTGCGCCAGCCCGCCATGAAGATCGCATCCGGCACGCCGTAATCGGGGATCGGGAGATGAGCCCATTGCAGACCGGCTGCGCTTATGGCGTTGGCGAAGCCGTCCGGAAATTCCTTGGCTTCTACGAGGCTGAGCAGGCCGCGCGCGCCCAGGCCAGCGAGCCGCGACAGATCTTCTGTTAGCGCCATTCGCGATGCGGCATCGTCGAGCGTCTCCTTGCGCCGGCCGGGACAGGGGCCGAGCAGGAGCGCGCCGACGAAGCCGGGGAGGTTGAGACGGGAAATGGAAGGCGCCGGGCCGTGCAAGCAATCCTCCAGATGGCGGAAGGGCCGGGTACTTTACCTGTCGCATCGTCTTTGCACGAGCCGCTGGGCAACCTGCTGCTTGTCGGGTGCAAGGTGAAATGTCGGGACGAATCGGGGCGGCGTTCAGCGGAGCGGAAAAGAGACGGGTCTATTCCGCGACATCATAAACAATGCGCTTCGAATGCATTGGCCAGGGGCTGTTCGCGCGTGCCATCCTCGCCGGATCAGGGGAGCGTTCCGGCGCTCCGGTTCGGCGGAGACCGGCGTGCCAGACGATTACAGCACCCTCTACGAGGCGGTTGAGCCCTATCGGTCCTTGCGACTGCCGGTCGGCGACGGACATGAGCTTCATGTCGATGAGAGCGGCAATCCCGACGGCATCCCGGTCGTCTTCCTGCATGGCGGCCCTGGCGGCGGCACCAAGCCGGCCCAGCGCAAGACCTTCGACCCCTCCGCCTTCCGGATCGTGACCTTCGACCAGCGCGGGGCCGGGCGCTCCAGCCCTCTGGCCGAACTCACGGGCAATACCACGCAGGCGCTGATCGCCGATCTGGAGCGTATCCGCGAGCATCTCGGCATAGAGCGCTGGTTGGTGACCGGTGGTTCCTGGGGGAGCTGCCTCGGCCTCGCCTATGGACAGGCCCATCCCGAGCGCTGCCTCGGTTTCCGCCTGCACGGCATCTTCATGGCCGAGCGCGCCGAGATCGACTGGTGGTTCCACGGCTCGCGCACGATCTTCCCGGACCATTGGGAGACCTTCGCCAATTTCGTGCCGGAGGCGGAGCGCGGTGACCTGCTCGGCGCCTATTACCGCCGGCTCACCGGCCCCGATCGCGAGCAGCAGCTGGCGGCTGCCGTCGCCCTGCGCACCTTCTCGGGGAAGACCCAGACCTTCCTGCCCGATGCAGAGCATGTCGCGGCGCTGACCGCGCCGGATGCCGCGCTCGCGCTCGCCCGAATCTTCACGCATTACTGCGTCAACGGCGCCTTCCTTGAGCCCGGCCAGTTGCTGCGCGACGTCTCGCGCATCCGGCATCTGCCGGCCGAGATCGTGCAGGGGCGCTACGACATCGTGACGCCGATGTGCACGGCCTGGCGCCTGAAGACGGCCTGGCCAGAGGCCCGCTTCACCATCGTGACCGAGGCCAACCACGCGGCGACGCCGAACGCGCCGGCCCTGTCTCTGGCGCTGCGCGATGCGACCGACCGCCTGCGCGATTCGATGCTGGCCCTCGCGGCCTGAAGGAACTGCCATGTACGAAGCCGCCAGCCAGATCCGCCTGGGCATCGAGCCCTATCTCGAAATCCGCAGCGCCAAGAGCCCGGCGGTCGCGCCGGATGGCGAGCTTCTCGCCTATCTCAGCGACGAAAGCGGTACACACCAGATCTGGCTCCGGCCGCTTGCCGGGGGGGCGCCCTGGCGCCTGACCGATATGCCGGAGCCGGTCGGCGCGATCGCCTTCAACCCGAAGAGCCGCGACCTGCTGTTTACGATGGATTGCGGCGGCGACGAGCGGCATCAGCTCTGGCTCGTGCCGGGCGCCTCGGGCGTGCCGCAGCCGCTGACGGACGACTCGACCGTGGTGCATGTCTGGGGCTGCTGGGCGCCGGACGGGCAGCGCATCGCCTTCGCCTCGAACGCGCGCGACCGCGAGCATATGGACATCTATGTGATGGACATGGCGACGCGGGCGGCGCGGCGCGTCTTCGAGGGCAGCGGCTATCGCGAGGCTGTGGCCTTCTTCCCGGACGGGCGCTCGCTGCTGGTCGCGGACGCCACCCATGCGATGAACGACCAGGACCTCTACCGGCTCGATCTCGAAAGCGGGGCACGAGAGGCGCTGCTGCCGCATGAAGGCCGCGCCCGCTATGCCGCGAACCGCATGAAGAAGGATGGCAGTGGCTTCTTCACCATCACCGACCAGGGCCGCGAGTTTCTCAGCGTCGCCTTCTCAGCGACTGACGGCACGCTGAACTGGATCGTCGAGCGCGACGGACAGGATATCGAGGCGGTGGCGCTGGCGCCGGACCTGAACCGCCTTGCCTATGTCGCGAATGACCGCGGTTGGAACCGCATCTTCGTGCGCGAGATCGCCGGTGGAGCGGAGTTCGAGGTCGAGGGGTTTCCGGCCGGCTCGATCGGCTCCGTCGCCTGGCTGCCGGATGGTTCCGGGCTCGTCTTTCCGCTCGACGGCTCGACGGCGTCGCCGGATATCTGGCGCTTCGACATCGCCTCGAAGCAGGTCAAGCGTCTGACGGATGCCTCGAAGGCCGGGCTCGATCAGGCCACATTCGTCGAGCCGACGGTCGCGAGCACCAAGAGCTTCGACGGGCTCGAAGTGCCGTTCTTCGTCTACCGGCCGCGCGGCAAGGTGCCGGAAGGCGGCTACCCGGCGGTGGTCGTGGTGCATGGCGGGCCGGAGGCGCAGTGGACCCCGATCTTCCGGGCAGACCTGCAGTTCTTCCTGAGCCAGGGCATCATGGTGATCGCGCCGAACGTGCGCGGCTCGACCGGCTATGGCCGCAGCTATCACCATCTCGACGACAAGCACCTGCGCATGGACAGCGTCGCCGATCTTGGGGCGGTCAGGCTCTGGCTGCGCGAGCAATCCGATGTGAACGATGACCGCGTCGCCGTCTATGGCCGCTCCTATGGCGGCTTCATGGTGCTGGCGGCGCTGACCGAGCAGCCCGAACTCTGGAAGGTCGGGATCGAGTTCTACGGCATCGCCAATTTCCTGACGCTGCTGGAGACGACCGGGCCGTGGCGGCGCTATCTGCGCGCCGTCGAATATGGCGATCCGGTCGCGGACCGCGAGAACCTGATCCGCTTCTCGCCGATCCACAAACTCGACCAGATCCGCGTGCCGCTCTTCATCGCGCAGGGTTTCGACGACCCCCGCGTGCCGCCGGGCGAAAGCGAGATGGTCTATTCGGTGCTGCGCGGCCTGGGCCGTCCGGTCGAGTATGTGCGCATCCCGCATGAGGGCCACGGCTTCGCCCGGATCGAGAACCGCCGCACCGTCTTCGGCGGCGTGGCCCGTTTCCTGCGAGAGCATCTGTAGAAGGAATAACCAGCCATGCAGAATTCCGAGATCATCTGGGAGCTGGTCGATGCGAAGCGGCAGCCCTTCGAAGCGCTGAGCGACCGCGTCTGGGGCATGCCCGAGATCGCCTATACCGAGTACCGCTCGGTCGGCGAGCATATCGCCATGCTCAAGGAGCAGGGCTTCCGCATCACCGAAAACGTGGCGGGAATTCCGACCGCCGTGATGGGTGAGGCGGGCGAGGGCGGCCCGGTCATCGCCATCCTCGGCGAGTACGACGCGCTGCCGGGCCTGAGCCAGGAGGCCAATATCGCCGAGCCGAAGCCGGTCGAGGCCGGCGGCCACGGCCATGGCTGCGGCCACAACATGCTGGGCTCGGCCGCGCTGCTGGCGGCGACCGCGGTGAAGGACTGGCTCGCCAAGACCGGGCGGCCGGGGCGGGTGCGCTATTTCGGCTGCCCGGCGGAAGAGGGCGGCGCGGCCAAGGCCTTCATGGTGCGCGCTGGGGCCTTCGACGATGTCGATGTCGCGATCTCGTGGCACCCGGCTACGATGACCAAGGTCGATGACGCCATGTCGCTGGCCAATACCCGGATGGATTTCCAGTTCACCGGCCGCGCCTCGCATGCTGCCGCCGCGCCGCATCTCGGCCGCTCGGCGCTCGATGCGGTGGAGCTGATGAATGTCGGCGTCAACTACATGCGCGAGCACGCGCCGTCCGATGCACGCATCCACTATGCCTATCTCGATGCCGGCGGCATTGCGCCGAACGTCGTGCAGGCCTCGGCCAAGGTGCGCTACGCCATCCGGGCGCGCGACCTCGCCGGTATGCTGGAGCTCAACGAGCGCGTGAAGAAGATTGCCGAGGGCGCGGCGCTGATGACCGAGACCACGGTCTCGATCTCGATTATGAGCGCAGTCTCCAACATGCTCGGCAACACGCCGCTGGAAGATGCGATGTTCAAGAACATCGACCGCCTCGGCCCCGTGCCCTTCGATGCGGCCGACAAGGCCTATGCGGCCAGGATCCAGGCGACGCTCGGCCCGGCCGATATCCTCAACGATTACCGCAAGACCGGCATCGCGCCGCGCGAGAACACGCCGCTCTGCGATTTCGTGGTGCCGCAGGGCACGCGCGGCGTGCCGATGATCGGCTCGACCGATGTCGCCGATGTGAGCTGGAAGGTGCCGACCATCCAGGCTAGGGTCGCGACCCATGCCATCGGCACGCCCGGCCATTCCTGGCAGATCACGGCGCAGGGCAAGGCGCCGGCGGCGCATAAGGGCATGGTCCATGCCGCCAAGATCATGGCGGCGACCGCCGTCGACGTGATCAGTGACGAGACGTTGTTGGCGCGCGCCAGGAAGGATCATCAGGAGCGGGTGACGCGGACGCCCTATGTCTGCCCGATCCCGGCGGAGGTGAAGCCGCCGATCAAGCCGCGGCCTCAGGCCGCCTGAACCGGGAAACGCGTGGGCGGACCAACGCGTTTCCAATCGAACAACAACCAAGGAGCGGGATCGAGATCATGGCCGACCGAAACGACGAGACCGGAACGAGGCGCCGCCTTGCCGGGCGCGGGCTCCTCTCGGCTGCTGCGGCCGCTGCCCTCTGCGCCGGCGCGGGAGCGGCCGTCGCTGCGACCCCGAAGAACGCGCTGGTGATGGCCTGGAACGTCGATGCGATCAGCACCTTCGATCCCGCCCAGGTCGGCGAGGTCGTCACCAACGAGATCCTGCAGAACACCTGCGATACGCTGGCCGATTTCGATCCGGCCGACGAACGCAAGGTCGTGCCGGGCTTCGCCGAGCGCTGGGATGTCTCGCCGGACCGCAAGGAGATCACCTTCCACCTGCGCAAGGGTGCGAAGTTCCCCTCGGGCAATCCCGTCACGGCCGAGGACGTCGCCTGGTCGATGCACCGCGTCGTCAAGCTGAACTTCGGCAATGCGGCGACGCTGACCGAGTACGGCTTCACCAAGGACAATGTCGAGCAGACCATCGTCGCGGGCAACGACACGCTCACGCTCAAGCTGGACAAGCCCTATCCGACGACGCTCGTGCTGCAGGCGATCGCCGCCAACCGGGTCTCCATGATCATGGACAAGAAGACCCTGATGGCGAACCAGCAGGGCAGCGATCTCGGCAACAAGTACCTGGCCACGCGCACGGCCTGCGTCGGCCCCTACAAGCTGACGCGCTGGAATGCCGGCGAATCGATCGTGCTGGAGGCGAACGAGGGCTATTGGGGCAAGGCGCCGGCCCTCAAGCGCATCCTGATCCGCCATGTCGCGGAGCCCGGCACCCAGCGCCTGCTGCTCAGCCAGGGCGATGTCGACGTGGCGCGCGACCTGACGCCGGAAGATCTCAAGGACCTCGAAAGCTCCAAGGACGTCTCGATCATCAAGGTGCTCCGGCCGCAATTGTTCTACTGGGGCTTCAACGTCGCCGATGGCCCGTTCTCCAAGGAGAAGGTGCGCCTCGCGATGCGCTACCTGATCGACTACGAGGGCCTCGGCAAGACGGTGATGACCTATCTCGGCGTGCCGCGCGCCAGCTTCGCCCAGCTCGGCGCCGTCGGCGCCCTCGACGAGAAGGAGGGGCAGCCCTTCAAGCTCGATCTCGACAAGGCCAAGCAGCTCCTGACCGAGGCCGGCTATCCCGATGGCTTCGAGGCGAGCGTGCTGTTCGGCACGCTGCCCCATGCCAACCCGATCGCCCAGAGCGTCCAGCAGAACGCCGCCAAGGTCGGGGTCAAGCTCTCGCTCGAACGCATGGCCAATGCCCAGCTCTTCAGCAAGGTGCGCGGGCGCGAATACCAGTCGGCGATGCTGGCCTGGCAGACCGGCGTGCCGGATGCCCATGGCAACGCTTCGCGCCTCGTCTTCAACCCCGACAACCGGTTGGAAGCCAAGCAGACCCAGTACCCGAGCTGGCGCGCCGCCTACCAGGATCTCGAACTGAACAAGCAGATCGACGCCGCCCTGCTGGAGCCGGATACGGCCAAGCGCGACGCGCTCTATGCCTCGATCCAGAAGGATGTGATGGCCAAGGGGCCGATGGCCTTCATGTTCCAGATGAACAGTGTCGCCGGCGTGCGCAAGGACCTGAAGTCGTGGACCTGGAACGGCTTCCGGACCTATTACGAGCTGGCGACCAAGTAAGGCCGTCGCGATGTCCCGGACCGTCGCGTCCGGCCTGAGCACCGAGCCGGGGCGGAACATCCTTCCGTCCTGGCTCAGGGCATCCGGCCGAATCCTCGTCTCCTTCGCCGTGACCCTGCTCGGGCTGGCGGCGCTGACCTTCTTCATCGGCCGCCTGCTGCCGCTCGACCCCGTCGTCGCCGTGCTCGGCGACAACGTGACCCAGGAAGCCTATCAGGCGATGTACAGGCAGCTCGGTCTCGACCAGCCGCTTTATGTCCAGTTCGGCCGCTATCTCTGGGGCGTGCTGCATCTCGATTTCGGGATGGCGCTGACCACCGGCAAGCCGGTGATGGCTGATATCGCCCGCGTCTTCCCGGCGACGATCGAGCTCGCCAGCGTGGCGATCGTGATCGGGACGAGCCTTGGCATCCCGCTCGGCGTGCTCTCGGCGATGTATCGCGGCTCCTGGCTCGACCAGATCGTCCGGGTCGTCGGGCTGATCGGCTATTCGGCGCCGAATTTCTGGCTGGGCCTGATGGGGCTCGTGCTGTTTTACGCGACGCTGGGCTGGGTCGGTGGTCCCGGCCGCATCGATTTCACCTATGAGTTCGATCTCGAACCCGTCACCGGCTTCCTGCTGATCGACGGTCTGCTCGCCGGTAACTGGGAGATGTTCGGCAATGCCGTGTCGCATATCGTCCTGCCGGCCTCGATCCTGGCCTTCAGCTCGCTCGCCTATATCAGCCGGATGACCCGCAGCTTCATGATGGAGCAGCTCGGGCAGGAATATGTCGTGACGGCGCGGGTGAAAGGCCTGTCCTGGGCGCGCACGGTCTGGGGTCACGCCTTCCGCAACATCGCCGTGCAGGTGGTGACGGTGGTGGCACTGTCCTACGCCTTTCTGCTTGAAGGCGCGGTATTGACCGAGACGGTCTTCGCCTGGCCGGGCTTCGGCCGCTACCTGACCAACGCGCTTCTCGCCGGCGACATGAACGCGGTCGTCGGCTGCACGCTGCTCGTCGGCGTCATCTTCGTCACGCTCAACCTGTTGTGCGACCTGCTCTACCGGGTCTTCGACCCGCGGACCCGCTGAGAGATGGCGATGACACCACAACCCATCGACCAGGCCGGCGGGCGAGGCTTCAGGGCCTGGCTGGCGGCCCCCGTCCCGTCCTCGCCTTTCCAGGCGCGGATGCAGCAATTGTCGCTGAAGTGGTGGCGGCTCAGGGCCAACCCCGCTGCCATGTTCGGCCTCGCCATCATCGTCCTGATCGCGCTGGTGGCGCTGTTTGCCCCATTGGTCGCAACCCATGACATCTACGCGCAGGACCTGACGAACCGGCTGCAACGGCCCTCTGGCGCGCATTGGTTCGGCACCGACGAGCTCGGCCGCGACATCTTCAGCCGGCTGGTCTTCGGCGCGCGGATCACGCTCTACATCGCCATGCTGACGGCGGTGATCGCGGCGCCGCTCGGGCTGATCGTCGGCACCACCTCCGGCTATCTCGGCGGCTGGGTCGATACCGTGCTGATGCGCATCGTCGATATCTTCCTGGCCTTCCCGAGCCTGGTGCTGGCGCTCGCCTTCGTCGCTGCGCTGGGGCCCAGCATCGACCATGCGATCATCGCGATCGCGCTCGCCGCCTGGCCGCCGATCGCCCGTTTGGCGCGGGCCGAGACGCTCTCGATCCGCAAGTCCGACTATATCGCGGCTGTGCGCCTGCAGGGTGCATCGCCGCTCCGGATCATCCTCGGCCATGTCGTGCCGATGTGCATCCCCTCCGTCGTGGTGCGCATCACGCTGAGCATGGCGTCGATCATCCTGACGGCGGCCGGCCTCGGCTTCCTCGGTCTGGGCGCGCAGCCGCCGAGCCCGGAATGGGGCGCGATGCTGGCGTCGGGCCGCGAGTTCATCCTGACCAATGGCTGGATCGCCGGCATTCCCGGCCTTGCCATCCTCGTCACCAGCCTGGCCTTCAACCTGTTCGGCGATGGCCTGCGCGATATCCTGGACCCCCGCCATGGATAAGCCGCTGCTCGAGGTCGAGGACCTCTCCGTCACCTTCAAGGGCGCGCATCGCTCGGTGCAGGCGGTGCGTGGCATCTCCTTCAGTGTCGGCCGCGAGAAGGTCGGGATCGTCGGCGAATCCGGCTCGGGCAAGTCGCTGACCGGGCGCACGATCCTGAAGCTGACGCCGAAGGCGGCGACGATTGCCGCCAAGAAGCTGTCCTTCGACGGGATCGACCTCATCGCTGCCAGCGAGCGCCGGATGCGGACGATCCGCGGCAACCGCATCTCGATGATCCTGCAGGACCCGAAATTCTCGCTCAATCCGCTGATGCGGGTCGGCGAGCAGATCACCGAGGCCTACCGCCTGCACCACAGGGTCGGCGGCAGGGAGGCGGAAGCCAAGGCACTCGCCATGCTGGAAGCGGTGAAGATCCGCGATCCCGCGCGTGTCTTCAGGCTCTATCCGCACGAGGTCTCGGGCGGCATGGGCCAGCGCATCATGATCGCGATGATGCTGATCCCGGAGCCCGACCTGATCATCGCCGACGAGCCGACCTCGGCGCTCGACGTCACCATCCGGCGGCAGGTGCTGAGCATCCTCGACGAGCTGGTGACCCGGCGCGGCGCCGGGCTGATCTTCATCAGCCACGATCTCAACCTCGTGGCGGATTTCTGCGACCGTGTGCTGGTGATGTATGCCGGTCGCATCATGGAAGACATTCCGGCGCGTGAATTGCGCAATGCGCGCCATCCCTACACCCGCGCCTTGCTCGACAGCCTGCCGCGGCTCGACCGGCCAACGGACGTGCTGCAGGTGCCGAGCCGCGATCCGGCCTGGCTCGACGGGCCGACCCTGCAGAGCGGGAGCCGGCCATGAGCGCCGTTGATCTGGCGGCGAACCGCCCGGCTGCACTCACGGTCAGCCAGCTCTCCGTGGTTTTCGGCCGGGGCGCCTCGACGCTGAAGGCGGTGGACGACGTCTCCTTCACGCTCGGGCATGGCGAGGCTTTCGGCCTGATCGGCGAATCCGGTTGCGGCAAGTCGACGGTGCTGCGCGCGCTTGCCGGCCTCAACAGCGAGTATGCCGGCACGATCAGCTTCCGGGATCGCGAAGTGCCGCACAAGCGCGACAAGGCCTTCTTCCGGCGCGTGCAGATGGTCTTCCAGGACCCTTATTCCTCGCTGCACCCGCGCAAGATGGTGCAGAACGTGCTGGCCGAGCCGCTGAAGATCCACGGCTTCGACAGGGCCCAGGAACGCATCGACGCGATCCTCACCGCCGTCGGCCTCGGGCCGTCCTTCCGCTACCGCTTCCCGCACGAGCTCTCGGGCGGGCAGCGCCAGCGCGTCGCGATCGCGCGTGCGCTCATCATCGAGCCGGAACTGCTGCTGCTGGACGAGCCGACCTCGGCGCTCGACGTCTCCGTGCAGGCTGAGATCCTCAACCTGCTGAAGCAACTGCGCCGCGACCGCGACCTGACCTATCTGATGGTCAGCCACGATCTCGCGGTCGTGACGCATCTCTGCGAGCGCGTCGCGATGATGAGCGAGGGCCGCATCCTCGAAGAGATGAGCGCCGAGGATGTCCGGGCCGGCCGTGCGCATGAGCCCTATACGCGCGAATTCCTCGAAGCGAGCGTCGGTTATCGCCCGATCGCGTGAGCGGCCGGGCTACGGAGGATCAGATGATGGATGAGGCAGTGATGACGGGCGAAGCCTTGCGTGCGGAGCATTGGCCGGTGAATGGCTGGGAGAGCGTCGCGCCGGAGTCGGCGGGCTGGTCGCGCGAGGGGCTCGACCGGGCCTGGCGCTATGCTGACACCATCTCGACGGCGACGGTGATGATCGTGCAGGGCGGGCGCGTGGTTGCGAGCCGTGGCGATCTCGCCCATCGCTACCAGTGCCATTCCGTCCGCAAGAGCTTCCTCAGCGCGCTGATCGGCATCCATGAGGAGGAAGGCCGGATCGACCTGTCGCGAACGCTCGCCGATCTCGGCATCGACGACAAGGACGGGCTGAGCGATCGCGAGAAGGCCGCGACGATCTACGATCTGCTGACGGCACGTTCCGGCATCTTCCATCCCGCCGGCTACGAATCGCCCTGGATGAAGTCGATCAAGCCGCCGCGCCATTCGCAGCCGCCGGGCGCCTTCTGGTTGTACAACAACTGGGATTTCAACGCGCTGGGCACGATCTTCACGGCGCTGACCGGCGCCGGCATCCATGACGATTTCCTGGCGCGGATCGGCCGCCCGCTCGGCATGGAGGATTTCTGCCTCGACGGCGAGCGGCGCGACGGCTGGCTGGAGCCGGACGATTGCTCGGTTCACCCCGCCTATCCGTTCCGGATGTCGACGCGCGACCTCGCCCGCTTCGGCCTGATGTTCCTGCGGCAGGGCCGTTGGCACGACGAGCAGGTCGTGCCGGCCAATTGGGTTGCGACCAGCGTGTTGCCGCTCTCCGATGCCGGGCCGCGTGGCGGCTATGGCTATATGTGGTGGACCGAGCGCTCCGGCGCGGGCTTCCCCGGCGTCGTGCTGCCCGCGGGCAGCTACAGCGCGCAGGGCGTCGGCGGGCAGAACTGCCTCGTCATTCCCTCGCTCGACCTCGTGATCGTCCACCGCGTCAACACCGACCTCAAGGGCACTGAGGTGAATCGCTTCGCCTTCGGACGCCTGCTGCGCCTGATTCTCGAAGCGCGCCAGCCCGGCTGAGAGCGCGTCAGGCGATCGCCGAGACGGGATCGCGACGGGCGCGGGCAAGGCTTTCTGGCTGAGCCGGCCGGCTGCTCTCGCTGACGGCAGTCCAGAACTGCTCGACGGGGAGGCGGCTCTGCTGCCTCGCCCGATAGAGCCGGATCTCGGCCGAGACGTACCAGGAGGTATCGGCTGCCGGTACGAGCTGGCCGCTGCGCAACTCCTCCACGACCAGGCTTTCCGGCACCTAGGCGACGCCGCGCCCGGCTAGGACCATGGCCTTGAGGCCGACCGACATCGGGTTCTCGTAGACGGTGACGAGTGGCGTTGGCCGCTCGGCGAAGAGCAGGGCGAGCCGCCGGGCGAAGAAGGTCGAGCTGCCATAGCTCAGCAGACGCACCGGTGCGTCGCCACAGCGGAAGGCATGGAGCGGCTCGCCATTGCTGTCGGGGATCGAGACGGGGATCGCCCGCTCGGTGCCGAGGCGGTGATGGGTGAACTGTTCGGGGTCGAGTTCCGGCAGCACCGACTCGTGGGCATAGGTCAGCAGGAAATCGCATTCGCCCTGGTTGAGCAGCGCGACATTGCCGTCGAAGGATGAGCGCTGGTCGCAGAACCGCGTCTTCAAGGGGCCGAGCGTCTCTTCCAGACGGCGGATGAGGCCGGGGAAAAAGGTGAGCGACAGGGTGTTCAGCGTGGAGAAGATCAGCGTCTCGGCGGCGTCTTCATGCTGTTGGCGCAGCTCCTGCCGCGCGCTCTGCACCTGCCTCAGAATCTCCTGCGCGCGGGGCAGGAAGGTCCGGCCCGCCTCCGTCAGGCGGATCGGGTAGCTGCTGCGGTCGAACAGCGGCGAGCCAAGCCAGTCCTCGAGCTGCTTGACCCGGCGGCTCAGCGCCGATTGCGTGACGTTGCGCTCACGGGCGGCGCGCGAGAAGCTGAGCGTGGTCGATAGGCTCAGCACGTCTTCCAGCCATTTCAGCTCCATCGCCCGCCTCCGCGCATCCGCGCAGGATGCCATGGCAGCCCCGGCCACGCCAGAAGCGGGCCGGGATAGGGGCGCGCGGTCCCGGCCGTGCTAGCGCGCGGCCTCGACCTCGCGCAGGCAGATCTTCAGCCGGTCGAGGATCATCTCGACATCGTCGGCGCCGACCGTCAGCGGCGGGCGGATCTTCAGGATGTTGTCGGCCGGTCCCTCGCGCCCGACGAGGATGCGCATGTCGCGCAGGCGGTTCATGACATGAGCGGCCGCGTCGGTGGCGGGCTCCAGCGTCTCGCGATCCGTGACCAGCTCCAGCCCGAGGAAGAGGCCGATGCCGCGCACGTCGCCGACGCAAGGGTAGTCCGCCATCAGCGTGCGCATGCCGGCGAGTAGCTTGTCGCCCATGGTCTTGGCATTGGCCGAAAGCTCTTCCTCCTCGACGATGTCGAGCACTTCGTAGGCGATGCGGCAGGACAGGTTCGAGCCGCCGAAGGTCGAGAAATACTCGGGTCCCTCAGCGAAGCGCTCGGCGATGGCGCGGGTGGTGATGAGCGCGCCGATCGGGTGGCCGTTGCCGAGGGGCTTGCCCAGCACGACGATGTCGGGGCGTACGTCCTGCTGCTCGAAGCCGAAATAGTAGTCGCCGAGGCGGCCCAAGCCCGTTTGCACCTCGTCGGCGATGCAGATGCCGCCGGCGGCACGGATGCGCTCGTAGACCGCGGCGAGATAGCCGGGCGGCGGGATGATCTGGCCGCCGACGCTCGGGAAGGTCTCGGCGATGAAGCCCGCGACCTTGCCCCCGCGTTCTGCGATGGCCGCGAGCGCGCCGTCGACCTGCTCAGCGTAATGCAGCGCCCGGTCAGCATCGTCGCGGCGGAAGCGGCCGCGATAGTCGTCGGCGACGTCGATAAGCTGCACCCAGGGCTTGCGGCCGCCCATGTTCGGCTTGTTGAATTTATAGGCGGAGATGTCGATCGCGCCCGTGGTGTTGCCGTGATAGCCGTGATCGGGCGTGACGATGTCGTAGCCGCCGCTCGCCGCACGAGCCAGGCGCAGCGCCAGTTCGTTGGCTTCCGAGCCGGAATTGACGAAGAAGCAGACCTCCAGCTCCTTGGGGAGCTTCGCCGTCAGGCGCTCGGCCAGCGCCATCGGTGCCGGATGCAGATAGCGCGTATTCGAGTTCATCCGCGCAAGCTGGTCCATCGCGACCTTGCGGATGCGTGGATGGGCGTGGCCGACATGCGGCACGTTGTTATAGGCGTCGAGATAGGGCCGGCCCATCGCGTCGAAGAGATGATGGCGCCAGCCGCGCAGGAAGGTGATCGGCCGCTTGTAGCTGAGCTTGAGATTGGCGCCGAAGCGGGCCTTGCGCTCGGCCAGCAGCGCGACCTCGTCGATCGCCTGATAGGCGACGGCCTCGTCGGGCAGGTTGAGCAGGGCGGCGGGGTTCGGGCAGATCGCCTGCCAGAGCGCCCAGTCGTCGGGATCGGCGACGCCCGGCCAGTCATGGCCCATGCCGTCCAGCGTCAGCGCGAGCTGGAAATGCAGATGCGGCTCCCAGCCGCCATTCTCCTCGGCCGGCCCGAGCTTCGCGAAAGCCTCTCCGGCTGCGATCTCCTGACCGGGCTTCAGCTTGGCCGCGCCATCGGCGGCGAGATGGCCGTAGAGTGTGTGGAAGACGT
This sequence comes from Allobosea sp. NPDC055353, assembly GCF_053644975.1. NCBI lineage: Bacteria > Pseudomonadati > Pseudomonadota > Alphaproteobacteria > Hyphomicrobiales > Alloboseaceae > Allobosea > Allobosea sp. NPDC055353. The sequence continues at coordinate 1,182,601 of NZ_JBSHMC010000002.1, read as the reverse complement.
CGCCTGCGGGCGTGCGGTGCTCAAGGATGACGACCCCGCCATAGTCGAGATGGCCCTTGCGGTTCTCCGCCAGCGCGACCTTGCCGGCGAGAGGCGCGCGGACCGGTTCGCCGGCCGGCGCGAAGACATCGATTGCCATATGAATGGTGCGGCGGTTCGAGGCGAGCCAGCGGCCCTTGCGGAAGGCCTTGTCGGTATAGACCAGACGCGGCTCGCCATATTGGCCGAGCCACCACTCGGAGGTGATGCCGAGCCCGGTGCCGAGGTTGCGGGCCTCGTCGGCGCGCAGTTCGAACGGGTTCTGCGGGATCGTCGCCTCGGCAATGCCGAGCGAGCCGACCGGCAGGCCATCGAGCGCGCGGCTGAGCACGGGCGCGAAGCTGCCGCGCTGCGCGGCGATCCAGCTCGCGATGCGGCCGGCGGCATCGGTGACGGGCAGGCCGCAGGCATTGCGCAGGCGGGCGCCCATCAACTCGCCGTCGATGGCGGGATTCTCGAGAAGGCGCCAGGCCGGGGCCTGCGAGATCGTGACGTAAGGGTCGTTCGGGCGGCCCTTGGCCTCGATCGTCGAGTTCACGACGCTGACGGCGAGCCGCATGCGGACGAGCGGCCAGATCAGGCCGATCTCCTCGGGGCTGAGCGCCGAGACGCCGTGATAACCAGCGACGAAAGCCGCGAGCGCGGCTTCCGGCGTCTCGTGGTCGAGGATGGCGTAAGCCGCGGCGATGGCGATCTCGCAGACGCGCGGGCCATGGGTCATGTCGCCGAAATCGATCAGGCCACTGATCCGGGCGGGTTCGCCGAGGCGCGGCTGGACGAGGATGTTGAAGTCGTTGAGGTCGTTATGGATGGTCTGGCGCGGCAGCCTGTCGAGCGCGGGCTTCAGCGCCTCGAAACCGGCGACGATCTCTGCCACGAGCTTGCGGCGCGAGCCTTCCAGCACGTCGAGATGCGGCTTGATCCAGCCGGCCTCGGTCAGGTCCCATTTCGCGGCGTCCGGCGCGGCCGTGACCTTAAAATCGTGGAGGGCGAGATCGAGACGCGCGGTCAGCGCGCCGAGTTCGGCGAGGACGGCAGGCGGTTGCGGTCCGGCTTCGCCCATCGGAATGCCCGTGAAGGCGCGCTGGACCCAGACCATGCGCCGGTCGCCCTGGGCGTCCGCCACCTCCTGCCAGAAGCGGTTGCCTTCGGCGGGGAGGAGGCGCGGCAGCGGCAGTGTCGGATCGGCGGCAAGCGCGTGACTGATCGCGGCGCATTGCTGGTCGACGAGGGCGGGCTCGCCCTGCGGGCGCATCGCCTTGACGATGACATCACCTTCGCCGGTCCGGCCGCGGAAGTTGAGGTCATATTCGCCGCCGAGCTGCCGCAGCCCGCCATCGATCCCGAACTGCTCGGCAACCCCACGCAACCAGACGTGTTCCATCATCTCTCCCCCTGGCCGGATCGAATCGACCGGCGCCGTCTTCCATAGCCAGAAAGACGGCGAGTTTGCTCCCGCAAAGTTTGCGGGACGACAGTCGCCGGGTTGCGTGGAGCGAGGACGCTTGTCATTCCGGGGCGCGCCGAAGGCGCGAATCCGGAACCCACGACCGGGTGAGACATCCCGTGTTCGGTTGCCGGCCGCTCACCCAGTCGTGGATTCCGGGTTCTCCGCTACGCGAAGCCCCGGAATGACAATCAGGCCTGGATCGGCTCGCCGGACAGCCAGCGCTGTTTCGCCCGCCCGATCGCCTCGCGCACTGTATCGGGCGCGGTGCCGCCATAGCTGCGGCGGCTGCGGACGGAATGCTCGGGCGCCAGCACTTCGAAGACCGCTTCACTGATGCGCGGATCGACCGAGCGCATGGCGTCGAGATCGAGCGCCTGCAAGGTGCAGCCCTTCGCTTCGGCCAAGGCGACGACGCGGGCGGTGATGTGATGGGCATCGCGGAAGGGGATGCCGGCCTCGCGCACCAGCCAGTCGGCAAGGTCGGTCGCAGTCGGGAAGCCGCGGTCGAGGAAGGCGCGCATGCCCTCGGGGCGCACGGTGAGGTCGCGGACCATGCCGGTCGTGGCGGCGACGCAGAGTTCGACCGTCTCCAGAGCGTCGAACATCGGCTCCTTGTCTTCCTGCATGTCCTTCATGAAGGTCATCGGCAGGCCCTTGACCATCACCAGCATGGCGGTGAGCGAGCCGACCACGCGGCCGGTCTTGCCGCGCACCAGCTCGGCCGCGTCCGGGTTGCGCTTCTGCGGCATGATCGAGGAGCCCGTGGTGAAGGCGTCCGACAGCGCGATGAAGCGGAAGCCGTCGCTGCACCAGAGCGTGATTTCCTCGTTGAGGCGCGAGAGATGCACGGCCAGCATCGAGCAGCAGAACAGCAATTCGCAGATATGGTCGCGCGCGCCGACCGAATCCATCGAGTTCTCGGTCGGCCGGGCGAAACCCAGTTCCGCCGCGGTGAACTGCCGGTCGATCGGGAAGGCGGTGCCGGCGAGCGCGGCGGCGCCGAGCGGCGAGACATTGGTGCGCCGGCGCGCGCCGGCCAGGCGCTCGCGGTCGCGGCCGAACATCTCGACATAGGCCATGAGATGGTGGCCGAAGGTCACAGGCTGAGCGACCTGCATATGGGTGAAGCCCGGCATGATCGTCCCGGCATGCTCGCTGGCGCGCTCGATCAGGGCTTGTTGCAAGTCGCGGATGGTGCCGTCGAGAGCGTCGATCGCGTCGCGCATCCAGAGGCGGACATCGGTGACGGCCTGGTCGTTGCGGCTGCGGGCGGTGTGCAGGCGCCCGGCCGGCTCGCCGATGATCTCCTTGAGCCGCGCTTCCACATTCATGTGGATGTCCTCGAGATCGATGCTGAACTGGAGTTCGCCGCGATCGATCTCGCCGCGGATCTGGTCGAGCCCGGCCTGGATGCGCTCATTGTCGGCGCTCGCGATGATGCCCTGGCGGGCCAGCATCGCGGCATGGGTCTTGGATGCCGCGATGTCCTGCCGGTAGAGCCGGTAGTCGAAGCCGATCGAGGGATTGATCCTGCGCATCACATCGGCCGGCGCGGTGGTGAAGCGGCCGCCCCACATCTTGTTGGCACCGGGGTTCTGGTCGGACATGATGGGCTCTCCGGGAGCGGCTGCGACATGGTCGCCAAGGGATAGCAATCGAGATTTGGACTGTAAATTCCAAAATCGACCTTGACGTCCAAATGATGCCCATCATACTCGCGATGAGATGCGGTGGATCGGCCGCCGCGGGATTGGGCAGCATGAAGATCGAAGAATTCACACTGGAGCGCATCCAGTCGCTCTACGAGAACACCGTCGAGTTCAATCTCTCCGACAGCGGCGTCCATCCCTATTCGCTGAACGAACTGCTCAGCGCCGATGAGCGCGCCAAGCTGATGGAGGTCGAGCTCGGCTATGGCTGGACCAATGGCGCGGTCGAACTGCGCGAGGACATCGCAAAACTCTATCGCAACCGGACTTCAGACGAGGTGATCGTCACCAACGGTTCGGCTGAAGCCAATTTCCTGATGGTGATGTCGCTGATCGAGCCGGGTGACGAGATCGTCGTCTTCGTGCCGAACTACCTGCAGATCTGGGGCTGGGCGCGGGCGATCGGCGCGACGGTCAAGGAAGTGAAGCTGCGCGAGGAGCTGGGCTGGACGCCCGATCTCGACGAGGTTCGCCAGGCGATCACGCCGCGCACCAAGCTGATGACGATCTGCAACCCGAACAACCCGACCGGCAGCCTGCTCTCGCGCGAGACGATGGACGCGCTGGTCGAGATCGCCCGGGCGCAGGGCTGCTATCTGCATGCCGACGAGGTCTACAAGGGCGCGGAGCTCGAAACCGACGAGCCGCCCAGCTTCGCCGATCTCTATGAAAAGGCGATCATCACCAGCGGGCTCTCCAAGGCGATGGCCTTGCCCGGTCTGCGCATCGGCTGGCTGGTCGGGCCGGCCAAGGACATCTACACCGCCTGGCAGAACAAGGATTACACCTCGATCACCACGAGCGCGCTGAGCGAGCACATCGCCCGCATCGTCATCCAACCGGCCAAGCGCGCCGAGATCCTGCAGCGGAGCAAGACCATCCTGCGGGAGAACCTCGCGCTGCTGGCGAACTGGGTGAAGGCGAATGACGAGTTCTTCTCCTTCGTGCCGCCCAAGGCCGGCGGCATGGCCTTCATCAAATACAGCCACTCGATGAACTCGACCGATCTGGTCCATCGTCTGCGCGAGGAGCGCGGCATCATGCTGCTGCCGGGCGATGTCTACGGGATGGACGGCTATATTCGCATCGGCATCGGCGCGCCCGGCGACCATCTTTCAGCCGGGCTTGAGCGCTTGAGCGACTATCTCAAGTCGCAGCCGCGCTAGAGGCTTGCGCATGACGCCGGAACTCGCCCCCTATCTGCCAGTCTGCGATGCGGTGGCGCTGCTGTTCCGGCCGCATGCCGAGGTCGTGCTGCACGATCTCGGCTCGCAGCGCGTCGTGCATATCGCCGGCAATTTCTCGCAGCGCGTGCTGGGCGAGCCCTCGCTGCTCGACGAGATCGGCTTCGACCCGAACGAGACGATCATCGGGCCCTATGAGAAGGTGAACTGGGACGGGCGGCGGCTGAAATCGATCAGCATCGTGCTCTCAGTCGGGGCCAAGGCGGTCGGCGTGCTCTGCATCAATGTCGATGTCTCGCAATTCCACGCGCTGATGCAGACGCTGTCCGCTCTGGCGACCGTGCCGGCCGGCGTCGAGAAGCCGCAGGCCTTGTTCAAGGAAGACTGGCACGAACGGATCAACGAGTTCGTGCAGCAATGGACACAGAGCCGCGGGCTCGCGGTGACCAGCCTCAGCCGGGCCGAGAAGCGCGAATTGGTGGCGGACCTTGCCGCGAACGGCGCCTTCGGCGGGCGCAATGCCGCCGCCTATATCTCGCGCATCCTCGGGCTCGCCCGCGCGACCGTCTACAACTACCTCAACCAGGCCAACGAGATCCCGGATGCTTGACCTGTCGCGTGCGGAGATCGAGGCCGCCGTCGATCTCGACCGGGCTTTCATCGCGCTGGAGGACGGTTTCAAGGCGGCTGCGGCCGGGCAGGTGCAGATGCCGCCGGTCGGGTATCTCGGTTTTCCCGCGCATAACGGCGATTGCCATATCAAGTTCGGCCATATCGCCGGGGATTCCATCTTCGTCGTGAAGATCGCGACGGGATTCTACGACAACCCGGCCAAGGGCCTGCCGACGACCAGCGGCATGATGATCGCGCTCTCGGCCGAAACCGGCGTCGTCGTCGCGATCCTGCGCGACGAGGGCTGGCTGACCGATCTCAGGACGGCGCTGGCCGGCGCCATCGCGACGCGGGCCGGGATGCGGGCCGACGCGTGCCGGATCGGGATCGTCGGTGCCGGCACGCAGGCACGTTTCCAGATCCGTGCGGCCGCGCATCTGCTGCGCGAGCGGGAGCCGGTGTTCGCATGCTGGGCACGATCGCCGGAGAAGCTGGCGGCGCTGCGAGGTGATCTCGAAGCGGAGGGCATTGCCATCGAACCCGTTTCAGAGCTGGAGGCTCTCTGCGCGCGGTCCGATGCGCTGATCACCGTGACGCCGGCGGCCCAGCCGATCATCCGCGACGACTGGATCAGGCCCGGCACGCATATCACCGCGCTCGGCGCCGATGCGCCTGGCAAGCAGGAGCTGGATACCGCTCTGGTCGCGCTCGCCGATACGCGGATCGCGGATTCGCTGGAACAGAGCCTCGACCATGGCGAATTCGCCGCTGCCGCGGCTGTGGGGCTGATCGATGCGGGCGATTGCGTCGAGCTCGGGGCCGTGCTGGCCGGTGACGTGCCGGCGCGGCGGTCGAACGACGACATCACCATCGCCGACCTCACGGGGATCGCGGTGCAGGACATCGCGATCGCGCGGGTGGTGCTGGACGGGATCGGGCGCGAGGGCGACGCGTAGCGCCGCCCTTTCGGGGCGCTTCAGCCCTTGTGCCGCGCCAGGAAGCGATCCATTCGCGTCAGTCCGTCGCGCAGCATCTCTGTCGGCACGCCGATGCCGATGCGGATGTGGTTCTCGATGCCGAACCAGCTTCCGGCGACGACGAAGACGCTCTCCTCCTCGCGCAGCTTCTGCGAGAAGACCTCGGACGGCATGTCGAGCGGATAGCGCAGGAAGGCCATGCCGCCGGCCTGCGGGCGCCGCCAGGACCAGTCGTTATGCTGTGCCATCCATTGCGCCACGAGATCGGCATTGCTGCGCAGCAGATCGCGGCCACGCGCGAGCAGGCGGCCACGCGTCTCCGGGCGCATCACCTCTTCGGCGAGGATCTGGCTGAGGATGCCGCTGCCGATCGTGGTGTAGTCCTGCCGCTCGGCCGCGCTGGCGACGATCTCTGCCGGCGCGACGATCCAGCCGAGGCGCAGGCCGGGGCAGGCGAAGGATTTCGACAGGCTCGAGGTTATGACGACCTTGGGATAGCTGCCCCAGAGCGTCTCGGTCTCGGCGCCATCGATCTCGCCGCCGCGATAGATCTCATCGACCATCAGCCAGGCGTCGTTGCGCCGGGCGGCCTCGACCAGGGCGGCGCGGCTGGCGGCCGAGAGGACGCTGCCGGTGGGATTGGCCGGGTTGGTCACGGCGATCGCTTTGGCGCCGGCGGCGACCTTGGAGAGATGGGCAGGGTCGATCTGCCAGTCGGTATCGCCGGAGAGTTCCAGCCGGCGGATGTCGAAGCCGAGCGCACGGCCCAGCCCATCGATCTGCATGAAGTTCGGCAGGGCGAAGACCAGGGAATCGCCGGGCTCGAACAGCGCCATCAGGGCGATCATCGTCGCTTCGGAGGAGCCGTTGGTGACGAGCACGTTCGCGGCGGTGGCGCCAGGATACCAGGAGGCGATGTTGCTGCGCAGGTCCGGCCGGCCATCGGTCCAGCCATAGCCGAGCGGCTGCTTCAGCAGGTCGCACGCGGCCTGTTCGCCCAGGATGTCCTCGATCGACCAGGGATGGACGCCGCTCTCGGTCAGGTTGATCTCGACGTCGTTCTCGAAGAGCGTCTGATTCCGCTCCATCTGGAAAATGTCGAACTTCAAGCGAGCCTCCCGCCTTGCGGCCTATCGACTGCCGCCAGAGCGGCTGGGCATTCACGGCATCTGTGAGGGCGGGCGAGAGGCAGGTCAAGGAAAATTTAGACAATTAGTCTAATTTGGACTTACTGTTTATCTGGCCGAAGGAGCCGGCTTCGTAGCGCACTCGTCACGAGGAAATCCTAAAGCGAAGACGGCAGCCGACCCGACTCCGGATTTTCTCTCCGCCTTGCCGGGAACCGCGGCCGCCCTATATCGTTGGCCAGCCATGTTTGAATCGCCGATGCCTAGCTCGAATTTCCGCTTTCCCGGTGTCCTGAATTCCCAGGAATTGCTCGTTGCAGAAGCCGTCCAGGCCAGGGCCTGGGCTGCGATCGGGCATGACGACAGGCTCGATACTGAGCTGGAGTCTGAGGCCCGCGACCGGCTCGGGCGCATCATCCTGCACCTGATGTCGAGCGCCTCCGACTCAGTTTCGGACCTCACTTCGGCGGCCGTCGCCGAGTTCAAGGCGACCCGGCCGACAATCCGTGTGGAGTTGTCCGGGCGGCGGGGCGGCTAAGCTTTCTCGTTTCCTAACGAAACACGCGGGTCATCCCGGGCGACCGAAGGGAGACCCGGGATCCATTCCGGAACGGTTCAGGCATGGATCCCGGATCTCCGCTTCGCTGCGTCCGGGATGACCCGCGCTTTGTGCTGAGATGGCTGCCAGAATGAGTGAGGTAGGCCTCACTCATTCTGTTATTTCTGATCCGGTGGCTCAATGCGCGGCCATGTCGAGCGGCGGCTCGACATCGTCCGTGATCGGGTTGGCGAAGGGGTTCTTGGCGCGGAACGCCGCGAACTCGTCCTTGGCCGCCTTGAGCAAGGCAGGGTCGTTCAGCACATCCGTGGCGACGCCGGCCATGGCCTTGGCCGCCAGCGCGAGGCCCTTGTGGGCGGCCGGGGCGAGGCCCTGCGCGACGAGCTGCCAGGAATGGCCGGGCGTACCGATCGCGTAGCAGGCGGTGCGGCACTGCACGGTCGGAACGACCCAGCTCACCGTGCCGACGTCGGTCGAGCCGACGGAGGTGTCGTTGCCGGCGCCGAGCGGGTAGATCTCGTCGCTCAGCGCCTCGCCCTCCTTCGGCTTCAGGTCGAAACGGCCATAGGCGGCGGCGATGTCCTGCGCGCTCAGCGTCTTCTGGAACTTGGCGGCGAAGGCATGGTCGGCGGCGTCGAAGCCGGGGCCGCCGAGCGCCAGCAGATTGGCCTGCATCGTCTCTTCCAGCGGGCGGTTGCCGACGAGGTTCGCGTCGCCCGAAAGCTGCTTGATCGCGACCGTGGTCTCGCTCATCAGGGCGGCGCCCTCGGCGATCTTCTTCACGCGGGCGACGAGCTCCCACATCTCGGAGAGCGTCGCGGCGCGGATCAGCTGGCGCGTCGTCGCCGTGGCCTGCACGACATTCGGCGCGATGCCGCCGGCATTGATGACGGCGTAGTGCACGCGCGCCGTCGAAGGCATGTGCTCGCGCATGTAGTTCACGCCGATATGCATCAATTCGACCGCATCGAGCGCCGAGCGGCCGAGATGGGGGGCGGCGGCGGCATGCGAGGCGCGGCCCGAGAAGGTGAACTCGATCTCGACGCAGGCCAGCGAGAAGGCGCGGTTGACGCCGTTGAACGAGGCCGGGTGCCAGCACAAGGCGATATCGACATCGTCGAAGGCGCCGGCGCGGACCATGAAGCCCTTGGCCGAGCCGCCTTCCTCGGCGGGGCAGCCATAGTAGCGCACGCGGCCCTTGAGCCCGTTGGCGGCGAGATAATCCTTCACCGCCGCGGCAGCGAGCAGCGAGGCCGAGCCCAGCATGTTATGGCCGCAGCCATGGCCGTTGCCGCCGGTCTCGACCGGGGTCTCGGTCGCATTGCCGGCTTCCTGGCTCAGGCCCGGCAGGGCATCGAACTCGCCCATGATCGCGATGACCGGGCCACCTTCGCCGGCTTCGCCGACGACCGCGGTCGGCAGGCCGGCGACGCCGGTCGTCACGCGAAAACCTTCGCTTTCCAGCATGGCGCCGTGCTCGGCGGCGGAGCGGACCTCCTGATAGTTCAGCTCCGGCATGTGCCAGATCCGGTCGGAGAGCCCGAAATAGGCCGGGGCCTTGTCGTCGATCCGACGCCAGACATCCTTGCTGTTGCTCATGGGAAGACTCCTCCTGCGCGGGTCGTATCGGCCCGATTCCGTGGCAGTTTCTGGCATGGTGCGCGGAGGGCTCACAAGCGAGCCGAGGGCAGGGTTCACCTGCGTTGGGGGTAGGGCGTGCGGATGCCGGGGGCCCGAGGAGCAGGCGCGGACGAACGAAGCCGGTTGTCCCGAAAAGATTGTGCGGGGTCGAATACTTTCAGATTGAAATCATTCAATTGTGAGCCTTCTTTCAAATTTGAAGCTCTGGTCCGCTTATTCGCCGGTTCGTTCGCTTTCGTGCTTTCTCTCGGGAGAGGTTTCTGCGATAGGGCGAGCGACATCTTCATATGACAGTGCTGACATGAAACATCATTCACTCGGGATTGCCTCGCTCGCTGCCGTTCTCGCGATCGGTTCCTTCGCCTCGCCTGCCCTGTGGGCGCAGGAAGAGCCGGCGGAGCGGCCAGCCGCAGCCGCACCGCAACGATCTGCGCCCCGTCCGGCCCCCAAGCCTGCTCCGAAACCGGTGGCCAAGCCGGCCCAGCCCGTCGCGCAAGCCCCGGCCGCTCCGGCCGTCAGCCAGCCGGCCGCCCCGGCCGCGACGCTGCCGAACGGCGCCACCGCGATCAACGAGACCTATGGCGACTGGACCGTCGACTGCCGGATCGCCAACGGGCAGCGGCTCTGCGTGCTCCTGCAATCGCAGGGCAACAGCCAGACCGGCCAGCGCGTCTTCGCCATCGAATTGCGCGCGCCGAAGGATGGGCGGGCCGAGGGCACGATCCTGTTCCCGTTCGGGATGAAACTGGAGAACGGCGCGGTGCTGCGGCTCGACGACAAGGACCTCGGCCAGGGCCTGCGCTTCTCGACCTGCTTGGCGCAGGGCTGCCTGCTGCCGATCTCGTTCCCGACGGTCGCGACCGATGCGATGAAGGCCGGCAAGGCGCTGACAGTCGCGGCGCTGAACCTGTCGAACAACGAGCCGGTCTCGTTCAATGTCTCGCTGGGCGGTTTCGGCGCTGCGCTGGACCGCATCGCGCAGATCGACAAATAGCCGGTAATCGGACCGGGCGCATGATTGGTGATTTCCGGCGCCTTGCTACGGCGCCGTAGCGGAAATCACCAAATGTGCCCGCGGCGACACAGAAATTTGGCTCGTTCTGCCAGTGCTTCCATGCATGATCGGTTGCACTGGGGAGTTCGAGCCGAAATCCATGACAACAGATCCGCGCCTGCCGTTTCTCGCCGAGCTGGAGAAGAAGATCCTCTGGCTGGCCTCGTGGACGATCCACAACGCCAACCATATCCGCCAGAACGAGGACGGGATGAAGGTGGGCGGGCACCAGGCCTCTTCGGCCTCGCTCGCCACGATCATGACGGCGCTCTACATGGCCGCGCTGAAGCCGCAGGACCGGGTCGCGGTGAAGCCGCACGCCTCGCCGATCTTCCACGCCATCAACTACCTGATGGGGTTGCAGACCCGCGAGAAGCTCGAGAACTTCCGCGGCTACAAGGGCGCGCAGAGCTATCCGTCCCGCACCAAGGATATCGACGACGTCGATTTCTCGACCGGCTCGGTCGGCCTTGGCGTGGCGCAGACGCTTTTCTCCTCGCTGACCCAGGATTACGTGAAGGCGCATGGCTGGGCGAAGGGCCGGCCGGAAGGCCGCATGGTCTCGCTGATCGGCGATGCCGAGCTCGACGAGGGCAATATCTTCGAGGCCCTGATGGAGGGCTGGAAGCACGGGCTGCGCAACACCTGGTGGGTGATCGATTACAACCGCCAGTCGCTCGACGCGGTGATCCGCGAGGGCCTCTATGACCGCTTCGAGACGATGTTCCGCAATTTCGGCTGGGACGTCGTGACGCTGAAATACGGCTCGCTGCAGCAGGCCGCCTTCAAGGAGAAGGGCGGCGAGCGGCTGAAGGCCTGGATCGATTCCTGCCCGAACCAGCTCTACTCCGCCCTGACCTTCCAGGGCGGCGCGGCCTGGCGCAAGCGCCTGATGGACGATCTCGGCGACCAGGGGCCGGTGACCACGCTGATCGAGAAGCGCTCCGATGCCGAGCTCTCGAAGCTGATGTGCAATCTCGGCGGCCATGACCTGCCGTCGATTCTCGAAGCCTTCGAGGCGATCGACCATGACCGGCCGGTCTGCTTCCTCGCCTACACCGTCAAGGGCTTCGGGCTACCGATCGCCGGGCACAAGGACAACCATGCCGGGTTGATGACCAAGGAGCAGCTCGACGGCTTCCGCAAGGCGAACGGGGTCCGCCCCGGCCATGAATGGGATCTGTTCGAGGGGCTCGATCTGCCCGAGAGCGAGATGCGGGCCTTCCTCGACAAGGTGCCGTTCTTCTCGCAGGGGCGGCGGCGCTTCTCGGCGGCCAAGCTGCCGGTGCCGGCGAAGCTGGATGCCGGTATCCAGCCGTCGATGTCCACCCAGATGGGCTTCGGCAAGGTTCTGGACGATCTCGCCAAGACGGGCGGGCCGCTGGCGGACCGGATCGTGACGACGGCGCCGGACGTCACGGTCTCGACCAATCTCGGACCCTGGGTGAACCGGCGCGGGCTCTTCGCCAAGGCGTCGATGGCCGACACCTTCAAGGACGAGCGCATTCCCTCGATGCAGAAATGGGAATTCTCGCCGAAGGGGCAGCATGTCGAGCTCGGCATCGCCGAGATGAACCTGTTCATCAATCTCTCGGCGCTGGGCCTGTCGCATTCGATCTTCGGCGAACGCCTGATCCCGATCGGCACGCTCTACGATCCCTTCATCTCGCGCGGGCTCGATGCGCTGAACTATGCCTGCTACCAGGATGCGCGCTTCATGGTGGTGGCGACGCCGTCCGGCGTGACGCTGGCGCCGGAGGGCGGGGCGCATCAGTCGATCGCGACACCATTGATCGGCATGAGCCAGGACGGGCTCTGCTCGTTCGAGCCGGCCTTCGTCGACGAGCTCGCGGTGATGATGCGCTGGTCCTTCGACTACATGCAGCGCGACGGCGAGGGCGACCCCGACGAGCGCACCTGGCTGCGCGACGAGACCGGCGGCTCGGTCTATCTCAGGCTCTCGACCCGGCAGGTCGAGCAGCCGAGCCGGGCGATGACGCCGGAACTGGAACGCGCCATCATCGACGGTGCCTATTGGCTGAGGAAGCCGGGGCCGAACGCCTCGGTCGTCATCGCCTATACCGGGGCGGTGGCGCCGGAGGCGATCGAGGCGGTGGGCTTGCTGGGCGAGGACCGGCGCGATGTCGGCCTGCTCGCGATCACCTCGGCGGACCGGCTCAATGCCGGCTGGCAGGCGGCGGAACGGGCGCGCCAGCGCGGCAACCATGCCGCGACCAGCCATGTCGAGCGTCTGCTCGGCGAACTCTCGCGCGATTGCGGCATCGTCTCGGTGCTGGACGGGCATCCGGCGACGCTGGCCTGGCTCGGCAGCGTCCATGGTCACCGGCAGAAGGCGCTCGGTGTCGAGCATTTCGGCCAGACCGGCACGGTCGCCGATCTCTACCGGCATTTCGGCATCGACGCGAACGCGATCGTCCATGCGGCGAACGCGGCCGCGCCGGGGCGGCCGGTGCGTTATCTCAGGGCGTTGCCGGAATAGGGTGCTTCAATGAAAGGTGTCATCCCGCACGCGCTGCGGCACGCAGTGCTGCTGCGCAGATACGGGATCGCCTGACGAAAAGGCGCCTTTTCCTGAGGACGGTCCCGTGTCTGCGCAGCAGCGTTTTACGCTGCGGCGCGCACGGGACGACAGGCGCCTTTCACGACGGCCGCCCTTAAAAGAAGGCGCCTCTCAGAAGCGCGGCGTCGCGAAGGTATTCGCGAAGGGGTTCGTGCCGGCGCCGATGCGGCCGGGCAAAGTGCCTTCGCCATAAAGCTCGCCCGTGCTGGCATAGACCGGCGAAGCCGACATGTGCTGGCTGGCATAGCGGTTCAGCGAGCCGACCGGCACGACATTGCCGGGATCGAGATAGCTGCGCTTCTGCACGGTGACGCGCAGCGGACCGCGGCGGTTCTGCGCTTCGGCGATGCTCGCCATCACGGTCGAGGCCGTAATCGTGACGGCGAGGAGGGCGGCAACGCGCTTAAACGACATCATGACGGCAATCTCCGGGAGTGGGCTGATCCACTCGATGTAAGCATCCCAAATCCGGCGCAAAGGCTAGCATCGCGTCGTTAACAACTTTGTTAGCGGGGGCGACGGGTCTTCTTGGAGCGGCGCGGCCGTGGCTCGGGTATCGGCTCGGCGGTTGCGGTCTTCATGCGCAAGGCCGGCAGCGTGCCATTCGCGTCGAGCCAGGAGACCTTGCGGCCGGTCGCCGACAGGTGCGGATTTGCGCAGCCTGGCTGGCGCTGGAGTTCGCTGCGGGCAAACGCGGCGCGCAATTCGGGTTCGGCGCCTGCATTGGCGAGGTCGAGCCTGTCGATCAGACAGGTCAATTGCTTGCGGTCGCTGGGTCTGGCGCCGGCGCACCACCAGCCGCTCATCGCGAAGGGAGCCTCGGATCCGACCGTGCGGAAGGCGAGGCAGGTGCGGCTCCCGGTGCCGCCGCTGAGAACGACATCCGCGGTTTCGAGCGCGCCGAAGCGGGTCTCGATCGCGGCCGGCGCGCTGCTGCGCTCGACGGCGAGGCTGCGGAGCGCTGCGGCGTGAACGAGCGCGATCGTGAAGGAGCCGGAGCTGGCGGCGATGCCATCTCCCGTCTTCAGGCGCAGCGAGAGATGCGATTCCGTTCCGGCGAAGCTGCCGAAGTTCAGCAGGTCCTCGCGCTGGCTGCCATCCCGGCTGCGGCGGGCTTCGATCGCGGGCGCCTCTCGTCCGAACTCAGGGGCTTCGAGATTGAAGATCGCGATCGGGCGGGAGATCGCGAGCCAGTCGGTTTCCGTCGCGGCGTGCAGCGGTTTGCGGCCGAGAGCTGCGTTCTGCGTCGTGGCGGCGGCTACCGGTGAGGTCAGGCTGGCGAGTTGGGGCGGGTCCTCGCCGTTTGCCGAGAGGCTGGTGACGAGCGCGGCCGTCAGGCTGATGCCGCCGAGCGCCGCTGCGATGCGCCAGGCGAGGGCGCCCGGCAGGCCGAAGCCACGGCGCGGCACAAGGCGACTGCCCAGGCGGCAGAGCGCACGAAAACCGGCTTCGATCCGATCGGCGGACGTAATCAGAAACGGGACGAGGTCGACCTTCGCAGCCCATGCCCAGGTCCTGCGGCACAGGGCGCCGGCACGGAACAATCCGGGCCGGAGCTGCCGCAGCACGGGCTGAAGCCGTGACATCCATTCGTCCGAACGCAAATGCAACCGGTTACTCCCGCAGGGCGCGATCACCACGCGATCCTCATTCCGGCGGGCAGGCTGGACGCTGAGAGTCGCCGCCGGGTTACCGGGAACGGGCGATCGGCCGGCAGCGTGAACAAGAGGTCAACGGGCAGGGTTAACGGGCAGAGCAGGGCTCCTCGCACGGGGGAGATTGACTTTTCGTCGCCGCGGGTGTTCTGACAGGGCGCGGTGCAAGGTTGCGCCGCCTTGCGAAGCTTTCAGCCCTTCGGGATTGGCTCTGTGACTGTCCGTCTGACGACGACGAAACTCACGACCAAAACGACGACCGGGAAAACCGGTCCGTCGCGCTGACGCTTCGCCTCGGTTCCGGGTCCATCTCCCCCCGGCGGGGAGAGATCGCCGAACCCGCCCGAGACCGGTGCGGGGCGGCCCCCAAAGGGAGACCCGAACCGTCTTATCCGCAAAGGATCACATCATGAGCTTCAAGGTCGCAGTGGTCGGCGCAACCGGCAATGTAGGCCGCGAGATGCTGGACATTCTCGCCGAGCGTGCCTTCCCCGTCGGCGAGGTCGTGGCGCTCGCCTCCTCCCGTTCGGTCGGCACCGAGGTCTCGTTCGGCGACAGGACGCTGAAGTGTCGGGCGCTCGAGCATTACGATTTCTCCGACACCGATATCTGCCTGATGTCGGCGGGCGGCGATGTATCGAAGGTCTGGTCGCCGAAGATCGGCGCGCAGGGCGCCGTCGTCATCGACAATTCCTCGGCCTTCCGCATGCATCCGGACGTGCCGCTGATCGTGCCGGAGGTGAATGCCGCCGCCGCTGCCGGCTTCACCAAGATGAACATCATCGCCAACCCGAACTGCTCGACCGCGCAGCTCGTCGTCGCGCTGAAGCCGCTGCACGACAAGTTCGGCGTCAAGCGCGTCGTGGTCTCGACCTATCAGTCGGTTTCCGGCGCCGGCAAGGAAGGCATGGACGAGTTGTTCAACCAGACCCGCGCCGTATTCTCGGCCGGCGAGGTCACCACCAAGAAGTTCCCGAAGCGCATCTCCTTCAACCTCATCCCGCATATCGACGTCTTCATGGAGGACGGCTTCACCAAGGAAGAGTGGAAGATGGTGGTCGAGACCAAGAAGATCCTCGACAAGAAGATCAAGCTAACCGCGACCTGCGTGCGCGTGCCGGTCTTCATCGGCCATTCCGAGAGCGTGAACATCGAATGCGAGAAGCCGATCACCGCCGACGAGGCGCGCGAGGTGCTGCGTACCGCTCCGGGCATCCTGGTGATCGACAAGCACGAGCCCGGTGGCTACATCACCCCGCATGAGGCGGCCGGTGAGGACGCGACCTATATCTCGCGCATCCGCGAGGACGCGACCGTCGAGAACGGCCTCGCCTTCTGGTGCGTCTCCGACAACCTGCGCAAGGGCGCTGCGCTGAACGCCGTGCAGATCGCCGAGGTGCTGGTCAACCGCAAGCTGATCCAGCCGCGCAAGCAGGCCGCCTGAAAACAGAAGCGCTGCCCGACCCTGTCCGAAACCCGGGCAGGGTCACTGGCACTGTCCACGCGCATGGGCGGGCGACCGTCTTTGCGTGTGGCTATGCCGCGCAAAACGGCTAAGGCTTGTGCATCCCCTGCGCGCGAACCGAGCCCTTGCCCAACGCTCCCCTTCCTGAACCGCCGGTCGTCCCTCCGCAGGAAGGCAGACCGCTGCGCATCGACAATTCCGCGCGTGGCATCGCGCTGCTGCTGCTCTCATCGATTTTCATGTGCAGCGGCGACATCGCCTCCAAATATCTCGCGACCACCTTGCCGGCGCTCCAGATCACCTGGATGCGCTATGGCACCTTTGCCGCGATCATGCTCGTCACCATCTGCTTCACCGGCGGCTTCCGCAGGATGCGCACGAGCCGGCCCGGGCTGCAGGTGCTGCGGGCCTTGGGCGTGACGATCTCCTCGATCCTGTTCGTGGCCGGGCTGCACGATCTGCCGATGGCGGACGCGACCGCGACCTCCTTCGTCTCGCCGCTCTTCGTGACGGCGCTTTCGATCCCAATCCTGGGGGAGGTCGTCGGCTGGCGGCGCTGGCTCGCCACGATCGTCGGACTCATTGGCGTTCTGGTCGTGGTGCGCCCTGGGGGTGACGGCTTTCATGGCGCGTCGTTCTTCGTTCTCGGGTCGTCGTTCTTCTGGGCGTTTTCGCTGATCGTCACCCGGATGATGAGCCGCACCGAGATCCCTGTGGTGACGCTGGCCTATTCCGCCACGATCGGCTTCATCCTGCTTTCGCTGGCGGTCCCGTTCAGCTGGCAGGTGCTCGATCTCAAGGCGGTCCTGATCGGCATCTTCGTGGGCGGCATCTCGACGATCGGGCATATCTTCCTGATCCAGGCCTTCCGCTATGCGGATGCCTCGCTGCTGGCGCCCTTCGCCTATTCGCAGCTGCTCTGGGCCTCGATCTTCGGCTTTCTGGTTTTCGCAGCGATCCCGGACCTCTGGACCTATGTCGGCGCCGGCATCATCGCGGCTTCGGGACTGTATACGGCCCATCGCGAACGCATCCGCGCCAGGCAGGTCGCCGGCTGACGGCGCCGGCGTTCAGCCCTGCGGCTTTGCGCCATAGCGCGCCATGAACATCGCGATCGCCTCGCCGACGACGCGGTGGATCTCGTCCTCGCTCGGGGGCGTGCGGACGGCATTGAACAGGCGCGGGCGCGTCAGTGTCGACTGGCAGAGATCGAGGAACTGCACGGCCGCGAGGTAGGTATCCTCAATGTCGAGCTTTCCCTCGGCTACCATGCGATCGAGATAGCCCGCGATCAGCCGCGAGCCCAGCATCGGTCCGTTCTCGTAGAAGCCGCGGCCGAGATCGGGCATGCGTTCGGCCACACCGATGACGACGCGATGGGCGCTGACAGCCAGATCGCCGTTGATCATCCGCACGATGCAGTGGCCGAAATTGGTGAGCGCGCGAACGGGATCGGAATTCTCGGCCAGGGCTTCGAAGGCGCCGCGCTTCTGCGCTTCGCGCTCGCGCTCGATCAGGGCGACGAAGAGATGCTCCTTGTCCTCGAAATAGACGTACAGCGTGCTCTTGGAGACGTTCGCGGCGGTGGCGATATCGCTCATGCTGGCGGCATCGAAGCCGCGGGCGATGAAGACCTGATGAGCTCCGTCGAGAATCTGCCGCCGCTTGTCGGGGTCGGCGCCGGCGACGCGGTGATTGCGCGCGACGGTCTTAACGATGGCTTCGGAGGTCTTGGTCATCATTCCCCGGCGGAGGGGGCGCTCCGCGCGTGCTGCGAAAATTAATCGAACCGATCGGTTCGATTTGACTTGATATGCATCATACGCCGCGCTATTTCAAGCGCAATCGAACCGCCTGGTTCGAATTGACATGCAGGACGCCCAATGTCTGCTGAGACCGCTGCCGAACACCGCCGCGACCGGCTGAAGCTGGTCGACGCCAAGGCCGAGACCGCCCAGCCGACCGAGCCCGCCACCGCCCGCGATGCGCAGGCGAAGAGCACGCCGGCCGAACCCGCCGACGGCAAGGCAAAATCCGGAAAGAACCCGTTGAAGCGCGGCGCATTGCTCGTCGTGGCCGCGGCCGTCGTGGGAGCCGGGCTCTGGTACGGCATCGACTGGTGGCGCAACGGTCGTTTCATCGTCTCGACCGATGACGCCTATGTCGGTGCGGAGATGGCGACCGTCTCGGCCAAGCTTTCCGCTAATATCGCCTCCGTCTCCGTGCAGCAGAACCAGGAGGTCAAGGCCGGGCAGCCACTCGTCGCGCTCGACGATGGCGACTGGCAGATCGCGCTCGACAGTGCCCGCGCCAAGACCGCGACGGCGCAGGCGACGCTGGCGCGCATCGACAGCCAGGTCGAAGCGGCGCGCGCCGCCCAGACGCAGGCGCAGGCGCAGCAGAACTCGGCCGAGGCCGCAGTGACGCGCACGGCCGCCGATTTCGAACGCGCCAGCAGCCTCGCTGCCAAGTCCTACGGCTCGCAGGCGACGCTCGATGCCGCGACGGCGGGTCGTGATCAAGCCGTCGCCGCGTTGGCGAGCGCCAAGGCCGGTGTCTTGCAGGCGCAGGCGAACATCAAGGTTCTGGAAGCGCAGCGCATCGAGGCCGCCCGCCAGATCGACGAGTTGAAGGTCGCCGAGCAGAAGGCCGAGCGCGATCTTTCCTTCATGAAGATCGCCGCGCCGATCGACGGCGTCGTGGCCAATACCAATGTCCAGATCGGCGATCTCGTCGGGGCCGGCAAGCGCCTGATGTCGATCGTCCCGCTCGACCAGGTCTATGTCGACGCCAATTTCAAGGAGACCCAGGTCGGGCCGCTGAAGACCGGCGACAAGGCGAGCATCACGGTCGATGCGCTGCCGGGACAGGTCTTCCACGGCACGGTCAGCGGCATCGCCGGTGGCACGGGCTCGGTCTTCACGCTGCTGCCGCCCGACAACGCGACCGGCAACTTCACCAAGATCGTGCAGCGCGTGCCGGTGCGCATCGCGCTCGACAAGGACTCGACCGCGAAGCATGCGCTGCGGCCAGGCATGTCGGTCGTGGTCTCGATCGATCCGCGGCCGGCCGCCCAGCGCTGATCAAGCGCCATCGATAAAGCGGGTCATCCCGCACGCGCTGCGGCACGACAGTGCCGCTGCGCAGATGCGGGACCGCAGGACGAGATGTGACAGGCTCCCGCCGCTGTGAGGGCGCCTCTTTCTGATGACGGTCCCGTGTCTGCGCAGCAGCGTTTCACGCTGCGGCGCGCACGGGAAGACAGCCCCGAGGAAAGGTAGGCCAACATGGCCACCGCGACCATGAATCCGGGCGCCGGCGCCAAGCCCGCCGAAGACGCCATTCCGCTCCGCCGGATCTTCGCCTTCATGGCGATGGTCTTCGGCATGTTCATGGCGATCCTCGACATCCAGATCGTCTCGGCCTCGCTGGCGGAAATCCAGGCCGGCCTGTCCGCCTCGTCCGATGAGGTCGCCTGGGTCCAGACCGCCTATCTGATCGCCGAGGTGATCATGATCCCGCTCTCCGGCTATCTCAGCCGGGCGCTGTCGACGCGGGTGTTCTTCTCGATCGCGGCGGCGGGCTTCACCATCGCCAGCGTGCTCTGCGCGCAGGCGACCTCGATCAACGAGATGATCCTGTGGCGGGCGGTGCAGGGCTTCATCGGCGGCGGCATGATTCCCGGCGTCTTCGCAGCCGCCTTCACCATCTTCCCGCCGTCGAAGCGGCCGATCATCTCGCCGCTGATCGGGCTCGTCGCGACGCTGGCGCCGACGATCGGCCCGACGGTCGGCGGCTATCTCAGCCATGCCTTTTCCTGGCATTGGCTCTTCCTGGTCAATGTCGTGCCCGGCATCGGCGTGACGATCGCAGCTTGGACGCTGATCGATTTCGACAAGCCCGATCACAGCCTGATCAAGCGATTCGACTGGCTCGGGCTCGCCGCGATGGCGGCTTTTCTCGGCAGCCTCGAATATGTGCTGGAGGAGGGGACGCGGCTCGACTGGTTCCAGAGCCACGAGATCGTGTTCTTCTCGGCCGTCATGGTCGCAGGCGCGGTGCTGTTCTTCTGGCGGGCGCTGACGCGGGACGACCCGCTGGTCGATCTCTACGCCTTCCGAAACCGCAACTTCGCCTTCGGCTCGCTGTTCTCCTTCACCATGGGCATCGGCCTCTACGGGCTGACCTATCTCTACCCGGTCTATCTCGGGCGCATCCGCGGCTATGATGCGCTGATGATCGGCGAGACGATGTTCGTCACCGGCCTCGCCATGTTCTTCACGGCGCCGATCGCCGGGCGGCTCTCCGCCAAACTGGACCCGCGCATCATGATGATGATCGGCTTCGGCGGCTTCGCGGTCGGCACCTGGTGGGCGTCCTTCATCACGTCGGACTGGGATTTCTACGAGCTCCTGGTGCCGCAGATTCTGCGCGGCTGCTCTTTGATGCTGTGCATGGTGCCGATCAACAACATCGCGCTGGGCTCGCTGCCTCCGCAGCAGCTCAAGAATGCATCCGGCCTCTACAATCTCACCCGAAACCTCGGCGGCGCGGTCGGGCTCGCGGTCATCAACACCATGCTGAATACCCGCACCGACCTGCACATCACCCGGCTGCACGAAATGGTCGTCGCCGGGCGTGGGGTGGCGGAGGAGGCGCTCGCCAACACCGCGCAGCGCTTCATCGACTACGGCGACGCCGCGCAGACCATGGCGCTGGCGCTGATCAACCAGCGCGTCCACAAGCAGGCGCTGGTCATGGCCTTCGGCGACGTCTTTCTCGGGCTGACCGCGATCTTCGGGAGCCTCGTCCTGATGTCGCTGTTCCTGAGCAAGCCGCCGAAGCCTGTTGCCGGTGCCGGAGGTGGCGGGCACTAGACCAGGCCTGCGTCTGCTGCGGCTTTCGCTGAGCCCGCCTTTGCCCTCATGCGCTCACTGCGCATCAGGCCCAGGGCGATCACGCCGATGTGCTGTGGGCGCTGCCCGATGTCGCAGGCGTGCAGATTGACATTCGGCCGGTACTTTGCCAAATATGATAGCAATATCAGTAGTTTAGACGATTTCTAAACTACGTGGCCGGCGACCGGCGTGGTGGAAGGCGTTACAATGAGCGTTCTGGCGAGCAAGGATCACGATCACAGGCCGGTGGCGGCCGATCATATCCCGTGGCCGCAGAAAAACCCGACGAGCTGCCCGATCAGCGCCGTGAAGGCGCGGCTGCGGACGGCGGGCCTGCGCCCGACGCGCCAGCGCATGGCGCTGGGCTGGCTGCTCTTCGCCAAGGGCGACCGCCATGTCAGCGCCGAGATGCTCTATGAGGAGGCGCTGCGGGCGCGTGAGCCGCTTTCGCTCGCGACCGTCTACAACACGCTGCGCCAGTTCTCGGAAGCCGGCCTGCTGCGCCAGGTCTCGGTCTCCGGCCCGAAGACCTTCTTCGACACCAACGTGTCCGAGCACCATCATTTCTACAACGAGGACGACGAGACCGTCACCGATATCCCGGGTTCGATGATCCAGGTCGCCGGCCTGCCGGACGCACCGGAAGGCATGGTGATTTCCTCGGTCGAGGTCATCGTCCGTCTGCGCAGTGCCGATGGCGAGGAAATCGAGACCAAGCGGGTGGTGGGCCACCACGCGTGATCGTCTGCTCCTGCAACGTTCTGTCCTGCGGCCAGATCAAGGGGACTGTCGCTGCTGACGGCAGCGGCCCCCGGACGGCCGGCGAGGTCTATGACTGCCTGGGCTGCAGCCCGGATTGCGGACGTTGCGCGCGCGAGGTTCGCGCTATCCTGGCCGAGGCCCGCGCGGTTTGCGCGACGCAATGCGGCAGCTGCGCCAGCCGCGAGGTCGAGTGCGCGGTGCATGTTTCGGTCGGCATCATGCTCGAAGGGATCGAGCTGAACGACGAGAGCATCGCGGCCTGAGCGCAGCCCCGATCTCCTGATCGATCAAAAGCGGCGAGACCACTTTTTACCTCTTCACTTCCGGACAGACCGCGACTACATTAGGATCATTCTAATGTGAATTGCGGAGTGCACCCCATGAAGGGCGACAAGAAGGTCATCGAGTATCTCAACAAGGGGCTGCGCTCGGAGCTCACCGCCATCAACCAGTACTGGCTGCATTACCGCATGCTGGACAACTGGGGCCTGAAGGAGATGGCCAAGACCTGGAAGAAGGAATCGATCGAGGAGATGGTCCATGCCGACCGCTTCGTCGACCGCATCCTCTTCCTCGAAGGCTTCCCGAATCTGCAGACGCTCGACCAGATGCGCATCGGCGAGACCGTCACGGAAGTGATCGAATGCGATCTCAAGGCGGAGCTCGAAGCGCGCACGCTCTACCAGGAAGCGGCGAAATACTGCCGCGAGGTCGGCGATTTCCCGTCCGAGGACCTGTTCAAGGCCCTGATGAAGGATGAGGAAGGCCATATCGACTTCCTCGAGACCCAGCTCGACCTGATCGCGCGCGTCGGCATCGAGCTCTATACCCAGAAGCATATCGGCGGCCTGGAAGGCGACGACCACGACCACTGAGTCGTCGGGGCGCTTCAACCTGAACCGTCATTGCGAGCGAAGCGAAGCAATCCAGGAGCGGCAGAGCTCTACGTCCCCTTGGATTGCTTCGTCGCTGCGCTCCTCGCAATGACGACCAGGCATATTTCCAAGAACAAAAAAGGCCCGCCATAGGCGGGCCTTTGATGTTTGAGCGAAGCTGCGCTTTCGTCAGATGAAGCTGACGTCGGCGGCTTCCGGACCCTTGCGGCCGGTGCGGATCGAGAAGCGCACGCGCTGCCCGTCCATCGGCGGCTGCAGGCCGCTGCGGCCGAGCGAGGACACGTGCAGGAACACGTCCGGGCCGCCCTTGTCCGGCGCGATGAAGCCGAAGCCGCGATCCGAGTTGAAGAACTTTACGGCGCCATCATAGGGGCCTTCGACCGGGCCGCTATCGCGGTCCTGGAAGCCGCCGCCACGCGGGCCGCGATCGCCGCCGCCGTAGCCGCCGCGATCGTTATAGCCGCCGCGGTCGCCGCCGTAGCCGCCACGATCACGGTCGCCATAGCCGCCACCGCCGAAATCATCGCGTGGAGGACGGGGCGAGAAGGCGCGCGGAGCCGGCGCGGTCTGCGTCGCCGTGGAGGCGTCGATCTCATGGATCGCGACGACCTGAAGGCCGCGGCGACCTTCGCCGAGATCGGCGACAATGGTGGCGCCGGGCAGCAGGTCTTGCTGGTCCAGCGGGCCGATGGCCGAGACATGCAGGAAGACATCGCCCGAACCATCGGAGGGCGATGCGAAACCGAACCCCTTCTCGGGGTCGAACCACTTGACCTTGGCTTCGATGTTTTCGTGCGTGACGAAGGGTTGGGCAGCGGGAGGCTTGCGACGATCGAACATGGATCTTCAAATATGAGTGACCGGGAGCACGCAACTTAGCTCATGCCGGGCGCGCCGTCATCGGGGTCACGGCGAAATTATTGCACGTCATGTTACGCGGTTACAGCGGTTTTCTACCCCCGTCCCCAGCGTCCCTATTCGGCTTTCGTTATGCTCCCCTTGCATGCATCGGCCCATTTCTGGCGAGTTTCTTCGGGCAAGCCGGCGAAAATGCCGCAGGTCGCGCTCTTGCCATCAGGGGCTGCCGGTACGATGTGACATGCGAGTTAGGGAAGACACGCCTCCTGGTCGGTAAGCGCGACACATGCGCTGCTCAGGAGATGACAATTGGTTCGTTCGCGACAATCCGGCAGGAAGGCCGGCGATGGCGTGATCCGGCGGCTATGGCCGACGGAGCGCGATCTTTTCAGAGAGCATCTGCTCAGGCTCGACCCCGTCACGCGCCAGCAACGCTTCGGCACGGCGGTGAATGACGCGTTCCTGGAGAATTATGCCAGGACGACCTTCGGCGTCGGCGGCCTGGTCTATGCCTATATCGTCGACGGCGTGGTGCGGGGCGCGGCAGAGTTGCGCGGTCTCGACGAGATCATCGCGCTGACCGGGGAGGCTGCCTTCAGCGTCGAGACGCCGTGGCGGCGTCGCGGCGTCGGCGGGCAGTTGTTCGGGCGGTTGATCACGGCGGCACGCAATCGCGGGGTCCGCACGCTCTACCTGACCTGCCTGCCGGAAAACCTGGCGATGCGCCGGCTCGCGGCGAAGTTCGAGGCCGACCTGGTCGGCGGCTATGCCGATGTCGAGGGCGTGATCGCGACCGGCGCACCAACGCCCTTCACGATCCTCGACGAGGCGCTCGACAATGCCAAGGGCTTCGCGGCGATGGCGCTGTCGATCCAGAAGAGCTTCTGGCCGAGTGCTTTCCTGGCGCGGGCCCTCGGGGCCTGAGGCGCGGGTTCAGCGGTTTCAAGGTCCATCTTTGTCATTCCGGGGCGCGCCGCAGGCGCGAACCCGGAAACCACGACCGGGTGAGACAGCCTATATGTGGCTGCGGGCGGCCAGCCCAGTCGTGGGTTCCGGGTTCTCCGCTGCGCGAAGCCCCGGAATGACAGCGGCGGTTTCAACCAGGAACGATCCGATCGGTGTCGATGCAGTCTACCGGTTCAGCGACAGCGAGGCGCCGGATTTGGTGACGGCGCCGTCGAGCGCGCCGGAGCCGGAGCTGCGCAGCCGGGCCGCGACCGTGCCGCCCTGCTGGTAGAGATAGACCTCGCCATCCCGGAAATCCCAGGCCGAGATCTTCTGAAGATCCTTGTTGGCGCAGCCGGACGAGGAGGCGCGGTAGAGATCGAGCGTCGGCGTGCTCGACAATTGCACACGGCAGGAGCCGCCCGTCGCCTCGCGCGCCGTCCAGCCGCCGACCATGCTGTTGCGGCTGGCGGATGGGCGCGGCGCCGCTGCCGGGCTCTGGCCGAGGCCGGCGACCTGGTTGTCGCTGCCGCGCAGGCCCGGATCCTGCGCCGGCTGGCCGGTCGGGGGCAGGGGCTGGCCTTGCGGCGCGCCGCCGGCATTGGGGTCGAAGAACGGGTCCTGGGGCGCAGGCAAGGCCCCGCCACCCTGAGGACCGCCTGCAACGGGGTAGCCGCCTGGCTGGGGCGTCGCGGGATAGCCGCCCGGCGGCGGCAGCGGCTCCGACGTGATCGGAGCAGAACTCACCGGCGGAGCCGAGGGCAGCACGGGCTGGCTGTAGGAGGGCGGGTTCATCACCGGCCCGGTGAAACGCTGCGAGCCAGCGCAGGCGGTCAGAGCCAGCAAGGGGAGCAGGGCGGCCGCACGGGTCAGGGTGGCGGTCGATGCGATCTTGATCGTCGTCATGCGGCGCGGGTTCCGATCTCGGTCAGCCGAACGTTGCGTCATTATCAGGAAACGCGATGAACGCGGCATGAGCATGGTCTAGCGCAGGCCTGTCGCATTGCGAACCCTTGATGTCGACCCGGGTTCCTGCGCGCCGGGCCGGACCTTCGTGAAAATGGCCCGCCCCGGGAGGGAGCAGGCCAGTTTCAGTGTGGTGCCGGAAGGGCTCGCGGTGAGCGCGAATCAGCCCGCCTTGCGCTTGTTCTGCCGGTTCTCGACGAGATCATCGACGACGGCGGGATCGGCCAGCGTCGAGGTGTCGCCGAGCGCGCCATACTCGTCCTCGGCGATCTTGCGCAGGATGCGGCGCATGATCTTGCCGGAGCGGGTCTTGGGCAGGCCGGGCGCGAACTGGATCAGGTCCGGCGAGGCGATCGGGCCGATCTCCTTGCGGACATAGGCGACGAGGTCCTTGCGCAGGGTGTCGGTCGGCGCCTCGCCGGCCATCAGCGTGACATAGGCGTAGATGCCCTGGCCCTTGATGTCGTGGGGATAGCCGACGACCGCGGCCTCCGAGACCGACGGATGCGCGACCAGCGCCGATTCGACCTCGGCCGTGCCCATGCGGTGGCCGGAGACGTTGATGACGTCGTCGACGCGGCCGGTGATCCAGTAATAGCCGTCGGCATCGCGCCGGCAGCCGTCGCCGGTGAAGTACTTGTTCGGGTAGGTGGCGAAATAGGTTTCCTCGAAGCGCTTGTGGTCGCCATAGACCGTGCGCATCTGGCCGGGCCAGCTCTCGGCGATGACGAGATTGCCCTCGCAGGCGCCTTCCAGGACCTTGCCCTCGGGGTCGACGATCTCCGGCTTGATGCCGAAGAACGGCCGCGTCGCCGAGCCCGGCTTGAGCTGGGTGGCGCCGGGCAGCGGCGAGATCAGGATGCCGCCGGTCTCGGTCTGCCACCAGGTATCGACGATCGGGCAGCGGCGCTCGCCGACGACGCGGTGATACCACTCCCAGGCTTCCGGATTGATCGGCTCGCCGACCGAGCCGAGCAGGCGCAGCGACTTGCGCTTGGTCTTCTTCACCGGCTCCTCGCCGGCGCCCATCAGCGAGCGGATCGCGGTCGGCGCCGTGTAGAAGGTGTTGACCTTGTGCTTGTCGATGACCTCCCAGAAGCGCGAGATCGTCGGATAGGTCGGGATGCCCTCGAACATCAGCGTGGTCGCGCCGTTGGCGAGCGGCCCGTAGAGGATGTAGCTGTGGCCGGTCACCCAGCCGACATCGGCCGTGCACCAGTAGATGTCGCCGTCATGGTAGTCGAAGACATACTGGTGGGTGATCGCGGTGTAGACGAGATAGCCGGCGGTGGTGTGGAGCACGCCCTTCGGCTTGCCGGTCGAGCCCGAGGTGTAGAGCAGGAAGAGCGGGTCCTCCGCCTTCATCTCGACCGCCGGGCAGTGACCGGAGACCTTGGCGGCCTCGTCATGGTACCAGACGTCGCGGCCGTCCTTCATGGTGATGTTGCCGCCGGTGCGCCTGACGACGATGACGGTGCCGATGCCGCCCTTCACCTTGTCGTCGGCGGTGTCGACATTCTTCTTGAGCGGCACGGCGCGGCCGCCGCGCAGGCCTTCATCGGCGGTGATGACGATCTTCGAGTCGGAATCCTCGATGCGGCTCGCCAGCGAATCCGGCGAGAAGCCGCCGAACACCACCGAATGCACCGCGCCGATGCGGGCGCAGGCGAGCATCGCATAGGCGGCCTCCGGGATCATCGGCAGGTAGATGGTGACGCGGTCGCCCTTCTTGACGCCATTGGCCTTGAGGACGTTCGCGAACTTGCAGACCTCGGTATAGAGCTGGCCGTAGCTGATCTTCTTCGACTCGCCGGGGTCGTCGCCCTCCCAGATGATCGCCGTCTGCTTGGCGCGGGTCGCGAGATGCCGGTCGATGCAGTTATGGGCGACGTTGGTGGTGCCGTCCTCATACCATTTGATCGAGACCTTGCCCGGCTTGTAGCTGGCGTTCCTGACCTTGGTATAGGGCTTGAACCAGTCGATGCGCTGGCCCTGCTCGCCCCAGAACTTGTCGGGGTCCTTGATCGAGGCCGCGTACATCTTCTTGTACTTGGCGTCGGTCGCCCAGGCCTTCTTCGACCAGGAGGTCGGGACGTCGTAGATGATCTCGGACATTCGGGCGTCTCCCCAGACTTGGGCGGTCTGTGTTGCGCTGGTCCGCCTCATGGTCAGGCGCGGCGGACGTCGCTTCTTCGATTTCGACGCATCATAGGATGCGAACGCGTCGCGGCAAGCCATTGTGCATCGCACTTTCGTGGCAGGGGCAGGCCGCGAGTGCATGAAAGCGGGTCGAAAAGCCTTCGAACCGTCTTATCCGATGGTCGAATCGACTTTTGGACCGGCTTTTTGCTGCCGATTATTATTCAGAGGCCGCCCATCTTGCAGACGATGTCCCATTCCCCGTCCGTCACCGGCTGGACCGAAAGGCGGAACGAGGTGACGAGCGCCATCTTGGCGAGCTTCGGCTCGGCCTTGACAGCGACGAGCGTCACCGGCTTCGGCAGCGGCTTCACCGCCTTGAAGTCGACCAGGACCCAGGGCTCTCCGGGAATCCAGTTATAGGCTTCCTTGATGACCTCGACGATGCCGACGACCTCGAGCCCCTCGTTGGAGTGGTAGAAGAAGACCTGGTCGCCCTTTTTCATCGCCATCAGGTTGAGCTTGGCGGTGTGGTTCTTCACCCCGTCCCAATGCGTGCCCTTGGCGCCGGCCTTGACCTGGTCGTCCCAGGACCAGACGGATGGTTCGGATTTGATCAGCCAGTGAGCCATCAGGCCTCGTCCTCCTTGATCGGCACCGGCGGCTGCGAGGCCACCTCGCCCTGTTCGTTCCAGAACCGCACCATCTCGCGGGTCAGCGCGGCGTAATCCTTGGGGTCGAGCTCGATCCTGACCTCGCCCTCGCCGAAGGGCAGGATCAGCACGAAGCGATGCGTGCCTTCGGTTTTGCGCCGGCGGTGCTGGATCACGGGGCCCGCGATCCGCCCGGCCAGCGGCACGGGCTCGCTCTCGGCGACGAGTTCGGAGCCCGTCGTCTTCTTGACCTCGGCGATGCCGCGCGCGACGCGCTTCGTCAGATCGGACCAGTCTCCCGCCATGCTTTCCTCCGTCACTCCGCCCGGATCGGCCGCGCCAGCAACGCAGCGACCGCGTCGCGGACGCCCACATCGCCGGCGATGATCGCGGCCACGGCCGCGGCGATCGGGGTATCGACCTGCTTCGCCCGCGCCATCTCGACCAGCACCGGGGCGGTGAAGGCGCCCTCGGCCAATTTACCGCCGGCCGCTTCCACCGGGCTCCTGCCCTGGCCCAGCGCCAATCCATAAGAAAAGTTGCGCGATTGCGGCGAGGCGCAGCTCAATACGACATCGCCGAGGCCGGACAGGCCCATCAGCGTTTCCGGGTCGCCGCCATAGGCCTCGCCGAAGCGGCGCAATTCGGCGAAACCGCGCGCGACCAGAGCGGCGCGGGCGCTCTCGCCATAGCCCAGGCCGATCGCGATGCCGGCTGCGATCGCGAGCACGTTCTTGGCCGCGCCGCCGATCTCGACGCCGCGCGTGTCGGTGGAATGATAGATGCGGAATGCGGGCGAGCTCAGCGCTTCGGCCAGCGCCTGCGCCAGATCGGAATCGCCGGCCGCGAGCGTCACGGCCGTCGGCAAACCACGGCCGATATCGGCGGCGAAGCTCGGCCCGGAGAGGATCGCGGCGGTGGCGCCCGGCCAGGCCTCACCGATGATCTCGGTCGCGAAACGGCCGCTCGCCTGCTCGATGCCCTTCGCGGCGGAGATCACCGGCACGCGCGGCGGCAGGGCTTCCGCCAGATGCTCGCAGGCCGACCGCAGGGCCTGGGTCGGCACCGCGACGATCAGGGCGTCGCAATCGGCGAGGGCTGCGAGCAGGTCGGTCGCGTGGATGCTCTCGGGCAGGTCGATGCCGGGGAGGCGTGGCGCCTGCCGTGTTCGCTCGATGGCCTCGATGGTCTCGCCATCGCGGGCCCAGAGCCGGACATCGTGGCCGGCACGGGCGGCGGCGAGCGCCAGTGCGGTGCCGTAGGCGCCGGCGCCGACCACGCCGATGCCGCGATAGCGAGCGCGAGAGCTCATGCGGCGGTCGACGGGGTGGCCGAGAGTTCGTCCAGCGGCCAGCGCGGACGGGCGACCGCGGCCATATCGTCGACAAGACCGAGCCTGAGACGTTCGAGCCCGGCCCAGGCGATCATCGCGCCGTTGTCGCCGCAGAGCGCCAGAGGCGGAGCGACCATCGGCAGGCCGGCTTCGGTGGCCAGGCGGTTGAGCCCGCTGCGGATCGCCTGGTTGGCGGCGACGCCGCCGGCGACGACGAGCGTCGAGGGGGTGAGGCCGGCCTCGCGGCAGGCGCGCAGGCCGGCGCGGGTGCGGTCCACCATCACGTCGACGACGGCCGCCTGGAAGGAGGCGCAGAGATCGGCGACATCGTTGTCGGAGAGCGGCGCGATCCGCTCGGCGACGAGGCGCACGGCGGTCTTGAGGCCGGAGAGCGAGAAATCCGGGCTCGGCCTGCCCTGCATCGGGCGCGGGAAATCGAAGCGCTCGGGATCGCCCTTGGCCGCCTCGCGCTCGACCGAGGGACCGCCGGGATAGGGCAGGGCGAGCATCTTGGCGATCTTGTCGAAGGCCTCGCCGACCGCGTCGTCGATCGTGCCGCCGAGCTTGAGATAGTCGCCGACGCCACGCACGGCGAGCAACTGGGTATGCCCGCCGGACACGAGAAGCAGTAGGTAGGGAAAGGCGAGATCGTCGGTCAGGCGGGCGGTCAGCGCATGCGCCTCGAGATGGTTGATCGCGATGAAGGGTTTTCCGGTGGCGAGCGCGATCGCCTTGCCGGCGGTGAGGCCGACCATGACGCCGCCGACGAGGCCGGGACCGGCCGCCGCCGCGACGGCGTCGATCTCGTCGGGTTTCAGATCCGCATTGGCGAAAGCGCGGGCGATGATGCGGTCGATCGCCTCGACATGGGCGCGCGCCGCGATTTCCGGCACGACGCCGCCATAGGCTGCATGTGCGGCGATCTGGCTCAGCACCTCGTTCGACAGGATCTTGGTTTCGCCGGAACGCTCGACGGAGACGATCGCGGCTGCCGTTTCGTCGCAGGTCGTCTCTATCCCCAGTACACGCATGATCGGTCGACTTGTCTCGCGGAATGAGGGATCAGGATCAAGCAACGGCGCCGGGCGGTTCCGTGCCGGCAATTCCTTCGTATAGTGCGCGAGGGGGCGCAAGGCCAAGAGGCCCGTCACAAGAGGCGGTTCCGCGGCCAGGGCGGCGAGACGAGGAAAAGGAGACGGCATGGGCAGGATCATTGTTCCGCCTCAATGCGGCATGATCGCAAATTGCTGCACGGTTCGCGGATCGTCCTGCGGGCGCCGCCGGTTTTGTCAGGAGCTGTGAATGCGCGTCTTCGTCTTTCGACCCCGCCCCGATGCCGAACGGACCGCGCGCGCCATCGCCGAGCACGGCTTCGAGCCGGTCGTCGCGCCGCTCTTCGAGGTCGTCCGCCTGCCGGATGCCGCGCCCGAGGGAGTGTTCGACGCGATCGTGCTGACCAGCGGCAATGGCGTGCCGGCGCTGGCGGATGGATCGATCGGCTGGCGGGACCTGCCGGTCTTCACCGTTGGAAGCCGCACGGCCGCGAAGGTGCGTGAGGCCGGGCTGGACGATACCCGTAGCGCCGATGGCGACCGCAACGACCTGATCGAGCTGATTCGGCGCACGCTGCCGGTGCCTGCGAAGCTCCTGATGATCGTCGGGCGCGACCGCAAGGAGGACGTGCCCGACCGTCTGCGCGAGGCCGGCTACGAGGTGACGCTCTGGACCGCCTATGCGGCCGAACCCGTCTCCGTCCTGCCCGAGGATATGCAAGCTGCGCTGCGGCATGGTGGCGGAGGCGCGGCGCTGCATTATTCGGCGCGCGGCGCGCGGACCTTCATCGCGCTGGCCCAGGCGGCCGGCGTCGCCGACGAGGCGCTCGAACTCACCCATGTCACGCTGTCGGCCGATGTCGCCTCGCCCCTGATCTCGGCCGGGGCCAGCACGGTTCTCGTCGCGGAGCATCCGGAGGAAGCCGGGATGCTCGCGGCGCTGGAGCAGGTCTCGGCGCGCGAGCACCTGATCGATGCTGCCCGGCCGGAGCCGCGCGGCAGCCTGCAGCGCACGCCGCCGACCGTCGATCTCAAGGTGGTCTCGTCGTCGGACGAAGCGACCGAGGCGGCGGAGTCCGCGAAACCGTCGCCGGAGGCGGTGGCGCCGACCGAAGCGCTGCCGCAGGAATTCGCGCCGCCGCCGGTCGAGCCGGCGCGTGCGCCTGCCGAACGCGAGGCGCCGGCCCGCACGCCCTGGCTCGCTGTGATCGCGGCCGGGCTCGTCGGTGGCGTGATCGGCGGAGCACTCGTCAGCTATGCGCTGACCAAGCCCGCTCCTTCCGTTAACGTCGAAGCGATCGCTGAATTGCGCAACCGGCTGGAGGCCACGCAAGCGAGCGCGGCGGCGGCCGACCGCAAGGCGGCCTCGGCGACGGAAGCGGCGGCGAAGGCCGGTTCTGAGCTTCAGTCCGTCACGGCGAAGCTCGCTTCGCTCGGCAATGCGCAGGCACCGGATACGAGCGCCTTCAGCGCTCAGGCTCAACGCGCTGAAGCCGCGGCGACGGCTGTTGGCCAGCGCCTTGACCAGATTGCCGGGCGGCTGGGCAATGTCGAGACGCAGGCGAAGGCGGCATCGGGCGCCAGTCCCGAAGCGATGGCGGCGGCGCGGATCGTGCTGGCCGAACGGGTACAGCGCGCGCTCGCCGGCGGGCGCCCCTTCGCCGGCGATATCGCGGCGTTGACGAAAAATGGCGTGGCGCAGGCGGATGTCGCTGCACTGGCGGCTGTTTCTTCAGGCGGTGCGCCGACACGCGAGGCCCTGCAGGCGGGCTTCCGCAAGCATGGCGCGATGTTCCAGCGCGAGGTGATGCCGGCGTCCGACAGCTGGACCGACAAGCTGCTCGCCCTGGCGAGCCGCGTCGTCACGGTCCGCCCGGTCGGCGACAGCGGCTCGACCGATCCCGCGACGCTGCCGCTCCGGATCGAGGGCGCCATCGCCGCCGGCGACATCGTCAAGGCTTCGGCGCTGTGGGGCCAGTTGCCGGAGCCGGCGCGCCGTGCCAGTGCGGAATTCGGTGCCGATCTGCAGAAGCGTGCCGCGGCGGATGCGGCGATCGCCAAAATCGCGCAGGATGCGGTTGCGGCGCTTGGCGCGGCCGGTTGACGGAGGGTTGAGGAGTCCATGGTTCGCGTTCTCGTCTACCTCGCCGTCTTCGCCTGTCTTGCCTTCGGCGCCGTCTGGCTCGCTGACCGGCCGGGCGAGGTTTCCGTGCTCTGGCAAGGCTACCGGATCGAGACCAGCGTCGCGCTGGCGGCGATCGGAGTCGTCGCGCTCGCCTTCCTCGTATTGCTGGCCTGGGCGGTGCTGCGCTTCGTCTTCGGGTTGCCCTCGGCTTTCAGCCTGTCCTCGCGATCGCGGCGCCGGGCGCGCGGTTTTGAGGCGGTATCGCGCGGCATGGTCGCGATCGGCGCGGGCGATCCGATCGCCGCCGGGCGCTATACCGGCGAGGCGCGCCGTTTCGTTCCGGGCGAACCGCTGACCCTGCTGCTGGAGGCGCAGACCGCCCAGTTGAGCGGCGACCGGGCGCAGGCCGAAGCTGCCTTCAAGGCGATGCTGGAGAAATCCGAGACGCGGGTGCTGGGCCTGCGCGGGCTCTTCGTCGAGGCCAAGCGGCGCGGCGACGTCACCGCCGCGCGCGCCTTCGCCGATGACGCGGTGCGCCGCTCGCCCTCGCTGGCCTGGGCCAACGACGCGCTGCTGGATTTTCACACGCAGGCCGGCGACTGGCAGGCGGCCCGCACCGCCGTCGAGCGCCGCGCGGCGCTGAGGCTCGCCGACAAGGCCGAGGCCCGGCGCCAGCGCGCGGTGCTGCTGGCGGCCGAGGCCTTGCAGGCGCGTGAGCACGAGCCCGAGAAGGCGCTCGCCGCTGCGCTCGAAGCGGTGAAGCTGTCACCGGCGCTGACGCCGGCCGCTGCCCTGGCCGGCCGGATGCTCGCCGAGCGCGGCGATGTCCGCAAGGCCTCGAAGCTGCTGGAGGCGGCCTGGAAGGATGCGCCGCATCCCGACATCGCTGCGGCCTATCTCGATGCGCGGCCAGGCGACAGCGCGCTCGACCGCCTCGCCCGGGCGACGACACTGACGAAGCTGCGTCCGTCCGATCCTGAAAGCGTGCTGGCACTGACCGGCGCCGCGATCCAGGCGCGCGAGTTTCAGAAGGCGCGCGAGACGCTGAAGCCCTTGCTGGCAGGAGGTGCCTCGGTGCGCGCCTGCCTGCTGATGGCCGAGCTTGAGGATGCCGAGCATGGCGCGGCCGGCCGGGTGCGCGAATGGCTGGCGCGGGCGACGCGGGCGCCGCGCGATGCCGCCTGGGTGGCGGACGGGCTGGTCTCCGACCACTGGATGCCGGTTTCGCCGATCACCGGCCGACTCGACGCCTTTGTCTGGACGGTCCCGCCGGCGACGCTCGGCAGCCAGGCGCAAGCCGTCGACGACGTGCTGGCCGATCTCGACGATTCGACCAAGCTGATCGAGGTGAAGGCCGAGAGCGTCACGACGATCGAACCTGCGGCCGTTGCACCGCCGCCTCCGCCTCCGCCCGTGCCGAAGGAAGAGCCCAAGCCGGAGCCGGTCGCCGCTGCTGTGCCACCGGTTCCGAAAGAGGAGCCGAAGCCGGTCGTGGAACCGAAGCCGGCCGAGCCTGTGGCAAGCGCTGCCAAGCCGGTTGAGGCCAAGCCCGTCGAGGCCAAACCGGCCGAGGTCAAGCCAGCGGCTGAGCGTGAGGCGGCATCGCCCAAGCCGGTCATCTTCCCGGTTTCGCATGCGCCGGACGATCCGGGGCCGGAGGAAGAACCGCCGCCGGAACCGAAGAAGAGCGGCTTCAGGCTGTTCGGTTGAACGCCATCGCCGCTTGACCCCTCCACGGGTCATCCCGGGCGACCGGAGGGAGACCCGGGATCCATTCCGGAACACTGATCTGAAAGGCTCCGGAATGGATCCCGGATCTTCGCTTCGCTCCGTCCGGGATGACGGCATTGGTTGGATCACAGGTTGCGGAAAAGGCGTGCGGCCGACGGCCATGCACCTTATAGCGGCGCGATGACATCCGTTTCCGATCCCAATGCCGCCGTCACGCTCACGGTCGGCCCCGAGCAGGCCGGCCAGCGGCTGGACAAGGCCCTCACCTTGCTCGCCGGCGAGATTTCGCGCGCCCGCCTGCAGCAGGTCATCAAGGAGGGCGGCGTCAGCCTCAACGGCGCCGTCTTCAGCGATGGCAGCCGCAAGGTGGTCGAGGGCGACACCATCGGCCTGGTCATGCCGGCGGCGAAGCCGGCCGATCCGATCGGGCAGGATATCCCGCTCGACGTCGTCTACGAGGACGAGCACCTGATCGTCATCGACAAGCCGGCCGGGCTCGTCGTCCATCCTGCCGGCGGGCATGAGGATGGCACGCTGGTCAATGCGCTGATCGCGCATTGCGGCGAGAGCCTCTCCGGCATCGGCGGGGTCAGGCGGCCGGGCATCGTGCACCGGCTCGACAAGGACACCAGCGGCCTGCTCGTCGTCGCCAAGAACGACAGGGCGCATCACAAGCTCGCCAAGCAGTTCGCCGACCATGGCCGCACCGGGCCGCTCCAGCGCGCCTATCTCGCCATTGCCTGGGGCGTGCCGCGCCTGCGCGAGGGCACGATCGACGCGCCGATCGAGCGCTCGACCCGCAACCGCGAGAAGATGACCGTGGTGAAGGAGGGGCGCGGGCGCGAGGCGATCACCCATATCGAACTGCTCGAACGCTATCCGCCCCTGCTGAAGGGGCTCAACGAGATGGAAGCCTTGGCGAGCCTGATCGAATGCCGGCTGGAGACGGGGCGCACCCACCAGATTCGCGTGCATATGAGCCATATCGGCCATCCCTTGCTGGGCGACCAGCTCTACGGTTCTGGTTTCGCCACCAAGGCGGTCCGCTTGCCGGCGGATGCGCAGGCGGCGCTGGCCACGCTCGGCCGGCAGGCTTTGCATGCGGCGATCCTCGGATTCGAGCATCCGGCGAGCGGCGAAGAGATGCTGTTCGAGTCCGAGCCTCCCGAGGATTTTGCGAATCTGCAAGCGGCACTCGCGAGGCTGTGAGCGAATCCGGCGGTTTTGCCACCTTTCCGCCAGAGTGAGTTCGCATATACTGGGGCTGTTCGGATGCGGATGGCCAAGGGGGCGCCGCAAGCGAGCGTTCCGACCGAACCGATGACAGGTTCCCGCGTTGGATTGCTTTGCCGAATCCGAAGCCTGCGCGAAGGTTGATCGCGCGGAGGGCCTGCCGCCAAGCGGGGGCCTCGATGAGGAGAACGAGCATGGCGAGTGCTTCGCTGCCCGTCCTGTCCGCCGAAGGCGGACTGTCACGTTATCTCGATGAAATCCGCAAGTTCCCGATGCTGGAACCGAGCCAGGAATACATGCTGGCCAAGCGCTGGCGCGAGCATGGCGACCGCGATGCGGCGCACCAGCTCGTCACGTCTCACCTGCGCCTCGTGGCCAAGATCGCCATGGGCTATCGCGGCTACGGCCTGCCGATCGGCGAAGTCGTCTCGGAAGGCAATGTCGGCCTGATGCAGGCGGTGAAGCGCTTCGAGCCCGAAAAGGGTTTTCGCCTCGCCACCTATGCGATGTGGTGGATCAAGGCCTCGATCCAGGAATATATCCTGCGCTCGTGGTCGCTGGTGAAGATGGGCACCACCGCCAATCAGAAGAAGCTGTTCTTCAATCTGCGCAAGGCCAAGAGCAAGATCTCGGCGCTGGGCGAGGGCGACCTGCGCCCCGACCAGGTCAAGCAGATCGCGACCAAGCTCGGCGTCAACGAGCAGGACGTGGTCGACATGAACCGCCGCCTCGGCGGTGACGCGTCGCTGAACACGCCGCTGCGCGAGGATGGCGAGGGCGAGTGGCAGGACTGGCTGGTCGACGATTCGGAAAGCCAGGAACGCCGCCTCGCCGATTCCGAGGAGGCGGATAACCGCCACTCGGCGCTGCGCGAGGCGCTTGAGGTGCTCAATCCGCGCGAGCGGCGCATCTTCGAGGCGCGCCGCCTGGCCGAGGACCCGATCACTCTGGAGCAGCTCTCCGAGGAGTTCGGCGTCTCGCGCGAGCGCGTCCGCCAGATCGAGGTTCGCGCCTTCGAGAAGGTGCAGGAGGCCGTCAAGAAGGCGATCACCCGCATCGAGGCGCCGCGCGCGGCGCTGCCGGCGGCCTGACCGGTTTCGCTAGCGAGAGTTTGAAGGGGCGCCGCGAGGCGCCCCTTTTTTTGTCAATACAGCGGCGGTAGCGGCTGGAGTGGCAGGCGGAAGGGGCCGATGAAGACCCGACCTTCGCGCAGCGAGACCGGAGGCAGGGTGGTGAGGCCCGGCGCCGTGGCAGTGTTGCCGCCGCGCCCGCCGAGGAAGCCGCCGAGGCCGCCCAGAAGGTTGCCGACGCGCAGGCCGCCGATCTGCTCGATACCGGCCGCTGCCAACTGGAGATCGCCGGCAACGCGGTGCAACGGATCGAGCATCAACTGCCCGCTGCCATCGACGCGGGCCTTGCCCTTGGTCGAGACCAGGCGGGTCAGTTCGAAGGTTCCGTTGGCGGCGCGCCAGCTTTCGAGCGCGTCGGGGTTGAAGCCCTTGCGGAAGCTCTCGGCCTGGGTGAGCGTCGCCTGCAGGTCGATCTCGCCGGTCTCGGTATTGCCGAGCAGCGCGTCGATCGGCGGCAGGATCGTGCCCTTGGCCGCGATGGCGATGTCCACCGCCTGCTCGGTGGCGGGCCGTGTCGGGTTGCGGCGCAGATGCGTTTCGAGCGTGGCAGCGCCCCAGCTCTCGGTCGCGAGGCCGGGTGTGGTCAGCACGCCGCGCGGTTCGCTTGCAACGAGCGCAAAGCGCTCCGGACTGCGCCAGGCGAAGCTGGCATCGAGATCCTTCCAGGTCAGGTCGAGCACGCGGCCTTCGGGCAAAGTGACTTTCGCTGGGCTCGATGCTTCGAGGATGGCGAGGCCGGGCGAATAGATCTGGCCGACTGCAACGGCTGGGCCAGTCTCGACGCGCACGGCGTCGCCCCAGCGCGTCGAGGTCAGAGTCAGTGCCTTGCAGCGCAACTCGATGCGGAAGGGAAAGCCGCCGATGCTGCGGTCGGTGCAGGTCCAGGTGCGGCCGCGCTCGGCCTCGCGCGCCAGCGCGACGTCGATCCCGGTCGCGATGCGATCGCGCGCATAAAACCAGAAGGCGGACCAGGCTGCGGCGAGGACGACGAGCAGCATGAAAGGGCCGTAGAGCCAGAAGCGGCTGCGGCGGCGCGTCGGAAGGGGATCGGTCATGCGGCAGGCATTCCTTGCGCGGAGGCGGGCGGATCGCTAGATCGCCCGAACTGCTTTCGCGGGCGGTCTATCTCGTTGTGGTGGCACCGGATTTGCTCGAAAGCGGGTACCGCTTTTCGGTCTGATGCTCAAGCAAGCAGGCCGGCGCGGCCAAATTATGGGGCGAGGATGACGACCGAATTCGGCGCGACGGATCTCTGGGTCTTCGGTTACGGCTCGCTGATCTGGCGGCCGGGCTTCACTTTCGAAGAAAGCGTGCAGGCGCGCCTGCACGGCTATCATCGCTCGCTCTGCGTGTTCTCGCATGTGCATCGCGGCACGCCGGAGCGGCCGGGGCTGGTGCTGGGGCTCGATCGCGGCGGGGTCTGCCGCGGCCTCGCCTTCCGCGTCGCGGCCGGGCAGGCGCAGGAGACCGTCGATTATCTGCGGGCGCGCGAGCAGGCGACGGCGGTCTATCTCGAGCGCCATGTCGCGCTGAAACTGGAGGATGGCCGTCAAGTGCGCGGGATCGTCTACGTCGCCGACCGCAAACATCTGCAATATGCCGGCAAGCTGCCGCCGGAGCAGTTGCTCAAGCTCGTTCGCGAGGGCAGGGGCCAGTCCGGCGAGAACCCCGACTACGTGCTGCAGACGCATGAGCATCTGCGCAAGATGGGCATCTTCGATCCCGTGCTGGCCGGATTGGCCCAGCAATTGGCGCCGGGCCTCGGCGCGCCGCATCCGCCGCTGGCGGGTTAAGGAACGCTTGTCAAAAAGTTCTTGCCGTCATTGCGAGGAGCAAAGCGACGAAGCAATCCAAGGAGACTGGGTTGAAGCGTTCGACCCAGTCTCCTTGGATTGCTTCGCTGCGCTCGCAATGACGGTTCAGGTGGCTTCACCCCTCCGGGCTCGCTTCCGGCATCAGGTCGAGCAGGGCGGCACGGCGGCTCATCCCGTCCTCGGCGAGCAGGTGGACATGGATCTCGCAGGCGCCGGCGGCCATGATCGAACGCTGCCAGCGGCCGAGCGCGGCTTCGATGCCGAAGGGGCCGGAGTCGCGGGCGGCGATGACACGCCGGTCGTTGGAAACGGCGAGCAGGACCGCATCGGTGAAGCCCAGCGCATGCGTATCGTCGACGGCGAAGACCGAGGCGACATAGCGGCGGCCGGAGCGGCCGCGCCAGGCGGTGAAGCGGCGCTCGCTCAGCGCAGCGGTGCTGCGCAGGGGCATTTCGCGGGCGGCCGGCGCCTCGTCGAAGAGATCGGGGGTATAGCGATAGGCGAGAGCGGCCATGTCCGTTCCTCCTGTGATAGGAACAAAATGGGAACGCGACGGGGATAAGTCAAGCGCTGCCGGAAGCGAAACCGCGCTTCGGCCTGCTCGATGCTGTCAGGGCATGTCAGGAGTTGGCGAGCGGGTCCATCCCGCGCGCCGCAAGCTCGGCGCGGCCTTGCGCCAGGAGACGGTCGCTCGCCGTCTCGACGCGCTCCTGCAGGGTGCGCTGGAAGGTCGCCTTGTCGAGCCCCGGCTCGATCGGCGGCAGGATCTCGATGCGGACGGTGCCGGGGCGGCGCAGGAACTTGCGGCGGGGCCAGTAGAGACCGGTGTTCAGGGCGACCGGCACGCAGGGCACGCCGAGCTCGGCATAGAGATGGGCGACGCCGAACTTGTAGTCCGGCGGGGCACCGGGCGCCCGGCGGGTGCCTTCCGGAAAGATCAGGAGCTGGCGACCGTTCTGGCCGAGTTCGAGCTTGGCGCGGCGCGTGACGTCGGACAGGGCGCGGGCCCGGGCGCCGCGGTTGACCGGGATCATCCGCATTTTCATCAGCGCCCAGCCGAAGACCGGAATCCAGGTCAATTCGCGCTTGAGGATGAAGACCGGATTGCGGAAGACCGTGACCAGCGCGAAGGTCTCCAGGAAGGACTGGTGCTTGGCGCCGACCATCAGGCCGCCCTGCGGGACGTTCTCGATGCCGGTGATCTCGCAGCGCGTGCCGGCGACGACGCGCATCAGCCACAGCGCCGAATGGGCCCAGCCGATCGCAACCGCCAGAATCGCGCGCTTCGGCAGGAGCAGGGCAGGCAGGACACCAAAGATCAGCCAGAGGATCAGATTGGCATAGAACAGGATGTTGAAGGCGATCGAGCGCAGGACGAGCATGCTGCGCAATGAGCCCGAGACGCGCTTCCGGTCAAGCTCCGGTTGTCGTTTCAGCCTCAACCTTCGTGGCGATGCTGCTCCAGGAGGCGCGAGCGCTTCTCGGCGGCGGGGCCGAGCGTGTCGGCGGGCTTCGGCGAAACCGGCTTGCGGCCGCCGATGATCACCGAGAGGCGCGAGGTCTCCGGATCGCTTTCGACGAGGCTGCGCAGGCGCGCGACGAGGTATTTCGCATATTCCGGCGCGAGCATCCTGATGACCGACCAGCGGTTCCACCAGCCGGAGGTATCGACATGCTCGGTCACGACCGGGTGGGCAACGAGCTGGACGCCCGGCATCGCATGGGCGAATTCGACGAGGGTGCGCGGCATGTGATAATTCGAGGTCACCACGAGCAGCGAGCGGAAGCCGTGGCGGCGCACCCAGCGCCGGGCCTCGATGGCGTTGCCGATGGTGTTGCGGGCGCGATAGTCGAGATCGACGCAGCAGGAGAGCAGGTCGCGCGAGGCCGGATTCAGCTTGGCGAGCTCCTCGCGGCCGGTCTTCTCGTTGACGCCGCTGATCAGCAGGCGCTCCCCGCGCTCGGCGCCGAGCAGGCCGATGGCATCGCCGATGCGCTGGGCGCCGCCGGTGACGACGACGATCGCATCGGTGCGCGGTGTGCTTGCCGGCTCGCGCGCATCGATCATCGCGGCGAAGCGGATATAGCCGATGCCCAAGAGCAGGGTGCCGACGCAGGCGATGGCAGCCGCCATCAACCCGAGAACGCGGCGGAGCGAGGTCGATCGCGCGGGCATGTCCCTCCGGGGCGCGGAATCGGAAGGTGCCATCGCGAGATGGTCGTTTGTGCTGCCGATCATGGCCATGACGTCGCCGTCCTAGCGCGCCAATCGGGCATAACAGCGGCAGGCCCGCGTCCGGTCTTGCCGCATGCGTTAAGACCTGGTTGCCGCCGTGAGGCGAGAGCGATGCTCATGCCAGCATCCTCAGGTGGCGGCGCACGGTGAAGCGCGAGACCAGCCCGGCGATCACCGCGACGACCAGGGCGACGAGAATGACCGCTCCGTAGCCGGTCCAGCCGATTTCGAAGGCGCCGAACAGGGCCTGCAGCTGCTCCGCTTCCGGCGTGGCGCTCCAGCGCGAGGCGATGAAGCCGAGCACGCCGATCGTGACGATGGCAGCGAGGCCACCGAAGAGCCCGCCCCGGAGGCCAAGCCGGATGAAGCGGCTCTGGAATTCCCGCGCGATGAAATCGTCATTGGCTCCGACGAAATGCAGGACCTCGACGCTGTCGCGGCTGCCGGCCATGGCGCCGCGCGTGGCGAAGGCGACGGCCAGCGCCGCCGCCGTCAGGACGAGGAGGACGATCGCGAAGCCCGTGGCGATGATGGTTCCGGCCATGGCGGAGAGGCGCCTGACCCAGAGCCGGTGGTCGTCCAGCGTCGCGGTCGGCACCTCGCGGCGCAGCTCCGCGCCGAAGCCAGCGAGGTCGGAGGCGGCGTCGGTCTTCAGTTTCAGCACGATGAGACGCGGGACCGGCAACTCGACCAGATCGAGCCCGGTGCCGAGCCAGGGTTCGAGCAGCTTGTCCGATTCGGCCTTCGGCACGGCGCGGACGCTTTCGACCTCCTTCAGCCCGCTCGCCAGCATGACGGCGCGCGCCACGTCGTCGTCGATCTTGCGGTGCGAGTCGGGGCGGACCTGGATGGTCATCTCGTTGGAGATGGCGCCGCGCCATTGGTCGGAGGCGCGCGCGGCGAGGACCGCGGCGCCCGCGCTCAGCGCGGCCAGGAAGGTGAGGATGGCGATCACGGCCATCAGCGCGCGGCCGGCGACATTGTCGATCGGGACGAGCGGCTGGTCCCGCCGGAGATTGGCAGGCAGGCCGCGCGGCCGCCGTCCGGGCTCCCGCTCGCTGGTTTCAGGCGTCGACATGGAGGTGTCCATCGGCCAGCACGAGGCGCGGCGCGTCGTAGATATCCATCAGATTGAGATCGTGGGTCGCGATGATGACGGCGGTGCCCAGCGACTGGAGTTCCATGAACAGCCGCAGCAGGCGCCGGCCGAGACCGGGATCGACATTGCCGGTCGGCTCGTCGGCGAGCAGGAGCTCGGGCCGGCTGATCAGGGCGCGCGCGATGGCGGCGCGCTGCTTCTCGCCGCCGGACAGGACCGGCGGCACGGCATGCATGCGCTCGCCGAGGCCGACCCAGCGCAGCAATTCGACGACCTCGGCGCGGTAGCTCGTCTCCTCCTTGCCGAGGACGCGCAGCGGCAGCGCGACGTTCTCGTAGACGGTCAGGTGATCGAGCAGGCGAAAATCCTGGAAGACCACGCCCATGCGGCGGCGGAAGGCGGTGAGCGTGTCCGGATCGAGCCGCGAGACATCCTGGCCGAACAGGTTGACCAGGCCGCGCGTCGGCTTCAACGCCATCAGGATGAGGCGCATCAGCGTCGTCTTGCCGGCGCCGGAGGGGCCGGTCAGATACTGGAACGAGCGCGGCTCGATGCTGAAGTTGATGTCCTTCAGCACCTCCGGGCCCATGCCGTAACGCAGGCCGACATTCTCGAACCGAACCAAACGGTCTTCCTCGCTGAACCTGTCTTTTGCGAATCCGCATTCGATCCTACACCGCAAGCCGTCGCGCGCGGAAAGATCGTGATGCGGCCAATGTGCCCGAGAGATTCTTCACGGGGCGTTAACCATGAATCCCGCCAACTGAATTGCGCGCAACGGCTGCCGTCATGCGGCGCCCTTGAAGGAGCAAGCTCGCACCCATGCTGATCGTCTGCCCATCCTGCGCGAGCCAGTATGAACTCGACGCGGCCAAACTGGGGCCGGAAGGGCGCAAGGTGCGATGCGCCGGCTGCAGGACCTCGTGGCATGTCGAGCCCAGTGCCTTCCCGGAGCCTCCCAGCGAGGCCGAGACCCAGGCTCTGCTCGCCGAGGAGCTGGAGCGTGCCGCCGCGATCGATGCCGAAATCACGGCTCTCGCCGCCGAGGCTGGCGGCGAGGACGGCTCGGAGCATGCCTCTTCCGTGGAGGAGCTGCCGGTCGTAGCGCCGATGCGTCGGGCCAGGCCCTCCGGCAAGCCGCGCAAGACATCGGGCTCTTTCCTGCGCCGCGGGGGAGCCGGGCTGCCGGCTGCCGCGGCGCTCGCGGGGCTCGCCCTGCTCGGCGTCGTGGTCTGGCAGCGCCAAGCTGCGGTCCGGGTCGCGCCGCAGCTCGCGGGCCTGTTCGAGACGATCGGGATGCCCGTCAATGTCCGGGGCCTCAGCCTCAGCGCCATCGAAAGCGGCCTCGTCGAGGACGGGCAGAACCGCTTTCTCGTGGTCGAGGGCGATGTCACCAATATCACCAGGAGCAAGACGGCGGTGCCGCTGATCGAGGTTGCGGTCAAGGATGCCGGCGGCGCGACGCTCTACACCTGGACGACCGAACCGCCGCGCGCGAATCTGGAGCCGGCCGAACTCATCCGCTTCCGGGCGCGGCTGGCCTCGCCGCCGGAGCAGGGGCAATCGGTCAGGGTGCGGTTCACCTCGGCCAATCTCGCCAGCAAGCCCTGAGGCTGCTAGGAGAGAGCCTGTCGACCGAGCCGGCCCAGGAGCCGGGAGGCGTCCACACATCATCGCCTCTTCAGGCCTTCGGCGCATCGGCGTCATGCGAGGCAGGTTGCGGCCGGATATCGAAACGGA
This sequence comes from Allobosea sp. NPDC055353, assembly GCF_053644975.1. Classification (NCBI taxonomy): domain Bacteria; kingdom Pseudomonadati; phylum Pseudomonadota; class Alphaproteobacteria; order Hyphomicrobiales; family Alloboseaceae; genus Allobosea; species Allobosea sp. NPDC055353. The sequence continues at coordinate 1,138,938 of NZ_JBSHMC010000002.1, read as the reverse complement.
GTCATCATGCCGGAACGGCGTATCAGGGTTCTCTACGACGAAGCGGCGATCGCGCGGCGCAACGAGGAAATGGCCCAGGCCATCGCAGCTAGCGCGCCGAAGGACCTGCTCGTCGTCGCCGTCCTGAAGGGCAGCTTCATGTTCGCTGCCGACCTGATCCGGGCGATGCATCGCGTCGGGCTCTCGCCCCAGGTCGAGTTCATCCATCTGTCGAGCTATCTTTCGGGAACCGTTTCCTCCGGCCAGGTCGAGATCCTGCGCGACGTCCAGAGCGAAGTGCGCGACCGTGACGTGCTGCTGGTCGACGACATCCTCGAATCCGGCCGGACGCTCGCCTTCGCCAAGGACCTGCTGGCGGCGCGCGGCGCGGCGAAAGTGTCGACCGCGGTGCTGCTGGAGAAGCCGCATAAGCGGGCGGTCAACATCCAGGCGGATTATGTCGGCTTCGAATGCCCGGACTATTTCGTGGTCGGCTACGGCATGGACGTCGCCCATTCCTATCGGCAGCTGCCCTTCGTCGGTGTGGTCGAGACCGAGGACCAGGCCGGGTTCCCGGGTATCTGAGGAGTCTTCATGTCGCGTATTCTGGTCGTCGATGACGAGGAGCCGCTGCGCATGCTTGTCGCGCGCGGCCTTGGCCTCGATGGACATAGTTGCCTGACGGCGTCGGATGGCGCCGAGGCGCTCGATATCCTTGTTGCCGAGCAGGGCCGTTTCGACCTGCTCCTGACCGATATCCGCATGCCCCTGATGGACGGCATCGCACTGGCGCTCGCGGCCAAACAGCAGTTTCCGGACCTGACGATCATGCTGATGACTGGCTATGCCGAGCAGCGCGAGCGGGCGAAAAGCCTGGAATCGATCGTCGCCGAGGTGATGGCCAAGCCGTTCACCATCGCCGAGTTGCGCGCGACCGTGCTGAAGGTGATCGAGCGCTCGATCGGGTGAGCGCAATCCCTAGCGGTTGAGCCACCAGATCGAGGCGTTGAGCAGCGTCGCGAAAGCGACCCAGGCCAGATAGGGCCAGAACAGGTTCGAAGCCAGCCTATCCAGCGGCCGGAAGGCTGCGATCGTCGCCAGGATCAGGACCAGCAGCGGCAGGATCACCGCGAGGCCCGCCACCGGACTGTTGGCTCCGAAGAAGGCGAAGGACCAGCCGATATTGAACAGAAGCTGCAGGTGATAGGCCAGCAGCGCGCGGCGGCGCCCGGGCGTGCCGACCGGCAGGCGCAGGATGCGGAAGACCGCCAGCGCCATCAGCGCGTAGAGCGCCGTCCAGACCGGCGCGAAGATCCAGTTCGGTGGATTGAAAGGCGGCTTGGCGAGCCCGGCATACCAGATCGGAATCTGCGGCACGGTCGCCGCGCTGCCAGCGATCGAGGCGGCCACGACCGGCAGGATTGCGATGGCGAGCGCCGCCCAGAGCGGCGGGCGATGATCGATCGAGGTCTGCGGCAAGGTCGTCATGTTTTGATGATGGGGAGCGTCCGGACGGCTCGCAAGGCGATATATGGCCTTTCGGCATGCGGCCCGCTCCGGATGATATTCCCGCTCCTCATGGAACTTTTCCCGGATCGCGCCGCGGTCGAAGAAGCCTACAGCCAGATCCCCTTCGCTTTCGCGAGGTAGCGCCCCCGCTCCGCCAGTCCGTTGCGGCCGCCATTGATCAGCTTGGTCACGCGCTCGCCATCGTCGGCATCGGCGGCTGCGTTGATGGCACGCTCGGTCCAGTAGGCGAAGGCGACGCGCAGCGAGGTTTCGGGCTCCTTCGCACGCTCCGGCTCGGCCTCCAGGTCGATGCCGAGGAGTTGACTGAGGCGGCGGTAATTCGCCCGGCCGGTGAGCTGGAAGATGCCACGGCCATGGTAGCGGATGCCGTCGCCGGCCTGTGTGTTGCCGAGGTCGCGCCGGCCTTCGTAGCGGATGAAATAGGCGGGGCCGCCATATTCCTCGAGTGTGCGGAAGCCGTCGGTCTCATGGGCCGCCTGCGCCAGAAAATGGCAGGTGCGCAATCGCGTCGTGACCGCGTGGTCAGCGGCCAGTTCATCGAAGCGCTCGGCGAGGCCGGCGATGATCGTTGCATTCGCGGAAGGCGCGAGGCGCAGCAGGCGCTCGCGGGTGACGGCCAGATCTGGCTCGGCGGTCTGGTCCAGACCGACCCAGGTTCCGATGGCACGCATCGACATGAAAATGCCCTCCCGATGAGGAGGGCATCATCGCCGCTGTCGCGAAGCCGGGGATAAGATTGTCCGGCGTGAGAAGGTCAGCCGTTGACGGCGGTGTATTCGGTCTCGATCGAGGAGGCGTGGATCTCGTGGTCGAAGCCATAGATATGGATCGAGATCGCCTCGCCAGGCCCGAAATTGCGCATGCGGTGGATATTCGGGCCCGAGGGCAGCATGCAGGCGACATAGCCCGGCTGGCGCTCCTGCTCCTCGGTCTGGACGGCGCGGTTGGTGTCGATGGCGCGATACCAGGTTTCGGTCACAGTTCCGGAGACGACGCCGAAGCAGCACGAACAATGGTGGTCGTGGATCGAGGTCATCGAGCCTTCGCCCCAGACGATCGCCCAGATGCTGACGGCGTCGTTGCCCGCGAGCAGGTTGCGGCTGTAGCAGCCGGCCTTGCGCTCCAGCGGCAGGCGCTGGATCAGGTCGGGCATGGCGACGAGCTCCTGCAACACCTCGCGGGCGGCGCTCAGGTAGTCGCGCGTCTGTGTGCCCGCATCGGTCCGCAGGTTGCGCAACACGGCCCCGCGCCGCTCTTCGCTGAGAAAACCCTGCATGCCATTCCCTTTCGCTCAGTTTGGGAATGATACGGGACAGGCGGGGGCAGCGGTTTGCGGAGATGGAGAATATTTATCCCCGATTGGAAAATGATGCCTTATATGGAATGATATGTGGAAACTTCTCTCGACTTCACTTCATCGAACGGAAGTTGATTCCGAATTCTCCGAGGTGTCATGGCCAAGCTCGATGCTTTCGACCTGCGTATCCTGGCGCGATTGCAGGAGGATGCGAGCCTGCCGCTGGCTGAACTCGCCGAAGCGGTGGGGCTGTCGTCCTCGCCTTGCTGGCGGCGGGTGCAGAAGTTGGAGGAGGGCGGCTACATCAAGCGCCGCGTCGCCCTGCTCGACCGCGACAAGCTCAAGGCCGGCGTCACCGTCTTCATCGCGGTCCGAACGGCCAGGCATTCGATGGAATGGCTGGAGCGCTTTCATGCGGCGGTGCAGGACTTGCCGGAGATCGTCGATTTCTACCGCATGAGTGGCGAGATCGATTACCTGCTCAAGGCCTGCGTCTCGGATATCGCGGCCTATGATGCGCTCTACAAGAAGCTGATCTCGCGCATCGACCTGAACGACGTGACCTCCATGTTCGCGATGGAGGAATTGAAGTCGACGACTGCGATCCCGCTGGGTTTCGCGGGAGAGGGGTGACGCGTCCCGTCATTGCGAGGAGCGAAGCGACGAAGCAATCCAGGGGACTGGGTTGGGCGGTCCGCCCGGTCTCCCTGGATTGCTTCGCTGCACTCGCAATGACGGCTGCGGCCTGGCCTCAGCCCTTCGTGACCTTCTGGTAGTCCTTCACGTCCGAGAAGGTGATGTCGGGCGCACGCTCGGCATCGTATTTCAGCGTGAACTGGGACGAGGCCATGAAGACCGGGTCGCCGTCGAGATCATCGGCCATGGCCGAGGGCTTGAGCCCGACGAATTTGGCGAGCGCCACCTTGTCCTCCGAGGAGACCCAGCGCGCGATCGAGAACTGGCAGGGCTCGAAATCGACGGGGAGCGAATATTCCGCGTCCATGCGCTCCTTGAGCACGTCGAGCTGGAGGGCGCCGACGACGCCGACGATGGCAGGCGCGCCATCATGCGGCAGGAAGAGCTGGACGACGCCTTCCTCGGCCATCTGCTGCAGGGCTTCGCGCAGCTTCTTGGCCTTCATCGCGTCCTTCAGCTTGACGCGGCGCAGGATTTCCGGGGCGAAGCTCGGCACGCCCTTGAAGACGATATCCTCGCCCTCGGTCAGCGTGTCGCCGATGCGCAGCGTGCCGTGGTTGGGCAGGCCGACGATGTCGCCGGCGAAAGCCTCCTCGGCGATCGAGCGGTCGCGGGCGAAGAAGAATTGCGGCGCGTTGAGCGGCATCGGCTTGCCGGTGCGGACGAGCTTCGCCTTCATGCCGCGCGTCAGCTTGCCCGAGCAGATGCGCATGAAGGCGATGCGGTCGCGATGGTTCGGGTCCATGTTCGCCTGGATCTTGAAGACGAAGCCGGTCATCTTAGGCTCGTCCGCCTCGATCGGGCGCTTGTCGGACGCTTGCGCCCGCGGGCTCGGGGCATAGCGGCCGAGCGCATCGATCAGGTCGCGCACGCCATAATCGCGCAAGGCCGCGCCGAAATAGAGCGGTGTGAGATGGCCCTCGCGGAAGGCCTGGAGGTCGAAGGGCTTCAAGCCTTCGGCGGCGAGGAAGACCTCCTCGCGCCAGGTCTCGGCGGCGCCATGCGGCAGCAACTCGTCGAAGAGCGGATCGTCCCAGCCGGAGACCTGCTGGTCCTCGGCGCGCTCGTCGCCCTTCTGGTTGCGGCGGAAGGTATTGGCCTTGAGGTCGTAGGTGCCGACGAACTCGCGGCCGCGGCCGACCGGCCAGGTCATCGGCGCGACGTCGAGCGCCAGCGTCGTCTCGATCTCGTTGATCAGGTCGAAGGGATCGCGCGTCTCGCGATCAACCTTGTTGATGAAGGTGACGATCGGGATGTCGCGGAGCCGGCAGACCTCGAACAGCTTCTTGGTGCGATCCTCGATGCCCTTGGCGGCGTCGATGACCATGACGGCGGCGTCGACGGCGGTCAGCGTCCGGTAGGTGTCTTCCGAGAAGTCCTCGTGGCCGGGCGTGTCGAGCAGGTTGAAGACATGGTCGCCGTATTCGAAGGTCATCACCGAGGTCACGACCGAGATGCCGCGCTGGCGCTCGATCTTCATCCAGTCGGATGAGGTCTGGCGGCGGCCCTGCTTGGCGCGCACTTCGCCGGCGAGCTGAATGGCGCCGCCGAAATAGAGCAGCTTCTCGGTCAGCGTCGTCTTGCCCGCGTCCGGGTGCGAGATGATGGCGAAGGTGCGCCGGCGCGCATGCGGCGCGGCGGAGGCCGCGGACGCTTCGAGGGTCGAAAGATCGGTCATGGCGCGCATGAAGACGGAAGGGGGGCGGAAGTCAATTGGTCGGCGCTGCTCCGCTTGTCATTCCGGGGCTTCGCGCGAGCGAAGAACCCGGAACCCACGACGGGGCAAGTGGCTGTGGTTTTCGCTTGATCGGCTCGACCGGGAACCATGAGGGCGCACCCGGTCGTGGGTTCCGGGTTCGACCCTGCGGGCCGCCCCGGAATGACAAGATGGTTCAGTTCTTCAGCCGGTAGCCCGTCTTGAAGATCCAGCCGACGGTCGCGATGCAAGCCACGAGGAAGAGCAGGGTCATGCCGAGGCTGACGCCCAGGCTGACATCGGCGAGCCCGTAGAAGCTCCAGCGGAAGCCGCTGATCAGGTAGACCACCGGGTTGAACAGCGTCACCGTCTGCCAGAAGGGCGGCAGCATCGAGATCGAGTAGAACGAGCCGCCGAGGAACGCGAGCGGCGTCACGATCAGGAGCGGAATGACCTGCAGCTTCTCGAAGCCATCGGCCCAGATGCCGATGATGAAGCCGAACAGGCTGAAGGTCGTTGCCGTCAGCACAAGGAAGAGCAGCATCATCGCCGGGTGCTCGATCCGCAGCGGCACGAAGAAGGCGGCCGTCAGCAGGATGATGAGCCCGAGCAGGATCGACTTGGTCGCGGCCGCGCCGACATAGGCGATCACCGCCTCCCACCAGGCGACGGGAGCGGAGAGCAGTTCGTAGATCGTGCCGGTGAATTTCGGGAAATAGATCGCGAAGGAGGCGTTGGCGATGCTCTGCGTCAGGAGCGAGAGCATGATCAGGCCGGGCACGATGAAGGCGCCATAGGGCACGCCCTCAACCGACTGCATGCGTGAGCCGATCGCGCCGCCGAAGACGATGAAATAGAGGGAAGTCGAGAGCACCGGCGAGACGATGCTCTGGAGCGGCGTGCGCCAGGTCCGGTTCATCTCGAAGCGGTAGATCGCGGCGATCGCGTGCAGGTTGAGACCGGTCATCAGCGGCGCTCCTTGACCAGGCTCACGAAGATGTCCTCGAGCGAGCTCTGGCTGGTGCTGAGGTCGCGGAAGCGGATGCCGGCCTCGGCCAGACCTTGCAGCAAGGTGGTGATGCCGGTGCGCTCTCCTTGCGTGTCGTAGATGTAGACGATCTCGTCGCCCGCGGCCGAGAGCTTGAGGTCGAAGCTCGCCAGCGCCTCCGGCACGGCCGCGATCGGCTGCTGGAGCTGGAGCGAAAGCTGCTTCTTGCCGAGCTTGCGCATCAGCTCGGCCTTCTCCTCGACCAGGATGATCTCGCCCTTGGAGATGACGCCGACGCGGTCGGCCATCTCCTCGGCTTCCTCGATGTAATGCGTGGTCAGGATGATGGTGACGCCCTCATCGCGCAGCCGCCGCACCATTCGCCACATGTCCTGCCGGAGCTCGACATCGACGCCGGCGGTCGGCTCGTCGAGGAACAGGATGCGCGGCTCGTGCGAGAGCGCCTTGGCGATCATGACGCGGCGCTTCATGCCGCCCGAGAGCATGCGGATCTGGCTGTCCTTCTTCTCCCAGAGCGAGAGGTCCTTGAGGATGCGCTCGATCAGGGCGGGATCGCGCGGCTTGCCGAAGAGGCCGCGGCTGAAATTCACCGTCGACCACACCGTCTCGAAAGCGTCCGTCGTTAGTTCCTGCGGCACCAGACCGATGGCCGAACGGGCGGCGCGGTAGTCGGTGAGGATGTCGTGGCCATCGGCCGTGACCGTGCCGGTGCTCGGGCGGACCAGGCCGCAGACGATGCTGATCAGCGTCGTCTTGCCGGCGCCGTTGGGGCCGAGCAAGGCGAAGATCTCGCCGCGCCTGATCGCGAGATCGACCGATTTCAGCGCGCTGAAGCCGGAATCGTAGGTTTTGGAGAGGCCGGAGACCGAGATGATCGGCGAGGACGTGTCTGACATGGGCGGCATATAGGGGAGCCGTTGCGTGGTTACGATGGCAGGGTCATGCGGGGAAAGCATGATCGCCTGTCAGTTCATGGCGGGAAGCGTACCCAAACGAAAAGGCCGGGCGCGCGGCCCGGCCTTCTCCACGCGACGCAACCGGACGCTACTTCATGAAGAACCACAACAGAATGATGATCGGGATCGGAACGCCCACAAGCCACAGGACGATGGAACGCATTGTCAGCCCCCAAATAGGATTGAAGATGCTGCGGCAACGCTCGCCGATGGGGAAAAGTTCCTGTGCCCGCGCATCAGGTTGCGCCAAAAGCCTCCGCGCTCGGATGCCATTGCGGGCGGTAGCCGTGCTCCAAGGCCGCGAGCGTCGCGGGCGGGGTGAGCACGGTCACGAGGCCGCGCGGGCGCTCGCGCGGGCCGACATAGCCACCGGGCGACCAGAGCAGGGCGGAGGTCCCGCGCAGCGCCAGGAACGACGCTCCGTCGTCGGAGCGCAGCATCGCGCCATCAGGCAGTTGTTCGGCCAATAACCGGTGCGTGCGTTTCGTTCGGCCGTCGCGGCGGTCGGCGTCGAGGATGCGGTCGATTGCGGGAAAGAGCGGCGTCTCGGGCAGACCCAGGCCCCGCACCAGCGCCTCGCGATAGGCGAGCGCGTCCTGGCGGCGGCATTCCATGCAGGGGCGGTGCCCGGCCGCGAGTGCCGTCACCTCGTCGCAGAAGAACAGTTCGGTGTAGCCACGACCCCAGACCTTGCGCTTGCGCCCCTTGAACGAGAGGACGCAGCAGAGCCACTGGCGTGTCGCCTGGATGCGGCTGGGCACCTCCTGCGCCGTCGGGTCGTGGAAGCGCCCGCCGCGGTTGCCGTAGAAGGTGCCGCGGGCCGGGTCGGCGAAGAGCGTGCCATCGGGCCTGACGCGATTGGGAAGGGGCATGATCGGCATCCGCTGAGAGGACCGCGTGCGAGCCTAGCCCACCGCCGGTCCATTGCTGGCAGGAAGGATCGCCTGCGATTTTCTTCGATCGCGTCAGGGTCTGCTTAACGCTACGATCAAGTCGATCCCTGCCCCTAAGGTATTTGAAGTGTTTTCGGCCGCATTCCGGTGGCGACAAAGCCATGCGGAGCCGGCAAGCGCCATCATGAACGCCTATCTTCCCCTGATCCTGTTCACGGTGCTGACCAATGCCGCCGCACAATTGATGCTGAAGCGCGGCATGACCGGGGTCGGCTCGCTGAACGTCGCCGGCGACGGGCTGATCGCGACGGTCTTCCGCATCGTCTTCAATCCGTTCGTCTTCGCGGGCCTGTGCACCTTCGTCATCAGCATGGCCTCGCATCTGGTCGTGCTGTCGAAGGTGCAGATCAGCTACGCCTACCCGTTCCTGAGCCTCGCCTATGTCGTGGTCGCGGCTTACGCCTATTTCGTTTTCCACGAGGATCTGAGCGCGATGCGTATCGCCGGCATCGGCTTCATCGTGCTGGGCACCATCTTCATTGCACAAAGCTGAGGGAAACATGGACCTGATCGTACGCCTGTTCCTGCGCCTCGGCGCGCTGTTCGAGCCGCCGGCCGTCCCGCAGCCGATCCCGGTACCGGTGCGCAATCGCCCGCGCCTGCCTGTCGACCGCCGAGGCTGAACCGATGAAGCACATCATCATCGGCGGCGACGGCTTCGTCGGCTCGCATCTGGCGGCGGACCTCTCCGCCATGGGCGAGGAGGTTCTGGTCGCGGACATCCACCAGAGCGGCCATGCGCATTACGCCACGGTGCCGTTTCTGAAGATCGACGTGACGCGGCCTGAGAGCGTGGACTCAATCCCGCTTTCGCCGGATGACCTCGTCTACAATCTCTCGGCCAAGATGCTCTCGCCGATCGTGACGCGGGCCGAACGGCACGACTTCTTCTGGCCGGTGAATTATCACGGCACGCAGAACATCCTGTCGTGGATGGAGAAGAACGGCGCCAACCGGCTCGTCCATTTCACCACCGACATGATCTACGGCCATTCGGTGAGCGTGCCGCAGGACGAGACGCATCCGGCCCATCCGCTCGGCGAATACGGTGAAAGCAAGCTCGCGACCGAACGCCTCGCCGACGAATACCGTGCCAAGGGCTTCCGCATCCCGATCTTCCGGCCGCGCCTGATCATCGGGCCGGGCCGGCTCGGCATTCTCGTCAAGCTGTTCAAGCTGATCGACATGAACCTGCCGGTGCCGATGATCGGTTCGGGCAAGAACCCCTACCAGTTCATCTCGGTCTTCGACTGCGCCAGCGCCTGCGTCGCGGCCTGGAAGGCGGGCTTCCCGAACGAGGCCTACAACCTCGGCTCCGACGATCCGCCGCCGGTGAAGAAGCTGCTCGGCGACCTGATCAAGCATGCCGGCTCGAAATCGATCCTGCTGCCGACGCCGGCCTCGCTGGTCAAGCTGACGCTCGACACGCTCGACGCGATCAACCTGCCGATCATGGACCCCGAGCAGTACAAGATCGCCGACGAGATCTGCATCCTCGACACCTCCAAGGCCAAGCGCGAGCTCGGCTGGGCGCCGCAACATCGCGACGAGGACATGCTGCTCGCCGCCTATACCGAATACCGCAAGGCCAAGGATGGCCCGAAACAGGCTGAGAGGAGCCTCGCCGCATGAGCATGCCCGCCTTCAAGCCTGAGGATGCCCCCATGACCGCCGCCCGGCCGCAGCTGATCAGCGTGGAAGCCGCCAAGCAGCTCGACGCCGCACAGGTGAAGGAGCTCTTCGCCAACCATATCAACCCCGGCCAGCTTCACTTCCTGAAGCTGCTCGGCTTCGACAAGATCCTCGTCGATCGCGCCGAGGGCATGCATTACATCACCAGGGACGGCCGCAAGATCCTCGATTTCTTCGGCGGCTTCTGCTCGGTCGCCTTCGGCCATAACCATCCGCGCATCGTCGCGGCCCGGCAGAAGTTCCAGGACGAGAACCGCCATGAGATCTGCATGGCCTTCATGTCGCAATATGCCTCCGCGCTGGCGAAGAACCTCGCCACCATCGCGCCGGGCGATCTCGACATGGTCTTCCTCGGCTCGACCGGCTCGGAGGCGATGGAGGCGGCGCTGAAGGTTGCCGAGCAGGCGCAGGGGCCGGAGAAGTCCAAGATCCTGCACGCCGCGAACTCGTTCCACGGCAAGACCAAGGGCGTGCTCTCGGTTACGGATTCGACGCTCTACCAGTCGCAGTTCAAGCTGGTCGAGAACCGGGTCAAGGTGCCGTTCGGCGACATCAATGCCGTCAGGCAGGCGCTGGAGAGCGACCCGTCGATCGGCATCGTCGTGATGGAGACGATCCAGGGCGGCGGCGGCATCGTCGAGGCGCCGGCGGGCTTCTGGCGCGAATTGCGGGCTACTTGCGACAAGCATGGCGTGCTCTGGGTCGCCGACGAGGTGCAGTGCGGTCTCGGCCGCACCGGCCAGTTCTTCGCCTTCGAGCGCGACGGCGTGGTGCCGGACGTGACGGCGCTCGCCAAGGCGCTCGGTGGCTCCAAGGCAGCGATGGGCGCGATGATCGCGCGGCGCGAGATCTACATGAAGGCCTATGGCAAGCCGAAGAGCGCGCTGATCCATGCGCAGGCGACCTTCGGGGGCATGGGCGAGGCCTGCGTCTCGTCGATCGAGGCCCTCAACGTCCTCTATGACGAGGACCTGATGGGCAATGCCCAGCGCCAGGGCGACTACCTGATCGAGAAGCTGAACGGCCTGCGCGCCAAGTATCCGAGCCTACTCAAGGAAATCCGCGGGCGCGGCCTGATGATCGGCATCGAGTTCCAGGACATCAGCGAGACCATGCCCTTCGGGCTGAAGCACATGGTCGCGCTGCTCGACGACAAGCTGAAGGGCTCGCTCTGCGGCTTCGTCGGCGCGCTCCTGCTGAAGGAGCACGACGTGCTCGTCGCCTTCACCGAGTACAACCGCAACGTCATCCGGCTGGAGCCGCCATTGATCGTCACGCGCGAGCAGTGCGACGAGTTTCTCGCGGCCTTCGAGGCTGTCCTGTCGGGCGGCGTCACCGGCATCGTCACCGGCTACCTGCGCAAGGTCGCGGTCGGCAAGGGCTGATCGGTTCGCTCACCAGCAACAAAAAAGAGGCCGGCGTAAGCCGGCCTTTTTGAGTCAGGGGTCTCGAAACAGGGGCCTTCCAGGACAGCTCAGTAGTAGCCGCAGACCCGGCGGTAGCCGACGACGTTGCCCCAGCGGTCGAAGCGCTCGACCAGGTCGCAGGAGCGGACGGGGGCGGCGTAGTAGCCGTAGCCATAGGACGGGCGGGTGGCGCCGGCGATGATGGCGCCCGCGGCGAGCGCGCCGACCACGCCGGCTCCAACACCCCAGCCCCGGTGGCCGTAGCCGTAACCCCAGCGCGGCCGCGCCTCGGCGCCGGAAGCCGCGAAGGTGGTGGCCAGGGTGAGGGCCGCGAGGGTCGCGGTCACGGTCTTGCGGAACGTCGTCATGCTCGTCTCCCAATCTCTGTGAGAGCGAAGGTTTCGCTCTTCATGCTCATTGGTCTCGGCGAGCAGCGGATCGGTTCAAAGGCGATGCAGGATTTTTTGGGGGGCGGTTCAGGCGCTCGGCGAGCTCGGCACAATCAGCCCGCCGCTTGCCCGTAAAAGCGCAGCAATTCCAGCCCCTCCGGACTGGTCCAGTCCGCTTCGCCGACGAGATAGCCGACGCTGCGCGCCTCGCGATCGAGCAGATAGGTCATCGGCATGCCATAGAGCGGGAAGGGCGTGGGCTTCGCCGATTTCGGGCCGGAGGCCACCACTCCTTCGGCATCGATGAAGCTCGCGAGATCGGCGAGGCCGAGCCGGTCGAGATAGCTCCTGACGGTTGCCACGGATTTGTCGAGCGAGATCGGCAAGACGACGAAGGGCTCGCGGGCGGCTTTGGCCTGGAGCCGTCGCAGGATCGGCAATTCGCGCCGGCAGGGCGGGCACCAGCTCGCCCAGAAATTGAGGAGGACCGCCTTGCCGCGATAGCTGGATAGGGGCCGGGTCTTGCCGGAGAGGTCGGTGAGAATGAGGGAGCCCGCCTCTTCCGGCGGATCGATCTGGACGAATTGCGAGCTCGGCCCGGCGAAGCGCGGCGGCTGCAGGGCTGCGGCCGATGTCGCGGCCAAGGGGGAGAGCAGGGTCATGGCGAGGGCCCGGCGCCGCGTCGGCGAGGGGGCGGTGTTCCGGCCCGGTGCCGGCTGATCTTTCACGGACGTAGTCATGCGCCGCAGCTAGCAGCCGGCCGCTTGTCGGGGAACCGTCGCAGTGCTGACCTCACCGGGCTGTGATGTCGCAGTCCGCTCTACTGCGCCGTGACCCGCCGCCAGAAATCGGAGGAGAAGCCGGGGTCGATATGCGCAGCGAAGTCGCGCCAGCGCGGGAAGGATGCCACGAAGGTCGCTGATGACATGCGGGCGTCCTTGTATGGGTTGACCCGCCCGCCGGCGGCGATCGCGAGGCCGTCGAGCCGAGACAGCAGCCGCTCGGTCCGCTCGCCGCGATTGGGGAAATCCAGCGTCAGCGTGGCACCCGGCATGGGGAAGGACATCAGGCCGGGCGAAGGCTTGTCGCCGAAGAGCTTCAGCACCGTCAGGAAGGAAGCTTCGCCGGCGGCGAGCGTCTGTCGCAGCATCTCGGCGACAGTGTCGGGGGCCTTGTCGAGCGGGACGGCGCATTGGAATTGCCGCAGGCCCTTCGGACCATAGGCGCGGTTCCAGTCGCGGACGCGGTCGAGCGGGTAGAAGAACGGGCGATAGGGCACCCGGCGGGTGAGGCCGTCGCTTGGCTGACTGTTGCGGTAGAGCCAGTTGAAGGCGCTGAGCGTCATGCGGTTGATCAGCGGGAAGGGTGGCTTCAGCGGAAACGACAGGGAGCGCGCCGGACGCGGCGCCGGAATGCCGGAAGCGGGGGCATGGTTGGCGCGGAAGAAGACGCCGCGACCGAGATCGCGTCCGCTGGCGAGCGAGTCGATCCAGGCGACGGTGTAGTCATGCGTGGCGTCGGACGCGTTGGCGATCTCGAAGAAGCCGGCGAGGTTGTCGAAGGGCAGCACTTCCTGCGCCATCTCGGCCGAGGCGATCGGCATGAGCTGCAGCGTCACCTGCGTCACCAGGCCGGTGAGGCCGAAGCCGGCGATGGTTGCGGTGAAGAGCTCGTGGTTGAGGTCGGGCGCGCAGATCAGGCGCTGCCCGTCCGAGCGGACCAGTTCGAAGGCGCGGACATGGCAGCCGAAGGTACCGGCGCTGTGGTGGTTCTTGCCGTGGACGTCGTTGGCGAGCGCCCCGCCGATGGTGACGAAGGCGGTGCCGGGCGTGACCGGCGGAAACCAGCCCGCCGGCACGGTGATCTCGAGCAGGCGGTCGAGCAAGAGGCCGGCGCCGCAGGTGATGAGGCCGGTCTCGCGGTCGAAGGCGAGAATCTCGTCGAGCCCGCGCGCGTCGATCAGCGTGCCGCCGTCGTTCAGGCAGGAATCGCCATAGGAGCGTCCATTGCCATAGGCGAGGAGCGGGCGGCGCGGGCGGTGAGGCGCATCGAGCCAGTCGCGGGCATCGACGACCGTGCTGCCGCGGGCCGCCAGCCCGCCCCAGGAGCGATAGTCCGAGAGCGGGGCGCTCACGGCAGGAAGGTCGCGGCGACCATGATCAGGGCCACGACGAGCCCCATGAGCTGGCTGCGCCAGTCGCGGATCATGAAGACCAGCGGATCGTCCGGCATTTGGCCGCGGCGGGCCAGGAACCAGATCCGCGCCATCTGGTAGAGGATGATCGGGCAGATCAGCCAGATCAGCTTGGGCTGGCTGTAAAGCTGCTTCACATTGGCGCTGTCGACATAGAGCGCCATGATCAGCGCACAGGTACAGCCCGAGGCCATGCCGAGCTGCGACAGCGCCTCGATGTCCTCGGCGTGATAGCCGCGCCCCGCCTTCTTCAGGCCGGACTGGTCCTGGGTCAGGCGCAGCTCGGCATAGCGCTTCACCAGCGCCAGGCTGAGAAACAGGAACATCGCGAAGGCCAGCAGCCAGGAGGATATCGGGATGGCGGCGGCGGCATTGCCGGCGAGGATGCGCAGCGTGTGCATGGCAGCAAGCCCGAGGACATCGACCAGGAGCTTGCGCTTGAGGAAGAGCAGATAGGCCAGTGCCAGGAAGAGATAGGCCAGCAGCGCGAGGAGGAAGTTCTTCGGCTGCGGGACGAGCATCACCATCGAGAAGGCGGCGATGAGCAGGACGGGTACGGCGGCATAGGCCTGCGCCGCCGTGATCTCGCCCGCCGCGAGGGGGCGCTTGCATTTGGTCGGGTGGCGCCGGTCGGCCTCGACATCCTTGATGTCGTTGAGGAGATAGACCGCGGAGGCAATCAGGCTGAAGGCGACGAAGGCGATCAGGCCGAGCCAGAGCGCGTGCGGATCGAAGGCGTCGTGGTTGAGCAGGATCGGGACGAAGACCAGGCCGTTCTTGAGCCAGTGATGCGGCCGCATCGCCCTGATCATCGCGGTCACAGACATGGTTCGGCCCGTCTCCCCCAAGACATGGGTCGGCCTCCGCATCGCGGAAGCCGACTGCCGGTTCAGCCGGCGCGGGCGTTATCGGCGGGAAACTCCTAAGCGCAGGTGCATGTGGCGTCGAAACGGGCTGCGATTTCAACACCATGCTTAACATCCGGCTTCCGCGGTCCGCGAAAGCCGGAGACGGCCGGCGCCGGGCTCGGGCGCCGGCCGAAGCCGTCAGACCTTGGCGGCGCTGGCGGCGGCGTCGATATTGGCGACGAGTTCGGCGTCGAGGCCAAGCGAGCCGGCGAGGCCTGCCAGAAAGTCCTTCTCGGCGGCATTGTCCGGATTGATGGCGATGCGCGCCGCCGTATAGATCTGGGCGGCGAGCTCGGGGCTCTCGGCGGCCTCGACCAGCGCGTCGATCGAAGCCGGCTTCGCCATCTCCTGCGCCAGCCATTCATGCGCTTCCTGATCGAGGCCGGCTTCCTTCAAGCCGCCGAGGATGGCGCCCTGCTCCTCGGCATCGATATGGCCGTCGGCGGCTGCGGCTGCGATCATCGCGCGGATGAAGACCAGAGCGGTGGCCTCGGTCGCGGCCTGCGGCTCGAAGCCGGTGCCGGCGGGGGCGGGCAGCACCTCCTGCTGGGCGGCGTTGAGCAGCGGCTTGCCGGCCTGGTAGTTCTGGTAGGCCTTGTAGGCAAGGCCGCCGATCAGGGCGAGGCCGCCGAGCTTGGCCGCCGAGCCCGCGACCGAGCGGCCTGTGCTGGTGCCGAAGACGAGGGCGCCGAGACCGCCGAGCACCGCGGTCGCCAGGGCCGGATTATTGCTGAACATGCCTTTGGCCTGCTCGATGAGCTGGTCCGGCGTCCGGCCGCCGGTGACCCGGCCGAGTGCATCGCCGGCACCCTGCTGCACGCCGGTCTGGCGCGCCGCGTCGCCGAGGCCCTGCGTCGCCTGGGTCAGGATCTGGCCTGCCAGTCCGCCGAGGCCGCCCGAGCGCTGGACCTGACCGGTCAGCCCGCCGAGCATGCCGCCGATTCCGCCCTGCTGCCCGGCCTGTGAGCCTGCCTGGCTGCCGGCGCTGATCAGGGCGTCGAGCAGGGATTTGGCATTGAACATCTAGGTTTCTCCTGTTGGCGGTCATGATGCCGCGCAGTCGAGATCGATCAGCCGCATGAAAGCGGCGTGACCAAGGCGCCAGTTTGCATAGCCGCGCGCCTATGTCATCGGCAGCGGCAGAACTCCCGGCTCCTTCAGCGTTTCCAGCGCGATCTCGGAGCGGACGCGGGCGACGCTCTCATGCGGCATCAGGATTTCGTTGACGAGCCGGGCGAGCGCCTTGAGGTCGCCGACCGCGACCTTGAGCAGGTAATCCGCCTCGCCCGTCAGGGCATGGGCTTCGAGGATCGCGGGCGTCAGGCGCACGAGATCGCGGAAGCGGCGGGCGTTGTCTCGCGAATGCGTGTCGAGCGCGACATGGATGAAGACGATGACGCCGAGGCCGACGGCAGAAGGCTCCAGCGCCGCCCGGTAGCCGCGGATGACGCCCTCCTGCTCCAGTCGCTGCCGTCGACGCGACACCTGGCTCGCCGATAGCCCGACCGTCTCCGCCAGGGCGGCGTTGGTCAGGGAGGCATCATTCTGGAGAGCGTCCAGCAGGCGCCAGTCGAGCGCGTCAAGCGTGGCCATGTGATGCGCCCCAGAGGCCTCTGATGCACGGATCATGCATCAACGCTGTCGAAGGAGGCAAGTTTGCACGAAACCTGCCTGCTATTTGCGCGATGATTGATCATCCCGACAAGAGCAAACAGGAGGAATGCCCATGGGTCCGTTTCCGCACGATGCCGCTCCACCCGCGATCTCGGCTGCTAACCCGATGGGAACCGACGGTTTCGAATTCGTCGAATACGCCCATCCCGAGCCGGCGAAGCTCGGCGCCCTGTTCGAGACGATGGGCTTCACCAAGGTTGCCCGCCACCGCTCGAAGCAGGTGACGCTTTATCGGCAGGGCGACGTGAATTTCGTCGTCAATGCCGAGCCCGATTCTTTCGCCCAGGCCTTCGCGGCCGAGCACGGCCCTTGCGCCTGCGCCATGGCCTTCCGCGTCGTCGATGCGAAGCATGCCTTCGAGCGGGCTGTGTCACTCGGCGCCGAGCCCTATGAGAGCGCGATCGGGCCGGGCGAACTCGCGATCCCGGCCGTGCGCGGCATCGGTGGGTCTCTGCTCTATTTCGTCGACCGCTATGGCGAGAAGGGCTCGATCTGGGATGTCGATTTCGAATGGATCGGCGAGCGCGATCCCCATCCGGAGCAGGCCGGGCTCTATTATCTCGACCATCTCACCCACAACGTCATCCGCGGGCGGATGGACCATTGGGCCGGCTGGTACGGAAACCTGTTCAATTTCCGCGAGATCCGCTTCTTCAATATCGAGGGCAAGCTGACCGGCCTGATCTCGCGCGCGCTGACCTCGCCCTGCGGCAAGATCCGCATCCCGATCAACGAGTCGCTCGACGACAAGAGCCAGATCGAGGAGTACCTGCGCCAGTACAAGGGCGAGGGCATCCAGCATGTCGCGATGGGCTCGCGCGACATCTATGCCAGCGTCGAGGCCCTGCGCGGCAACGGCCTGCCGTTCATGCCGGCGCCGCCCGCGACCTATTACGAGAAGGTCGATGCTCGCGTGCCGAACCATGGCGAGCCGGTCGAGCGGCTCAAGGCCAACGGCATCCTGATCGACGGCGAGGGCGCGGTCGCGCTCGGCGAGAAGGCCGGCCGGATGAGCAAGGTGCTGCTGCAGATCTTCTCGGCCACGGTGGTCGGACCGATCTTCTTCGAGTTCATCGAGCGCAAGGGCGATGACGGCTTCGGCGAGGGCAATTTCCGCGCCCTGTTCGAATCGATCGAGGAAGACCAGATCCGCAGGGGCGTGCTGAAGCCGGCGGACGCGGCGGAGTAAATCCGCGGCCCGAGGCGCAGGTGCCGCGACAAACCCCCTTTCCCCTTGCGGGAGAGGGTTGGGTGAGGGGTCGTGCGAGGTTTCCGGTTTTCACTCTTGCAGGGCGCTAACCGCTAACGGTGGCGTGACCCCTCATCCGCCCCTTCGGGGCACCTTCTCCCGCAAGGGGAGAAGGAAGGGACCTCAGCCGAATCGCGCGCCTCAAGGCGCGAGCTTGCGCATCAGAAGCGGTGCCCCGACCGTCGGGTCCTTGCGCCATTGACCGTTCTCGAAGACGAGGTCGGTGCCGTGGCCGCGACGCGCGACGAGCGTCAACCGGCCGCCGGCATAGCGCCAGCCGACGGGATCGAAAATCGTCAACCCGGTATCCGGGCAGGTCCCCTCGAAGGTTGCCGGCTGGTGGCCATCGGCGGCCGGGGGCGAGAGCAGGAGGCGGCAGGCCTCGCGATTCTGCTGGCGCATCAGGACATAGCGTCCCGGCAGGGTATCGGGCGCTGGCGCGGTTGCCGGATCGACGACGGTGATGCGCTGGGCGGCGGTTGCCCCCTGATTCTGCGGAGCCCGGGGCGCGATGCGGGGATGGTCCCGCGAGGACAGGCGATAGGCCTTGCCATCGCTGCCCTTGCCGTCGAGCCCGGTCTCGGGCGTGCCCTTCTGGAAGCCGATGACCTCCTTGCCGGCCGCATCCATGAACTGGGGCTGCCCGCCTGCGGCCAAGGTCCAGGAGGCGGCGGTGTCGAGCACCGGCAAGGCGCGCCGGCAGGTGGCGGGGAACCGCAGCTGCCGCCGGTTGCCGGTGGTCTCCGCGCCGAGCGTGACTGTGCAGCTTCGCGATGCGCCCGCGAGCTCGAGCTCCCAGGCGCCGAGCCAACGGCGGATCGCCTCTGGTGCCTTGTCGGCGCCGCGCGGCAGCGGCGCCGTCTGGGCGGCCGCCGGCAGGGCGCCGGCGGCGAGGACCAGCAGAGGCAGAAGCCGGCGGATCAGGCCTTTTTCCATGGGGTCTCCGACACGGGCGATAGCGGGCCCTTGCCATCGAACCATGAAACCAGGTTGTCGACCAGAAGCTGGCCCATCGCCTCGCGGGTATGGACTGAGGCCGAGCCGACATGGGGCAGCAGCACGGCATGCTCGATCGCGATCAGCTCTGCCGGCACGCGCGGCTCGTCCTCGAACACGTCGAGGCCGGCGGAGAGGATGGTCTTGTCCTTGAGCGCCTTGATCAGTGCCTGCTCGTCGACGACGGTGCCGCGGCCGACATTGACCAGGATGCCGTTCGGCCCGAGCGCCTTCAGCACCTCGGCATTGATGATGTGATGGGTCGAGGCGCCGCCGGGCGCGACCGAGATCAACGTGTCGACATCGGCGGCCATGTCCACCAGCGAGGGGTAGTAGCGATAGGCCACGTCCGCCTGGCGCGAGCGGCCGTGATAGACGACCGGCAGGCCGAAGGCCTCGACGCGCTGCGCCACCGCCTTGCCGATGCGGCCGAGGCCGACGATGCCGACCTTGCGGCCGCGCAGCGAGGTGGTGAGCGGATAATTGCCCTGCAGCCACTTGCCCTCGCGCAGGTAGCGGTCGACCTGCGGGAGCTGGCGGACGGTGGCGATCAGCAGGCCCAGCGCGAGATCGGCGACCTCGTCGGTCAGGACATCGGGCGTATTGGTGACGACGAGGCCGCGCTTGCCGGCCTCGGC
This sequence comes from Allobosea sp. NPDC055353, assembly GCF_053644975.1. Taxonomy (NCBI): domain Bacteria; kingdom Pseudomonadati; phylum Pseudomonadota; class Alphaproteobacteria; order Hyphomicrobiales; family Alloboseaceae; genus Allobosea; species Allobosea sp. NPDC055353. The sequence goes on along the minus strand of NZ_JBSHMC010000002.1, from coordinate 1,119,676 downwards.
GGCATCGACATGGTCATAGCCGACGCCGAAGCTCGAGATGACCTCGACCTTCGGCAGCGCGTCGAACAGGGCGCCGTCGACCCGGTTATGGCCGCCGCCAGCGGCAACGCCGCGCACGCGGTCCGCGACCTCGCGCAGCAGGGCGGCGCGGTCGGGCGCCTTCCACAGTTCATGAACGGTGAAGCGCGCCTTGAGCTGGTCGGCGGCATAGGCCATCAGCGGGCCGGTCTGGACGATTTCGGGCTTGGTGGAGGCTGTCATTGTCTGGCTGTCCGTGAGATGTGGCGAAGGGCGTTGATTCGGCGTGTCTGAATCGATTAAAATGAAACTACGCGGCCTGCCGGAACGGCATAGCCCCGCCGCCGCATGAGCGCTACCCGATCACGCCCCGCTGCGGAACGGTGCGCTCATTTAGTATGCTTTATTCTGGTGATTTTCCCAGTCTCCGTCGCGAAATGCGTGCCGAGCGAGGCCAGCGTGGTGTTGAGGCTGTCGATGACGAGGCCCGCCATGCGGGCCGAGGCGAGGTCGCCGTCGCGGTCGATGATGGCGAGCAGGACATGCTCATGGTCGGGCAATGATTCGATATAGGCCGCTTCGTCGCCGGTCTTGAGCAGCAACGACCATTGCAGGGTGGCGATGACCGCGCTCGACAGGCATTGCAACGCGGCGTTCTGGGCGGCGGAGAAGATCGCCTCGTGGAAGGCGAGATCGGCCCGGATCGTCGCCTCGGCATAGGGCGCGCCGTCGGCCATGCCGCGATAGGCGGCTTCGATCCGGGCGATGTCGGCGGAGGTCCGGCGCTGCGCGGCGAGACGGGCAGCGCTCGGCTCGACGAAGCGGCGCAACTCGAAGAGATCGCGGATGAATTTCTCGTTGGGGTCGGCCTCGAATTGCCAGGACAGGACGTCCGGATCGAGCAGGTTCCAGCGCTCGCGCGGTGCCGCGCGGGTGCCGCTCTTCGGGCGGGCCTCGACCAGCCCCTTGGCGGTGAGGATCTTGACGGCTTCGCGATAGGCGGTGCGCGAGACGGATATCTCGGAGCGCAGGTCGTCTTCGTTCGGCAGGACCTCGCCCGCCCGGACGCGACCGGTGATGATCGCGACGGCAAGCTTCTGGGCGACCTGGCCGAAAAGCCGGTCCGGATTGAGCGTCGTCGGCCGCGAGAAGTCGCGTACCCGCATCGCTGGTGCCCCTCCCTCGGGCGCCTTCGGCCAGCCAAAATTTGCGGCATCCCGAAGGTTGTGGCGGCGCTTGACAGGGCCGCTTCTATCGTATGACTTTATCGCAGATTGGAACGGACACAATCGCCGGGATCAGGCGGTATCCGGTTTCATCATTCGGTCACAAGAAACCGATTGTGGTCGCGGGCCGCTGCAAGGCGAGCGCGTGATCAGGGAACGGAAAACAGGGAAGGACGGCATGGCTTCAGTCCAGATTGCCGATGTGCGCAAGGCCTACGGGTCGACGCAGGTCATCCACGGCGTCGACATCGACATCGACGACGGCGAGTTCGTCATCCTGGTCGGTCCGTCCGGCTGCGGGAAGTCGACGCTGCTGCGGATGATCGCCGGGCTCGAGAACATCTCGGGCGGCGAGATCAAGATCGGCCCGCGCGTGGTGAACGACGTTCCGCCCAAGGAGCGCGACATCGCCATGGTGTTCCAGAACTATGCGCTCTATCCGCATATGACGGTCGCCGACAACATGGCCTTCTCGATGAAGCTCCGGAAGGCGCCGAAGGCCGAGATCGACGACCGCGTCGGCAAGGCTGCGGGCATCCTCGGCCTCGACAAGCTGCTCGACCGCTACCCGCGCCAGCTCTCGGGCGGCCAGCGTCAGCGCGTCGCGATGGGCCGGGCGATCGTGCGCGATCCGCAGGTCTTCCTGTTCGACGAGCCGCTCTCCAATCTCGACGCCAAGCTGCGCGTGCAGATGCGCACCGAGATCAAGGAGCTGCACCAGCGCCTGAAGACCACGACGGTCTATGTCACGCACGACCAGATCGAGGCCATGACCATGGCCGACAAGATCGTCGTGATGCATGACGGCATCGTCGAGCAGATGGGCGCACCGCTCGATCTCTACGACAACCCGGCCAATCTCTTCGTCGCCGCCTTCATCGGCTCGCCCTCGATGAACCTGCTCAAGGGCAAGATCGTCGGGAACGGCTTCGAGACCGAGGGCGGCACGATCTGGCCGATCGGCAAGCATCCGGTGGGCTCCGACGGCCTTGCCGCCGTGCTGGGCATCCGCCCCGAGCATTTCCGCCTCGATCCCAATGGCCTGAAGGCCGAGGTCGCGGTCGTCGAGCCGATGGGCTCGGAGACGCAGGTGGTCGTCCGCTGCGGCGGGCAGGATCTGACCTGCATCTTCCGCGAGCGCATCTCGGCGAAGCCCGGCGAGACGATCGGCATCACGCCCGATACCAGCGTGACGCACCTGTTCGACGCCGCGACCGGCAAGCGCATCTAAGGGCACGCGCTGATCGGATTGCGATGCGATCCGATCGAGCTATGCGTTCTTGATGCAGAGTATCCGAGGCGGCTTTCCGATCGAGTCGGTTCAACCTGATCGGACCCCGGCTCCAAGAAATTCGCCGCCCCGAATGCAGGGCGGCGGATAATCGCTGTCAATGCCCATAAATCATGCAGGACGGCGGTCCCATGCAGGCCGCTGCCGCCAACGGAGGAGACGGTTTCCATGAGCATTTCAAGAAGAGACGTTCTGATCGGCGGCGCCGGCCTCGCGGCGGGCGCGACCCTGCCGCTGTCTTCGGCCATCGCGCAGGCCGATGTCGAGAAGGGTGCGAGCTTGCGCGTGCTGCGCCCGACCAAGTTCGTCGATCTCGACCAGCAGATCTTCGACGAGAACACCGCCGCCTTCACCAAGGCGACCGGCGTGCAGGTCAAGGTCGACTATGCCGGTTGGGAAGACCTGCGGCCGCAGACGGCGGTGACCGCCAATACCGGCGCCGGCCCCGATATCGTCGTCGGCTGGGCCGATGATCCGCATATCTTCTCGGACAAGCTGATCGACCTCACCGCGCTGGCCGATGACCTCGGCAAGAAGAACGGTGGCTGGTACCCGATCGCCGAGAAATACGGCAAGAAGGACAAGACCAACCAGTGGGTCTCGATCCCGATGGGCGCTTCCGGCGCGCCGGCGGTCTATCGCGAATCCCATGTCAAGGAAGCGGGTTTCGACGCTTTCCCGAAGGATCTCGACGGCTTCCTCAAGCTCTGCCGCAAGCTCAAGGAGCAGAACCATCCCGCCGGCTTCGCGCTGGGCAACGCCGTCGGCGACGGCAACGCCTTCTGCAACTGGCTCGTCTGGACCCATGGCGGCCATATGGTCGACGAGAACAACAAGGTCACGATCAACTCCAAGGAGACGATCGAGGCGCTGAAATACGCCAAGGCGCTCTACGAGACCTTCATCCCCGGCACGCTGTCCTGGCTCGACATCAGCAATAACAAGGCGCTGTCGGCCGGTGAAGTCTCGGTCACGCAGAACGGCGTCTCGCTCTATTTCTCGATCAAGAATTCGAAGGACGAGAAGACCGCGGCGATCGGCAAGGACCTGAACCATGCGATGATGCCGGTCGGGCCGCTCGGGCGCCCCTCGGAGCCGGCGCTGATCATCAACGCCATGGCGTTCAAGCACACCAAGTTCCCGAAAGCCGCGCTGGCCTATCTGCGCTTCATGATGGAGCGCGAGAACTACGACAAGTGGCTGACCGGCAGCTCCGGCTACTGGGCGCAGCCGCTCAAGGGCTATGCCGACAGCAAGGTCTGGTCGAGCGATCCCAAGATCCTGATCTACCGCGACACCTGGGAACGCGCGCTCTGGAGCGGCTACAAGGGCTCGATCAACGAGGCCGCGGGCACCGTGAACGCCGAGTATGTGGTCGTGCAGATGGTCGCGTCCGTCTGCGCCGGCCAGGCGACGCCGGAAGAAGCGGCCAAGGAAGCCGAGCGCCGCGCCAAGCGCTACTACCGGACCTGATGCGCGTCCCGCGCTGATCCGGAGACACGCGGCCGCCGGCTTGCCCGGCGGCCGACGCGAGATCGCATCGGATATCCCTGAAAGGCGGCTTCAAGCCTTTCGTCCCGGTGCCCCAGCCGACCCGAACGCGAGGGCGCCATGGCCGTAGCTGCCGCCGAATCGCGAACCGTCCACAGCCTGCAGCACAGCTGGCTGGTGCGTCTGTTCGACAACAAGCCATTCCTGATCTTCCTCTGTCTGCTGCCGGCGGCCGCCTTCCTGCTGGTCTTCCTCAGCTATCCGCTGGGCTTAGGCATCTGGCTCGCCTTCACCGATACGCGTATCGGCAGGCCCGGCATCTTCATCGGCTTCGAGAATTTCGTGTCGCTCTGGCAGGACCGGGTGTTCATTACCTCGGTCTGGAACACGCTGCTCTATACCGGCGTGGCGACCTTCGGAAAGTTCGCGCTCGGCCTCTGGCTGGCGCTGCTGCTCAACAACCACCTGCCGTTCAAGTCGCTGCTCCGGGCGATCATCCTGATTCCCTGGATCGTGCCGACAGTGCTCTCGGCGATCGCCTTCTGGTGGATCTACGATCCGCAGTTCTCGATCATCTCCTATGTGCTCGTCGACGTGCTCGGCTGGCGCGACACCTATATCGACTTCCTCGGCCAGCCCTGGCCGGCGCGATTCTCACTGATCGCCGCCAATATCTGGCGCGGCATTCCCTTCGTCGCGATCAGCCTGCTGGCCGGCCTGCAGACGATCTCGCCGGCGCTCTACGAGGCGGCGATGCTGGACGGTGCCAATTCCTGGCAGCGCTTCCGCCATGTCACGCTGCCGATGCTGATGCCGATCCTGGCGATCGTGCTGACCTTCTCGGTGCTGTTCACCTTCACCGATTTCCAGCTCGTCTACGCGATCACCCGCGGCGGACCGGTCAATGCCACGCATCTGATGGCGACGCTTGCCTTCCAGCGCGGCATCCCGGGCGGGCAGCTCGGCGAGGGCGCGGCGATCGCGGTGGCGATGATCCCGTTCCTCGTGATGGCGACGCTTTTCAGCTATTACGGCCTGTCCCGCCGCAAGTGGCAGCAGGGGGAAGACAATGACTGACCAGACCCTCGCCACGCGCCCGCAGCTCACCGACAAGGAGCGCGAAGGCGTCATCGACTGGTCGTCCGGCCCGCGGCGCTTCATCACGCTCTACCTGCCGCTGTCGGTCTTCCTGCTCGTGCTGCTGTTCCCGTTCTACTGGATGGCGATCACGGCGATCAAACCGAACGGTGAATTGCTCGACTACAAGAACAACAACCCGTTCTGGGTGAAGTCGCCGACGCTGGAGAACATCAACAAGCTGCTCTTCCAGACCGATTATCCGCAATGGCTGTGGACCACGATGATGGTCGCGGCCGTGGCGACGGCGCTCTCGCTGTTCTCCAGCGTGCTCGCCGCCTATGCGATCCAACGCCTGCGGTTCAAGGGCTCGCAATATGTGGGTCTCGCGATCTATCTCGCCTATCTCGTGCCGCCCTCGATCCTGTTCATCCCGCTGGCGACGCTGATCTTCCAGTTCGGCCTGTTCGACTCGCCCTTAGCGCTGATCCTGACCTATCCGACCTTCCTGATCCCGTTCTGCACCTGGCTCCTGATCGGCTATTTCAAGTCGATCCCCTACGAGCTCGAGGAATGCGCGATGATCGACGGGGCGACGCGCCTGCAGACGCTGTGGCGGATCACCTTGCCGCTCGCCATGCCCGGATTGATCTCGGCCGGCATCTTCGCCTTCACCCTGTCCTGGAACGAGTTCATCTATGCGCTCGCCTTCATCCAGTCGGCGGAGAAGAAGACGGTTCCGGTCGCGGTGCTGACCCAGCTCGTCGAAGGCGACGTCTATCACTGGGGCTCGCTGATGGCCGGCGCGTTGCTAGGCTCGATCCCGGTCGCGATCCTCTATTCCTTCTTCGTCGACTACTACGTCGCGTCCATGACGGGTGCGGTGAAGGAGTAGCCGGCTTCGACGCCGGCTGTCTTGCGGGCATGGCGCAAGCTGTGCCCGCTTTCGTTCAAAGAGTGTCTGCCCCGATGTCCCATCAATCGATCTCCAGCATCGCCTTCGTCGGGCTCGGCGCCATGGGCGCGCCGATGGCCGAGAACCTCGTCAGGAAGCAGTTCCGTGTCACCGGCTTCGACATGCGGGAGGCGGCGCGTGACGCATTGGTCGCGGCCGGCGGGCATGCCGCGGCGAGCGCGAAGGAAGCGGCCGAGGGCGCCGGGGCGCTGCTGCTGATGGTGGTCAACGCGGCGCAGGCGCGCGCCGTGCTGTTCGAGGCCGGGGCGCTCGCCGCGCTGGCACCGGACGCGACCGTCATCCTGATGGCGACCTGCCCGCCGGGCGAGACCGAGGCGATCGCGGCCGAGGTCACGAAGACCGGGCGGCATTTCATCGATGCGCCGGTTTCGGGCGGGGTGAACGGTGCGCACAATGCGACGCTGACCATCATGGTCGGCGCCCCCCAAGACAGCTTCGCGCGGGCGAAGCCCGTGCTCGACGCGCTCGGCGACAAGGTCTTCCATGTCGGCGAGAAGGCCGGGCAGGGCGCGACGGTGAAGACCGTCAACCAGCTCCTCGCCGGGGTGCATATCGCGGTCGCGGCCGAGGCCCTGTCGCTGGCCGAGAAGGCCGGCATCGACGGGCGCCTGCTGTTCGAGATCATGGGCGGCTCTGCCGCCTCGTCCTGGATGCTCAGGGATCGCGGGCCGCGCATGCACGAGCCCGATCCGGTGGTGGCGAGCGCTGTCGATATCTTCGTCAAGGACCTGGGCATCGTACTCGATGCCGGGCGAGTGGCGAAGACGGCCCTGCCGCTGGCCGCTGCGGCACACCAGATGTTCCTGTCGGCGTCGGGCCTCGGGCACGGCGGGCGCGACGATTCGCAGGTGGTGCGGGCCTATCGCGCGCTCAACGCCAAGCCTGCGAACGATGCCTGACGCTGCCTCAGCGCGGCGGCGGGCAGGTCGTTCCGCGGATGTGGAGGGCCGGCGTCAGCAGCAGGCGCTGGGTCGGAGCGCTGGGATCGGCGATGCGGTTCAGCAGGAACTCGGCCGATTTGGCGCCCATCTCGTTCTGGAAATTGTAGACGGTGGTGAGCGCGGGAAACCATTGCGCGGCTTCCTTCACGTCGTCGCAGCCGACGATCGAGAAATCGGCACCGGCTTCCAGCCCGCGATGGCGCAGGCCGAGCATCGCGCCGAAGGCGGCGAGGTCGTTCATGCAGACGGCGGCGGTCGGCGGGTTCTCCGCATCGAGGACCTGCTGGATGCCCTTGAGGCCGTTCTCACGGGTGCCGTAGTCGAAATGGACCAGCGCCGGGTCGAAGGGCAGGCCGTGGCGTGCCAGCGCCTCGCGATAGCCGGCATAGCGGTTGCGTCCGGTCGAGATGTTCTCGTTCGCGCAGAGGAAGGCGATGCGACGGTGGCCGAGCTCGATCAGGTGCTCCACGGCCAGGTTCGTGCCATGGCGGTCGTCGGAGCCGACGAAATCGAGGTCGAGCTCCGGGATTTCGCGCGAGAGCTGCACGATCGGGACGCCGGCATCGATCAGGGGGCTGAGGCTTTCCGCCGTGCTGCCGCCGGCCGAGCACAGGACCATGCCGTCGGGCCGGTATTCGGCGAGCGTGCTCAGCACGCGCTGCTGCCGGTCCAGGTTCTCGGCATAGGTCCCGAGCAGGATCGAGCGGTCGTTGCGGGCCGCGGTTTCCTCGATCGCGGCAAGCAATTCGGCGAAATAGGGGTTGGTGATGTCGTGGAAGCCGACGCCGATGATGTTGGTGCGATCGGTGCGGAGCGAGGCGGCGCTGCGATTGTAGCTGTAGCCCATCTCGCGGGCGATCTCGCGCACGCGGTTGCGCGTCGCTTCCGCTACGAGCTGCGAGCCGCGCAAGGCCAGGGACACCGTCGCGGTCGAGACCGAGAGTCGCTCGGCGATGACCTGCAGGGTCACGCGGCCGCGGCCGGTGGGCGTCGGGCTCTTGGGCTGGCGAAGCCCGGGCGGGTCGCTGGCAGTCATGACTCGTCCACACTGAGCGCAGGCCTCGCGGCCAGCTTCCGGTCCGGCCATGTCGCCGACGTCCGGGTCCATCTCAACCATATCAGCGGGAGAATTTGAAGATGAGCGCAGGCAAAGAGTCCATCGGCTTCATCGGCGTCGGCTTCATGGGGCAGGGTATGGCCCGCAATCTTGTGGACAAGGGCTTCCCGCTGACCGTGATGGGGCATCGCAACCGCAAGCCGGTCGAGGAGCTGGTCGCGGCGGGTGCCGTCGAGGCGAAGACGGCGAAGGAGCTCGCGGCACGCTCCGAGATCATCTTCCTGTGCGTGACCGGCTCGGCCCAGGTCGAGGCGGTGGTGAAGGGCGAGACCGGCATCGTCGCCGGTGCGAAGCCGGGCACGGTGATCGTCGATTGCTCGACCTCGGACCCGACGGTGACGGTGAAGCTCGCGGCTGAGCTCGCGGCAAAGGGGCTGCATCTCGCCGATGCGCCGCTCGGCGGCACGCCGGCGCAGGCCGCGCTCGGCCAGCTCTCCGCGATGGTCGGCGCCTCGCCCGAGGTCTTCGCCCGGATCAAGCCGGCCTGCGAGGCCTGGGCGCAGAAGATCGTGCATCTCGGCCCGGTCGGCGACGGTCACAAGATGAAGCTGATCAACAACTTCCTGTCGCTGGGCTACGCCGCGATCTATGCCGAGGCCCTGACGCTCGGCCAGAAGATCGGGATCACGCCGCAGACCTTCGACAGCGTCATCCGCGGCAGCCGCATGGATTGCGGCTTCTACCAGACTTTCATGCAATACGTGCTGGAGCGCGACCGCGACGCTCATAAGTTCACGCTGAGCAACGCGCTGAAGGACGTGCGCTATCTGGAGAGCGTCGCCAACGAGGCCGGCGTCGCCAACCCGATCGGCAATGCCGTGAAGAACAGCTTTGCCACCGCCGTCGCCAGCGGCAAGGGCGAGGATTACGTGCCGATGCTGTCGGACTGGATCGCCGGACTGAACGGCAGCTCGCTCGCCGGCAAGGGCTGAAGCCGCCGGTTCAGGGCTGCGCCAGCAGCCGCGAGAGGCCGTCCGAGAGCCCGGTGCTGGCGACAGGAGCGGGCAGGGCGAGGTCGCCTTCCCGCGGCTTCGGCTGTGGCTGGTCGAGTTCGGCCAGCAGCATCCGGATACCGGCCTCGGCCGAGCAGATCACGGGGACGTCGACAAGCGGCTGGACGCGCGGCGCAAGGCCCGCAAGCCCTGCGCCGCCGAGGATGACGGCGCCGGCGCCATCACGCCGGGCGACCCGGCGGCAGGCTTCGGCGAGCATCGCGATCGAGCCCTCCGGGTCCCGCGCGATATCGGCGCCGGTGGGAGCCACAGTCTCGACGGCGGCGAGGCGGTTGCCCAGCCCGATCGAGCTGACGAATTCGTGCAGGATCGGCCCCCAGCGCTCGCCGCCGGTGACGATGGCGAAGCGCTCGGCCTGTTCCGCGGCATAGCGGCTGCTGGCCTCTGCCATGCCGATCACCGGGATGCGGGCCATTTCCTTGAGGGCGAGCAGGCCGGGATCGCCGAAGCAGGCGAGATAGACGCCGTCACAGTCCCCGCCATGCTCGGCGAAGGCTTCGAGCGCAGCATGGGCGGCGATGACGCCGGCGCTGCGGCTGGCGATGTAATGCGCGCCGAAGCGGCCGGTGACCGGCACGAGCTCGGCCTGCGCCGGCAGATAGGACTGGACCACGCGCGCGACCAGCGCCGTCATCTCCGGCATGGTGTTGGGATTGAGCAGGAGAATGCGCAAGCGAGGCCTCACGATCCGTGAACCAGCCGGGCCCCGCCGCCGATCTCGCGATCGGGTGATGGCGGTACAGCGGTTGCCAGGAGTGAACGATGTCTCATCGGTCTGAAATCAACAGCAGATTTGCCGTTCGGCTCGCAAGCGGATGAATGGAGAAACAGTGCTTCCATTCCGGCAGGGTCGGGCGTCGTTGGCACTGCCCGGCGTTCTCGCATTCCGCTGCGTCCACAGCAAGGGCACGATGATGTCGCGGGCCAGATCGCAGCGTCGCGTGTTGCCCGGTTATCCTGCGGTCAGCGGGGTCGGCTTGGCGCCTGCCGCGTGATCGCGCAGGGCGTCCTGCTGAAACGGATTGGCGGCTTCGTCGTGACCAGTCGCCCTTCCGTGGGATGCTCGACAGCCTCGAAGAAGCCCGTGGCCTTCAGATGCGGATCGTCCAGGAGGTCGTCGAGCGTGTTGATCGCCGAGCAGGGCACGTCGATCCGGTCGAGGATCGACAGCCATTCGACGCAGGAGCGGTCCAGCAGGCATTCCGCCAGGCGCTCGTAGAGCGTATCGATCATCGCCGCGCGTGCGGCGCCGTCATTGAGCGCCGGTTCCGCCGCCCAGTCCTCGCGCCCTGCCGCCTGGAACAGCGCACGCCAATGCGCTGCCGTATAAGGCATCACCGCGATAAAGCCGTCGGCGGTCCGGTAGGGCCGGCGATGCCGCGACAGAACCCTGGAATAGCCGCTCTCGCCAAGCGCGGGCTCGAAGCTGCGGCCGCCGAGATGCTCGACCGCGAGGAAGGAGACCATCGCCTCGAACATCGGGACCTCGATCGCCTGGCCTTCGCCTGAGACTGCGCGGTGATAGAGGGCGGCGTTGATCGCGCCGACGGCGAAGAGGGCGGTCGTCTTGTCGGCGACGATGGTAGGGGCGTAGGCCGGCGCATCGCCCGAGCGCTCAGCCAGCGCGGCCCACCCCGAGGCGGCCTGGATGACGTCGTCATAGGCCGGGCGATCGCGATAGGGCCCGTCCTGTCCGAAGCCGACGATGGCGCAGTAGATCAGGCGTGGATGGCGGGCGAGCAGCGTCTCCGGATCGAGACCGTTACGGCGGGCCGCGCTCATCCGCATGTTATGGATGAAAATGTCGGCATCCGCGATCAGCTCCCGCAGGCGGGCAAGATCGTCCGCCGACTTCATGTCCAGCGCGATGCTGCGCTTGTTGCGGTTGCAGTTGAGGAAGGCCGCACCCATCCCCGGCGAGCGGGCGGGGCCGGGCGCCCGCATGATGTCGCCACCCGGCGGCTCGACCTTCAGGACATCGGCTCCCATGTCGCCCAGCGTCTGCGTCGCATAGGGGCCGGCGATGACCGTGGTCAGGTCGACGATCTTGATCCCGTTCAGTGGGCCCGGCATGGCGGTTGCGAATCTCCGTTAGGGCCTGAGTGAACCCGCCATCGATCAGCGGCGCAACGCCGATCTGGCTGGATAACCCCACGATGCGCGACCGGCGACAGATGTCCGCCGGAGGCGCAATTAGCTGCCCTTGCGCTGTCGACAGTTTGGATGTTGCGTGCATATCATGTCGCGGTTTCGAGCCGGGTGCGCACCGGCAGGCCTATTCGGAGGCGGGAATGACGATGCTGCATTTCAAGAACTTCGCTTTGCTCGAACCCGGTTTCGGTGAATTGCGCCGGGGCTACGAACTCGTCGTCGAGGGCGACACGATCCGCGAACTCTCCGACAAGCCGCTGAAGCCCGCCAAGGCCGATGTGATCGATTGCGGTGGTCGCACGCTGATGCCCGGGCTGATCGACAGCCATGTCCATGTCTTCCTGTCGGAGGTCTATATCCGGACGATGGAGAGCATGCCGCTGACGCTGATGACGGCGCGTGCGGTGCGACTGATGAAGGGCATGCTCGATCGCGGTTTCACCAGCGTGCGCGATACCGGCGGCGCCGACTGGGGCATCAAGGAAGCGGTCGAGAAGGGCGATGTCGCAGGGCCGCGCCTGTTCATTGCCGGCGCCGCCATCGGCCCGACCGGTGGCCATAGCGACCCGCGCCGGCGCACCGATTTCGGCGCGCGCTGCCATTGCTGCAACGCGATGGCCTATACGATGAACGTCTCCGACGGCGTCTCCTCGGTGCGCAAATCGGTGCGCGAGCAGATGCGGCTCGGTGCCGACCATATCAAGATCATGATGTCCGGCGGCGTCGCTTCCCCCTACGACCCGCTGGATTCGATGCAGTTCAGCGTCGACGAGGTGAAGGCCGCCGTCGAGGAGGCGAAGGCCTTCGGCCGCTATGTCTGCGCCCATGCCTATACGCCGGAGGCGATCACCCGGGCCGCGCAATGCGGCGTGCGCGCGATCGAGCACGGCAACCTGATCGACGACGCCTCCGCCAAATTGATGGCCGAGAACAACATGTTCCTCACCGCCAATCTCGTCGCCTATTACGCGATGAAGGAGCGGGCGGCCGAGTTCGGCATGACCGGCGACATGCTGGCCAAGAACGATCTCGTCATCGATGGCGGCCTGCGCTCGCTGGAGATCTGCAAGCGCGCCGGCGTGCCGGTCGCCTTCGGTTCGGATCTGCTCGGGCAGTTGCAGGTCGAGCAGTCGCGCGAATTCCTGCTGCGCCGCGAGGTGCTCTCGCCGCTGGAGATCATCCGCTCGGCGACGACGGTCGGGGCCCAGATCCTGCGCATGGAAGGCAAGCTCGGCACGGTTCAGACCGGCGCCTTCGCCGACCTGATCCTGGTCGACGGCGATCCGCTGAAGGACCTGGCGCTCTTCCAGGAGCAGGGCAAGCACCTGGCGGCGATCATGAAGGGCGGCGCCTTCTACAAGAACACGCTGCACTGAAGCGCTGTCCACTCGCCGGTCAGCGCATGACGGAAATGCAGGCTTCACTGTTTGTAAGTGGCGTCGCAAACTGCCGCTCAAAAGAGGGAACGGTCTTGGCCTCCAGAGCGGACAACATGCGGCAGGGAACGGCCTGCCACAGGGGAGCCACCGGTTGAGCGCCGGTTCGCAGCGATTCGGGCGCTATGCGCTGAACGGTGCGGCGGCGCTGTCGCTCGGCTTCATCCTGCTCCCGTTGATCTTCGTGACCTGGCTTGCCTTCTTCCGGCAGGAGATTCCCTCCTTTCCGCCGGAGGGCTATTCGCTGAAATGGTTCGCGGGGGCGGCAAACAACAAGTCCTTCATCGACGGCTTCACGCTGAGCCTTCAGGTCGCCATCGCGGCGACGTTGATCGGCCTTCTCCTCGGCGTGCCGGCGAGCCTCGCCCTGGTGCGCCATCGCATCCCGCTGGGGCCGGGCATCAGCACGCTCCTGCTGCTGCCGCTGGTGATGCCGGGCATCGTGCTGGGCACCGCGACCTATGTCTTCCAGATCGAGATCGAGATCGCCACGGAATGGCCGGTATTGGGCTCGCTCGGCGGTCTTGTCGCGGCCCACACCCTCGTCGTCATCCCCTGGGTGGTGCGGCTGGTGACGGCGAGCCTCGCCGGCTTCGACCGCTCGATCGAGGAGGCTGCGCAGAACCTTGGCGCCGGCCCCGTCACGACCTTCTGGCGGGTGACGCTGCCCAGCATCCGGCCGGGTATCGTCGCGGCGTCGCTGTTCAGCTTCGTGACCTCGTTCGGCAATCTCGAGATGAGCCTCTTCCTGGTCGGGCCGGGGCGGACGACGCTGCCGATCGCGATCCTCCAGTATCTCGAATGGAAGATCGATCCGACGGTGGCGGCAGCCTCGCTCATCCAGATCGTCCTGATCGCCGTCGCGATGATCGTGACCGATCGCTATGTCAAACTGAGCCGGGTGGTGTGAACGGATGGCGAGATCCTAACGATGGCACAGCTCTCGCTCTCGCATCTGAAGAAGGCGTATGGCGGCCTCACGGTCGTCGACGATGTCGATCTCTCCGTCGCCGACGGCGAGTTCCTCGTGCTGCTCGGCCCCTCCGGCTGCGGCAAGACGACGACGCTGCGCATGATCGCCGGCTTCGTGCCGCCGAGCGCGGGCGCGATCACGATCGGCGACCAGGACGTCACCAACCTGCCGCCGTGGAAGCGCCATTGCGGCCTGGTCTTCCAGAGCTACGCGCTGTTTCCGCACATGACCGTCGCGCAGAACGTCGCTTTCGGCCTGGAGATGCACAAGGTGCCGCAGGCGGAGCGCGGCCCGCGCGTCGCCGAGGCACTCAGGCTCGTCCGGCTCGGCGGCTTCGACGAGCGCTATCCGCGCCAGCTCTCCGGCGGCCAGCAGCAGCGCGTCGCATTGGCACGCGCGCTGGCGATGGAGCCGCAGGTGCTGCTGCTCGACGAGCCCCTCTCCAATCTCGACGCCAAGCTGCGCCTCGAGGTCCGGATCGAGATCCGCGAACTGCAGCAGAAGCTCGGCCTCACCACGGTCATGGTGACCCATGACCAGGAGGAGGCGCTGACGATGGCGGACCGCCTCGTCGTCATGGAAAAGGGGCAGGTGCGCCAGATCGGCACCCAGCGCGAACTCTACGAGAGGCCGGCCGGCCGCTTCGTCGCGGGCTTCATCGGGCGCAGCGCCTTCATCGACGGCGAAGTCACGGCGCAAGGCCGCTTCCGCACGGGCGGCGGGCTCGATATCGCCTGCGCCGCCGCATCGGTGCCCGGTCCTGCGACGCTGGCGCTCAGGCCCGAGCGGATCGCGGTCGGTGGCGAAGCGGAGGGGCTGCCCAACCGCTTCTCGGCACGGATCGAGCATGCGTCCTATCTCGGCGCGCAGCTCGACGTCCAGGTCGCGCTCAACGAGCAGGACCGCATGCTGCTGCAGATCCCGAACAAGGTCGGGTTGGCCGAGCCGCATGTCGGCGAAAGCATCACGATAGGCTGGGCCGAAAACGCCGGGCTCGTCTATCCGCAAGGGGCCTGAAAGCCCATTCGGCGTCCAAAAACGAGGGGAATACCATGGCTTCATTCGACAGGCGGGACGTTCTGAAAGGTGCAGGCGCGGCGGCGCTGGCGACGGCCACCGGCATGCCGGCCTTCGCGCAATCCGGTGGCCGCGTCGTCGTCGGCACCTGGGGTGGTGACTATGCGAGGCTTCTGACCAAGAACGTCGAAGACCCGATCCTCAAGCCCAAGGGTATCGAGGTGGTGCAGGACCAGGCCGGCGATGCGCCGCGCCGGGCCAAGATGGTCGCCGAGAAACGCCTGCCGCGTGGCACGGTCGACATCCAGGGCCTTTCCGCCGCCAACATGTTCGAGATGAACGAGGCCGGCGTGCTCGAGCAGATCGACTATTCCAAGCTGCCCAATGCCAAGAACCTGCTGCCGACGATGAAATACCCCTACGGGATGGGGCACATCTATTCCGGCAATGTCGTGATCTACAATCCCAAGATCATCTCGCCGGCGCCGAAGGGGTTCAAGGACTGGCTCGATCCGAAATGGGGCTCGAAGATCGGCTTCATCGATATCCAGTACCAGTCGATCTTCATCGCGGCCTCGATGGCGGCGACCGGCGGCAAGGACATGAACGACATCGAGAAGGCCAAGGAGGTCCTGCTCGCGGTCAAGAAGGCCGGCGCGCGCGTCTACCCGACCAACGAGGCCTTCGCCCAGGCGATGAAGAACGAGGAAGTCGGCATCAGCGCGATCTGGAAGGCCCGTGTCGTACAGTGGCAGAACGCCGGCATCCCCTGCGAGGCGGTTTCGCCGATCGAGGGCATCCCGACCTATGTCTCCGGCTTCGTGATCCAGAAGAACGCGCCGAACAAGGAGAACGCCTACGCCTATATGGACGCGATGCTGGCCAAGGCGCCGCAGGAGGCCTTCGCGGTCGACATGGGCTATAACGGCACCGTCACCGGCCTCAATGTCGATCCGGCGCTGCACAAGCGTATCGGCTTCACGCCGGAGGAAGAGAAGACCCTGAAGGATCTCGACTACGCCTTCCTCGCCAAGAACGACGCGGCGATGAAGGAGTGGTGGGACAAGGTCTTCAAGAGCTGACATGGCTCGTCCGTCCGACCATCGCGGCCGTCTGACGCGGCTTTCTGCGCTTCCGGTGCTCCCGGACGGATGTCCGCTCCGCTCCGGTTCTCGAAAGCCGCGCCATTCGGCTCACGCTGGCGAACGGTCGAACCATGCCATTGGCGCCTTCACGGGGAGCGGTTCATGAGCACCGCCCCCGAAGCCGTCGCGGGCGCCCGCACCAGACTCGCCGGCCTGCTCGTCGTGCCGGCGACGCTCTTCGTCGCCTTCATGCTGATCGGGCCGCTGGCGATCCTGTTCCGCTACTCGCTCAACAAGTTCGTGCCCGGCCAGTTCATGGTCGACGCGCTGGTGATCGAGAACTACGTCAAGTTCTTCACCGACGCCTATTATCTCAACGTGCTCGTCCGCACCGTGCGCGTCGCGGTGATCTGCACGTTGATCTGCCTCGTCATGGGCTTCCCGCTCGCCTATGTGCTGGCGCGGACGCAGAGCCGCTTCAAGAATCTCATGGTCATCGCGGTGGTGCTGCCGCTCTTTGTCGGCAATGCCGTGCGCGCTGCTGGCTGGATGACCATCTTCGGCAGCAAGGGGGCGTTCAACGCCTCGCTGATGGGGCTGGGGCTGATCGATCAGCCGCTCGAGATCATGTATACCGAGAATGCCGTGCTGATCGGCATCATCGCGGTCAACCTGCCCTTCATGGTGCTGACGCTGCAAAGCGTGATCGAGGGCATTCCGCGCAATGTCGAGGAGGCTGCCTTCAGCCTCGGCGCCGGGCCTGCCGCGATGTTCCGTCGCGTGCTCTGGCCGCTCGCGCTGCCCGGCATTCTCGCCGGCACGATCCTCACCTTCATCCTGGCGATGAACGCCTATGCCACGCCGGTGCTGCTGGGCGGGCCGAAATTCCAGATGATGGGGCCGCTGGTCTATGGCCAGTTCGCGCAGCAGAACAACTGGCCCTTCGGCGGGGCGATCTCGTTCATCCTGATGACCGCGACGATCCTCCTCACCGCGATCGCCCATCTCGCCGTGCAGCGGCGCTACCGCTGAGATGTCGGAAACGAAACCGCCCCCGGCCGGGTGGCCGGAGGCGGGCTTCTCGCGTGCTTTACTCGGCAGCCTGCAAGACCGGCGGCTCGATATCGTGCCGGGCGAGCGGGCGGTTGCCCGCGAGCTTGCGCATCAGCACGTAGAAGACCGGCGTCAGGAAGATGCCGAAGGCGGTGACGCCGATCATGCCGGCGAAGACCGCGATGCCCATCGCCTGCCGCATCTCGGCGCCGGCCCCGGTCGAGATCACCAAGGGCACAACGCCCATGACGAAGGCGAGCGAGGTCATCAGGATCGGACGCAGGCGCAGGCGGCTGGCTTCGATCGCGGCCTCGACCGGCGTCCTGCCCTCGAATTCGAGTTCTCGCGCGAATTCGACGATCAGGATGGCGTTCTTGGCGGATAGTCCGACCAGCACCACGAGGCCGATCTGGGTGAAGACGTTGTTGTCTCCGCCCGAGAGCCAGACGCCGGTCAGCGCCGCGAGCAGGCCCATCGGGATGATCAACAGGATCGCGATCGGCAGGGTCATGCTCTCGTACTGGGCAGCCAGCACCAGCAGGACGAGCAGGATCGCGACCGGGAAGACGATCACCGCCGAGTTGCCCGCCAGGATCTCCTGATAGGTCAGCTCGGTCCATTCGAAGGCGAAGCCCTTGGGCAGGGTCTCCTTGGCGATCCGCTCCACCGCTTCCTGCGCCTGCCCCGAGGAGAAGCCCGGAGCAGCGCCGGCATTGATATCGGCCGAGAGGAAGCCGTTATAGCGCATGGCGCGTTCCGGCCCGGAATCGGTGCGCACGTTGAGCACCGCGCTGAGCGGGATCATCTCACCGGAGGTCGAGCGCACCTTGAGCTGGCCGATATCCTCGGGCTGGGCGCGGAACGGCGCATCGGCCTGGACGCGCACGGTATAGGTGCGGCCAAAGCGGTTGAAGTCGTTGACATAGGTCGAGCCGAGATAGGTCTGCAACGTGTCGAAGACTTCCGTCACGGGCACGCCGAGCTGGCGGGCCTTGGTGCGGTCGATATCGGCATAGAGCTGCGGAACGTTGACCTGGAAGCTCGAGAATAGGCCGGCGATCTCGGGCGCGGTCGCCGCCTTGGCCATGAAAGCCTTGGTCGCCTCGTCGAGCGCGGCATAGCCGAGGCCGGCGCGATCCTCGATCTGCAGCTTGAAGCCGCCGATCGTGCCGAGGCCCTGCACGGGCGGCGGCGGGAACATCGCGATGAAGGCCTCCTTGATGCCTGCGAATTCCTTGTTGAGCTGCATCGCGATGGCGTTGCCGCTCAAGGACGGGTCCTTGCGCTGGTCGAAGGGCTTCAGGGCGACGAAGACGATGCCGGAGTTGGAGGAGTTGGTGAAGCCGTTGATCGAGAGACCGGGGAAGGAGATCGCGTTCTCGACGCCCGGGTGCTTCAGCGCGATCTCGTCCATGCGGCGGATGACATCCTCCGTCCGGTCGAGCGTCGCGGCATCAGGCAACTGGGCGAAGCCGACGAGATACTGCTTGTCCTGTCCGGGCACGAAGCCCGAGGGCACCGCCTTGAACAGCACGCCGGTCGCGCCCAGCAGCACGACATAGACCGCGAGCATCACCGCACGATGCGAGATCACCCGGCGCACGCCGCCGCCATAGGCCTCGGACGAGCGGTGGAAGAAGCGGTTGAAGGCGCGGAAGAACCAGCCGAACAGCTTGTCCATGGCCCGCGTCAGCGCATCCTTGGGAGCGTGGTGGCCCTTGAGCAGCAGCGCGGCCAGCGCCGGCGACAGCGTCAGCGAGTTGATTGCCGAGATCACTGTCGAGATCGCGATGGTCAGCGCGAACTGGCGGTAGAACTGGCCGGTCAGGCCCGAGATGAAGGCGAGCGGCACGAAGACCGCGACCAGCACCAGCGCGATCGCGATGATCGGGCCGGAGACCTCGCGCATCGCCTTGTAGGTCGCTTCGCGCGGGGCGAGCCCGTTCTCGATATTGCGCTCGACATTCTCGACCACGACGATCGCGTCGTCGACGACGATGCCGATGGCGAGCACGAGGCCGAACAGGCTGAGCGCATTGATCGAGAAGCCGAGGAGATACATCACCGCGAAGGTGCCGACGACCGAGATCGGTACGGCGACGAGCGGGATGATCGAGGCGCGCCAGGTCTGCAGGAAGACGATGACGACGAGCACGACGAGCGCGACGGCCTCCAGCAGCGTCGAGATCACGGCCTTGATCGAGGCGCGAACGAACTGGGTGGTGTCGTAGACGATCGAGTAGTCGACGCCCTCGGGCATGTTCTGCTTGATCTCGCGCATCGTTTCCTGGACGCGGTCGGCGATCGCGATGGCGTTCGAGCCCGGCGCCTGGAAGACCGGCACGGCGACGGCCGACTTGCCGTTGAGCAGCGAGCGCAGCGCATAATCCGCCGCACCCAGTTCGATGCGAGAGATGTCCTTCAGCCGGACGACGGCGCCGTCGGCCGCGGTCTTGACGATGATCTCGCCGAACTGCTCCTCGTTCTGGAGGCGGCCTTGCGCGTTCACCGAGAGCTGCAGGTCGAGGCCCGGCGCATTCGGCGAGGCGCCGATGACGCCGGCTGCCGCCTGGACGTTCTGGGCGCGGATCTCGCGCACGACGTCACCGGGCGAGAGCCCGTGCTCGGCGACCTTCTGCGGGTCAAGCCAGATGCGCATCGAATAATCGCCGGAGCCGAAGAGCTGGACCTGTCCGACGCCGTCGATGCGAGCGAGCCGGTCCTTGACGTTGAGCACTGCGTAATTGCGCAGATAGGTCATGTCGTAGCGGCCGTTCGGCGAGGTGATGTGCACCACCATCGTCAGGTCGGGCGAGCTCTTGACCGTGGTGACACCGAGCCGGCGTACCTCCTCCGGCAGCCTCGGCTCGGCCTGGCTGACGCGGTTCTGCACGAGCTGCTGGGCCTTGTCGGGATCGGTGCCGAGCCGGAAGGTGACGTTCAGCGTCATGACGCCATCGGTCGTCGCCTGGCTCGACATGTAGAGCATGCCCTCGACGCCGTTGATCTGCTCCTCGATCGGCGTCGCGACGGTCTCGGCGATCACGCGCGGGCTGGCGCCCGGATATTGCGCCCGCACGACGACCGTCGGCGGGACGACTTCCGGGTACTCCGAGATCGGCAGGGCCCTGATCGAGAGCAGCCCTGCCAGGAAGATCAGGACAGAGAGGACCGCCGCGAAGATCGGCCGGTCGATGAAGAATTTCGAGAGGTTCATGGGACGCCCCCTTTCGAGCGGCTTATGTTTGCGGCTGCGGGCCCGCCTCGCGGCACCCGCAGCCGATCGTTGATGTCAGCGTTGCGCGAGTTCGGTCGCGGGCTTCTTCAGTTCGCTCTTCTGCGCCATCGGCACCGGCTCGGGCGCGACCGTCGCGCCGGGGCGCACGCGCTGGAGGCCGTTGACGACGATGCGCTCGCCCGGTTTCAGGCCGGCCGTGACGACGCGCAGGCCGTCATGGGCGGCGCCGAGCGAAACCTCGCGCCAGGACGCCTTGGCGTCGTCGCCGATGACGAAGACGAACTTCTTGTTCTGGTCGGTGCCGACCGCGCGCTCGTTGATGACGAGCTGCTGCTCGGCCTTGGCCTGCCCGAGCTGGACCCGGACGAACTGGCCGGGCATCAGCTTGCCGTCGGGATTGTCGAGCCGGGCGCGCACCCTGACCGTACCGCTGGCACCGTCGATGCCGTTATCGACGAAATGCAGCTTGCCGCTGAACTGCGCGGCCTGCGCCGTCGCGGTGGTGATCCTGACCGGGATCTGCTCCAGCGCGCGCGGGCCCTCCGGCAGCGAGGCCAATGCATCGAGCACGCTGCGCTCGTCGGCATTGAAGGCGGCGTAAATCGGATCAACCGAGAGCAGCGAAGTCAGGACCTGCCCGCCGGCCGCGATCAGGTTGCCGATGGTGACATCGAGCCGGCCGATGCGGCCGCTGATCGGGGCACGGATCTGGGTGTAGTCGAGGTTGAGCTGCGCCGTGCGGCGGGCGGCCTCGGCGGCCTGAAGGTTCGCCTGCGCCTCCCGCAGATTGTTGACGCGGGTATCGACATCGCGCTGGGAGAGGTTGCGGGTTGCCAGCAATTGCTGGCCGCGCTCGTTCTCGCTCTCGGCCAGTGCGACCCTTGCCTTCGCGCCCTGCACCTGCGCCTCGGCCCGCTGGAGATCGGCGAGATAGGGCGCCTGGTCGATGCTGACGAGCAGGTCGCCCTGCTTGACGAGATTGCCCTCGCGGAAATGCACGGCCTCGACGACACCAGCGACGCGCGAGCGCAGTTCGACGCGTTCGATCGCCTCCAGCCGGCCGGAGAATTCGGCCCAGGGCACGACCTCGCGGGCTTCGACGGTCGCGACGGAAACGGGGATGGCGGGTGCCGCTGCGGGCGCGGTATCGCCTTGGGCATGCGTGCCGGAGAGGGCAAAGACCGTGACAGCGGTCAGTGCGACGGAGGCGGTGAGGCCGGCCAAAAGGCCGCGACGGTTCGTTCCCGGAATCATGGGGTCGGTCCTTCCTTGGAAATGCTTGGGGTGTTCGAAAGATCGAGAGCGCTAGGAGGGCGCGGTCCGTTCATAGAAGGCGGCGATCTCGCCGCAGCTCTTGCAGAGACAGGAGCCTTCCTCCGCCGCATCCGCATAGGCCAGAGGCCAGCGCGTCGGCGCGGTGAATTCGACATGGCGGACGGCGATGCCGGCCTGGCCGAGACGATCAGCGTATTGAGCGGCTTCGTCGCGCATCGGGTCGTCCTGGCCGCTGATCAGCAGGGCCGGCGGCAGGCCGGCGAGGCGTGTCGCCTGGAGCGGGGCTGCGTAAGGGTGGGCAGCACGCTCGGGCGTGCCGAGATAGTCGGCCCAGCCATCGGCCCAGCGGCAGCCGACCGGGCCGGCCTGCACGCCGCGCAGCGAGGCGGTGCCGAGGCAGGCATCGAGCATCGGCGAGAACAGGATCTGGCCGGCCAGCGCCGGGCCGCCGCGATCGCGCGCCATCATGGCAAGCGCCGCGGCGAGGTTGCCGCCGGCTTCCTCGCCGGCAATGTAGAGTGGCGCCCCGCGCGCCGCCCAGCGATTGCGCCCCCTGGCAAGAGCCTCGAGCGCTGCATAGATGCGCTCCAGCGTCTCGGGGAAGCGCTGCACGGGTGCGAGCGGATAGGAGAGCGAGAACACGACCGCGCCGGCTTCCGTCAGGGCCGTGGCGACGGCCTGCCCCTCGGCCGGCGAGCCGCTGTTGAAATGGCCGCCATGCAGGTGCAGCACGAGCCCGGCATTATCCGGAACCTCGGCGGGAACGTAGAGGCGGCCTGTGAAGCTCTCTCCACGGGCGCTCAGGATTTCCTCCCGCCAGAAGACGGAGAGGACCGGTTGCAGTTTCTGCGCGGCGATCGCGGGCATAGCTTACCCTCGCTGTTGCGGTGCACCACGAGATAGTGAATCGGCATTTCAGAATAAATGCGCTATCTGCTCATTCATTGTTCACGTACAGAAATAATCTGAGGACGTATGGACCAGCTTGCCGCGATGCGGGCCTTCGTGCGGGTCGTCGAGACCGGCACCTTCACGCGGGCCGCCGATCTTCTGGACATGCCGAAGCCGACCGTGACGAAGCTGATCCAGCAGCTCGAAGCCCATCTGCGCGCCAAGCTCCTGAACCGGACGACGCGGCGGGTGACGGTGACCATGGACGGCGCCGCCTATTACGAGCGGGCGCTGCGCCTGCTCGACGAACTCTCCGAACTCGATGCCAGCCTCACGCTGGCGCAGGCGCGGCCGAGCGGACGCCTCAGGGTCGATTGCAGCTCCTCGCTGGCGGTCTCGGTGATCATCCCGGCGCTGCATGAGTTCCACGCGCGCTATCCCGATATCCAGCTCGACCTCGGCCTGAGCGACCGGCCGGCGGATCTGATCGGCGAGAACCTCGATTGCGCGGTGCGGGCGGGCGAGATCGCCGACCAGAGCCTGATCGCGCGGCGGATCGGCGAGATGCAGCTCATCACCTGCGCGACGCCGGATTATCTCGCGCGTTTCGGCACGCCGGTCCATCCGCGCGATATCGAGGACGGCCATCAGATCGTCGCCTATCGACCGGCGCTAGGCGGGCGGGTCATGTCCATGGTCTACCAGAATCGCACGGAGACGATCGAGGTCAGCGGCCGCTACACGATCGCGCTCAATGACGGCATGGGCTATCTCGCTGCGGGGCTCGCCAGCCACGGCATCATGCAGTTGCCGACCTTCATGGCCCGCGTGCCGATCGCCGACGGGCGGCTCGTGCCCTTGCTGATGGATTGGTGCACGGCGCCGAAGCCTCTGCACATCGTCTATCCGCCGAACCGGCACCTGAGCAACAAGGTGCGCGTCTTCGTCGACTGGCTGGCGGACCTGTTCGCCCGCGACGAATTCATCCTGTCGCGTGGCGCGGGATTCCCGGCCGGCTGCAAGCCGTCGCTTCTGCCAGCGATGCCGCCCGCCGCGAAAGCCGATCAGCTTTCTTCGAGCAGCAGCGCGTAGATGTCCTCGCCGCCCGCGGCGCTGCGGATGCGGTCACGGATGTCCTGCGGGCGCAGGCGCTTGGCGATGCAGGCCAGCGCGTCGATCCGGCCCTTGCCGCCGTTCACGGGCGTCAGAACCAGGCAGACGAGATCGACCGGTGCGCCGTCGATCGCCTCATAGGCGACGGGTTTCTCCAGCCGCGCCAGCAGGCCGAAGGGCTCGGTAAGGCCTTCGACCGGCGCATGCGGCATCGCCAGCCCGCCGCCGACACCGGTGGAGCCCAGCGCCTCGCGGTGGTTCAACGCGCCGAGAATAACCGCTTCGGGCAATGCGAGTTGCTCAGCCGCCTTCTTCGCAAGGGCGCGGAAGAGAGCGGGCTTATTCGCGGCGGCGAGCCTGACGATGGAACGCCGGCGGATGATGTCGGATGGGATCATGTGATTTCGTCGCATGCTGCCGCCCGGAAGGGCCGTGCAGGGCTCATTCGGCTTCGCGCAGGCGATAGCCGACGCCGGTCTCGGTGGTGATGTATTGCGGCTGGTCGGGGATGCGCTCGATCTTCTGGCGCAGTTGCCGGACATAGACGCGCAGATACTGCACATCGGCCGAGGCGCCCCAGACCTGCTTCATCAGGTGCTGGTGAGTGAGCACCTTGCCGGCATGCTGCACGAGGATGCGCAGGATGTCGTATTCCTTGGGCGAGAGCTTCACCTCCTGATCGCCCAGCCTGACGATGCGCTTGACCAGATCGACCGAGAGCTCGCCGGTCTGAAAAATCGGCTTCTCGCCCTGCTGCTGGAGTTTGTGGCGCAGCGCGACGCGCAGGCGGGCGGCCAGTTCCTTCATGCCGAAAGGCTTGGTGACATAGTCGTCGGCGCCGTTTTCGAGAGCCGCGACGATGCCGGCCTCATCAGTACGGCTCGACAGGATGACGATCGGCAGGGTTAGCGCCTCGGCGCGCCATTTCTGCAGAAGTTCCTGCCCGGAGAGGTCGGGCAGGCCGAGGTCCAGGATGACGAGATCGGGCAATTCCTCGGCGATGCGTTCGATCGCCTCGCGCGCCGTTGCAGCCTCGCGGATGGCATAGCCCTCGGTCGAGAGGCCGACGCGCAGCAGGCGGCGGATCGCCGGCTCGTCGTCCACGACCAGCACCTTGATGTCCGTTACCGTCATGTCTGCGGTTCCAATGGTTTGGGCTGTGTGTCGGCCGGCATGCGGATGGCGAAGACCGCGCCGCTGCGGTCCGTCCGGTTGGCCGCCGTGATCGTGCCGCCCATCGCCTCGACGAAGCCGCGGCAGATCGCAAGGCCGAGGCCGGTTCCGGCGCGGACCTGATCGCCTTTCCGGACGCGGTAGAAGCTGTCGAAGACGCGCTCGAGATCGGCGGGCGGCAGACCCGCCCCTTCGTCGGTCACCGTCACCAGAACCTCGCCACTGTCCGGCCGGGCACGGATGCCGATGGCGCTGCCGGCGGGCGCATATTTCGCGGCATTGTCGAGCAGGTTGAACAGCACCTGCTCGAACAGGACGGGATCGAGCCTGAGCATCGGCAGGTCGCCCGGCAGGGCGGTCTCGATAGGGTGCCCAGCCGTGATCTTCGCGGCGCGGCGCAGCGCGCTGCCGACGACGTCGGCGACATCGACAAGCGCTGCGTTCGGCTCCATCGCACCGGATTCGATCCGGGTCATGTCGAGCAGATTGGCGATGAAGCGGTTGAGGCGCTCGGATTCGTCGATCACGGTCGCGAGCAGGGCGGTGCGATCCTCTTCCGGCAAGGCGCTGCGGTAGTCGCGGAGCGTGCCGGCCGCGCCCATGATCGAGGCTAGTGGCGTCTTCAGGTCATGCGAGATCGAGGTCAGCAAGGCCGAGCGCAGGCGGTCGGCTTCGGCCGCGAGCTTCGCGCGGTCGACATCGGCGACGAGCTGGATGCGCTCGATCGCGACGGCGGCCTGATCGGCCAGTGCATCGAGCAGGCGCTGCTGCTCCGGCGTCAGCAATGGGCCGTCCTTGTCGTCGTCGAGGCCGATCACGCCGATGGCGGTGCGGCCGGTGCGCAGGGGCAGGTAGAGCCGCTTGGCGCCGGGCAAGGTGTCGGCGCCCCGCCCGGCCGGACGGTCATGTTCCCAGGCCCAGCGCGCGGCGGCGATATCGGCATCGACCAATGTGTCGTCGGGCGGATAGCCGGCGCGGACGGCGATCGTTCCGTCCTCGGGCATCAGGATGACGACGCGCAGGCGCAGCATCGAGGCGATCTGGAAGGCGCTGGCCCAAAGCACGTCGTCGAGCGTGCCGGTGCCGGCGAGCTTCTTCGAGAAGAGATAGAGGTCTTCGGTAGTGCGGGCGCGCTGGCGGGCGGCATTGGCCTGGCGCTGGACGCGGGCGGTGAGGTTCGAGGCGATCAGTGCGACGAGCAGGAAGAAGCCGAGCGCGACGACATTCTCGGGGTCGGCGATCGTGAGCGTGTAGAGCGGTGCGATGAAGAAGAAGTTCAGCGCGAGCGCGCTGAGCAGCGAGGCAAATAGCGCGGGCCAGAGACCCGCTGTCACGGCCGAAGCGAGGACGGCGGTGAGGAAGACCAGCGCGATATTGCGCAGGTCCATGATCAGGCTGAGCAGTTCGGCCGCTCCGAGCGCGACCGCGACATAGGCCGCCGCCGCGAGATAGGGCCTGGCCGAGAAGCCGGGCTTGCCGATGGCCGAGACGCCGGCATCCGTGTCCGGTGTCTGCTCGCGCAAGGCGACGACATGAATGCCGATATCGCCGGCGCGACCGATCAGTTCATGCGAGACGGAAGGCTTCAGCCATTCGCGCCAGCGCGGCTTGGCCGGCTTGCCGACGATGATCTGGGTGACGTTGCCAGCGGCGGCATGCCGGAGGATCTCGCCGGCCACATCCTGTCCCGGCAGGGTGACGGCCTCGGCGCCGAGCTGAGCCGCAAGCCGGAGCGCATTGGCGATCCGCGTCTTGGCTGCTTCGGGCAGGGCTGCGGCCTGCGGCGTCTCGACATGGAGCGCGCTCCAGGGCGCGCGCAAACGGTCGGCCTGCCGCTTGGCATGGCGGATCAGGGCCGGCGCCCCGGCGCTGTCGTCGATGCAGACCAGGATGCGCTCGCCGGCCGCCCAGGGGCCGGAGATCGCGTGCTCCTGCATATGGCTGAGGAGCTGGTCGTCGACCCGTTGCGCAGTGCGACGCAGCGCGAGTTCGCGCAGGGCTGTCAGGTTGCCCGGCGAGAAGTAGTTCGCAACGGCGCGCTTGGCCGTCTTGCCGAGATAGACCTTGCCCTCATCGAGGCGCTTGATCAGGTCGGCCGGGGTCAGATCGATGATCTCGATATCGTCGGCGCGGTCGACGATCGAATCCGGCACGGTCTCGCGCACACGGATGCGCGTGATCTGCGCGACGACATCGTTCAGGCTCTCGACATGCTGGATGTTCAGCGTGGTGTAGACGTCGATGCCGCGCGCGAGCAGCTCCTCGACATCGAGATGGCGCTTCGGATGGCGGCTGCCGGGGGCGTTGGTATGAGCGAGCTCGTCGACGAGGACGAGGGCGGGGCGGCGCGCCAGGATGGCGTCGAGGTCCATCTCGTCGAGGGCGCGGCCCTTGTAGTCGACGAGCCGGCGCGGGACGATCTCGAAGCCGTCGACCAAGCTTTTCGTCTCGCTGCGGCCATGGGTCTCGACGATGCCGATCACGACATCGACCCCCTCGGCCCGGCGGGCGCGGCCGGAGGTCAGCATCTCATAGGTCTTGCCGACGCCGGGTGCCGCGCCGAGGAAGATCTTCAGGCGTCCGCGGCCTTCGCGCTGGGCGCTGGCCAGCAGCGCCTCCGGTGAGGGCCTGCCTCTGGTCTCGCGATGGCTGTCGGCGATGGTCATGCGGGTCCGCACGGAAAGCGGCGGCGCCTGACGCGCCGCCGTGGCCTTTGTGTCAGCGCTGGGCGGCGCCGTCGAGAGCAAGGTTCAGCGCGAGCACGTTGACGACGGGCTCGCCGATGAAGCCGAGCTTGCGCCGCTCGATATGGGTATCGACCAGGGCCTTGAGCGTTGCCGGATCGGCACTGCGCGCTTTGGCGACGCGCGCGATCTGGAAATAGGCGGCCTCGGGCGAGATATGCGGGTCGAGCCCGCTGCCGGAGGTCGTCACCAGCTCCATCGGCACCGGCGCGTCGGGATTCTCCGCCTTGAGCTTCTCGGTCTCGGCCTTGATCCGATCGACCAGCTTCTGGTTGGTCGGCCCGAGATTGGAGCCACCGGAATTGGCGGCGTTATAGGGCGCATCTACGGTCTTCGTGCTGTCGTTCGGGTCGGTGCCGACCGTGGCCGAGGGACGGCCGTGGAAATAGCGCTCGCTGGTGAAGTTCTGGCCGATCAGGCTGGAGCCGATGATCTTGCCATCCTTCTCGATCAGGCTGCCATTGGCCTGGCGCGGAAAGACGGCCTGGGCGATGCCGGTCATCGCGAGCGGGTAGGCGAGGCCGGTGATGACGGTCAGCGCGACGATCATCACGAGGGCGGGGCGGATCTGCTTGAGCATGTCGAATTCCTCAGATGAGGCCGATGGCGGTGATGGCCATGTCGATGGCCTTGATGCCGATGAAGGGGACGACGAGGCCGCCGAGCCCGTAAACCAGCAGGTTGCGGCTGAGCAGGGCGCCGGCACCGACCGCGCGATACTTCACGCCCTTCAGCGCGAGCGGGATCAACGCGACGATGATCAGCGCGTTGAAGATGATCGCGGAGAGGATGGCGCTCTGTGGGGTCTGCAAACCCATGATGTTGAGCGCGCCGAGCTGCGGATAGAAGGCCAGGAACATCGCCGGGATGATCGCGAAATACTTGGCGACGTCGTTGGCGATCGAGAAGGTCGTCAGCGCGCCGCGCGTCATCAGGAGCTGCTTGCCGATCTCGACGATCTCGATGAGCTTGGTCGGGTCCGAGTCGAGATCGATCATGTTGCCGGCCTCGCGGGCTGCGACCGTGCCGGTGTTCATGGCGACGCCGACATCGGCCTGGGCCAGCGCGGGTGCGTCGTTGGTGCCGTCGCCGCACATGGCGACGAGCTTGCCCTTGGCCTGCTCCTCGCGGATCAGCGCGAGCTTGTTCTCCGGCGTGGCCTGGGCGAGGAAGTCGTCGACGCCGGCCTCGGCCGCGATGGCCGCCGCGGTCATCGGGTTGTCGCCGGTGATCATCACCGTGCGGATGCCCATGCGGCGCAGTTCCGTGAAGCGCTCGCGGATGCCGCCCTTCACGATGTCCTTGAGATGGATGACGCCGAGCAGGCGCCCGTCACGCGCGACCGCCAGCGGCGTGCCGCCGGCCTTGGAAATCTCGGCGGCGATGGCCTGGATCTCGCGCACCGTCTCGGGCGTGGATTTGGCGCTGGCACCCTCGACATATTTCAGCACGGCATCGACTGCGCCCTTGCGGATCTGCGAGCCCTCGAGATCGACGCCGCTCATCCGGCTCTGCGCGGTGAAGGGCACGAAGGTGGCGTGCAGCGAGCCCATGTCGCGGGCGCGGATGGCGTATTTCTCCTTGGCGAGCACGACGATCGAGCGGCCTTCCGGCGTCTCGTCGGCAAGCGAGGCGATCTGGGCGGCATCGGCCAGCTCCTGCTCCCCGACGCCGCGCACCGGGCGGAACTCGGTCGCCTGGCGGTTGCCGAGCGTGATCGTGCCGGTCTTGTCGAGCAGCAGCGTATCGACATCGCCGGCGGCCTCGACGGCGCGGCCGGACATGGCGAGCACGTTGAAGCGCACGAGACGGTCCATGCCGGCGATGCCGATGGCCGAGAGCAGCGCGCCGATCGTGGTCGGGATCAGCGTCACGAACAGCGCGACCAGCACGACGACCGGGATATAGCCGCCGGCATAGGTGGCGAAGCTCGGGATCGTCACGGTCGCGAGCACGAAGATCAGGGTCATGCCGGCGAGCAGGATGTTGAGCGCGATCTCGTTCGGGGTCTTCTGGCGCTCGGCGCCCTCGACCAGCGCGATCATGCGGTCGATGAAGGTCGAGCCGGCCGCGGCGGTGATGCGGACGCGGATCCAGTCGGAGAGCACCTGCGTGCCGCCGGTCACGGCCGAGCGGTCGCCGCCGGATTCGCGGATCACGGGGGCGGATTCGCCGGTGATCGCGGCCTCGTTGACCGAGGCGACGCCCTCGATGACTTCGCCATCCGAGGGAATGATGTCGCCGGCCTCGACCAGCACGACATCGCCGACCTTGAGCGAGGTGCCGGGCACGAGCCGGAACTGGCTGCGGTCATCGCCCGAGAGCAGCTTGGCTTCGGTCTCGGAGCGCGTCTTGCGCAGCGAGTCGGCCTGGGCCTTGCCGCGCCCTTCGGCCACCGCTTCCGCGAAATTGGCGAAGAGCACGGTGAACCAGAGCCAGAGCACGATCTGGAAGGAGAAGCCGAGATTGGCGCCTCCGGTGGCGAGGTCCTTGACGAAGAGGATGGTGGTCAGCGCCGAGACCACGGCGACGACGAACATCACCGGGTTGCGGGCGAGGCTGCGCGGGTCGAGCTTGCGGAAGGCGTCGGCGAAGGCCGGCAGCAGGATCCGGGCGTCGATCAGGCTCGCGGATTTGGACGGGCTCATAAGAGGCTCCAGCGGAGGGGTGTAAGGTCCGGCTCAGGCAGCGGCGACGAGGCCGGCGAGCGCCCGGACGAGCAGCAGGACGAGGAACAGCGCGACCGTCAGGCCGAGGATGATGGTGGCAGGGCGCGGGGGCGCCCTGTCCGTTTCACGCGAGGCGGTGTCACGATGGACGGCCTCGCGGCGCAATTGGCGCAGGCAGCTTGCCATGGTGGCCTCCTCAGAAGCTCTGGCCGGCGAGCATGGAGAGATGCTCGACGATCGGGCCGACGGCGAGGGCAGGGAAGAAGGTGAGGCCGCCGACGATCAGGATGACGCCGACGAGCAGGCCGACGAAGAGCGGGCCGTCCGTCGGGAAGGTACCGGCCGAGGCGGGCACGGATTTCTTCGCGGCGAGCGAACCGGCGATGGCGAGAGCCGGGATGATGACCAGGAAGCGGCCGACCAGCATCGTGATGCCGAGCGTGGTGTTGTACCAGAGCGTGTTCGCCGAGAGGCTGGCGAAGGCCGAGCCGTTATTCGCCGCCGCCGAGGTATAGGCGTAGAGAATCTCGGAGAAGCCGTGCGGGCCGCTGTTGCCGGCGGAGGCGACGGCGCCGGGCAGCACCACGGCTATCGCGGTGAAGACCAGCATGCCGGCCGGCAGGCAGAGGATGGCGAGCATCGCCATCTTGACCTCGCGCGCCTCGATCTTCTTGCCGAGATATTCCGGCGTGCGGCCGACCATCAGGCCGGCAACGAAGATCGCCAGCACGACGAAAAGCACGATGCCGTAGAAGCCGGCGCCGACGCCGCCGACGATGACCTCGCCAAGCTCCATGTTGATCAGCGGGATCATGCCGCCGAGCGCGGTGAAGCTGCCATGCATGGCGTTGACCGCACCGCAGGAGGCGGCGGTGGTGACGACCGCGAAGAGGGCCGAGAGCGGGATGCCGAAGCGCATCTCCTTGCCTTCCAGGTTGCCGCCCTGAAGGCCGAGCGCCTGGACCAGCGGAGTGCCTGAAGCTTCCGCCCAGTAGCAGACGGCGATGCCGGCGATGAACAGGACACCCATGGCCGAGAGGATCGCCCAGCCCTGGCGCTCGTTGCCGACCACCCGGCCGAAGACATTGGTCAGCGCGGCGCCGATCGCGAAGATCGAGACCATCTGGAGGAGGTTGGTGATGGCGTCGGGGTTTTCGAAGGGGTGGGCCGAGTTGGCGTTGAAGAAGCCGCCGCCATTGGTGCCGAGCATCTTGATCGCGAGCTGGGACGCGACCGGGCCGCGCGCGATGGTCTGCTGCGCGCCTTCGAGCGTCGTTGCCGTCACCGACGGGTCGAGCGTCTGCGGGACGCCCGAAGCGACATAGGCCAGCGTTAGCAGGATGCAGAGCGGCAGCAGGACGTAGAGCGTCGCGCGGGTCAGGTCGACCCAGAAGCTGCCGATCGATTGGGCCGAGGCGCGGGCGAAGCCGCGGATCAGCGCGACGGCGATGGCGATGCCGGTCGCGCCCGAAACGAAGTTCTGCACGGTGAGACCGAGCATCTGCGTCAGGTAGGACATGGTGCTTTCGCCGCCATAGCCCTGCCAGTTGGTGTTGGTGACGAAGCTGACCGCCGTGTTGAAGGCGAGGTCGGGCGCCACGGTGCCCATGCCGTCCGGGTTCAGCGGCAGCAGGCCCTGAAAGCGCTGCAGCCCGTAGAGCAGCAGCAGGCCGGCGAGGTTGAACAGCAGCAGCGCGACCGCATAGGCGCTCCAATGCTGCTCCTCGCGCTCATGCGTGCCGGCGAGCGCAAAGAGCCCGCGCTCGACCGGCGCGAGCACGGGGGAGAGGAAGGTACGCTCGCCGTTGAAGACGCGCGTCATGTAGCCGCCGAGCGGCTTCACCAAGGCGAGCACGATCGCGCAGAAGAGGAGGATCTGGATCCAGCCATAGAGTGTCATGGGAGGGCTTTCTCAGCTCGCGCCGGCGCTCAGAAGCGCTCGGGGCGCAGCAGCGCATAGGTGAGGTAGACGAGCAGGAGCGCGGTCACCGCGCCGCCGAGGAGATAATCGACGAACATGGGAGGCTCCTTCAGAGCGCGTTGCAGGCCGAGACATAGGCGAGCGCGGCTGCGAAGAAGCCGAGCGCGAGCGCAAGCATGGCGATATCCATTGCCGTGGTCCTTTCGACCGGGCGTTACCGATGGGTCGAGGCGCGCGGACCACCTTCGCGAGGAAGGCGAGGACGCAAGCGCATCGACCATGGCGGGGATTATCGTGCTGGCGGCATAGCCGTTCGAGACGGCTGGCGGCGTCGCAGAATAGGAATTTTATAGGAATTCGGTGCGCCCTGCGGACGCACAGGCTTCAGCCGTGAGGGGTGTCGGACCGGAAGATGCCGGGCTTTCGCGGCACGGCGGTGGGGCGCTCGATCGAGAGGGTCACCTCCGGCGCGCCATCCCCCTGATGCAGGTCGGCGAGGCTGTCATTCAGCACCCTGTCGGCAGCGGTCCGGCGGTAGTTGAAGCGCAGATAGTCGTGCCAGGTGGGCGTGCGGAAGGTCTCGGTCCAGACGGTGATGTCGTGGAGGTTGCGGGTCAGAATCCAGCGACGCGCGCCGTTGCGTCCCTGTGCCCGCCGACGCTGCAGCATCAGGGCGAGGAAGGCTTCGACCTGATCGGGCGCGATCCGATACTCGATCTTGACCGCGATCGGCCCGCTGCGCGGCTTCAGGTCAAGGCCTAGCGCCGGCGCTTCGAAGTTGTCGGGTGTCGAGACATCGGAGTCCTTGCGCTGATGGATCGGCAGGAGAAAGCCCAGAAGGGCGACGCCAAGGGAGGCCGCGGTCGACGCCTGCAGGGCGAAGCACAGGGAGTAGCTCTCGGTGACCATGCCCCAGAGCCAGCTGCCCACGGCTAGCCCGAGCGAGGTGAGGGCGTAGTAAAGCGAAATCGTCCGGCCGACGACCCAGCGGGGGCTTGCCCATTGCACGCTGATGCTCAGGCCTGACCAACCCAGGACCCATCCGGCGCCGCCGAGCATCAACGCGAGGGCCGCCAGAGCCGGGCTCTGCGTCAACGAAAGACAGAGCGTGCAGGTCGCGCAAGCCGTGCAGGCCAGCTTCAGCATCTGCTCGTCCGACAGCTTGCGCCGAAGCGTCGTCGAGGCGAGGCCGGCTAGTAGCGCGCCCGCGCCGAAGCCCGCCATCAGGGTGCCATAGGCGATCGCGCCCTGCTTGAGCTGGTCGCGCACCACCAATGGCAGCAGGGCGAGGATGGCGATGCCCGCGAAGCCGAACAAGAAGCCGCGCCCGAGCGCCGTCTTGATCTCCGAGGACAGGGAGGTGAAGCGGATGCCGTCGGAGATCGCCGTCAGCATCGCCTCGGGCGGCAGGCGCGGGACCGGCACCTTCCAGCGCGAGCGCCAGACGACGGCGAGCGGCGCGAGATGGCCGAGCGTATAGAGGCAGAAGGCCGTCAGCGGGCCGAAACTCGCCAGGATGATGCCGCCGAGCGCCGGGCCGACGCTGCGCACGGTGTTGAAGCCGACGGAGGTCAGCGTCACCGCCGCTGCGAGATCCTTGCGATCGACGATATCGCCGACCGAGGCCTGCCAGGCGGGGTCGTTGAAGGCGATGCCGCAGCCGGCGAGAAAGCAGAAGAACAGGATGACCCAGGGATTGATCATGCCGAGCGCGACGAGGATCGTCAGCGCGACGGCGGTCACGGTCATCAGGGTGCGGGCCGCCAGCATCACCTTGCGGCGATTGAAATTGTCGACGATGGCGCCGGCGAAGATCGACAGGATGAAGGCGGGCAGGTTCGTCGCTGCCTGAACCAGCGCGACCATGACGCTGGACGGCGTGATCGTCGCCATCAGCCAGCTCATGGCGATGGTCTGGATCAGCCATCCCAGGCCGGAGATCAGCCCGGCAAGCCAGATCGCCCGGAAGGTGACATTCCTCAGAGGCGCAAACGGCCCGGCACCCGCCGCGGATTTCCGCGCATCCATGACTCGGCTCATTCCGACGTCTGCTCCTGGCCGCCGGCCTTGGTTCCGAGCGTGATTCCGGAATCTTATGTCATGATTTTCGTCTGGAAGGCCTGATTTTCCGGCATGGACGACCTGCAAGGAGACGATTGTCCTCGTCGCGTGGGCCAACAATATCGGAGACGTCGCGAGAGTCGCGAATGGTGCGCTTATCCGGAGCGAGATCGAACCCGAAGGGCTCGCAAGGGCGACAGCCCGCCGGCCGGCCAGGCCGCCCTATCGGAGCGGTGAGCGAAGCGAACTCGCGTGAGACATGGATAATGGTGCCCCTGGCCGGGATCGAACCAGCACTCCTTGCGGAACTCGATTTTGAGTCGAGCGCGTCTACCAATTCCGCCACAGGGGCCCTTGCAGGCGGGCGGACTATAGCGATCGACCGATGCCGGTCAATCGGCGGAAGCGTCATTCCCGCAGGTTTTGCCGGATGATCTTCAGGGCGTTTCGTCGTCAGGGCGGCATTGCGGAGGCGATGGCGCGACAACTATCGCCGGGCTTATGGAAGCCGTTGCGTCACCGGCTGCCTCATGCTCTAGAGCGCGCCATGCTCAAGCGCCTCTACGAATGGACGATGTCGCTCGCCGCCCGGCCGCGGGCGGAGCTCT
This sequence comes from Allobosea sp. NPDC055353, assembly GCF_053644975.1. Classification (NCBI taxonomy): domain Bacteria; kingdom Pseudomonadati; phylum Pseudomonadota; class Alphaproteobacteria; order Hyphomicrobiales; family Alloboseaceae; genus Allobosea; species Allobosea sp. NPDC055353. The sequence continues at coordinate 1,085,118 of NZ_JBSHMC010000002.1, read as the reverse complement.
GGCTGGCGGCCGTCGCCTTCGTCGAAAGCTCGTTCTTCCTGATCCCGGCGGATGTCCTGTTCGTGCCGATGGCGCTCGCCCGGCCGCAGCGGGCCTATCGGCTGGCCTTCATCGCGACGCTGTTCTCGGTGCTCGGCGGCATCGCCGGCTATGCGATCGGCTATTATGCCTTCGAAGCGCTGGCGAAGCCGGTCCTGGCCTTCTACGGCAAGCTCGGAGCCTTCGAGACGCTCAAGGCCTGTGCCGGGCCGGATACGACGCTGATCCTGCTGACGACCTCGGGCCTTGCCCATCTGCCGCCGATCAAGGTGGTGACGATCCTGGCGGGTGCCGTCCATATCGGCCTGACCTTCTTCGTCCTCTCCTGCGTGTTGGCGCGCGGGGCGCGCTTCTTCGCGCTGGCCTTCCTGCTCAGGCGCTATGGCGACACGATCCGCCATTTCATCGAACGTCGCCTGAAAGTGATCGCCGTTGCTGGCGCTGCCGTGCTGATCCTGCTTTATTTCGGCCTCAAGCTCGTCGCAGGGTCCGGGCAGCTTCTCTCCTGCTGAGCCCGCCATGACCGCCTCCCTCACTGCTGCTTCCGCTTCGCGTCGCCTGCCCAGCGCGCGGCAGCTTATCGCACTCATCGGCAGCGTTAGCCTGGCGCTGATTGCGGGAGCCTGGTTTTTCGAGCTCGTTCTGCACCTGAGCCCCTGCAAGCTCTGCCTCGAACAGCGCATGCCGCATTATGCCGCGATCGGGCTCGCGCTCGCCGGACTGGTGCTGGCGCGTTCAGCCCGCCTGCAATGGCTCGTCCTGCTTGGCCTCGCCGGGCTGATGGCGTGGAGCACGGGGCTCAGCATCTATCATGCCGGCGTCGAGTGGGGCTGGTTCATGGGGCCGAACGATTGCGGCGGGGCTGCTCCGGCAGTGGCCGGCATGCAGGATTTCATGAAGCAGTTGCAGACGACGCGGATCGTCGCCTGCTCGGAAGCGGCGTGGCGTTTCCTCGGCCTGTCGCTCGCCGGCTGGAATGCGCTGGCCTCGGCCGGGCTCTTCCTGCTCGCCGTGCTCGGATTGCTGCGCGGAAAGACTGCGGCGTAAGCCTCACGGCTCCAGTTCGGAATCCCAGTAGAGATAGTCCAGCCAGCTCTCGTGCAGGTAATTCGGCGGGAAGAGCTTGCCGTTGCGGTGGAGGTCGTTGACCGTCGGCGCATAGGGCTTCTGGGCCGGGAACATCTCGACCGAGGCCGGCATCTTGTCGCCCTTGCGCAGGTTGCAGGGCGAGCAGGCGGCGACGACGTTCTCCCAGGTGGTGAGCCCGCCCTTCGAGCGCGGGACGACGTGGTCGAAGGTCAGTTCCTCGCGCGTATTGCAATACTGGCAGGCGAAGCGGTCGCGCAGGAAGACGTTGAAGCGGGTGAAGGCGGGTGTCCGCGAGGGCTTGATATAGCTCTTGAGCGAGACCACCGAAGGCAGCCGCATGTCGAAGCTCGGGCTGCGGACGATGGTGTCGTATTCTGAGACGATGTTGACGCGGTCCATGAAGACCGCCTTGATCGCGTCCTGCCAGCTCCACAGCGACAGGGGATAGTAGCTGAGCGGCCGGAAATCGGCGTTCAGCACCAAGGCCGGACAGCCATCCGGCGATGCCATCGGATGCATCACATGCGCCGTCAAACCCGTCGCACCTCCGCTTCATCGAACGGGACGAATCCCGCCTGAGGATCAATGTAAGCGCGAGACGACAGGAATGTGAAGGAACTTGTTGCGACGGCAACAGGCGTCTGCGCGCGAATGAGGATCTTCCCCATTCACGGCAGTCAAACGCTGGATTGTGATGGCTTCCGGTCGGATTTTGGCCGTTCTTGTGCCGCCGGCCTGATTCGTCAGCGGGTCGGGACGGGCTTCTCGCCGCGATAGTCGTAGAAGCCGCGCTTGGTCTTGCGGCCGAGCCAGCCGGCTTCGACGTATTTCACGAGGAGCGGGCAGGGGCGGTACTTCGAATCGGCCAGCCCGTCATGGAGCACCTGCATCACCGAGAGGCAGGTATCGAGGCCGATGAAATCGGCGAGCTGGAGCGGGCCCATCGGGTGGTTGGCGCCGAGCCGCATGGCAGTGTCGATGGCATCGACCGACCCGACGCCCTCATAGAGCGTATAGACGGCCTCGTTGATCATCGGCAGCAGGATGCGGTTGACGATGAAGGCTGGGAAGTCCTCGGAGACCGAGACGGTCTTGTGCAGGCTGCCGACGAGCTGCTTGGCGCGCTCGAAGGTGCCGTCATCGGTGGCGATGCCGCGGATCAGCTCGACGAGCTGCATCAGCGGTACCGGGTTCATGAAATGGATGCCGATGAAGTGCTCGGGGCGATCGGTCGCGGCAGCGAGGCGCGTGATCGAGATCGACGAGGTGTTCGAGGCGAGGATCGCGTCCGGGCGCAGATGCGGGCAGACCGCGGTGAAGATCTTCCGCTTGACCTCCTCGTTCTCGGTCGCAGCCTCGATCACGAGGTCGCAATCGCCGAGATCGGCCAGGCCGACTGCGGGCTGGATGCGGGCGATCGCGGCGCGGCGCTCCTCCTCCGCCAGCGCACCCTTCGAGACCTGTCGGGCCATGTTGCCGTCGATCGTGGCGAGCGCGGCATTGATCCGCTCCTCGGCGATGTCGTGCAGCTTGATGTCGAAGCCGGCGGCCGCCGCGACATGGGCGATGCCGTTGCCCATCTGGCCTGCCCCGATAATGCCGATCGTCTTGATCGCGTGGTCCGACATGGTTTGATCCCGGATGAACTTTTCAGGCTCCCGCAGGAGCGGAACGGGCCGCCCTGAGGCGGCCCGGAAGGGTGGTGCCGGCCTTACTTGCCGGCTTTGGCGAGCTCGGCGTCGAGCTCGGGCAGGATCGTGAAGAGGTCGCCGACGAGGCCGTAATCGGCGATCTGGAAGATCGGGGCTTCCTCGTCCTTGTTGATGGCGACGATGACCTTCGAGTCCTTCATGCCGGCGAGATGCTGGATCGCGCCGGAAATGCCGACGGCGATGTAGAGCTCCGGGGCGACGACCTTGCCGGTCTGGCCGACCTGCCAGTCGTTCGGGGCATAGCCGGCATCGACCGCAGCGCGTGAGGCGCCCATGGCCGCGCCGAGCTTGTCGGCAACGGGCTCGATCACCTTGCCGAAATTCTCGGCCGAGGCCAGCGCGCGGCCGCCCGAGATGATGATCTTGGCCGAGGCCAGTTCCGGACGATCGGACTTGGCGACTTCCTCGCCCTTGAACGAGGAATTGCCGGGGTTTTCGGCCGCCGAGACGGCCTCGACGGCGGCCGAGCCGCCTTCGCCCGCCGCCGCGAAGGAGGCGGTGCGGATGGTCAAGAGCTTCTTGGCGTCGGTCGACTGCACGGTCTGGATGGCGTTGCCGGCATAGACCGGGCGCTCGAACGTGTCGGGCGAGACGATGCCGCTGACATCGGAAACCTGCATCACGTCGAGCAGGGCTGCGACGCGCGGCAGCACGTTCTTGCCGGTGGTGGTCGAGGGCGCGACGATGGCGTCGTAATTGCCCGCGAGCTTGACGATCAGCGCGGCGAGCGGCTCGGCCAGCGCATGGCCATAGGCCGCGTCATCGGCGAGCAGGACCTTCTCGACGCCGGCGAGCTTCGCAGCCGCGTCGGCCGCAGCCTTCGAAGCTTGGCCCGCGACGAGGATGTGGACCGGCCCGCCGAGCTTGGCGGCGGCCGTCAGCGCCTTGGCGGTGGCGTCCTTGATCGAGGCGTTGTCGTGTTCGGCGATCAGCAGCGTGGTCATCAGATCACCCCGGCGGTCTTGAGCTTGGAAACGAGTTCGGCGGCGTTGGCCACCTTGATGCCGGCGGAGCGGCCGGCCGGCTCGACCGTCTTCAGAACTTTCAGGCGCGGCGCGACATCGACGCCGAGCGTCTCGGCGGAGGTCTCGTCGAGCGGCTTCTTCTTCGCCTTCATGATGTTCGGCAGCGAGGCATAGCGCGGCTCGTTGAGGCGGAGGTCCGTGGTGACGATTGCCGGGAGCTTGAGCGTCACGGTCTGCAGGCCGCCATCGACCTCGCGGGTGACGTCGACGCTATCCGCGCCAAGCTCGACCTTCGAAGCAAAGGTGCCCTGGCCCCAGCCGAGAAGGGCTGCGAGCATCTGGCCGGTCTGGTTGCAATCGTCGTCGATCGCCTGCTTGCCGAGGATGACGAGGCCGGGCCCCTCCTGCTCGACGACCTTCTGCAGCAGCTTGGCGACGGCGAGCGGCTCGACGATGCCGTCGACCTTCACGAGGATGCCGCGGTCGGCGCCCATGGCGAGGCCGGTGCGGATCGTCTCGGCAGCCTGTGCCGGGCCGATCGAGACCACGATCACCTCGGTCGCCTTGCCGGCTTCCTTGAGACGCAGGGCCTCCTCGACGGCGATCTCGTCGAACGGGTTCATCGACATCTTCACATTGGCGAGTTCGACGCCAGACCCGTCCGCCTTCACGCGGATCTTCACGTTGTAATCGACAACCCGCTTGACGGGCACCAAGATCTTCATCGCCAGATCACCGTTCAGAAAGGATGAGCCTTGCACCGCAGCGTACCTGACGGCAGGGCAGCGGCATCGCGGCCCTCGGCTGGAATGCGCTGGGACCGTAACGACGCCCGTTTGCGCTTGTCAACGCCCGTTCCGGCACGGCTCGGGGGCAAAACAGCGCGGCTTCAGCCATGGGCGGCCTTGCGCCCGAACAGGGCAATGCTGCGGTGCACGAAGAGCGGGGTCAGCGCGGCGCCCGTCGCCAGCCCGCCGAGATGCGCCCACCAGCCGACATTGCCGTCGGCACCGAAGATGGCGGCGGCGGCCTGCAGCAGGATCCAGCCGCCGAGCGCATAGAGCGCCGGGATGTGGATCGGAATCCAGTTGAAGGCGAGGCCCCAGATCCGGACCTGCGGATAGATCATCAGATAGGAGGCGATGACGCCGGAGATCGCACCCGACGCACCGATCAAGGGCTGCTCCGACCCTGGATACATGCCGGCATGGAAGAGCGAGCCGCCGAGCCCGCAGAGGAAGAAGAAGGCGAGGAAGCGGGCGTGGCCCATCGCATCCTCGACATTGTCGCCGAAGACCCAGAGGAACAGCATGTTGCCGACGAGATGGGCGACATTGGCGTGCAGCAGCACATTGGTGAAGAGGGTGGCCCAGGCCGGGACATGGGCGAGCCCTTCCGGCAATTGCGCCGTGCCGAACAGCACCGAGGGAATCATGCCGAAACCGGCCATGATCGCCAGCTCGGTTTCCTCACTCGGCCAGAGCTGCAAGGCGATCTGCAGAGCGAGGCAGGCGCCGATCAGCCCGTAGGTGACATAGGGCGTGCGCATGAAGCGCAGCGGTACACCGTCATGCAGGGGGACGAACATGGTGGCTCAGCGGTTCTGGCCGGGCACCCAGAGCACGTCGCCGGCTGCCTTGGCATTGAGGTAACGGGAGGCGACGAACAGGAAGTCCGAGAGGCGGTTGATGTATTTCAGCGCGGGCGCGGCGACGGTCTCGCCTTCGGTCGCGGCAAGCTCGGCCATCAGGCGCTCGGCGCGGCGGCTGACGGTGCGGGCGAGATGGAGATAGGTCGCGGCCGGCGTGCCGCCCGGCAGCACGAAGGAGCGCAGGGGCGCGAGATCGGCGTTCAGCTCGTCGATCTCGGCTTCGATCCGGTCGACCTGCGCCTGGACGATGCGCAAGGGCTCGAAGGCGAGGGGCTTGTCGGTCTCGGGCGTCGAGAGATCGGCGCCGAGATCGAAGAGGTCGTTGCTGATGCGGGCGAGCATGGCGTCGACCACAGCATCTTCCGGCGCCGCGTGCAGGCGGGCGAGGCCGACGCAGGCATTGGTCTCGTCGACGGTGCCGTAGGCGGCGACGCGCAGGTCGAATTTGGGTCGGCGCGGGCCGCTCGTCAGCCCGGTCGTGCCGTTGTCGCCGGTGCGCGTGTAGATGCGGTTGAGCTTGACCATGCCATGCTTATAGCGTGGCTGCGGCGGGACGGAAGCGCGTTTGCGGCGTAGCCGGGCTTCAGAAGGTGTAGCCCAGCCTTGCGCCGATATTGGCGGGGCCGCGGGTGGTCGTGCCCGGCTTGTCGGAGCAGCCGACGGTGCTGAAATGTTCGAGCGTGGTGACGAGGCTCCAGCGGTCCGAGAGCCGGAAGCCGAGGGCGGCAGCTTCGCGCGTGCCGGTATTGCAGCCGAGCGCGAGGCGATTTTCCGGGACGACCGGCCCGGTCTTGCCGTCGTTCAGCGCGGCGCCGAGGCTGGCCTCGACGAAGACGTCGCGTGTCACGTCGAAGGTCCAGGTCGCCCCGGCATAGGCATAGCGCGTGCCGTTGAGGTTGACGCTCGCGCCCATGTTGAAGCGGGGGATGAAGGCCGCTGCGAACCGGTCGCTCAGGGGAATGAGCCGCGGCGACAGGAGGTCCGCGCTCAGATTGGGCAAGCCGCTCTCCCGGCCGCCGGGATTGGCGAGGCCGGCACCGATGCGGGCTTCCCAGGCGGGGGCAGGCGGCTCGGTGGCGGGGGCGTAGCTGGAGACAGAGCCGGAGAGGGACCGGGTCTGCGCGGAAGCGGCAGAGGCGGCCAGGCAAACGGCAAGTGACAGCAACGCGACGCGGACCATGGGCCTTCGGCAATTGAACGTGTGAGCAGGCGTTAGTGAAGCACACATACTCGTGTTCGGAATGTGGCAAAGCCCGGAAATGCAGGCTCTCGTCCACAGCGGGTTAAGAAATTCAATTCAATTATTTCAAAGGCTTGCGCGCAGTGTCGCAGGCGTTCAGCCGTTGCGCCACCACAAGACGATGACGATCAGCACGATGGCGACGAACTGCAGGACGACCCGCAGCCGCATCAACCGCTGCGAGGTGTTGGCGCTGCCGCCGCGCAGCATGTTGATGAGCCCGAGCAGGAGCACGACGGCGACGGCGCCGACCGCGACGGATACGAGAGTGTTCGAAAACGTCATGGGGATTGGCTTAGGACCATGCGAGGAACTTGACCAGCGCCGAGATGCGGCTGACGTGGCCTGAGCCGTGGGTCAGCTCGTCGCAGCCGTCTGCGCGAGCGCGCGGCCACGGACGGGCAGGGAGAGATCGTCGGCAAGCGCGCGGCTGATCGCGGGCAGGCCGTCGAGCAGGTCGGGCACGAAGGCCTGCGACGGGGGCGGGCGGCGCGGCAGCGCATGGAGCGCGGCCGCCATCACGCGCGGATCGCGTTCGCCCTCGCCGGTCTGGGAGCGGTCGTAGAGGACGTCGACCAGTTTGAGCTCGTCGGCGCGGCCGGCGCGGATCGCCTGTTCCAGGCGCGGACGGACGCGCGGCACGATCAGCGCCGGCTTGTCGAAGGAGAGGATCTCGCAGAAGGTGTTGTAGCCGCCCATGGCGACGACGCAGTGGGCCCGGTTCATCAGCAGTTCGAGGCGCGGCTCGAAGCCGAGCCCTTCGAGCTTCGGATTGCGTGCGATGCGCTCGGCGAATTCCTTGCGCTTCTCGCGCGACATGAACGGGCCGAAGACGATGAGCGCGGGCAGAGCGATCGTCGGATCGGCCTCATAGGCCGAGATCACCCAGTCGATGACGCCGGCGCCGTCGCCGCCGCCGCCGGGCGTGACCAGGATGAAGGGCTGCTTGGTGATGCGCGGGTAGCGGTTCGGCGGCATCGGGCTCGGCACGGCGCGTTTGAGATAGCCCATGTAACGGAGCTTGTCGGCGAAACGGTGCTGGTCCGGCAGGCCGGTCAGGGGCTGGTAGACGTTCTCCAGGCCATAGACGAAAATGTCGTCATAGACCGTGTCGAGCGCCTCCAGCGCGCCGTTGCGGCTCCATTCCTCCAGCACGGCGGCGGGTTCGTCGAGCACGTCGCGCAGACCGAGCACGATGCGGGCGCCGCGCCGGCGCAGGATGTCGAGCGAGGGCTTCAGTTCGCCGCGCAGGCCGACCGGCTCCTTGTCGACGATGACGACATCGGGATCGAAGGACAGGACGGTCTGCTTGATGATGTCGGCCCGCAGACGGATCGTGTCGCCGAGGTCGAGATTGAGATGATGCGGCTCGTAGCTGCCGTCGCTCTGCTTCTCGACGCCGGGAATCCGGACATAGTCGACGCCGTCGCCGAACTGGAAGCTGGAGATGACGGACGAGCCGGAGACGATGATCACAGAGATATGCGGAAAGCTCGCGATCAGCGCATTGGCAATGGCCCGGCAGCGGCGGATATGGCCGAGCCCGAAAGTGTCGTGGCTGTAGATCAGCACGCGCGGCGCATGGGGGCTGCGCGGCGCGCGTTCGGCACCGGCGAGGTCGACGACGTTTGAAGGCATCGGTACGTCGCCCCCCGGAAAGGCCAGACGACCTCTTGGCGAGGACGAACGCAGTTGGAACTATGGAGCGATTATAACCGGTCGTTGGGGACGATCCAAGCCCATCGGAACTATACGTGGGTATGGGTTTGGCAGGCCAAGGCCCGTCCCGATACCACCCTGCTAGCCGATCCCGGGCCCCGCGATAAGCCGGGTGGGATCGATCATGCGGACTGCCGGATGGGCGGTGGCTGCGCTCAGGATATCGGTGAGGGCGGACCAGGCTGTTTCATCATGGTCGCGATGGTGCAGCAACACCCCCAGATCGATGTCGCCGACCTCGCCTTGCCGTCTCGCGGTGAGCATGGCGACGAACTCTTCGAGGATGCCGGTGGCCGGGCGTCCGACGCGGCCGCCATGCCAGTCCATGACGTCGACATGGGTGTTGAGCAGGTGGGGGCCACTATCCGGGCCGAGACGATAATCGCGGAAGCAGGAGAGGCCGGCGAAGCCGAGCGCGCCGAGGCGCGCGGCATGGCCCTGGGCGATGCGGTTCCAGGGTGGCACGAAGATCGGCAGGACGGCGTCCCCGAGCAGATCGTGCAGGCGCTGCCGGCCCAACGCGATGTCGGCATCGACATCGGCAGCCTCGCGCTCGGCGCCGAACTCCGATTTCTTGCTGCCGGAAGGTGAGTGGTTCCGATGAATGGTGCCATGCTGGCAGGGACGCAGCAGCGGCATGTCGCGCAGTGCCGGTGCCAATGCAGGCTCGGCCAGCAGGGGGATGACCGCGAGCAGGATCGGTGCCGCGAAGCGCTCGCCCAGATCCGAAAGGCGGTCGAGCGCCGGGCTTGGCGCCACAGTATCGTCGTCGCGCAGCCAGAGGCGGATCGTTCGGCCCGCGATGCTCCAGCGGTCGAGCTCCAGGGCGAGCGCCTGCCATGGCGAGGCATTCATGGCGTGGCTTTCCCAGGAGGCGATTTCAGCTTGGCGCGGCGGTTCCGGATGGCCAGCGCGAGCCCTTCCGCCAGCTTTTCCGCCGCGCGCACCGGCGTGCGTTCGGCGAGGATGAAGTGGCGGGCGGCCGCGCCCATTGTGTCGCGCAGCGCCGTGTCACGCAGCAGGCTGGTCAAGGCAGCGGCCAGGGCTTCCTCGTCAAATTCGGGAGCGAGCAGGGCGGTCTCGCCTGTGCGCACCGTCTCGCCGACGCCACCGCTGTCGAAGGCGACGACCGGCAATCCTGCCGCCTGGGCCTCGAGATAGACCAGCCCATAGGCCTCGTCGATGCCGGGCCAGACGAAGATATCGTGCCGGGCGAGTTCGGCCTGGGTGGCGTCGCGGCCGAGCTGGCCGTGCCAGGCGATGCGGCCAGCGGGGAGACCGGCAAAGGCGGCTTCGACCTCGGCACGGCGGGGACCGTCGCCGATGATGCTCAGCATCCAGTCTTCGCCCCGGCAGCGGTCGAGGATGCGGGCGAGGGTGAGGTAGCTCTGCAGCTTGGCGCCCTCTCGCATCATCGCAATGGTGACGAGGCGTGGCGGGCTCGACGAAGTGGCGGGTTGGAGCTGCTCGGGAAGGATCGCGACGAAGGGTGGCAGAGCGAGCAGAGCCGTGCCCTCGCTCCGCCAGGGTTCGAGCCCCTGCCGATCACGATCGGTGAAGAAGAAATGGACGTCGCCGGTGGCGAGCCCGTGGCGGACAGCCGCCGTATGCCCGGCCCATTCGCCGGTGGCGCGCCGGGCGGAATCGCTCGATTCGGCGGTGACATAGGGGATGCCGAGCGTTGTTGCGATCTCGGGACCGAGGAGGTCCGGCGAGCGGTAGTAGTTGTGGTAGGTGAACCAGAGATCGGGGCGCGGCCGGCCGGCCTGGTATCCGGCGAGCAGGGCATCGCGCAGGCGGGCCGCGTCGGTGACGACGCTGGTAAAGCGCGCCGGGTCCGGTTCGCGAAAATAGGTCTTCGGCGCTGCGACAGGTTCGACGACATGGCCGAGGCTTTCGAGCGCGGCGGCGAGTTGGCGGGCCATGCGGCGGTCGCCGGAGACGCCGCCGTCACCGACCGGATTGAGCGGGGTGTGAAAAGCGATGCGCAAGACGGTCTTCGGGGTCGATGATGCTGTCAGCGATAGGGGTCGGCTGCGTCGCGCAGGCCGTCGCCGAGGAAGTTGAAGGCGAGGATGATCACGATCACGGGCACGACCGGATAGAGCAGCCATGGATAAAGCGCCACAACGTTGATGTTCTGCGCTTCGTTGAGCATCACGCCCCAGCTGGTGATCGGCGGCCTGAGGCCGAGGCCCAGGAAGGAGAGGGCGGTCTCGCCCAGAATGGTCTTGGGGATGGTGATCGTGGCCGAGGCGATGAGATGGCTCATGAAGCCGGGCACGAGATGCAGCGCGATGATGCGGCGCGGCTTCGCGCCCATGAGCTGGGCTGCGACGATATAATCCTCTTCGCGCAGCGAAAGCAGCTTCGAGCGCACCGAGCGGGCAAGCCCGGTCCAGTCCATCAGGCCGAGGATCACCGTAATGCCGAAATAGACCAGCAGCGGGCTCCAGGTCGGCGGCAGGATCGAGGCCAGCGCCAGCCAGAGCGGGATATGCGGCAGCGACTGCACGATCTCGATGATGCGCTGGACGACGAGATCGATCCGGCCGCCATAATAGCCGGCGATGCCGCCGATGATGACGCCGAGCACGAAGGAGACGGAGACGCCGAGCAGGCCGATCGAGAGCGAGATGCGCCCGCCATAGAGGATGCGCGAGAGCATGTCGCGGCCGAGCCGGTCGGAGCCGAGCCAGAAGAAGGTGCCGTCCTTGGGCGGGCAGACGAGGCGGCGGTTGCCGGGGATCAGGCCCCAGAACATGTAGCTGTCGCCCTCGCAGAAGAAGCGCAGCTGCTGCGGGCGCGTGGTGTCGACCTCGTATTCGCGCTTCAGGTTCTCCATGTTGAGGCGCATCGCATAGGGATAGACGAAGGGGCCGATGAAGCTGCCTTCGTGGAAGAGGTGGATGCTCTGGCTGGGCGCCCGGATGAAGTCCGTGTTGCGCGTCGTGTAGTGATAAGGCGCGAGGAACTCGGCGAAGGCCGCCATGGCGTAGATCACGAAGATCACCACGGCGGAGATGACCGCGAGCTTGTGCTTGCGGAACTTCCACCACATCAACTGCCATTGCGAGGCGAGATAGACCCGCTCCTGCTCCGGCGTCATCGCCTCGGTGGCATAGGGCTCGAACGGGGCCGTCGAGACCTCGTGCGGCAGGGCCGCGCCGTCCGGCGGAAGATGGTTGAGCGTGGTCGCCTTCACTTGGTCGCGGCTCCCTGGAGGCGGATGCGCGGATCGAGGATGGCGAGCGCGATATCCGAGATCAGCACGCCGATCACGGTCAGGAAGGAGAGGAACATCAGGAAGGAGCCGGCGAGATACATGTCCTGGCTCTGCAGGGCGCGGATCAGCAGCGGCCCGGTGGTCTGCAGCGAGAGCACGATGGCGACGACCTCGGCGCCTGAGACGATCGAGGGCAGGATGTCGCCGATATCCGAGATGAAGAAGTTGAGCGACATGCGCAGGGGATATTTCCGCAGCGCCTTGCCGGGCGGCAGCCCCTTGGCGCGGGCCGTGACGTAATATTGCTTCTGCAACTCGTCGAGCAGGTTGGCGCGCAGCGCCCGGATCATGCCGGCGGTGCCGCCGGCGCCGATGATGATGACGGGAATCCAGAGGTGCTCGAGCACCGACTTGAGCTTGGCCCAGCTCATCGGCTGGTTGAGATAGGCGGGATCGACCAGGCCGCCGATCGAGGTGCCGAACCAGATATTGGCGAAATACATGAAGACCAGCGCCAGCAGGAAATGCGGCACGGCAAGCCCGACGAGGCCGAGGAAGGTGAGGCCGTAATCGCCCCAGCTATATTGGTGCGTCGCCGAGTAGATGCCGATCGGGAAAGCGACGATCCAGGTGAAGATGATGGTGGCGAAGGACACGATCATGGTCAGCAGCAGGCGGTCGCCGACGATCTCGCGCACCGGGCGCTGGTACTCGAAGGAATAGCCCATGTCGCCCTGGATGAGGCCGGCGACCCAGCGGACGTAACGTTCCAGCGGCGGCTTGTCGAAGCCATATTCCTTCTTGAGGAACTCGATGCGGCTCATGTCCGCCTTCTCGCCCTGAGCCTGCATCTCGGCGGCGAGCGTCTCGAAATAATCGCCTTCAGGCAGGTTGATGACGGTGAAGATCAGCGCGCTGGTGACGATCAGCGTCGGGATCATGAGCAGGATGCGCTTGAGGATGTAGCGGATCAGCACGCGTCAGGCCTTGGTCTCGGCTCGGTCGAACCAGAAGGTGTCGGGCATATAGCGGCCGATGAAGGCACCGGGCTCGAAGCTGTAGAGGCCTTTCTCGGGCACGTTGCGCAGGTCCCTGGAGACGACGATCGGCTGCAGCGTGCTGTTGATCACACCGATGGTGAAAAGCTGCTCGGCATTGATCGTCAGCATCTTGTGCCAGATAGCGCGGCGCTGGTCGCGGGTCGAGCTGACGCGCCATTCCTCGTAGAGCCGCACGAGCTCGTTGACCTCCGCCAGGGCCGGCCGTTCGCCTTCGCGGCCGCTGTTCTCGACGAACTGGCCCCAGCGCGGCCACTGGAACTGGGCGGAGGAGGTCGGTGCCAGCGCATCCGGCTCCATGTCCGAGGTGACCAGCGCATTGTCCATGCCGGCCCAGGCCGACATCACCGTCTGGCCGGCGAGGATGCGGCGGCGGAAGACGTCGCGCTGGGTCGAGCGGGGATAGATTTTCATGCCGACATCGAAGAAGTCCTGCTTGAGCAGGTCGAGGATGTCGGTTTCCTCGGTGTTCTCGCCGGCGGTCTCGATGGTGAATTCCAGCCGGCGCCCATCTGGCAGCAGGCGGATGCCGTCGTCGTCGCGTTTGGTCAGGCCGATCTCGTCGAGCAGGCGGTTGGCGAGCGCAGGGTCGTGCTGGGTCCAGAGCGCGGCGAGCTTGGCGTCGTAGAGCGGGCTTTCGGGCAGGGCGGTGTTGCCGCTCTCGCGCGCCAGTCCGAAGAAGATGACCTTGTTGACGTCCTTGCGGTTGATCGCGACCGAGATCGCCCGGCGATAGCGGACATCGCGGTTGAGGTCGCGCCAGACCGGGTCGATGGCGTTCAGGTTGGGGAGCAGGGCGAAATAGGCGCCCTCCGCCCGTTTCCACAGCCTGACGTCGAAATTCATCCGCTTCGAGGCTTCCTTCAGGAAGGTGTAGTTGTCGAAGCGGATATAGCGGGCCTGGAGGTCGGACTCGCCGGCCGCGGCCTTGGCCGGGATGAGCGAGCTCGTGCCGATCGTCAGCGTCACCTGGTCGGTATAGGGGAGCTGGCGGCCATTCCTGTCGATCCGGTGGAAATAGGGGTTGCGCTCGAAGACGAACTGCTCGGCCGGCAAGGGCGTGGTGTTGCGCCAGGGCTCCAGCGTCGGCAGCTTCGGGTTCTCAGGCCGGTACATGCGCGAAAGCCGCTCGTGCAGCGCGCCCCAGTCGCGGACATGGTGCTCCTTCACCCGCTGGGCCAATTCATGCTTCGGGGCGTGGCGCTCGTGGAACTGCTTGAGATAGCCGGAGGCCATGAAGATGTAGGTCGGCTGCGCGCCCGCCAGCGCCGGCAGGAAGATCGGGTTCGGGGTCTTCCAGCTGTAGCGGACTTCGGTCTCGCTCAGGATCTCGAAGCGCGGCGGTTCATTGGCCGAGAACAGGGCCTGGGGCGGGCCGCCCGGCGAAAGCCGCTTGTTGTTGGCGATATCCTCCCACCAGTAGCGGAAATCCTCGGTGGTGAAGGGCGAGCCGTCCGACCAGCGATGGCCCTGGCGCAGTTTGAGGGTGAAGATGCGGCCATCCTCCACCTCGCAGCTCTCGAGCAGGTCCGGCACGAGCTCGAGATTCTCGTCATAGACCATCAGGCGGGTGTAGCCGTAGAGCGTCATCATGCGGATGTCGCGCTGGTCGCCCATCAGCATGCGGATATTGCCGCCATGGCGGCCGGGCTCACGGCCGAGTGCCGCCAGATCGATGATGCGTGGATTGGCCGGCAGGCGCGCGGCGACCGGAGGCAGGGTGCCGGCGGTGACCTGGTCCGCGAAGAACGGGCTGCCGATCGCAGTGCCCGAGAACGGCGCGGCCTGCGCGAGGCGCGGCAAGGCGGCTCCCGCGAGAGCGGCGGAGCCGAGCAGCAATGCGGTGCGGCGGGTCGGGTGCGGGGCACGGCGCGTCATGGCACCAGCTCCCGCATATCGGAATTCGGCCGCGCGAGTACGAAATGGCCGTCGCCGAGCGGCAGATGCGTCAGGGCGCCCTCGTCGGGCCCTGCCTTGAAGGCCTTGTCCCAATGGCTGTCGTCGGAGGCGCCGCCGGGCGCGGCCAGCTTGAAGTCGAGCCTGCGGTCGAGATCGGCGAAGGGCACGGAGCGTAGCAGCGCCCTCGTGTAAGGATGGGCGGGGCGGTCGAAGAGCGCATGGCGCGGCGCCAGTTCGACGATCCGGCCATTGGCCATCACGGCAATGCGGTCCGCCATGTAGTTCACCACAGCGAGATTATGCGAGATGAACAGGAAGGTCAGCCCGCGCTCGGCCTGCAGGTCCTTGAGCAGGTTGAGGATCTGCGCCTGCACGGAGACGTCGAGCGCCGAGACCGGCTCGTCGCAGATGATCAGGTCGGGGTCGAGCGCGAGGGCGCGGGCAATGCCGATGCGCTGGCGCTGGCCGCCGGAGAAGGAATGCGGATAGCGGTTGAGGAACCGCATATCGAGCCCGACATCCTGCATCAGGGTCCGCACCCGTTCGTCCTGCCCGGCCGGATCGCCGCGGCCATGGATGACCAGCGGCTCGCGCAGGATGTTCATCACGGTCATGCGCGGCGACAGCGACGAGACCGGGTCCTGGAAGATCATCTGGACGCGCGGGCGGAACCTGCGGAGGTCCTCGCCTTCGAGGCCGAGTACGTCGATCCGCTCGCGCCCGTCGTCGAAGGCGATCTCTCCGGAATCGGGCGTGACCGCCCGCATCACGATCTTGCTGACCGTGGTCTTGCCGCAGCCGCTCTCACCGACGAGGCCGAGGCATTCGCCGCGCCGGATGTCGAAGCTGACATCGTTGACGGCCTTGACGCTGGTCTGGCTGCCCTTGCCGAAGAAACCGCGCGAACCCGTGACATAGGTCTTGTGGAGGCCGCGGACGCTGAGCACCGGGGCGGCGTCTGCCGCGGGCTTTGGTGGCGGCGCGGCCACGGCCGGGCGCGGGCGGGCTTCCCTGAGCGCGACCAGCCGCTCGCCGTCCTGCATGTCGAAATGCGGGGAGGCGTCGAGCAGTGCCTTGAGATAGGGGTGGCGCGGGCGGCGGAAGATGTCCTCGACCGTGCCGCGCTCCATGATCTCGCCGTGGAAGATCACGACGACCTCGTCGGCCATGTTGGCGACGACGCCGAGATCATGGGTGATGAGCAGGATCGCCATGCCCATCTCGGCCTGGAGATCGCGCATCAGGTCGAGGACCTGGGCCTGGATGGTGACGTCGAGAGCCGTGGTGGGCTCGTCGGCGATCAGCAGGGCCGGCTGGCAGATCAGCGCCATGGCGAGCATGGCGCGCTGGCGCAGCCCGCCCGAGAGCTCGAAGGAATAGAGGCCGAAGGCGCGCTTCGGGTTCTTGAAGCCGACGCGCTTCAGCATCGCTTCGATCAATTCGCGCGCCTCAGGCTTCGGCATCGGCCGGTGCAGGAGCAGCGCCTCCTCGATCTGGTTGCCGATCGTATGGACCGGCGAGAGCGAGGACATCGGCTCCTGGAAGATCATGCCGATCCGCCCGCCGCGCAGCGCCCGGATGCCCTTGCCTTCGGCGGGCAGCGTCGCGATGTCGACGACGGTCTCGGGGGCCTGCGGGTCGCGGAACAGGATCTCGCCGCCGGTGATGCCGCCGGCGCGGGGCAGGAGACCCATGATGGCCTGCGAGATCACCGATTTGCCGGAGCCGGATTCGCCGACCAGCGCGACGGTCTTGCCCGCAGGGACGCGCAGGCTGACGCCCTTCACGACGTCACGGGCGAGGCCGTGGATCGTGAAGCCGATACGCAGGTCGCTGATGCGCAGGATGTCCATGGTCTGAAGCGGCACGTCCCCGGGAGCTTAGAGGCTGTTATGGACTGTGGAAGCGATTTGGCGCTGGCGCTTTTTGGCGAATGCAAGGAGTTCGAGGACGCAAGCCTTCCGGCTTGCTACGAAGAACGACACGGCAGTCGCCAAAAAGCGCCGCGCCCTGCGGGTGAGGTCAAAACGACGGAGCTGCAGCGTCGCACCGCTTGCCGATACCGAAGTATCGGCGGCGCGATGCTCCTCCCATCTCCGTCGTTTTGACCTCATCAGATCGTTTCCACAGTCCATAACAGCCTCTAGCGCTCTCCGCCTTTCCTCACGTCACTAGACGTCGAAAGCGGTAACTTGCCAATCGCTTTCGACGCTTGCGGTTCCGGCGGGCATTGCCCGATGCGGATGACATCGCTG
The DNA here is from genome assembly GCF_053644975.1 of Allobosea sp. NPDC055353. Lineage (NCBI taxonomy): Bacteria > Pseudomonadati > Pseudomonadota > Alphaproteobacteria > Hyphomicrobiales > Alloboseaceae > Allobosea > Allobosea sp. NPDC055353. Next base: position 1,068,265 of record NZ_JBSHMC010000002.1, on the reverse strand, counting down.
CAACGGGGGCCGCGCCGGAAGTCGTCGTAGCTGATGCTCCAGGGTAGCGGGGCCGGGGCGCGATAGGGGCCCATCTTGAAATACTGGTTGTCGTCGAGCCCCGGGCCGCTATGCCCGATATGGCCCTCGACGGTCACGATATGGACGCCGTCGGCAAGGATTTCGACATGGCCTTCGCCATCGGGGCCGGGTTGGGAACGGACGACGAAATCGATCCAGCCCTTCTGCGCGGAGGGCAGGTCAGCATGCGGCGTGACCCGGATTCCAGGCGCGCAGGCGTTGAAATAGCGCGGGTAATTCTCTGTGGTCGTGCCGCTCTCCATCGCGACGAGCGCGCGGGTCTGTTGTGCATCGGGGCGGCTCAGCACGAGCGCCTCGCCCGGGAGGCAGCCGTGAGGGCGCTCGCTGCCGCCGATCGGGTAGGAGGGAATCAGGTCGGTCTCGACGGTGATGCCGAGGCGGCCGCGATAGAGCCGCAGCGCCAGGAACGGCGAATAGTCGCCGACGGCCTCGGGCAGGATCTCGCGCTTCCACTGGGCGATCACATATCTGCGATCATCCTGGGCGAGCGGATCGTTGAGGCGCAGCGCAAAGCCGTACCAGACCGCGCTGTGGAAAGGGACGAGCACCTCCGGGCGCTCCCAGACCTCGGCCCGCTCGCTGCAGCCGATCGCGCGTGGAAGACAGGACGGTGTCGCGATCAGGGTCAGGGCGCCGGCGCCACTATAGGGCGCGGCATCGCCGAAAATCGCGCGGCCGGAGCGCTGCTCGGGATTGTCCTTGTAGAATAGCCCGCCTTCGGGGGCGAAACCGCCCTGTTCGAAGCCGTCGTGCAGGATGCGCTGGGCGGGGTCGGCTCGGGCCGGGACGACGAATAGGCCGACGAGAGCGACCGCGGCCGCGCAGCACAGCATTCCCGACGCAACTGTCCTTTTCACGCTACCCCCGACGATGGATGCCGCTTCCGCTCTGCAATGCCGGCATGGCCGCAGCGTGGCGCGCATTGCACTCGGCCGCAACCTCACCACATATGGTCGCTTCGGGCCCGCCGGACCCGTTCGAGCTTGCGCCGCGGGCGCTTCGGTACAGGGTTGCCCTTTGGAGTCCAATCTCTTCCGTTACATCTGGCAGAAGAGCCGGGCCGAGCAGATCGTCGTCCTGCTGATCATCCTTGTCTCGATTCCGTTCAACTGGGCCTCCTTCGACGTGCCCAAGCGCATCGTCAACGATGCGATCCAGGGCGGCGCCTTCAAGGACGGTAAGACCACCGCGACGCTGATGGACTTCACCCTGCACCTGCCGTCCTGGCTGGGCGGGGCGAGCTACAGGCTGTCGGAGGGCATCCAGGTCGGCCAGTATGGCCTGCTCGTTGGCCTCAGCACTTATTTCCTGCTGCTGGTCCTGATCAACGGCGCCTTCAAATACGTCATCAACGTGCGCAAGGGCATCCTCGGCGAGCGCATGCTCAGGCGCATGCGCTACGACCTGTTCAGCCAGCTGATGCGCTTCCGGCCGGAGGAGATCCGCGCGGTCAAGCCGGCCGAGATCGCCAGCATGATCAAGGACGAGGTCGAGCCCGTCGGCGGCTTCGTCGGCGATGCCTTCATCCAGCCGGTCTTCCTGCTCAGCCAGGCGCTGACGGCGCTGATCTTCATCATGGCGCAGAGTTTCTGGCTGGGCTCGATCGCGCTGCTGATCGTGCTGGTGCAGGCGATCATCATCCCGATCCTGCGGCGTGAGCAGCTCAGGCTCGGCCGCGAGCGCCAGATCGCCTCGCGCCAGCTCGCAGGCCGCATCGGCGAGATCGTCGATGCCGGGCCGATGATCCAGGGCCATGGCGCGACGGCCTATGTCCAGTCCGACATCGCCGGGCGTCTCGGGCGGCTCTTCGACATCCGCTATGCGCTCTACAAGCGGAAATTCGCGGTCAAGTTCCTCAACAACCTGCTGGCCCAGATCACGCCGTTCTTCTTCTACGCGATCGGTGGCTTCTTCGCGCTGCAGGGGCGGCTCGATATCGGCCAGCTCGTCGCGGTGATCGCCGCCTATCGCGACCTGCCGCCGCCGGTCAAGGAGCTGATCGACTGGGACCAGCAGCGCAACGACGTGACGATCAAGTACGATCAGGTGATCTCGCAGTTCAACAGCGACGAGACGCTCGTCCTCGACGAGGAGAACGGGGTCGTGGCTCTGCCGGAAAAGGGCGAGATCCGGCTCGAATCCGTGCAGATGCTCGACAATCGCGGCCAGCCGCTCCTGACCCCCCTCTCGTTCAGCCTGGCGCGGCCGGGCCTGGTGGCGGTTATCGGCCCGCATGGCGGTGGCAAGGACGTGCTCGGCCGGATCCTCGGCCGGCAGGCGACGAGCTATACCGGCCGTGTGCTGATCGACGGCGAGCCGCTCGCGGGCATGTCGGTCGAGCGGGCGAGCCACCTCATCGGCTATTCCGGCGACGAGCCCGAGATCATCGCCGGCTCGATGCGCGATAACATCCTGCTGCCGCTGCGGCGCCGGCGCCCGGACCTCAAGGCCGGCGGCGCGGTCTCCGCACCGGAGCATCGCCGCTTCGTCGAGGCGATCCGCTCGGGCAACTCGCCCTTCCCGTTCGAGGCTGACTGGACCGACTATGCCGGGGTCGGCGTCACCGACACCGCCGAACTCGCCGCGCGTATCCACGAACTGCTCGACGTCTTCGGCTGCACGCAGGAAGTCTACGAGCTCGGCCTCGGCGGCAAGGTGATGCGCCCGGTCAGCGAACAGGCGATCGAGCGCATCATCGCGGCCCGGCGCGTGGTCGCGGCCGAGCTGACACGGATCAGGCAGGGCGATCTGATCGAGCCTTTCGTCCTCGACCGCTACAACCGCAACGCCCCGATCGTCGAGAACCTGATCTTCGGCACGCGGACGAGCACGCGCTTCGACAGCACGACCCTGCTGTTCGAGCCCTATGCCCAGTCGATCCTGAAGGCGGAGGCGCTGGTCGAGCCGCTGGCCGAGATGGGCGCGCGCATCGTCGCGACCGTGGTCGAAATCTTCGCCGGCCTGCCGCAGGGCCATGCGCTGTTCGAGCGCTATTCCTTCGGCGCCAATTTCGAGTTCGAGCGCCTGAACGAGTTGGCTGCGCTGCTGGCCAAGCACGACATGCGCAACCCGCTCGACCAGGAGACCGAGCGCGATCTCGTCGCGCTGGCGCTCGGCTATATCGAGCCCAAGCACAGGCTGAACCTGATCGATGCGCGCCTCGAGCGACGCATCCTGCGGGCGCGGGAAAGCTTCCGCAAGCACCTGCCGGCCGATGCGGTCGAGGATGTCGATTTCTACGACCCCGACAAGGTGATGGTCGGCGCCAGCGTGCGCGACAACCTGATGTTCGGGCGGATCGGCTACGGCGTGCCCGATGCCGCCCGCAAGGTCGGCGAGATCGTGCTGCAGGCGCTTGCCCGCTCGGGGCTGGGCGAGGCGCTCTACCGGCTCGGCCTCGATACCGAGAGCGGCATCCGCGGGCGCTTCCTGCCGGCTCGGCTGCGGCAGGCCGTGCCGCTGGTCCAGGCGCTGGTCAAGGCGCCGCAGATCGCGGTGCTCGACATCTCGGCCCTGCTTGCGATTTCGGACGAGCCGCAGGAGATCGTCGCCCGGCTGCACAGCTATTGCGCGGGCATGACGCTGTTTCTTCTGGTCGGAGATGCTAACCTTGCGGGAGAGGTCACGCTGCGGGTGCTGTTCCACGGAGCGACGGCGACGGTCGAGGCGCCGGGGACGCCCGATGCGGCCAACGATCGGGCGTCGCGCTTCGAAAGCACCGGGCGCGAGAACACTGGGCACGAGAACACTGGGCGAATGGAGGCGCGGTCATGAGTCTGGAAACCGATATCGGCTGCCTGCGTTGCCTGCCGCTGTTCCAGGATATGCCGGCATCGCGGCTCAAGCTCGTTGCGTTGATGGGCGAGCGGCTGCAGTTCGAGCCCGGCGCCGTCCTGATCAGCCCGCAGGAGAAGCTCGAGGGCGTCTACGTCATCCTGGAGGGCGAGGTCGAAATCCTGCATCCAGGCGAGAGCGGCGAGGAGCGGAGCTTCGTCAAGGACACCGGCAGCATCACCGGTGACGTGTCCCTGTTGAGCGGCCAGCCCTTCATCGCCACCATCCGCGCGAAGTCGCGGGTGCTGGCGCTGCGGATTCCGAAGGATCTGTTCTTCGAACTGCTCCACACCGTGCCTGAGTTCAGCCTCGCTGTCTGCCGGGATCTGGCCGGCCGGGTCCACCGGCTCGCATCCGTGCTGCTGCGTGAGCACGAAACCGTCTGACGAGGTCCATCAGCGCATGAACCGGCCGCAAGCCGCAGGCACGAACCGCACGGGCCCGACCCGCGGCGGCATGGGTGCGAGCATGGACCAGGTCTCGTCCTGGAGCCGGGACATCCGGTTCGTCTCCGGGCTGATCCTGCTCACCTTCGCCACGACCCATTTCCTGAACCATGCCGTCGGCATCCTCGGCGTCGACGCCATGGAGAAGGTCCAGGACTGGCGCTATGGCTTCTGGCATTCCTGGGTCGGGACGGCCGCGCTCTATGGCGCGCTGATCGTCCATCCGGTCTTCGCGCTGCTCAGGGTGGTGCAGCGGCGCACCTTCAAGATGCCTCTGCGCGAAATGCTGCAGATAGCGCTCGGCCTCGCCATTCCGCTGCTGCTGGTCGACCACATCATCAGCACGCGGGTGATGGGCATCTATTTCGGCGTCGACGAGAGCTATCGCTCCGTCCTGCGCCGGCTCTGGCCGGGGCTCGCGCTGACGCAGTCGCTGCTGCTGCTGCTGGTCTGGACGCATGGCATCATCGGCATCCATTTCATGCTGCGCGCCCGCGACAGCTATCGCCATTGGCGCGACCCCTTCCTGCTGGCGGCGATCCTGATCCCGCTCCTGGCCATCATCGGCTTCTCCGTTGGGGCGCGGGAGGCCGAGCAGATGGCGATGCCGGCCGAGCTCGTCAGCGATGCGCAGGCGGCGATGTTCGCCCGCGACGTGATGTGGGGCAAAGGCGCCTTCTACGGCCTCGTCGCCTCATTCCTGCTGTTCGTCGGCATTCGCGAGATCAGGGTCCGGACGACGCGCCAGATCACGGTGCGCTTCGTCGGCCACGGCACGCGCAGGCTGGCACCGGGGCCGACCGTGCTGGAGATGTTCCGGCGCTTCGGCATTCCCCATGCCGCGCTCTGCGGCGGGCGGGCGCGCTGCGCCACCTGCCGCGTGCTGGTGATGGACGGCAACGACAAGCTGCCGAGGCCCGGCCCGAACGAGGCCAGGCTGCTGCGGCGGATATCGGCGCCGGACGGTGTCCGGCTGGCTTGCCAGATCAGGCCGCGCGACGACCTGCAGGTGCAGATCCTGCTGGCGTCGCGATTGAATGCCGGCGCGGCGCGCCCGTTCGAGATCGACGATGCCGCGGGCAAGCGCGGCCTGACCGTGGTGGTGGCCGATCTCAGGGCGTTCTCGGCGCTGTCGGCGCGGCAATTGCCGCGCGAGCTGATCGGCCTGCTCAACCGCTTCTTCGACGAGATGGGGCAGGCGATCACCGCGCATGAAGGGCGGATCGATGCCTTCTATGGCGACGGCTTCATGGCGGTGTTCGGCCTCGAAGGCCCGCCGGCCCGCGGGGCACAAGCCGCGATCGCGGCTGCCGGCGACATCGTGCGCGCGGTCGATGCGCTCAACCGCGAATATGGCGCGGCGCTGCCTTTGCCGCTCCGGATCGGCATCGGCATCCATACCGGCGACGCGATTACCGGTGCGGTCGAGAACGACAATCTTGGCCGGCGCGAGATCACGGTCGGCGAGACCGTGATGGTCGCCAGCCAGCTCGAATCGGCGACGCGGCGCGTGCTGGCCGATGTCGTCGTCTCCGAGGATACGATCCGGGCGAGCGGGCGCAGCTATGCCGGCACGACAACGCTGAAGATCGCGATCAAGGGGCGCGAGAAGCCGTTGACCGCCTATGGCTTCGCCAGCGCGCCGGAAATCGCCCGTCGCAAGCGCGAGGACGTGGCGGTGCCGGTGCCCGTGGTGGCCGGCGGCGAGGCGACCACGTCGGCAGAGGTGGTGCCGGAGCAAGGCGAGACAGGCGAAAAGGGCTGACCCTTGCGCGGGCGGCTGGTTTTTTGCGGGCGCGCATGTCTATGGTCCGCCGGTTTTTCCGGATGACGACCGACCCATGACGCCCGAACCGCCCCAAGAGGCTTTCCACGACCTGCTGCGCGGCATGGCGGCGCTTTCGGGCAACCGCGTCGTGGCCGATATCGCACGGCTCTACGGCAAGGGCGCGCCGCCGGACCTGTCGATCGCCTGCAACCACAAGCAGATCGCCTCGAAGAAATGGCTTGTCGAGGCCTTGGCCGAAACCCATCCGAAGCCCGAGGGGCCGGTCTGGGTGCTCGGCGCCTGGTATGGCGTGCTCGGAGCGTTGCTGCTCGACGATGAACGGCTCGCGATTCCCGGGATCGTCAGCCTCGACATCGATCCGACCTGCGCGCCGATCGCGGAGATCCTCAACCATCGCCATGTTCAGGCGGGGCGGTTCCGGGCGATGACGGCCGACATGATGGCAATGGATTTCGCGGCGCAGTCGCCGGTGCCGGGGCTCGTCATCAACACGAGCTGCGAACATCTCGACGACGTGCCGGGCTGGATCGCGACCCTGCCGCAAGGCCTGCCGCTGGTGCTGCAGTCCAACGATTATTTTCGCGAGCCGGACCATCGGAGCTGCGTGCCCTCGCTCGATGCCTTCCGCGAGCAGGCGGGGCTGTCTGAGGTCTGGTTTGCCGGAGCACGGCCGACCAAGAACTATACGCGCTTCATGCTGATCGGGCGGCGATGACAGCGGGCAAGGCGCCGCGCATCGCGGTGGCGATGAAGGGCTATCCGCGCCTGTCGGAAACCTTCATCGCGCAGGAACTGCTGGGCTTGCAGCAGCGCGGCTTGGCCTTCGAGATCTGGTCGCTGCGCCATCCGACCGATGCGGCGAAGCATCTGATGCACCATCAGATCACGGCGCCTGTGCGCTACCTGCCGGAATATCTGCACGACGAGCCGGGACGCGTGGCGCGCGGCCTGCTCGCTGCGTTGCTGAGGCCGGGCCTGCTGCGACTGCTGCCGGTCTTCCTGCGCGATCTCGTCCGGGACCGGACGCGCAATCGCTGGCGCCGCTTCGGGCAGGCCTGCGTGATGGCGCGCGAACTGCCTGATGATATCCGGCACCTGCATGTGCATTACCTGCACACGCCGGCTTCCGTGATCCGCTATGCCGCCTTGCTCGGTGGCCTGACATGGTCGTTCTCGGCCCATGCCAAGGACATCTGGACGACGGCAGACTGGGAAAAGCGCGAGAAGATCGCCTCCGCCTCCTGGGGCGTTACCTGCACCCGCGACGGGCATCGCGAGCTGGAACGTCTGTCCGACCGGCCCGACAAGGTCGCGTTGCTTTATCACGGGCTTGAACTCGCACGCTTTCCCGCGCCCGGCCCGCGAGCGACACGGGACGGTTCGGACCCGGCCGATCCCGTGCGCTTCGTCACCATCGGAAGGGCGGTGGCGAAGAAGGGTTTTGACGACCTGCTGGACGCGCTGGCCAAGCTGCCCAACACGCTGAACTGGCGCCTGACGCATATCGGCGGCGGGGAGAAGCTGAAGGCCTTGCAGGCGCAGGCGCAGGCGCTCGGGATCGATGACCGGATCGCCTGGGCCGGACCGAAGGCACAGGACGAGGTCATTGCTGCGCTGCGGGCCGCCGATCTCTTCGTGCTGCCCTCGAAGGAGGCGGGCGATGGCGACCGCGACGGTCTGCCCAATGTGGTGATGGAGGCCGCGAGCCAGGGCCTGCCGATCGTCGCGACCGATTTCGCGGGGATACCGGAATTCGTGCGCGACAGTGTTGAAGGCCTGTTGGTGCCGCCGGGCGATGTCGGCGCCTTGGCTGCTGCGCTCGATCAACTGGCCGGCGCGCCCGAAGAGCGCGCTGTGCTGGGCGAGGCAGCCTATGCGCGGCTGACGGGAGCCTTTTCTGCGCAGGCGGGGCTCGACCGGGTCGCAGCAATGCTGAAGCGCTCGGCGCGTGAGGGGGCATGAGCGCTTCCGTCCTGATCGCGGTGACGCATCTGCTCGGCAGCGGCCATCTGGTCCGGGCGGCGAATCTGGCACGGGCGCTGGCGCGGACCGGTTTCTCCGTGACGCTTGCCAGCGGGGGCATGCCGTTGCGCGCGATGGAGGGCGAGCCTTTCGCCTTCGTGCAATTGCCGCCGATCAGGACCGAAGGCACCGATTTCCGCACACTGCTGGGCGAGGCCGGCCAGCCGATCGAGCCGGAGCGCAAGGCCGCCCGCATCGCCATGCTCGAAGAGCTGGCTGCGCGGCTGCGACCCGATGTCGTGATCGTCGAGCATTTCCCCTTCGGCCGACGGCAATTGGCCGAGGAATTTCTTGCGCTGATCGCTACAGCGAAGGCGGCACGGCCCGAGACGCTCGTGCTGTCCTCGGTGCGCGACGTGCTGGTGACGCCGCGGCCTGACCGGATCGTCGAAGCCGAGGAACGGATCGCCGGGCTGTTCGACGCGGTTCTGGTCCATGGCGATGCCGGTTTCCTGCCGCTTGACCGGTCATGGCCGGTGGGGGAGAGGCTGGCGACGAAGCTGCGCTATACCGGCTATCTGGATACGGACAGGACATCGGAAACCCGCAGCCCTCATCCTGAGGCCCGTAGGGCCGTCTCGAAGGATGTTCCAGATATCTCCGGAGCCTCCGGGAGTATCCTTCGAGGCGCCATTCCAGACGGAAAGGCTCCTCAGGATGAGGGCTCGGGTGGGGTGGGCGAGGTCATCGTCTCGGGCGGCGGCTCGGCCGCTGCCCTGCCGCTTTTCGCCACTGCAGTCGCTGCGGCGCGTCTCGACCGTTCGGGACGCCGCTGGCGGCTTCTCGCCGGGCGCGGCATCGCGGATAGCGATTTTGCGCTGCTTGCTGCCGAAGCCCCTGAAAAAGTCGTGATTGAGCGGGCGCGGCCGGATTTCCCGGCTCTGCTCGCAGGCTGCGCCGTGTCGATCAGCCAGGCGGGCTACAATACCGTGCTCGATCTCGTCGCGGCCGGGCGGCCGGCGATCGTCGTGCCCTTCGATGCCGGCAACGAGACCGAGCAGACGATCAGGGCCGAGGCGATGGAGCGGGCGGGGCTGGCGCGCTGCTTCCCGCTCTCCGGTGATTTCGTCGCGGACGCGGTGGCTCTGGCGGATGCCGTCGATGAAGCCATGGGAGCCCAGCCTCCGGGCCTGCCGATCGACCGGGACGGCGCAGCCCGCTCGGCTGCGATCGTGAGAGAGCTTCTCACTGACGCCGCCGGCCGCGCCCGACACTGAGCCGGCATGCCCTTTGCGAGGGCCGGGGTGCAGCTTTGCGAATTGCCGCCTCCGGTCTTTCGCTCTAATGAGGGACGATCCGCCTCCCTTCTCGGTCGGCTCTGGGTTAACCGGCGAATTCCGGTCATGGCCCTTTGCCTGGAGACAAGATGATGACGACGACGACTGCGCCCGGCCTGCCCGACATCAAGCTGTCGGTGCGCGAGACCTTCGGGATCGATTCCGATCTCGAGGTGCCGGCCTTTTCCGCAGCCGATCCACACGTGCCGGACTTCGATCCGGATTACCGATTCGACCGCGACACCACGATCGCAATCCTCGCCGGCTTCGCGCATAACCGCCGCGTCATGATCTCGGGCTATCACGGCACCGGCAAGTCGACCCATATCGAGCAGGTCGCCGCCCGCCTCAACTGGCCCTGCGTCCGCGTCAACCTGGACAGCCATGTCTCGCGCCTCGACCTCGTCGGCAAGGACGCGATCGTGCTGAAGGAAGGCAAGCAGATCACCGAATTCCAGGACGGCATCCTGCCCTGGGCGCTGCAGAACAACATCGCGCTCGTCTTCGACGAATACGATGCCGGCCGCCCGGACGTGATGTTCGTGATCCAGCGCGTGCTGGAGCAGTCCGGCAAGCTGACGCTGCTCGACCAGAAGCGCGTCATCCGCCCGCACGGCGCCTTCCGCCTGTTCGCCACCGCCAACACGGTCGGCCTCGGCGACACGTCCGGCCTCTATCACGGCACCCAGCAGATCAACCAGGGCCAGATGGACCGCTGGTCGATCGTCACCACGCTGAACTACCTGCCGCATGACAACGAGGTCTCGATCGTGCTGGCGAAGTCGAAGCACTACCAGAGCACGCCGGACGGCAAGGACGTCATCAACAAGATGGTCCGCGTCGCCGATCTCACCCGCAACGCCTTCATGAACGGCGATCTCTCGACCGTGATGAGCCCGCGTACGGTCATCACCTGGGCCGAGAACGCGGCGATCTTCGGCGATATCGGCTTCGCCTTCCGCGTCACCTTCCTGAACAAGTGCGACGAGATGGAGCGCACGCTGGTGGCCGAGTTCTTCCAGCGCTCCTTCGGCAAGGAACTGCCGGAAAGCGCCGCGAACGTGGTGCTCAGCTAACGGAGGACACGAGCCATGGCGCAGTATCAGGGAAGCTGCCACTGCGGGCGAGTCGCCTACGAGGTCGAAGCCGATCTCGGGCAGACGATCACCTGCAACTGCTCCTACTGCCAACGCCGCGGCTCGATTCTCGCGTTCTCGCCCGCCAGCGCCTTCACCCTCACCAAGGGCGAGGATGCGCTGACCGAGTACCGCTTCCACACGCAGAAGATCCAGCATCTCTTCTGCGAGACCTGCGGCATCGAATCCTTCGCTAGGGCGAACGGACCCGATGGCACGCCGATGGTCGCGGTCAATGTGCGCTGCCTTGCCGGCGTCGAGCCGACCGAATTGTCGCCGACGCAGTACGACGGGCGGTCGCGCTAATCTTTGAAGCCAGAGGACGGCCCAGTCTTGTCCATCTCGAACCGCAAGCCAGGAACGCCGAAGGAGGCTCCGGCCGAGCCGCTGAAGCGGGCGATCTCCGGCGCGATGAAGGCGATCGCGCGCAAGCCGGAGATGGAAATCGTCTTCGCCGCCGACAAGCCGTCCCTCGTCGGCGAGCGGGCCCGCCTGCCCGAGCCGCCGCGCAAGCTCAGCCCCGGCGATGTCGCGATCCTGCGCGGCCATGCCGATTCGATGGCGCTTCGGCTTGCCTGCCATGATGCCGCGATCCACCGCCGCGCCGCGCCGGAAGGCGATGCGGCCCGTGCCGTGTTCGATGCCGTCGAGCAGGCGCGCGTCGAATCGATCGGCGCGCGGCGGATGTCAGGCATGGCCGGCAACATCTCCGCGATGCTGGAGGACCGCTACCACCGCGGCGGTCGCTACGAGGAGATCACCGACCGGGCCGACGCGCCGCTGGAGGATGCGCTCGCCCTGATGGTGCGCGAGCGCCTGACCGGCCTGAAGCCGCCGAAGGCGGCCGAGAAGGTCGTCGAGCTCTGGCGCGAGCAGATCGAGGCCAAGGCCGGCGGCGACCTCGACAGGCTGACGAAGACGATCGAGGACCAGCGCGGCTTCGCCCGCACGGTGCGCGACATGCTGGCGGCGCTCGACATGGCCGAGCAGACCGCGCAGGGCGACGAGCAGGACGAGGACGAGGACAACCAGGACCAGTCCTCCGAGGACCAGCAGCAGCAGGAAGGCGAATCCGAGCAGGAGAGCGGCGCCGACCGCTCCGAGGTCGAGGTCAGCGAGGACGCGACCGAGGAACTGCAGGAGGGGGCCTCCGAGGCGACCGACGCGCCGGCCGGCGACTGGGACGAGGAGGACGAGAGCTCCGAATCCGAGGAAGCCGGCGAGGCGCCGCGCCCGCGCGAAAGCCGGGGCAACGAACGCCCGCAGACCGACTACAAGGCCTATACCCAGAAGTTCGACGAGGTCGTCACGGCAGAGGAGCTTTGCGACGCCGAGGAATTGACGCGCCTGCGTGCCTATCTCGACAAGCAGCTCGCCCATCTCCAGGGCGTGGTCGCGCGCCTCGCCAACCGCCTGCAGCGGCGCCTGATGGCGCAGCAGAACCGCACCTGGCAGTTCGACCTGGAGGAGGGGGCGCTCGATCCGGCCCGCCTGCCGCGCATCATCCTCGATCCGTTCCAGCCGCTCTCGTTCCGGCAGGAATCGGACACGAATTTCCGTGACACGGTCGTCACCCTGCTGATCGACAATTCCGGCTCGATGCGCGGCCGGCCGATCACGGTCGCGGCGACCTGTGCCGACATCCTGGCCCGGACGCTGGAGCGCTGCGGCGTCAAGGTCGAACTGCTCGGCTTCACCACGCGCGCCTGGAAGGGCGGGCTGTCGCGTGAGGCCTGGCTGCAATCGGGCAAGCCGGCCAATCCCGGCCGCCTGAACGATCTCCGCCACATCATCTACAAGGCGGCGGATGCTCCGTGGCGGCGCGCGCGCAAGAATCTCGGGCTGATGATGCGCGAGGGGCTGCTCAAGGAGAATATCGACGGCGAGGCGCTGGACTGGGCGCATAAGCGCCTGCTCGGCCGCTCCGAGCAGCGCAAGATCCTGATGGTGATCTCGGACGGCGCGCCGGTCGACGATTCCACCCTCTCGGTCAATGCCGGCAATTATCTCGAGCGGCATCTGCGCCATGTCATCGCCGAGATCGAGACGCGCTCGCCGGTCGAGCTCATCGCCATCGGCATCGGCCACGATGTGACGCGCTATTACCGCCGCGCCGTCACCATCGTCGATGCCGAGGAGCTGGGCGGCGTCATGACCGAGAAGCTCGCCGAGCTGTTCGAAGAGGACGGCCCTGCCGGGTCCGGTTCCCAGCGCCGCGGGCACTGATGCGTCTCACGCGCCGCGCCGCGCTGGCAGGTCTCGGTGCGCTGGCGCTGCCTGGTGCCGCGCAGGCGATCGAGCAGACTCGCTTCCCTGTCGGGATTTCGGCACGGCCGATCATGGCCTTCGAACCGCGCCGGCCGGAGCAGCGCCGCTTCGGCGCGCTGCAATTCCGCAGCGGACTCGTACTGTCGTCCGGCCATCCGCGATTCGGTGGTTTTTCGGGGCTGGCGCGACTGAATGGTGGGCGCGATCTCGTCGCTGTGACGGATCGCGGCTATTGGCTGACGGCCAAGGTCACATCCAACGGCGGCAAGCTCACCGGGCTTGAGGATGTCGAGATGGCGGCGGTTCTTGGCAGCTCCGGCCGGCCGCTGACCCGCTCTGGACTCTACGATACCGAGAGCCTCTGCATCCATGACGGCGCGGCTTATGTCGGGATCGAGCGCAAGCACGAGATCGCCCGCTTCGACTGGGCGCGTGATGGCGTCGAGGCGCGGGCGCGACCGGTGCCGGTGCCGCGCGAGTTCAAGCGCCTGCCGCGCAATCGCGGGCTGGAGGCGCTCGGCGTCGTGCCCGCAGGGCCCTTGAAGGGCGCGCTCATCGCCATCGCCGAGCGTGCGGGCAAGGAGGACGAGCCGACGCTCGGCGCGATCCTCGGCAACCCGCAGCCCGGCCTGTTCAAGCTCGTCCGGCATGACGGCTACGACATCACCGATCTCGCCTTCCTGCCGTCAGGCGACATGCTGGTGCTGGAGCGCTGGTACCAGCCGCTGCGCGGCGTCGGCATGCGGATCAGGCGAATCGCTGGGCGCGATATCCGGCCGGGGGCGCTGATCGATGGTCAGCGCCTGATCGAGGCCGATCTCGGCTTCGAGATCGATAATATGGAAGGACTGTCGGTCCATCTGGAGGCGGGGCGGACGGTGCTGACCCTGATGTCGGACGACAATTTCTCGTTCCTCCAGCGCACGGTTCTGCTGGAGTTCGAGCTGGTCCAGTAGAGCGCGCTAGCCGTCATTGCGAGGAGCGAAGCGACGAAGCAATCCAGGGGACTGGTCGTTGAACCGTCTCAGCCGGTCCCCTGGATTGCTTCGCTGCGCTCGCAATGACGGTGGGGCGTGAGCTTAACTCAAACGAAAAAAGCGGCCTCGCGGCCGCTTCCTTCAAACCCGAGGGTTAAAACCCGCTCAGTTGGCGGCGAGCTTCTTCTCGAGGTCGCGCTTCAGCGTGGCAGCGCCCGTCGAGAGGTCGCCGGCCGAAGCCTTGATCAGGAAGGCATCGAGGCCGCCGCGATGCTCGACCGAACGCAGGGCGTTGGCCGAAATCCGCAGGCGCACCGAACGGCCGAGCGCGTCCGACTGCAGCGTGACGTTCACGAGGTTCGGACGGAAGACGGTCTTCGTCTTGCGGTTCGAGTGGCTCACGAGATGGCCGCTCTGGGTGGCTTTCCCGGTCAGTTCGCAACGGCGGGCCATGATATCGTTCCTTACGTTCCCGGGGGCGCTCAAACAAAAAAACCGACACGTGACGTGCCGGCGAGCACCGGAAGTCAAATTGAAGTCGCGGTTCCATAGCCAAGGGCGCGGCCTGCGTCAAGGAAAACTCGGTTTGCCGTTCACATGGCCTTCAGCGTTAACGGGGTGTAAAGATCGCGGCCCGATGCTTCAATCGGTCGTTGCTTCGCCACGAGGGTAAGCCGGCCACGATTCGGGCCGATTCAGAGTGCATTCCGCGCAGGATCGCGCCGTTCCGGAGACAGTGGATGAAGCCCGCCGCCGCATCGTCCCTTGCAGGCCTCGTCCTCGCCGCCTGTCTGGGCGCGAGCGCCGATGCAGCCTCGCTTGACGCGCGCTACGACGTCTCGCTCCTGGGAATCACTCTGGGCACGGCGAGCCTGAGCGGCGGCATCGACGGTTCCGGCTACAAGCTCGACATCACCGCCAAGCTCACGGGAATTGCCGGCGGTGTCACGGGCGGGCGCGGTTCTGGTGCGGCGACAGGTGCGCTCGTCGGCGGCAGGCTCGCGCCAAAAACCTTCGCTGTGAGCTCCGCCAATTCCAGCGAGAGCCGGACCGTCCGCATGGCGCTTGCCGAGGGCGCCGTCGCCGGCATCGATATCGAGCCGCCGATCGACGAGAAGCCTGATCGGGTGCCGCTCAACGAGAGCCACAAGCGCAATATCGTCGATCCGCTCAGCGCCTTCCTGATGCCGGTCACCGGCAAGGGCAAGGACGCTGCCTGCAATCGCACGCTGCCGATCTTCGACGGCGCGGCGCGCTACGACATCAAGCTCTCGAGCGCCGGCACCCGCAACGTCAAGCTCGAAGGCTATAGCGGCCCGGTCTCGATCTGCCAGGCGCGCTTCGTCCCGATCGCCGGCCACCGCGCGCTCAGGCCCAGCACCAAGTTCATGGCCGAGAACCGGGACATCTCGGCCTGGCTCGCGCCGATCGCCGGCACCGACGTGATGGTGCCGGTGCGCATCTCCGTGAAGACGATGATCGGCACGGCCGTGATCGAGGCCTCCAGATTCAAGGTCGATCCCGGCGTGACCGCCAGCGCCGGGCGGAATTGATGTCAGACCTCAGGGCGCGCGCTTGACGCCCTGATCATCGTCGAAGACCGGCCGGAAGAACGAGCGCTCATAGCTGATGATGAAGCGCTCCTTCTCGTTCATCGCGAAGGCGGCCTGGCATTCGGGGTCGTCGAAGGAGCGCTTGCGGTAGTCCTCATAGGCCGCCAGCGACGGGAAGCTGAACATCGCCAGCGCCACGTTCGAGACGCCTTCCGACGGCATGAAATAGCCGTGGTGCTTGCCGCCGAATTTCTCGACCAGCCGGATCCAGAGCTTGCCATAGGCCTCGAAGGCATCGAGCTTATGGGGATCGATGACATAGCGCAGGTAACAGGTCACCATGGTCAGGCGGCCTTTGCAGTGCTGAGGAAGCTCTTCATCCGCTCCAGCGCTTTCTCGATGTTCTCCAGCGAGTTGGCATAGGACAGGCGGATATAGCCCTCGCCATGGACACCGAAATCGGGGCCGCCGATGGTGGCGACGCCGGTTTCCTCCAGCAGGGCCGAGGCCAGCTTCTTCGCCTTCCAGCCGGTCTGCGAGACGTTCGGGAAGGCGTAGAACGCGCCCCTGGGCTCGATGCAGGAGACGCCGGGCAGGCCGTTCAGGCCCTTCACCACCGCTTTCCGGCGCCGGTCGAACTCGGCCAGCATCATGTGCACCGCGTCCTGCGGGCCGGTGAGCGCCGCCAGGCCAGCCCATTGCGCGGGGGCGTTGACGCAGGAATGCGAGTTCACCGCCAGCTTTCGGGCATTGTCGAGCAGCGGCTTCGGCCAGATCGAATAGCCGAGGCGCCAGCCGGTCATGGCATAGGTCTTCGACCAGCCGTTGAGCAGGATCAGCCGGTCGCGGATTTCCGGATAGCTGAGAAGGCAGACATGCTTCTCGCCGTCATAGACCATCTGGTCGTAGATCTCGTCGGACATCACGGCGACGTCCGGGAATTTGGCGAGACCGGCGACGAGCTTGTCGATCTCGGTTTTGGGCGTGACGCCGCCCGTCGGGTTCGCCGGCGAATTGATGATCAGCAGCCGGGTCTTCGGCGTGATCAGCGCCAGCGTCTCCTCGGCCGAGAAGGCGAAGCCGTTCTCCTCGCGGATCGGCACCGGGATCGGCGTCGCGCCCGTGTACTCGATCATCGAGCGATAGATCGGGAAGCCGGGGTCCGGATAGAGGATCTCGGCGCCGGGCTCGCCGAACATCAGGATCGCCATGAACATGGTGACCTTGCCGCCGGGCACGATCATCACGCTCTCGGGCGAGACATCGACGGCGAAGCGCTTGTGCAGGTCGGCGGCGACGGCCTCGCGCAGCGGCAGGATGCCGTTGGCGGGGGTATAGCCGTGATGGCCGTCGCGCAGCGCCTTCACGGCAGCTTCGACGATATGGTCGGGCGTCGAGAAATCCGGCTGGCCGATGCCGAGATTGATGATGTCCTTGCCCTGTCGCTGCAATTCGGTGGCGCGGGCCAGCACGGCGAAGGCGTTCTCCTCGCCGATGCGGGAGAAGGAGGGGACGACGTGAAGGGTCATGGCGCGTTTCCTCGGGCAGCGTTGGCGTGAAGGCCGGCTTCGGCATTTCTTGGCGCCAAACCGGCGCGGCTGGCAAGCGCCGCCCGCACATCGCGGAATTGTTGCATGCTGCATACAGCATGATTAAATAGTATGACTATCAGCCAGATT
Source organism: Allobosea sp. NPDC055353 (assembly GCF_053644975.1). Taxonomy (NCBI): domain Bacteria; kingdom Pseudomonadati; phylum Pseudomonadota; class Alphaproteobacteria; order Hyphomicrobiales; family Alloboseaceae; genus Allobosea; species Allobosea sp. NPDC055353. Next base: position 1,051,203 of record NZ_JBSHMC010000002.1, on the reverse strand, counting down.
GGGCCTTGCCGAGCCGCAGGCTATCGGCATGATGGCTAGTCTCAAATCGTTTGAATGTGAGATCGGCAAGCGGCCGCCAGCGCCGCGCCGAACGAGAGGAAACGAGGATGGCCAAGGCACCCGGCAAGAAGTCCGTTCGGCGCATCAAGCCCGAGCAATTGCGCTCGAAGGCGTGGTTCGACAATCCCGACAATGCCGACATGACCGCGCTCTATATCGAGCGCACCATGAATTTCGGCCTGTCGCGCGAAGAGCTTCAGTCGGGCCGGCCGATCATCGGCATCGCCCAGACCGGCTCGGACATCGCGCCGTGCAACCGCCATCATATCGAGCTGGCCTCGCGCGTCCGCGACGGCATCCGCGAGATGGGCGGCGTGCCCTTCGAGTTCCCGATCCATCCGATCCAGGAAACCTGCAAGCGGCCGACCGCGGCGCTCGACCGCAACCTGCAATATCTCTCGCTGGTCGAGATCCTCTACGGCTATCCGCTCGACGGCGTCGTGCTGACGACGGGTTGCGACAAGACCACGCCGGCCCAGATCATGGCGGCTGCGACGGTCGATATTCCCGCGATCGCGTTGCCGGGCGGGCCGATGCTGAACGGCTCCTTCCGCGGCGAGCGCACCGGCTCCGGCACGATCGTCTGGAAGGCGCGCCAGATGATGGCGGCCGGCGAGATCGACTATAAGGGCTTCGTCGATCTGGTTGCTTCGTCGGCGCCATCCGCGGGTCACTGCAACACGATGGGCACGGCCTCGACGATGAACTCGCTGGCCGAGGCCATGGGCATGACGCTGCCCGGCGCCGCCGCGATCCCCGCGCCCTATCGCGACCGCTACGAGATGGCCTATCTCACCGGCAAGCGCATCGTCGAGATGGTCTGGGAGAACCTGATCCCCTCGAAGATCCTGACGCGCGAGGCGTTCGAGAACACCATCGTCATCAATTCGGCGATCGGCGGCTCGACCAATGCGCCGGTCCATGTCAACGCCATCGCCAAGCATATCGGCGTCAAGCTCGACAACGAGGACTGGACCAAGGTCGGCTACGACATCCCGCTGCTGGTCAACCTGCAGCCGGCCGGCGAATATCTCGGTGAGGACTACTATCGCGCCGGCGGCCTGCCCGCCGTGATCGCGGAGCTGATCGAGAAGGGCAAGCTCAAGCCCGCGATCACCGCCAACGGCAAGACGCTGGAAGAGAACTGCAAGGGCGCCTTCTCGATCGCCCGTGAGGTGATCAAGAGCTACGACCAGCCGATGAAGGCCCAGTCCGGCTTCCTCAACCTCTCCGGCAACCTGTTCGATTCCGCGATCATGAAGACCAGCGTGATCACGCCGGAATTCCGCAAGCGCTATCTGGAGAACCCGAAGGACCCGATGGCCTTCGAGGGCCGCGCCATCGTCTTCGACGGGCCGGAGGATTACCACCACCGTATCGACGATCCGGCGCTGGCCATCGACGAGCACTGCATCCTGTTCATCCGCGGCGTCGGGCCGATCGGGTATCCCGGCGCGGCCGAGGTCGTGAACATGCGGCCGCCGGATTACCTGATCAAGAAGGGCGTCTCGGCGCTCGCCTGCGTCGGCGACGGGCGCCAGTCCGGCACTTCGGGCTCGCCCTCGATCCTCAACGCCTCGCCGGAAGCGGCGACGGGCGGCGGGCTCGCGCTGCTCAAGATGGGCGACAAGGTCCGCATCGACCTGAAGAAGCGCACCGCCAACATCCTGATCTCGGATGAGGAGCTGGCCGCGCGCAAGGCGGCGTTCAAGGCGGCTGGTGGCTACAAGTATCCGAAGAGCCAGACGCCCTGGCAGGAAATCCAGCGCAAGATCGTCGACGAGCTCTCCGAGGGCATGGTCCTCAAGCCGGCGGTCAAGTACCAGAAGATCCACAAGAAGTTCGGCATTCCGCGCGACAACCACTGAGCGGGTTGCCGCGTGTGACTGGGCTTCGAAGGGTGTCATCCCGTGCGCGCTGCGGCATGTGAATGCCGCGGCGCAGACACGGGACCGTCACCCGGAAAAGGCGCCCTTGCTTCGTACGATCCCGCATCTGCGCAGCGGCACTTCGCGCCGCGGCGCGTGCGGGATGACACACGGCAGCGCCGCTTCTCGCCGACGCTCACCGCCTCCACCGCTCCCCCCACGCCATTCCGCCCGCGCATCGGCGTTCGCTGCGCGACGCGCGCCCAACGGGGCTGACAAACGATACGACCCTCGACACTATGGCAGGCGTTTCTCCCGCCTCCATTTGAAACGATTTAAACCATGGCACAGAGCCCTCAGGTCGAAGCCTTCCGCAAGCTCCACGAGGCCGGCTGCTTCGTGATGCCCAATCCCTGGGATCTTGGCTCGGCCCGCTGGCTGCGCGGACAGGGCTTCAAGGCGCTGGCGACGACGAGCGCGGGCTATGCCTTCACGCAAGGCCACGCCGACCAGGACGTGCCGCGTGACATGATGCTCGCGCACATCGCCGATATCGTGAAGGCGGTGCCTGATCTCCCGGTCAATGCCGATTTCGAGAACGGCTATGCCGATACGCCCGATGGCGTCGCGGCCAATGTGAAGCTTTGCGTCGCGACCGGCGTCGCAGGGCTCTCGATCGAGGATGCGACCGGGCGCCAGGACGAGCCGCTCTATCCGTTCGAGCTCGCGGTCGAGCGCATCAAGGCGGCGCGCAAGGCGATCGACGAGACCGGCTCGGGCGTCGTGCTGACGGCGCGCGCCGAGTGCTTCCTGACCGGCCATTCCGAGCCGCTGAAGGAATCGGCGCGGCGGATCGAGGCCTATGCGGCAGCCGGCGCCGATGTGCTCTATGCCCCCGGCCCGAAGACATCTGCCGATATCGCCACCATCGTCGCTGCCGCCGGCGGCAAGCCGGTGAACACGCTGGTCTATGGCGATTTCGGTTTGTCGGTTGCGGATGTCGCTGCGGCAGGCACGCGGCGCATCTCGATCGGCGGGGCGCTGGCGCGGGCGGCCTGGGCAGCCTTCATCGACGCCACGCGCCTGATCGCGGAAGAGGGCAGCTTCAAGGGCTTCGCCGGCAACGGCGCCTCGGCGCCGCTGAACCCGTTCTTCACCAAAGACCTCGCGGAGCGTTCATGAGCGGCACGCTGCTGATCGCGCCGGAATGGCTCGGGCTCAGCGGCCTCTGGCAGATCGATGCCAAGGGCAAGCGTCGAGCGGTCGACGCCGAGGATGTCGGGCTCTCCGAGGCGGTTGCGGACCGGCTCGAAGCCTGGATGGATGCCTTCGACGCGATCTATGACGAGGATGAACCGGCGGCTTCCGATTTCAGCGACGCGGTCGAGCGGCTGGCCTGGGAAGCGGAGGGCGCAGCGCTCGCCCATGCCATTGCGGGAGAACTCGGAGCGGGCTGGGAGATCCGGCTCGACCTTGCCGGCTGGAAGGGGAAGGAGGCATCATGACGGCTCTTGCCTGGAAGGCGCCCCCGTTCCTGCCGGCCAAGGTTCTGGAAGGCCAGTATTGCCGGCTCGAACCGCTCGATGTCGCCAGGCATATCGACGACATCTGGGCCGCCGATGTCGGGCGCGACAGCGTCTGGGACTGGCTCTCGGCCCCGCCGCCGAAGGACAAGGACGCCTACCGCGCGTTGCTCGACTCGATGGTGGCCAAGGCCGGCATCGTGCCGCTCGCCGTGATCGACAAGGCCGACGGCAAGGCCAAGGGCCATCTCTGGATCATGGAGATCCGGCCCGAGCATGGCGTGTTCGAGGTCGGCTCGGTCACCTATTCCCCTGCGCTGCAGCGGACGCGGGCGGCGACCGAGGCGATCTATCTCGTCGGCGATTACGGTTTCTCGCTCGGCTATCGCCGCTACGAGTGGAAGTGCAACGACCTGAACGAGCCGTCCAAGCGGGCCGCGCTGCGCTTCGGTTTCCAGTTCGAGGGGCTGTTCCGCCAGCACATGGTGGTGAAGGGCGCCAATCGCGACACCGCCTGGTTTTCGATCCTGGACGGCGAATGGCCGGTGCGGGCGCAGGCGTTCCGTCGCTGGCTGGCGCCGTCGAATTTCGACGCCCAAGGACAGCAGAAGCTCGCGCTCGGTGCCTTCAACCAGATCGGAGGCCATGCGGGAACTGTCGCGCTGCGCCGGGCCGGGCTCGCGGACATCCCGGCGATCCTTGCGCTCAAGAACGCTGCCTATACGCCGAACGAGAGCATCATCGGCGTGCCCTCGCTGCCGCGCATCGCCGACTATACGCAGGTCGTCGCGGAGCACGAGGTCTGGCTCGCGGAGGATGCCGGCAAGCTCGAAGCCGCGCTGGTGCTCGACATCGAGCCGGAGGATTTCACCATCTGGAGCGTGGCCGTCGCGCCTGAAGCCGCCGGCCGCAAGCTTGGCGCCGCGCTGATGGGCTTCGCCGACGAGCGGGCGCAGGCGCTCGGCTATGCTTCGGTCCATCTCTACACCCATGCCAAGCTGACCCAGCGCATCGGCTGGTACGAGCGGCTGGGCTTCGCCATCACGCATCATGAGGACATGGCCGACCGGCGGCTGACCCATATGCGCAAGACCTTTGCAAAAGCCGGTTGAAAGAGGACACGGGTATGGCAGGACGTTTGAAGGGCAAGGTCGCGGTCGTCACCGCCGCGGGGCAGGGGATCGGCCGGGCCATCGCCGAGGCTTTCGTCGCGGAAGGCGCCACCGTCTGGGCGACCGACAAGGATGTCGCCCTGCTGGAGGGGATCCCGAAGGCGAAGAAGCGCAAGCTCGACGTGCTTTCGTCCAAGGCGGTCAATGCCTTCGCCGAGAAGGTCGGGCCCCTCGACATCCTCGTCAACGCCGCCGGCTTCGTCCATCACGGCACGGTGCTCGACACCGACGACAAGGCCTGGGACTTCTCCTTCGACCTCAACGTCAAGTCGATGCACCGCACGATCCAGGCCTTCCTGCCCGCCATGCTGGCCAAGGGTTCGGGCTCGATCGTCAATATCGCATCCGGCGCCGGATCGGTGCGCGGCATCCCGAACCGCTATGCCTATGGCGCGACCAAGGCGGCGGTGATCGGCCTGACCAAGGCGGTCGCGGCCGACTACATCAAGAAGGGCGTGCGCGCCAACGCGATCTGCCCCGGCACGATCCAGTCGCCCTCGCTCGACCAGCGCATCAAGGATCTCGCCCAGGCCACCAAGACGACGGAGGCGGCCGCCCGGCAGGCCTTCATCGATCGCCAGCCGATGGGCCGGCTTGGCACGGCCGAGGAGATCGCTGCGCTCGCCGTCTACCTTGCGGCAGACGAGTCGAGCTACACCACCGGCCAGATTCATCTGGCGGATGGCGGCTTCGCCCTCTGAAGCCTGCTTCGGGATGGGGGCGGCCACCGCCTCCATCCTCCCGACAAGGTTGCCGCCAAGAGCGACCCGAGACGCGAACCAGATAGGGAGAGCCCATGCATGTCCTGATCACGGGTGCGGCCGGCATGGTCGGCCGCAGGCTGGCGGAGCGCCTCGCCCGCGAAGGCCAATGCGCCGGCAAGGCGATCGACAGGCTGACGCTGACCGATGTGGTGGCGCCCGCGCTGCCGGCGGAACTTGCGGATCGCGCGACGATCCGCGTCGAGGATGCCGGCGATGCCGCTGTCGCCAAGCAGCTGGCGGCGCTGCGGCCGGACCTGGTCTTTCATCTGGCCGCGATCATCTCGGGCGAGGCCGAGCGCGATTTCGACAAGGGCTACCGCGTCAATCTCGACGGCATGCACAACCTGCTGGAGGCGATCCGGCATGAGGGCGGGGCGGATTACGTGCCGAAGCTCGTCTTCACCAGTTCGAGCGGCATTTTCGGCGCTCCGTTCCCTGCGTCGATCTCCGACGAGTTCCATGTCACGCCGCTGACGAGCTACGGCACGCAGAAGGCGATCGGCGAATTGCTGCTGGCCGACTACTCCCGGCGGGGCTTCGTCGAGGGCGTCGGCATCCGCTTCCCCTCGATCGTGGTCAGGCCGGGCAAGCCCAATGCCTCGGCCGGCGGCTTCTTCTCCGGCATCATCCGCGAGCCGTTGCAGGGCGTTGAGGCGCTATTGCCGGTCAGTGACGAGGTGCTCTTCACCCATGCCAGCCCGCGCTCGGCCGTCGGTTTCCTGATCCATGCCGCCGGCCTCTCGCGCAATGAGCTCGGCCCGCGCGTCAACCTGAGCATGCCGGGCGTCTGCGTCACCGTCGGCGAGCAGATCGAGGCGCTGCGCCGCATCGCCGGCGACAAGGCGGTGAAATTGATCCGGCGGGCGCCCGATCCCGCCTCCGCGGCGATCGTCGCGGGCTGGCCGACCCGCTTCGACGCGAAGCGCGCGCTTGCTCTGGGCTTCACGGCCGAACGCGATTTCGACGAGATCATCCGCGTCCATATCGAAGACGATCTCGGCGGCCATCTTCCGAACTGACGAAACTCAAAGCGAACCTTCAGGACAGATCCGATGCATATTCTCGTTCTCGGCGGCGCCGGCATGGTCGGGCGCAAGTTCATCGAGCGGCTGGCGCGCGACGGCCAGCTCGGCGGCAAGCCGGTGACCCGCGTGACGGCGCAGGACGTCGTCGTCGCCTCGCCGCCGCCGGCCGCGCCCTTCGATTTCGAGGCGGTGGTCTCCGATCTCTCGATCCATGGCGAGGCCGAGAAGCTGATCGCGACGCGGCCGGAGGTGATCATCCATCTCGCGGCGGTGGTCTCGGGCGAGGCCGAGGCCGATTTCGACAAGGGCTACCGGATCAATCTCGACGGCACGCGCTATCTCTTCGAGGCGATCCGCCATGCGGAAGGCTACACGCCGCGTCTGGTCTTCACCTCCTCGGTTGCCGTGTTCGGCGCGCCCTTCCACGACAAGATCGAGGACGAGTTCTTCACCACGCCTCTGACCAGCTACGGCACACAGAAGGCGATCGGCGAGCTCCTGCTCTGCGACTACTCGCGGCGCGGCTTCTTCGACGGCGTCGGCATCCGCCTGCCGACGATCTGCGTGCGGCCGGGCAAGCCGAACAAGGCGGCCTCGGGCTTCTTCTCCAACATCATCCGCGAGCCGCTGAACGGCGAGGAGGCGGTGCTGCCGGTTTCGGACCAGGTCCGCCACTGGCATGCCTCGCCGCGCTCGGCGGTGGGCTTCCTGATCCATGCCGCGACGATGGATACGGCTGCGATCGGGCCGCGCCGCGCCCTGACGATGCCGGGCTATTCCTGCACGGTCGCTGAGCAGATCGAGACGCTGCGCAAGGTCGCCGGCGAGAACGTGGTCAAGCGCATCAAGCGCGTGACGGACCCGGTGATCGACGGGATCGTCGCCGGCTGGCCGCGCAATTTCGATCCGCAGCGCGCTCTGGCGCTCGGCTTCAGGTCGGAGGCGAATTTCGAGGAGATCATCCGCGTGCATATCGAGGACGAGCTGCACGGGACCTTCGTGAAGTAAGACGAAACTGCACTTCCGTCATGGTCGGGCTTGTCCCGACCATCCACGTCTTCCTCGGTCAAAGTCCGTATTCAAGACGTGGATGCTCGCCACAAGGGCGAGCATGACGGCTGCAGATCTTCAGACCGGGCAGGGCTCGGCCTGTTCCTGCTGGCGGCGCGGAGGCATGCCGAGCGCCGGCGCGCTGCGCGCGGGTTCCTGCTCCGGTTCCAGTTCAGGCGCATGAGCCCAGCCGCTGGCGCTCCAACTCTTGAGCGCCGTCCAGGTCGAGCGGTCGAGCCGGAACTGCTCGCAGGGGAACAGCCCGCCACGCGCCGGCAGCGACTTCAGAAACGAGCCCTCCGACCGGAAACCGGACTTTTCCAGCACCCGCCGCGAAGCCGGGTTGATGACGCGGGTATCGGCCTCGATCGCGGCCAGGTCGATCAGCGAGAACAGGCTGTCGATCAGGCCCTGCACGGCCTCCGTCGCATAGCCCTTGCCCCAGTGCGGGGTGCCGAGCCAGTAGCCGATGAAGGGCACGCCCGTCGCCTGCCTGTGCGCGCTGATCATGCCGATCAACTCGTTCGGCTTCGAACGCGGGGTGATGGCCAGCGCGAGATGCTCGCCCAGCGCGTTGCCCTTGCGGGCCCCGAAGATGAAGGGCTCGACCGCCTGGGGCGGGTAGGGATGGGGAATCGCTGCCGTCATCTCCGCCACCGCCTTCTCGCCGGCGAGGCGCAGGATGGCATTGCCATCGGCCATGCGGGGCCAACGCAGCCAGAGACGGCGGGTCTCGAGCCGGAAGACATCGTCGCGGGTCAGTTCGGGGAACATATCGTCTCTCCGTCGGCGCAAACGAAAAAGGGAGCTGGGACTTTGGTCCCATCTCCCCTTCGCTGACCTTCGGGAGACCCGTATTGGGTCTTTTAACCCTTGATCCGTTCGGTTCGATGGAACCGGCGGATCGAGAGAATTCCCTATCCGCCTTTTACTCTGCGGCCTCTTGGGCCGGAACTACGTTCACGAAAGCTCGGCCGAGTTTCGTCGTGAATCGGACTCGGCCATTCGCCGTCGCAAAGAGGGTATGGTCTTTGCCCATGCCGACATTGGCGCCGGCATGCCACTTGGTGCCGCGCTGACGGATAATGATGTTGCCCGGAATCACGGCCTGGTCGCCGAACTTCTTGACGCCGAGGCGCCTGCCTTCGGAGTCGCGACCGTTGCGGGATGAACCGCCTGCCTTTTTATGAGCCATAACGCCCTACCTCAAAACTTGTGCTGTCTCTGTAACCCGAATCGGCGGCGAAAGCCAGCCGGTTCGGGTCCGACGATCAATCTGCGCTGACGGATGCCGTCAGTAGTCCTCGCCCGAAGCCTGCTCGGCCTGGTCGGCCTTGGCGCGCGGCGGCTTGCCGGCGAGCAGCTCCTTGGCCTGCTCGACCCACTCCTCGCGGGTGGCGCGGCCACGCAGCTTGAGCTCCTCGTCCCACTTGGCGATATCGGCCTCGGTCCAGGCGGCGATGTCGTTCCACGAGGTGATGCCGGCGGCGCGCAGCTTCTTCTCGATGGTCGGGCCGACGCCCGAGATCAGCGAGAGGTTCGAGGCGTCGAGGGCCTCAGTGGCCGCAGCAGCCTTGGCGGCCTTCGGAGCGGCCTTGCCCTTGGTCGCGGTCGAGGCGGCCTTCAGCGCCACAGCGGAGGCATCGCCCTTCTTCATCTCCGGCTTCTTGCCGCCGGTGAGGATGTCGGTGATGCGGATGACGGTCAGCTCGGCGCGGAAGCCGCGCTTGCGCTTCGAATTCTGGCGGCGGCGCTTCTTGAAGGCGATGACCTTCTCGCCACGAGCCTGCTCGACGATTTCACCGACGACGGTGATGTCGGAGAGGGCCTTGGCGTCGAGCGTGGTCTTCTCACCCTCGGTGAGCATCAGCACGGAGCCGAAAGCGACGGTGTCGCCCGGGTTGCCTTCGATCTTGGCGGCGGTGATCTTGTCGTTGGCGGCGACGCGGAACTGCTTCCCGCCGGTCTTGATGACTGCGAACATTTTGTCCTCCATGTTCGGCCCCGTCCTGTCACGGCGCTTCCGGTGGGAGCGCCTGCGGGACGGCTTTTTGGCAGTCGATTGCGTGGTCTGGCTTGCTCTTGCGACATGCGACGCAGCGCACATGCCAAAAGAGATCGGGCGCGAGTTTCCCCGCGCCGGACGGTGCTCGATAGTCGCAAGGCCGGGAGAGGTCAAGCGAAAGCGGCGGGGAAGAGTGGATTTCTCCTGCGCAGGAGGCTTGCTCCCCGGACGCGGCTTGTGTAGTAACCGCCTCGCTTCGACCGAAGGCGACCGCGGACAGGTGGCAGAGTGGTTGAATGCACCGCACTCGAAATGCGGCATACCTGCAAGGGTATCGGGGGTTCAAATCCCTCCCTGTCCGCCACTCTCTCAATTGCTGCGCTAATCTGAAACGAGACGTGCCGCGCGGCGGCGTAAAGCGTCCGTTCGCCATTTCCTCGCAATCCGTGGCGTCAGGTGCGCAAGGCCGGCTTGCGGCTCGCTGGAAACGGCCACCGGTATGGAACGGGGTTGAACTGACCGGCCAGGTTGCGCCTTAATCGCGGCTCCCACAGCAAGGAGGCCCCCGATGCGATTGGCGCTTGCCATTATCACCCTGGCTCTCACCGGCTGCAACAGCACGCCTCAATCCCAACATCCGACGCGGGATTACACCGTGGGCACTGCAGAGTGCTCGAAATTCGGCTGGGGTACCGCCCAGATGGCGGAATGCCTCGATCGTACCGCCGAACGCCAGTCGGCGACGGTTTCGCAGGAGCGCACAGGCGAAACCGGCTAGATCGCCGGGCGGCCTTTCGGATGTGAAGTGTCGATCCGCTGCTGTAGCCGGCAACGAATCGGCAAACGTCTTCGGCCTCCCTTTGAACCGCTGTCGATCCCGCGTGCAGCCTGAACTGTTGGTTCGTCGTAAATTCGCAAGCAGGGTTGCGCGCTGCCCTCAGGCGCGGCAAAGATGGACTCATGATCAGGATATCGCTTGCCGTCAGCCTGGTTGCCGTTCTGGCCGCCGGCTGTGTTTCATCCCGGCCCCAGCCTGTCCAGCAGACTGCGGCTCCTTCCGCCAAGCGCATCGTTCGCGACGGCGCACAGCTCGCTCTGCCGGACGGCACGCGGGTCACGCCGGATCATACCGGCGGCTTCACTCTGCCGAACGGCGATTACGTGAAGCGCGAGCGAGGGGCGCTGGTGCTGCCGACGGGCGCGCGCTGCCAGCCCGACGCAAACGGGTATATCTGCCCCTGAGGTCGAGGCGCCGTATAACGGCGCCTGCCTCGCTGCTCATTCTCTTTCCAGCCGGTTCGTGACGGGCGGGCCGGCCGCTCAGGCCGCGTCTGATGTCTGCCGGCGCTTCTTCGCCGTGCCCGCGCCGGAATCGTCGGTGTCGTCGAGGACGTGGTTATGGCTGCGGAAGGCCCAGATCTCCTTGGCGGCTTCCCAGTGCTCGCGGTCGCGGCCCTCGGGCTGTCCGTCCTTGATCCAGAGCCCGTAGGCGATCTTCCGGATCTCGTGCTGGGTCTTGTCGTCCTGCTTCATGTCTCGCCTCCATGATCGCTCCCCGATGCGCATCGGGGAACCCTGGTTTCGGAGAGGATGACGGCCTTGCCGTGCAGGGGAACAACCGCGGATCGGCCGGGTTGTTCCCGCGCGCGATGAAAGACCAGCCCGGCGCGGGCGGGATGTTCAGATCTTTGCTGTCGCCAGCTCCGCTTCGCCGGGTATTTCGGCTTTTGCTTGAACGGGACGGCGCGCATAGCGCTGGGCCAGGACGGCGCAGGCGAAGAGCTGGGCCTGGTGGAACAGCATCAGCGGCAGCACGATCAGGCCGAGCGCCTGGCCGGGGAACAGGATGTTCGCCATCGGGATGCCGCTCGCCATGCTCTTCTTGGAGCCGCAGAAGACGATGGCGATCTCGTCCTCCTTGGAGAAGCCGAGGCGCCGGCTGGCGAAGGTCGTGATCGCCAGCACCGCGGCGAGCAGGACGACGTCGATGACGATGACGAGGCCGAGATCGGCGAGCGTGACCTGTGACCAGATGCCGGCGACCATGCCCTCGCTGAAGGCGGCGTAGACGACGAGCAGGATCGAGCCGCGATCAACCAGCGAGATCGGCGCCTTGTGACGCTGCAGAAAGGGGCCGATCCAGCGGCGGAGCAACTGCCCGACCAGGAAGGGCAGCAGCAATTGCAGGGCGATGCTCTCGACGGCACGCGTGCTGAAGCCGCCGCCCGTCGCATTGAGCAGCACGACGACGAGCAGCGGCGTCAGAACCATTCCGAAGAGGTTGGAGATCGAAGCGCTGCACAGCGCCGCCGCGACATTGCCGCGCGCGATCGAGGTAAAGGCGATCGAGGACTGCACGGTCGAGGGCAGGATGCAGACGAAGATCAGGCCGGCGATCAGTTCGGACGGCAGGAAGCCGCCGAAGATGCGGGTGAGCAGTAGGCCGAGCAGCGGGAACAGCACATAGGTGCTGGCGAAGACAAGCGATTGCAGGCGCCAGTGCAGCAGGCCTTCCCAGACGGCCTGCGGCGAGAGCCTCGCCCCATAAAGGAAGAACAGGAGCGCAACCGCCACCGAGACGGCGTCATTGGCGATCATCGCGCCTTCGCCATGGGCGGGGAATACGGCCGCGATCGCGACCGTCGCCATGAGCGCGATCAGATAGGGGTCGATCCCGAAGCGGGCGAGCGTGCGGCGGAGCATCTGCGGTCCTTCCGATAAGGTGCCGCCTTGTAATCCTTTCCCCGCTCATTTTGATCCCGACTGGCAATGATATCGGCTATCATGAATCGCAATGACAACGAACGCTGCCCAGAAGCCGCTCGACCCCGTCCTGCTGCAGAGCTTCCTCAAGGTCTGCGAGACCTTGAGCTTCACCGAAGCGGCTCGCCAGCTCGGCCTGCGCCAGTCCTCGGTCAGCCAGCATGTCGCGCGACTGGAAAAGCGCCTCGGGCGGCGGCTGCTCGCGCGCGACACGCATGAGGTTCGGCCGACGCCGGACGGAGATGCGATCCTGCCCTTCGCGCGGCAGGCGCTCGAGGCGGGACAGCGGATCGAGCGTCATCTCGCGGGCTCGACCTTGCGCGGGCGGCTCCGGCTCGGGGTCTCCGAGGATTTCGCCTATACGGCGCTGCCGGAGATCCTCGCCGCCTTCGCCATGCAGCATCACGCGGTCGATCTGGAGCTGACGGTCGGCCTGAGCGGCCTGCTCTACGAGCACTATGACGCGGGCGATCTCGACCTGATCTTCGCCAAGCGCCGCAAGGGCGATGCGCGCGGCGAGGTCGCCTGGCAGGAGCGGCTCGTCTGGGCCGGCCGGCCGGGCACGGGGTTGGCCGAGCAGCCGGTGGTGCCGCTCGTGCTCTATCCGCCGCCCAGCATCACGCGCGTCCATGCCATCGAGACGCTGGAGCGGGCGGGCCGCGCCTGGCGCGTCGCCTGTACCAGCGGCAGCCTGGCGGGCCTGCGCGCGGCGACGGTGGCGGGCCTCGGCATCACCGCGCATTCGGCCCGCCTGATCCCGCAGGGGCTTGCCGAGGTCGAGCCGCGTGACGCGCTGCCGCCGCTGGGCACGATCGAATTCGTCGTGATCGGCGGGCAGTCGCATCAGGCAGCGGCGCGAGCGCTTGCCGACAGCATCCTGGCGAGCGCGGGGCGCCTCCTGCCGGAAGCATCGCGGCGCGTCAGGCGCGGATAGGAGTCAGATGGCCATTTTGTGTGAGAGGGTCTTGACGGTCATGTAGTGGGCGAGGCCCTCAGCCCCGCCCTCGCGGCCGTAGCCGCTATCCTTGACACCACCGAAGGGCACCTCGGCGACGGAAGCCTCCAGCGTGTTGATCGAGACATTGCCGGCCTCGATGCCGTCAGTGAGCTGGTCGGCGCGGGCGGCCGAATGGGTGAAGCCGTAAGCGGCGAGGCCGAAGGGTAGGGAATTCGCCTTCTCGATCGCTTCCTCGACCGTGCGGACGGGGTTGATGATCGCCATCGGCCCGAAAGGCTCTTCACGTAGAGCACGGGCATCGTCCGGCAATTCGGTGAGGACGGTGGGCGGGAAGAAATAGCCGCGATTGCCAAGGCGCTCTCCGCCCGCCAGCACGCGCCCGCCGCGGGCGCGGGCATCGGCGGTGAGCGCTTCCAGCGCCTCGATGCGGCGGTGATTGGCGACCGGGCCCATTTCGGTCTTCGCATCGAGGCCGTTGCCGACGGTCACGGCCTGCGCCTGCGCGACGAAGGCCTTGGTGAAGCGCTCGTAGATCTCCTGCTGCACGAAGAAGCGCGTCGGCGAGGTGCAGACCTGGCCGGCATTGCGGATCTTGCGGGTGGCGGAGAGATGGGCTGCGGCAATCGGATCGACATCGTCGCAGACGATGACCGGAGCATGGCCGCCGAGCTCCATCAACACCGGCGTCATATGGCGTGCGGCGAGCTCCGAGAGATGCTTGCCGACCGCTGTCGAGCCGGTGAAGGCGACGAGGCGGGTCTGGGCCTGCGGGATGAGATAGCTCGAAATCTTGGCGGGCACGCCGAAGACGAGGTTGAACACGCCGGGCGGCACGCCGGCATCATGCAGGGCCCGCGCGATATGCAGGGCGCCGGCCGGGGTTTCCTCGGCCGCCTTGATGATGATCGAGCAGCCGGCGGCGAGCGCGCCCGCGATCTTGCGGCAGGGCTGGCTCATCGGGAAATTCCAGGGCGAGAAGGCCGCGACCGTGCCGACCGGCTGGTGGATCACGACATAGCGGATGCCGGGCTCGCTCGGGATGACGCGGCCATAGGCGCGCTGGCCTTCGGCTGCGTCCCATTCGAAGAACTCGCAGCCCCTGACGACCTCGAGCCGGGCCTGCGCCAGCGGCTTGCCGTGCTCCAGCGTGATCGCATGGGCGATTTCCTCGACGCGCTCGCGCATCAGCGCGGCGGCCTTGAGCATGATCTCGCCGCGGATGCGCGGGGCCATCCGGCTCCAGACCTTGAAGCCTTCGGCTGCGGCCGTCAGCGCGTCGTCGAGATCGGCATGGGAGGCGAGCGGCACTGCGCCGATGACGCTCTCGTCGGCCGGGTTGATGACCGGCTGCTCCTCCGCCGTCTTCCGCCAGGCGCCGCCGATATAGAGCTTGAGATCGGGATAGGTCGTCATGGAAGCCTCGGCTGGCGATGCGTTCAGCGGTCTCTTCGGGGCGTTTCCGCCTGTCTCACGAGGACCATAGGTGGCGGGTCATTCTGTGATCCAGTCGGCTAAATCAGATAAATTCAGATTGTTATCGTTATGAATGGGGCGATCGCCTCATTGTCATTCCGGACAAGCCGCAAAGCGGCGCAGATCCGGAAACCACCCAAGGGCGCGGCGCCCAGTCGTGGATTCCGGGTCTTCGCTTCGCTGCGCCCGGAATGACAAAGAAAGGTCAGCGCACCAGCGTGCGCACGCGGTTCTCGATCAGCCGGACCAGCCCCAGCGCCGTCATCTCCGAGGATTTCGGGTTGGTGGCGAGCGGGCGGTTCTCGATGGCGATGTCGAGCTTGCCGAAGGCGCCGCGCGCACTGAGCTGGTGGCCGTTGCCACCGGCGGCGGGGTCCGCGACGAGTTCGACGCGCGTGCGGTCGAGTCCAATGCCGGCAAGCGCCGAGATCACCGCGACATTGGCGTTCTGCGGGAAGCGGGAGGCGGCTTCGCGGGCGGTGCCCGAGAAGAAGGCCGTCGCCTCGGTGATCTGATCGAGCGCGATCAGGCTCTCGGCAGAGGTGCCGCGCCAGGCGGCCGGCGGCTTGACGATGCGGTGGACGACCTCGTCGAGCGGCAGCAGCGAGGCGGCCGCAATGCCGTCGATCCCGGCGAGCGCGCCGGGCGGGATCAGGAGCTGGCTGCCGCTGCTCTCGGCGGCAGCGATCAGGCGAGCGAGCAGGGCGTCGTCGCAGAAGGCGCTGGTCGAGGCGACGGCGAAAGCTGGCGCATGCGTAAGCGCGGCCTCGCCCCAGATGCCGACAGCTTCGCGGCCGGCAGCCTCGATGATGAGGTCGAGATCCAGCCCTGCCAGTTCGTCGGGTGCTGTGATGAGTTTCGCGCCCGCCGGGATATCGCCGGCTGCGGTGGGGTTGCGGACGGCTACGGTGACGATGGCGATTGCACCGTCGTCTCGCTCCGCCAGCAGTTCCGCGACACGACGATTGATGGCGCCCCAGCCGATCAGGGCGAGGCGCAGTGGCTTGCGAGAGTGCGTCATGAGCCTTCCGCCGTTTCCAGCGCGAGATCAAGCAGGGCGCCGCCGTTCAGGCCTTCCAGCATGCTGAAATGGTGGCCCGGACAGATCAGGGGGGCCGGCGCCTGCCATGTCGCGGCGAGCGCAGCCGATTGCGCCTTGAAGGCGTCGCTCTCGCCTTCGCCGACCGCGAAGGCGATCCGGGTTGCCTGAGGGCGCGGCTGGGCGATCGGGCTGAGCCTTGTGGCACGCGCGGCATCGTCGAGCCCGAGCAGGCGGCCGAGCGGCAGATGGCCGAGCGGATTGAGATGATACAGGCCGGAGAGCAGCAGGGCCGAGGCGATCGGGGGCGCATCCGGGGCGCAGAGCACCATGGCCGCGAGATGCCCGCCGGCGGAGTGGCCGGAGATATGCAGGCTGTCGGCATCGAGCCCGAGCGCGTCAGCTTCGCGGATGAGGAAGTTCAGCGCGGCGACGCTTTGGGCGAGGCTGTCTTCCAGCGGCGTATCCGGCGCCAGCCCGTAATTCGGCATGGCGACGGCATAACCCGCGTCGAGCAGCCCTTGCGCGAACTGGGCATGCTGGACCTTGTCCGAGGCCTGCCAGTAGCCGCCATGGATGAAGACGAAGATCGGCGCGCGTGTCACGCCTGCCGGGCGATAGAGGTCGAGCCTCTCGAAGCGGTCCGGGCCATAGGCGAGGTCGGCGGCGCCGTGACGGGCGCGAAAGGCCTCGCCGTCGCGGCTCCATTGCCGGAACAGCGCCTTCATGTCGGCCTGCAGGCGCGGGCTGTATTGCCGGCCGAGATCGCGCAGCGTGTAGCCGTCGACCAGCGTATCGGGCAGGGGCTGGGCCGCTGCATGGCGGGCGCGGATGGTCAGGCCGGCTTCGTTCCTTGGTGCGAGACGGATCGGCGGGCGGAAGCCGGCGAAGGTCTCGCGATAGGCCAACTCGACGGTGTGGCGAGAGAGGTGGAAGGCCTCGGGCCGGTTTGTCTCCCAGACCATCTCGCGCAGATGATGCGGGCCGCAGCCGGCGGCGACCAGCCCGGCGAGGATGTCGCCCAGCGCATCGCGCAGGGCCTCGACCGGGTCATTCTCGGCGCTCTGCGCGACGATTTCGGAAAGGTCTTCAGACGCCGACATAGCGATGCACCAGTTCCGCATTGTCGGCGAGGTCGGTGCTGGAGCCTGACCAGACCGTGCGGCCCTTCTCGATGATGTAGTGCCGGTCGGCGATGCGCTTCAGCACGTTGATGTTCTTGTCGATCAGCAGGATCGACTGCCCTTGAGCCTTCAGCGTCTCGATGCAGCCCCAGATCTCGGCCCGGATCACCGGCGCCAAGCCTTCGGTCGCTTCGTCGAGGATGAGGAGCTTGGGATTGGTCATCAGGGCGCGGCCGACAGCAAGCATCTGCTGCTCGCCGCCAGAGAGCGTGCGGGCGGATTGTCCGGCGCGCTCCTCCAAGCGGGGGAAGAGGACGTAGACCCGTTCCAGCGTCCAGGGTGAGGAGCGCTTCAGACGGTTCGAGGCGGTGGCGACGAGGTTCTCGCGCACGGAGAGCGTCGGGAAGACCTGCCTGCCTTCCGGCACGAGGCCGATGCCGCAGCGGGCGATCTTTTCGGGCGCGATGCCGCGGACGTCCTGGCTCTCGAAGCGGATATCGCCGCCCTTGGGGGCCAGCAGGCCCATGATCGAGCGCACGGTCGTGGTCTTGCCCATGCCGTTGCGGCCGAGCAGGGTCACGACCTCGCCCTCGGCGATGTCGAGCGCGACATCGAACAGGACTTGGCTCCGGCCATAGGCGGATTGCAGGTTGCGCACGCTCAGCATCAGGCGTCTCCCTCGCCGAGATAGGCGGTGCGGACCTCCAGGTTGTCGCGGATCTGCTCGGCCGTGCCGGTGGCGATGACGCGGCCATAGACCAGCACGGAGATGCGGTCGGCCAGGGCGAAGACGGCCTCCATGTCGTGCTCGACCAGCAGCATGGTGACGCGGCCCTTGAGCGCGGAGAGCATCGCGACCATCTGCTCGCTCTCGGCATGGCCGAGCCCCGCCATGGGCTCGTCGAGCAGCAGGAGACGCGGCTCGCAGGCGAGCGCGATCGCGAATTCGAGCTGCTTCTGCTCGCCATGGGAGAGGTCGGCGACCTTCACCTCGGCGCGGTGGCTCAGGCCCGCGGTGGCGAGATGCTGGCGGGCGCGGGTCCGCAGGCTCTCGTCGCGGCGCGCGTTGCCGAGGAAGCGGAAGCTGTGGCCGTCATGGGCCTGCACGGCGAGCGCGACATTGTCGAGCATCGTGAAGTCCGGCAGGAGCTGGGTGATCTGAAAGGTGCGGGCGAGGCCGCGTCGGACGCGCTGGGCGGTCGGCAGGGCGCCGATATCCTCGCCGGACAGGCTGATCGCGCCTTCGTCATGCGAGAGCTCGCCGAAAAGCTGGGTCAGAAGCGTGGTCTTGCCGGCGCCGTTGGGGCCGATCAGGGCATGGATTTCGCCGTCACGCACGTCGAGATCGACGCCGTCGGTGGCAATGAGCCCGCCGAAGCGCTTGCGCAGGCCGCGCACGGAGAGGAGCGTCGCGGTCATGGGGCGCTCCTGCCGAGGCCGAGGCGAGCGAGCAGGCCGTTGAGCCCCCCTTGCGTGAAGAGCACGACGAGGAGCAGGCTCGGGCCGAGCACGAGCTGCCAATGCTCGGTCCAGCTTGTCAGAACAGTCTCGAGGATGACGAGGGCGGCGGCGCCGAGCAGCGGGCCGAGCAAGGTGCCGACGCCGCCGAGGATGACCATGATCATCAGCTCGCCGGACTTGGTCCAGTGCAGCATGTCGGGGCTGACGAAGCGAAGGTAGTTGGCCATCAGCGCGCCCGCGAGGCCGGCGCCCATGCCGGAGATGACGAAGGCGGCAAGCTTGTAGCGATAAGGCGCGATGCCGATCGCGGCCATGCGCCGCTCGTTCTGGCGGATGCCGGCGAGCACCATGCCGAAGCGTGAGCCGACGATGCGCCAAAGCGCGAGGAAGACCAGCGCCGCGATGGCCAGACAGGTGAAATAGAAGGTCACGTCGTCGCGGGTGTTGAGGTCGAAGAGCGCGTTGCGGCGGCGGATCGTCATGCCGTCATCGCCGCCATAGGCCTTGAGCGAGACGAACAGGAAGAACAGCATCTGCGCGAAGGCGAGCGTGATCATGATGAACTGCACGCCGCTCGTACGCAGGGACAGCGCGCCGATGACGCAGGCGAACAGGCCGGCGACGAGGATCGCGGCCGGCAGCGTGATCAGGAGTTGGTCCGTGCCGGGGATGAAGCCGAGGAAGAGCGCGTCGTCGGCGAAGGTCCGGTAGAGGATGCCGACGGCATAGCCGCCGATGCCGAAGAAGGCGGCGTGGCCGAACGAGACCATCCCGCCGAATCCGAGCGCGAGGTTCAGGCTGGCGGCGGCGATGGCGTAGATCAGGACACGCGTCGCCAGCGGCACCAGCGCCGGCTGGCCGATCGCCTTGACGATGAAGGGCAGGGCGATCAGCGCGACGGCGAGCGCCAGCAGCGCGACGATGCGGCCCAGCGCGGGCGCGGCTGTGTCCGTGCGGGTGATGGCGTTATCAGACATGGGCGGGGAACAGTCCCTTGGGCCGCACCAGCAGCACGATCGCCATCAGCAGATAGATGCCCATCGAGGCGAGGCCGGCGCCGAGCGCATCGGCTTCCGAGCCGGTCATGACATGGCGCAGCAGGCCGGGTGCGAAGGCGCGCAGGGACGTATCGACGAGGCCTACGAGCAGCGCGCCGAAGAAAGCGCCGCGGATCGAGCCGACGCCGCCGATCACCACGACGACGAAGGTCATGATCAGGATCTGCTCGCCCATGCCGACCTGCACGGCGAGGATCGGCCCGGCCATCAGGCCGGCAAGGCCGGCGAGCAGGGCGCCGAGCCCGAAGACGGCGGTGTAGAGCAGGCGGATATCGACGCCGAGCGCGCGCACCATCTCGCGATGGGCGGCGCCGGCCCGCACCAGCATGCCGACGCGGGTGCGGTTGATCAGCAGATAGAGCCCGAGCGCGACGAGCAGGCCGACCGCGATGATCGCGAGGCGATAGACCGGGTAGGTCAGGCCGGGCAGGAGCTGCACCGAGCCGTTCAGTGCCGGCGGCACCGAGACGAAGAGCGGCTGGCGGCCGAAGAGCAGGGTCACGCTCTGGTTGAAGATCAGGATCAGCGCAAAGGTCGCCAGCACCTGGTCGAGATGATCCCGCGCATAGAGCCTTCGCAGCACGACGAGCTCCATCACCATGCCGATGAAGGCGGCTGCAGCGAGGCCGGCGAGTACGGCGATGACGAAGGAGCCGGTCTGCGCCGCGGCGAAGGCGGCGGCATAGGCGCCGACCATGTAGAGCGAGCCATGGGCGAGGTTGATCACGCCCATGATGCCGAAGATCAGCGTCAGCCCGGCCGCGAGCAGGAACAGCATCACGCCGAACTGCAGGCCGTTGAGCAATTGTTCGAGAACGAGCGTCATTGGTGAGGAAGCCGGAAAACCCCGACAAAGGCTCGGGGAACCCTCTCCTGTAAGGAGAGGGCAGGGTGAGGTGTAGGCCGTTGGACCAGTGACGCGACCGGGGCGGTTGGGTTCAGGCTCATGATTTCCCTCCCGAACACCTCACCCCTGCCCCTCTCCTTACAGGAGAGGGGGTTCCCTGCGCTCTGCTGGTCTTGGTTGGCGCGACGTGGAGCAGTTCCTTCAGAGCTTGCAGTCCTTGGCGTAGACGTCGCCGTGGTTGGTCAGCACTTTGGTGCCGGTGGTCTTGAGCACGGGCGTGCCGTCGGCGCCCTTCTCGACCTTGAGCGCGTACCAATCCTGCACCGGGTGCTGGTTCGGGCCGAACTTGAAGGCGCCGCGGACCGACTGGAAGTCGGCCTTGGCGAGCGCCGTACGCAGCGCGGGCACGTCCGTCTTGCCACCGGTCGCCTTCAGGGCAGACGCGATGGCGAGCGCGGCGTCGTAGCCCTGGCTGGCATAATAGGTCGGGGCGCGATTATAGGCCTTGGTCCAGGCCTCCATGAACTTCTTGTTGGAGGCGTTGTCGAAATCCGAGTTCCAGTGCGCGGTGACGCTGAGGCCCAGTGCGGATTCGCCGACCGCCTTCAGCGTGGTGGCGTCGAGCGAGGGCTCGGCCAGCACCATCGGGGTCTTACCGAGCAGGCCGGCCTGCTGGTACTGGCGCAGGAAGGCGATGCCGAGGCCGCCGGGATGGAACTGGAAGACGACGTCGGGATTCGCGGCGCGGATCTGCGCCATCTCGGGGGCGAAGTCGGTCTGGTCGAGGCGGGTATAGACCTCGCCGGCGATCTCGCCCTTGAACATCCGCTTGAAGCCGGTCAGCGCGTCCTTGCCGGCCTGGTAGTTCGGGGCGAGGATGAAGGCCTTCTTGTAGCCGAGATTGGTGGCGTACTGGCCGGCGCTCTCGTGCAGGCTGTCGTTCTGCCAGGAGACGACGAAGTAGTTTTCGTTGCACTCCTTGCCGGCGAAATTCGAGGGCGCGGCATTGGGGCTGACATAGAGCGCGCCGGAATCGACGATATCCGGCACGGTCGCGCCGGCGACGTTCGAGAAGACGATACCGGTCAGGATTTTGATGCCGTCGGTCTTCAGCATCTTCTCGGCGATCTGCTTGCCCTGGCCGGGCTTCAGCGCATCGTCCTCGACCACGAGCTCGACCGGCACGCCGCCGAGCTTGCCGCCTTCCAGGTCGATGGCGAGCTTAAACGCGTCGCGGATGTCCTGGCCGAGATAGCCTCCCGGCCCTGAGAGCGTGGTGATCATGCCGATCTTGACCGGCTGCTGGGCCAGCGCCGTGGAGGCCGCCAGCGTGGTCGCGATGCCGAAGAGCAATCCGCGCAGTTTCATCATGGACTCCAGTCGTTCCGTTGTGCCTCTGAGATGGTTCGACGCGGCGTTTCTGCGCCGCCGCGCTTAGGCCTGTTCCCGTGCAACATCACCGCACCCCGGCCGGGGCGCAAGGCGCTGCTGCCCGTTATCCAAGCACGGACTCCCCTTGTGCGGGGAGCCCGTCTTTCGGTGCGGCAGCCTTAGAGCGCGACCCAGCCGGCCGGCGGCTTGCGGCCGGGGTGGAGCGCGCCGCAATGCTTGCAGGTGCGCGCCTTCTCGTCCGCGAAGAAGGCTTCGTAGAGCGGCGGCAGGTCCTTCACGAGGTCCCCGACCGTGACCTCGATGCGGTGCACGAGGCCCTGGCATTCGAAGCAGTACCATTCGAAGCCGTCGACCTGGCCGGCATGGCGCGCCGGCTCGACCACGAGCCCGATCGAGCCCTCCTGCGGGCGCTGCGGGGAATGGCGCACATGCGGCGGCAGCAGGAAGACGTCGCCCTCGCGGATCGTCACGTCGTAGTGTTTTCCGTTATCGACCAGCTTCAGCATCATGTCGCCCTTGAGCTGGTAGAAGAACTCCTCCACCGGGTCGTCATGATAGTCGGCGCGCTGGTTCGGGCCGCCGACGACCATCACGGTCATCTGGCCGTCGTCGAACACCTTCTTGTTGCCGACCGGCGGCTTGAGCAGGTGCTCGTGCTCCGCGATCCATTTCTTGAAGTTGAAGGCCTTGAGCCGTCCTTCGGTCGCCATGGTTCCCACTCCCGTCCTTATTCGTGAAATCGATCAGCCGGCCTTTGCGAGCGGCGCCTTACCGAGGCCGCAAGCCTCGAAAGCGGCGCGCGTCGCGGCCTTTTCGGCCTCGGTCAGCTCCAGCATCGGCGCACGCACGCGTCCGCCGACCTGCCCGAGCAGGTCCTGCCAGTATTTCTGATGCGCATGCGGCTTCTCGGCCGGGCGCGTACCACGCAGCGCCTCGCGCACCGGGTTCAGGCTGTCGCGGATGGCGCGGGCCTTCTCAGCCTCGCCGCGGAAGGCGAGGTCGGTGTAGTCGCGCATGCGCAGATCGTTCGCCGTCTGGATCAGGTAGGGCGGCGAGGAGCAGAGATAGAGCTGCCAGCCGAGCTCGAGGATGTTGTCGAGCCATTCCTCCTCGGAGGCCGTGCTGACCAGGATGCGGTCGGAGGCCAAGCGCGTGAGTTCCGCGTACATCGGCCGGGGCACGCTGTACTTGATAGCGACGACGTTCTCGATATCGGCGAGCCGGTTGCAGAGCTGCGGGCTCATCAGATAGCCGGAATCCGGGTGGCTCCAGAGCGCGATGCCGATATCGACCTTCTCGGCGATGGTCCGGTAATACTCGTAGAGCGTTTCGTCCTGCGTCTTGAAGAAATGCAGGATCGGCGCGTGCACGACGATGTAGTCGGCGCCGACCCTCTCGGCGTGCTTCGCCAGATCGATGACGACGTCCATGTTCTGGTCCGAGCAGGACATGATGGTCTGGCCGCGGCCGGCTGAAGCCTCGACTGCGAGTTCGAAGCTGCGCTTGCGCTCCTCGATCGACATCGAGAAGAACTCGCCCTGCTTGCCGGCGATGAACAGGCCGTCGATCTTGAGGTCGTCGAGCCAGTGGCGGATGTTCTGGCGGAAGCCGTCCTCGTCGATCGCGAGGGTATCGGTGAAGGGCGTGAGCGCGGCCGCCCAGATGCCCTTCATATGGGCGCGGGCATAGGCCTTGGCGTCCTTCTTGGCGTATTTCATCAGGCCGGCTCCCGCATTCCGGAGCGGTACGGACAAGGCGGGCATCGTGAAGCGCGGCAGGTCCGCGCTCTCATCCGAAATGCCCTTGCCCGACAACCTCTCCCAGGCAGCCCGACATGCATGCCGGGCGATGAGGGATGATGGCATGAGAGCCGGGGTATACGGCAACTCGTAACATTCGTATGAATTCGGAACCTATCCTTATAAATCGGGGCTTCCATGGCGATCACGTTGCGCCAGATCCAGGCCTTCCTGGCCGTGACCGAGCAGGGCACCTTCACCAAGGCGGCCGAGCGCCTGAACATGGCGCAGCCGGCGCTCTCCCAGCTCGTGCGTGATCTGGAGCGGGAACTCGGCATCCGCGTGCTCGACCGCACGACGCGCCGGGTCGAGCTCACCGAGGGCGGACGCGAATTCCATGGGGCTGCGCTGAAGATCGTGCAGGACCTCGATACCGCCGTGCTGAATGCCAATGGCCTGGCCGAGCGTCGCCGTGGCCGCATCGTGGTGGCGGTGCCGCCCTTGCTCGCGGCGGTGATCATGCCGCCGACGATCGTGGCGCTGCAGCAGAAATATCCGGGCTTGCAGGTCGCGATCATCGATGCGCGCAACGATCTCGTCGTCGAAGCCGTGCGCTTCGGCAAGGCGGATTGCGGCGTGGGCACCTTTCCGGCGCTCGACGACACGATCGAGCGCACGACGCTGGCTCGCGACAGCCTGATGCTGTTCTGCGGGCGGGGCAGCCGCTTCGCCGCGCAGGATTCGGTGACGTGGCGCGATCTCGCCGACGATCCTCTGGTGACGCTGACTCGCGACAGCGGCATCCGCCTTTTGACCGAGGTCGGCTACGAGACCGCCGAGATCACGCTGAAGCCCGCTTATGAGGTGACGCAGATCACGACCGCGCTGGCATTGGTCGAGGCCGGGCTCGGCATCGCCGTGCTGCCGACTTATGCGCGGGCGGTGGCGCCGGAATCGGTGCTGGTGCGACCGTTGGCGGAGCCCTCGATCGCGCGGGACATCGTGATGATTCGGCTGGGCGGGCGCGCGGCCTCGCCGGCACTCTCGGCCTTCGAGGGGCTGCTGCGCCGCTTCGTGCGCCAGCTCGCGCCGAGCGAGGCCGGGTGAGGAGGCGCATGCCTGCTTCGTCTGTCGTCGTCAGCGCGAGAGAAAGCGCGCGACGGTATGACCGGCCGCCCGCCGTTGGCGGATCACCATCGATGGCCTAAGAACGGACGACGCCTCGCAGCCAAAGGAGAATGATGCCTTCCCCGCTACTGCTGATCCTCGTTCTGCCCTTCGTCGGCAGCCTGGCCGTGGTCCTATTCCCGGGGGTTTCCCGCGAGCCGGCGACCTGGATTACCGGGGTTACCATGCTGGCCTGCCTCGTCGTGACCGGGGCGCTTTATCCTGATGTCAGCGGCGGTGATGCCGTCCGGCTTCAGATCGATTGGATACCGTCCCTCGGACTCGATTTCACCCTGAGGATGGACGGTTTCGCCTGGATTTTCGCGATGCTCGTCAGCGGCATCGGGCTTCTGGTCGTCATCTATGCCAGGTACTACATGTCGGCCGAGGATCCGGTCCGCCGCTTCTATATGTTCTTCCTGGCCTTCACGGGATCGATGCTGGGGGTGATCCTCTCGGGAAACCTGATCCTTCTGGTCGTGTTCTGGGAACTGACCAGCATCTTCTCATTCCTGCTGATCGGGTACTGGCACCATACCCAGCCGGCGCGCGACGGCGCCCGCATGGCCATGACCATAACGGGCCTGGGAGGCCTCGCTCTGCTGGGCGGCATGCTGATCGTCGGCCATATCGTCGGCAGCTACGACCTCGACGACGTCCTCCGGTCAGGCGACCTGATCCGTTCGCATCAGCTCTACGTCCCGGCGCTTGTGCTGATCCTCCTCGGCGCGCTCACCAAAAGCGCGCAGTTTCCCTTTCATTTCTGGCTACCCAACGCCATGGCGGCGCCGACGCCCGTGTCGGCGTTCCTGCATTCGGCTACCATGGTGAAGGCTGGCGTGTTCCTGATGGCGCGGCTTTGGCCGGTGCTCTCCAACACGCCCGAATGGTTCATGATCCTGGGCATCGCTGGAATGGCGTCGTTCGTGCTCGGCGCCTATCTCGCCATGTTCCAGCATGACCTGAAGGGACTCCTGGCCTATTCGACGATCAGCCATCTGGGCCTGATCACGCTGCTGCTCAGCCTCGGGAGCCCGCTCGCGGCCGTGGCGGCGATCTTCCACATGCTCAACCATGCGACCTTCAAGGCATCGCTGTTCATGGCGGCCGGGATCATCGACCACGAGACGGGCACGCGCGACCTGCGGCGGCTCTCGGGTCTGTTCCGCTACATGCCGATCACGGGCACGCTCGCCATGGTGGCGAGCGCTGCGATGGCGGGCGTTCCGCTGCTGAACGGCTTCCTCTCGAAGGAGATGTTCTTCGCGGAAGCCGTGGAGACACACGCCGATTCATGGCTGGACACCGCCGCTCCCTACGCGGCCGTGCTCGGCAGCGCGCTCGCCGTCGCATATTCCCTGCGGCTGATCCATTCGATCTTCCTGGGAGTACCTCCCGAAAGCTTTCCCCGCGAGCCTCACGAGCCGCCGTTCTGGATGCGGTTCCCGGTGATGTTCCTGGTCATCGCCTGCCTCGTCGTCGGCATGATTCCGACCCTGACCATCGGCTCGTTCCTCCACGTCGCCGTCTCGTCCGTGCTTGGCGCCGCCACGCCTCAATACAGCCTGGCGGTCTGGCACGGCTTCAACCTTCCGATGGCGATGAGCGTGCTCGCGCTGGCGGCCGGCGCGCTTCTTTATCTGGGCGCCGGCAATTACCTCGAACGTTCCGAGCGTCCGCCGCTTCTCGGCCGGATCCAGGGGCAGCGCATCTTCGAGCGGGTGATGGTCGCGATTTCGTGGCGCGCAGCGCCGCTGGTCGAGGATATCTTCGGCACCAGGCGCCTTCAGCCGCAGATGCGCTTGCTGGTGGCGGCCGCAGTGGCCGCCGGCACCGTCCCGCTGCTCGCTTCGGGCCTCTCCTTCGGGGCTTTCGGCAACGGCACGACGGATCTCGCCTTCACGGGCCTCTGGTGCGTCGGCATGATCTGCGCCGTCGCCGCTGCCTATCAGGCCAAGTTCCACCGCCTCGCGGCACTCGCCCTGCTTGGCGGCACGGGGCTGGTGACCTGCGTGACCTTTGTCTGGCTCTCTGCGCCGGACCTTGCTGCGACCCAGCTCGTCGTCGAGATCGTGACGACCGTGCTCATCCTGCTCGGCCTGCGGTGGCTGCCCAAGCGCTTGCAGGACGTGCCGGAACCGAGCGGCTGGCTGCCGCGGCTGCGCCGCTTCCGGGATCTCACGATCGCCGTCGTCGCGGGCATGGGAATGACGGCGGTCTCCTATGCGGTGATGACGCGCATGCCGCCCGACACGATCTCGAAATTCTTCGTCGAGAAGGCCTATAGCGAAGGCGGCGGCCGCAACGTGGTCAACGTCATTCTCGTCGATTTCCGCGGTTTCGACACGCTGGGCGAGATCACCGTCCTTGGCATCGTCGCGCTGACGGTCTTCGCGCTGCTGCGGCGTTTCCGTCCCGCGCCGGACAATATCGAGCAGCCCGAGCAGCAGCGCATCCAGTGGTCCCATGACGAGGCCGAACCGGAGATCGAGGCAGGAGCGACCAAGACGGAGTATCTCTACCTGCCATCCGTGATCATGCAGTGGATGTTCCCGGTCGTCATCGTCCTGGCCGCCTATCTCTTCCTGCGCGGGCATGACGCTCCGGGAGGAGGCTTCGTCGCCGGCGTCGCCATGGCGGCAGGTTTCATCCTGCAATACATGGCGGCGGGCACGGTCTGGGTCGAGGACAGGCTGCGCATCCTTCCGGTCGTCTGGATCGGCGGCGGCCTGCTTCTGGCCGCGTTTACCGGGGCGGCCTCGATGCTGCTGGGAGACGCCTTCCTCACCTCGTATTTCCGGTATGTCGAGCTGCCGCTCGTCGGCAAGGCCCCGATGGCGAGCGCGACCCTGTTCGATCTCGGCGTCTTCAGCCTCGTGGTCGGGGCTACGGTGCTGATGCTGATCGCCATCGCCCACCAATCCGTCCGCCGCCTGCGCGCGGCCGCCCGTCTCGAAGAGGAGCGCCGGCGATGGAACTGACGCTTGCAATCGCCATCGGCGTTCTCACCGGATCGGGTGTCTGGCTGGTCCTGCGTCCGCGCACCTATCAGCTCGTCATCGGCCTGTCGCTGCTCTCCTATGCGGTGAACCTCTTCATCTTCAGCATGGGCCGGCTGCGCGTCGGCGCGGCGCCGGTGCTGGAAGCGGGCGGCGCGGGGAATCCGGCGGATTATGCCGACCCGATTCCGCAGGCGCTCGTGCTCACGGCGATCGTGATCGGCTTTGCCACGACGGCTCTCCTCCTGGTCGTGCTGCTCGTCGCCCGCGGGCTGACGCGCAACGATCATGTCGACGGGAGGGAGACGAGCTGATGGAGTGGACGAGGCATCTTCTCATCGTCCCGATCCTGCTTCCGCTGATCACGGGGGCCGCTCTGCTGTTGATCGACGAGCTGCGCCACACGCTGAAGGCGCTCATCAGCGTGGCATCGACCGTGCTGCTCCTTGTGACGGCGATCGCCCTGATGCGCCTGGCGGACGGGGTTCCCGGCGGCAGCGCTGCCCTGTCCTCGTCCTATGCTGTCGCCAACTGGCCGGCGCCCTTCGCCATCGTGCTGGTGCTCGACCGGCTGTCGGCCTTGATGCTCGTCCTCACGGCCGTGCTGGCGGTCGCCGCGCTGGTGTTCTCGACGGCGCGCTGGGACCGGGCGGGGCCGCATTTCCACACGCTCCTGCAGTTCCTGCTCATGGGGCTCGGCGGCGCCTTCCTGACCGGGGACCTGTTCAACCTCTTCGTCTTCTTCGAGGTCACGCTGGCAGCCTCCTATGGCCTGCTGCTGCACGGTTCCGGCGCCTTCCGGGTCCGTGCCGGGCTCCACTACATCGCGATCAACCTGGCCGCATCGCTGCTTTTCCTCATCGGCGTCAGCCTGATCTACGGGACCGCGGGAACGCTGAACATGGCCGATCTCGCCGTCCGCCTGCCGAACGTGCCGGCCGAGGACCAGGCGCTGCTGCGCGCCGGCGTCGCGATCCTCGGCACCGCCTTCCTGGTCAAGGCCGGGCTGTGGCCGCTCTGCTTCTGGCTTCCTTCCGCCTATATGGCGGCAGCCGCCCCCGTTGCCGCGCTCTTCGTCGTGCTGACCAAGGTCGGAGCCTATGTGCTGCTGCGCCTCACGCTCCTGCTCTTCGGCCCCGAGACCGGCGATATCGCGGGCTTCGGCGGCACGGTCCTGCTGTGGGGCGGCATGGGGACGATCGCCTTTGCGACATTCGGGCTGCTCGCGTCCCAGGCGATGGGCAGGCTCGCCGGCTACAGCGTGCTGATCTCCTCGGGGACCTTGCTCGCGGCCGTCGGCATCGGCGATGCCAGGGTCGTGTCCGGAGCCCTGTTCTACCTGGTCAGCTCGACCCTCAGCGTTGCTGCCCTCTTCATGCTGATCGAACTGGTGGAGCGGGCACGCGAGCCGGCGGCGGACCTGCTGGCCGTCACCATGGAGGCGTATGGCGACGAGAGCGACAAGGGCGAGGAACATGAGGACGAGGAGGTCGGCGTCGCCATGCCGGGCGCGCTCGCCATCCTGGGCATCTCGTTCGGATGCGCCGCGCTCCTGCTCGCGGGCCTGCCGCCACTGTCGGGGTTCATCGCCAAGTTCGCGATGCTGACGGGGATGCTGAACCCGGACGGGCTGGGCGCTCCGGCCGCGATTCCAGGGCGCATCTGGCTCTTGGTCGCGCTGGTCATCCTGTCCGGCCTGGCGGCGCTGGTTGCGATGATGCGCAGCGGCATCCGGATATTCTGGGCGCCGCTCGAGGTCATCATTCCGCGCGTGCTCGTGGTCGAGGTCGCGCCGATCGTCGCGCTGCTGGTGCTCTGCATGGTCCTTGCGGTCCAGGGCGGCGCGATGCTCAGCTATACCGACGCTGCGGCCCAGGCGCTGCATGCCCCGTCGAGCTATATTCAGAGCGTATTGGGGGCGGGCCATCCGCCGGGCGTGTCCCGATGAGCCGCGTGCTGCCCTATCCGCTGCTGACCGCGGCCTTGCTGCTGATGTGGCTCATGCTCACCTCCTTCTCGGTCGGGCAGCTCTTCGTCGGTGCCGCGGTCGCGATCGGAGCCTCCCACGCGATGGCGGCGCTGCAGCCGTCCAAGCCCCGGCTGAGGCGCTGGCAGCTCCTTCCCAAGCTTCTCGGCATCGTCATGCTGGACATCCTCCAGTCGAATATCGACGTCGCCAGGATCATCATCGGTGGGGACCGTCGCGACCGGGTCGCAGGTTTCGTCGCGATACCGCTCGACCTGCGCGACAAGACCGGCCTGGCCCTGCTGTCGTGCATCGTCACCAGCACGCCGGGGACGGCCTGGGTCGAGTACGCCCCGGATTCCGGCGTGCTTCTGATCCATGTGCTCGACCTCGTCGACGGGGCCGACTGGGCCTCCCTGATCAAGAATCGCTATGAGGCGCTGCTCATGGAGATATTCGAATGACCGCCGCAATCCTCCTATGGTCGGTCATGGCGGCGCAGGCCATGCTCGTCGCCGCCATGGCCTGCTACGCCTACAGGGTCATCCGGGGGCCGCGCGCGCAGGACCGGGTGCTTTGCCTCGACGCCATGTATGTCTGCGCCATGCTGCTGATCCTGACCATCGGCATCCGCACCGGCAGCGCAATCTATTTCGAGGCGGCCCTGATCATCAGCGTGCTCGGCTTCGTCTCGAGCATCGCGCTCGCCAAATTCCTGATGCGCGGCGAGGTGATCGAATGACCCCGGCCGAGAATCTGCCCGCCTGGGCGGCCCTGGCGACGGCCGTCCTGGTCCTCCTGGGCGCTGCGCTGACCCTCGTTGGAGCGATCGGAACCTTGCGCTTCGGGAGCTTCTTCGAGCGGGTTCATGCGCCGACGCTCGGCACGAGCTGGGGTACCGGGGCGATCCTGCTTGCGTCGGTCGTCTGCTTCTCGGCACTGGGGTCGCGGCCGATCGTGCACGAGATCATGATCGGCATCTTCGTCACCATCACGACGCCGGTCACGCTCATGCTGCTCGCCCGCGCGGCGCTTTACCGGGATCGGGTCGAGGATGATGCCAATGTGCCCCCGCGAACCATGCTGCGTCGCCGCAGCATGAACGTCGCTGCCCCGGAACCGGGAGAGGAGCAGCCGCGCCGATGAACGCGGGCAACAGGCGACAAGCTCTTATCCGACTGTTTGCCCGGGGAGCCCGCGAATCGAGCCCTGTGCGCTGTCATGGCCCTATTCGCGGCCCCAAACGAAACGGCCTCCCGGGAGGGAGGCCGTCAACCCCAGCAGACACTGAGGGAAAATGGTGGGCGCGACAGGGATCGAACCTGTGACCCCTACGATGTCAACGTAGTGCTCTCCCGCTGAGCTACGCGCCCGTTGCCGCCCTGAGGAGGCTTCCGGAAGCGTGTCCGGGCCGTGTCGGCCGCGATCACGCTGCGAGTGAGGGGGGCTATAGCGGCTCGCTTCGCGGGTGGCAAGGCGTTTGCCGCATAAATTCTACAGGGGCTGTCGGCATCCACATTCGTGCGATGCCGAACGGCCTTTCAGGCGGCCAGCAGCTTCTCGACCTCGTTGACGAGCTCGCGCAGGTGGAAGGGCTTGGAGAGCACCTTCGCATCCTTCGGCGTCTGCGAGTCGGGGTTGAGCGCCACGGCGGCGAAGCCGGTGATGAACATCACCTTGATGTCGGGATCGAGCTCGGTGGCGCGGCGCGCCAGCTCGATTCCATCCATCTCCGGCATGACGATATCCGTCAGCAGGAGCTCGAACGGCTCCTCGCGCAGGCGGTTATAAGCCGACAGGCCGTTATCGAAGGAGGCGACGTCGTAGCCTGCGTTCTGCAGGGCCTTGACCAGGAAGCGACGCATATCATTGTCGTCTTCCGCGAGCAGTATCTTCGTCATGGGCCTGATCTGTTCGTCCCTGAGGCCTGAGTTCGTCTAGCGTCTGGCGCCCGGCCAAGGCCGGGCCTGGAACGGTTGGGTACTCACCCGGCCGCACAGTTGGAACCATGTCCTCTCATAAGGCAGCATCATGGTAAACAACGCGTGAATCCGGCACCGATTTTCCAGGGTTTCGCGACATCGCTTCAACCGTTTAGATTTGTGTGCTTCAGTCATTCGCGATGAGCCTGTCCTCAGCCCCTTTCCCGCCCGCGCCGGACGATGTCGTCGCCGAGATCGAGCGGCCGTTCAGCCTGTACCAGCCGGCTCTCCAGGTCGTGCCGGTGGTGGTCGACGTGCCGCATGCCGGGCGCTGCTATCCGCGCGGCTTCGTCGAGGCGGCGCGTCTGCCCTTGCGCAGCCTCCGGCGTTCCGAGGACGCCTATGTCGACCGGCTCTTCGCCCAGAGTGTCGCGCTCGGCGCGCCGCTGCTGGTGGCCGAGTTCCCGCGCGCCTATCTCGACGTCAACCGCGAGCCTTACGAACTCGATCCGCGGATGTTCGAGGGGCGGGTGCCGCCCTTCGCCAATACCCGCTCGATGCGCGTGGCGGGAGGCCTCGGCACCGTCCCCCGCATCGTCGGCGACGGACAGGAGATCTATTTCGGGCGGATTCCGGTCCAGGAGGGGCTCGCCCGCATCGAAGAGCTCTACCGACCCTATCATGCGGGCCTGCGCAGCCTCGTCCAGCGCACCCTAGGGGTGTTCGGCACCTGCATCCTCGTCGATGCGCATTCGATGCCCTCGGCCGGGCTCGACCGCGACGGGCTGGCGAAATCCGACATCATCCTGGGTGACCGCTTCGGCACCAGCGCCTCCGGCTATATCATCGACATCGCCGAACAGGCCTTCAGGCGGCTGGGTTTCAGCGTCACGCGCAACCGGCCCTATGCCGGCGGCTTCATTACCGAGCATTACGGCGCGCCGGCTGCAGGCGTGCATGCACTGCAGATCGAGGTGAACCGCGCGCTCTACATGAACGAGGCGACGCTGGAGCCGCATGCCGGCTTCGGCGAAGTCGAGCAGGCGATGGCGGCGGTGATGGCCGATTGCTTCGCGCGCTGGAGCGGCTGGCTCGACGAATGGCGCGAGGCAGCCGAATAGCGGCTGCTGGCGAAGGGGGGCTCTTTCCAAGAAAAAAGGGCCGCACACTTGCGTGGCGGCCCAAGTCTAGGGAGGAAACGCCCAAGGAGGGCAATGAAGGTTTGAGGTCATCTCCCCTTCGCAGTGCACAATATGAGGGTGCGTTGCAAAACGCAAGTGAAATCAGCGAAATCAGAGGCGTCATGCGAGTGACGCATGATGCCGTGACGAAAAGCCGGGGATTTTCGGATATTTCCGCGTCCGAGGCTCGGTTCGCCGGGCTAATCTGCGGAGTTGATGCTGCAAAGCAGCAAATTGGAGTGCCTGTTCATGAGCGCAGTCGATTTCGGCGCCTTCGTCGCGGAGCTGGCGACGCAGTCCGGCCGGGCGATCCTGCCCTTCTTCCGCGCGCTGCATGCGACGGAGGACAAGTCGCGGGGCGGTGTGTTCGATCCCGTGACCGAGGGTGACCGCGCCGGCGAATCGGTGATGCGCCACATGATCAAGCGGCAGTTCCCGGCCCATGGCGTGCTCGGCGAGGAATTCGGCAGCGAGAACACCGATGCGGAATATGTCTGGGTGCTTGATCCGATCGACGGCACGCGTGCCTTCATCTCCGGCATCCCGGTCTGGGGCACGCTGATCGGGCTGACGCGCAACGGCGTGCCGGTCTACGGCATGATGCATCAGCCCTTTTCGGGCGAGCGCTATTCCGGCGACGGGCGCGAGGCGCGCTACGAGGGGCCGGGCGGGCCGAAGAAGCTCAGAACCCGCCAGATCACCGATCTCGCCACGGCGACGCTGATGACGACCTCGCCCGCCCTGTTCAAGGGCGCGGAGGCGAAGGCTTTCGCCCGCGTGGAGAAGGAGGTCCGGCTCTCGCGCTATGGCTGCGATTGCTACGCCTATTGCATGCTCGCCGCCGGCCATGTCGATCTCGTGATCGAGAGCGGCCTCAAGCCTTACGACATCGTCGCGCTGATCCCGATTATCGAGGGCGCCGGCGGCATCGTCACCTCATGGGACGGTGGCAGCGCTGCCGGGGGCGGGCGCATCCTCGCGGCCGGCAGCAAGGCGCTGCATGAGGCCGCCATGGCTCTGCTCGCCGGCTGAGCCCGGCAAGGCCTGGTCCTCGCCGGGGATGAAGGCGTCGAAGGCGGCCCAGAACTGGGCGCGGATCGCGTCGCTTTCCATCAGGATCTCGTGGCGCGACGTCGGCAGGACCAGCGCCGAGCCGGTCTTGAGCCGCGCCGCGAAGCGCTCGATCGCCGGGGTCGAGACGACCGGGTCGCGGCCGGCGGCGATGATCAGGGTCGGCACCTTGACCTCCAGCGGGGCGGAAGGCGCGGCGAGGCGGGCGATCAGGCGGAAGGCGGTCCTGATCCAGGCGACGGTGGGATCGCCGATGCTGAGCTCGCGCGCCGCGGCGGAGAGCGCGGCGTTGCGGGCATAGCGAACGGGATCGCCGGTCAGGCGATTGCCCTCGAAGGGCTTCGTCGCGATCGCGGTATCGCCGCCGCCCGGCACGAAGGCCCGGCCGAAGCCGAGCCAGTAGAGCAGGCTCGCGAGGATCTTCGCCCGGCCGGGATGCGCGATCATCGCGATGCCCAGCATTGGCGCGAGGGCGACCATGCGCGCGACCGGCAAGGTGTTCGAGCGCGCGGCATCGAGGCAGAGCGCAGCGCCCATCGAATGCGAGAGGACGAAATAGGGCGGGGGCAGCTTCGCCTGCATCTCGGCCATCGCCAGGGCGAGATCGGCCTCGTAATGCCTGAGACGCCCGACATGGCCCTTGCGCGTGCGCCGGACGAAACGCTGGGAGCCGCCCTGGCCGCGCCAGTCGAATGAGAGGACGTGGAAGCCGCGGCGACGCAGCTCCGCGACGGTCTCGCTGTAGCGCTCGATGAACTCGGCCCGGCCCTGCACGAGGACGATCGTGCCGCGCACCGGCTTCACCGTCGGGCGCCAGCTCGCAAAGCGCAGGGAGGCGCCGTCCCGCGTCGTCGCGAGCCAAGTCTTGCCATGCCCGGGAACGGGATAATCCGGATCGGCGAAAAAGGCGGCCTCGGCCATCAAGTGCTCCGCATCGCGGCTGCAGTATCGAACGCGGCCGCCGCATGCCCGACATCCTGCACGGGATATCCTGCGAAAACATGTCGGTGGGCTGAAAAAGAAACGCGAGAGCTGATCTCGCGACGGAAGAATGCCGCTCTTGAAATGCCGAAAGCCCTCCCCAGATCAGGTCTGCGCAGGCCAGAACCGGCTGCGCGAAAGCAACCAAGGTCCGCGCTCAGGTGAGGCGGACCGACCACATTGTCGCTTCTTCGGAGGACATATCATGCGTCATTTCGACCTTTCGCCGCTCTATCGCTCGACCGTCGGCTTCGACCGTCTGTTCAATCTTCTCGACCAGGCGACGAGCAACGAAGCCGCCCCGAGCTACCCGCCCTACAATATCGAGCGGACCGCCGAGAACGCCTACCGCATCACCATCGCGGTCGCGGGCTTCGGCGAGGGCGATCTCTCCATCGAATCCAAGGAAAACGCGCTGACCGTCAAGGGCGAGAAGCAGCCCGTCGAAGGTGCCGAGAAGCGCGAGGTCCTGCATCAGGGCATCGCCGCGCGTGCCTTCGAGCGTCGCTTCCAGCTTGCCGATTACGTGCAGGTGACCGGCGCCAGCCTTGAGAACGGGCTGCTCCATATCGACCTCGTGCGCGAGATCCCCGAGGCCAAGAAGCCGCGCCAGATCGCGATCGGCACCGGCGGTTCGGCCAAGGTGCTCGAGGCCAAGGTCGCCAAGGCCGCGTAATCCACGCCAAGCTTTCGAGGAAAGCGAAAGGCCCCCGGAAACGGGGGCCTTTTTTGTCGGCCGGTCAGTTCATCGGGGCGACCGGGGCGATCGGCGTCTCGGGCTTCGGTGTCGATGGACTCGGGTCGATATTCTGCACCGGCGGGATCGGCGAAGCCTCTGCTGCCGGCGCAGCGGTCGAGAGCGGCGGCTTGCGCTCGGTGCCCTCGGTGTTGCGCACATCGCTCGGGTTCACGAGCTTCGGCTTGTCGGCGCCGGTCTCCGGATCGGTCGCGCCAGCTGACGGCTCTGCCGGCTTGGCAGGCTGCGGAGGAGCAGCGGTTGCCGGAGCGCTGGCCTCGGCCGGGCCCGTTTCCGTTGGCTTGACCGGTTCGGGCGCAGGCGGCGCGGCAGGGGAGGGCGGCGATGTCGTCGCGGGCGCGCTCGCTTCGGCCGGGGGCGTTTCCACTGGCGCAGCCGGTTCGGGTGCGGGCGGTGCGGCCGGCGAGGGCAGCACGGTCGTTGCCGGGGCGCTGGCCTCGGCCGGGCCCTTCAGTTCGGCCGGTCGTTCCGGCGGCTGGGGCACGAGGCGCTGGCGCGGCGGAGCCTGCTCCTCGCGTGGGTCGGCGCGGGCGACGCTGGGAGAAGCCGGCTGGCCGCGCAGGGGAATGCGGCGGATCAAATCGCCGGCATAGGCGTCGAGGATCAGGCGCTGGCGCTGGCCACGGGCGGTGACGCCGTCGACGATATAGGTGTCGTCGCGCCGGATCGAGCGCTCGATCCGGACGAGCCCGTAACGGCGGGCGGCGATGCCGTTGACGGAATAGCGCGAGACGGCCGCCGGAGCACGAGGCACGACGACAGGCGGGCGTGGCGCATAGCCGTAATCATAACGATAGCCATAGGCCGGGTACGGGTCGTAGCCGTCGTCATAATAGTAGTACTGCGCGCTGGCGGCGCCCGCCATGCCGGCCATTGCGCCGGCCACGACCAGGCCCATCAGCGCGATGCGCCCCGGTGCGGTCGAACGATCTGCCATGCCGAATTCCCTTAACGAATGACTGCTCGGCGTCCAGTCTTGTTAGGGATTGCGGCGGGCGTGGGGCTGGAAACGGGGCGCAAATGGGCCCGTTCAACCCGCGATCGCGGCGATCAGGCGCTCGACATGCTCCGCTTCCGTCGCGAAGGACATGACGAAGCGCCCGACGACCTCGCCATCCCTGAGCGGCGCTTCCGGCGGCAGCGAGCGCGCCGACCAGTCGTAATAGCCGATTCCGGCCGCCTTCAGGCGCTCCTGCACGGCGGGTGGCAGCACGAGGAAGACCTCGTTCGCCTGACAGGGCCAGGCGAGGCGGGCCTCGCCCCCTTGCGCGACCGAATCCGCCAGGCGCTTTGCCCGGGCATTGGCGTGGCGGGCGAGGTCGAGCCAGTGGTCGTCGGCGAGCAGGCCTTCGAACTGGGCGCCGAGCACGCGGCCCTTGGAGAGCGTCTGGCCGGCGCGCTTGCGCCGCCATTTCATCTCCTCGGCCTGCGCCGGGTCGAAGAAGATCACGGCCTCGGCCGCGAGCGCGCCGTTCTTGGTGCCGCCGAAGGAGAGCACGTCGACGCCGGCCTTCCAGGTGATCTCGGCCGGGGTGCAGCCGAGCGTGACCAGCGCATTGGCGAAGCGGGCGCCGTCCATGTGCAGCTTGAGCTCGCGCGGCGTGATGGCATCCTTCAGCGCGCGCACCTCGGCCGGCGTGTAGATCGTGCCGCATTCGGTCGCTTGCGTGATCGTCAGCGCCTGCGCCTGGACCTGATGGAAATCGCCGGCGCGCAGATGCGAGAGCGCCTTCGTCACCGCTTCCGGCGTCAGCTTGGCGCCGGTGCCGGGCAGGTCGACCAGCTTGGCGCCGTTGGTGAAGAACTCGGGTGCGCCGCATTCGTCCTCGACGACATGCGCCTCCTCATGGGTGAGGATCGCGCCCCAGGGCTTGACGATGCTGGCGAGCGCCAGTGCGTTCGCTGCCGTTCCGGTAAGGACGAGGAAAACCGCGACCTCGCGCTCGAAGATCGCAGCGAAGCGCTCCTCGACGCGGCGCGTCCAGTCGTCCTTGCCATAGGGGGAGGCGGCGCCGGCATTGGCGGCGGCGAGCGCGGCCATGACGCGGGGGCTGGCGGCGGCGGTGTTGTCGCTGAAGAAATCCATGGCTTGAGGGTTAGGCGCAGCGCGTTTTCCTGCCAAGCGGCACCCGCGAGGAGGGGGTTTGCGCGCCGCGCCGGACGGATTCGTGCGGAAGCGCCAAAAACAAGAACCGGGCTGCCTGAGTCAGGCTTTCGTTCCGGAAATGTCTGGTACAGATTCGATTTTGCAATAAAATTTCGCTGCAGCGCGAAATCGGCGCTTGTGCGTAGATTGGAATTCTGGCAAGTTCATCGCAATAGGACAGTGTTACTGTCCCATTTTTCACCGCGCCGACCAAAGGCTGCTCTAGCTGGAGGTCGCGCCGTTGCAACGGAGGCGAGCATGACGAAGGGCCGGGCTACCAACGCCAAAGCCAATCGTACGCGCGCCGTCCGTAAAACGACGGCCTGAAGACAGGCGCGAACGGGCGAGGCACGCCCGAGGCGCCTGCGGAGGACGCGGGCGCGGTGGAAACAAAGCGCAAGCAAAGCCTCCAACGAGACGACGGCCGGACCGCCTTGGCCCCATCCTTGCTGCCGACTTCCAGTCGGCGCCGAGGGCCGCCGCGGTCGGGATCATGGACTGACGGGTCTCCCTGCCGGCGCAAGCTCGCGGGGTTCTGGGAAGCGGGGTTTGACGATGAGCGTGACCAGCAAGTCGAGCGGCGCAGGGGCTTTCGAGCGCTTTCCGGCCGTGCGCGATCCGGCGATGCCGGTGCGTCAGGGCCTGTACGATCCCAATAACGAGAAAGACTCCTGTGGCGTCGGCTTCATCGCCGACATGAAGAACCGCAAGAGCCACACGATCGTGCAGCAGGGCCTGCAGATCCTGCACAATATCGACCATCGCGGCGCCGTCGGTGCCGATCCGAAGCTCGGCGACGGCTGCGGCATCCTCGTTCAGATCCCCGACCAGTTCTTCCGCGAGGAGACCGCGCGGCTTGGCATCACCCTGCCGGAGCAGGGCTACTACGCCATCGGCCAGTTCTTCATGCCGCGCGACCCCGCCGCCCGGGCGATGTGCGAGGATCTCATCTCCCAGACCGTGGCGGAGGAGGGGCTCGTCTTCCTCGGCTGGCGCGACGTGCCGGTCGACAACAGCGATCTCGGCCAGGCCGTGCTGGCGACCGAGCCGGTGCATCGCCAGCTCTTCGTCGGGCGGCCCGATGACATCACCGACGAGGACGAGTTCGAGCGGCAGGTCTATGTCCTCCGCAAGTCGGTCTCGAACAAGGTCTACAAGCATCAGGAGCGCAAGACGGCGGAATATTACCCCGTCTCGATGTCCTGCCGCACCATCGTCTACAAGGGCATGGTGCTGGTGAACCAGCTCGGCTCCTACTTCAAGGACCTGCAGGACGAGCGCTTCATCAGCGCGCTGGCGCTGGTCCACCAACGCTTCGCCACCAACACCTTCCCGTCCTGGCGCCTCGCCCATCCCTACCGGATGGTCGCCCATAACGGCGAGATCAACACGCTGCGCGGCAACGTCAACTGGATGGCGGCGCGGCAGGCGAGCGTCGATTCCGACCTGTTCGGCTCGGATATCTCGAAGCTCTGGCCGATCTCCTATGAGGGCCAGTCCGACACGGCCTGCTTCGACAACGCGCTCGAATTCCTGGTGCAGGGCGGCTACTCGCTGGCCCATGCCATGATGATGCTGGTGCCCGAGGCGTGGAACGGCAACCCGCTGATGAACGAGGAGCGGCGCGCCTTCTACGAGTATCACGCCGCGCTGATGGAGCCCTGGGACGGGCCGGCCGCGATCGCCTTCACCGACGGGCGCCAGATCGGCGCGACGCTGGACCGCAACGGCCTGCGCCCCGCGCGCTATCTCGTCACCGATGACGGGCTCGTCGTGCTCGCCTCCGAGTTCGGCGTGCTGCCGATCCCGGAGGAGAAGATCGTCGAGAAGTGGCGCCTCCAGCCCGGCAAGATGCTGCTGATCGATCTCGAACAGGGCCGCATCATCGGCGATGACGAGATCAAGACCTCGCTCTGCATCGCCAACCCCTACAAGGACTGGCTGAAGCGCACGCAGATCGTGCTGGAGGACCTGCCGCCGGTCGAGGCGCGGGCCTCGCGCACCGACGTGCCGCTGCTCGATCGCCAGCAATCCTTCGGCTACACCACAGAGGATGTCCGCCTGCTGATGGCGCCGATGGCAGTGACCGGGCAGGAAGCCGTGGGCTCGATGGGCACGGACACGCCGATCTCGGCGCTCTCGCTCAAGTCGAAGCTGCTCTACACTTATTTCAAGCAGAACTTCGCCCAGGTCACCAACCCGCCGATCGACCCGATCCGCGAGGAGCTGGTGATGAGCCTGCTCTCCTTCATCGGGCCGCGTCCGAATATCCTCGATCTGGAGGGCACCTCGCGGCGCAAGCGCCTGGAGGTCCGCACCCCGATCCTGACCAATGACGATCTCGAAAAGATCCGCTGTATCGGCCATTACGAGGATCGCTTCGACACCAAGACGATCGACTTCACCTATCCGGCGCGCGAGGGCGCGGGCGGCATGGAAGGCGCGGTCGCGCGGCTCTGCGAGCGCGCCGAGGCCGCGGTCCATGGCGGCTACAACATCATCATCCTGTCGGACCGGCAGGTCGGGCCGGACCGCATCCCGATCCCGGCGCTGCTGGCGACGGCGGCGGTGCACCATCACCTGATTCGCAAGGGCTTGCGCACCTCGGTCGGCCTCGTCGTCGAATCCGGCGAGCCACGCGAGATCCATCACTTCTGCTGCCTCGCCGGCTACGGCGCGGAGGCGATCAACCCCTATCTCGCCTTCGACACCCTGCTCGACCAGCATGAGCAGGGCGCCTTCCCCGAGGAGGTCGACGCCGACGAGGTGGTGAAGCGCTACATCAAGTCGGTCGGCAAGGGCGTGCTCAAGGTGATGTCCAAGATGGGCATCTCGACCTACCAGTCCTATTGCGGCGCGCAGATCTTCGACGCCGTCGGCCTGAAGAGCGCCTTCGTCGACAAGTTCTTCTTCGGCACCGGCACCGCGATCGAGGGCGTCGGCCTCGACGAGATCGCCGAGGAGAGCCTGCGTCGGCATCGCGATGCCTTCGGCGACTCGCCGCTCTACCGCAACAGCCTCGATATCGGCGGCGAGTACATGTACCGCGTCCGCGGCGAGGACCATGTCTGGAAGCCGGACGTCGTCGCCTCGCTGCAGCATGCGGTGCGCCTCAACGCGCAGGATCGCTACGAGGAGTTCGCGCAGCAGGTCAACGACGACGCGCAGCGGCTCAGCACCATCCGCGGCCTGTTCAAGGTCAAGATGGCGACCGATAACGGCCGCGCGCCCGTGCCGCTGGAGAGCGTCGAGCCGGCGGCCGAGATCGTGAAGCGCTTCGCCACCGGCGCGATGTCCTTCGGCTCGATCTCGCGCGAGGCGCATGAGACGATCGCGCTCGCGATGAACCAGATCGGCGGCAAGTCGAATACCGGCGAGGGCGGCGAGGAAGCGATCCGCTTCAGGCCGATGGCGGACGGGCGCTCGAAGCGCTCTGCGATCAAGCAGATCGCATCGGGCCGCTTCGGCGTCACGGCGGAATATCTCGTCAATGCCGATGTGATGCAGATCAAGGTGGCGCAGGGTGCCAAGCCCGGGGAGGGCGGCCAGCTCCCCGGCCACAAGGTCGACGCCAAGATCGCCCGGACCCGGCATTCGACGCCGGGCGTCGGCCTGATCTCGCCGCCGCCGCACCATGACATCTATTCGATCGAGGATTTGGCGCAGCTCATCTTCGACCTGAAGAACGTCAATCCGGCAGCCGATGTCTCGGTGAAGCTCGTCTCCGAGATCGGCGTCGGCACGGTTGCGGCCGGCGTCGCCAAGTCGCGCGCCGACCACATCACCATCTCCGGCTTCGAGGGCGGCACCGGCGCGAGCCCCCTGACCTCGCTGAAGCATGCCGGCTCGCCCTGGGAGATCGGGTTGGCCGAGACGCAGCAGACGCTGGTGCTGAACCAGCTCCGCGGCCGCGTCGCGCTGCAAGTCGACGGTGGCCTGCGGACCGGCCGCGACGTCGTCATCGGCGCGCTGTTAGGGGCCGACGAGTTCGGCTTCTCGACCGCTCCCTTGATCGCGGCCGGTTGCATCATGATGCGCAAGTGCCATCTCAATACCTGCCCGGTCGGCGTCGCGACGCAGGACCCGGTGCTGCGCAAGCGCTTCAAGGGCCTGCCCGAGCATGTCGTGAACTACTTCTTCTTCGTCGCCGAGGATGTCCGCCGGATCATGGCGGAGATGGGCTTCACCAAGATCGAGGAGATCGTCGGGCGCTCGGACCTGCTCGACAAGCGCGATGCGATCGAACACTGGAAGGCGAATGGGCTCGACTTCACCAAGCTCTTCCACAAGGTCGACCTGCCGGGCGTCGCGATCCGCCATGTCGAGCTGCAGAAGCACCCGATCGACACCGTGCTCGACCGCCAGCTTCTGGCCGAGGCCACCGACGCGATCGAGACCGGCACCCCGGTCGTGATCGAGAAGCCGGTCGGCAATGTCGACCGCAGCACGGGCGCGATGCTCTCGGGCGCCGTCGCCAAGAAGTATGGCCATGCCGGCCTGCCGGAAGACACCATCACGGTGAAGCTCACCGGCACTTCCGGCCAGAGCTTCGCGGCCTTCCTCGCGGCCGGCGTCACGGTCGAGCTCACAGGCCAGGCCAATGACTATGTCGCCAAGGGCCTGTCCGGCGGCAAGGTCATCGTGAAGCCTGATCCGGCGACCAAGGCCGTGGCCGAGCGCTCGATCATCGTCGGCAACACCGTGCTCTACGGCGCGATCGCGGGCGAGGCCTATTTCAGGGGCGTCGCGGGCGAGCGCTTCGCTGTGCGCAATTCCGGCGCCATCGCGGTGGTGGAAGGCACGGGCGACCATGGCTGCGAATACATGACCGGCGGCGTCGTCGCGGTCATCGGCCAGACCGGGCGCAATTTCGCGGCCGGCATGTCGGGCGGCATCGCCTATGTCCTGGACGAGGACGGCACCTTCAAGTCGCGCTGCAACCTCTCGATGGTCGATCTCGAACCGGTCGAGGAGGAAGAGGACCTGATGGAGCGCCTGCACCATCACGGCGGCGATCTCGAGCACAAGGGCCGGATCGACATGACCAACATGTCGGGCCACGATGAAGAGCGCCTGATGCAGATGCTGACGAACCATGTCGACTACACCGGCTCGGAGCGCGCCCGCACCATCCTCGACAACTGGGCGGATTACCGCACCAAATTCGTCAAGGTGATGCCGGTCGAGTACCGCCGCGCGCTGCGCGAAATGGAACAGGCCCGCACCTTGCAGGCTGCGGAATAAGCGAACGCCACCCCGCCGGGGCCAGCTTGCGCCCCGGCATCTCGATCAGGTTAAGGCACGCGCACGGGGACGCCCCGCGCACACGGCGAGAGAAACGGCATGGGCAAGGTCACGGGCTTTCTCGAATTCGACCGGCAGGAGCAGAAGTATCAGCTCGCCGGCGATCGCATTCGCCACTTCCGCGAGTTCACGCTCCCCTTGGAGGAGCGCGATATCAAGAAGCAGGCGGCGCGCTGCATGGATTGCGGCATTCCGTTCTGCCACGGGCCGACCGGCTGCCCGGTCCATAACCAGATCCCGGACTGGAACGAGCTGGTCTATTCCGGCGGCTGGGAGGATGCTTTGCGCAACCTCCACTCCACCAACAACTTCCCGGAATTCACCGGCCGCATCTGCCCGGCGCCCTGCGAGGAAGCCTGCACGCTCAACCTCGAAAACATGCCGGTGACGATCAAGACGATCGAGCAGGCGATCGCCGACAAGGGCTGGGAAGAGGGCTGGATCGCGCCGGAAATCCCGGCGAAGCGCACCGGCAAGCGCATCGCCATCGTCGGTTCGGGTCCTGCCGGGATGGCTGCGGCGCAACAGCTCGCCCGCGTCGGGCACGATGTCCATCTCTATGAGCGCGAGACCAAGGCCGGCGGCCTGCTGCGCTACGGCATCCCCGACTTCAAGATGGAGAAGAAGCATATCGATCGCCGGGTGAAGCAGATGGAGGCGGAAGGGGTAACCTTCCACTACAACGCCAATATCGGCGTGAACCTGCCCTTCGCCACGCTGATGGCCGAGCATGACGCGGTGCTGATGACGGGCGGGGCGGAAGCGCCGCGCGATCCCGGCCTGCCGGACACCAATCTCGCCGGCGTCCACTACGCGATGCCGTATCTGACCCAGCAGAACAAGCGCGTCGGCGGCGAGGATGTCTCGAACGAGGCGCCAATCAGTGCGGCCGGCAAGCATGTCGTCGTGGTCGGCGGCGGCGATACCGCTTCGGACTGCGTCGGCACCGCCTTCCGGCAGGGCGCGCTCTCGGTGACGCAGCTCGACATCCGGCCGATGGCGCCGGAGCTTGAGGACAAGCTCACCGTCTGGCCGTACTGGCCGACGAAGTTCCGCACCTCGTCCTCGCAGGCGGAAGGCGCCGAGCGCGAGTTCCAGGCGGCGACGCTCGGGTTGGAGGGCCGCAACGGCCGGCTCACCGGCGTGAAATGCGCGCGCGTCGACGAGAAGCGCAAGCCGATCCCCGGCTCCGAATTCGTGCTGCAGGCCGATCTCTGCTTCCTCGCCATCGGCTTCGCCGGTTCGGTGATCGAAGGGATGATCGCGCAGTCGGGCGCCGCAGTCGACAAGCGCGCCAACGTCGTCGCCAATGACCGCGACTACAAGACCAGCGTCGGCAAGGTCTTCGTCGCCGGCGACATGCGCCGGGGCCAATCGCTCGTGGTCTGGGCGATCCGCGAGGGCCGCCAGGCGGCGCATGCGATCGACAAGGAATTGATGGGCGCGACGATCCTGCCGGTGTGACGGGAGGCGTCGGCCCCGGAAGACTGAGCGTTCAGTCCTTTGACGGTCCGGCCCTGTAGAGCCGGACCGGCGAGCCGGGCGCGCGCCTGATCGTGCCCTTGGCTTCGAGGTCGAGCTGCACGGCCTTCAGCCACCAGCCCGCCGTCTTGCCCTGCGGAAACAGTGCGTCGGGCAGGTGTGGCAGAAGAGCCTCCTTGGCATCGGGGACCTTCAGGCCCGGTGCCGCTTGCGGCAGGACCGCCAGCAGCGCCTCGCGCATCGCGAGATATTTGGCGCGGTCGACCCGCTCGGTCTTGCCGGGCGTGTTGACGTTCTCGATCTCGATCTTGTCGTCAGCCATGGGTTTCTCTCGCCGCTTCCATCCCGAGATTTAGCCGGTTCGGCCAGCTCGCCGATCTCCCTCTAACGCGGGCGGAGCCGCTTTTTGTCATGAGCACGTTCCGCGCCGCGCTCGCGCCCCTCATGTCGACGACGCTCTGTTCATTGCTCGCGTCGTCGCTATGATCACCACCATGGAATCGCACCAGAAGGGGAAGCAGGCGCCGCGCCGCCGCTTCCATTGCCGCACCCGCGGACCTGTCTGCGCCCCGCGCTTTACCTCGCGGGGCTGACCGGGAACGCATCGCCGTCTCATCGTCAGCCTTATCTGGCGCG
Source organism: Allobosea sp. NPDC055353 (assembly GCF_053644975.1). Taxonomy (NCBI): domain Bacteria; kingdom Pseudomonadati; phylum Pseudomonadota; class Alphaproteobacteria; order Hyphomicrobiales; family Alloboseaceae; genus Allobosea; species Allobosea sp. NPDC055353. Next base: position 1,006,270 of record NZ_JBSHMC010000002.1, on the reverse strand, counting down.
CTCCTGCGTGCATGCCTGACCTCATGAGATTCCGATGTCCCTGATCACCCTGAAAGACCTGTCGCTCGCGCGCAGCGCGCCGCTCTTCGCCGGCCTCGACCTAGCCATCGCCAAGGGCGACCGCCTCGGCCTCGTCGCAGCCAATGGGCGCGGCAAATCCTCGCTCCTGCGCATCCTGGCCGGCGGCGAGGAGGCGAGCGGCGGGACGCTGACCCGCTCGCGCGGGCTCGTCACCGCCTTCGCACCGCAGGACCCGCCCGAGCGGCTGCTGCCGATGAGCCTCTACGATGCCGTGCTGGACGCGCTCGATGCCGAGGCGGCCGAGACCGAGAGCTGGCGCGTCGATGTGCTGCTCGACGATCTCATGGTGGAGGAGAGCCTGCGCAGCCGCGCCGTGGGCAGTCTTTCCGGCGGCTGGCAGCGCACGATGCTGCTGGCGCGGGCGGCGGTGATCGAGCCCGATCTGCTCCTGCTCGACGAGCCCACCAACCATCTCGATCTCGAACGGATCGGCGTTCTGGAGCGCTTTCTGGCCAACCTGCCGCGCGACTGCGCCGTGGTCGCGGCGAGCCATGACCGCGCCTTCCTCGACGATGTCAGCACGCGCACCCTGTTCCTGCGCCCGGCGGAGAGCGCCGATTTCGCCTTGCCCTATTCGCGCGCGCTGCAGGCGCTGGAGGAGCGCGACGCGGCGCGCGACCGGCAATTCGAGAACGAGATGCGCAAGGTGAAAGCACTCAGGCAGCAGGCCGCCAAGCTGAAGAATATCGGCATCAATTCCGGCTCGGACCTGCTGGTGGTCAAGACCAAGCAACTCTCCGAGCGCGCGGACAAGCTGGAGGACCAGGCGCGGCCGGGACACAAGGAGCGCTCGGCCGGCACGATCCGGCTCGCCAGCAGCGGCACCCATGCCAAGGCACTGGTCGCGATCAAGGAAACTGGGGTCGCCACGCCCGACGGGCGCCTGCTGTTTCGCACTGGGCCACTCTGGATCGAGAAGGGTGACCGGATCGCGCTGCTCGGCGCCAATGGCAGCGGCAAGACGCGCTTCGTCGCGCGGCTGCAGGCGGCGTTGGACGGCTCCGATCCGGAGATCCGTGGCGCAGCGACCCTGAAGGCCGGCTATTCCGACCAGGGCCTGTCGCAGCTCGACACCTGGCGCACGCCCTGGGATGCGGTGAAGCATTCCAGCGACCTCGGCGATCAGACGGCCCGCACCGTGCTCGCCGGCGCAGGGATCGCGAGCGAGGCGCAGACCGCGCCGACGGCTCGCCTGTCCGGCGGGCAGCGGGCGCGGCTGGCGATGCTGCTGCTGCGCCTCGCCGAGCCCAATTTCTACCTGCTCGACGAGCCGACCAACCATCTCGATATCGAGGGGCAGGACATGCTGGAGAGCGAGCTGATCAAGCAGGAAACGGCCTGCCTGCTGGTCAGCCATGACCGCGCCTTCGTGCGCGCCGTAGCGACGCGGATCTGGGTGATCACGGCTAAGAAACTGGTCGAGGTCGACGATCCCGATCCGGTCTTCGACCGGCTGATGGCGGGGTGAGGGCCGGTCAGCGCGGCCAGCGGTAATCATCGAGCCGGCCCGCGACCGGGTCCGGCGCGATGCCCTGGCCGAAGACACGTTCGAGCTGGAGGGCGGCGTCGCCGCGCCCGCGCGCCTCGGTGATCGAGGCGAGCAATGGCTGCTCGGATAGGGCCGCCTGACCGGTGAGGGGCTGGATCGGCCCGGCGAGCGGGCGGGCCTGCAAGGCGGCGGGCAGGCCGATCGTCGGCACGCCCGCGACCATCTGGTCGATCAGCCGCTCGACGCCGCCGGGCTGAAGCTCAAGGGCGCTGGGGGCGCCGGTCTCGGGCGAGACGGGCAGGGCGATGACGCTGCCCTGAGGGGTCGCCTCGATCATGCGGCGGATGACGAGGTCGACGAAATGCGCAGCCTTGCGCGCGCCGGCAGCGGTGAAGTGGATGCCATCGCCGAGGCGCAGGCGCACCATCTGTCCGGAGACGTCCGGGCCGGTCGCGGCATAGCGGTTCTCGGCATCGACGAAGCCGCCCCAGAGATCGACATATTGCCCGCCCGCCTTCTCGACGCGCTGGCGGTAGAGATCGTTGAGGGTGATCATGTCGGCCGAGAGCCGCCCGTTCTGCATCGGCGGCGCGCCGACCCAGATCAACGGCACGCGCCGGGTGGCGAAGGCGTTGGCGATGGCATCGATCCGGTCACGATAGAGTTCGAGCCAGCGCGGGCTCAGCGGTTCATGGACGGTTTCGCCCTCGCGGATCGGCTGGCGGTCGTTGAGGCCGAGCAGGACGACGCCGATGCTGATCTTCTGGTCGCTGGCGAGAAGCTCGGAGATCGTCTTCGGCCAGTCGTAGAAATCGCTGCGCACCAGGCCGGAATCGGGCTTGGCCCGGTGGATGACCTCGACATCCGGGCGGTTGTTGAGGGCATCGTCGAGCCCGTTCGCCAGGAGGTTGGCGAGGGAATCGCCCATCACGACGATATGGTGGGCAACGTCGACCTTGGGGATGACGGGATCGTCGCGGACGACGACGGGCGCTTCGCGGCGGCGTACGGCCGGCGCGACGCGCTGGCGCGGCTGAGGAGCCGTGCGTGGCTGCGCTGGTATTTGCCAGAACATCTGGAACAGGCTGCGCTGTTGCGGCTGCTGCTGGGCGAAGGAGACCGGCCCGCCCGTCAGCAGGAGCAGGCAGGTGGCAGCCAGAACCATGGCGAACGAGCGCAGGCGCATAGGCCGATCCGGTGGTTCCCCCGCGCGACTATAGGCCGGGAGCGGCCGAAAGTCAGCGCTTGCCGCGCAGCTTCGACAGCAGGGCCGGCGTCGGATAGCCGTCGGCGATCTCGCCGGCGCTGATCTGGTAGCGCCTGACAGCCTCGCGCGTGCCGGTGCCGATGCGGCCGTCGGCATCGTGATTGTAGAGGCCGAGCGCCTTCAGGCGGCGCTGGAGATCGCGGGTCGCGGCCATGTCGAGGCGCGGGGCCCTGGTCGGCCAGCTCGCCTGGATGGCGGAACGCCCGGCGATCCGGTCGCCGAGATGGCCGACGGCCATCGCATAGGCATCGGAGGAGTTGTATTTCTTGATGACGTCGAAATTGGCGGTGAGCAGCATCACCGGGCCGGTATGGCCGGCCGGATAGAATAGCCGGCCTTCGCCGGAGGAGGGCAGGCGATTGCCATCGGCGCGGCGGACGCCGGCGGAAGCGAAGGCAGAGAAGCTTGCCTTGTCGAGGCGGTGGTCGAAGCCTTGTGGCAGCGTCACCTCCATGCCCCAGGGCAGGCCGGGCACCCAGCCATAGCCCTTGAGGTAATTGGCGGTGGAGGCGATCGCGTCGCTCGACGAGGTCCAGATGTCGGCATGGCCGTCGCCGGTCCAGTCGACCGCGTATTTCATGTAGCTCGACGGCATGAACTGGGTGTGGCCCATGGCGCCGGCCCAGGAGCCCTTCAATTCGCTGCGCTCGACATGGCCCTTCTCGATCAGCTCCAGCGCGGTGAGCAATTCATCGCGGAAGAAGTCGCCGCGATAGCGGATCGAGGCAAGCGTCGCGAGCGAGCGGATAACGTCCTTGCCGCCCTTGAACGAGCCGTAATTGGTCTCCATGCCCCAGACGCCGAGCACGACCTCCTTTGGCACGCCGTAGCGCGCTTCGACCTGGGAGAGGACGCTCGCATTCTCGGCCGCGGCCTCGCGCCCGCGCCCGATACGCGAGCCGCCGACGGCGTTCTCCAGATAGTTCCAGATCGGAGCGCTGAATTCCGACTGCTTCCTGGTCAGCGCGACGATCGAGGCGTCGGGCGTCACGCCGCGGAAGGCGAGGTCGAAGGTCGCGCGCGAGATGCCGCGGCCTTGAGCCTGCGGCCAGAGCCGCTGCACGAAGACGTCGAAGGGGGCGCTGGCCGGGGTCGCCTGCGCATTGCTGCGGGCATGGGCGCCGGACGCGTTGATCGAGCCGGTGGTCTGGGCCAGCGCCGGTGCCAGGCTGATCAGGACTGAGGCTGCGATGACGGACAGGCGCATGGATACTCCCGGCGAATGCTGGATCGAAACATCTTCACAGCGCCCGAACAAGATTAACCAGGGGTTAATTCGTATCGCGATCGTTGCGGCATTCGTGATTTGACAAGCATCGGCGATTGTCAGATTCTCAACGGATGAATAGCGCGTCTCCCTTCCGCCGCGGTCTGCACCGCTCGGGCAACCTCATCGCGGGCTTCTAGCCCCGGGCCTGTCGCGCTTGGCGCCTCCGGTTCGGGGGTGCGCCTGCTCTGCCGCTTTTTCCTGCGAGTTCGACCTTCTGATGCCGTGCGGCTGTCGTCCGCCGGCGGGCGCTCGCCTTTTCGATGAAAGACCTGTCCTGATGTCCACCAAGCGTCCCGCCATCACCGTCACGGCCGCGGACCATGCCATGCTCAGCCGCATCGCGGCCGGCGCGGCCCATACCATGCCCGATCTTGCCGCCGAGCTGACTCACGAACTCGACCGGGCGCGTATCCTGCCGGAGGGGCGCGTCTCGCACGACCACGCCCGCATCGGCAGCCAGATCGTCTATCGCGACGAAACCACCAAGCGCGAGAGCACCATCACGCTGGTCTGGCCTGAGCATGCCGATATCGAGAAGAACCGCATCTCGGTGATGACGCCGATCGGTGTCGCGCTGATCGGCATGGCGGCCGAGCGCTCCATCGACTGGACGACGCGCTCCGGCGACGTGAAGCGCCTGACCGTGCTCGACGTGCGCGAGCCGGCGGAGGAGGGGGCCGCGCCCTGACTCATCCTGTCATTCCGGGGCGTGCGGCAGGCTCGGCCCCGGAATGGCCAGAGTTTGCCTGATCGAGGTTGCTTCGTAACCGCCCACAGGCGCTAGTCGATGTGAATGGACAGATCGAACAGGTCCGGATGGCTTACAAGCCCGTCCTCATCCGCCATCCTTTGCCGCCACAGGGCCGTGAACGAACCGGAAAGCGAGTCGATCCGGTTGTCCGCGGTTGCGGGATTGTGAATGTTCGACAAGAGCGCCATGTCGGTTTCGAACAGGCTGATCACCCAGCCATCGAAATCCTGAAGCGGCGAGGCGAGCCGGCCGGCTGCGGCCGAATAGGCGGCATCGTTCTCCATACGCTTGGCATCCAGGCCGCTGCGGCAGGCTGCCTCAAGCTGGTCGATGGCGATCTGAAGATGGTTGATCTCCCGCTTGCCCTCCATGACCTTGGAGAGGAGAAGCTTGAAGAGCCTGGCCCGAACCTGCCCGATCCTGGCGGGTGTCGGGTGGACGGCTTTTGAGCGCAGGAGCTTTTCGAAGCCGCCGAGATAGCCAAATCGGATCAGGTAGCGATTGATCTCTGCTGGTTTCATGGCGCGCCTCTGGGTTTGGGCGTCTACTCCGAAAAGCGGGGAGCGATCTCACGGGTTTGTCTGTCTGTTGTCGTCGGGAGCCTCGATGACGTTCACGCTGGCTGACATCATTCTTCGGGATGATGAGCGCGTCGCTTGCATGAGGCAAGCGACGCGCGGCTTCAGGCCGAGGCGTTCCTCGTCCTGAGCTTGTCCTCCCAGGCGAGTGCCTGCGAGACGATCTGTTCGAGATCGTCATGCTCGGGCTGCCAGCCGAGCTCGGCGCGGATGCGGTCGGCGCGGGCGATCAGCGAGGCCGGGTCGCCCGGACGGCGCTCGGCCAGCACCACCGGGAAATCGACGCCGGAAACCTTCTTCACGACCTCGACGACCTCCTTCACCGAATAGCCGCGGCCATAGCCGCAGTTCAGCGTGAGGCTTGTCCCGCCGCTACGCAGATGATCCAGCGCGGCGAGATGGGCGCGGGCGAGATCGGTGACGTGGATATAGTCGCGCACGCAGGTGCCGTCCGGCGTCGCATAATCGGTGCCGAAGACGGTGAGGCCGTCGCGCTGGCCGAGAGCGGCCTGGCTCGCGACCTTGATCAGATGGGTCGCATTCGGCGAGGACTGGCCGGAGCGGCCCTTCGGGTCGGCGCCTGCGACGTTGAAATAGCGCAGCGCCACGTAGGAGAAGCCATGCGCCTTGGCGGCGTCCTGCAGCATCCACTCGCTCATCAATTTCGAGCGGCCATAGGGATTGATCGGGTTGAGCGCGATCTCCTCCGGCACCGGCGAGACCGCCGGCTCGCCATAGACGGCGGCGGTGGAGGAGAAGATGACGTGCTTCACGCCCTTGCGCGCGGCGCTTTCGATCAACCCGCGGGTCTTCACCGTATTGTTGAAATAATAGCCCAGTGGGTCGGTGACGGATTCCGGAACCACGATCCTGGCGGCGAAATGCGCGATCTCGCTGATCTCATATTCGCCGATCAGCCCTTCGACCAGCTCCTGGTTGCCGATATCGCCCTGAACGAAGATCGCCTCGGGCGGCACCGCCCACCAGAATCCGGTCGAGAGATTGTCGAGGACCACGACCTTCTCGCCGCGATCGAGCAACTCCAGGACCATGTGGCTGCCGATGTAGCCGGCGCCGCCGGAAACCAATACCGCCATCTTGTCTCTCGCCTCATCTTCGTCAGGAACCGCCTTTATCGAAAAACCGTTGACGGCTTCTCAAGGCCTGTTGGCTAATACCGCCTGATGGCCGCCAACCATGACAGTTGTACGGCCGTTCCCATCATTGCCTGGCTTCGGCAAGGCTATCGCGCCCAATGGATTTTGCATGACGAAACGCATCCGCAAGGCCGTTCTTCCTGTCGCTGGTCTCGGCACCCGCTTCCTGCCCGCCACCAAGGCGATCCCGAAGGAGATGCTGACCATCGTCGACCGCCCGGTCGTGCAGCATGTCGTGGACGAGGCGCGCGCCGCCGGCATCGAGCATTTCATCTTCGTCACCGGCCGCAACAAGGCGGTGATCGAGGACCATTTCGACATGGCCTATGAGCTCGACGACACGCTGGCCAAGCGCAACAAGACGAAAGAGCTGGAAGCGCTGAGGCACGATCTGCCGGCCGCCGGCGCGACCAGCTTCACTCGCCAGCAGGCCCCGCTCGGTCTCGGCCATGCCGTCTGGTGCGCGCGCGAGATCGTCGGCGACGAGCCCTTCGCGCTGCTGCTGCCGGACATGCTGCATTACAGCCAGGGCAAGGGCTGCCTCGCCGAGATGATCGAGGCCTATGACCAGCATGGCGGCAACCATATCGCCGTCGCGCCCGTGCCGGACGACCAGACGCACCAGTACGGCATCGTCGCCGTCCAGGACGCCAAGGCCAAGGTCTCGAAGATCACCGGCATGGTCGAGAAGCCGCCGAAGGGCACGGCGCCGTCCAACCTGCATGTCTCCGGCCGCTACATCCTGCAGCCGACGATCTTCAACCTGCTCGCCAACCAGGAGAAGGGCGCCGGCGGCGAAATCCAGTTGACCGATTCGATGGTCGCGCTGTCGCGTCAGGAGCCGTTCTACGCGGTGCGCTTCGACGGCGAGATCTACGATGCCGGTTCGAAGATCGGCTTCCTCGCGGCGAATGTCGCCTATGCACTCGACCGCGGCGATCTCGGCCCGCAATTGCGCGAAGAGATCGCCAAGCTGCTCGACCGCTGAACCAGGCAAGACTCGTTCAACTCAGCCCTCGTCCTGAGGCGTCAATCCGACTAGGAATGGCATCTCCAAGGACGAGGGCTTGTGTCTTGCCGGCGGTGCAAAGTTGAGTGACCAGAGCCTTGTCTTCGACCGCGCGCTCGGCCGTTCGCGGCTGAGGCGCGCACTCGCCAGCGACTATCCGGATTTCCTGCTGCTGCGTGCTGCGGATGATCTGGGCGAGCGACTCGGAGCGGTGCTGCGCGAGTTCGCGGTCGCCGCCGATCTCGGTACGGCTTTGCCCGTCGTCGCGCCCGTGCTGGCCGGCCGGGCCGGGCGGCTTCTGCGCATGGCGGAGGCGGAAGGCACGCCGGCCGATGTGGTCGGCGATCTCGAACGCCTGCCTTTCGCCGCCAGCTCGCTCGACCTCGCCGTCTCGCTGCTCGCGCTGCATGGGGTCAACGACCTGCCCGGCGCGCTCATCCAGATCAAGCGAGCACTTAGGCCCGACGGGCTGTTTATGGGTTGCCTGCTTGGCGGGCGCACCCTGCAGGAACTCCGGCAGGCGCTGCTCGAAGCCGAGAGCGAGACGACGGGCGGGGTCAGCCCGCGCGTCGCACCCTTCGCCGATCTGCGCGACCTTGGCGGACTTTTGCAGCGTGCCGGCTTCGCACTGCCCGTCATCGACAGTGAGATCGTGACGGTGCGCTATCGCGACGCCTTCGGGCTGCTGCGCGACCTGCGCGCCATGGGCTGGGCCAATGCACTCGTTGCCCGGCGCAAGACACCGTCCCGACGCGAGACTTTGCTGCGCGCGGCTGCGCTCTACGCAGAAAAATTCGCCGATCCCGACGGGCGCCTGCCCGCGACCTTCGAATTCGTCTGGGTCTCCGGCTGGGCGCCGCATGAGAGCCAGCAGAAACCGCTTAAGCCGGGTTCGGCCAAGGCGCGGCTGGCGGATGCGCTCGGCGTGCCGGAAATCAAGACGGGCGAGAAGCCGGGAGGACGTTGAGAATGGCTGTTGCCGTGCCGTCATGGTCGGGCTTGTCCCGACCATCCACATCTTCGCTGGTCGAAGGTCGTGTTCAAGACGTGGATGCTCGCCACAAGGGCGAGCATGACGGTGGAGAGGCATTCAGGACATGAGCGAGCGACAGCCGCGCCTGAGCCGCGCCGATTTCCGTGTCTTCCGCGCCATTCCGACGCGCTGGCACGACAACGACGCCTACGGACACGTCAATAATGTCGTCTATTACGGCTGGTTCGATACGGCGGTGAATGCCTGGCTGATCGAGGGCGGCTTTCTGGACCTTGCCGGCAGCGAGATCGTCGGGCTCGTGGTCGAGACCGGCTGCACCTATTTCGAGAGCGTCGCCTTCCCCGAGACGGTGGAGGCCGGGATCGCGGTCGAGCGACTCGGCAACAGCTCGGTGACCTACCGCATCGGTATCTTCCGGCAGGGCGGCGAGCGGGTGGCGGCGCAAGGCCGCTTTACCCATGTCTATGTCGAGCGCGCGAGCCAGAAGCCCGTGCCGATTCCGGTCCCGCTCAGGGCCGCCCTGACGGCCATCCAGAGTTGAAAGCGCCGTCTGCGCCGGGGAATGTTGTCTCGCGGGCCGAGGCACGCTATGCCCCTGCCAACCCCTATCGCCGGACCCGCCAGGAACCCTGAGCCCGTGATTCCGAACGACATCAAGATCACCCCGCAGCTCGTCGCCGAGCACGGCCTGAAGCCGGACGAGTACCAGCGCTTCTTGCATCTGATCGGCCGCGAGCCGACGATCACGGAGCTCGGCATCGTCTCGGCGATGTGGAACGAGCACTGCTCCTACAAATCCTCGAAAATCCATCTGAAGACGCTGCCGACCAAGGCACCCTGGGTGATCCAGGGCCCGGGCGAGAATGCCGGCGTCATCGATATCGGCGAGGGCACCGCCATCGTCTTCAAGATGGAGAGCCACAACCACCCGTCCTTCATCGAGCCCTATCAGGGCGCGACGACCGGTGTCGGCGGCATCCTGCGCGACGTCTTCACGATGGGCGCCCGCCCGATCGCGGTGCTCGACGCTTTGCGCTTCGGTGATCCGGCGCATCCGAAGACCCGTCATCTGGTCTCCGGCGTCGTCGCCGGCATCGGTGGCTACGGCAATTCCTTCGGCGTGCCGAATGTCGGCGGCGCCACCGGCTTCCACACGCGCTATGACGGCAACATCCTCGTCAACGCCATGGCGGTCGGCATCGCCCAGGCCGACGAGATCTTCTACGCCAAGGCCTCAGGCGTCGGTAAGGCGATCGTCTATCTCGGCTCCAAGACCGGTCGCGACGGCATCCACGGCGCGACCATGGCCTCGGCCGAATTCGACGACAAGTCGGAGGAGAAGCGTCCGACCGTGCAGGTCGGCGACCCCTTCGCCGAGAAGCTGTTGCTCGAAGCCTGCCTCGAGATCATGGCCGCCGGCCATGTCGACGCGATCCAGGACATGGGCGCTGCCGGCCTGACCTGCTCGGCCGTCGAGATGGGCGCCAAGGGCGATCTCGGCGTCGAGCTCGACCTCGATAAGGTGCCCTGCCGCGAGGAGGGCATGAGCGCCTATGAGATGATGCTGTCAGAGAGCCAGGAGCGCATGCTCATGGTGATCAAGCCGGGCCATGAGGACGCCGCCGAGGCGATCTTCAGGAAGTGGGGCCTGGACTTCGCCGTCATCGGCCACACCACCGACACGCTGCGCTTCGTCGTGAAGCACCAGGGCGAGGTCATGGCCGACCTGCCGATCAAGGAGCTCGGCGACGAGGCTCCCGAATACGACCGGCCCTGGATCGAGACCGCCCTGCAGCAGCGCATCGCGGCCGAGACCGTGATGCCGCCTTGCGGCAATGCCGAGGCGCTGAAGAGGCTGATCGGCTCGCCGGACCTCTCCTCCAAGCGCTGGATCTGGGAGCAGTACGACACGCTGATTCTCGGCAACTCGGCGGTGACGCCGGGTGGCGATGCCGGCGTGATCCGCATCGAGGACGGGCCGCGGGGCCTTGCCATGACCGCCGATGTGACGCCGCGCTATTGCGAGGCCGACCCGTTCGAGGGTGGCAAGCAGGCGGTGGCGGAAGCCTGGCGCAACCTGACCGCGACCGGCGCGACCCCGCTCGCGATCACCGACAACCTGAATTTCGGCAATCCCGAGAAGCCCGAAGTGATGGGCCAGCTCGTCGGCTGTGTCCGCGGCATCGGCGAGGCCTGCAAGGGGCTCGACTTCCCGGTCGTCTCCGGCAACGTCTCGCTCTACAACGAGACCAACGGCATCTCGATCCTGCCGACCCCGACCATCGGCGCCGTCGGCGTCATGGCCGATGTCACGAAGCATGCGACCGTCGCCTTCAAGGCCGCGGGCGAGGCGATCATCCTGATCGGCGAGACCGCCGGCTGGCTCGGCCAGAGCGCCTATCTCGCGACGATCTGTGGCCGCGAGGAGGGCGCCCCGCCGCCGGTCGATCTCGCGATCGAGCGCCGCAACGGCGATTTCGTGCGCGGGCTGATCGCGTCGGGCAAGGTCTCGACCTGCCACGATCTCTCGGATGGCGGTCTTGCCGTGGCGCTCGCCGAGATGGCGATGGCCAAGGGCGTCGGCGCCACCATCGAGACGCTGCCGGCGGGCCCCGCCCACGCCGCGCTCTTCGGCGAGGATCAGGCGCGCTACGTCCTGACGGTGCCAGTGGCCGAGGCCGAGGCGATAATCGCTGCGGCGAAGGCGGCCGGCGTGCCGGCGCTCGCCATCGGTCGTACCGGCGGTGCTTCGCTCAGCCTGCCGGGCGAGCCGGCTGTGGCGATCGCCGATCTCCGCAAGATCCACGAAGACTGGCTGCCGTCCTACATGGCCGGCAAGGCGGCCTGAGGAGTTCAGCCATGGCGATGGATGCCCACGAGATCGAGCGCATGATCAAGGCGGCGCTGCCGGACGCGGCGATCGAGATCAAGGACCTGGCCGGCGACGGCGACCACTATGCCGCGACCGTCGTCTCGGCTGCGTTCAAGGGCAAGACCCGGGTGCAGCAGCACCAGATGGTCTATGCCGCGCTCCAGGGGAATATGGGCGGCGTGCTGCACGCCCTTGCGCTGACGACCAGCGTTCCCCAAGATTAGAACAGTAGCATCCGGCGGGCCTTGAACCCGCTTCAGGAGACGAGACGATGTCCGACGTCAATGCCCGCATCGAAGCGGAAGTGAAGAACAACGACGTGGTGCTCTTCATGAAGGGCACGCCGCAATTCCCGATGTGCGGCTTCTCCGGCCAGGTCGCGCAGATCCTCGGCTATATCGGCGTGCCCTATAAGGGCGTGAACGTGCTCGAGGACCAGGAAATCCGCGAGGGCATCAAGGCCTTCTCGAACTGGCCGACGATCCCGCAGCTCTACGTCAAGGGCGAGTTCGTCGGCGGCTGCGACATCACCCGCGAGATGTTCCAGGCCGGCGAATTGCAGCAGCTCTTCGAAGAGAAGGGCATCGCGGTGAAGCAGGCGAGCTAAAGGCTCGTCGCCACGACCCATCTGCCCGCGTCGCGAGCGGGCAACAGGTGGCTTTGGCGATCTCCGTGGCGAAACCGCCTAGGCGGGAAAGGCGGTGGCCTGCATAGCGGGCCGCCGCACCATGCTCGCCCACCAGGCCTTGACGGCGGGCTGCTCGGCAAGCAGCGCCTCGGCCTCAGACGCCAGCGTGAAATAGGCGAAGATCGGCGCGGCATGAAGATCGGCCAGCGTCAGCGCCTCGCCGGCCAGATAGGGCCCGCCATCCATCAGGTCGTTGATTGCGCGCAGGCATAGCTGCGCCTTGGGCAAGGCGGTCTGGATTCGCGCCTCGTCCGGCGTGCGTCCCTGCTTGGGGGCGGAGACGCGCTCCACATAGATGTCCCAGACCAGCGTGCGATAGGCGTAGGAATCGAGGATGCTCGTCAGCTGATTGACGCGGGCGCGCTCGCGCGGCGCGGAAGGCTGCAAGGCAGGCCCGGGGAACGCCTCATCGACATAGCGTTCGATGGCGCCGGCCTCGTAGAGCCGGAAGCCATCGTGCTCGAAGGCGGGGATGCGGCCGAATGGTTGCCTCTCCAGTAGGGAAGCCGGCGGCCCGCTCTCGGCGAAGACGTCGATCGGGTCGAGCCGGTAGGCTACGCCCTTCTCCTCCAGCGCCAGCCGGACAGCGCGGACATAGACGCTGTAGGGCGCACCATAGACGATAGGCATGAGCGTCATAGCATGCTCGCTAGCTGCTCGGTCGGCCTCTTCGGATGCATCCGTGTCAGATTCAAGCCGCCGCGCATTGCGGGTGAGGCTTGCGGATGCGCTCGGTCGAGGCGGGGTATTTCTCCAGCATCCGCTCCGGCCTGATCGGCCGGCGCACGAGGTCGCCGCCGCAGTTCGGGCAGGTGCCGGCGAAGCGCGTCTCGACGCAGTCGCTGCAGAAGGTGCATTCGAAGGTGCAGATCAGGGCGTCGCGCGATTGCGGCGGCAGGTCGCGGTCGCAGCATTCGCAGTTCGGGCGCAATTGCAGCATGGCGTCGTCTCCTTCCGATGGGCCGGAAGAATGACCGCAAACAATCCTGAAACCAGCGATTTCGCGTGATCCGACTGATCAACGCAGCGGATCGGTCGGCCGCCCGCTATTTCTCCAGCAGCCAGTCGTCGATCACCAGCGCGTCGAGCCCGCTCGTGTAGAACATCAGGATCGCGTCCTCCGCCGTGTGCAGGATCGGCTTGCCCATGATGTTGAACGAGGTGTTCAGGATGACCGGCACGCCCGTCAGCTCATGCAAGGCCGAGATCAGCGCGTGATAGCGCGGGTTGCGCTCCACTGTCACGCTCTGGAGGCGGCCGGTCGCATCCTCATGGACGACGGCCGGGACGCGGTCGCGCACCGCTTCCTTCCAGGTGAGCGTGCGCTCCATATAGGGCGCGTCCTGATAGTTCTCAAACCAGTCGGCGGCATGCTCGGCCAGGATCGAGGGCGCGAAGGGGCGGAAGGCCTCGCGGTATTTCACCTTGGCGTTGAGGATGTCCTTGGCGTCGGCGGGGCGCGGATCGGCGATGATCGAGCGGTTGCCGAGCGCACGCGGGCCGAACTCGGCGCGGCCCTGCACCCAGCCGATCAGCTTGCCCTCGGTGAGGAGCTTGGCTGTGACGGGGGCGATCTCGTCGGCGCTGAGCTTGCGCAGGCGCTTCTCCCAGAGCTGCATCCGCTCGAAGGGCTCGGTCGAGACGGTCGAGCCGAGATAGGGCGAAAGCGGCCCCTTCGGTGCGCGCCAGTCGGGGTTCGCTTCGGCGTGGGCAAGCCAGGCGGCGCCGATCGCGTTGCCGTCATCGGCGGGAGCCGAGGGCACGAACACGGTGTTGAAGCCGTGGCGGCCGGCGATCTTGCCGTTGAAGGATGAGTTCAGCGCGCAGCCGCCGGCCATGACGAGGTTTTCGCTCGGGACGAGCGCCGCGGCCTCAGCCAGCAGGGCTTCCATCATCTCGGCGAAGACGTCCTGTCCGCAGCGGGCGAGATCGGCCCAGCCCTGGTCGAGTGCGTCCGCCGGGCGCTTCGCCAGGATCTCGGCGGCGACCGCCTGCACCACATCGGCCTTGGCGAAGGAGAGCTTGTGGCCCTCGATCGAGTAGAGCCTGCGCAATAGCGCCATCAATTCCGGATCGGTCCTGCCATAGGGGGCGAGCCCCATGATCTTCCATTCCTCGCCCTTGGCCTGGTCGAAGCCGGCGAGATCGGTGACGAGCCCGAAATAGAAGCCAATCGATTCCCGGCCGCGATGGCGCTTCACTTCGCGGAGTTTGCCGTTCTCCAGCGCGAAGATGGCAGACGCCCCGGTCTCGCCCATGCCGTCGACGACGAGGCAGGCGGCGTTGTCGAAGGGCGAGGACCAGCAGGCATAGGCGGCATGGCTGAGATGGTGGCCGTAGCGCTTCAGGCCGGTGACGTTCGCCTTGCCATAGGCGCGGTCGAGCCCGAGCAGCACGCCCATGCCGGCGCGCTGCTGGCCGAGATGCAGCGAGGCGATCAGGGCGCGCTCGGTGCGCTCCGGCACCAGCGAGCGGTTGAGTTCCGGCGAGAGCTTGAGCAGTGCGTCGAGCGTGAAGGAACCGGCGCGGGCCATCTGGTCGAGGAAGCCGGTGAAGTCCTCGCCCCAGCTTGTGGCGATGCGGACCTCGGCGTCCTCAGGGATGTAGCGCTTCAGCAGGCCTTCCATGCGCGGCGCCGAATCGGGCTCGCAGTTCGGGGCGCGCTTGTATTGCAGGTAGCGCTCGGTCGCCTCGGCGAAGAGCACCTCGCCATCGGGGCCGATGATCGCGATGGCGGGATCGTGGAAGGTGGTGGCCAGGCCGATCGTATAGCTCATGGCCGAAAGCCAATAACCTCCCCGACCCCGGAAGCCAAATCGCTCAAGGCTTGCCGATGGCGGCCTTCATCAGCGCCTTCGCGTCAGTGCTCGCCCAGTCGGCCGGTCCCTGGATGATGCCGAGCTCGCAACCGGCCTTGTCGACGATGATGCTGACCGGCATGCCTTCGACCTTGTGGGCGGCGCGCAGGGCCTGGAAGGTCGCGGCCTGCGGATCGGCGTAGAAGGGCAGGGTGGTGATCTTGTTGTCGGCGAGCCAGGCCTTGGGCTTGTCGAGATTGCGGGTGTCGATATTGATCGCGACCACCGCGAAATCCGGCCCGCCCATCTCCTTCTGGAGCGCGTCGAGCGCCGGCATCTCCTTGAGGCAGGGTGCGCACCAGGTCGCCCAGAGATTGACCAGCAGCGTCTTGCCCTTGAGTGCGGCAAGCGTCATCGGCTGGCCGTCCGGGCCGGTGAAGGCAAGAGCGGGGGCCTGCTGCGGGCGCCCGCGCAGCTCGACAGCCGCGACCTCGCCCTTGACCAGCGGCTTCATGCGCTCCGCGGTCGCGCGCGCAGCGCTGCATGATCCGTTGCCGGCATCGCCCCGGACGGAGTAGAAGGCCGCTACGCCAGCGAGGCCGAGCGCCGCCACGACCCCGAGGGCCAGTCCGATCTTTTTTCCAGACGTCATTATGCGTCCTCAAAAGCAGGAAAGACCGTCGTGAGCAATCGCATGTGGGGTGGGCGTTTCGCCACAGGTCCCGACGCCATCATGGAGGAGATCAATGCCTCCATCGATTTCGACAAGAAGCTCTGGCGCCAGGACATCCGCGGCTCGCTGGCGCATGCGGCCATGCTGGCTGAGACCGGCATCCTGACCAAGGAGGATGTCGCGACGATCACCGCCGGCTTGAAAAAGGTCGAGGGCGAGATCGAGAGCGGCACCTTCACGTTCTCGCGGGCGCTCGAAGACGTCCATATGAACGTCGAGTCGAACCTCAAGGACAAGATCGGCCTCGCCGCCGGCCGCCTCCACACCGCCCGCTCGCGCAACGACCAGGTCGCGACCGACATGCGGCTCTGGGTGCGCGACACGCTCGACGAGATCGACGGCCAGATGGCCGACCTTCAGCTCGCGCTGGCCGAGAAGGCCGATACCTATGCCGGCGCGGTGATGCCGGGCTTCACCCATCTGCAATCGGCGCAGCCGGTCACCTTCGGCCACCACCTGCTCGCCTATGTCGAAATGCTCGGCCGCGACCGCAGCCGCATCCGCGATGCGCGCGCGCGCCTCAACGAATGCCCGCTCGGCGCGGCTGCGCTCGCCGGCACCTCCTTCCCGATCGATCGGCACATGACGGCGAAGGCGCTCGGCTTCGACCGGCCGACGGCGAACTCGCTCGATTCGGTCTCTGATCGCGATTTCGTGCTGGAGACGCTTTCGGCGGCCTCGATCTGCGCGATGCATCTCTCGCGCTTCGCCGAGGAGATCGTGCTCTGGTCGACGCCGCAATTCGGCTTCGTCCGGCTCTCGGACGCCTTCTCGACGGGCTCCTCGATCATGCCGCAGAAGCGCAATCCCGACGCGGCCGAGCTGGTGCGCGGCAAGGCGGGCCGTGTCTTCGGCGCGCTGCAGGGCCTGCTGACCATGATGAAGGGCCTGCCGCTGACCTATTCGAAGGACATGCAGGAGGACAAGGAAGGCACGTTCGACGCGTTGCAGACGCTGTCGCTCTGCCTCGCCGCCACCGCCGGCATGGTCCGCGACATGCAGCCCGACCTCAAGGTGATGAAGAAGGCCGCCGGCCTCGGCTATGCCACGGCGACCGATCTCGCCGACTGGCTGGTGCGCGTGCTGAAGATGCCGTTTCGCGACGCGCATCACGTCACCGGCCGGCTCGTCGGCATTGCCTCGGAGAAGAAGGTCGGGCTGGAGAAGCTCTCGCTCGCCGAGATGCAAGGCGTGGAGCCGCAGATCACCGAGGCAGTCTTCGCCGTGCTCGGCGTCGACCAGTCGGTGAAGAGCCGCGTCAGCTATGGCGGCACGGCCCCGGCCAATGTCCGCAAGCAGGCCAGGCGCTGGCTGAAGCAGCTCGCGAAAGGCTGAGATCTGGCGATATCTGCTTGCAGTAACTCACCGTTGTCATTCCGGGGCGCGCCGCAGGCGCGAACCCGGAACCCACGACTGGGCGGGGCGAGGCGCTTGCAACGGGCAATAGATGTCTCACCCCGTCGTGGGTTCCGGGTTCTTCGCTCCGCGAAGCCCCGGAATGACAGGGGACCGCCACAAGCGCTCGCGCTCCGCCGCATCCTCCGCTAAGGTCCCGCCACGTTTCGCCCCGAGGGTTCGTTTTCGTGCTTGATTCCCGCCTGAAACTCGGCCGCACCTTGCTGGTCGTCGGTCTGCTGGCCGTTGCGCTCGCCGCCTGCGGGCGCAAGGGGCCACTGGAGGCGCCGCCCAATGCGACCGGCGCCATCGACCTGCCGGACGACCAGATCGGCGCCAAGGAGAACGACCCCGCCTCGCTGGGCTCGGCCTCCGTGCTGGCCAAGCCGGCAAAGGCCAACCGGGCGATTACCGTGCCGAACCGGTCCTTCGTCCTTGACCCGCTGATGTGACGGCCAGCGCCGTCGCGACGTCCCTATTCTGCGTCAGGCTCGGGTCGCTGCTTCGCTCCGCCTGAGACTGACGCCTGCCTAGCCTGATTGCGAGCTCATTCCATGCATCATTTCGCCTATCGCGACGGCTCGCTCCATGCCGAGGGCGTCGATCTCCAGCGGATCGCTGCCGAGGTTGGCACGCCGGTCTATGTCTATTCGAGCGCGACGATCGAGCGGCATTACAAGCTGTTCGAGGCGGCGATGAAGACGACCGCGCCGGCCGGCAAGACCCATGTCTTCTATGCGATGAAGGCGAACGGCAATCTCGGCGTGCTGAAGACGCTGGGCGCGCTCGGCGCCGGCATCGACACGGTCTCGGAAGGCGAGGTGCGCAAGGCGCTGGCCGCCGGCATTCCCCCTGAGAAGATCGTCTTCTCCGGCGTCGGCAAGAGCGAGCAGGAATTGCGCTTCGCGGTCGAGGCCGGGCTCTACCAGGTCAATATCGAGAGCGAGAGCGAACTCGACCTGCTCTCCAAGGTGGCGGCCTCGCTTGGCAAGCGGCAGGAAGCGGTGTTCCGGGTCAATCCCGATATCGGCGCCGGCGGCCATGCCAAGATCACGACCGGCTCCTGCGAGAACAAGTTCGGCGTCTCCTTCGAGGAGGTCGGCCGGCTCTATTCCCGTGCGGCCAACATGCCGGGCGTGCGGATCATGGGCCTTGCCGTCCATATCGGCAGCCAGATTGGCGAGATCGATGCCTTCGAGGCGGCCTACACCAAGATGGTCGCGCTGCTCGGCGATCTCAGGGCTGAGGGCCACCGCGTCGACCGGCTCGACCTCGGCGGCGGACTCGGCATTCCCTATGATATCCCGAAGACCTTCGATTACGGGCCGGGCCTGATCGAAGCCTATGCCGAGATGGTCGCCAAGGTCACCAAGGGGCTTGATGTCGAGCTCGGCTTCGAACCCGGCCGCCTGATCGTCGGCAATGCCGGCGTGCTGCTGACGCGGGTGCTGCATCTCAATCCGCGCCCGACCAAGCAGTTCCTGGTCGTCGATGCGGCGATGAACGATCTCGTCCGGCCGGCGATGTACGAGGCCTATCACGAGATCTGGCCGGTGGCGGAGCCTGAGATCGGAGGGCCGGAACTCGCTTACGACGTGGTCGGACCGATCTGCGAATCGGGCGACACCTTCACCACCGGGCGCAAGCTGCCGAAGCTCCGGCAGAACGACCTCATCGCCTTCATGACGGCCGGCGCCTATGGCGCCTCGATGTCCTCGACCTATAACCAGCGCCTGCTGGTGGCCGAGGTCATGGTCAAGGGCGACCAATACGCCGTGACGCGACCGCGCCAGAGCTATGAGGAGCTCATCGGCACGGACAAGCTGCCGGGCTGGTTCGCCTGATCGGTCCAGCGTCGCGCCGCTTCGTTCACGAAAGGCGGAGCGCTGTGTGCCGGCGCCTCTTCGCACTGGCAATGCCACATTCCCGTGCTAGCCTGATTGGGTCAGGCGAGTTCAGACAGGAATGGGGGCTGCCCGGAGCGATGGCATGAACGAGGCAGAGCGCCGCAAGGCGCCCGACACGATCGACGGCATCCGGCAGCGGCTCTCCCGTCTCGCGCTGGCCTCGCGCGTCTCGCTCGGCTGGGAGCGGCTATGGCCGCGGCTGTGGCTGCCGCTCGGTATCGTCCTCGCCTTTCTCGCCGTGTCCTGGTTCGGACTGTGGACGCATCTGCCCTGGTATGGGCGGATCATCGGCGTGCTGGCCTTTGCCGGGGCGTTTGTCGCCAGCCTCTGGCATGTCGCCCGGCTCGTGCTGCCAACGCATCGCGATGCACTGGCGCGGCTCGATCGCTCGTTCGCCGATGGCCATCGCCCGGCTTCCTCGCTGGAGGACAGCCTGGCGATCGGCTCGGCCGATCCCGTCTCGCAGGCCCTGTGGAAGCTGCATGTCGAGCGCCAGAGCCGGCAGGTCGCGGCTTTGCGCGTCCAGCCGCCGCAGCCGCGCATGGCTGGTCACGACCGGCTGGCGCTGCGCGCCGTGCCGCTGCTCGCTGCCATCACCGGTCTCTTCGTGGCCGGGCCCGAACTCACGCAGCGCCTTTCCGCCGCTTTCGACTGGAAGGGGCCGTCGGCCATCGCTGCCTCGACCCGCGTAGACGCCTGGATCGATCCGCCCGCCTATACGCGGCTGCCGCCGATCCTGATCGATTTCGCCAAGCTCGCGAGCCCGCATCTGAGCGCCCCCGAGAAATCGGTCATCGTCGTGCGCATCGCCGGCAAGACCAACATGGACGTCGCCACGACCGGCCGGCTCGACCTGATCAAGCCGGAGGCCAAGGAGGGCGAAGGCAAGGATGCTCAGGCCAAGCCCGCTCAACCGGTCGGACCGCAGCAGGCGGTCCTTGAGAAGCGCTTCACACTCGCCGGCAACGGCACGCTGAAGCTCACCGGCAGCGGCGCGCCCGGCGCCACGCTCTCGATCACCTCGGTCCCCGACCAGCCGCCGACGATCGCCTTCACCGATCCGCCGAAGCCGGTGACCGGCGCGCAATCGGGTGGCTTGGGCATCACCTACAAGGCCAGGGATGATTACGGCATCGCCTCGATCGAGGTGAACGTCTCACGTCCCGACGTGGCCAAGGGCGGGCGCTCGCTGGTCGAGCCGCCGAAGCAGAACCTCGCCGTGCCGTCCTCCGCCTCGGGCGAGGAGGAGAACAAGAGCACGGTCGATTTCTCCGCCGATCCCTGGGCCGGCGCCAAGGTCAGGATGGTGCTGATCGCCAAGGACGAAGCCGGGCAGGAGGGCCGCAGCGAGCCGCTCGAGGTCGTGCTGCCGCAGCGCACCTTCACCAAGCCGCTGGCCAAGGCGCTGGTCGAGCAGCGCCGCAAGCTCGTCATGGATGTCGACGACCGCTCCAAGGTGCAGCTCGCGATGGATGCGCTGATGATCGAACCCGGCCTCTTCATGAAGGAGCCCGGAATCTATCTCGGCATGCGCATGCTGACCGAGCGCCTGCGCCGGTCCGGCAGCGACGATGAATTGCGCGAGGTTTCCGAGCTGATGTGGGCGATGGCGCTCCAGCTCGAGGACGGCGACATGTCCGATGCCGAACGGGCGCTCCGGCAGGCGCAGGAGAACCTGCAGCAGGCGCTGGAGCGCGGCGCCTCCGAAGAGGAGATCAAGAAGCTCACCGACGAGATGCGCCGGGCGATGGACAATTTCATGCGCCAGCTCGCCGAGCAGATGATGCGCCAGCAACAGCAGAACGGCGATCGCGACCAGGCCCGCCTGCCCGAGAATTTCCGCACGGTGACGCCGCGCGACCTGCAGAACATGCTCGACCGCATCGAGGAACTCTCGAAGCGCGGCGACATGGCCGAGGCGCAGCGCCTGATGGAAGAGCTCAACCGGATGCTCAACAATCTCCAGATGGCGCGCCCGGGCCAGCAGGACCCGCGCCAGCGCGAGATGAACCAGGCGCTGGGCGATCTCGACCGGATGACGCGTGACCAGCAGAACCTGCGCGACGAGACCTATCAGAACGAGCAGCGCCGCCAGCAGGGACAGGGCCAGACCCAGCGCGGCCAGCGCCCCGGCCAGCAGCAGGCGCGTCCGGGCCAGCGCCAGCAGGGCCAGCAGGGGCAGCGCGGTCAACAGGGGCAACGCGGCCAGCAGCCGGGGCAGCAGCCCGGCGAGCAGGGCGAGGACGGCGAAGGCGGCGAGGGCATGCAGGGCCAGAACGGTCAGGGGCAGGGCCTGTCGCAGCGCCAGCAGGCCTTGCGCGAGCGGTTGCAGGATCTGCAACGCCGGATGCGCGGGATGGGCGCGCCGCAGAATGGCGAGCTCGACGAGGCCGAGGACGCGATGCGCGAGGCGGAAGGCCAGCTCGGCCAGGGCCAGGGCGAAGGCGCTCTCGATGCGCAGGGCCGCGCGCTCGAGGCCCTGCGCAAGGGTGGCCAGAATCTCGCCCAGCAGATGCAGGGCCAGCCCGGCGAGGGCGAAGGCGAGGGGCAGGCCTATGGCGAGCCGGACGGACGGCAGCAGGGCCGGCCTTCGGCACAACAGCGCGGCAGCGAGGATCCGCTCGGCCGGCCGCAGCGCCAGCGCGACTGGGCCGATGGCCGGGTCAAGGTGCCCGGCGCCGACGAGAGCGCGACCCAGCGGGCGCGGCGCATCCTGGAGGAGCTGCGCAAGCGGCTCGGCGATCCCCTGCGGCCGACGGAAGAGCTGGATTACCTGGAGCGGCTGCTCAGGCGGAATTGAGCGAACCGCACGACCGTCATGCTCGCTCTTGTGGCGAGCATCCACGTCTTGAACACCGCATGTGACGAACGAAGACGTGGATGGTCGGGACAAGCCCGACCATGACGAGATGTGTCACCGCGTGAGGCGCTTAGCCCCTCCGCTCGCCACCAGCGCGCCCACGACGATGAGTGCGCAAGATGCCGCGAGCAGCCAGCTCGCGGGCGCATAGCCGAACAGCACGAGCACCAGCGTCGAGAGCACCGGCGCGGCATAGGAGGCGACACCGAGCAGGGCGACGTCGCCCTGCTTCATGCCGATGTCCCAGACCACGAAGGCGAGCCCGATCGAGCCGAGCCCAAGCCCGAGCACGCCGCCCCATTCCACCGCTGTCAGCGACCAGAGCGTGGTCTCGAAGGCAAAATGGCAGGCGAGCGCCGGGATCGCGCAACCCAGCATGGTCACGCAGAGGCTCTCGGACGGAACATTGGCGAAGCGGCGCGAGGCGACCGAATAGCTCGCCCAGACGAAGGCGCCGAGCGCCGCCAGCACATGGCCGAGCGCGAGCCCGCTGCCGCTGCCGAGGCCTCCCGAGACGAGGAGGCCGGTCGCCACCAGCCCGATCAGCGCGCCGACGAGATGGCGAGGCTTCAAGCCGCCGCCCGGCAGCAGGGCGGCGAAGAGCACGATCAGCAGCGGCCAGAGATAATGGATCAGGTTCGCCTCGGCCGGCGGCGCGGTCTTCACCGCGGCATAATAGAGCGCGGTGTCGCCGAACGGGCCGTAGAGCCCGAGCGCGAAGGAGGCCGGCGTCGGGCGGATGCGCGAGAGCTGCCCGCGTAGCGCCGTGATCGCGAGGATCAGCAGGCCGCCGATGACGAAGGTCATGGCGACGAGCTGGAACGGCGGGACGCGGCCCGACATCGCCGTGAACAGCGCGAGCGTCGACCAGAGCAGGATGGCGCAGAAGCCGATGAAGGTCGCGGTGCGGACGGTCATGAGTGGGCCGGGCGTGAAGACCGCGCGGCGATAGCAGGTTTCGTGGGGCTTGCCGATGGGCTCAAGCACGCCTGAGCGCGGTGTTGCGGCGCAACTCAGCCTTGCAGCCATAGGCGTCATGCTCCCGGCCCCGTTGACCGCAAGCAAAAGCGGGCTCATTGCCTGATTTATGACCACGATCCCGCTGCAATCCGTCACCCGCCGCCCACTGATGCCGGTTCTGGCGGCGCTCAGCGTCGCGCATCTGCTGAACGATCTCGTCCAGTCGATGATCCCGGCGCTCTATCCGCTGTTCAAGGAAAACTATCAGCTCGATTTCGTGCAGATCGGTCTGATCACGCTCGCCTTCCAGGTGACCTCGTCGCTGCTGCAGCCGATCCTCGGCTTCGTCACCGACCGCAAGCCCTGGCCCTATGCGATGGTCGCCGGCATGTGCTCGACGCTGGCGGGCCTCCTGATGCTCTCCTTCGCGCATAGCTACGCGATGGTGCTGCTCGCGGCGGGGCTGATCGGGCTGGGCTCGGCGGTGTTCCATCCGGAGGCGACGCGGATGGCGCGCCATGCGGCGGCCGGCCGCCAGGGGCTGGCGCAGGGCGTGTTCCAGGTCGGCGGCCATATCGGCTACTCGGTCGGCCCGCTGCTGGCGGCGGCGGTGGTGATGCCGCGCGGACAGGCGAGCCTGTCCTGGTTCTCCGGCGTGGTGCTGGTCGCGATGCTGGTGATGGGCTGGCTCGGCGCGCGCTATTCGGCGATGCGGCGCGAGCAGAAATCCTCCTCGGCCCATGTCGAGGAAAGCGCCAGCCACGGCCTGCCGCATGGGCGCGTGCTCCTGGCGATGGCCGTGCTGGTCATGCTGCTTATCTCGAAGAACGGCTACACGGCGGCTTTCACCTCCTATTACACCTTCTACCTGATCGAGCGCTTCGGCATCGAGATCCAGCTCTCGCAGATCATGCTGTTCCTCTACCTCGTCGTCGGCGCCATCGGCGTGATCGTCGGCGGCATGATCGGCGACCGGATCGGCCGCGACCGGGTGATCTGGCTGTCGATCCTGGGCTCGCTGCCCTTCGCGCTGATGCTGCCCCATGCCGATCTGTTCTGGACCGGCGTGCTCAGCATCATCGTCTCCTTCATCATGTCGAGCGCCTTCTCGGCGATCCTGATCTACGCGATCGACCTCGTGCCGCACCGGGTCGGCCTCGTCGGCGGGCTGTTCTACGGGCTGTCCTTCGGGCTCGGCGGCGTCGCTGCGGCCGGCATCGGCCTGCTCGCCGACAAGATCGGCATCATCGAGGTGTTCAAGATCTGCGCCTGGCTGCCGGCCTTCGGCCTGCTGACCTTCCTGCTGCCGAAGGGCGAGCGCCAGAGCTGAGCCGGTCGGTTTTTCGTCGCTTATGTCAGTGCCGCCGGCGAGAGCCGGCGGCACTGACGCATTGAGCCCACATTCAGGCGCTAGCGCTGGCCACTCCCCGGCCGGGTGCTGACCGGCCGCTGCAGAGGTTGGCCGATGCTGGTTCAGATCGGAACGCTGATCGCCGCGACGAGTCTGGTGCAGCTCGCGAACGGCTTCTTCAACACGTTCCTGTCCTTGCGGCTGACGCTCGAGGATTTCGGCCCGGCTGCGACCGGCATCGTGCTCAGCGCCTATTTCGTCGGCTTCACCATCGGCGCGGTATCGAGCGGCGGGGTGATCCAGCGCGTCGGCCATATTCGCGCCTATACGGCCTTCGCCGGGCTGGTCGTGGTTGCGACCGCGCTGATGCCGCTCTGGACCTCGGCGCTGGTCTGGGCCACCTGCCGGATGGTGATCGGCATCGGCTGCGTCGGGCTCTTCGTGACGACGGAGAGCTGGCTCAACGCCAAGGCGATGCCGGACCAACGCGGTCGCATCTTCTCGACCTATATGGTCGGGACCTTCGTGGCGCTGGCGATCGGCCAGCTTGCGGTGGCCGGGCTCACGATCCAGGCGGCGGGGGCGTTCCAGGTCGTCATCGCGCTCTTCGCGCTGGCTCTGGTCATGGTCAGCACGACGCGGGCGGAAGCGCCTGGCCTCAAGCCTGAGGCGAAGCTGCGCTACGGCGAGCTCTCCCGGCAGGCGCCGATCTCCGTCGTCGGCTGCGTGGTCAGCGGCATCGTGACCAGCGCCTTCTATGCGCTGGTGCCGGCCTGGATGCTCAGCAACGGCGCGCCGCAGCAGACGATCGCATTGTTCATGCTCGTCGCGGTGCTGGGCGGGCTCGCCTTCCAGGTGCCGGTCGGGCGCCTGTCTGATCGTAATGATCGCCGCCTCGTGCTGGCGGGGCTGGCGGTCGGCTATGCGGTGGCCGTGATCCTGCTGGTGGCGATGCCGCGCTCGCTCCTCGCGGTGCTGCCGGTGGCGGCGCTGCTTGGCGGCTTCATGTCGACGCTCTACCCGGTCTGCGTCGCCCATGCGCTCGACCGGATGCCGGCCGACCGCGTAGTCGCGGTCAGCGGGCGATTGATCCTGGTCAGCGGCTTCGGCTCGGCCCTCGGCCCGATGGTCGGTGCCGGCATCATGGCGCGCTTCGATATCGACGGGTTGCTCTATTTCATGGCGGCGATCGCACTGGCGCTTGCGGGCTTCGCCGGCCTGCGCATGCGGATGCGCGAGGCGCCGGACAAGGTCGAGCGGCCGTTCGAGGTCATCGATCCGCTCAATCCGGGGATCACGCAGACGCCCGAGGCGACGGAGCTCGATGGCACACCCCGTCCCGCCATGGCCTGACCAAAAAGCAGGACCGCCGCCCGTTGCCGGGCGGCGGTCCCAAAAGGCCCGCTCAGGCCATGTACTGGCCGCCATTGGCCGAGAGGGTCGAGCCGGTGATGAAGCCGGCATCGTCGCCGGCCAGGAACACCACCGCGCGCGCGATCTCCTCGGGCTCGCCGAGGCGGCCGACCGGGATATGCGGCAGGATCGACTTCTCGATCACGGCCGGGTCGATCGCCTTGACCATCTCGGTCGCGATATAGCCGGGGCAGATCGCGTTCACCGTGATGCCGGCCCGCGCGCCTTCCTGGGCCAGCGCCTTGACGAAGCCGATATCGCCGGCCTTGGCGGCGGAGTAGTTGACCTGGCCCATCTGGCCCTTCTGGCCGTTGATCGAGGAGATGCAGATGACGCGGCCGAACTTGCGGGCGCGCATCCCCTCCCAGACCGGGCGGGTCATGTTGAACAGCGAGTTCAGGTTGGTGTTGATCACCGCGTCCCACTGCTCCTTGGTCATCTTGTGGAACATGCCGTCGCGGGTGATGCCGGCATTGTTGACGAGCACGTCGACCGGCCCGAGATCGGCCTCGACCTTGGCGATGCCGGCGACGCAGGAATCATAGTCCGAGACGTCCCATTTATAGGTCTTGATGCCGGTCTCGGCGGTGAACTTGGCCGCAGCCTCGTCATTGCCGGCATAGCTCGCAGCAACGCTGTAGCCCGCCGCTTTCAGACCCTTCGAGATCGCCGCGCCGATGCCGCGCGAGCCGCCCGTAACCAATGCCACCTTCGCCATAGGCCAGTCTCCCTTTCAGATGATCCCTGCGGCGTTTCGCCGTTATTGTTCAGATAGTTTCAGGGTGGGCGCGTAGGCCGCGTCCACGTCCTTGATGATGGCCTGGCCACAGATGACCCGGCCCTGGACCGTGTCGAAGGTCAGGGTGGGCTGGCCGTAGAGCGACCAGCCGAGGCTCAGCGCTTCGGAAACCCGATGACAGAAGGAGGCGTCATCGGGGCCGGTGAGATAGCGGTAGAGCGTCGTACGCTTCGCCATGGGCTGTGAGGCGCTTGTCTCAGCGCTCCACGGCCATGGCGACGCCCATGCCGCCGCCGATGCAGAGCGTGGCGAGACCCTTCTTGGCGTCGCGCTTGGCCATCTCGTGCAGCAGCGTCACCAGCACGCGGGCGCCGGACGCGCCGATCGGATGGCCGATCGCGATCGCGCCGCCATTGACGTTGACGATGTCCGGGTTCCAGCCAAGGTCCTTGTTGACCGCCAGAGCCTGCGCCGCGAAGGCCTCGTTGGCCTCGACGAGATCGAGATCGCCGACCTTCCAGCCGGCCTTCTCGAGCGCCTTGCGGGTCGAGGGGATCGGGCCGGTGCCCATGATCTGCGGATCGACGCCGGCCGTCGCCCAGGAGGCGATGCGGGCGAGCGGGGTCAGGCCGCGCCGGGCCGCTTCCTTGGCGGTCATGATGACGAGCGCGGCGGCGCCGTCATTGAGGCCCGACGCGTTGCCGGCCGTCACCGTGCCGTCCTTCGAGAAGGCGGGGCGCAGCTTGGCCATGGCTTCGACCGTGGCGCCATGGCGCGGATACTCGTCGCTGTCGACGACGATATCGCCCTTGCGGGTCGAGATGGTCACCGGCGCGATCTCGTCCTTGAACTTGCCGGCCTTCTGGGCGGCCTCGGCCTTGTTCTGCGAGGCGACGGCGAAGCGATCCTGCTCCTCGCGGCTGATCTGGTACTTGGTCGCGACGTTCTCGGCGGTGGTGCCCATGTGATAGCCGTGGAAGGCGTCCCAGAGACCGTCCTTGATCATCGTGTCGGTGAACTTGACGTCGCCCATCTTGGTGCCGGCGCGCATATAGGCGGCGTGCGGCGCGAGCGACATCGATTCCATGCCGCCGGCGACGATGATGTCGGCATCGCCATTGGCGATCTGCTGCAGGCCGATGGCGACGGTGCGCAGGCCCGAGCCGCAGAGCTGGTTGAGGCCCCAGGCGGTCTTCTCCTGCGGGATGCCCGCAGCCATCGCGGCCTGGCGGGCGGGGTTCTGGCCCTGGCCGGCGGCGAGCACCTGGCCGAGCACGACCTCGTCGACCTCGGCCGCTTCGACCTTGGCGCGGCGCAGGGCTTCCTTGATCGCGACGGCGCCGAGATCATGGGCGGGAGTGTTGGCAAAAGCGCCGCTGAAGGCACCGACCGCGGTGCGGGCCGCACCGACGATCACGATATCCGAATCTGCCATGAGAGGTATCCTCGCTTTGTTGTTGCGGCTGCACCGCTCCCGCCGGCCCAACCGTTCCCCGCCACCTTCGAAGCCTGCCGCGACGCCGTCAAGACGGGCGAGAGGCGAAATCGACCGGGGCGTCGCCAATCGGGTGACGTAAGGGAGGGCGTATGCCTGCGGTTGCAGGGCCTTCGGTGGTTTTTTGCAGCGCCCGCTCAAAGAGCTTGCGGTGCAGCACCGACAGGCTATCGTCGCGTCATGGGAGACCGTTTCGCCGAGCACGCCGGAACCACTGGCGGCCGCGGATCAACGTCAAGCAGGACCGATGGCCAGCGACAAAGAACCGACCGTCATCAAGAAATACGCCAACCGGCGTCTCTATCATACGGGCACCAGCTCCTATGTGACCCTGGAGGATCTCGCCGGGCTCGTGCGCTCGGGCGAGGATTTCGTCGTCTATGACGCGAAGTCGGGAGAAGACATCACGCGCTCGGTGCTGGCGCAGATCATCTTCGACGAGGAAGCCAAGGACGGGCAGAACCTGCTGCCGATCGCGTTCCTGCGCCAGCTCATCCGCCTGTACGGCGACAGCATGCAGGCGCTGGTGCCGCGTTACCTGGAATTCTCGATGGAGAACTTCACGCAGGAGCAGAGCAAGTTCCGCGAGCAGATGACCAAGGCCTTCGGCGGCACGGCCTTCAGCGGCAACGCGCTCGACGCCCTCCAGGCACAGACGCGGGCGAACATGCAGATGTTCCAGGAAGCCTTCCGGCTGTTCAACCCGTTCACCGCCGCGGCGCAGGCCAAGCAGGAAGCGGCGGCCGGCGCGAAGCCGGCGGCGGAAGCCGGCAACGGCGACATCGGCGATCTCAAGCGCGAGCTCAACGAGATGCGCGAGCGCCTGGACAAGCTGTCCCGCTCGCGCTGAGGCGAGCCCGACGATTTTGAGCCGCGCTCTCGGGAACGGGGGCGCGGTTTTTTTGGGCGGATAGTCGATGTCTTGAATGTCTGAGCTGGGTCGGAAGCGGATCTCTGAGGGATCAGCCAGCCCGCTCCCGCCCGCTTCCTTTTCATGGGTAGTTCCGATCGCCAGTCTTAGGCGGAACGGAACTGCCGTTCAGTTTCCTAGCTTGACGGCAGGCGGCGACCATTTGCCCTCAAGGAACTCCTCACGTGGCGAATAGAGCCGCATGAGCAACGTGAACGGTGCCTTCGCGACCGGGAGCCAGTTGGCCTCCTTGTCCTTCCCGGGCGACTGCGCCTGGATGTAGATATCGAGCGAGCCGTCAGGGTTGGTCACGAGCTTGTCGCGATCGCCGATGGCAGAGCGCTTCCGCTCGTTGGGGATGAAATAACCGTCGATGTCATAAGCGGTCACCGACCAAAAAGCGTCGACCGGCGGCGCCTTGCCCTTATCGAAATGCAGCACGTAGTTGCTGTTGCCATTGAGCGGCTGGCCTTCGGCATCGCTCGACAACGACGGATAGACCGCATCCTGCGGTAGGTTCTCCCCGACGCAACACTGCGCGATCGCCGCGCGGTAGAGATAGTCCGTGCCGTAGGTGCCGCTGCGGGTGGTGTAGACCCAGCCCTTGCGCCCAATACCGGCCTCCTTCTTGCCCTCGGCGACCACCAGCGCCTTGCCATCGGCATAGCCGCGCTCCAGGGCCTGGCGTGTGGCCGCTGGCAGCTTCGCGAGATCGAAACTCTGGCCGACCTTGAAGCCGATCCGCTCCAGGCGGTGGATCATCGGATAGTCGACCGGGTTCGGCGGGTTGTCCTTGAGCAGTTCGGCGAAGCGGCTGTAGAACGTCGCAGCGTCCATCTTGTCGACTACGGACGGCGGATCGGCCCGCATGTCGATGCTCGGATCGACCTTGCCCTTCGGCGGCACGTACTTGCTCTTGCCCCAGGCCGAGAGCGGCCTCAGGCCCATCGCATCCTGAACCTTATGGACGTTCTCGTAGTCTGACGGACCATTGGTCTGCGTCCGGCCGATGATCCAGACATAGCGTGTCGGGCTCCGGATGATCTCCAGCCCCGCCGGGGCCTTGCCGCGCCAGCCGGGTCCGACGACGAGGAAGTTGCGGGCCGTGTTCTTGCCGGTGGTGCGGGTGCCGGGTACGGCGAACACGTCGGTCCACAGGCTCAGCATCGGCAGTTGGAAGTAGCGGTCGGTCGCCGGAACCGAGAGCACCATCGGCTCGGCCTTCAGGTCGAGCGTGGCGGCTGAATAGAGCGTGTCGACATTGGTGCGGATGACGATCTTGTCGTCGGCCTTCGGAAAGGCCCGGGCGTGATGGAATTGGTTCGGTGGACCGAAAGCGTCGCCAGGAGGCGCCACGGCGAAGTTGCCGAGCTTTTGCAAGGTAGCGTGCGTCAGCATCAGCGGGTAGGCGAAGACATAGGCGTCCTTCGCGATCCCGGAGGCTTCCTGTTCGGAGATGGTCGAGGGTTGCGCCGAGGCGCGCGTGTTGCCGGAGACGGGCTGCGTTTGGGCAAGCGCGAGGCCGGGGCTACCGGCGAGAATTGCGGCGATGCATGCCGTCTTGAGCCAAGTCATCTGCATGTCTGCCTCCAGATGATCGCCGCTTGGATTAGTCGGCGCGAACGCGAGCCTGTATCGCTCAAAACCGGCTTGACGCAGTTCATGATCGCGAGTTGTCGGAGCAGCACGTTGCGGACGACGTCGGCTGCCTTGAACCGAACAGTGAAGATTCCGACATCAAGGCCGGGAAGCTAGCGCAGCTTTCCAACAACCGTAAATCGGATTGACGCGTGCCGAGTGGTGCATGAATGGGCCCGCCCGGAAGCGGCCCTCTCGAAGGTCTGCTAAGGGTCGTTAGCTGTCCTCGGTCAAACGCTGGGAACGCACTCCAAAACCGCGCCTGCCTCAGCCGGCCGCGAGCCGCCGGGACGCAGCCTGCATCGGCTCGGCCACCTCCGCCCGCCCCACGAGATGGCCCTGCAGATAGGTGACGCCCCAGTCGCGCAGCATGCTCGCCTGCATCTCGTCATCGACCCATTCGGCCACCGTCTCGACGCCGAGATGGCCGGCGAGCTCGACCAGCGTGCGGACATAGAAGCGGTCGTCGGTCGAGCGGCGCAGGTTCTGGGTGAAGGCGCCGTCGATCTTGAGGATGTCGATCGGGAAGGCGCGCAGATGCCGCAGCGAGGTGTGGCCGGCGCCGAAATCGTCGATGGCGATGCGCGCGCCCTGCTCCTTGATCCGTCGCAGCAATTTGGCGATGCGGGCGGGGTTGTCGATCGTCGTGGTTTCCGTGACCTCGACGATCAGGCGCGAAGCCTTGTCCCGGGCGGCGCCGGTGCAGGCGATGAAGGCGTCGAACCATTCGGGGTCGTTGAGGGAACGCGGCGAGACGTTCACCGAGAGGGTGAGCTTCGGATCGGCGCCGAGCATCTCGATCGCGAGTTCCAGCACGCGCTGGTCGAACAGCCGCACGAGCCCGCGCCGCTCCAGCATCGGGATGAGCTCGGCCGAGGCGAAGTAGAGGCCGGTATCGCCCTGGCCGACGCGCAGCAGCGCTTCATGGAAGGCGATGTCGCGCGAGGCCGTCCTGACGATCGGCTGCAGCGCCAGGCGCACGCGGCGTTCGTTCAGGGCGGCGATGGCCTGCACGTCGAAGCCGGTCTGCTCGGTGCCGGGGCTGCGCCGCTGCTGCGGCCTGGCCATGACGGCGGTGTCGACGGCCCCGGCGCGGGCGCTGGCCAGCGCCCCTTCCGCTGCGGCCAGCAGCGCGCCGGCATGGGAGCCGAGCTCGGGCGCGCTGGCGGCGCCGACGCGCAGCCGCACCAGGGCGATGCCACGGCTGGTTTCGATCGCCGATTGCGCGACGACCTTGATGAAGCGGCGGGCGGCGAGCTCGATCTGCTCGGGCGGGCAGCCGACCAGCAGAATCGCGAAGCTGTTGCCGGCATAGCGGACGAGATGGTCGCGCCGGCGCGTCACCGAGCGCAGGCGCTCATGCACGGTGACGATGATCTCGTCGGTGGCCTCATGGCCGAAATCGTCGTTGAGGCGGGCGAGCTCGTCGATCGCGGCGACGAGGACGACGACCGGCCGCTCCGCCGGCAGATGTTCCTGCAGGGCCATGCCGACGCGCTCGACCAGGGCGGGCCGGTCGCAGAGCTCGCTGCCGAATTGCTCGAGCTCGTCGATCCGGGCGGCGCGCTCGAGCCGGAGCACGCCGCGCGCGCTCGCCGGATAGCCGTCGCTGCCGGCGAACCAGCGGCCGGTATCCTCGGCCCACATCTTGCGGCCGGCGAGATCGATCGCATAGCGGGTGCGATAGATGACGCCGTCGCCGCTGTCGTGCTCGCTGGAGCAGAAGATCGCGTCGTAGCGGCTGGGCCCGCTGCCGGGCTCGACGAGGCCGGCGAAGGCAAGGCCGCGCTGCATCGCCTGTTCGGAAAGCGCGCCGAGGACTTCGGCGGCATTCGGCCCCCAGCTCAGGGCGTCGCTCTGGATATCCCAGCCATAGACCACTTCGCCGATCGAGGAGAGGATGCTGCGGGGATCAACCGGGCCGCCGTTCTGGAAGCTGAAGATCGGCGGGGAGGGCATCGTTCGGCCTCGATTGGACGGCTGCGCGGCTCCGTTCCGGTGCTTCGGCGCGCTGTCCATGGGATGGGAAGTGCTTCGAAACGATGCGGTATTTTTGCTTAACGCAGCGTTAAGACTGGCCGCCTCCTTGCAACGACAGCTCCGTCACAACTCGTCTGTGCCGGAGTGATACATGATCGAGGCCGGAAGCCGGACCGAATGGAATGCCGCCGATGCCAACGCATCCGCGCTGGTGCTCCTGCAGGCGGCTGCGGCGCGGGCCGAGATCGGTGCCTTCGCCCGGCGCGGGCGGGCGAGCCCGCAATCGGCGGCGAGCTTCTACCGGGCCGCGGCACGGCTTGGCGCACCAATCGGAAGCGCCCGCCTGCAGGCTGCCCGAGGCTAAGGCAAAGAAAAACCGGCCTCGCGGCCGGCTTTCAATCTCTCATTGGCAAGCCGGCATCGCTGCCGGCGCCGGAAAACCGGACGCCTCAGGCGTCGGTCTTGACCTTCAGCACCTGACGGCCGCGATACATGCCGCTCTTCAGGTCGACATGGTGCGGACGGCGCAGCTCACCCGAGTTCTTGTCCTCGATATAGGTGGGCTGCTTCAGGGCGTCGGCCGAGCGGCGCATGCCACGCTTCGACGGCGACGTCTTTCTCTTCGGAACGGCCATTGTACTTCTCCATCATGCCACCGCCCGGACGCTGGCCCAAGGCCACGCATCCGCCACAGCGACGGATCAATCTCGTGAGGCGTTGGCCTTACACCGTCGGGGCCATGATGGCTAGTGCCGAATCCGGATTTATTCGCCGGCCCGGCCCGGATCAACCGGGGAGGGCGCAATCGCCCAGCGAACCGAGCTGGCGGAGCTGGCGCAGGCTGCGGCCGGCGGCCGATTGCAGCGCCCGATTCGGCTTGGCGGGATTGCGCAGGAGCGGATTGGGCAGCGCGCCGGCCAGCCGGGCGGCTTCGGCCGGCGTCAGGCGCGCGGCGGATTTACGGAAATAGCGCTGCGCCGCGGCCTCGGCCCCGAACAGGCCGTCGCCCCATTCGGCGATGTTGAGATAGACCTCGATGACACGCGGCTT
This sequence comes from Allobosea sp. NPDC055353, assembly GCF_053644975.1. Taxonomy (NCBI): domain Bacteria; kingdom Pseudomonadati; phylum Pseudomonadota; class Alphaproteobacteria; order Hyphomicrobiales; family Alloboseaceae; genus Allobosea; species Allobosea sp. NPDC055353. Next base: position 972,885 of record NZ_JBSHMC010000002.1, on the reverse strand, counting down.
CGACCAGGCGAGATCGATGGCGATCGCGAGCGGGATTTCCATGCCCTTGCGGATATAGGAGCGGCCCGGCCAGAGGAAGACGTTCTTGGCAGTCTGCATGGTCAGGGTCGAGGCGCCGCGGCTCGGTCCGTCCTCGTTCTCCAGCACCTTGTTGAGCTCGACCCAGTCGACGCCGCGATGGCTGCAGAAGCGCTGGTCCTCCGAGGCGATGACGGCGCGCACGAGATGCGGCGAGATCTGGTCGAGCGGCACCCAGTCGCGCTCGACCGGCTTCAGCACCAGCCAGCGGCCGAGCATCAGGGTCGAGGGCACCGGCACGAACCGGTAGAGCAGGATGATGGCCGCAAGACCAAGGAGCAGCCAGAGGGCGAGCCGGAAGCACAGGCCGAGAATCCTACCCAGCACCTTGCTTCACCCTCCCGCGCCCCGCGATCGCCCCGGTCATGACAGCCCGAGCCAAGGCGGCGCAGCTTGACGATGTGGCGAACGTCCGGCAAGGCCCCCCTTTCGGCAGCGAGCGCGAGATCCACGCATGAGTTCCGTCCCCCCTCTGGTGAGCCTTGGCGCTCTCGATACCCGGCTAGCGCAGAACGCGGCCGCGATCGAGACGCTGCTGGAGGCTCTCCTGTCCGATGCTCCGGCCGTGGGCGAGATCGCCCGTCCGCCCCGTCTCCTCGCCGCGATGCGGCACGGCGCGCTGGCCGGCGGCAAGCGGCTGCGGCCGTTTCTGACGGTCGAGACGGCACGGTTTCTGGGCGTTCCGGTGGAGCAGGCCAGGCGGGCGGGGGCCGCGGTCGAATTGCTGCATTGCTATTCGCTGGTGCATGACGACCTGCCGGCGATGGATGACGACGACCTCCGCCGGGGCCGGCCGACGGTGCACAAGGCCTTCGACGAGGCGACGGCGATCCTTGCCGGCGACGCGCTGCTGACGCTCGCCTTCGAGGTGCTGGCCGACGAGGCAACGCATGAATCCGGTGCGGTGAGGGCGGCGCTGGTGACAAGCCTCGCGCGGGCTTCCGGATGTGGGGGCATGGTCGGTGGCCAGATGTTCGACCTTGCTGCCGAAGGGCGATTCGATGAGGTGCGCGGCGCGCTTTCGGAGGCCGAGATTCGGCGCCTCCAGGCGATGAAGACCGGGGCGCTGCTGGCGGCGAGCGTCGAGATCGGAGCGCGGCTCGGCGGCGCGGACGCGGCGGTGCTGGCCGCGCTCGGGCGCTATGGCCGGGCGCTGGGCGCGACCTTCCAGATCGCCGATGACATCCTCGACGTCGAATCGGATGCCGAGCAGATGGGCAAGGCGACGGCCAAGGACGCGGACAAGGGCAAGGGAACGCTGGTCGGCGCGCTCGGCCTCACCGGGGCCAAGCGCGAGCGCGACCGGTTGAGCGGCGAGGCCGTGGAAGCGCTTGCGGGCTTCGGCCCGGATGCGGATGTGCTTCGGGCTGCGGCGCGGTTTGCGGCCGAGCGGAAGAGCTGAGCCTGAATCGGCAATTCCAAGGAAGCATGCCGTCATGCTCGCCCTTGTGGCGAGCATCCACGTCTTGAACACTGCATGGCATCGATGAAGACGTGGATGGTCGGGACAAGCCCGACCATCACGGCGGAGTGCTGCTTCTACCGCCAGCGGCCAAAGGCGTCGGCGAGCGTCTGGCTGCCGGAGACGCCCTTCTCGAAGGTGATGATGCCGCGCCGACCCGAGGCGAAGCGCACGGGCACATCGATCCAGCTGCGGCTCAGGATCAGGTCGGTATTGCGTTCGACCTCGACCGGCACATTCGACAAAGCCGCCACGAAGAGGTTGTCGCCCAGCGCCGAGTTGATCGCCGAGAGCGGCGCGCCGCGCTCGCCTTCCTCGCTCTTGAACTGGGGAACGCCGACTTCCTTGACGGTTTGCGTGGCCGGATCGCCGGTGCTGGTGAAGCGCAGGCCGATGATATGCGAGGCCGGGAAAGCCGAATCGGTGTTGCGGCGGATGGTGAAATCGAGGCTCAGCCCAATATCGGGAATCTCGACGGTCGCGCGCACGATGGTCTCGATCGGACGGCCCTGGCCGGCGCTCTCGCTGTCGAGGCGCCAGAACACGCGGCCGCTCGTGGTCTGCGGCTGCTGCGGGGTCTCGGGTACCTCGACGAAGAGGACGGCGCGCTGTGCGACCGCGACCTCGCCGCCGGGCTGCGGCACGGGGATGCCGGGCGCGTTGTTCGGCTGGCTGCCGGCCGGGCGGTTCTGCGGCGGGGCGCCGGGCTCGCCGACGCGCTCGGCGATCTTGCCGCCATTGTCGGGTTGGGGGGCTTGCGCCGGCTGCGATGCCGTTTCGCTGCTCGGACGCGGCGTATCCTGGGGTCGGAGCTTGTGGACATAGATGGCCGTGGCCGCGATGGCCGCGACCGCGACCGCCACGACGCCGCCGACGACGGCGGAGCGGATATGGCCGGGTTTCACCCGTCGCTCGCGCGGCGGCTGCACCCGCGGCCGGGCGGCCTGCGGCTCGGCCGGCTCGGGCAGGGGCTCGCCATCGTCCTCACCCGCTGCGGGCGGCAGCGGTGCGAATTCCGGCGCCTTCTTCGGCGTCGGCGGACGGATCGGCAGTGTCGGGTTCTCGACGGTGCGGATCACCGGGCCGTCCGATGCCGGCGGCGGCGCGGGAGCCTCGTCGTAATCCGCCTCGATCCGGGCGACGGCCTCGTCGAGCGACAGGCGCTCGCGCATGATCTCGGCTTCGCTCAAGGGCGGGTCGAGACCGCGCAACTGCGCGACGAGCGCCGTCCGCGCCCGGTCGTAGATGGCGCGCCGGGCCTCCGGGGAGGTTTCGGGCAGCCCGGCAACCGCACGTGCCAGGATCGGATAGAAGTCGGCCATTGGCCTCACTTGTCGCGGTTGATGCGCCGCGTCAACCCTCGAAGGGATTATGGACGAGGATCGTATCGTCGCGCTCGGGGCTGGTGGAGAGCACGGCGACCGTAGCGCCGATCAGCTCCTCGATGCGGCGAACGTACTTGATCGCCTGCGCCGGGAGGTCGGCCCAGGAGCGGGCATTGGCGGTGGAGCCTTCCCAGCCCTCGATGGTCTCGTAGATCGGTTCGACACGGGCCTGGTCGTTCTGGCCGGCCGGCAGATGCTCGAGAACCTGGCCGTCGAGCTTGTAGCCGACGCAGACCTTGATCTCCTTGAACCCGTCGAGGATGTCGAGCTTGGTCAGCGCGATGCCGTCGATGCCGGAGGTCTTGACCGTCTGGCGCACGAGGCAGGCGTCGAACCAGCCGCAGCGGCGCTTGCGCCCGGTGACGACGCCGAATTCCTTGCCCTTGGTGCCGATCAGCTCGCCGATCTCGTCGAAGAGCTCGGTCGGGAAGGGGCCTTCGCCGACGCGGGTGGTATAGGCCTTGGCGATGCCCAGCACATAGCCGACCGCGGAGGGGCCCATGCCCGAGCCGGTCGCGGCCTGGCCGGCGACGATGTTCGAGGAGGTGACGAAGGGATAGGTGCCGTGGTCGACATCGAGCAGCGCGCCCTGCGCACCTTCGAACAGGATGCGCTTGCCGGCGCGGCGCTCGGCATCGAGCAGCGCCCAGACCGAGGTGGCATAGGGCAGCACGTCCGGGGCGATCGCCTTGAGCTGGCCGAGCAGTTCCGTCGCATCGACCTCGCCGATGCCGAGACCCCGGCGCAGCGCGTTGTGATGGGCGAGCAGGCGCTCGATCTTGGCCTCGAGCAGGGCCTCGTCCTTGAGATCGATGACGCGGATGGCGCGGCGGCCGACCTTGTCCTCATAGGCCGGGCCGATGCCGCGCTTGGTCGTGCCGATCTTCATGCCGGCATTCGAGGTCTCGCGGAAATGGTCGAGCTCGCGGTGCAGCGGCAGGATCAGCGTCGCGTTGTCGGCGATGCGCAGGTTGTCGGGGGTGATCGCCACCCCTTGCGCGCGCAGCTTGCCGATCTCCTCGACGAGGTGCCAGGGATCGACGACGACGCCGTTGCCGATGACCGAGAGCTTGCCGGGACGGACGATGCCGGAGGGCAGCAGCGAGAGCTTGTAGACGACGCCATCGATGACCAGCGTATGGCCGGCATTATGGCCGCCCTGGAACCTGACGACGACATCGGCCTGGCTGGAAAGCCAGTCGACGATCTTGCCCTTGCCCTCGTCGCCCCACTGGGCGCCGACCACCACAACATTCGCCATGAGCGAGGTGTCCCTGCTGTTACCGCGTTGCCTTCTGCAAGCGGCCCGCGCAAATGCAAAACCCCGGCGCAAGGCCGGGGTTTCGGGGCAGGTCCTTGCAAGCCCTCATGGGCCAACACGGTCCGCAGGTCAAGTTTTTCGGCAGGCCGGGCCGTGATCCGAGGGGATAAACTGCCTGAGCATGGCGGGTCTGCAGCATCTGCGCAGTGATGCTGCCACAATCGGGCGTAAGGGCTATGGGCCAGCGGGCGGCGATGGAGGGGCCATGCCGCGCGCCAGCCACAGGAGAGGGGATTTCACCGACCATGACGAAGCTCGATGCCTGGCTCGGCCAGCACCATGCCGCCTTCACCGCGATCCGCCGCGACATCCACGCTCATCCCGAACTCGGCCTCGAAGAGGTCCGCACGGCCAAGCTCGTCGCCGACAAGCTGCGTGAATGGGGCGTCGAGGTTACCGAGAATGTCGGCAAGACCGGCGTCGTCGGCGTGATCCGCGGCAACAAGCCGGGCCGTGCGGTCGGCCTGCGCGCCGACATGGATTGCCTGGCGCTCGATGAGACGACGAACCTGCCCTATTCCTCGAAGAACCCGGGCCGGATGCATGCCTGCGGCCATGACGGGCACACCACGATGCTGCTCGCTGCCGGGCGCTACCTCGCCGAGAACCGGGATTTCGAGGGCACCGTCAACCTGATCTTCCAGCCGGCCGAGGAAGGCCGCGGCGGCGCCAACGCGATGCTCGCCGACAAGCTGTTCGAGCGCTTCCCTTGCGACGCGATCTACGGCCTGCACAACACGCCCGGTATGGCGCCCGGCACCTTCGGCACCACGGTCGGCCCGTTCCTTGCGGCGGCGGATAGCTGGAAGGTCACCTTCCACGGCGTCGGCGGCCATGGCGGCTCGCAGCCGCATCGCTCGACCGACATCACCTATGCTCAGGCGCATTTCGTGCTCGGCCTGCAGGGCATCATCGGCCGCAACGTCGCCCCGCTCGACACGGCGGTGATCAGCGTCGGCTATATCCATGGCGGCGACGTCAACGCCTCGAACGTCATCCCCTCCGAGCTCGTCATCGGCGGCACGGCACGGACCTATTCCATGGAAGTGCGTGACCTCGTCGAGCGTCGCATCGGCGAGCTTGCAGCGGCGACGGCGCAGGCCTGGGGTTGCAAGGCGGAGGCCTATTACCATCGCGGCACCAGCCCGCTGGTGAACGAGGCCGAGCAGGTGCGGGTCGGCGTCGCCGCGGCGTCGGCGGCCGTCGGTGCCGAGAAGGTCAACGGCCAGTTGCGCCCCGGCACGGGCGGCGAGGATTTCGCCGAGATGATGCTGGTGCGTCCGGGCGCCTTCATGCGCATCGGCAACGGCGTCAACCCGGACGGCTCCTTCGTCGGTCTGCATACGCCGCTCTACGATTTCAACGACGAGATCATCCCGGACGGTGTGCGCTACTGGGTCGGCGTCGTCGATCAGGAACTCGGGCAGGCCAAGGCCGCCTGATCACGATCATCGTGGCCGGCCCTCCGGGGCCGGCTGCAATCATGCAGGGCTGCCCGTCATTTCCGGCGATTGCATAGCCGGCGCAACAGCGCTAGGCGGCAGGCTCCGCAGCGGAGGCGCGCCATGAAGACCCTGTCCATCTCGACCCTGACGATCTGCGGCATCGAGGAACTGCCCGGCAACAGCGCCCGCGAGGTGACGCATGTGCTGTCCGTGATCGATCCCGACCGGGCCGAGATCGACGCTTTCGGGACCTATGGCGAGCACCATCGCGTCACCCTGCGCTTCCACGACATCATCGATCCGCTCCCCGGCCAGATCATGCCGACGCCGGAGCATGTCGGCGAGATCCTGAGCTTCGGCGAGGGCCTGCGCGGGACCGCGTCCGGCCGCGTCAAGGGCCATCTGCTGGTGCATTGCCATATGGGCATTTCGCGCTCGACCGCGGCGATGATGACGCTGATGGCGCAGGCCGATGCGGCCGAGGACGAGGATGCGCTGTTCGCCCGTCTGCGCGAGATCCGGCCGCAGGCCTGGCCGAACTCGGTGATGATCGGCTTCGCCGACGAGCAGCTCGGCCGCGGCGGCCGGCTGACCCAGGCGCTGCGGCGGCATTACGCCCACCAGCTCGAGATGCAGCCGAAATACCGGACCTGGATGAACGATCTCGGCCGCAAGCGCGAGATCGAGATGGGCTTGGGGCTCTGAGGCGTTGGATCTGTCAACGCTGATCCAGAACACGCGGGGAACCCTCTCCCGGAGGGAGAGGGCAGGGTGAGGGGTAGGCCGTTTGACACCGTAGCGGTGACCTGACCGCTGCTGCGGTAAGGACATACATAACTGTTCCAGGGGCCTACACCTCACCCCTACCCCTCTCCTTACAGGAGAGGGGTTCCCCCGCTTGAGATTGGGCGGGCTCGTATGCCTCGCCTCACTTCCCCGGCAGCGGCTGCTCCTCGTAGGACAGCTCGCGATCACCAGGCCATTTGATGCGGTAGGCCAGCTTGATCTCCTTCTCGGCGCCGGGGGCGAGATCGAAGGTCCAGGCGGCGACGCCGCGGCGGTCGCCGACCTGCTTCTCGGTCGGCGGCGTGGTCTGGGCGGCGATGGTCTCGACCGTGATCCCGCTGCTCTCGGAGAAGGGGATGCGCTCCAGCACGGTGACCTTGACCGGTTTCGCATGCAGGCTCTTCACCACCGTGCGGAATTCGCGCAGGTCGGTGCGGGTTTGGCCGAGCCAGCTCGGATCGTTCTCGCGCCGCTTCACCGGCGCGAAACTAACCTTGATGCGGTCATCGGCGCCGAAGCCGAGCTCGACCTTGTCGCCGGGCGCGACCAGATTGAACTGGCCCATGCCGACATAGGTGCCGTCGCGATGCAGCGCGACGCGGCCGGCCAGCAGCGGCGCCTCCTCGTCATGGACGAAGCCGGCTTCGAGATAGGCCTTCTGCTCGAGCTCCGGCACGGTGCGGGCGGCGAGCGTCGCCTCTGTCTTGCGCTGGGTCAGCGTCACCGTCCGGGAGCTGCCGTCCTGCGGGATCGTGGCGCGGCCGGGCACCTGGAAATTCGCCTGATAGGCGCCGGCCTCGATCGTCGCCACCTGGATCTCGGCGGGCTTCGGTGCGACAGCGCGCTGCGACTGCTTGGCCTGCGCATCCGCCAGGGCTTCGGCCTCGGCTTTCGCGCGGGCGGGGGCCATGGGTGCAGGGGCGATGGCGCCGGCTCGCGCGCGGCTTTCATAGACCACCGACGGCTCGAAGAAGGCGACTTGCATCGGCGTCAGCTCGGGTGCGCGGGTGCCCCCGGCCGAGCGCGTCGTCGAGAGGGTCAGCGCCACGTCATCCCACGCCTCGCCGCTGCGCTGGCGGATCTCGGCGCGGCGGGTCAGGGCGATTTCCGGCTTGTCGCCGGTCGTCGTCAGGCGGGCCTCATAGGTCGGCGTCCAGTTCGCGCCGGTGACGCGATAGGTCACCGTGAACTCGGCCGCGACCGGCTGCGGCGCCTCGACGGCGATGGCGATATCGCGCTTCGGCGCGCCGGGGCGGCCGGCTTGCGGACGGGCGCGTTCCAGTGCGGCGATCTCGGCCTCGACATCGGAGAGGCGGTTGCGGGTGCCGCGCAATTCGTCCTGGACCTTGACCAGCGCGGTGCCGATCGCCTCGAACACCGCCGGCCAGTCGCCGACCGGCAGGGCCTTGCCGTCGGGGCCGAGCTTGTCGGGGCCGACCTGCGCGAAGCGCTCGATCGTGGCGCGCTTCGCTTCGATCGCGCCGATCTGGCCGGAGAGTTTCTCCTTTTCGTCGCGCAGCGTCTTGAGCTTCTCCTCCATCACCGTGTCGAGCACGGGTCTGGCATCGCCCGGCGTGACGCGGACATCGACGGCGCCGACCGAGAAGGATCCATCGCCCTTGCCCTCCACGCGAATGGAGGCGGGGTCGATCGTCGCCGGCAGGCCGCGCAGCACGATCTGCGAGACGCCCTGCAGCAGGTCCGCCTTGCCGAGCCGCGTCACCACCGCCCCGTCCGGAAAGACCGTGACGCGGTCGATCCGGCTCGACAATTCGGTCTCGGCTGCGGTGGCGAGGCCGGGTGCGAGAAACAGGGCGGCGGCAATATGGCTTCGCATCGAAATCATCCCCTCCAGGTCGCAATCACGTCGCCGTGATTGGCGCTGCCGAATTCGGCGTGCCCAAGGCGGAATTGGGCCGGAATGCGGATAGGCGGGGGATGCGCCGGAAGCGTCCTGCATTTGCAGGAGCGATCCGGCAACTCAATGGCCCGGATGCAGCGCGTCGTTCAGGTAGATGCAGGCAAGCACGGTGAAGACATAAGCCTGCAGCACCGCGACCATGAACTCGAAGGCGGTGAGCGCGACCGTCATCAGCAGCGGCAGCGGCGCCAGCAGCGAAGTGCCGATGCCGGCGGCGAGCAAGGCCGCGACGAAGCTGCCGAAAACCTTGAGCGCGATATGGCCGCCGAGCAGGTTGGCGAAGAGGCGCAGGCTGAGCGAGATCGGCCGCGACAGGAAGGAGACGATCTCGATCAGCGTGACGAAGGGCAGGAGCCATTTCGGCACATCGGAGGGCACGAAGAGCCTGAGGAAGCCGAAGCCATGGCGCAGCACGCCGTAGCCGATGACCGTCGCCATCACCAGTATGGCGAGCGCGAAGGTCACGACGATATGGCTGGTGACGGTGAAGGCGCCGGGGATCATGCCGAACAGGTTGAGCACCAGCACGAACATGAAGAGCGAGAAGATCAGCGGCAGGAAACGCTGGCCCTCGCGGCCGGTCGCGTCGGTCAAGGTCTTCGCGACGAATTCGTAGAGCATCTCGGCGAGCGCCTGGGCGCGGCCAGGGATGACCGCGCGCGTACGCGTCGCGAAAAGCAATCCGCCGCCGATCGCGGCGGTGGCGAGCACCATCATCAGGGCCGCGTTGGTGAAGCCCAGATCGAGCCCGCCGAGACGCAGCGGAACGAGAGTCTTGACGATGAACTGGTCGCTGGGATTGGCCACGGCTAAGGGCCTCCGCTCACGGGGTTGCGCGACGCCGCGGAACCTTCCGCGTCGTGGGGCCGTCCCCTGTGAGTTCACGAAGGCCGCGGGTCGTCCCGAGGCGCGGCCTGCCTAGAAGGCGCCGGCCGCTTTGGCAAGAGCGGCCGTCAGCTCGCCGAGAGCTTCATCATGACGAGGCCGGAGACGATCAGCAGGGCGGCGGCGATGCGCATCGGCGTCAGCGCCTCGCCGAGCACGGTCACGCCGACGACGAAAGCGCCGACCGCGCCGATGCCGGTCCAGATCGTATAGGCCGTGCCGAGCGGCAGCGAGCGCATCGCCAGCGAGAGCAGGGCGAAGCTGCCGATCATCGTGACGATGGTGATCACGGTGGGCATCGGGCGCGTGAAGCCGTCCGACTGCTTCATGGTGAAAGCCCAGACGATCTCGAGTACGCCTGCAGAAAGAAGATAGAGCCACGCCATAGCGGGTCCCCCATGGTCGCCGGGTCGTCCCGGCACATATCCCAGGTTGGGGGAGGTCGTGGCCTCGCGATCGCTGATCTAGCGATCGCCCAGCGTTATGGCAAGGGCGTGAGGGTCAGGCGCGTCCGCGCGTGCTGGCATGCGGCTTGACCCGATGCTCCATGAAGTTGCGGAGCTCGGTGACGCGGCGCTCGGTGTCCAGCACCTCGCGGTCGAGGCCATGCGCCCAGGCGAGGTCCTGCCGGTCCGGCTCGGCATCGAGTGTGCGCAGATCGTCAAGCCAGGCCTTCGCCGAAGCGTCGTCCTTGCGGAAACCTTCCTCGATCAGCAGCGGCACCATGCGGCCGAGGATCGCGGCCATCTGCTTGAGCGAGAATTCGGGATGGTACTGCACGCCCCAGAAGGTGCCGCCATTGTGCTTGATCTCGGCGGCCTGGACCTGGCTGTAGGCGTTGGAGGCGAGGATGGTCGTGCCATGCGCGGGGAGCGCGATGGTGTCGAGATGGATCGCGGGAGCATCGAAGGCGGCCGGACGGCTGGCGAGCAGGGCGTGGTTGCGGCCGGCCTCGGTCGGCGTGATCCTGCGGGCGAAGCCGGTCTCGCGCCCCTTCGGATTGGCGGTGACGGTGCCGCCGGCCGCGACCGAGCCGATCTGGATGCCCCAGCAGGAGCCGAAGCAGGGCGTGCCGCTGGCATAGATCGCGCGCATCAGCTCGATCTGCCGGGTCACCGGCGGGGCGGTGTCGTAGATGTGCAGGGCCGAGCCGGTCAGGAAAATGCCGTCATAGGATTCGAGGCCTTCGCCGTCGGGCAGATTGGCGCCCTCGTCGGCCGGCAGGCAGATATCGGAGATGATGCCCGGCTCGAACGCCGCGATCTCGGCGGCATAGGCCTCGCCATAGGCCATGCCGTAAGCCTTGCGCAGCCCTTCGCGTGTCTCGTGCATGTTGCCGTCGACGAAGAGCAGGCGGAGCGGGCGGGCACTGGTTTCGATCATCGGGACGTTCCGCAGGAATGCGCAGGGCGACGGGCAGGTGTGCGCCCGATCTCATATGAGCGGGGTACACGCAAGGGTATTGCATGAGCCCTTTCTCGCAACAGGGCCGAAACGTGCACCCCACCCAGACCTGGCTGCAACGCGCCTGGGGCAATGCCTACCTGCTGATGGTGTTGACCACGTTGATGTGGGCCGGCAACGCCGTGGCGAGCCGGCTCGCCGTCGGCAACATCTCGCCGATGATGCTGACCTCGCTGCGCTGGGTGGCGGTCTGCGCGATCATGCCCTGGCTGCTGCGCGACCAGTTGCGGACGCATTGGCCGACCTTACGCGCGCATTGGCGGCTGATCGCGCTGCTCGGCGCGCTCGGCTTCACGGCCTTCAACACGCTGATGTATCTCGCGGCCTATTCGACCAGCGCGATCAATATCGGCATCCTGCAAGGCTCGATCCCGGTCTTCGTGCTGATGGGCGCCTTCCTGGTGTTCCGCACGCGGATCACCCTGATGCAGGGGATCGGCGTCGCAGTCACGCTGCTCGGCGTCGTGGTCACCGCGAGCCGCGGCGACATCCATATCCTCACGGCCTTCCGCTTCGTGCCCGGCGACCTGCTGATGATCATCGCCTGCGTGTTCTATGCCGGCTTCACCGTCGGCGTCCGCAAGCGGCCGGCTGTGCCCGGCCTCGTCTTCTTCACGGCGATGGCCTGTTTCGCCGGCCTGGCATCGCTGCCGCTGCTCGCGACCGAGATCGCGCTGGGGCGTTCCTATATCCCGACGCCGCAGGGCTGGCTGATCCTCGCCTTCACGGTGATCCTCCCGTCGATCGCTTCGCAGCTCTCCTTCATGCGGGCGATCGAACTGATCGGGCCCGGCCGGGCCGGCGTCTTCGTCAATCTCGTGCCGGTCTTCGCGCCGATCCTGGCCGTGCTGATCATCGGCGAGCCCTTCGGGCTTTACCACGCGCTGGCATTGGCGCTGGTGCTCGGCGGCATCTTCATCGCCGAGCGGCTGGGGCGGTAGGGCGGTCGCCAACACGGTCGTCATGGTCGGGCTTGTCCCGACCATCCGCCTCTTCGCTGGCCGAAGGATGTGTTCAAGACGTGGATGCTCGCCACGAGGGCGAGCATGACGTGGATCCTGCGGCGTCCGTCAGCGCAGCGCTGAAACCGCGAGCCGCGCGACATCCGCCAGAGCCGCCTCCCGCTCCTTCGCATCGGCGCGGGAACCCGCGAGATAGGTCACGATGACGAAGCGCCGGCCGTCCGGCAGCGTCGCGATGCCGATATCGTTGGTGGCGTGGTTGATTCCATCCGTCGTCAGCCCGGCGCCGGTGCGGTGGGCGAGCCGGGAGCCAGCTGGCAGTCCCGCCTTGATGCGATCGGCGCCGACCTTGGTCTCGGTGATGATCTGCATCAGCAATGCGTTATGCGCGGGATCGCGCAACCAGTTGCCCCTCGCGAAGGCTTCGAGGAATTGCGCGCTCGCTTCCGGCGTCGAGGCATCGCGCTTGTCCTTGAGCGCGTTCGAGAGGGCACCGATGCGCAGGCGCGGCCGCATCGCCTTGAGCTCGGCCCGGAAGGCCTTCTCGTCCACGACCTCATCCCAGCCGAAGCCCTTGAGTCCGTAGATCTCCGGCTGGAACTGGCGCTCGTAGCGATCGACCGACATGCCCTGGATGCCGCCGTCGCGCAGCATCTTCGTCACCACCTGCGGGCCGCCGATCTCGCGCATCAAGAGGTCGGCGGCGGTGTTGTCGCTCTCGCCGGCCGCGAGGCGGATCAGTTCGCGCAGCGGATAATCGTTGCGCTCGCCCTTGAAGGCCTTGGCCAGCGGGCTGTGGAACAGCGAGAAATCCTTGCGGGTCACGGTGATCGGCTGGTCGAGCTTGAACTTGCCGGCCTCGACCTGCTGCAGCACGGCGACCGCCAGCGGCAGCTTGAACACGCTTTGCATCGGGAAGGTCTCGGAGCCGCGATGCGACCAGAGCTTGCGGTCGCGCAGGTCCATCAAGGCGACGCCGAGGCGGCCCTCGGCCTGCTGTTCGAGGCCCTCGATCGCGGTGTCGAGCTTGGCGCGGTCCCAGTCGGCGAAGGCCGGGGCGGCCGTCAGGCAGGCGAGGGCAGCGGCGGCGAGGCGAAGGCGGGCAGACATGAAAATCCCCTGTGACGGGCACCACAGGGGACGAGAATTGCGGCGGCGCTGGGGCGCCGGACCGGCCGGGTCAGAACTTGAGGCGCCGGGCGCGCTTGACCATCGGGATCGCGTGGATCTTGTCGAGCAATTCGTCCGAGACCGGCTCGTCGACCGCGACATAGCAGATCGCGTCGCCGCCGGGCTTGTCGCGGCCGAGCGCGAAGGTCGCGACATTGACGCCGGCGCCGCCCAGAAGCGAGCCGAACTGGCCGATGAAGCCCGGCTTGTCGGCGTTGCGGACATAGAGCATGTGCGGCGCGAACTCGGCATCGATGGCGATGTCGCGGACCTCGACGATGCGCGGCTTGCCGTCATGGAAGACGGTGCCCGAGGCATGGCGCGGCATGTCCTCGGCGTCGACGACGATGCGGATGACGCTTTCGAGATTGCCGGCGACCTCGCGGGTCAGTTCCTCGACGACGATGCCCTTCTCCTTCGCCACCATGGCCGAATTGACCATGTTGATCTCGGGCAGGAAGGGGCGCAGCACGCCGGTGATCGCGGCAGCCGAGATCGCCTTGAGGTTCAGGCTCGCGACCGCGCCCTCGTACTCGATGCGGATGCCCTTGACCGGCGCCTCGGTGAGCTGGCCGAGGAAGGAGCCGAGCTTCTCGGCGAGATCGACGAAGGGTTTTACGCGCGGTGCTTCCTCCGCCGTGATCGAGGGGAAGTTAACCGCGTTGGTGATCGCGCCCTTGAGCAGGTAATCGCTCATCTGCTCGGCGACCTGCAGGGCAACATTCTCCTGCGCCTCGTTGGTGGAGGCGCCGAGATGCGGCGTGCAGACCACGTTCTCCAGCCCGAAGAGCGGGTTCGTCTCGGCAGGCTCAGCCGAGAACACGTCGAAGGCGGCGCCGGCGACATGGCCGGACTTGATCAGGTCCGCCAGCGCCTGCTCGTCGACGAGCCCGCCGCGGGCACAGTTGATGATGCGCACGCCCTTCCTGGTCTTGGCGAGGTTCTCGGCCGAGAGGATGTTCTTGGTCTTCTCGGTCATCGGGACGTGCAGCGTGATGAAATCGGCGCGCTTCAGCAGCTCGTCCAGCTCGACCTTCTCGACGCCTAGCGCCACCGCGCGTTCCGGCGAGAGATAGGGGTCATAGGCGATGACTCGCATCTTCAGGCCGATGGCGCGCTCGGCGACGATCGAGCCGATATTGCCGGCGCCGATCAGGCCCAGCGTCTTGGCCGTGATCTCGACGCCCATGAAGCGGTTCTTCTCCCACTTCCCGGCCTGGGTCGAGGTATCGGCGGAGGGGATCTGGCGGGCGAGCGCGAACATCATGGCGATGGCGTGCTCGGCGGTGGTGATCGAGTTGCCGAAGGGCGTGTTCATCACGATCACGCCGCGCGCGGTCGCGGCGGGGATCTCGACATTGTCGACGCCGATGCCGGCGCGGCCGATGACCTTGAGGTTCGTCGCCTGCTCCAGCAGCTTGGCGGTCGCCTTGGTGGCCGAGCGGATGGCGAGGCCGTCATACGCGCCGATGATCGCGGCCAGCTTGTCCTTGTCCTTGCCGAGGTTCGGATCGAAGGTCACGTCGATGCCGCGGTCCTTGAAAATCTGGACGGCGGCGGGGGAGAGGGCGTCGGAAATCAGGACTTTGGGTGCGGGCATGGGAGGCTCCGGCTGGCGCCGCGCTGCACGGGGAGCGGTCTGGCGCTGAGAGGGGGAGGGCGCCCCCGCCTGTCATTCCGGGGCGGCGAAGCCGAACCCGGAACCCACGACGGGGTGCAACGCTGTGGTTCTGGAAGAGGCGGTGGAAAGGGCTCGCCCGGTCGTGGGTTCCGGGTTCGCGGGCAAAGCCCGCGCCCCGGAATGACAGGGCTAAGCGCCTTACGCCGCCTTCTTGCCGAGCCCGGCCTTGGCCTCGGCGAAGGCATAGGCGATCCAGGGCAGCAGCGCCTTCACGTCGCGCGACTGGACGGTCGCGCCGCACCAGATGCGCAGGCCGGGAGGGGCGTCGCGGTAATGGCCGAGATCGTAGCCGGCGCCGGCCTTCTCGATGATCTGGACCACCTGCTTGGCGAAGGCCGCCTGCGCGTCCGCCGGCAGGGCCGTCACGGCCGGGTCGGTGAACTTCAGGCACACTGATGTGTTGGAGCGCGTCTTCGGCTTCACGGCGAGGAAGTCGATCCAGTCGTTCTCGCGCACGAACTTGGCGATGACGCGGGCATTGCCGTCGGCGCGCTTCACCAGGCCATCGAGACCGCCGACCTTCTGGGCCCATTCCAGCGCGTCGATATAGTCCTCGACCGCGAGCATGGAGGGGGTGTTGATGGTCTCGCCGGTGAAGATGCCCTCGATCAGCTTGCCGCCCGAGGTCATGCGGAAAATCTTCGGCAGCGGCCAGGCCGGCTTGTAGCTTTCGAGCCGGGCGACGGCGCGGGGCGAGAGCACGATCATGCCATGCGCGGCCTCGCCGCCGAGTACCTTCTGCCAGGAGAAGGTCACGACATCGAGCTTTTGCCAGTCGAGGCGCTGGGCGAAGGCGGCGGAGGTGGCGTCGCAGATGGTCAGCCCCTCGCGATCGTCAGCGATCCAGCTGGCGTCGACGACGCGCACGCCCGAGGTGGTGCCGTTCCAGGTGAAGACGACGTCGCGGTTCTTGGTGTCGACCTTCTTGAGGTTCGGCAATTCGCCATAGGGGGCGTCGAAGGTGCGGACGTCGGCAAGCTTGAGCTGCTTGACGACGTCGGTGACCCAGCCGGCGCCAAAGCTCTCCCAGCTGACCATGTCGACGCCGCGGGCGCCGAGCAGGGACCAGAGCGCCATCTCGACGGCGCCGGTATCGGAGGCCGGCACGATGCCGATGCGGTAATCGGCGGGAACCTGCAGCACCTCGCGCGTCAGGTCGATCGCGCGTTTGAGCTTGTCCTTGCCGATCTTGGCGCGATGCGATCGGCCGAGCGGGGCGTCGGAGAGGTTCTTGAGGGCCCAGCCGGGGCGCTTGGCGCAGGGGCCGGACGAGAAATTAGGCACGCGCGGACGCGTGTTCGGAACGGTATTCGCCATCGATGTCTCCATCCTTACAGATGGGCGCGCCCCGTTGGGGGGGCGTGTCCCGTCGATGGGGGTAGGATGGGAGGGCGGTGGGAGTCAAGGGATGGGGGTACGCGCTTCCCCGCCCCCCCGCCAGCCTGGGTTAGAATTTCCCCGAAGAGGACAGCTATCGATACGGCGAAGCAAAGCCACATATGAGCGATCGACGCAGCGGCAGGAATCGAACCTGCGACCTCCTTGCCCACGCCAGCAGCGTGTCGAAAGCAAGGGCTCTATCCGCTGAGCTACACTGCGACGATGAGGTAGGCGTAGCTCACGAAAGGCGGCAATAGTTGACATGAACTCGCTGCAAGCGCGGACTTATGGTCAATCAATTTCTAAGACTGCCCTGCGGAGTTCTCCTAGAAGGATGGCCTTTTGCTTCAACGTTTGATGAGCGGTCTCTATGCGCTCCCAATGCTCGTGAGATATTTGATGAGCCCAGATGAGGTTCGGGCCGTATTTTCTGCGAGCAGCATCGATCCGAGCCTCGGCATCGCGGACCATGCTGTTGGCCAGCATTCCAGCCGTTAACGAAAGGTTCGGAATCGCAGTAAGCTGGCCGTACAGTTCGATATCCTCACGAGCACGGGCAATGTCGGAGGTAACGGCGCGGAAATTGTCGGGCACCGATGTGTCTTCATTCTCAATGCGAGTTTGCTCCTGTTCGGCTAGGAGCCGCTGCTTATCTTCGCTTCTTGCAAAGCGGTTGATGGCTCCGGCAAGACTTTCATCCGCGCATCCGCTGGCGATCTCATAGATGATGCTGCAAACGGTAGAGAAATCTGATCCTGGTGTCGTAACTAGCGGAGGGCCGTTATACCATATACACAGCGAAAACGCCGCTTCTACTACATGAGTGCTGACACCGGAGCCTGAGAGGGGCATGTATTCATCTTCTTGTTCCGCCCGCAAGGTGCAAATTTCTATGGCGGCTGAGCAGAGTTCCATTTCATGGACCAAATCTGAGGTCCCATAGCTTCTGTAGGTCCCTGAATGTCGCTCGCCCAGATGAGCGGATCGCAGATGCTCGTACTCAATGCTCGCGATAGAATCGACCTTTGATAAAGCAGCTGCGGCGTTAGTAAGCGCTCGCTGAGCGGCCGAGAATTCTTGCATGGCGAGCCGACGAGCTTTGTCTCGACGCTGACTTTTCTTGATTATCGAGAAATCTTGATGGCAATCGTCGATCTGCGTAAGAGCTTTGAGGATTTCTGAAGGCTGATCAAACCTGAAGTGGCGGAGCAGGCTCGGGAGAAGATTCGCAAGACGTTTGAAGAATTTCTTCTGTAATGCAATCTCACGCTTTGCGTGTTCTTCAGTGATATCGGCGCGCGTTAACGCCGAAGCATGTTCTTGTGGGAGGTATTTTGATGACTCAGGAACCAGAGATTCTGCCACTCTTGCGTAGTCAGCGTCCACTGCTCTCGTAAGCTGCATGAGAGCTATCACGGCTGACTCTGGCAATGGATCGTGCTCAAGCAGAGAGCGAACCAGAAGATCGTCTTCGGTTAGGTTAGATGAAACGTGAGACATGTTCCTGCACGAACGCTGTGGTGAAGCCCAGCCTCAACTGATTGCGATATGTCACGCAAGATGTTTTCCGGTGACGCGCATCGCCCGGGTCGCTTCTAAGCAGCTCATGGTATCTTTGCTCGGCCTCTTGCTTCGCTTGGGATTGCGATCAGGGTGACGCGCTGATCGGCGCGCGACGCTACCTTGAGAGGCAGCCTTTCGGTGGAGCGGCGCGCATTTATGAGAAATGCGGGGGCACACAGCAATCTTATCCCCGCCCTCCCACACCGCACCTATCCTCAACCCACCTCGTCCCCGAGGGGCAGCCATCCGGAGGTATGCCGTTGGCGGGGCGGGGCGGCGCCTGCGGGTGGGGTTACGACCCACTCCCGGGAGGCTTCGGGGCACCGCCCTGGGGACATTACGATCCCTGTGCGAGGAGCTCGCTGGAAGGCATGGCGGCACCGCATTTGCGGGGCCAAAGACGCGACAAGGCCGGCAGCGGACCGAAAAGCGGCTTAGCCCGTTTCGGGATCATCCGCTGCACGAGACAAAGGAGATCGCGCAAGCGTCTCTGCCGAACTGGCGTCGAGGTCCGCAGGTCAGCGAAACGCCCTGCCGTATAAGCGCGGCCCGGAGACTTAAGAACGCCGGCAAGCGGAGCGCCACGGGGCGTGCGGATGGTGGCTCAATCCATCCGCGCCGCATCCTGGCTCAATGGAAGCGGCTTAGATCACCCGCGCCTCGCGGCGCTCCGCTGCCCCTCATCGATCAACGAACGCGGCGACGCGGACGGCGCAGACGCATGCGTTCCTTCTCCCCTCGGGGGAGAAGGTGTCTGCGAAGCAGACGGATGAGGGAAGGACGCGAGCCGGTGCAAGACGGCCCTCATCCGTCAGCGCTTCGCGCTGCCACCTTCTCCCCCGAGGGGAGAAGGTGAAGACCGCGCGACCCTCCCGCTCAATCCCCCGTCATCGTCATTTCGGCGTCGATCGCCTTCATCTTCGGATGGGCGGCGCAGAAGGCCCTGATCTTGTTCGCGACGGGGGCTGAGTATTCGCTCTTGCGGTGGGCGCCGGATTTCAGCCAGTCGGCGCAGCTCTGCTCCCGGTCGGTGATCCGGGCGGCGGCGGGCATGGCGAGGAAAAGGCCGGCGAGGGCGGCGAGCAAGGCGAGGCGGGGCATGGTCTGGTCCTGAACGGGCGGCCGCATCACGGGCTTCGCCTCGGGCGCCGCTCCTGCCTTGCGTCGCGCCTGCTTGCAAATGCGATTGTCGCAGGCCCGATGCGCGGGCAGGGCAGTGCGGTCGAAGAGGGCAGGCAGGGCTGCGCATTTCGTGATAGGCAGCGGCTCGATCCGAAACAGGTGAAGAGACCATGGCCAAGAAGACCCCCGAACAGCTCGCCCAGGAATTCGAGGGCCGCAAGGCCAAGGGGCTGGCCAAGGGCGGGGCGGCGTACTGGCCCAATATCATCGCCAATGCCGTGCTGAAGCTGACCCAGCAGCGGGCCGAGATCACGCCGGAGACGCTGATCGAGATGATCGAGCGCGAGGCGCCGACGCTGGAGATCAACGTCCGATCCGGCGCGGCGGAAGCCGTCGCGCGCCTGAAGCAGGCCATCGCCAAGGGCTCGTGAGGCGTTATCTCAGCCCGGCTCACCGGCGATGACGCCCTTGCGCAGCAGGAAGCAGCCATAGGGTCGAGGATCGCCGACCTGCACGACCGCGAAAGCCCGCCGCGCGGCATCGTAGAAGGCGAAGCGCTCGATGCCGGCCAGCGGTGCGGGGCGGCCGAGCGCCTTGTCGATTTCGGCCTGCACGGCGCGCTGGACATCGGGGATCGCGGCGGCATCGCCGACCACTTCCATGCGCCTGACAGGCCCGGGCTCGAAATCGTCGATCGGCAGCACCGAGAGGATGGCGCGGGCGGCGCGCTGCATCGTCAGGCCGGGCAGGCGGATCAGGCGGCCGCTGGTGGTCGAGCTGGCGATGGTCTCGGCAGGATGGTTGGCATCGACCAGCGCGAGGTCGTCGCCATGGCCCATCGCGGCGAGCACCCAGAGCAGGTCGGCGGAGAGGACGGGGTCGAGGTTTTTCAGCATGACGGGCGGCGGCCCCTCTTCGTCAGGTAGATGCGGGCGGCGTTGCCGCCGAAGATCGCGGCGCGCTCGGGTTCGGTGAGTGTCGCGGTGAGGCGCTCGGCGGCGTTGAGCCACTGGTCGTAAGCAGCGGCGAGCGTCGCGACCGGCCAGTCGCTGCCCCAGAGCAGGCGCTCCGGCCCGAAACAGGCGACGAGCTGGGCGACAGCCGGCGCCAGCGTTGCCTCGCGCCAGCCGGGCGCAGCCTCGGTGACGAGGCCGGAGAGCTTGCAGGTGGTGTTCGGCCGCGCGGCCAAAGCCGCGATGGCGCCGCGCCAGGCGGAGAGCTCGGCGCCGGTGAGATCCGGCTTGGCGCCGTGGTCGATGACGACGGGGAGTTCCGTCTCGCGCTCCAGCAGCGTGAGGAGGGCCGGGATCTGCGGCGGTTTCACCAGCGCGTCGAAGACGAGGCCATGCTCTTTCAATGCCGCGAAGGCGGGGGCGAGGGCGGGCTTCGCGAGCCAGCCGGGATCGGGGATGTCCTGCACCATCGGTCTCAAGCCGACGAGCAGTGGATCGGCGGCAAGGGCGGCGATGCGAGCGGGGGCGTCGGGCGCCTCGAAATCCGCCCAGCCGACGACCCCGGCGACGAAGGGGGTCGTAGCGGCGATGGCGAGCAGATGATGCGTCTCGGCCTCGGTCGGCGCGGCCTGGACGAGGATGGTCGAGGCGATCTCGTGCCGGGCCAGCAGTGGGGCGAGGTCGGCAGGTTCGAAATCGCGATGGATGGGGCCGAGCGCCGGTGTCAGCCAGCCGTAATCGCCGCGGGCGAGCCGCCAGAAATGCTGGTGGGAATCGATGCGGGGCGGGCTCGTCACGGGCGGCTCTCGCGGAGATTCAGTGGCGGCAGGGGAGGCGCGATATCACTATGTGCACGCCAACATGTTAGCTTGCAACCGGTTCGAAAGAAGATTAGCGTCCAGCCCGATCGCGGAAGCGGGAGGTGGCTTTCCGCCTTGCGATCCGCGCGCCATCAAAGGCCCGAAACGGGCCGTGTTCAAGTCCTGGGGAGGACGCCGATGACCGATCATCTTCTCAAGCCGACCCGCCGTGTTCTGCTGGCCGGCGGCGCCGCCGCGATCGCCTCGCCGCTGGTGCTCCGGAAAGCGCAGGCGCAGGGCGCCTTCGACTGGAAGAAGTTCTCCGGCCAGACGATCGACGTGCTGCTGGTGAAGAACCCGCGCTCCGACCTGATGCAGGCGGCGGAGAAGGAGTTCACCGAGCTCACCGGCATCAAGGTCTCGGCCGAGCAGGTGCCGGAGCAGCAGCAGCGCCAGAAGGCGGTGATCGAGTTCGCCTCGGGCAAGCCGAGCTTCGACGTCAGCGGCATCTCGCTGCATGTGCAGAAGCGCATGGCGGCCAAGGGCAAGTGGTTCGAGAACCTCGACCCCTACATCAAGAATGCGTCGCTGACCGCGCCGGATTTCGACTTCGCCGATTTCGGCGCAGGTCCCGTCGCCTATGCGCGGCAGGCCGACGGGGCGCTCGATACGATCCCGTTCTTCGTCGATTACTGGATGATCTACTACAACAAGGAGCTCTTCGACGCGAAGAAGGTCGCCTATCCGAAGACGATGGACGAGATGTTCACCGCCGCACAGAAGCTGCATGACCCCGCGAAGGGCGTCGCCGGCTTCGTTTCGCGCGGCCTCAAGAACGCCAATGTCCCGGTCTGGACCTCGCTGATGCTCGGCCAGGGCATGGAGACGGTTTCGCCCGAGGGCAAGCTGCTCACCGATACGCCGGAAGCGATCTGGGCGGCGGAACTCTATCGCAAGCTCAACAAGGAAACCGGCCCGGTCGGGCAGGTCGGCTTCAACTGGAACGAGTGCCAGACCAGCTTCATGCAGGGCCGCGCCGCGATGTGGCTCGACGGCATCGGCTTCGCCACGCCGCTGGAGGACCCGTCGAAGTCCCGCATCGTCGGCAAGGTCGGCTATGGCGTGACGCCGCCGGGGCCGAAGGCGCATCACGCCGGCATGTTCGCCGACGGCATGGGCATTTCGCGCGGCTCCTCGAAGAAGGAGGCGGCCTGGCTCTATCTTCAGTTCATGACCAACAAGAAGAACCAGATCGCCATGCTCAAGGCCGGCGCGGGCGCTCCGGGGCGCTCCTCGGCCTATTTGGACACCGAGACGATCGCGAGTTCGAAGTTCGGCAAGCAGTATTTCGAGTGCCTGCTGGCCTCGGCCAAGATCGCGCGGGCCGGCCTGCCGCAGATCGTGCCGGTGACCGAGTTCCGCGACGTGTTCGGCGTGGGGCTCACCAACATGATCGGCGGGGCGGATGTCGCGGCCGAGCTGAAGAAGGCAACCGAGACCTTCGCGCCGGTGCTCGCCAAGAGCGAGCAGGGCTGAGGGCGCGAAGCGGGAGCGTCATGGTCGGGCTTGTCCCGACCATCCACGCCCTCCCGCGCCGCAGGCTGTGTTCAAGACGTGGATGCTCGCCACAAGGGCGAGCATGACGATGGGTTTCCAGTGAAGCAGACCACATGACCAGCACGTCCCTGCCAGCCGGCATGCCGAGTACGACACAAGCGAGCGTGGCCGCGGCATCGGCGGATTTCACGCCGCGCTACTGGCTGTTCTCGCTGCCGGCGGTGCTGGTGATCGCGGCGGTGATCGTCTTCCCCTGGCTGTTCACGCTCTACATGTCCGGGCAGGACTGGAAGATCGGCGGCGGGGTCGAGTTCGTCGGCCTCGGCAACTTCGCCGAGCTGATGAAGGACCAGCGCTTCATCGAGTCGATGGGGCATACGCTCTACTTCACGGTGCTGGCGGTGGTCCTGCCGATCGTCTTCGGCACGGCGGCGGCGCTGGTCTTCCATCGTGAGTTTCCGATGCGGGGCGTGCTGCGCACGATCTTCGTCATGCCGATGATGGCGACGCCGGTCGCGGTCGCGCTGGTCTGGACGATGATGTTCCACCCGCAGCTCGGCGTGCTCAACTACCTGCTCTCGCTCGTCGGCATCGGGCCGTCCGGCTGGGTCTACGAGTCGTCGACGGTGATCCCGACGCTGGTCCTGGTCGAGGTCTGGCACTGGACGCCGCTGGTCATGTTGATCGTGCTCGGCGGCCTCGCCGGCCTGCCGCGCGAGCCCTATGAATCCGCGCTGATCGACGGGGCCAATGACTGGCACATGTTCCGGCACATCACGCTGCCGCTGGTCTGGCCCTTCATCATGGTGGCGATCGTGATCCGCACCATCGATGCGCTGAAGGCCTTCGACACGATCTTCGTGATCACGCAGGGCGGGCCGGGCACGGCGTCGGAGACGCTGAACATCTTCCTCTATCTGCAGGCCTTCCAGTTCTACAAGATCGGCTATGCCTCGGCCGTCGTGGTGATCTTCTTCGTCATCATCATCATGCTCTCGCTGCTGCTGCTCTATGCGCGGCAGAAGTCGAAGTGGAACGCGTGATGCACCGCACGCTCAAGAAAGCCGGCTTCTGGGCCTCGGTCTTCGTGCTGGTCTCGCCGGCGGTGCTGGTCTTCCTCTGGATGATCTCGCTGTCGCTGAAGAACGAGCTCGACAACACCGCCTTTCCGCCGGTCTTCATTCCCGATCCGCCGACGCTGAAGAACTATGTCGACGTCTTCGCGCAGAACAATTTCGGGCTCTATCTCTGGAATTCGATCCTGGTCACGGGCGGGGCGGTTCTGCTCGGCCTGCTGGTCGGTGTGCCCGCCGGCTACGGCATCGCGCGCGGGAAGGCGCATAAATTCGCGGTGCTGATCCTGGTGGCGCGGATGACGCCGGCGCTGTCCTACCTGATCCCGCTCTTCCTGCTCTTCCAGATCACGGGATTGGTGGGCTCCATTACGGCGCTGGTCATCACCCATCTCGTCATCACCATCCCGATCATCGTCTGGATCATGATCGGGTATTTCGAGAACGTGCCGATGGAGCTGGAGGATGCCTCGCGCATCGACGGCGCCACGACCTGGCAGGCCTTCCGCCATGTCGCGCTGCCGCTGGCGAAGCCCGGCATCGTCGTCGGCGGCATCCTCGCCTTCATCTTCTCCTGGAACAACTTCATCTTCTCGGTGGTGCTCGGCGGCAAGGCGAGCCGGACGCTGCCCTCTGCCGTCTACAATTCCCTGACCTTCGAGCAGATCTCCTGGGGGCCGCTCGCTGCGGCGGCGCTGCTGGTGACGCTGCCCGTGCTGCTCGTCACCGTCATCGCCCAGCGCCAGATCGTCGCCGGCCTCTCCGCCGGAGGCCTCAAGGACGGCTAGAGACAACTCCGCCGGGCCGCTTGCGGGCGGCCCTGTCTTCATTCTAACATGTCAGTCAACATTCAGCCCTGAAAGCCCTCCCAAATGGCCACCCAAAAGACCCGCTTCGGCCTCTCCTGCGCGATTACCACCCCGATGCGGGAAGGCGGCAGCGTCGACCTGCCGCGTCTCGTCCATCACGCCCGCCATGTGCTGGCCGAGGGCTGCGATTCCGTCACGCTGTTCGGTACGACGGGCGAGGGCGCGGCGCTCGGCCTGCCGGCGCGCACCGCGATGATGGGCGCGCTGATCGGGGCGGGGATCGACCCGGCCAGGCAGATCTATGCGGGCATCGCGGCGGCCTCGATGCATGAGGCGGTGGAGCAGGCCCGCATCGCGCTCGATGCCGGGGCGAAGGGGTTGCTGGTCGCGCCGCCCTTCTACTTCAAGGGCGTCAGCGACGAGGGGCTCTATGTCTGGTTCTCGCAGTTCTTCGAGAAGCTCGGCGCCTCCGCCCGCAATGTCCTGGTCTATCACATCCCCTCGGTGACGGCGGTCGATATCAGCGTGGGCCTCGTGCACCGGCTCAAGACCGCGTTCCCCGGCCTCGTCATCGGCGTCAAGGATTCCTCGGGCAGCTATGCCAATACCGAGGCGCTGCTGAAGGCGCATGGCGAACTCGCGATCCTCGTCGGCGACGAGCGCCAGCTCGCCAAGGCGGTGCGCAACGGGGCCGAGGGCACGATCTGCGGCCTTGCCAATCTGGTTCCCGGCCTGCTGCGCCCGATGGTCTACGAGGGCAAGGACAGCCCGGTTGTCAATGCGCTGGTCGACGAGATCTGCTCGCATCCGGTGCTGGCGGCGGTGAAGGCGCTGGTCGGCCATATCCATGGCGACGACGGCTACGGCGCGATGCGCCCGCCCCTGGAGGCGCTGGACGCAGGCACCCGCAAGCGGCTCTTCGCCGCCTTCGATTCGATCAGGCAGGCGAAGGCTGCCTGACAGGAATGCCGGAAGGAGGGATCGTGAGCGAACCGGAGCAGGAACCGCGCGAGGGCGAACCGCTGAAGCTGAGGGAGCGCGCCTATGCCTCCTTCACCGAGCGATTGCTGGCGCGCGAGATCAAGCCCGGCCAGTTCGTGACCCAGCGCGAGCTCGTGGCGATGACGGGGTTTCCGCTCGGCGCCATCCGCGAGCTGGTGCCGCGACTGGAGGCTGAAGGGCTGATCAAGACCGTGCCGCAGCGCGGCATGCAGGTCGCCCATGTCGATCTCAACCTGATCCGCAACGCCTTCCAGTTCCGGCTCTTCCTCGAGAAGGAGGCGACGGCGCTCTACACGCAGAACGCGACGGACGCGGAGATCGCCGAGCAGCGCGCCCGTCACGAGGCGATCATCGCGCGGGCGGAAGCCGGTGGCGACGAGCGGCTGATCGAGGATGCCGAGGATGTCGACCGGCTGATGCACGAGGCGATCATCGACCATCTCGACAACGACATCGTCAGCCAGGCCTTCCGCGTGACCTGGCTCAAGATCAGGCTGATCCGGCAATACGAGACCCGCATCCAGAACCACATCCTCGTGCCGGTGATGCAGGACCATCTCAAGATCATCGCCGCGATCGAGAGCCGCGATCCGGAACGGGCATCGGACGAAATGAGCATCCATATCGGCAACGCCCGCACCCGGGCGATGCAGTACTGACGATCGAGGACGACGACGCAAGACGCAACACCAGCATGGCGACGAGCCGGAAAACCGGCCGCACGGGAGGGAAACGACGATGATCAAACTGACGAAACGCAGCTTGCTCCAGGGTTCCGCCGCTGTCGGCGCAACGGTGTTCATGCCGGCGGTCGCAAGGGCGCAGGCGACGGTGCTGCGCTGGGGCGAGATGCTGCCGGCGACGCATCCGCAGGTGCAGATGGTCGAGCGCATCGCCAAGCAGGTGAAGGAGAAGACCTCGGGTCGCGTCGATATCCAGTCCTTCCCGGCCGGCCAGCTCGGCTCCGGCAAGGACATGATGGAAGCGGTCTCCTCGGGCGCGCTGACCATGACGACCGACGGCGCGGCGGCGCTCGGCTCCTTCCTGCCGCAGCTCTCGGTGGTGGAAGCGCCCTATCTCTGGCGCGACGCGGCCCATATGTCGAAGGTCGCCAAGGCGCCGGTGTTCACGCAGATGAATGCCGAGCTCGAGAAGAAGCGCGGCATGCGCATGATGGCGGTGACCTATTACGGCAAGCGCCACCTGACGACCGGATCGAAGGCGGTGAAGAGCGCGGCGGATGTCGCGGGGCTCAAGCTGCGCGTGCCGCCGGTCGACACCTTCCGCGCCATGGTCGAGGCCTGGGGCGCCAAGGCGACACCGGTCAATTTCAACGAGCTCTATCTCGCGCTGAGCCAGGGCGCGGTTGACGGGCAGGAGAACCCGCTGCCGACGATCCACAGCGCCAAGCTGCAGGAGGTGCAGAAGCACCTGATCCTGACCGGGCACATCATCACGCCGCGGCTCGTCATCGTGAACAGCGATTTCTGGAAGGGGCTGAAGGAGGCCGACCGGAGCGTGGTGGAGGCCGCGATCGCCGATGGCGTCGCCTGGCAGGACGCGGAGCTGACCAGCCAGGAAAACAGCCTCGTCGCGACGCTGAAGGCGGGCGGCATGACCGTGACCGAGCCCGATCTGGAAAGCTTCTCCAAGCCTGTGCTGGCGAGCCTGCCCAAGCAGTTCGAGAGCAAATGGGGCAAGGGCACCTGGGACGCGCTGGCGGCGTTGTAAGGCACTGCCAGTGGCGGAACCGCTTCGTCATGGTCGGGCTCGTCCCGACCATCCACGTCTTCATTCCCGACGGGTTGCGTTCAAGACGTGGATGCTCGCCACAAGGGCGAGCATGACGGCGCGAGCCGCACGTATGTGCCCTCCCGTTCATCCGAGCATCAGGACATGGCTGGTCATCCGATGAAATCCCTCGCCGCATTGGCGGACCGGCTGGTCTACTGGGCCGCGGTCGTGCTCCTGCTGACGCTGCTCGCCGTCGTGGTGCTCGGCGTGTTCTTCCGCCAGATCAACCAGCCGCTGGCCTGGTCGGACGAGCTGGCGCAATACCTCCTGGTCTGGACCGGCTTCGTCGGTTGGATCATCGCGGCCCGCCGGCGTTCGCATATCCGCATCATGGTCTTCGCCACGCGGTTGCCGCGCGCCGCACAGGCGGTGCTGGAGATCGCGACGCAAGCTTCGGTGATCGTCTTCGCGGCCGTGCTGCTGCGCTACTCCTGGGGCCTGATCGAGCGGACCTGGGACGTGGAATCGATCGCGCTGCCGGTCAGCTCGGCGGCACTCTACATCATCATGCCCTTCGCCGCGCTGGCGCTGATCCTGCAGGCGCTGGCCGAGATCGGCGATGTGCTGGCCGGGCGCAAGGTCGAGGTCGCGGAACCCGGAGCGCAGGCGCTATGACCACGCTGATGCTGCAGATCCTGCCGGTCTGGTTCCTGGCCCTGATGATCGGCGTGCCGCTCTTCGTCTCGATGGGGCTCGCAGCCGTCGCCTTCGTCGTCCTCGGCGGCTTCCCGCTCGGCATCGTGCCGCAGAAGATCGCGCAATCCGCCAATTCCTTCCCGCTGCTGGCGGCGCCGTTGTTCATCCTGATGGGCAACATCATGAACTCGGCGGGGATCACCGACCGGATCTTCGGCTTCGCCACGGCCTGCGTCGGCTTCATGCG
This sequence comes from Allobosea sp. NPDC055353, assembly GCF_053644975.1. Taxonomy (NCBI): domain Bacteria; kingdom Pseudomonadati; phylum Pseudomonadota; class Alphaproteobacteria; order Hyphomicrobiales; family Alloboseaceae; genus Allobosea; species Allobosea sp. NPDC055353. The sequence goes on along the minus strand of NZ_JBSHMC010000002.1, from coordinate 945,389 downwards.
CGGCGGGCTGTGCCATGCCAATATCCTCGCCAGTGTGATCTTCGCGGGCATGTCGGGCTCGGCCGTGGCGGATGCCGGCGGCGTCGGGACGCTCGAGATCAAGGCGATGCGGGACGAGGGCTATGATGCCGAGACGGCGGCCGCGATCACGGCCGCTTCCGCGACGATCGGGCCGATCATCCCGCCCTCGCTGCCGATGGTGATCTACGGCGTCACCGCAGATGTCTCGATCGGCGGGCTGTTCATCGCCGGCATCATTCCCGGCCTGCTGATGGCGGGCGCGCTGATGGCGATGGTCGTCTACATCGCCAGGAAGCGTGACCTGCCGCGGCACCCGTTCCCCGGGTTCCGCCAGCTCTGGGGCGCCTACAGGGAGGCGCACTGGGCGCTGATGACGCCGGTTATCCTGTTCGGCGGCATGATGGGCGGCATCTTCACGCCGACCGAGGCGGCGGCGGTGGCGACCGCCTATGCGCTGGTGCTCGGCCTGTTCGTCTATCGCAGCTTCTCGCTGAAGACCCTGCCGGAGCTCGTCGTCCAGACGGTGGAAACCACCGGTGTCGTGCTGGCGCTGGTGATGGCGGCGGCGGCGCTCGGCTGGTGCCTGTCGATCTCGCGCATCCCGCAGGTGGTCGGGCCGGCACTGGTCGAGCTTGCCGGCAGTCCGATCGTCTACCTCTTGATCGTCAACCTGCTGCTGCTCTTCGTCGGGTGCTTCATGGAAGCGCTGGCGGCGATGCTGATCCTGATCCCGATCCTGACGCCGGCCGCGGCACAGTTCGGCATCGATCCGATCCAGTTCGGTCTGATCTTCGTGCTCAACCTGATGATCGGTACGATCACGCCGCCGGTCGGGGTGGTGCTGTTCGTGACCTCGAAGGTGGCGAACATCTCCTTCGAGGCGATGTCGCGGGCGATCGTGCCCTGGCTGGCGCCGCTGATCGCGGTCCTGATCGCGATCACGCTCTGGCCGCCGCTGACGACCTGGCTGCCGCAACTGATCATGGGGCGCTGACGGGGAGGCTTGTTCCTGGCAGGGCGTGTCAGTAATGCGCCCGGGCCGGGTTCGCTGCACGGGAGTGATCGCCTAGACTGGCGCCGATGCGCGAGATCGGCGACCTCATCCGGCAATTCATCCATCTGTGGCGCTTCGGCTGGCCGATGCTCCTCTGCGTCGCTGCCGGCGGGGCGCTCGTCACGGACCTCCTGATGCCGCTGGCGGTGAAGGCGGGCTTCGCCAATGCGCTCGCCGGCTTCGTCGTGCTCTCGGCGATCGTGCTGGTGAGGCTCATCACGGTGGTCGCGATGTTCCTGTCGCTGCGCCCGGCGATGCCGGCGGTAGCCGCGCTGTTTCCGGTGAAGCCGCGCGCAGGAGCGAGCGACATCGCGCCGAAGGACCCGGACTGGCTCGGCGTGGTCGCGATCGCGATCATTCCCTTCTTCGCCTATTACGCGGCCTGGGGTTTTCTCGGCGACACGGTGCGGGACTATTCGCTGCTGGCGCTGGAGATGGCCGATCTCGGCCAGAAAGTGTCGCTGTTCGACGTCCCGGCGACGCTCTGGCTCGGCATCGCGGTCGCGCTCGCTTTCGGGGTGCGCAGGCTGGCGAAATTGATGCAGACGCGCAGCTCGCGCCCGGCCTGGCAATTCGTCATCGTGCTTTGCGACGCCAACTGGATCTTCGTCGGCCTCTATGCGCTCGCGGGGTGGAAGAATGCGGCTTGGGCCTGGATCGGCACAGGTGGGCCGCTGCCCTATCTGATCCGGGCGCGCGACCTTCTTCTCGGGCTGATCGGCAAGGCGCAGGCGGCGGTGCCCGTCGCGGTCGATCTCGCGCCGCCCTCCTTGCAGAGCAGCGCGCAGGGGCTTTTCCTCTATGCCCTGCTGCCGCTGGTCTGGCTACTGATGGCGGCGGTGATCTACGGCTTCGACATGAAGGATGCGGCAGCGCTGACCACGCACCGCCGCACTGCCGCTGCTCTGTCCCGCTATGGGCGGTTGCCGAAATTCCTGCGCGAGTTCGTCGACCATTTCGTCGCCGGCTATCGCTCGCGCTACCTGCCGATCGCCAACAGCGTGCGGCTTGCCTTCGGAGCGGGGCTCGCGGTGCTGATCGGCTTCGTCCTGCTCTATCGCTTGATCGGCTGGGCGGCGGCCTGGGGCTGGATCGGCCTTGCGCATCTGATCGGGCCGCAGGAGCTGCCGGCCTGGCAGGCGCTGGCCAGCATCATCGCCTTCTTCCTGGGTGGTCCCAGCGATATCCGCGGCGGCATCCTGGTCGAGGCGCTGCGCATCTGCCTCATTGCGGCGGTTGTGGAGCAGGCATCGGCAAAGCGGGTGGAGGCGCTCAGTTCGTCCGCGCAAAGCGAAGGTAGCGCGGCCGCGACGCCGGCAGGCTGATCGCGACATCGGCCGTCGCGAAGGCCGATGTCGGCAGGATGAAGCTCTCGGTGATCGCGACGGTCGAGCCGGCTACCGGCTTGCCGAGGAAGGCCGGGCCGCAGGTCTTGCCCTCGTCCTTGTCGCGGCTGAGAACGCGCCTCGCCTCGCTCGGCGCCAGGAAGGCGGGCTGCCAGCGCCGGCCGTCCGGGGCGAGCAAGGCGATGCGACAGGGCGGCTGTGCAACGCTCTCCGCATCCAGCACCTTCGCCTCGAGGCGCAGCAGCGCGACGGCAGAGCCATTCGGCCGTTCGGCGATGCGCTGGAGGCTGACGATGCGCCATTCGGCGCCGGCGAGGGGAGCTGGCCGGTCGAATGGCGAGGTTTGCGCGATGAGATCGCTCGCTCCGGCCCAGGCGGAGACGGTCTTGCGCGCCTGGACGAACAAGGCCAGTGGCAGGACGATCGGCAGTGCCCAGAGACAGCGCCTGCGCCAGTTCGGCGGTTTCGCCGCGGGTTCGGCTACGGTCGCGTCCGTCATGTCAGCGTTTCGAGATCGAGCGTTTCGGCCTGCTCGATGCGCTCATCGGGGATCGAGATGCGCAACTGCGTGTCGAGGCGCGGCCAGCGCGCTTGCGAAACGAGGAGGGCGCCGCCGCGCGCCGCGTCGCGGCCGATCTCGAAGATCAGCAGGCCCCGCTGCCGGAGGCCGGGTTCGAGGCGCCTGCCGCGCAGGAAGCCACGGAACGACTCGGCCCGCTCGCTTGCCTCGAAGCGCAGGCCGGACGCCGCCAGCCAGGTTGCGCCGCTGAGTGCCGTGGTGGCGGGGGTGCCCTCAACCTCCACGACGGCCACGGCCCAGAGCCCGCCGGTGTCACGGTCGTAGCTGCGGCCGAAGGATTGCCAGCGCAGGCGCTCCGCCAGGACGACCTTCTCGACGCGCAAGGTGAAGCCGCGGGCATTTGTGGCCGTGCCGGCGACACCGTGCTGGGTGATCGGGCCGGTGATCTCGCTATAGCCCGGCGTGGTCTGCTGCAGGGCGAAGAGGAGCAGCGCCGCGACGGCGAGCGCGGTGACGCGGGCGAGGGCGCGGATCATGAGCCACCACCGTCCGTTCGCAGCGGCAAGGTGATCGCGGCGACGGGCTTCCGATTGAACCAGCCTGGCGCGGCGAGGAGATTGTCGCGCGGCTTGAAGGTCTCGCCGGTGACGACGATGCGGATGGTTTCAGGCGTCGGCGCTGCTTCCGGCACGTCCCAGACCATGCGGATGCGCTCCGGCAAGCCCGGTTGCAGGGCGCCGAGGATGGCGCCGTCGCGCAGCAGATAAGCGGTCGGCAAAGGCGAAAGGCCAGCGATCGGCGGATCGAAGCTCAGGATGCGGGCAATTGCATTGCTGCTCTCCGAGCTGCGGTTCGTCAGGTCGAGATCGACGCTGAGCGCCTTCATGCCGGGCCGTCCGCGATAACCGTCGGGGCGCGGGGCGCTGCTCAATCCGGCCTCGCGGATGACGACCTGCCAGCGCCCGGCTGCAATGGGCTGCCCGGCCTCAATGGCGGGAAGGCTGGCAGGCGGCATGGCTTCGCGGAGCGTCTGGGCGGTCGTCAGCCCGAGCGCCAGCAAGCCGCCGATGCCGATCGTCAGCTTCGATGCAAGGGATCGCCTCAGGGCTGCGAAAGCCAGGGTCGCCATAGGCCGGAAGATCACCTGATTTTGTGACCGGAATCCGGCAGGAGCGGTTCACTGGCTGGGGTCAGCGGCCTTCGGGCTCGCCGCCATCGTCGAGATAGCGGCTCACGGGGATGACGATCTCCTCGTCCAGCGTGCCGATCGCGGCCTCGTCCCTGTCCTTGTAAGGGATCGCCTTCAGCACGTGCCGGATGGCGTTGAGCCGGGCACGGAGCTTGTCGTTGCTGCGCACGACTTGCCAGGGCGCGGCCTTGGTCGAGGTCCGGGAGAGCATCTCGTCGAAGGCGCGTGAATAGTCGTCGAAGCGCGGGACCGACTCGAAATCGATCGGCGAGAGCTTCCAGCGCTTGAGCGGATCGCGCCAGCGCGCGTGCAGGCGGGTCATCTGCATCTCCCTCCCGATGGTCAGGAAGAGCTTGATCAGGCGGATGCCGTCGCGGGCGAGCATGCCCTCGAAGGCGGGTGCCTCATCGAGGAAATGCGCGGTCTCCTCCGGCTTGCAGAAGCCCATGACGCGCTCGACGCCGGCGCGGTTGTACCAGGAGCGGTCGAAGAACACGATCTCGCCGGCTGTCGGCATCTGCGCGGCATAGCGCTGGAAATACCACTGGCCCTTCTCCGTATCGGAGGGCTTGGACAGGGCGACGATGCGGGCCTGGCGCGGATTGAGATGCTGGGTGAAGCGGGCGATGGTGCCGCCCTTGCCGGCGCCGTCGCGGCCCTCGAAGACGATGACGATGCGCTCGCCATGCTTGCTCGCCCAGCGCGTTAGCTTCTGCAATTCGATCTGCAGCGGCTCCATCTCGCGGTTGTAGCGCTTGCGCTTCATCCGCTTGCCATAGGGGTAGTTGCCGCTGTGATAGGCGGCGTCGATGATGGCTTCCGGCAGGCTGTCGGCCTCGATGTCGAAGCCCTTCGGCTTTTTCGATCTGGTGCGGGTTTTGGCTGGCCTGCCGTGCTCATCCGACGGAGCGACGACAGGTTCCTTCGCGCCCGAACCCGATAATTTCCTGGCCATCGTCCTGTTCTCCGCTTTGGATCAGCCTAGCCGGCTCGCTCGCGGAAGGGAATTGACGCCCGCCGCTGTTCCGCTCAGGAAGAGGCCCCGTCGGCATCCGCCGTCTGTCTCCGGGCTTTGCATGGTCAATCTTTCCGCTTCCAATGCCGCGCTGGTGCGGGACGTGGTCGAGGCGCTCGGCGCGCCAGCCGTGCTGCTCGACGGGCAAGGTGTGGCGCAGGCGCTGAGCCCGGCCATGCAGGCGCTGATCCCGGGGCTGGCGGCCGGAAAACTCCTGGCGCTGGTGCTGCGCGATCCCGACCTCAACGACGCGATCGAGCAGGTCGCGATCGAGGGTGGCGCCAAGACCATCGAGCTGATCGAGCGCGTGCCGGTGGAGCGGACGTTCCGCATCCATATCGCCGCGCTGCGCGACAGCGGTCTGCGCCATGCGACGCTGCTCACCTTCCAGGATTTGAGCGAGCAGCGCGTGATCGAACGCATGCGCGTCGATTTCGTCGCCAATGCCAGCCATGAACTGCGCACGCCGCTGGCCTCGCTGCTCGGCTTCGTCGAGACCCTGCAAGGCCCGGCGCGCAACGACGAGCGGGCGCGCGAGCGCTTTCTCGGCATCATGCGCGAGCAGGGCCTGCGCATGGCCAGGCTGGTCGACGACCTGCTCTCGCTGTCGCGGATCGAGCAGCGCGCCCATGTCGCGCCTGATACCCCGGTCGATCTGGCAGGAATTGCCCGCGAGATCGTGGATTCGTTGACGCTGATGGCCCGCGAGCGACAGGTCGCCTTGGTGCTGAAGACGCCGCGCGAGGCGTTGCAGGTGCCGGGCGATCGCGACGAATTGCTGCGCCTGATGGAAAACCTGGTCGAGAACGCGATCAAGTACGGCAAGCCGGGCGGAGAGGTCGCGGTCACCGTCGACGCCGGCGAGAGCGAGGCGAGCTTCAGCGTGCGCGACGACGGGCCGGGTATCGCGCCGGAGCACCTGCCGCGCCTGACCGAGCGCTTCTATCGGGTCGACACCGCGGCCAGCCGCGAAGCGGGCGGCACCGGGCTGGGGCTTGCGATCGTCAAGCACATCGTGCTGCGCCATCGCGGCCGGCTGACGATCGAGAGCAAGTCGGGTGAGGGGGCGACCTTCCGGGCGATCCTGCCGCGCTTCGAGGGCGCGCGCGCCGTCGGTTAGCTTCGAGCCGTTCCCTTGTCATTCCGGGCGCGCCGCAGGCGCGAACCCGGAACCCACGACTGGGTTCGCGTGCACGATCATGCGGCTGCAAAGGGCTCACCCAGTCGTGGGTTCCGGGTTCTTCGCTCCGCGAAGCCCCGGAATGACAAAGGTGGTTTCGACAGGAGCGTCTCCGCCGCCCAATCCGTGCATGCCGGGCCTTCATGACAGCTTTCATGACGAACTGTCATTTGGCTGTCATACAGAGGGTGTTCTGACAGGGTCGCTGCAAACAGCGATCAGATGAGGACTTCTCACATGCGCAAGATTCTTGTTCTCGCGGCCGTTGCCGTCGGGATCGCCGGTTCCGCCCAGGCCGCCGACATCACCGGTGCCGGCGCGACCTTCCCCTTCCCGATCTATGCGAAGTGGGCCGAGGCCTACAAGAAGGAGACGGGTATCGGCCTGAACTACCAGTCGATCGGCTCGGGTGGCGGCATCCGCCAGATCAAGGCCAAGACCGTCGCCTTCGGCGCGACCGACGCCCCGCTCAAGGGCGAGGACCTGACCAAGGATGGACTGATCCAGTTCCCGTCCGTGATGGGCGGTATCGTCCCGGTCGTGAACATCGCCGGCATCGAGCCGGGCAAGCTCAAGCTCTCGGGCGACGTCATCGCCCAGATCTACATGGGCGACATCAAGAAGTGGAACGACCCGAAGATCGCTTCGCTCAACGCCGGCGTCACCCTGCCGGACGCGAACATCAACCCGGTCTACCGCTCGGACGGATCGGGCACGACCTTCCAGTTCACCGACTACCTCTCGAAAGTGTCGGCCGAGTGGAAGTCGAAGCTCGGCAACAACACCGCCGTGCAGTGGCCGGTCGGCATCGGCGGCAAGGGCAACGAAGGCGTCTCGGCCTCGGTCAAGCAGGTCGCCAACTCGATCGGCTATGTCGAATATGCCTATGCCAAGCAGAACAAGCTCTCGCATGCCCTGGTGAAGAATGCCGATGGCAACTTCCCGGCGCCGGAAGAGAAGGCCTTCCAGGCCGCCGCCGCCAATGCCAACTGGAACGAGCAGCCGGGCTTCGGCATCTCGCTGAACAACCAGAAGGGCGCGGATGCCTGGCCGATCACCTCGGCGACCTTCATCCTGGTCTATGCCAAGCCGGAGAAGCCGGAAGAGACGCAGGCTGCCCTGAAGTTCTTCGACTGGGCCTACAAGTCCGGCGACAAGCTCGCCAGCGACCTCGACTACGTCGCCCTGCCGGCGAATGTGAAGGACCAGGTCCGCGCCGCCTGGAAGGGCGTGACCGACACTGCCGGCAAGCCGATCTTCTGATCGCTGCCCTCGACAAGGCGAGGCGGGCTCCGACCCGCCTTGCCGCATTCTTCAAGCCCTCATCCTGAGAAGCCCTTTTCGGGCGCTTCTCAGGATGAGGGCTGGGATCGAGCGGGCTTCCCGACGATCCCGGCAACGCCACCGGAGCCTTCGCGGATGACCGCAGCAACCGACATGACGAGCATTCCCGGCGCGACGCCGATCGTGCGGAAGACGCCGAAGGCGACCTTCGACCTGGTCTTCCGCAATGCCAGCTTCGCGGCGGCGTTGCTGGTGCTGGTGTTGCTCGCCGCGATCATGGCCTCGATGGTGATCGGCGGCTGGCCGGCCTTCCGCGAGTTCGGCCTCGGCTTCATCACCTCCAGCGTCTGGGACACCCAGAACGAGCAATACGGCGCCTGGCCGGCGATCGTCGGCACGCTTTCGACGGCGCTGATCGCGCTGGTGATCGGCGTGCCGCTCTCGCTCGGCATCGCGGTCTACCTGACCCAGCTCGCCCCGGCCTGGTTCAAGAAGCCGGTCGCGACCGCGATCGAGCTGCTCGCCGCCGTGCCCTCGATCATCTACGGCATGTGGGGCCTGTTCGTCTTCGTGCCGCTCTTCGCCGCCTATGTGCAGATCCCGCTCTCGAACATCGTCGAGGGCATCCCGATCGTCGGCACCGTGCTCTACTCGCGCTCGCCCTCCGGTCTCGGCATCTTCACCGCCGGCATCATCCTCGCCTTCATGATCGTGCCCTTCATCGCCTCGATCACCCGCGACATGCTGGAGCAGATCCCGTCCGTGCTGCGCGAGAGCGCCTATGGCATCGGCGCGACGACCTGGGAGGTGGTGCGTCATGTCCTGGTGCCGCAGGCCGGCGTCTCGATCATCGGCGCGGTGATGCTCGGCCTCGGCCGCGCGCTCGGCGAGACGATGGCGGTGACCTTCGTGGTCGGCAACGCCAACCGGCTCTCGGCCTCGATCCTCGATCCCGGCTCGACCATCGCCTCGCGCATCGCCAACGAGTTCAACGAGGCGCTGGGCCTGCAGCTCAACGCGCTGATCGCGTTGGGCTGCATCCTGTTCTTCGTCACCTTCGTCGTCCTCGTCATCGCGCGGCTGCTGGTCGCCCGCGTCAAGCGCTACTGAGGCCTCCCATGACCATGACGACCACGCCCCGCGAACTGCCTCACCAGCCCTGGGGACGCGTGCGCCAGTCGCGCCGCACCGCCGACCGGCTGATGAAGCTCATCGCCACCGGCTTCACCTTCATCGCCATCTTCGTGCTGTTCTGGATCCTCGGCATGCTCGTGGTGAAGGGCATCGGCGGGCTTTCGCTCGCGACCTTCACGGCGGTCACGCCCGGTCCCGGGAGCGAGGGCGGCGGCCTCGCCAACGCCATCGTCGGCTCCTTCGTGCTGACTTTCCTCGGCATCGCCATCGCCACGCCGATCGGCGTGCTGGCCGGGACCTGGCTCGCGGAGTACGGCCGCGGCTCGCAGCTCGCGAACCTGATCCGCTTCATCAACGACATCCTGCTCTCGGCGCCGTCGATCCTGATCGGCCTGTTCGTCTACGTCATCCTGGTCGAGCCGTTCCGCGGCTATTCCGGCTGGGCCGGCGGCGTCGCGCTCGGCATCATCGCGATCCCGGTCATCGTGCGCACCACCGAGGACATGCTGAACCTCGTGCCCGGCCCCTTGCGCGAGGCCGGCGCCGCGCTCGGCGCGCCGCCTTCCGTCGTGATCACCTCGGTGACCTGGCGCGCGGCCAAGGCCGGCATGGTCACCGGCATCCTCCTGGCGCTCGCCCGCATCGCCGGCGAGACCGCGCCGCTGCTCTTCACCGCGCTCAACAACAATTTCTGGTTCTCGCCCTCGCTCGTGGGCGGCGTCTCGAACCTGCCCGTGACGATCTACCAGTTTGCCTCCGCCCCTTACGAGAACTGGCAGCAGCTCGCCTGGGCCGGCTCGCTCATCATCACCGTCTCGATCCTCGTGCTCTCGCTCGTTGCCCGGCGTATCGTCGCCGGCAGCAAGTAGGGCTTGAAACCAACCCGGTCGCGACCGACCTTGAGGACTTAATGTCGATGCTTTCGACCCTTGAACTCTCCCCCCAGTCGCTCGATGCCGAGGCGCCCGTCCGGATCGCGGTGAAGAACCTCGATTTCTACTATGGCGAGCACAAGGCGCTGAAGAACATCAATCTCGACTTCCGCGACCGCCACGTCACGGCGCTGATCGGCCCGTCGGGCTGCGGCAAGTCGACCCTGCTGCGCATCTTCAACCGGATCTACTCGCTCTATCCGGAGCAGCGTGCCGAGGGGCAGATCATGCTCGACGGCCGCAACATCATCTCCAACGACGTCGATGTGAATGAATTGCGCTCGCGCGTCGGCATGGTCTTCCAGAAGCCGACGCCGTTCCCGATGTCGATCTACGATAACGTCGCTTTCGGCATCCGCCTCTACGAGAAGCCGCCGAAGTCGGAGCTCGACGACCGCGTCGAGGGCGCGCTGCGCCGCGCCGCGCTCTGGGACGAGGTCAAGGACAAGCTGAAGAGCTCCGGCATGGGCCTCTCCGGCGGCCAGCAGCAGCGCCTGTGCATCGCGCGCACCATCGCGCAGAAGCCGGAGGTGATCCTGTTCGACGAGCCGACCTCGGCGCTCGACCCGATCTCGACCGGCAAGATCGAGGACCTGCTGGAGCAGTTGAAGAGCGACTTCACCATCGCCATCGTCACGCACAACATGCAGCAGGCGGCCCGCATCTCGCAGTACACGGCGTTCATGTATCTCGGCGAGGTCATCGAGTTCGCGCCGACCAACACGATCTTCATGAATCCCGCCAAGAAGCAGACCCAGGACTACGTCACCGGCCGTTTCGGCTAAGCGGCATTTTTGTTTCGCATCGGCTTGCCCGAAAACCGGTTTCCACTTTTCGGGCCGATGCGCCTGAGGAACACGCCATGACCGACCATATCGTCCGCTCCTACGACGCCGATCTCGAAGGCATCCGCCGCAGCCTCGCCGAAATGGGCGGCATGGCCGAGCGCATGCTGGGCGATTCCACGGTTGCGCTGGTGCGCCGCGACACCGCGCTCGCCCAGAAGATCATCTCGGCCGACCAGCGCCTCGACAACCTCCAGCGCGAGGTGGAGGAGAAGGCGGTGCTCACCATCGCCCGCCGCCAGCCGCTGGCGCAGGACCTGCGCGAGCTGATCTCGGCGATCCGCCTCGCATCCGACATCGAGCGCGTCGGCGATCTCGCCAAGAACATCGCCAAGCGCGCCGTCGCCATCGCCGGCCAGTTCCAGCCGCCGCATCGCGCCGTCGTCGGCCTCGAGCATATCAGCCGCCTCGTGCAGGCCCAGCTCAAGGACGTGCTCGACGCCTATGCCGCGACCAACGAGCAGAAGGCGCTCGAGGTCTGGAAGCGCGACGACGAGATCGACGCGCTCTACACCTCGCTGTTCCGCGAACTCCTGACCTATATGATGGAAGATCCGCGCAACATCACCTTCTGCACGCATCTGCTGTTCTGCGCCAAGAACATCGAGCGCATCGGCGACCACACCACCAATATCGCCGAGACGATCCATTACCTCGTCACCGGCGATTCTCTCGATGCGAACCGCCCGAAGCTCGACACGACCAATATCGAGGTCGAAGCGGTGACGGGAAGCTGAGGTCAAAGCCAACATGGCCGCACGTATCCTGATCGTCGAGGACGAGGAGCCGCTCACCCTGCTGCTGCGCTACAACCTCGAAGCCGAGGGCTTCGAGGTCGACAGCGTCGCGCGCGGGGATGACGCCGAGCTGCATCTGCGCGATTCAACGCCCGATCTGGTCCTGCTCGACTGGATGCTGCCGGGATTGTCCGGCATCGAGCTCTGCCGCCGCCTCCGCTCGCGCCGCGACACCGAGCGCGTGCCGATCATCATGCTGACGGCGCGCGGCGAGGAGACCGAGCGCGTGCGCGGCCTTGCGACCGGCGCCGACGACTATGTCGTGAAGCCGTTCTCGCTGCCGGAGCTGATCGCCCGCATCCAGGCGCTTCTTCGCAGGGCGAAGCCAGGCCATGTCGCAGGGCTGCTCGCGGCCGGCGATCTCGAGCTCGACCGTACGACGCGGCGCGTCCGGCGCGCGGGGAGCGAACTGCATCTCGGCCCGACCGAGTTCCGCCTGCTCGAGTTCCTGATGCAGGCGCCGGGCCGGGTCTATTCGCGCGCCCAGCTTCTCGACGCCGTCTGGGGCCGCGACGTCTATATCGACGAGCGCACGGTGGACGTCCATGTCGGGCGGCTGCGCAAGGCGATCACGCCGGGCGACGCCAAGGACCCGCTGCGCACCGTACGCGGCGCCGGCTACGCCTTCGACGAGACCTTCGCGCGCAGCGGAACTGCGTAAGCCTCAGGCGTTCGGGCCGCCCTCGATATCGCCGGCCCAGGTCAATGCCTTGTCATAGTCCTCGGGCTTGAAGGCGCGGACCTTGACGAAGGGGATCGCCGGGTCGAGCAGATCGACGAAGCCGGCGAGCCAGCCCTTGTCGGTGATCACCGCCTCCTTCGGGAAGCGCCGGAGCTCCCAGAGCTTGCCGAGGCTGTAGCGCGCGTCCTTCCAGGCCGCGGCCAGCGTCATGTCGGTGAAATCGGTCATGTCGGCGAGGATGCCGAGCTTCTCGTGGCGTGTGAGCCGGGCGTCGATATCGGCCATGATGGCGTCGAGATCCTCAGCCGTGAGCGTCTGCGACAGCCGATAGGCGGCGACATGGTCCGGGGCGGGCAGAATGGTGAGCATGGCTCCTCCTCCTCGGGTGACAACGCGCCGGCGAGGGGGAGGTTTCGCCGGGCGGATCAGGTGGAAGCGGGCGGGGCGCGCGTCGCTGCGTCGAAGCTCTCGGCCTCGGCCCGCAGCCAGGCGATGAAGGCATCCAGCCCCGGCCGCGGCGGCTGTTCGAGCGGCCGCGTCAGCCAGCAGCCGGTGGCGCTGGTGAAGCCGAGCCCCAGCGGATTGACGAGCGCGCCGGAGGCCAACTCGTCGGCGACGTAGCAGCGTGGCGCCAGCGCGAGGCCGAGGCCGGCGACGGCGGCGCTGGTGATCACGGAATAATAGCCGTAGCGCACGGTATGCTCCGGCACCGCGCCGCGCAGGTCATGGGCTTCGGTGAACTCGGCCCAGAAGGCCGGCATCTGGTAGTGCTGCAGCAGGGTCATCTTCTGGATATCGGCGGCGCGGCGGAAACCGCCCATCCGCTCGATCAGGCTCGGCGCGGCGACGAGCGCGACATCGCGGCCGAACAGGAAATGCGCCTCCTTTCCAGGCCAGGGCGGGACGCCATGGGCGATCTCGATATCCGGCTCCTCGGTCTCGCTCTCGCTGACATAATTGGTGAACTGCACGTCGACGCCGGGATGTGCCTCGGCGAAGGCCGGAAAGCGCGCCATCAGCCAGCGTTCGCCGGCGATCGCGACCATATGCAGGCGGATCGGCCGGGCGATGGCGCTGCGCTCCGCAAGACGCCTGGCGCCGCGTTCCATCTGCTCCAGCGCGGCTTCCGCATAGGGCAGGTAGATCGCGCCGGCTTCGGTGAGCTTGAGGCCGAGCGGGCTGCGGTCGAACAGCACTGTGCCGAGATGGTGCTCCAGCGAGAGGATCTGCTTGGAGACGGCGCTCTGGGTCAGGTTGACCGCAAGGGCGGCACGGGCCGTCGAGCCCAGCCTTGCGACCGTCGCGAACGCCCTCAGCGCCGCGGCTGACGGGGGTGGCCGGCTGGCCGCCATGGGGTATTCCTTTTTGGACTATCTCGGCGGAGATCGTTTCGTTTGCCGGCCTCTCGGTCAAGAGGTCATTCTTCCCCGACGGGAGGAATGAGATCATGAACCAGACGACCCGACTCTGGGGCGGCCGCTTCCGCAAGCCGCCGGACCCGCGCCTGATGAAGCTGTCGAGCGCCGCCGGCGAGCACGCAAGGCTGGTGCCGCAGGATGTCGCGGGCGGCAAGGCGCATGCGGCCGAGCTCGGCCGCGCCGGCCTGCTGACTGCCGAGGAACTCCAGGTCATCCTGACCGCGCTCGACGGGATCGCCCGCGATACGGTCGAGGGGCGGATCGCGCCCGGGCCCGATGACGAGGACGTGCATACCTTCATCGAGCGCATCCTGACCGAGCGCGTCGGCTCGACTGGCGCCAAGCTCCGCGCCGGACGCTCGCGCAACGACCAGGCGGCGAACAACCTGAAGCTCTATCTGCGGAGCAAGTCGCGCACGCTCGCCGGCATGCTGGCAGAATTGCTGACCGCGATCGCCGACCAGGCGGACGAGCATGCGGCGTCGGTCTGCCCCGGCTTCACCCATCTCCAGAGCGCCCAGCCCGTCACTTTCGGGCACTGGCTGATGGCGCATGGGCAGGTGCTGATGCGCGACGCCTCGCGCCTGACCGACTGGGAGAAGCGCTCCGGCCAGTCCCCGCTCGGGGCGGCAGCGCTCGCCGGTTCGGCGATCACGCTCAATCCCGAACTCAGTGCCAAGGCGCTCGGCTATGACGAGCCGTTCGAGAATTCGGTCGATGCGGTCGGCGCGCGCGACCATGTCGCCGAGTTCCTGTTCGTCGCGGCGATGCTGGCGACGAACCTGTCGCGCCTTGCCGAAGAGGTGACGCTGTGGACCTCCCGGCAATTCGCCTGGGTGACGCTGGACGACGCCTTCGCCACGGGCTCCTCGATCATGCCGCAGAAGAAGAACCCGGATATCGCCGAGATCTCGCGCGGCCGGGCGGCGCGATTGACCGGCGATCTCGTCACCATGCTCGGCGCGCTGAAGGGGCTGCCGCTGTCCTATAACCGCGACCTCGCGGAGGACAAGCGCACGGGCTTCGACGCCGTCGACGTGCTCGAAGAGGTGCTGCCGGCCTTCGCCGGGCTGATCGCCAGCATGAGCGCGGATGTCGCGACGATGCGGGCGCAGGCCGGCTCCGGCTTCGCGCTGGCGACCGAGGTGGCGGATCATCTCGCTCGCAACGGCGTGCCCTTCGCCGAAGCGCATGAGATCACCGGAGCGCTGGTGCGCTATTGCGAGGAGATGGGCCGCGAGCTTGAATCGCTCGATGCCGTTGACCTCCGGGCGGTCGATCCACGCCTCGATGCCGGCGTGCTCGGCCAGCTGACGCTCGATGCCGCCGTCGCGGCGCGCAGCGGCCATGGCGGCACGGCGCCCGAGCGGGTGCGCGAGCAGATCGCGCGCTTCCGTGGCAAGCTCGCCAGCCTGGAAACCTGGAGCCGGGAGAGCGGGCGATGAGCGACGCAACCTCGCCGATCAGCAGCCGCGACCTCGCTGCGGTCTCGCATCTCAGGATCGTCCCGCGGCGCTTCTACGGGCGCTGGGTCGCGTCAGTGATCATCCTCGCAATCCTCGCCTGGATCGTGATGGCCTTCGTCGAAGGTGACATCGCCTGGCCGGTGGTCCGGCAGTTCTTCACCGCGCCGGCGATCATCGCCGGTCTCGGCAACACGCTGATCATGACGGTCTGCGCGATGACGCTGGGCATCGTGCTCGGCGTCGTCTTCGCCATCATGTACATGTCGCCGAACCCGGTGCTGCGCAGCGCGGCGCTGTTCTATATCTGGTTCTTCCGCGGCACGCCGCTGCTGCTGCAGCTCTTGATCTGGTTCAATCTGGCGCTGGTCTTCCCGACCATCGGCATCCCCGGCCTGTTCTCCTGGCGCACGATCGACATCATCGGGCCGTTCATGGCGACGCTGCTCGGGCTCGGCATGAACCAGGGCGCCTATACGGCCGAAGTCGTGCGTGGCGGCATCCTCTCCGTCGATACCGGGCAGACCGAGGCCGCCAAGGCGATCGGCATGACCCGGCTGACGACCTTGCGCCGGATCGTGCTGCCGCAGGCGATGCGCGTCATCATCCCGCCGGTCGGCAACGAGGTGATCAGCATGGTCAAGCTGACCTCGGTGGCGAGCGTGATCCAGTATGCCGAGATCCTGCGCAACGCGCAGACGATCTACTACGCCAATGCCCGGGTCATCGAATTGCTGATCGTCGCGGCCGGCTGGTATCTGCTCGTGGTGACGATCCTGCAGATCGGACAGTATTTCCTCGAACGCCATTTCTCGAAGGGGCGGGGAGGGCGGCGCACCAAGCGCGCCGCGGTGCAGGAGGAAACGGCATGAGCACGGCGGAGAACCCGGCGAAGGCCGATAGCGCGATCGTCACGATCGCGAATGTCAGCAAGATCTTCGGCGAGCTGAAGGCGCTGAACGACGTCTCGCTCTCGATCCAGCCCGGCACGGTGCAATGCATCATCGGTCCGTCCGGCTCGGGCAAGTCGACGCTGCTGCGCTGCATCAACCAGCTCGAGAAGATCGACAAGGGCGCTATCCGCGTCGATGGCGAATTGATCGGCTATCGCCGCGTCGGCGACGAACTGCACGAATTGACCGATGTCGAGATCGCGCGCCAGCGCCTCGTCACCGGCATGGTGTTCCAGCGCTTCAACCTGTTCAACCACATGACGGCGCTGCAGAACATCATCGAGGGGCCGCTCACCGTGCTGAAGCAGCCGCGCAAGCAGATCGTCGCCGAGGCGACGGCGCTGCTGGAGCGCGTCGGCCTCGCCGACAAGCGCGACGCCTATCCGAGCGAGCTTTCGGGCGGGCAGCAGCAGCGCGTCGCCATCGCGCGGGCGCTCGCCATGAAGCCCAAGCTGATGCTGTTCGACGAGCCGACCTCGGCGCTCGACCCCGAGCTCGTCGGCGAGGTGCTGAACGTGATGCGCGACCTCGCGGCGTCCGGCATGACGATGATCGTGGTCACGCATGAGCTCGGCTTCGCCCGCGAAGTGGCTGGCGACGTCGTCTTCATGGACAAGGGCGAGATCGTCGAACAGGGCCCGCCGCAGACCGTGCTCGTCGCGCCCAGCCAGGCGCGCACGCGCGACTTCATCGCCGCCGTCCTGAAGTGACGGCGGAACCTGTTCATTAGAGGGAGAGACCACATGCTTCGTTTGACCATCGTTGCCGCGCTGCTCGCCGGCACCGCGCTCGCCGCGCAGGCCCGGGCCCTGCCGGACCGCATCAAGACCGCCGGCAAGATCGTGATCGCGACCCAGCCGAACTATCCGCCGATCGCCTTCAAGGATGTCGCCACCAACCAGCTCTCGGGCTTCGATATCGAGCTGGGCGAGGCCATTGCCAAGGAGCTCGGCGTCAAGGTCGAGTGGCAGGAGACCGCCTTCGCCCAGATGCTGCCTTCGCTGCAGACCGGCCGCGTCGACGCGGTGATGGCCGGGATGAGCGACCTGCCGGCGCGGCGCGAGACCGCGGATTTCATCGACTACATGGATTCCGGCGCGCAGTTCTACACGGTCACCGCCTTCAAGGACACGATCAAGACCCCCGAGGACCTGTGCGGCAAGAGCGTCGGCGCCAGCCGCGCGACCAACTGGCCGCGCCAGATCGGCGAGTGGAGCGAGGCGAATTGCGTCGCCAAGGGCAAGCCGGCGATCAACGTGGTCGGCACCGAAGGCTCGGTCGACGCGCGCACCCAGCTCAAGACGCAGCGCCTCCAGGGCGGCGTTCAGGGCAGCGAGACGATGAGCCATTTCCAGAAGCTCGAGCCGAACACCTATATCGCGCTCGGCAAGCCCTTCACCCATTCGCTGGCCGGCATCCCCTTCGCCAAGACGGCGGAAGGCACGCAGCTGCGCGACGCGGTCAAGGGCGCGCTCGACCGGCTGCAGGCGAACGGCACCTATGACAAGCTGATCGAGAAATACGGCCTCGCCAACAACGCGGTGAAGCCGGTCTCGATCAACCAGGGCAAGTGAGCCCTGCTTCCCGCTCCTCGTCATTGCGAGGAGCGTAGCGACGAAGCAATCCAGGGGCCGCCGGCCTGAACGGGTCGAGCCGGTCCCTTGGATTGCTTTGCTTTGCTTCGCTCGCAAGGACGATGTGTTCCCGGCGCGCGAGGTTCGCTCGGTGGGCTTGCGATGACGGCAGGGCTGCCGTAACCCGGTCAGGTCTTTTCCGGATCGCCAGCGCCCGCCGTCATGTCAGCCTCGATCACCGACCGTTATGCCGCCCTGGTCGAGGCGGGCGCCATCGAGCGCGATCCCGCGCAGGTCGCGGTGGTCAGAAAGCTCGAGGCGCTCACCGAAACGCTCGCCGCCCGCCGCCTCGCCCGCAAGGGCAGCGCGCTCGGCTGGCTCTTCGGCAAGAAGCCGGACACGGCCGCGGCGCCGAAGGGGCTCTATGTCTGGGGTTCGGTCGGCCGCGGCAAGACCATGCTGATGGACATGTTCTTCGAGGCCGCGCCGGTGAAGCGCAAGCGTCGCGTGCATTTCCACGAATTCCTCGCCGACGTGCATGGCCGCATCAATGCCTATCGCCAGAAGATCAAGAGCGGCGAGGTCAAGGATTCCGATCCGATCGCGCCGGTCGCGGCGGATCTCGCCGATGAGGCCTATCTGCTCTGCTTCGACGAGTTCACCGTCACCGACATCGCCGATGCGATGATCCTCGGCCGGCTGTTCACGGCGCTGTTCGCGGCGGGCGTCGTGGTGGTCGCGACCTCGAATGTCGAGCCGTCGCGGCTTTACGAGGGCGGTCTCAACCGGGCGCTGTTCCTGCCCTTCATCGAGCTGCTCCAGACCAGGGTCGAGGTGCTGAAGCTCGATGCGCGCACCGATTTCCGGCTGGAGAAGCTGGGCGGGGCGCCGGTCTATCATGTGCCCGCCGACGAGAAGGCGAAGGCTGCGCTCGATGCCGCCTTCAAGGCGCTGTCCGGCACGGCGCAGGGACAGCGCACGGTGCTCAACGTTCAAGGGCACGATCTCGTCCTGCCGCAGGCGGCTGGCAGCGTGGCGCGGGCCGCCTTCGCCGATCTCTGCGCCCAGGCCTATGGCGCGTCGGATTACATCGCCCTGGCGCAGCGCTTCCATACGCTGGTGCTCGACGATATCCCGATCCTCGATTTCGACCGGCGCAACGAGGCCAAGCGCTTCATCATCCTGATCGACACGCTCTACGAGCATCATGTGAAGCTGGTCGCCTCGGCGGCAGCCGAGCCGCATGAGCTCTATCGGGCGAGCAAGGGTCGCGAGGCCTTCGAGTTCGACCGCACCGTCTCCCGCCTGATCGAGATGCGCTCCGAGGAATACCTTGCGATGCCGCATGGCCGGCCGGATTCGGCCGCGAGCGGGGATACCACCGGTCTGGTCGAGACTTGACGATGCCGCAGCGCGAGCCGAGCGAGACCCGCATCCTCACGGTCGCTGGCGAGCATCTGCGCAAGTTCGGGCTGAAGCGCTTCACCGTCGTCGCCGTGGCGGAAGAGGCGGGCATGACCCATGCCAATGTCTATCGCTACTTCCCGTCCAAGGGGGCGCTGATCGACGCGGTCGTCGATGTCTGGCTGAAGGCGACGGAGCGGCGGCTCGCCGACGTTGCCGACGGACCCGATCCGGCCGACGACAAGCTCGAGCGCCTGATCCTGGCGCTGGCCAAGGCCAATCGCGACCTGCTGAGCGAGGAGCCGCATCTTTTCGCGGCCCTGTCGCTGGCGGTGGCCAAGCGGCACGCGATCAGCCGGCGCAACCGCACCCGCGTGCGCGCTCTGTTCGAGCGGGTGGTCGACGAGGGCATGGCCACCGGCGTGTTCGAGCCGCGCGACCGCGACCGGGCGATCGCCTTCGTCATCGACGCCACCAACCGCTTCATCCATCCGGCCTCGCTCGCGCTTGAAGCCGATGTGCCGCAGGCCTCGGTCGACACCCGACTCTCGACCCTGATCCGTGTGATCCTGCGGGTGCTCGGCAGCGGGATCGTGTGAATAATCCGGTTACCAATTACAATATCTGTAAATTGTAATTATCGATTTTCGTTCCTGGTGGAACCGAGTGCTGTTCTTTGCTTCTTCTAAGTTATTGAAAAATATAGACGTGCCTCGCGCGCTATCGCGCGAGGCACTCCGGTGCCCGAGAAAAGCCGCTTTTGCGGCGAGGGTTGCGGCAAAAGGCCGGTTTGGGCCAAAGGAACGCACGGTTTGGCCGGCTCCCACCGGGAGCCGACCTGTCGCAGCGCCAAGGCATTTTGAATGTCGAAGCCGGCAGCAGCCGGATCGATGGTCGCGCCAGAAACAAAAGGACTAGGCAATGGCCCGTAAGAAGATCGCCCTCATCGGCTCCGGCCAGATCGGTGGCACGCTCGCTCACCTCGCCGGCCTCAAGGAACTGGGCGACGTCGTCCTGTTCGACATCGCCGAGGGCATTCCGCAGGGCAAGGGGCTGGACATCGCCGAGTCCGCTCCGGTCGACGGCTTCGACGCCGGCTACAAGGGCACGAACTCCTACGAGGACATCAAGGGCGCCGACGTCATCATCGTCACCGCCGGCGTGCCGCGCAAGCCTGGCATGAGCCGCGACGACCTGATCGGCATCAACCTCAAGGTGATGAAGTCGGTCGGCGAAGGCATCAAGCAGTACGCCCCGAAGGCCTTCGTGATCTGCATCACCAACCCGCTCGATGCGATGGTCTGGGCTCTCCAGAAGTTCTCGGGCCTGAAGCCCAACATGATCTGCGGCATGGCCGGCGTGCTGGATAGCGCCCGCTTCCGTCACTTCCTCGCCGAGGAGTTCCAGGTCTCGGTCAAGGACGTCTCGGCCTTCGTGCTCGGCGGCCATGGCGACGACATGGTGCCGCTGGTCCGCTACTCGGGCGTCGCCGGCATCCCGCTGCCGGACCTCGTCAAGATGAAGTGGACCACGCAGGAGAAGCTGGACGCCATCGTCGAGCGCACCCGCAAGGGCGGCGGCGAGATCGTCAACCTGCTCAAGACCGGCTCGGCTTTCTATGCTCCGGCGGCTTCCGCGATCGCGATGGCCGAGAGCTATCTCAAGGACCAGAAGCGCGTTCTGCCTGCGGCGGCTGCGCTGCGCGGCCAGTACGGCGTCAAGGACATGTTTGTCGGCGTTCCCGTCGTGATCGGTGCCAAGGGCGTCGAGCGCGTCGTCAAGATCCGCCTCAACGGCGCCGAGAAGGAGATGCTGGCGAAGTCGGTGGCTTCGGTCCAGAACCTGATCGACGCCTGCAAGACCGTCGATCCGTCACTCGCGTAAGTTAAGCAAGGGCGGCGGCGCGGTTTCGCGCGGCCGCCCTTTCGTCAATTGTCTGTCGCTGTCAGGGAAACCGAGCACATGAACATCCACGAATACCAGGGCAAAGCCATCCTCAAGGAATTCGGCGCGCCCGTTTCGGCCGGTTTCCCGGCTCTCACGGTGGCGGAGGCGGTCGAGGCCGCCAAGAAGCTGCCGGGGCCGCTTTACGTCGTGAAGTCGCAGATCCACGCCGGCGGGCGCGGCAAGGGCAAGTTCAAGGAACTCGGCCCCGACGCCAAGGGCGGCGTTCGCCTCGCCAAGTCGGTGGCCGAGGTCGAGGCCCACGCCAAGGAGATGCTCGGCAACACGCTGGTCACGATCCAGACCGGCGAGACCGGCAAGCAGGTCAACCGCCTCTATATCGAGGACGGCTCGGACATCGAGAAGGAGTTCTACCTCTCGGCGCTGGTCGACCGCGAAACCTCGCGCATCGCCTTCGTCATCTCGACCGAGGGCGGCATGGACATCGAGGCTGTCGCCCATGACACGCCCGAGAAGATCGAGACCTTCTCGGTCGACCCGGCGACCGGCATCATGCCGCATCACGGCCGTTCCATGGCGCGCATCCTCGGCTTGCAGGGCGACCTCGCCAAGCAGGCCGGCACCGTGCTCGGCCAGATCTACGCAGCGTTCGTGGCCAAGGACATGGACATGCTGGAGATCAACCCGCTGATCGTGACCACCCAGGGCCAGATCAAGTGCCTGGACGCCAAGGTCTCGTTCGACTCGAACGCGCTCTATCGTCACCCCGAGGTGGTTGCGCTGCGCGACACCACGGAAGAGGACGAGAAGGAGATCGAGGCCTCCAAGTACGACCTCGCCTATATCGCGCTCGATGGCACGATCGGCTGCATGGTCAACGGCGCCGGCCTCGCCATGGCGACGCTCGACATCATCCAACTCTACGGTGAAAGCCCTGCGAACTTCCTCGACGTCGGCGGCGGCGCCAGCGAAGAGAAGGTGACGGCGGCGTTCAAGATCATCACCGCCGACCCGAAGGTGAAGGGCATCCTCGTCAACATCTTCGGCGGCATCATGAAGTGCGACGTCATCGCGCGCGGCGTCATCGCGGCGGTGAAGGCGGTCGGCCTGCAGGTTCCGCTGGTGGTGCGCCTCGAAGGCACGAATGTCGAGGAGGGCAAGCAGATCATCCGCGACTCCGGCCTCAACGTCATCCCCGCCGATGACCTCGACGACGCCGCGCAGAAGATCGTCGCCGCGATCAAGAAGGCCTGAGGAGCAGACATGTCCATCCTGATCGACAAGAACACCAAGGTCATCTGCCAGGGCTTCACCGGCAAGAACGGGACCTTCCACTCCGAGCAGGCGATCGCCTATGGCACGCAGATGGTCGGCGGCACCTCGCCGGGCAAGGGCGGCTCGCTCCATCTCGGCCTGCCCGTCTTCGACAGCGTGCACGAGGCCAAGGCCAAGACCGGCGCCACGGCGTCCGTTGTCTACGTGCCGCCTCCGGGCGCCGCCGACGCGATCTGCGAGGCGATCGATGCCGAGATCCCGCTGGTGATCTGCATCACCGAGGGCATCCCGGTGCTCGACATGGTGCGCGTCAAGCGTTCGCTGGTCGGCTCCAAGACCCGCCTGATCGGCCCGAACTGCCCCGGCGTCGTCACCGCCGGCCAGTCGAAGATCGGCATCATGCCGGCGAACATCTTCAAGCCGGGCAATGTCGGCATCGTTTCGCGCTCGGGCACGCTGACCTATGAGGCGGTGTTCCAGACCACGAACGAGGGCCTCGGCCAGACCACGGCCGTTGGCATCGGCGGCGACCCGGTCAAGGGCACCGAGTTCATCGACATGCTCGAGATGTTCCTGGCCGACGACAAGACCACCTCGATCGTCATGATCGGCGAGATCGGCGGCTCGGCCGAAGAGGACGCGGCGCAGTTCATCAAGGACGAGGCGAAGCGCGGCCGCAAGAAGCCGATGGTCGGCTTCATCGCCGGCCGCACGGCTCCTCCCGGCCGCCGCATGGGCCATGCCGGCGCGATCATCTCGGGCGGCAAGGGCGGCGCCGAGGACAAGATCGCGGCGATGGAAGCGGCCGGCATCCGGGTCTCGCCCTCGCCGGCGCGCCTTGGAAAGACCTTGGTGGAAGTGTTGAAGGGCTGAGGCGTTTTAGCGCGTCATGGCCGGCCTTGAGCTGGCCATGACGCGCCGCCAAATCCCGAGAGGTTGCTCGGGTCAGGCCCGGGCATGACGACAGATTGAATGATGTCCGGGCAAGGGTTCGGACATGGCTTAAAGCGGCGAAGGAAGGCAGGAGCATCATGGCTCGCCAGGACATCAACGAGGCTCTCGCGCAGACCGGCTTCCTCTATGGTGGCAACGCCGCCTATATCGAGGATCTCTATGCCCGCTACGAGTCCGACCCGACATCGGTCGACGAGCAGTGGCAGAGCTTCTTCGGCGCGCTGAAGGACGACAAGGAAGCCGTCCTGCAGAATGCCAAGGGCGCCTCCTGGAAGAAGCCGAACTGGCCGGTCGTCGCCAATGGCGAGCTCGTCTCGGCGCTGGACGGCAACTGGGCCGTGGTCGAGAAGGTGATCTCCGATAAGCTCGGCGCCAAGGCGAAGGCCGCCGGCACCGTGCTCTCCGCCGCCGACGTGCAGCAGGCGACCCGCGACTCGGTACGCGCGATCATGCTGATCCGCGCCTACCGGATGCGCGGTCATTTCCATGCCAAGCTCGATCCGCTGGGCATCGAGAGCCGCACCGATCATGAGGAACTGTCGCCGGCCGCCTTCGGCTTCGGCGAGGCCGATCTCGACCGCAAGGTCTTCATCGACAACGTGCTCGGCATGGAGTTCGCCACCGTCCGCGAGATGGTCGCGGTGCTGCAGAGGACCTATTGCGGTACGGTCGGCATCGAGTTCATGCATATCTCCGACCCCGAGCAGAAGGCCTGGCTGCAGGAGCGCATCGAGGGGCCGGACAAGGAGATCGCCTTCACCCGCGAGGGTAAGCGCGCGATCGTCAACAAGCTCGTCGAGGCCGAGGGCTTCGAGAAGTTCCTCGACCTCAAGTTCACCGGCACCAAGCGCTTCGGCCTGGACGGCGGCGAGGCACTGGTTCCGGCGCTGGAGCAGATCATCAAGCGCGGCGGCGCGCTCGGCGTGCGCGACATCGTCTTCGGCATGGCCCATCGCGGCCGCCTGAACGTGCTGACCCAGGTTCTGGGCAAGCCGCATCGCGCGCTCTTCCACGAGTTCAAGGGCGGTTCCTTCGCGCCTGATGACGTCGAGGGCTCGGGCGACGTGAAGTACCATCTCGGTGCGTCCGCCGATCGCGAGTTCGACGGCAACAACGTCCACGTCTCGCTGACCGCCAACCCGTCGCATCTCGAGATCGTCGACCCGGTCGTGCTCGGCAAGGTGCGCGCCAAGCAGGACCAGTTCGGCGATATCGTCGAGCGCTCCAAGGTGCTGCCGCTGCTGATCCATGGCGACGCGGCCTTCGCCGGCCAGGGCGTCGTGGCGGAATGCCTCGGCCTGTCCGGGCTGAAGGGCCACCGCACCGGCGGCTCGCTGCATTTCATCATCAACAACCAGATCGGCTTCACCACCTATCCGCGCTATTCGCGCTCCTCGCCCTATCCGTCCGACGTGGCGAAGATGGTCGAGGCCCCGGTCTTCCATGTGAACGGCGACGATCCGGAAGCGGTGGTCTTCGCCGCCAAGGTCGCGATCGAGTTCCGGCAGAAATTCCACAAGCCGGTCGTCATCGACATGTTCTGCTATCGCCGCTTCGGCCATAACGAAGGCGATGAGCCGGGCTTCACCCAGCCGCTGATGTACCGCAAGATCCGCGGCCACAAGTCGACGCTGGAGCTCTACGGCGAGAAGCTCGCGGCCGAGGGCGTGATCGAAGCCGGCGAGCTCGACGCGATGCGCGCCGCCTGGAAGGCGAAGCTGGAGGTCGAGTTCGACGCCGGCCAGGCCTTCAAGCCGAACAAGGCAGACTGGCTCGACGGCCGCTGGGCCGGCATGAAGGCGATCCGCGCCGATGAGGACGATCCGCGCCGCGGCGCCACCGGCGTGCCGGCGGCGGTGCTCAAGGAGATCACCGAGAAGATCACGGCTGTTCCGGCCGGCTTCAACGTCCACAAGACGATCCAGCGCTTCCTCGACAACCGCAAGAAGGCGGTCGAGGCCGGCGAGGGCATCGACTGGGCGACGGCGGAATCGCTGGCTTTCGGCTCGCTCTTGCTCGACGGCAATCCGGTGCGCCTCTCCGGCCAGGATTGCGAGCGCGGCACCTTCTCGCAGCGCCATTCGGTGCTGATCGACCAGGAGACCGAGGCGCGCCACACCTCGCTGAACGACATCCGCGAAGGCCAGGCGCGCTACGAGGTCATCAATTCGATGCTCTCGGAAGAGGCTGTGCTCGGCTTCGAATACGGCTACACCCTGTCGGAGCCGAACGCCCTGACCTGCTGGGAAGCGCAGTTCGGCGATTTCGCCAACGGCGCGCAGGTCGTGTTCGACCAGTTCATCTCGTCGGGCGAGCGCAAGTGGCTGCGCATGTCCGGCCTCGTCTGCCTGCTGCCGCATGGCTATGAGGGCCAGGGTCCGGAGCACTCCTCCGCCCGCCTGGAGCGCTTCCTGCAGATGTGCGCCGAGGACAACATGCAGGTGGCGAACTGCTCGACGCCTGCGAGCTATTTCCACATCCTGCGCCGCCAGCTGAAGCGCGACTTCCGCAAGCCGCTGATCCTGATGACGCCGAAGTCGCTGCTGCGCCACAAGCGCTGCCTCTCCGACCTCAGCGAACTGGCCGAGGGCTCGACCTTCCACCGCGTGCTGGCCGACGATGCCGAGCGGGGCAAGTCGACCACCAAGCTGGTCAAGGACTCGAAGATCCGCCGTGTCGTGCTCTGCTCGGGCAAGGTCTATTTCGACCTGCTGGAGGAGCGCGAGAAGCGCGGCGTCGACGATGTCTACCTGATGCGCGTCGAGCAGCTCTACCCGTTCCCGCTGAAGACGCTGGCGCAGGAGCTGGCGCGCTTCAAGGGCGCCGACGTGGTCTGGTGCCAGGAGGAGCCGAAGAACATGGGCTCCTGGACCTTCGTCGAGCCCTACCTGGAATGGGTTCTGGGCCATGCCGGCTCGAAGTCGAAGCGTCCGCGCTATGTCGGCCGCCCGGCCTCGGCCGCGACCGCGACCGGCCTGATGTCCAAGCATCTCGCCCAGCTCAACGCCTTCCTCGACGAGGCATTTGCCGCTTAAACTTGGTGTCATCCCGGACAAGCCGCGTCAGCGGCGCCGATCCGGGATCCATGCCTGAACCGTTCCGGAATGGATCCCGGGTCTGCGCTTCGCTTAAGCCCGGGATGACCTCCACGAGATCCGAATAAGAAGAGGCCTGACATGGCGACCGAAATCCGCGTACCCACCCTCGGCGAATCCGTTTCCGAGGCCACCATCGGCAAGTGGTTCAAGAAGCCGGGCGAGGCGGTGAAGGCCGACGAGCCCCTGGTCGAGCTCGAAACCGACAAGGTGACGCTGGAAGTCAACGCGCCGGCCGCCGGCGTGCTCGGCGAGATCGTCGCCAAGGAAGGCGACACGGTCGGCGTCAGCGCGCTGCTCGGCACGATCACGGCGGGCGACGGCAAGGCTGCCGCACCCAAGGCGGAAGAGAAGAAAGCCGACACGGCTGTCGCGCAGGCCGCCGGCAAGGCCGGCGAGGAGACCGTCGCCGCTGCCGAGAAGAAGACCGGCGAGATCGCCGGCGACACCCAGATCAAGCCGGCGACCAAGGCGGCCGATTCCGGCCCGGCCGTCTCGCGCCTCGCTGCCGAGAGCGGCGTCGATCCTTCGAAGGTCGCTGCCTCGGGCAAGGACGGACGCGTGACCAAGGGCGACATGCTTGCCGCGATCGCGACCGGTGGTGCCGCCGCTCCGGCCGCAGCACCTGCTCCGGTCGCGGTCCGCGCCCCGTCGGCGCCGGATGACGGCGCCCGCGAAGAGCGCGTCAAGATGACCAAGCTGCGCCAGACCATCGCGCGCCGCCTCAAGGAAGCCCAGTCCAACGCGGCGATGCTGACGACCTTCAACGAGGTCGACATGTCCGGCGTGATGGCGCTGCGCAACCAGTACAAGGACGTGTTCGAGAAGAAGCACGGCGTGAAGCTCGGCTTCATGGGCTTCTTCGTGAAGGCCTGCGTCCAGGCGCTGAAGGAGATCCCGGCGGTCAATGCCGAGATCGACGGCACCGACATCATCTACAAGAACTACTACCATATCGGCGTCGCCGTCGGCACCGAGAAGGGCCTGGTGGTTCCGGTCGTGCGCGATGCGGACGAGCTTTCGATCGCCGGCGTCGAGAAGAAGATCGGCGAGTTCGGCAAGAAGGCCCGCGACGGCAAGCTCTCGATCGAGGAGATGCAGGGCGGCACCTTCACCATCTCGAATGGCGGCGTCTACGGCTCGCTGATGTCGACCCCGATCCTGAACGCGCCGCAGTCGGCGATCCTGGGCATGCACAAGATCCAGGAGCGCCCGGTCGTCGTCGGCGGCAAGATCGAGATCCGCCCGATGATGTATCTCGCGGTCAGCTACGACCACCGCATCATCGACGGCAAGGAAGCCGTGACCTTCCTCGTTCGCATCAAGGAAGGCCTGGAGGACCCGGCGCGCCTCGTCCTCGATCTCTGATCGCGCGGAGCGGGATATGTCGGGCGTTGCGATCGTCACCGGCGGCAGCCGGGGAATCGGCCGGGCGACCGCGATCCTGCTCGCGGAGCGCGGCTACGATCTCGTCGTCAACTACCAGTCCAATACTGAGGCCGCGACTGATACGGTCGCGGCCATCAACGGCCAGGGCCGGCAGGCGATCGCGGTCAAGGGCGATGTCGGCAATGAGGCCGATGTCGCTGCGATCTTCGCGGCCGCCGACCAGCTCGGGCGCCTGACGGCGCTGGTCAACAATGCCGGCGTCATCGATGCCCCGCAGCGCCTCGACGAGATGGACCTCGCCCGGCTTGACCGGATGTTCCGGATCAACCTGACCGGCAGCTTCCTCTGCGCCCGCGAGGCGGTGAAGCGGATGTCGACCCGCCATGGCGGGCAGGGCGGCGGCATCGTCAACCTGTCCTCCGCGGCGGCGGTGCTGGCGGGCGCCGGACAATATCTCGACTATGCCGCGGCGAAAGCCGGCATCGACATCTTCACGCTTGGCCTGGCTCGCGAGGTCGCCGCCGAGGGCATCCGGGTCAACGCCGTCCGGCCCGGCATCATCGATACGGAGATCCATGCCAGCGGCGGCATGCCCGATCGCGTCGCTGCCTTGCGCGACCAGCTTCCGATGAAGCGCGAGGGCACGGCGCGCGAGGTGGCGCAGGCGATCGCCTGGCTGCTTTCGGACGAGGCCTCCTACACCAACGGAACCGTCTTGAACGTGACCGGCGGGCGCTGAAGCGCCGCCGCATTCGAACACAGGAAAGGAAGTCACCATGGCTGCGGCCTACGATCTCGTCGTCATCGGAACCGGCCCCGGCGGCTATGTCTGCGCCATCCGCGCCGCCCAGCTCGGCCTCAAGGTCGCGGTGGTCGAGAAGCGCAAGACCCATGGCGGCACCTGCCTCAATGTCGGCTGCATCCCGTCCAAGGCGCTGCTGCACGCTTCCGAGATGTTCGAGGAAGCCGGCCACACCTTCGAGAAGCTCGGCATCGTCGTCGGCAAGCCGAAGCTCGATCTCAAGGCGATGATGGCCCACAAGCAGGAGACGATTGACGCGAACGTCACCGGCGTCGGCTTCCTGCTGAAGAAGAACAAGATTGACGCCTTCCACGGCACCGCCTCGATCCCCGCCGCCGGCAAGGTCGTCGTGACCGCCGAAGACGGCAAGGCGCAGGAGATCGAGACCAAGAACATCGTCATCGCGACGGGTTCGGAATCGGCGCCGCTGCCGGGCGTGACCGTCGACGAGAAGACCGTGGTGACCTCGACCGGCGCGCTCGAGATCGGCGCCGTGCCGAAGGAGCTCGTCGTGGTCGGCGCCGGCGTGATCGGCCTCGAGATCGGTTCGGTCTGGGCGCGCCTCGGCGCCAAGGTCACCGTCGTCGAATATCTCGACCGCATCCTGCCCGGCATGGATGGCGAGGTCGCCAAGCAGTTCCAGCGCATCCTGCAGAAGCAGGGCTTCACCTTCCAGCTCGGCTCCAAGGTCACCAAGGTCGAGACGGGCAAGAAGGGCGCGACCGTCACCGTCGAGCCCGCCGCCGGCGGCACGGCGACCACGCTCAACGCCGATATCGTGCTGGTCGCGATCGGCCGTCGCCCGAACACGGATGGCCTCGGCCTCGACAAGGCCGGTGTCGCCACCGAGAAGGGCCGCGTCGTCATCGACGATCATTTCAAGACCAATGTCGCCGGCATCTACGCGATCGGCGACGTGGTGCGCGGGCCGATGCTGGCGCATAAGGCCGAGGACGAGGGCGTTGCCGTCGCCGAGATCATCGCCGGCAAGCATGGCCATGTGAACTACGACGCGATTCCCGGCATCGTCTACACCGCGCCGGAAGTCGCCGCGATCGGCAAGACCGAGGAAGAGCTGCAGGCGGCCGGCGTCGCCTACAAGGTCGGCAAGTTCCCGTTCACGGCGAACGGCCGCGCCCGCGCCATGCGCCACACGGACGGTTTCGTGAAGGTGCTGGCCGATGCGGCGACCGACCGCGTGCTCGGCTGCCACATCATCGGCCCGCATGCCGGCGACCTGATCGCGGAAGTGACCGTGCTTATGGAGTTCGGCGGCTCCTCGGAAGACCTCGCTCGCACCTGCCACGCCCATCCGACGCTGGCCGAGGCGGTGAAGGAAGCCGCGATGGCGGTCGAGAAGCGCCAGATCCATATGTGATCGGGCTGGCGGGCCGTGCCTCTGGTGCGGCCCTGCGCCAAGAATGAAAAAAGGAGCTGCAGGACTGCAGCTCCTTTTTCGTTCGAGGACTACTGGGAAAAGCCTGACCGCTGAGCTTAGCCCCGCCGGGCGTGGAACGCCGTCAGCGTGTTCTTGAGCAGGCAGGCGATGGTCATCGGGCCGACGCCGCCGGGAACCGGGGTGATCGCGCCCGCGACCTTCACGGCCTCCGCGAAATCGACGTCGCCGGTCAGCTTGCCGTCGGGCAGGCGGTTGATGCCGACATCGATCACGGTCGCGCCCGGCTTGATCCAGTCGCCCTTGACCATGCGCGGCCGGCCGACCGCGGCGATGACGATATCGGCGCGCTTCACCACGGAGGCCAGGTCGCGCGTGCGCGAATGGGCGATGGTGACGGTGCAGTCGGCCTGAAGCAGAAGCTGTGCGACCGGACGACCGACAAGCTCGGAGCGGCCGATCACCACGGCGTCGAGCCCGGACAGCGATGGCAGCGCCTGCTTCAGCAAGAGCATGGAGCCGAGCGGCGTGCAGGGCACGAGGCCGTTCTTGCCGCCGGCCAGCAGGCCGGCATTGATCGGGTGCAGGCCGTCGACATCCTTGGCCGGATCGATGGCGTCGATAATGCGGCCGGTGTCGATATGCTTGGGCAGCGGAAGCTGCACGAGGATGCCGTCGACGCTGTCGTCGGCGTTGAGCGCGGCGAGCTTGGTGAGGAGTTCCGCCTCGGTCGTGTCTGCCGGCAGCCGATGCGCGACCGAGTTCATGCCGATCTCGACCGCGAGCTTCTCCTTCGAGGCGACATAGACCTTGCTCGCCGGATCCTCGCCGACGAGGACGACATGGAGGCCGGGCACGATGCCCCGCGCCGCCTTGATCGCCGCGACCTCGCGACCGATCTCGGCCCTGAGCGCGGCCGCGGTGGCCTTGCCGTCGATGATGCGGGCTTCGCCGGTCATGGGTTCGACCTCGTGTTGGCTGATGATGCCGCCCTCATGCGCGATCCGGCCGGGCTGGACAAGCCTGAATGCATGGCTTTCCCGGCTGCGACGTCATCGGCGGGGGAGGAAAGGGCGGTGCGGCTTGCGAGCGTCCGGTCGGCCCGGTATCTCCGATCCGGAGCTTGAGAGGCAGGAGAGGCGAGACAACGTGACGACCGGTTTCGCCCGCCTGCCCGATGCGCCGGCCTTCCGCCTGACCGATCTGCGTGTGCCTGCCTGCCTGATCGAGGGCGGCGATATCCCGGCTGACCGCAATGGGCTGGCGCGTGTCGACCTCGCCGTCGCGGACGGTCGCATCACAGCGATCGAGCCTGCCGGGATGGCACCCGTTGGGGCGGGGCCTGTCCTAAGCCTCGACGGTGGCATCGCGCTGCCGCGGCTCGTCGACGCTCACGTTCATCTCGACAAGGGCCATATCTGGCCGCGCAGCCCCAATCCGGACGGCACCTTTCCGGGCGCGCTGAATACGGTCGGCGCCGATCGCGAGGCCAACTGGTCGGCTGGGGATGTGCGGGCGCGCATGGAGTTCTCGCTGCGCGGCGCCTTCGCCCATGGCACGGCGGCGATGCGGACGCATCTCGATTCGCTGGGCAAGCAGATCGGAATTTCCTGGCCTGTTTATGCCGAGCTGCGGGCGGAGTGGGCCGGGCGCATCGCGTTGCAGGCATCACCCCTCTTTGGCGCCGATGCCGCGCTCGACCCCGCGCATATGCAGGCGGTGATCGCCGCGGTGAAGGCGCATGGCGACAGGTTGCTCGGCTGCGTCACCTATATGATCCCGGAACTCGACCGGGCGCTCGATATCCTGTTCCGGGCGGCGATCGAGAACGGCTTCGATCTCGACTTCCATGTCGACGAGACCAATGACCCGGCGGCCCGCTCCTTGGAGCACATCGCCGATGCGGCTTTGCGGCATCGCTTCGAGGGCAAAATCCTGTGCGGGCATTGCTGCTCGCTGGCGCTGCAGGCGCCGGAGGATGAGGCGCGCATCATCGCCAAGGTCCGCGAGGCCGGGATCGCTGTGGTCTCGCTGCCGCTGTGCAACATGTACTTGCAGGACCGCCAGCCCGGCCGCACGCCACGCTGGCGCGGCGTCACGGCGCTGCATGAATTGAAGGCCGCCGGCGTGCCGGTGATGATCGCCTCCGACAACACGCGTGACCCGTTCTACGCCTATGGCGACCTCGACCTCGTCGAGGTGCTGCGCGAGGGCACGCGCATCCTCCAGCTCGACCATTCCGGGCCGGATTGGGCCAATGCCGTGGCGCGTGCGCCAGCGCAGGTGATGGGCATCGAAGCCGGCGTCATTGCCGTCGGTGCGCCGGCCGATCTCATCCTGATGCGGGCGCGCGACTGGACCGAACTCTTCTCCCGGCCGCAGGCCGACCGCACCGTGCTGGTTTCCGGCCGTGCGATCGACCGGACCTTGCCGGACTACCGCGAACTCGACCATCTGATGGGCAGAGCATCATGACCGCACGCTACGACATCGCCACGCTAAAAAGGCGCCTTGGCAGCATCCGCACCGAGGAGAACCCGGCGCTGGTGAAGCAGAAGAGCCGCGACTTCTTCTGGTACTCGCCGATCCTGAAGCGCCAGCTCGACCATGTCGTTGCCGATATCGTGGTCTCGCCGACGAGCGAGGCGGAGGTGGTGCAGGTGCTCGCCGCCTGCCACGAGCTCGGCATCCCCGTGACGCCGCGCGGCACCGGCACGGGCAATTACGGCCAGGCGATGCCTTTGTCCGGCGGCGTGCTGCTCGATCTCTCCGGCTTCAACAAGGTCAAGGAGATCGCCGCCGGCCGCTATGTCGCCGAACCCGGCGCGATCATGGCTCGGATCGACGACGAGACCCGCGCCCATTCGCGGCAGGAACTGCGCCTGCACCCGTCCACCTACCAGACCGCCTCGATCGGCGGCTTCATCGCCGGCGGCTCGGGCGGCGTCGGCTCGATCAAATGGGGCGGCCTGCGCGACTGGGGCAACATCATCCGGCTCAAGGTCGCGACGATGGAGAAAAGCCCGCGCATCCTCGAATTCTCCGGCGAGGATCTGCACAAGGTCGCGCATGCCTATGGCACCAATGGCATCATCACCGAGGTCGAGATGCCACTCGGTCCCGCTTACAATTGGGTCGACGTCATCGTCGGCTTCGAGCACCTGCGGGCTGCGACCGAATTCGCCAATGCGGTCGGCGAACAGGACGGGCTTGCGCTGAAGAATCTCTGCGTCGTCGCGGCGCCCGCACCGCATGACTATTTCCTGCGCCATCGTAAGTTCCTGCCGCGCGACAGCCATCTCGTCATCGTCATGGCCGCCGATTTCGCGGTCGATGCGCTCTGCGCCTATGCGCGGCGCTTCAAGGGCGCGGAGCTCCTGCTGCGCACCGACAAGCTCTCGCCCGAGGATGCCAAGGGCCTGCCACCGGCCTATGAGCTCGGCTGGAACCACACGACGCTGAGGGCGCTGAGGGTGGATCCCAAGATCACCTATCTGCAGGTGCTCTATCCCTATCCGAACCAGGTCGATCTCGTGGACAAGATCCATGCCCGCTTCGGCGACGAGGTGACCTGCCATCTCGAATTCGTGCGCTTCGACGGCAAGATCACCTGCTTCGGGCTACCGCTGGTGCGCTTCACCAGCGAGGAGCGGCTGGAGGAGATCATGGCGATCCATGAGGAGATGGGCGCGCCGATCTTCAACCCGCATCGCTACACGCTGGAGGAGGGCGGCATGAAGCAGACCGACGAGACACAGCTCGCCTTCAAGCGCGAAGCCGATCCGCAGGGCCTGCTCAATCCCGGCAAGATGATCGCCTGGGAGGACCCGGCCTACGATTATCGCTCCGGCAAGACCTTCCTGTTCCGCAGCCTGACCGAGGCCGGAGTCGGCTAAGCACCATGCGCGTCCTCATCCTCTACGCCCATCCGGTGCCGGAAAGCTTCGGCGCCGCGATCCACGAGACGGTGGTCGCCAGTCTGAAGGCCGCGGGGCACGAGGTCGATGATTGCGACCTCTATGCCGAGGGCTTCGACCCGGTGCTGAGCCGGGAGGAGCGGCGCGGCTATCACGACACAGCCAGCAACACATTGCCGGTTGCTGCCTATGTCGAGCGGGTGAAGCGGGCCGACGCGCTGGTGCTGTGCTTCCCGGTCTGGAATTTCGGCTATCCCGCGATCCTGAAGGGCTTCCTCGATCGCGTCTTCCTGCCCGGCGTGTCCTTCGAGATGATCGAGGGCAAGGCACAGCCGGCTCTGCACAATATTCGCCGGCTCGTCGCCGTGACGAGCTATGGCGGCTCGCGCTGGCGCGCCTTCCTGATGGGCGATCCGCCGCGCAAGGCGGTGTGCCGGGCCCTGCGGGCCGTCTGTCATCCGCTGGCGCGCACGACCTATCTCGCCCATTATGAGATGAACCTCTCGACACCGGCCAGCCGGGCGGCCTTCCTGAAAAAAGTCGCGGCGAAACTCGCGTCCTCTTCGCTCTGACATCCGGTTGTCATCCGTCTGTCATGTTCGCGCGCGAATACGCAGCCGGCGAAGCGTCTCGCTTATCCGTCCAAGGATCGGCCCGAAGGATCGACCCCATGACCAAGGCAATCGAGAAGAGCGTCGGCCGTGCCCTGCTCGTCACCGCGCGGCTGCACCGCTCGCGGATGGGCGAAAGGCTGAATGGCCTGGGGTTGTTCCCGGGGCAGGAGCAGGCGCTGAAGGCGCTGCAGCCGGCCCCGATGACGATGGGCGAGCTCGCCGCGCTGCTGCGCGTCAAGCCGCCGACCGTGTCGAAGACGATCGGGCGGCTTTCGCTGCAGGGCCTGGTGACGCGCGAGGGCGGCAACCGTGACGGCCGCCTCGTGCAGGTCGCGCTGACCGAAGCGGGCCAGAAGACCGCGGCCGAGCTCGACGCGGTCTGGAACGACGTCGAGGAGGAGCTTCTCGACAAGCTCGATGGCAGGGAGCGCAAGCAGTTGCGCAAGCTCCTGCGCAAGGCGGCCAAGGGCCTCTCCAAGGCCGGCGCCGAGCAGGACGATGCCGAGGCCGATCTCGACGAAGCGGATAGCGACGCCTGATTTCTGCATGGATCGCATGCTCCGACGTACTGGCGAAGCCGCCTAAATCGGTTCAATCTATTTCGTCATTCCTCCAGAGCATGGCGAGACCCGTGTCCTCTCCTTCAGCGGCGCCTTCCGAGACGGGTCGCGCGCGCATGGCTGCGATCGGCCTGATGTGTGCGGCTGTCCTGCTGTTCTCGCTGCTGGATACCAGTGCGAAATGGCTGGGCCAGTCGATGAATCCGCTGCAGGTGGTGTTCGCGCGCTATGCCGGCAGCATGATCCTGGTCCTGGCGGTCATCAATCCATGGACGCGTCCGGGCGTGCTGCATACCAGGCGCCCCTGGCTGCAATGGGGGCGCTCGCTGCTGCTGCTCGGCTCGACTGCGCTCAACTTCATCGCGCTGCGCTATCTCCAGCTCGCCGAGACGGTCTCGATCATGTTCGCGACGCCCCTGCTGGTGGCGCTGGCCTCGGGGCCGCTGCTCGGGGAATGGCCGGGGCCGCGCCGGCTGGCCGCGATCGGCGTCGGCTTCATCGGCGTGCTGGTGGTGACGCGGCCCGGAATTGGCGGCATGCACCCGGCGGCCCTGCTCAGCGTCGTGGGCTGCCTGTGCTATGCCTTCTATTCGCTGTCGACCCGCATGCTCTCCGGCCATGATTCATCGGAAACGACGATGATCTATTCCGGCGCGGCGGGCACGCTGGCGACGATTCCGCTCCTGCCCTGGATATGGGAAACGCCGCAGACGCTGCTGCCCTGGCTTTTGATGATTGCTGTCGGCGCGCTCGGCGGCTTCGGCCACTGGCTGCTGATCCTGGCGCATCGGCTGGCGCCGGCCACAGTGCTGGCGCCCTTCATCTACTCGCAGATCATCTGGATGCTGCTGCTCGGCTGGCTGGTCTTCGACCAGTTGCCGGATCGCTGGACCTTCGTCGGCGCCGGCATCGTGATCTCGTCGGGGCTCTACCTGCTCTATCGCGAGCGGGTGCGGCATGTGCCGGAGGAAGCGGCTTCGGCACGCTTGGACTGAGTCCGAACAGGCGCGTTATGCTCGGGCTCGACCCGAGTGTCCCTAGAAGGAAAATCGCGGGGAACCCTCTCCCTATGGGAGAGGGCAGGGTGAGGGGTAGGCCGTTGGACACTGTAGCTGTGGCCTGACCACTGCTGCGGTGAGGTTTTACGAACTGGTCCAGGGGCCTACACCTCACCCCTGCCCCTCTCCTTACAGGAGAGGGGTTCCCCGCGCCTTTTGGTGAAAGGTGTTCGAAGTTATTCGAACCGGATCAGACCGTGACCTGCGTGCCGACCTCGACGACGCGGCCGGTCGGGATCTGGAAGAAGTCCGTGGCGTCGGTGGCGCTCTTGGTCAGGCCGATGAAGAGATTGTCCTGCCACATCGGCATGCCCGATTGCGGCGAGGCCTTGATCGAGCGGCGCGACAGGAAGAACGAGGTCGACATGATGTCGAACTTGAAGCCCTGCTTGCGCAGCATGGCCAGGCCCTTCGGCACGTTCGGGCTCTCCATGTAGCCGTAGACCATGTCGACGCGCCAGAAATCGTCGGTGATGCGGGCAAGGCGCACCCGCTCCTCCTCGACGACGCGGGGCGTGTCGGCGGAGCGCACGGTCAGGACGACGTTGCGCTCGTGCAGCACCTTGTTGTGCTTGAGGTTGTGCAGCAGCGAGGCCGGTGCGGTCTCCGGGTCGCTGGTCAGGAACACGGCCATGCCCTTCACCCGGGCCGGCGGGCTCTTCGAGAGCATGGTGACGAGCTCGAGCAGCGGCACATCGGTCTTGCGGGTCTTGTCGAACAGGATCTTGGTGCCGCGCATCCAGGTCCACATCACCAGAGTCAGGCCCATGGCGAGCAGCACCGGCACATAGCCGCCATGGAACAGCTTCAGCATGTTGGCCGAGAAGAACGACACGTCGACCAGGAAGAAGGGGAGGATGAGCGCGCCGGTCGCCAGCGGGCTCCAGCCCCAGTGGCGGCGGATGACGATCGACGCCAGCAGCGACGAGACCACCATCGTGCCGAAGACCGAGATGCCATAGGCATGCGACAGGCTCGACGACGTCCGGAACGACCAGACCAGGATCAGCACGACGACGAGCAGCAGCAGGTTGACGCGCGGCACGTAGATCTGGCCGGAGGTCTGTTCGGAGGTGTGGCGGATCTCCATGCGCGGGAGGAGGCCGAGCTGGATCGCCTGCCGGGTCAACGAGAAGGCGCCAGTGATGACCGACTGGCTGGCGATGATGGTCGCCACCGTCGCCATGATGACGAAGGGCAGCAGCAGCCCCTGCGGCGCGAGCCGGTAGAACGGATTGTCGATGGCGCTGGGGTCGGAGAGGATCAGGGCACCCTGGCCGAGATAGTTGAGCCAGAGAGCCGGGAAGACGACATAGAGCCAGGCGCTCCGGAT
This sequence comes from Allobosea sp. NPDC055353, assembly GCF_053644975.1. Taxonomy (NCBI): domain Bacteria; kingdom Pseudomonadati; phylum Pseudomonadota; class Alphaproteobacteria; order Hyphomicrobiales; family Alloboseaceae; genus Allobosea; species Allobosea sp. NPDC055353. Next base: position 908,280 of record NZ_JBSHMC010000002.1, on the reverse strand, counting down.
CGGGCCGCGGCCGAAATGGCCCATATCGGCATAGAGCGCCTCGGCACCCGTCACCGCCAGACAGACCGAGCCGAGCACGGCCAGCGCCACGCCGGCATGGTCGTGGAAGAAGAGCAGCGCATAATACGGATTGATCGAGCGGAAGACGCTGAGATCGTCCGCGATGTGATAGATGCCGAGCCCGGCCAGCGTCAGGAACCAGACCAGCATGATCGGACCGAAGAAGGTCGCGACACGATGGGTGCCGTGGCTCTGCATGACGAACAGGCCGATCAGGATCGCCGAGGCGATCCAGAGGATATAATCGTTGAGCGCGGGCGTGATCAGCTTGACGCCCTCGATCGCGGAGAGAACCGAGATCGCCGGAGTGATGACGGTATCGCCGTAGAACAGGCCGGCGCCGATCATGCCGAGCAGCAGCGCGACATGGCTGCGCGCCCGCCCGAGGCTGCGCTGGGCCAGCGCGACGAGGGTGAGGATGCCGCCTTCGCCGTTATTGTCGGCGCGCATCAGCAGCACGACATATTTCAGCGTCACCACGATGACGAGCGACCAGAGAATCAGCGAGAGCACGCCGATGACGACGGTCGGCGGAATGACCGCGCCCTCTTCGCCGCCGGTCGCAGCCAGCAGCGTCTCGCGCAGCGCGTAGAGCGGGCTGGTGCCGATATCGCCGTAGACGACACCAAGCGCCCCCAGAGCCAGCGCCCCGAAGCCCATCTTGCCGTGACCGTGGCCACCATTCTGGCCGTGGGCGGCGTCGAGCCCGAAGCGTGAATCCTCCGGCCGAACGGTCGCAGGATTCGGGTTCTCATGCCCCATCAGGGATCTCCGCTCATGCTGCGGTGCAGCGAAAGGCCGGGGCCTCTAGCACGTTGCGGGCGGCGCGCAAAGGCGGGATCAGCCAGTGGCGCCGAGGCCGACGCCGAAGCGCCGCTCGATATAGCTGGCGACCATGGCCTTGAATTCGGCGGCGATGCCGGCGCCGCGGAGCGTCGCGACCTTCTTGCCGTCGACGAAGACGGGCGCCGTCGGGGCCTCGCCGGTGCCGGGCAGCGAGATGCCGATATCGGCATGCTTGGATTCACCGGGGCCGTTGACGATGCAACCCATCACCGCGACGTTGAGATTCTCGACGCCGGGATAGCGCGTCTTCCATTCCGGCATGGAATTCGAAATCCAGCCCTGGATATCCTGCGCCAGCTCCTGGAACACGGTCGAGGTCGTGCGGCCGCAGCCGGGGCAGGCGGCCACCAGCGGCACGAAGGCGCGGAAGCCCATGGTCTGGAGCAGCTCCTGCGCGGTCCGGACCTCCAGCGTGCGGTCGCCGCCGGGCTCCGGGGTCAGCGAATAGCGGATGGTGTCGCCGATGCCTTCCTGCAGGAGGATGCCGAGCGCGGCCGAGGAGGCGACGATGCCCTTCGAGCCCATGCCGGCCTCGGTCAGGCCGAGATGGATGGCGTAGTTCGCCCGGCTCGCCAGCATGCGGTAGACCGTGATCAGGTCCTGCACGCCGGAGACCTTGGCGGAAAGGATGATGTATTCGCGTGCGAGCCCGATCTCCTCGGCGCGCTCGGCCGAAAGCAGGGCCGATTGCACCATCGCCTCGCGCATGATGGCACGGGCATCGAGCGGGCGCACGGCGCGCGCGTTCTCGTCCATCAGCGCGGTCAGCAGTTCCTGATCGAGCGAGCCCCAGTTGGCGCCGATGCGCACCGGCTTGCGATGCTTGATCGCGAGCTCGATGATCTGGCTGAACTGCTTGTCCTTCTTGTCCTTGAAGCCGACATTGCCGGGGTTGATCCGGTATTTCGCCAGCGCCTCGGCGCAGGCCGGATGATCGGCGAGCAGCTTGTGGCCGATATAATGGAAGTCGCCGACCAGCGGCACGTCGACGCCGATACGGTCGAGCCGCTCGCGGATCTTCGGCACGGCGGCAGCCGCCTCGTCGCGGTCGACGGTGATGCGGACGAGTTCCGAGCCCTGACGGGCGAGCGCGGCGACCTGTGCGACCGTGCCGGCGATATCGGCGGTGTCGGTATTGGTCATCGACTGGACGACGATGGGCGCGCCGCCGCCGACGGTGACATGGCCGACCTTGACGGGGACGGTGAGCTGGCGGCCCAGCGGGCCGGCGCGTTCCGGCGTCAGATAGGAAAAGGCGCGCTCATTCATGCGGGCTCTCTATCATGATCCGGCATTCCGGCAATGCTCGCAGCGCCCGACGATCTCGACCATCTGGTGCGACGGAGAGAATTGCCGGTTTTCGGCGATCGCCGCCACCGCTTTCTTCATCGCCGGCGAGGAATCCTCGTCGACGCCGCCGCAGGATTCGCAGATCAGGAAGGCGACGACCTCGTTCGCGCCATGGCCGTGCAGGCAGGCGATATAGGCGTTCTTCGACGAGAGGCGGTGGACGAAGCCCTGCTCGACCAGGAAATCGAGCGCGCGGTAGATCGAGATCGGCGCGAGGCGACGACCACCGGCCGGCGAGATGCGGTCCGCGAGATCATAGGCGCCGACCGGGCGATGGTCGGCATGGAGCGCCTCCAGCGCCTGCCGCCGGATCGGCGTCAGGCGCAAGCCCCGTTCGCGGCAGATGCGTTCGGCCCGGGCGAGGGCCTCCGCGGCGTGGCGGCGATGGTCTTCGGCATGGCGGCAAGACCCCTCGGCATGGGCATGCGATGCATGGTCATGATCGCCGTGATGATGCGCTTCAGGCTGCATTTTCGTCATGTTGCGTTGCGAAGACTCATCGGGCACCCTGCGACGATATCCTCTCGGCGCATCGTCCGTTCGACCCCGAACCTAAGCATTTTCTCCCCGATTGTCAGGAGCCTTGACGCTCATGTTCCTCAAAGACCGTACCGCCGCCATTACCGGCTCGACCTCCGGCATCGGATTGGCCTATGCCCGCGCCCTTGCCGCCGAGGGCGCCAATCTCGTCATCAACGGCATCATGCCGCCGGCCGATGCCGAGACGCTGCGCACCGATCTGGAGAAGGAGTTCGGCATCAAGGCGGTGTTTTCGGGCGCGGACATGACCAAGCCGGCCGAGATCGCCGGCTTCATCGCCGAGGGCGAGAAGGTCTTCGGCGCGATCGACATCCTGATCAACAATGCCGGCATCCAGTATGTGTCGCCGATCGATGAGTTCCCGATCGAGAAATGGGACCAGATCATCGCGATCAACCTGTCCTCGGCCTTCCATACCATCCGCGCCGCCCTGCCGAAGATGAAGGCCAAGGGTTGGGGCCGCATCATCAACACGGCCTCGGCACATGCCTTCGTCGCCTCGCCCTTCAAATCGGCCTATGTCGCGGCCAAGCACGGCATCGCCGGCCTGACCAAGACGGTTGCGCTCGAAGTCGCGACGCAGGGCATCACCGTCAACGCCATCGCGCCCGGCTATGTCTGGACGCCGCTGGTCGAGAAGCAGATCCCGGACACGATGAAGGCGCGCAACATGACTAAGGAGCAGGTCATGAACGACGTGCTGCTCGCGGCGCAGCCGACCAAGGAATTCGTCACGGTCGAGCAGGTCGCGGCGCTCGCGCTGTTCCTGTGCACGGATTCGGCCAAGTCGATCACCGGTACGACGCTGCCGATGGATGGCGGCTGGACCGCCGCGTGAGCGGGCGCCCCTCGCGCAAGGCCGAACCGGTCAAGGGGCTCGCCGGCCCCAAGGCGGAGAAGACGGTTTCGCTGGCGCTGCAGGGCGGGGGCGCGCATGGCGCCTTCACCTGGGGCGTGCTCGACGCCGTCCTGGAAGATGGACGCCTCGGCATCGAGGCGCTGACCGGCACCAGCGCCGGCGCGATGAACGCCGTCGTGCTGGCCGAGGGCTGGATCGATGGCGGGGCCGATGGCGCGCGCGCCAAGCTCGAGGCCTTCTGGCGGGCGATCAGCGTCGACGGCAAATATGGCGGCTCGGAACGCTCGCTCATCGACACGATGCTCGGGGCCTGGGGCAACAATAACGGTACGCCGCCGGGCATGCTGTTCTTCGAGATGTTCTCGAAGGTGGCGAGCCCCTATGACGTCAACCCGCTGAACATCAACCCGCTGCGCGGTGTCGTCGCCGACCTGATCGATTTCGAGAAGGTCAGGGCCTGCGACGCGGTGAAGCTGTTCATCGCGGCGACCAATGTCCGCACCGGCAAGATCGCGGTGTTCGACGGCAAGGACCTGACGCCGGACCATGTGATGGCCTCGGCCTGTCTGCCGATGGTGTTCCAGGCGGTGGAGATCGACGGCGAGGCTTATTGGGACGGCGGCTATATGGGCAACCCGGCCCTGTTCCCGCTGTTCTACAAGGCACATTGCGACGACATCCTGCTGGTCCAGATCAACCCGCTTCAGCGCCGGGAGCTGCCGACCAAGGCGCGCGAGATCCAGGACCGGCTGAACGAGATCACCTTCAACGCCTCGCTGTTGCGCGAACTGCGCGCGATCGACTTCGTCAACCGGCTGATCGATGCCGGCAAGCTGCCGCGCGAGGAATACAAGCGCGTGCTGATGCATCGGATCGACGGCGGCCCACCACTGGCCGCGCTGACCTCGTCGTCGCGGATGAACGCGGATTGGTCTTTCCTGCTCAGGCTGCGCGATATGGGCCGCACGGTCGGCAGGCGCTGGCTGAAGCGCAATTACGAGGCGATCGGCAAGACCGGTACGCTCGACCTCAGGGAAGCGATTTTCTGAGCGGTGTGTTGACCTTGCGCTGAACCAAGCGGGTCATCCCGGACGGAGCGTAGCGGAGATCCGGGATCCATTCCGGAGCCTCACCGAGACATGTTACGGAATGGATCCCGGGTCTTCCTTTGGTCGCCCGGGATGACCCGCGTTCTTGATAACGCGCGGTGCGAACCAATCCCGCGCCACCCGCATCCTTCACGTTCCGGCGCCGCAGTTGTTCCGGCAGCGCTCTTGCGTGTGCCGCAGGGGCAATGTCATTCAGCGGGTCCGAAGCTTTTTCCAGGAAGACGGGGATTTCATGAGCAAGCTGATCGTCACTGCCGGGCCGTTCAAGTTCGACGCCAAATTCGAGCTGGAAGCCGCCCCGAAGACCTGCGCCGCCTTCAGGAAGCAGATGCCGTTCATCAGCAAGATGGTGCATGTGCGCTGGAGCGGCGAGGGCGTCTGGATGCCGCTCGGCGATCTCGATTTCGGCGTCGGCTACGAGAACAACACGGCCTATCCCGCTCCCGGCCACATCATCCTGTATCCGGGCGGCGTCAGCGAGACCGAGATCCTGCTCGCCTATGGCGGCGTGCAGTTCGCCAGCAAGGCCGGCGTGCTCTCCGGGAACCACTTCATCACCCTGACCTCGGGGCTGGAGAACCTCTACACGCTCGGTCGCAAGACGCTCTACGAAGGCGTGCAGGACGTTCGCTTCGACCTCGTCGACTGAGCGCTATCGGCGATTGGATAGGAAAAGGGCGGGGCGCTTGGCGTCCCGCCCTTTTTCATGCCGCGGCCGGGGGATCGGCTGTCGGGTCTTCCGCCGGCTTGGCCGCGGGCGGCTTTAGAGCGGGAAGTTCGGCTACCGTACCGGGCTTCGCGGCTTCGGCTTCGGGTGTGACATCCGGCTCCGCCGCTGCGGGCGCGGCGGTGTCCCGGAGGTTCTGGCAGAGCGAGAGCATGGCGCGGGCGATCTCGGCCTCGCCCATGATCGTCAGCGTCGCCCCGCATTTGGTGAGATGCGCGACCTCGGCATCGGAATGGGCGCGGGCGACGATCGGCAAGGCCGGGTTCTCGGCACGGGCCTGCTCGCAGACCTGGCCGGCCTCGAAGCTGCCGGGAATGGCGACGAAGAGGCGCACCGCCCGGCCGACGGCGGCGGCGGCGAGCACCTCCGGGTCGGCGGCATTGCCGACGAGCAGTTCGGCGCCGTCGCGCTTGGCCGTCGCGGCCGCGTCGGGATTGTCCTCGATGACCAGGAGCTTCGCGCCTTGCGAGAGCAGGCCGGCGCCGAGCAGGCTGCCGACGCGGCCATAGCCGACGACGACGATATGGCTGTCGAGGCCGGTCGGCGTGATGTCGCGTTCCGGCGGGGCCTCGGGCTGCGGCTCGGGGGCTGCAGCGGTCTCGGCCTCCGGGGAAGCTGCCGGCTTCGGCTTCGCGGCCGGGGTCTCCGGCGCCAGACGCTCCGCCAGGGCGAACATCACCGGGTTGAGCAGGATCGACAGGATCGCGCCGGCGAGGATCAGGTCGCGTCCCTGCGCCGGCAGGATGCCCAGCGCCGTGCCGAGGCCGGCGAGGATGAAGGAGAATTCGCCGATCTGCGCGAGCGAAGCCGAGATCGTCAGGGCGGCGGTCTGGGAGCGGCCGAAGGCGCGCATGATCATCCAGGCCGCAAAGGATTTGCCGATCAGGATGATGGCGAGCGTGCCGATCAGGGGGCCTGGTGCGCGCAGGAGGATGCCGGGGTCGAAGAGCATGCCGACCGAGACGAAGAACAGCACCGCGAAGGCATCGCGCAGCGGCAGCGTCTCCTCGGCCGCGCGCTGCGAGAGCGGCGATTCCGACAGGATCATGCCGGCGAAGAAGGCGCCAAGCGCGAAGGAGACCCCGAACAGGGTCGCAGCCGCATAGGCGACGCCGAGCGCGACCGAGAGAACCGCAAGCCGGAACAGCTCGCGCGAACCGGTATGCGCGACCCAGTGCAGTACCCAGGGAATGACGCGCCGGCCGATGACGAGCATGAAGGCGAGGAAGCCGACCAGCTTGGCGAAGGTCAGGCCAAGCACGCCCCAGACGCCGAGGTCGAAGCGGGTGGCGAGCGGGGCGCTGCCGCCGGATGGCGTGCCGTTGATGATCTCGGCCAGCACCGGCAGCAGCACCAGCGCCAGGACCATGGCAATGTCCTCGACGATGAGCCAGCCGACGGCGATGCGGCCGCGCTCGGTCTGGACCAGGCGCCGCTCCTGCAACGAGCGCAGCAGCACGACCGTCGAAGCGGTGGAGAGTGCCAGACCGAAGACCGCTCCCGAAAACCAGCTCCAGCCGAGCCATGTGCCGAGCCCGAGTCCGAGCAGCGTCGCGATGCCGATCTGGACGACGGCGCCGGGCACGGCGATTGCCTTCACCGAGAGCAGGTCTTTCAGGGAAAAATGCAGGCCGACGCCGAACATCAGCAGGATGACGCCGATCTCGGCCAGCTCGTTGGCGAGGCTCTGATCGCCGACGAAGCCCGGCGTGAACGGACCGGCGGCGACACCGGCGAGGAGATAGCCGACGAGCGGGGAGATCCGGAGTTTCTGGGCGATGGCACCGAAGACGAAGGCAAGCCCCAGGCCCGCGACGATGATGGCGATCAGCGGGCCGTGATGCATGGGTCTCCCGAATCCGAAAGGTCAAGAAATCAAGATTGTTTGAACTTTCCGAGCATGGGGATTCGAGGTGTTAATTTCAACCGAAAGGCGTACGACTTTTCAGGCTTCCGCTGCCGAAATTCTCGGCCATGACGATCGGGCCGAGGATAGCATCGGCGCGATCGGGATAAGCGGTTGAAGCCGGACGGCGCGGGCGCTTCAAGCCTTCGGCTTCTCCAGCAGGATTCGGCCCTGCTTCTCGACGCCGATCTTGAGCTTCTCGGCGAAGACCGCGAGCATCCAGGGCAGGCTCACCTCGACGCGGATCAGACTGTCCTCGACCTCGACGCGGCCATGGACGGTCTGGCCGAGCGCGCCGACACCGAAATGAAGGGCATCGCCCTCCCAGCGTTCCTCGACCAGCTGCATCCTGACCATGCCGAGCCGGTCGCGGATCTTGTCGACGCCGCCGCGCAGGCGTGCCAACGCGGCGTCCCGGCCGAGATCATGCGAGATGGTGATGGAAACGGGTTTGCCCATGACTGCTCATCGGAAAGGGGGGAGGGTTCTACATGGCAATGATAGGGGCGCATTTCCAGCGCAGCGAACAATGAGACCCGGGAGCGGACATCTGCTAACGGGATGGCGCGAGATCGAAACCGGCAAGGCCTGTCATGCTCGAACGAGCGAAGCAATGGGCGCGCCTGCTCAAGCGGGATGTGCTCGCCCTGTGGATCGCGGCCCGTGACAGCCGGACACCGTGGTATGCGAAGCTCGCGGCGGGGGCCGTCGCCGCCTATGCCCTCAGCCCCATCGACCTCATCCCGGATTTCATCCCGATCCTCGGCTATCTCGACGACCTGATCATCGTGCCGCTCGGCATCCTGCTGGTCGTGAAGCTCATTCCCCCCGGTTTGATGGCCGAATACCGGGCGATGGCGGCCGGGCAGGCGAAGCAGGCGAGCTATGGCGGTATGATCGCGGTCCTGGCGATCTGGATCGCGGCTGCAGCGGCGCTGCTCTGGTTTGCGTGGCCGGAAGGATCGCGCTGAGCCTTCAGGCCCAGACATGGAAAAGCCCGCCGAAAAGGCGGGCCTGGTTGTCCATTGCTTGTGCCGGATCATCCGGCCGTCATCCGCCTCAATCGCGTTCGCTGAGACGCTTCTGGCCGGTCTGAGTGACCCGCCAGATGGCGCCGTCGGCTTCGACGAGGCCACGATCCTGCAGGGAGTGCAGCATCGTCTCGTCGAAGATGAAGTGGCGGGTCTCCTCCTCGATGCTCTCCAGTGCGATCCATTCGGGATCGGAGAGAACGAACGGGTGAGCGATCTGGAGGTGCTGAACATGCATGCGCGTCTCCTTCTCGTTGAATGCCCCTGTTCCTCGGTAAATCGCACCCAATCATGACGTGGTCGTGTCCGAACAGACGAAGAATCGTGATCCAGTTGTTTTGTCGCAGCTTGGAACCCCGCCGCGCCGACCTCGTTCACTGGCCATGACCCCTTCCAAGAACGGAGAGACCGCCATGGCGATCAGCAACAGTTTCCCGCCCGATGTTCCGAAGGCCGCCGACGAGGCCGCCGAGACCGTGGGAGCCAGCGTGAGCAGCCTGCGCGGCAAGGCGGCCGATCTCGCGGGCAAGGCCGGGGAGACCGTCAAGGATCATTACGAGCGAGCCAAGGATGCATGGGACGAGGCCGAGCCGCTCGAGGCGGTCCGCGGCGGCGGGCAGGCCGTGGTGCAGAGCGTCGAGCGTCATCCGCTCGCGGCGCTGGGGCTCGGCGTGCTCGGCATCGGCCTGGTCGCCTGGGCAACGCTGCGCAGCCAGCCTTCGTCGGGCTGGGAGCGCTATCAGCCTGACTACGGGCGCTGGCGCGGCTGGCTCCAGGATTATGGCTCCGATGCGGCCGATGCCGGCAATCGGGCCTTGAAATCGGGGGGCAGCTGGCTGCGTTCGCATCGCGATGTCGCGGATGATTATGCCGGCCGCGCCGGCGACTATGCGGCGATGGCCCGCGACTATGCCGACAGGGGCGGGCGCATGCTGGCGAAGCGGGCCGAGCGCGAGCCGATGGCGGTCGTCGTCGGGCTGGGGCTCGCGGCCTATGTGATCGGCTCGCTCCTGAGCTCGGCTTCGACCAGTGAGCCGGCAGCGGCACCTGCCCGCAAGCGGGCCACGCGGCGCTGACGGTCAACAAAAAGCCCTGCGGCGCGAACGCCGCAGGGCTCGAAGATGTGACGGGGGTGCCTTCCGAAGAGGGCGCCCGCTATCTTACCACCAGTAGCCGCGGCGGCCGTAGTAGCCACGCCCATAATAGGAGCGGTTGTCGGCGGCGATCAGCGCGCCACCGATGACGCCGGCCGCGACGCCGGCCGCAACCGCGCTGCCGGTTTCGTTCGAGGCGCGGCGGTTCTCGACATAGTTCGCCGAGCGGCAATTCTGGTAGGCGCGGGTGCCGGGGCGGAAGCCCTGGGCCTCACAGGTCACTTCGGCGTCGGCCATGGACTCCTGCGCGGTCTGACAACCGGCGAGAAGAGCGGCCATGGCGCCAACGATCAGAATGCTACGCATATTTTATCCTTTTTCAGCCTCCCATTGGCCTGAGGTGGACTTAAGAGCAGCCCGGTCTGCAGGTCAAGAATGACGCGGGCTTTACGTTAAAGTTCGCAGCGTCAAATCGCGACAATTCCGCTGGAATTGTGACAGTTCGGCGCAGCCGCCGGGGATGCAGGGCGCGCCGGAGTGGTTTCACGCCGGGTCAGGCTTGCATTTGTGCCGAAGCGGGCGAACATGGGCGCCGACCCGATCAGCCCAGTCCGGACGTGACGATGCCCCGCTTTTTCATCCTTCTGCCGGCCCTGCTGCTTGGCGCCTGCGCCTATCACACCTCGCGCAGCAGCGTCGTGGTTGTGACCGACGCGAAGAGTGTTGTGGAGAATTGCGCGAGGCTTGGCGAAGTCGACGGGCAGGACAGCTCCCAGGTCATCATGCCGCTCGACAAGACGCGCGATTCGGTGATCACGCGCCTGAAGATCGCCGCGGCGGAACTGGGGGGGACACACGTCCTCGCCAACGCTGCCGATATCAAATGGAAGGGCCCGGACACCAAGGGCACCGTCTACAAGTGCAACGCCTGAGACGCGAGCGAACCACGCCGCTGTCAGCGTGTCGCGGCGCCGGTCAGCCCTTCAGCAGCCATTCGTGCTCGGCGGCGTTGTGGAATTTCCAGGTCCGCTTCGGGCCGGCCATGACGTTGAGATAATAGAGATCGTAGCCGTGGCAGGTGGCGCAGGGGTGATAGCCCTTCGGCACCAGCACGACGTCGCCATCCTCGATCGCCATCGCCTCGTCCAGGCTGCGGTCGTCCGTATAGACGCGCTGGAAGCCGAAGCCCTGCGGCGGGTTGAGGCGGTGGTAGTAGGTCTCCTCCAGATGGGATTCGCGCGGCAGGTCGTCCCGGTCGTGCTTGTGCGGCGGATAGCTGGAGGTGTTGCCGGCCGGCGTGATGACCTCGACCACGAGCAATGAATCCGCCGGCTCGTTCTCGGGCAGGATATTGGTGACGTGGCGGGTGTTGGAGCCCTTGCCGCGGATCTCCTGGCCGAGATCGTCGGGGCTGATGACGCGGACGGGAAGGCCGCCCTTGAGCCCAGGCGCGGTACAGACGGCGAGTTCCAGATCGGTGGTGGCGGTGACCGACCACTCGGAACCTTCAGGCAGATAGACCGACCAGGGCTTGCCCTCGAAGGGGCTCATCCGCTGGCCGAGCTCGCCCAGGGTTTCGCCATTGGCCGTGGTCGCACCCTTGCCCGTGACGAAGACGAGGCAGGCTTCGCGATCACCGATTCTGGCCGAGACGGTCTCGCCCGGCTTCAGGCGATGCAGGTCGAAGCCGACATAGGTCCAGCCGGCGCTTTCCGGCGTGACATGGGTGACGCGGCCGTTGCTGCCGGCGGGTTTGACCTTGAGATGGGACATCGGCGGTTTCCTATCCGTATGGCGATCAAGCCAGCCCGGCTTCCCTGATGAAGCGGCTGAGATTGGCGTGGCCGAGCTTGGCATAGGTCGCGGGCTCCGCCTTCTTGGGGTCCTGCTCGGCCTCGACCACGATCCAACCGGAATAGCCCTGCAGCTCCTGGAGCACGCGGACATAGTCGATCAACCCGTCACCCGGTACGGTGTAGACGCCGGCGAGCACGGATTCGAGGAAGGACCAGTCCTCGCGGTTGGAGCGCCACATCACGGCCTCGCGGATGTCCTTGCAGTGGACATGGTGGATGCGGGCCTTCCAGTGGCGGGCGATGCGCGCGGGATCGCCGCCGCCCCAGGTGGCGTGGCCGGTGTCGAGCAGAAGGCCGACGACCGGGCTCGTGACGCCCATGAAACGATCGATCTCGGCCTCGGTCTGCACCACTGTGCCCATATGATGGTGATAGACGAGCTGCAGCCCGTATTCGGCCTTCACCGCCTCGGCGAAATTGGTGTAGCGCGCGCCAAAATCGTCCCAGCGGTTCTTGGGCAGGACGGGCCGGGCCGAGAGCGGCGTGGTGATGTCGGAATGGATCGCGTTCGAGGTCTCGGCCGCGATCAGGACCGAGCAACCCATGTCGCGCAGCAGCGTCGCATGCGCCTTCACCGCGACCATCTCGGCGGCAACGTCGCGGACGAGCAGTTCGGTCGAATACCAGCCGGAGACCAGGGCGTGGCCATGGGCGTCGAGGATCGGCTTCAGCTTGCCGGCCTCGCGCGGGAACTTGTTGCCGAGCTCCATGCCGGTGAAGCCAGCCTCGCGAGCCTCCTTCAGGCAGGTCTCGAGCGGAATGTCGCCGCCGATCTCCAGCATGTCGTCATTCGACCAGCCGATGGGGTTCGCGCCGATGCGGATCATGTGTCAGTTCCTAGTCGCTTCAACTCTGGATGCCCGCCGCTGAAAAGGGCGCGGGGAACCCTCTCCCAGAGGGAGAGGGCAGCGTGAGGGGTAGGCCGTTGGACGTTGCAGCTGTGACCTGGACGCTGCTGCGGTAAGGTGATGCGAACTGGTCCAAGGGCCTACACCTCACCCCTGCCCCTCTCCTTACAGGAGAGGGGTTCCCCGCGCTTTTTGCGGTTAGGTGGAAGTTACTCACCGACGCGCTGCCCTTTGCGCTTCTCGTCGTAATTCGCCCGTGCCGTGCGGACCTCGGGGCGCTCGCTGACCTCGGGCACTGCGACGTCCCACCACGCGCCGCCAGCATCGGTCGAGATCAGCGGGTCCGTGTCGATCACGACGACGGTCGTGCGGGTGTTGGCCTTGGCCTGCGCCAGCGCGGTTTCCAGCTCGGCGATCGAGGCCGCCTTCGTCGCGATCGCGCCCATGCTGGCGGCGTGCTGGGCGAAGTCGATCTCCGGCAGCGCCTCATGCCGGGCGTCCTTGAGCAGGTTGTTGAAGCTCTGGCCGCCGGTGGCCATCTGCAGGCGATTGATGCAGCCGAAGCCGCGATTGTCGAGCAGGACGATGGTCAGCTTGAGGCCGAGCATCACCGAGGTCGCGATCTCGGAATTGAGCATCAGGTAGGAGCCGTCACCGACCATGACGACGACCTCCTTGTCGGGCCGCGCCATCTTGGCGCCGAGGCCGCCGGCGATCTCGTAGCCCATGCAGGAGAAGCCGTATTCGGCATGGTAGGAGCCCGGCGCGCCGGCCTGCCAGAGCTTGTGCAACTCACCGGGCAGGCCGCCCGCGGCATGGAGCAGGATGACGTCCGAACCCAGCGTGCGCTGGACCGCGCCGATGACCTGCGCATCCGAAGGCAGGGCGACGTTGCTGGCGGCGACGGCCTTGCCGGCTTCCTTCTGCCAAGCGGCCTTGCCGGCCTTGGCATTGTTGGTCCAGCTCTCCGGCGCCTTCCAGCCGCCGACGGCCTCCGCCAGTTCGGCGAGGCCTTCGCGGGCATCAGCGACGAGGGGCAGGGCGCGATGCTTGCCGGCGTCGAAGGGCTGGACGTTGAGGCCGATGATCGTCTTCCCGGCTGCGGCGAACAGCGCCCAGGAGCCTGTCGTGAAATCCTGCAGGCGGGTGCCGACGGCGAGCACGAGATCGGCCTCGGCGGCAAGCCGGTTGGCGGCTTCCGTGCCGGTGACGCCGACGGCGGCCATGTTGAGCGCGTCGTCATCTGGCAGGGCGGATTTGCCGCCCTGCGTCTCACAGACGGGGATGCCGGTCGCGGCCGAGAAGCGCCCGAGCTCGTCGCTGGCGCCGGAATAGAGCACGCCGCCGCCGGCGACGATCAGCGGCTTCTGCGCCGCCTTCAGCGCCTGGGCTGCGGCTTTCAGCTCGTCGCGGTCGGCGCGGGGACGGCGCGGTGCCCAGAGGCGCTCGGTGAAGAAGCTCTCGGGATAATCGTAGGCCTCGGCCTGCACGTCCTGGCAGAGCGCGAGCGTGACCGGGCCGCATTCGGCCGGGTCGGTCAGCACCTGCATGGCGCGGGTCAGCGCCGGGATGATCTGCTCGGGCCGGGTGATGCGGTCGAAATAGCGCGAGACCGGACGGAAGCAGTCATTGGCCGAGACGGTGCCGTCCCCGAAAGCTTCGACCTGCTGGAGCACGGGGTCGGGGATGCGGTTGGCGAAGATGTCGCCTGGCAGCAGCAGCACCGGCAGGCGGTTGACATGGGCAAGCGCGGCGGCGGTGACGAGATTGGTCGCGCCGGGGCCGATCGAGGTGGTCGCAGCCATGAAGCGGCGGCGCATATTGGCCTTGGCGTAGGCGATGGCGGCGTGGGCCATGGCCTGCTCGTTATGGGCGCGGAAGGTCGGCAGGCGGTCGCGCTCGTGCCAGAGCGCCTCGCCGAGGCCGGCGACATTGCCATGGCCGAAGATCGCCCAGACGCCGCCGAATATCGGCAGGCGCTGCCCGTCGATCTCGGTCATCTGGCGGCTAAGATAGCGCGTCAGCGCCTGCGCCATGGTGAGGCGGACGGTGCGGGTCATGTCGGCTTCCGACTCTCTACAACAAATAACGGTGTCATCCCGGGCGAGCGAAGCGAGACGCTTGTCATTCCGGGGCTTCGCGGAGCGAAGAACCCGGAATCCACGACGGGGTGAGCCGGGCGCAGCCAGGTTTGAGATGTGTCACCCGGTCGTGGGTTCCGGGTTCGCGCCTGCGGCGCGTCCCGGAATGACAGAGGTCGCTCTCGGCAGGACACGATCTATGCCGCCTTGCGGCCGCGCGTGGCAAGCCAGAGGCCGGTCAGCGCGTCGAAACGCCCCGCCATGTCGGCGATCGCCGCCTCGTCGTCGAGCTTGCCAGAAAGCCAGCCTTCGGCCGCGCTCATGAAGATGGTGCGGCCGACGGCGAAGCCCTTGACGATCGGGCTCGATGCCGTGGCGGCGAAGCCTGCTTCCAGCTCTTCGGCGGGCGCGTCGAGTCCGAGCAGCAGCACGCCGCGGCACCAGGGATCATGCTTCGCGATAGTCTGCTCGATCGCGGCCCAGGCGGCGGGCGACGATTGCGGCTCCAGTTTCCACCAGTCCGGCTTGATGCCGAGCGCGTAGATCTCCTCCAGCGCGCGGGCGATGGTGTCGGGGCCGAGCGGGCCGTTCTTGCTGGCAATGATCTCGATCAGCACTTCGCGGCCGACCTTGCGCGCCGCCTCGAACAGGCCGCGCAGCTTCTCCTGCTGCTCGCGCTTCAGGTCTTCGGGGTCGTCCGGGTGATAGAAGCAGAGCGCCTTGATGCAGTGATCGACCGGCCATTCCGGCAGCAGCGAGCCGATATCCTGACTGGTCTCGAAGCGCAGCGGGCGCGAGCCCGGCAACTCGACCGGGCGGCCGAGCCAGGCGAAGGGATGGCGGGCGAATTCGAACATCGCTTCGCGGCCATGTTTCTCGTCGAGCAGCATGCCGTAGCCGGGGCGGCCATTCGCGACGCGGGCGGCGGCCTTCACCGCCAGCACCTTGAAATCGCCGATGCGGGCGGGGTTTGTGCCGAGCTTCGCGGCGAGCTCTTCGAGCTGCGAGCGATGATCGCAGGCGAGCGCCATCAGCGAGGGGATGTCGCGTCGGCGCGTCGTCGCCCAGTGGATGTGGTTGATCTCCGCGTCCTTGCGCAGAGCGCGGTGCGGGCTGCCCTCTTTCAGGAAATATTGCAGCTCCTCGAAAGTCGGGCTTTCCGGCGAGCAGAGCAGGCGCGAGACGGCGAAGGCGCCGCAGGCATTGGCCCAGGTCGCGGCGGTCTGGAGGCTTTCGCCGCCAAGCCAGCCGCGCAGGAAGCCGGACATGAAGGCGTCGCCGGCGCCGAGCACATTATAAACCTCGATCGGGAAGCCCTTGCCGACGATGCCGTCTTCGAGATCGTCGGGGATCGCGCTGTCATAGACGATGCAGCCCATCGGGCCGCGCTTGAGGACGATGGTCGCGGGGGTGAGCGAGCGGATGGTCCTCAACGCTGGCAAAAGTTCGCTTTCGCCGGAGGCGATCAGCACTTCCTCTTCCGTGCCGATGATGAGGTCGCAGCCGGGGAGGACCGTCTTCATCCGCTCGGAGACGGCCTGCGAGGCGATGTAGCGGTTGTCGCCGGCATCATGACCGGCGAGGCCCCAGAGATTGGGGCGGTAATCGATGTCGAGCACGACCCTGCCGCCGTTCCCGCGCATCAGCTTCATCGCCTTGCGCTGGGCGGCTTCGGGGCCGGGGCGGGCGAAATGCGTGCCGGTGACGACGACGGCGCGGGCCTTCGCGATGAAGGCGGGGTCGATATCGCCTTCCTCCAGCGCCATGTCGGCGCAGTTCTCGCGGTAGAACAGCAGCGGGAAGGACTTGTCGCTCTCGACCGAGAGGATGGCGAGCGCGGTCAGGCGCTCGGGGTCGGTCTTGAGCCCGTCGAGATTGACGCCCTCGCGGGCGAATTGCTCGCGCAGGAAGCGGCCGAACTGCTCGTTGCCGACGCGGGTGAGCAGAGCCGAGCGCAGGCCGAGCCGGGCGGTGCCGATCGCGATATTGGCGGGGCAACCGCCGACCGATTTGGCGAAGGAGGTGACATCCTCCAGCCGCGAGCCGATCTGCTGACCGTAAAGATCGACCGAGGCGCGGCCGATGGTGATGACGTCGAGCGCCTGCGCCGATCCGCCGAGCGGTCCCGCCATGTCTTCCTCCCGGCAGCGATGATCATCGAAGCCGAACGGCTCCGGTTGCGGGAATGAAATAATAATTCCATCAATTCGTCAATGCGGAATGTATATTCCTAAAGCTTTAGGCATGCCCGCCACGGCGACCCCTGCCGCGTCCGGCCCGGCGGGCCTCGCCGACGCCGACGGCGAGCGCCATCGAGAGCGCCATGGTCGAGGCCAGGGTGCGGAACCCGCCGAAATCCGCCTCGGCGACTTCGAACCAGAGCTTGGCGATGCTGGCGAGCGGAGAGAAGGCGCTGTCGGTGATGGCGACGAGCGGCACGCCGCGTTCCGCGAGGCCGCGCGCATCCTCGACCGTCGCGGGCGCATAGGGTGAGAAGCTGATGACGAGGACGGCATCCTTCGGCGTGGCGAAGGCGATCATTTCCGGATCGAGGCCGGCGGCCGACTCGACGAGCTGGTTGCGGACTTCGAGCTTGCCGAGCGCATAGGCGAGATAGCTCGCCACCGGATAGGAGCGGCGCCGGGCGAGGATATAGATCGTCTCGGCGCGGGCGAGCACATCGATCGCGCGATCGAGCGTGGCTTCGTCGAGCGTGCGGCTCATCACGTCCAGCGACTTGCGCGAGGCGGTCAGGAAGCCGTCGAGGATGCGGTGGTTGCCGGCCGCGGTGCCATCGCCGACGCGCAGCGTGTTGAGGCGTTCCTCGTAGCTGGAATTGCGCTCGCGCAGGCGTGCACGGAAGACGCCCTGCAGGCTGGTGAAACCGTCGAAGCCGAGATGTTGGGCGAAGCGGATCAGCGTGGAGGGCTGGACGCCGGCCGAGACCGCGATGCTGGCGGCGGTGCCGAAGGCGATCTCGTCGGGATTGTCGAGGGCGTAGGCTGCGATCTGGGCGATGCGCTTGGGCAGGCTTTCGCGCTGAGCGAGGATCGATGCGCGCAGTTCGTCGAAGTCGCGCGGCAGCTCCGCAACGGCGGTTTCGCTCATCCTGGATTCCCGTTGCCGTCCCTGTTGTCGACAGTTCTGGCAGCGAAGCGGAAATGGAGCAAGCGTTCCAGGGGAGGAATGAACGCTCGACGGTTGGGCGTTAACACCAACCGTCATTGCGAGGAGCGTAGCGACGAAGCAATCCAGGGGGACCGGGCGGAAGCGTTCAACCCAGTCCCCCTGGATTGCTTCGCTACGCTCGCAATGACGGTTAGCCCAGCGGCGCGGTCGTGCAGCTCTGGCCGCCATCGACCGGCAGGCAGACGCCGGTAATGAACTTCGCCTCGTCGGAGGCGAGGAAGATTGCGGCGTTGGCGATGTCCCAGGCGGTGCCCATCTTGCCCAGCGGCACCTGCGCGTCGCGGGCCGCGACCATCTCCTCGACCGAGGCGTATTGCGAGGAGATCTGCTTGTAGATCAGCGGCGTGTCGATCAGGCCGGGCATGATGCAGTTCGCGCGGATGCCCTGCCTCGCATATTGCATCGCTAGCGCGACCGTCGCCTGGTTCACCGCCGCCTTGGTCGCGTAATAGGCGAAGTACGGATAGCCGGTCCAGCGGATCGCTGCGAGCGAGGAGATGTTGACGATGGCGCCGCCACCACTTTTCAGCATCTCCGGAATGGCGGCCTTGGCGCAGCGATAGACCGAGCCGAGATTGAGCTGGAGCGAGGCCTGGAACTGCTCCTCGGAGAGCTCGACCGGCCCGCCCATATGGGTGACGCCGACATTGTTGTGGAGGATGTCGAGCCGACCGAAATGCTTCACGGTCGCGGCGACGCAGGCCTCGACCGAGGCGAGATCGGTGACATTGGCGGCAAGCGCGAGTGCCCTGCCGCCTTCGCCGGCGATGATCGCGGCGGTCTCTTCGGCGGCCTCCAGGTTCAGGTCGATGCAGGCGACGCCGGCGCCCTCGCGTGCATAGGCCACGGCCGCGGCCTTGCCGTTGCCCCAGCCGGGGCCGGAGGAGCCGGCGCCGAAGACGATGGCGATCTTGCCCTTCAGCCGGTCGGCCATGGTGTTCAATCTCTTGCTATCAGAAACATGCGCGGGTCATCCCGGACAAGCAGCGAAGCCGCGTTGATCCGGGATCCATTCCTGAGCCGTTCCGGAATGGATCCCGGGTCTCCGCTTCGCTTAAGCCCGGGATGACCCGCGTGGGTGATTTAGGCCGATCAGCTCAGCGAGCTGCCGACGGCCTTCTCCAGGATCGCCCAGGCCTCGTCGCCGTACTTCTTCTTCCACTCGGCGTAGAAGCCGGCCTTGCGCAGGGCTTCGCGGAAGGCGTCGGCCTTGGTCTCGTTGGCGACCATGCCCTTGGCGACGAGTTCGCCCTGCACGTTGGCATTGAGCTTGGCGACGTCGTCACGCTCGAGCAGCGCGGCGGCGTTGATGTTCTTGGCGACGATGGCGCGCAGATCTTCCGGCAGCCTCTCCCAGGCGCGGCGGTTGGCCAGGAACCAGAAGCCGTCCCACATGTGGTTGGTCAGGGAGAGGTATTTCTGCACCTCGAAGAGCTTGGCGGTCGAGATGATCGCGAGCGGGTTCTCCTGGCCGTCGACGATCTTGGTCTGCAGCGCGGTGTAGACCTCGGCGAAGTTGATCGAGGCCGGTGCCGACTGGAAGGCGGTGAACATCGAGGTCCAGAGCGGCGAGACCGGCACGCGGATCTTGAAGCCCTTGAGGTCGTCGGGCGTGTTGATCGGGCCCTTGGACGAGGTGATCTGGCGGAAGCCGTTATCCCAGATCTTGTCCATGACGACGAGGTTGGCCTTGTTGATCTGGCCGCGGACGTAAGCGCCGAGCTCGCCGTCCATCGCCTTCCAGACCGCGTCATAGTTCGGGAAGGCGAAGCCGATGCCCGAGAGCGAGGCGTTGGCGACCAGCGTCGACAGGATCAGCGGCGAGAGCGTGAAGAATTCGACGCCGCCCGAGCGGACCTGGCTCAACATGTCGGTGTCGGAGCCGAGCTGGTTGTTCGGGAAGATCTGGATGTCGACGCGGCCCTTGGTCTCTTCCTTGATCTTGGCCACGGCCTCGTTGGCGCGCGTGTTCATCGGATGCGCGACGGGCAGGTTGTTGGCGTATTTATAGGTGAACTCGGCAGCCTGCGCGTTGGCGCGGCCGATATGGAAGGTGCCGATGGCGGAAGCGGCGGCTGTCGCCTGGAGCAGGGTGCGGCGCGAGATGGTCATGGGCGTTTTCTCCTTGAGAATATCTGGTTTCTTGCTGGTTTCTTGTTGTGAGCTTCACAGCACCCAGGTCGAGAGGCCGGGCACGAGGGCGATGACGACGAGGCCGATGATCAGGGCGAAGATATAGGGCCAGACGGCGCCCATCGCCTCGTCCGGCGAGACGTTGCCGATCTTGCAGGCGATGTAGAAGCCGATGCCGATCGGCGGCGCCATCAGGCCGATATTCATCGCGGTGACCACGACCATCGAATAATGCACGTCGTTGATGCCGAGGTTCTTGGCGATCGGGAACATCAGTGGCGCCATCAGCACGATCGCCGGCAGGCCTTCCAGCACGCAGCCGAGGATCATGAAGACGACGATGGTGACCGCCATGAAGGTGAGCCAGCCGCCGGGCAGGTTCGCCATGAAGACCGCGAGGTCGCGGGCGAACCCGGTCTGGGTCAGGGCCCAGGCCATGGCGAGCGCTGTGCCGAGAATGACCAGGATCGCGCCGGAAAGCGCCGCCGTCTCGACCAGCATCTGGTAGAACTTGCGCGGGCTGATGCCGCCATAGAGCACGATGCCGATGATGAGCGCATAGAGCACCGCGATGGTCGAGACCTCGGTCGCGGTGGCGACGCCGCCGCCGACCGCGGCGCGGATGATGAAGGGCAGGACCAGCGCCGGCGCGGCGACGAGCGCCACCTTGCCGATCACCGCGAGGGGCGCGCGGCGCACGCCCTTCATGTCCTCCGCCGCCGCCTTCCAGCGAGCGAGGCCGGCGAGCGCGACCAAGAGCACGCCGGCGATGACGAAGCCCGCGTTGAACAGCCCCGCAATCGAGACGCCGGCGACGGAGCCGAGCACGATCAGCACGATCGAGGGCGGCACCGTGTCGGCCATGGCGGCGCCGGTCGAAAGCAGCGCGATCAGGTCCTTGGGCTTGTAGCCGCGCCGCTTCATCTCCGGGAACAGCGCCGGCGCGACCGTCGCCATGTCCGAGACCTTCGAGCCCGAAATCCCCGAGACGAGATAGAGCGAGCCGAGCAGCACATAAGACATGCCGGCGCGGACATGGCCGAGCAGGGAGGCGAGGAAATCGACGATCGCCTTGCCCATGCCGGTGGCGTCGAGGACGCAGCCGAGCAGCACGAAGATCGGCACCGAGAGCAGGATGAGGCTCGACATGCCCTCGTCCATGCGCCCGATCATGACGATGGTCGGCACGCTGGTCGAGAAGGCGAGGAAGGCGAGCGTGCCCAGCCCGAAGCAGAAGGCGATCGGGACGCCGGCAACGAGGCAGGCGGCGACGACGCCGAGCAGGAAGATCAGGATGTTGTAGTAGCCGAGCCCCTTCAGCGTCGGCCCGAGCAGCCAGAAGGCGAGGCCGAACCCGCCGACGACCAGCACCGCCGCGGCGATGTCGACGAGGCGCGCGGTCTTGAAGATATAGCGCAGGGTGAGCAGCAGCATCAGCACGATGCCGACGGCCAGCGCCGAGACCCGCCAGCTGACGGGGATGTTGAGCGCGGCCGAGGTGACGTAGCTCTCTTCCACCGCGTAATCGATGGCCGGATGGACCATCGCGGCCAGGAAGGCGGCAACGGCGACGAGCGCCAGCGTCTCGACGAATTCGCGCAGCCGCGGCGGCATCATGCCGACGAACAGCGACAATCGCAGGTGCTCGTTGCGGTCGACGGCGATGGCGGCGCCGAGCATGGCGAGCCAGATGAAGGCGATCGAGGCGACCTCGTCGACCCAGACGAAGGGCAGCGAGAAGACGTAGCGCGAGACGACGCCAAGCAGCAGCACGCCGATGATGAAGGCGACCAGCACCGCGGCAATGGCCTCGACCGGGCGCATGATCGGCGAGCCGGGACGTGCGTCCTCGTTCTCGCTGAGGTTCTCAGGGATTTTCAGGGTATCGATGACATCGACCATGCGGCGGCCTCAGGTGCCGGTCGCCGGACGCAAAGCGCCCGCTATGCAGGATGCCCTGGGGGCCATCGTTCCGTTCCTCCCTCCGCGCCGATCTTGTTGGGTCGTCGGCGTCGCTTGTGGTCCACACTGTGAATAGCCGGGCAGCGGGACGGCAGGCAGATTACACAAGGGAAGCGGCATTGCAATCCGCAAAGCGCCCATCTACGGTTGGAGAACAAGAACAAGGTCCATATCATGGACTGTGTGGAGGAGCGCTTGCCGCCAAATTCCGCGCCCGAAGCCGGGCTGTCCGGCTCGCAGAGCGTCGACCGCGCGCTCGGGCTGCTCTCGCTGATCGGGCGGGAGCCGGCCGAGGGGTTGCCGCTTGGCGAGATCGTTTCCGGCAGCGGGCTCAACAAGCCGACGACGCGACGCCTCCTGCTGGCGCTGATGCGGGCCGGGCTGGTCGAGCAGGAGCCGCAGACGCGGCGTTATTGCCTGGGCGAGGAGGCCTTCGTGCTCGGCGTGCTGGCCGCGCGGCGCCATAGCCTGCTCGAGATCACAATGGAGGGCCTGCGCCGGCTTTCGGCCGAGACGCAGGATACGAGCTTCCTCACCGTCCGGCGCGAGAACTACGCGATCTGCCTGCATCGGGAGGAGGGGACCTATCCGGTCCGCACGCACGCGCTGCAGGCCGGCGACCAGCACCCGCTCGGTGTCGGTGCGGGCTCCCTCGCCATGCTGGCGGCCCTGCCGGACGACGATGTGGACCGGGTCATCGCCGCCAATGAGGCGGCGCTGCTGGCGCGCTATCCAGGCTTCGCGCCGGAGGCTTTGCGGGCCGATGTCGCCGGGACGCGTGCGCGCGGTTTTTCGCTCAATCCCGGCCGGCTCGTCGCCAGCTCATGGGGCATCGGCCGGTCCTTCCGCTACCCGGACGGGCGGGTCGCAGGGGCGCTGTCGATCGCCGCGATCGACAGCCGGATGGTGCCGGCCCGGCAGGCGGAGCTTTCGCTCCTGCTGGGGCGCGAGGCCGAGCGGCTGGAAGCGCTGCTCAAGCAGATGTTCGTATCCAAGCGGGCTGTGCGGCCAATCGTGGCCGCCGCACCGCGTTCCATCGAGACAGGGAGAGCCGCAAGATGAGCTCTGCAAAACCAGCCCCGACCGGGGGCGTCGTGCCGATGACGCGGCGTGTGATGAACCTCGCCCATATCGCGACGCAAAATGCCCGGCGCCTGCCCGCGCATCCCGCCTTCATCTGGGGCGAGAAGACGCTCGACTGGGCCGAGATCGATGCGCAGGTTTCGG
Source organism: Allobosea sp. NPDC055353 (assembly GCF_053644975.1). NCBI lineage: Bacteria > Pseudomonadati > Pseudomonadota > Alphaproteobacteria > Hyphomicrobiales > Alloboseaceae > Allobosea > Allobosea sp. NPDC055353. Next base: position 885,462 of record NZ_JBSHMC010000002.1, on the reverse strand, counting down.
CGTTGGCCGCAGGTTTGAAGGCGCGCGGCATCGGCAAGGGCGACCGCCTGCTCGTCCATTCCAAGAACTGCGACGCGATGTTCGTCTCGATGTTCGCGACCTTCCGGCTCGGCGCCGTCTGGGTGCCGACGAATTTCCGCCTGCTGCCGGACGAGGTCGCCTATCTCGCCACGGCTTCCGGCGCGAAGGGCTTCCTCTGCCATGGCGATTTCCCGGAGCATGCGGCGGCAGTGGCAGCCGCAAATCCGGCCCCGGGCTTCACCTGGCGGATCGGGGAGGGCGCTTTCGGCGAAGACGAGGTCGGCGCCGTGATCGCGCGCCATCGCGGCGAAAAGGTCGAGAACGCCGCGGTCGAGCACGACGATCCCTGCTGGTTCTTCTTCACCTCCGGCACGACCGGGCGCTCGAAGGCGGCGGTGCTGACCCATGGCCAGATGGGCTTCGTCATCACCAACCATCTCTGCGATCTCGTGCCCGGCTCGACCGAGAAGGATGCCTCGCTGGTGGTGGCGCCGCTCTCGCATGGCGCGGGCGTGCACCAATTGATGATCTCGGCGCGTGGCGCGACCTCGATCCTGCTGCCGACGGAGCGCTTCGATATCGACGAGGCCTATCGGCTGATCGCGAAGCACCGCATCAGCAACATCTTCACCGTGCCGACGATCCTGAAGATGCTGGTCGAGCATCCCGCCGCCGACAGCCATGATCATTCCAGTCTGCGCTACATCATCTATGCGGGCGCGCCGATGTACCGCGAGGACCAGAAGGCGGCGCTCAAGAAGCTCGGCAAGGTGATCGTGCAGTATTTCGGGCTGGGCGAGGTGACCGGCAACATCACCGTGCTGCCGCCGGCCCTGCACGAGGCCGAGGACGGCCCGAACGCCCGCATCGGTACCTGCGGCTTCGAGCGCACGGGCATGCAGGTGCAGATTCAGGACGACGAGGGGAGAGAGGTCGAGCCGGGCGTGCAGGGCGAGATCTGCGTGATCGGGCCGGCCGTTTTCGCCGGCTATTACGACAACCCGGAAGCCAACGCGAAATCCTTCCGCAACGGCTGGTTCCGCACCGGCGATCTCGGCCATATGGACGAACAGAGCTTCGTCTACATCACCGGCCGCGCCTCGGACATGTACATCTCCGGCGGCTCGAACATCTACCCGCGTGAGATCGAGGAGAAGATCCTGACCCATCCCGCGATCGCCGAGGTCGCGGTGCTCGGCGTGCCTGATCCTGTCTGGGGCGAGATCGGCATCGCGGTCTGCGTCAACCGGCCGGGCCAGCATGCGACCGAAGGCGAGATCGCGGATTTCCTCGGGCCGAAGATCGCCCGCTACAAGATGCCGAAGCGCTTCCTGTTCTGGGAGGCCCTGCCGAAATCGGGCTATGGCAAGGTGCCGAAACGCCTCGTCAAGGACGAGCTGGAGAAGCGCGGCGAACTCGATTTCCTCAAGGGGAAGGCATCGTGAGGCGGATCGAGCAGCCCGGCACCGGCACGCCCGAGCGCATCCAGTGGGTGGAATGCGGCGGGCGAGCCTTCTCGCTGACGCTGCCCGCTGGCGTGCCGTTGCTGGAGGCGGTGAGGAGTGGCTTCGCGGCCGAGGGGTTCGCCTCGGGCGTGGTGAAGCTCGACGGGCTGAAGCTCGCGCCCTTCGCCTATGTGATGCCGGCTCTCTCCAAGACGCCGGAGCATGCCGCCTTCTACAGCGATACGTATCGGCCTGAGGGCGGGGCGCGGATCGAGGTCGGCGCGATGACCTTCGGCCAGCGCGATGGTGCGCCGTTCTTTCACGCGCATGCGTTGTGGGTTGAGGGCGGTGGCAAGCGCAGCGGCGGCCATATTCTGCCGGATGAGACGGTGGTTGCCGAGACGATCACGCTGCAGGCCGTCGGGCTCGATGGTGCGGCTTTCACGGCCGAGCCGGATAGCGAGACGCATTTCAAGCTGTTCGGGCCGGTGGCGGCGGCGTCTGATGGCGCCAGGGAAGGCCGGTTCTTCGCGCTGCGCGTGAAGCCGAATGTGGATTTCTGCGGAGCGCTGGAAGCGTTCTGCGCCGAGCGCGGCATCCGCGAGGCGGTGATCCATGGTGGTGTAGGCTCGACCATCGGGGCGCGGTTCGTCGATGGCGGCGTGGTCGAGAATTTCGCGACGGAGGTTGCCATTACCGAAGGGCGTATCGCTTCTGGTGCCGCCGGATTCGCAGCGACGATCGATGTCGCGCTTGTCGACTATAGCAGCGCGCTGGCGAGCGGGCGCTTGGTTCGGGGCGATAACCCGGTGCTGATGACCTTCGAGCTGGTGCTGGAGGCGCGCTGACGCCTTTCAGGACCCGCGGGGAACCCTCTCCCAGAGGGAGAGGGCAGGGTGAGGGGTAGGCCGCTCACCGTGTTTGCCGTGAGGTGGTCGCTGCGCAGCGGCGAGGTCGCAGTTCACTGGTCCAGGGGCCTACACCTCACCCCTACCCCTCTCCTTACAGGAGAGGGGATCCCGCGCTTTGTCTGTTGGCTCATTGCCTTTTCAACTGCCCCGCTGCTTGGCGATCTCCCGGTTCCGCAAATCCTTGCGCATAATCTTGCCGGTCGCGGTCAGGGGTAGTTCCGTCACGAACTCGACCTCGCGCGGATACTGGTAGGCCGCGAGCCGGTCGCGCACGAAGGCCTGGATTTCTGCCGCCAGTTCCGCGGTCGGCGTGACGCCAGGCTTCGGCAGCACGAAGGCCTTCACGATCTCGGTGCGGACCGGATCGGGCACGCCGACGACCGCGACCATCAGCACGGACGGATGGCGGATGATGCAGTCCTCGATATCGCCCGGTCCGATGCGGTAGGAGCCCGACGAGATGATGTCGTCGTCGCGGCCCTGGAACCAGAAATAGCCCTCCTCGTCACGCGCGCCGCTATCGCCGGTGACGAGCCAGTCGCCGATGAATTTCGCCGCCGTGGCTTCGGGCTGGTTCCAGTATTCCAGCATCATCACCGGATCGGGTCGTGCGACCGCGATCAACCCCTGCTCGCCGGCTGGCAGTTCACGGCCTTCGGGTGAGATCACCGCGACGCGGTGGCCGGGCACGGAGCGACCCATCGAACCTGGCTTCACCGGATAGAGACTGGCGCAGTTCGAGACGAGCAGGTTCGCCTCGGTCTGGCCGTAGAATTCGTTGACCGGGAAGCCAAAGGTCTCGCGGCTCCAGTCGAGCATATCGGCGCCGAGCGTCTCGCCGCCCGTGCCGATCGAGCGCATCGCATAGCCGAAGCGCTGGGGATCGCGCACCTGCCGCATCAATTTGAGCGCGGTTGGCGGCAGGAAGGCATTGCGGACCTTGTGCCGTGCGATCAGATCGAATGCGGCCTCGGGGTCGAATTTGCGGGCGCGCGAGGCGAGCACCGGCACGCCGCAATAGAGACTGGGCAGGAGTACGTCGAGCAGACCGCCGATCCAGGCCCAGTCGGCCGGGGTCCAGAACAGATCATGCGCCTGCGGGAAGAATTCCTGCGGCATCTGAACGCCGGGCAGATGGCCGAGCAGGACGCGATGGGCATGCAGCGCGCCCTTCGGCTTACCCGTCGTGCCGGAGGTGTAGATGATCACGGCCGGGTCGTCGGCGCGCGTGTCGGCGGCGGTGAAGCGGTCGGAAGTCTTCGCCATCTCCGCCTCGAAATCGAGATGGCCGGCGCCGCCCACGACGAAGATCTTGCGCAAGTTCGGGAGGGCGTCGCGGATCGCCTCGACCTTGCCGATGTTCTCTGTGTCGGTGACCAGAACGCTGGCGCCGCTATGGCCGAGGCGATGCTCCAGCGCCTCGGGGCCGAACAGGATGAAGAGCGGCAGGGCGATGGCGCCGAGCTTGTAAGCGCCGAGATGGGCGATCGCGGTCTGCGGCGATTGCGGCAGCAGGATGCCGACGCGTTCGCCCGGGCCGATGCCGTGAGCGACGAGCAGATTGGCGAAGCGGTTCGAGGCGCGGGACAGTTCGTCGAAGGAGAGCGTCGCGAGTTTTCCGCCGTCTTCCTCGAAGATCAGCGCCGGTTTGCCGCTGCCGTCGGCATGGGCGTCCGAGCAAGCGGAGCCGATATTGAAGCGCTCCGGGATGCGCCAGGCGAAGGCGTCCAGCGTGTCGCGATAGGTCGCGCGGCGTTCGAGCATGGTGGGCTCCGGTCTTCGCATGCGTTTGTGCCGATCCTGCCCAGCCGACCTGTGGGCTGACAAGCCCGAGCGGAGCAGCTTACGGTTTGCGCAAAATTGCGGAGAAGCGAGGACATGCCCGTGAGCAAGCCGATCTGGGTCGAGGCCGCGATCAACGGCCCCTGGGGCAAGGAGCGCCAGCCCGGCATTCCGATCAGCATCCCCGATATCGTCGCTGATGGCATCGCCGCCGTCGAGGCGGGCGCGGCGATCGTGCATCTGCATGTCTACGACATGGCGACCGGCCGGCAGCGCGACGACTGGCAGCTCTATGCGCGGGCGATCGAGGGCATCCGCGCCAGGGTCGACGCCATCGTCTACCCGACCATCCCGATCCTCGGCTCCGGATACGCCGGCGACATGATCGGTTCCGGCCGCTACACCCATCTCGAGGAGCTGGCGAAGCGCGGGCTTGCCGAATGGGGTGTGCTCGATCCCGGTTCGTGCAACTGGACGACCTTCGCCGGTATCCCGCAGGGCGAGGCCGGCTTCATCTACCAGAATCCCGGCGAGCATATCCGCGAGGGGATGGAGGTGGCCGAACGCCACAAGGTCCATCCGAGCTACGCGATCTACGAGCCGGGCTTCACGCGGCTCGGCGCGGCGCTGGCCAAGGCCTATCCGGGCATGCCGATGCCGATCTACCGATTGATGTTCTCGGATGCCTTCGCCTGGGGCTTTCCGCCGCGCGAATGGGCGCTGGAGGCGCATCTCAAGCTGCTCGCCGAGGATGCGCCGGAGGCGCCGGTGATGATTGCCGGGCTCGGCGTCGATCTCGGCGACCTCATCGGCCCGGCTGTGGCGCGGGGCGTCCATGTCCGCGGCGGGCTGGAGGATGCGCCCTTCGGCTGCGAGAAGACGAATCGTGAATTGATCGCGGAGACCGTCCGCCGGGTCGAGGCTGCCGGCGGGAAGCCGGCGAGCGCGGCCGAGGTGCGGGACTGGCTGTCGCGACTGGCCAAGGGAGAGGCGCGGTGAGCTTGCGCGACAAACTGCTCGAACGGTTCCTGCGCTATGTCGCGATCGAGAGCCAGAGCGACATGAAGGCGACCAGCCTGCCGAGCACGCCGGGTCAGCAGGTTCTGGCGGAACTGCTGGCCGAGGAGCTACGCGCGCTCGGGCTGGAGAATGTCGTCATCGACGACCACGCCACAGTGACGGCGCTCAAGCGCGGCACCAAGCCCGGCGCGCCGCGCATCGGCTTCATCGCCCATGTCGATACGGTCGATGTCGGCCTGTCGCCGGTGATCAAGGCGCAGGTGCTGCGCTTCGAGGGTGAGGATCTCCGCCTCAATGCGGAGAAGGACATCTGGCTGCGCGTTGCCGAGCATCCGGAGATTGTCCCCTACAAGGGCAACGAGATCGTCTTCAGCGACGGCACCAGCGTGCTCGGCGCCGATAACAAGGCGGCGGTCGCGATCGTGATGACGCTGCTGGCGGAGCTGCGCCCCGAGGACGAGCATGGTGACATCCTGGTCGCCTTCGTGCCGGACGAGGAGATCGGCCTGCGCGGCGCCAAGGCGCTCGATCTCGCCCGGTTCGATTGCGATTTCGCCTATACGATCGATAGCTGCGAGGTCGGCGAGGTCGTCTGGGAGAACTTCAACGCCGCCATGGCCGAGATCGCCTTCACCGGCGTCACCGCCCATCCGATGTCGGCAAAGGGCGTGCTGGTGAACCCGATCCTGATGGCGCAGGACTTCATGGCTGCCTTCGACCGGGCGCAGACGCCGGAGAACACGGCCGGCCGCGAGGGCTATACTTGGTTCGTCGAACTCGTCGCCAACGCGGCCGAGGCGGTGCTGCGGGCCAATATCCGCGATTTCGACAAGGCGTCCTTCGAAGCCCGCAAGCGGCGGATCGGCGAGGTCGCGGCCGAGATCGCAAAGCGCTATCCGACCGGGCGCGTCTCCTCCGACGTGAGCGATGTCTACGGCAATATCGCCGACAGCCTGGGCGAGGACCGGCGCTCGGTCGATCTCTTGATGACGGCGCTGGCCGAATTGCAGATCGCGCCGAAGCGGATCCCGATGCGGGGCGGCACGGACGGGGCGGCGCTCTCGGCGCGCGGGTTGCCGACGCCGAACTTCTTCACCGGCGCGCATAATTTCCACTCGCGCTTCGAATTCCTGCCGCTGCCGGCCTTCGAGACCTCCTATGAGGTGGCGCGGCGGATCTGCCTGCTGGCGGGGCAGGGCGGGACCGCCGCCTAGCGCCGTAAGGTTGTCATTCCGGGGCGCCCGAAGGGCGAACCCGGAACCCACGACGGGGTGGGACGCTTTGTATGGCGCTATGCAGGCCGCTTCGCTCAGTCGTGGGTTCCGGGTTCTTCGCTGTGCGAAGCCCCGGAATGACAAGGAAGTGCCTGGCGCGGCTTGTCGCATTGGCGTGCGGCCTGACGCTGCCTACATGACGAGGACAGGAACAGCGAAAGCGCGATACGCATGTCCGAACGCGACGCCGAAGCCAACCGATTCTCCGCCCGCGCCGCGCGTTATGCCCGCGTCGGCGCCAATGTCGGCGGAGTGGCGGCCCGGATGGCCGGCGCCAGGCTGTTCGGGGTCGAGGGGCGCGACGCCTCCAATGCCGAGGCGCTGGCCAAGGCGCTGGGCGGGCTGAAGGGCCCGATCATGAAGGTGGCACAGCTCGTCGCCACCATTCCCGATGTGGTGCCACCGGAATACGCCGCCGAACTGCAGAAGCTGCAATCGCAGGCGCCGCCGATGGGCGCGGCCTTCGTCAAGCGCCGGATGATGGCTGAACTCGGCGCGAGCTGGCGCGAGCGCTTCGGGGAGTTCGACCTGAAGCCGGCGGCGGCGGCGTCGCTGGGGCAGGTCCATCGCGCGACGACGCTGGATGGCGCGGCGCTTGCCTGCAAGCTGCAATATCCCGACATGGAATCGGCTGTCGAAGCCGATATCGCGCAGCTCGAGGTGCTGTTCTCGCTGCATCGGCGCATGGGCGCGGTGATCGACACCACCGAGATCGCCAAGGAAATCGGCGCCCGCGTCCGCGAGGAGCTCGACTACCGGCGCGAGGCCAGGCATGCCGCGCTCTATCAGGCCATCCTCGCCGACACCCCGCAGGTCCGCGTGCCGGCTGTCGAGGCCGGGCTCTCGACCGGGCGGCTTCTCACCATGCACTGGCTCGAAGGCAGCCCGATCCTCTCGCACAAGCAGGACGGGCAGGCGGTGCGCGACCGGATTTCGACCGCGATGTTCACGGCCTGGTGGCGCCCGTTCAGCCATCACGGCGTCATCCATGGCGATCCGCATCTCGGGAACTACACCGTGTTCTCGGAGGGCGGCGAGCCGCAGGGAATCAACCTGCTCGACTATGGCTGCATCCGCATCTTCCCGCAGAGCTTCGTCGGCGGCGTCGTCGATCTCTACAAGGGCCTGCGCGACGGCGAGGAGGCCCGCGTCGTCCACGCCTATGAGACCTGGGGCTTCAAGGGACTGACGAAAGATCTCGTCGACACCCTGAACATCTGGGCGCGCTTCATCTATGGGCCGCTGCTGGAGGACCGGATCAGGCGCATCGCCGAGGATGTCAGCCCGGCCGAATACGGGCGCAAGCAGGCTTTCCAGATGCATCAGGCTCTGAAGGCGCGCGGGCCGGTGACGGTGCCGCGCGAATTCGTCTTCATGGACCGCGCCGCGATCGGGCTCGGCGGCGTCTTCCTGCATCTCGACGCCGAGCTGAATTTCCACCGGTTGTTCGAGGCGGAGATCGAGGGATTTTCGGTCGAGCGCGTCGCGGCGCAACAGGGGGCGGCGCTGACGGCTGCGGGGTTGAAGCCGGCGGCATAAGGCGCTCAGTCGCCCTCCGCCTCCGTGAAACAGGGGACGCCGATACCGTCGCTCCGATCCGACGGGCTGCGATGCCATGCTCCCGGCTGCTGCCGAGTGACGTAATCGTTCTCAAAACCGGCCGATAACGAGAATAATTCCCTATTTAAATCGATTGAATTGCTCCGCGCCGTCCGCTAGAGAATGGTCGTGCAAGGTTGTGACCGCATGCTCCACGGTTGCAGCAAGCTGCCGCGTTGCCCGTCCGCCGCGGGTGCGCTACAGGCTTAAAGAGACTGTGTCTTTTTCAGGATCGAGACCATGGCCGACCACGCCCATCACGCCGACGCCCCCGCGATGGACTATCCCGAGCATGAGCGGACTTATGCCGGCTTCGTGCATTTCGCCGAGGTGGCGACCGTCGCCTCGCTCGCCATCGTCGCGGCGCTCGCCGTCGGCGGCACCAAGCATGCCTGGGGCACGGCACTGATCGGCACGCTTCTTGCTGTCATCGGAACGGGCGTCGGCATCGCCGCCCCGTCGATCTCCTGGCGCGCGCCTCTCGTCTCGCTCGTGCTGATGCTGCTCGCGCTCGTCCTGCTCTGACCGTCTCCCCATAACGCCGGAAAGGCCTTTCCCCGCCATGCGCATTGCTGTCCCAGCCGAAACGCAAGGGGCGGAAACCCGCGTCGCAGCGACGCCGGAGACCGTCCGCAAGTTCAACGGCCTCGGTGCCGAGGTCGTGGTCGAGACCGGGGCGGGCAAAGCCTCCGGCATCCTCGATGCGGACTATGAGGCAGCAGGGGCGACGATCGCGAAAACGGCAGCGGAAGCGCTGGCCGGCGCAGCTATCGTGCTGAAGGTGCGGCGTCCGTCCGAGAGCGAGATCGCCGGCCTGCCGGCTGGTGCGCTCGTCGTCGCGACGATGGACCCCTATGGCAACGAGGCGCAGGTCGCCGCGCTGGCCAAGGCCAATGTCGCCGCCTTCGCCATGGAGTTCATGCCGCGCATCACCCGTGCGCAGGTGATGGACGTGCTGTCCTCGCAGGCTAATCTCGCGGGCTATCGCGCCGTGATCGACGGTGCCGCCGAATACGGCCGGGCGCTGCCGATGATGATGACGGCGGCGGGCACCGTGCCGGCTGCGAAGATCTTCGTGATGGGCGTCGGCGTCGCCGGCCTGCAGGCGATCGCGACCGCGCGGCGCCTCGGTGCGATCGTCACCGCGACCGACGTGCGCCCCGCCACCAAGGAACAGGTCGAATCGCTCGGCGCCAAATTCCTCGCCGTCGAGGACGAGGAGTTCAAGCAGGCGCAGACCGCCGGCGGCTACGCCAAGGAGATGTCCGCGGAATACCAGGCGAAGCAGGCCGAACTCACCGCCAGCCATATCGCCAAGCAGGACATCGTCATCACCACCGCGCTGATCCCGGGGCGGCCTGCGCCGAAGCTGATCTCGGCCGCGATGGTCGAGAGCATGAAGCCCGGCTCCGTGATCGTCGATCTCGCGGTCGAGCGCGGCGGCAATTGCGAGCTGGCCAACCCGGGCGAGGTTGTGACCACCGGGAACGGCGTCAAGATCGTCGGGCATCTCAACGTGCCCGGCCGCCTGCCCGCGACCTCCTCCTCGCTCTACGCCAAGAACCTCTTCGCCTTCGTCGAGACACTGATCGACAAGGCCGAGAAGAAGCTCGCGGTGAACTGGGACGACGAGCTGGTCAAGGCGACCGCCTTGACCAAGGACGGCGCCGTCATCCACCCGAATTTCGCAGCCAAGGCCTGAGCGAAGGAATTCCGACCATGGCAACTCCCTCCACCGAACAGGCTCTCGAACAGGCCCGCAACGCGGCGGCCCTTGCCAAACAGGCGGCCGAGCTCGCCGAGCGCTACGCCGACCAGGCCGCGGCCGCAGCCAGCATCGCGACCGGCGGCGTCGACCCGACGGTCTACCGCCTCGCGATCTTCGTCCTCGCAGTCTTCGTCGGCTACTACGTCGTCTGGTCGGTGACGCCGGCGCTGCACACGCCGCTGATGTCGGTCACCAACGCGATCTCGTCCGTCATCGTCGTCGGCGCCTTGCTGGCGGTCGGCGTCGAGACCCTGCCGACGCTCGGTGACGGGCCGATCTGGGCCAAGGTCTTCGGCTTCCTCGCGCTGGTCCTCGCCTCGGTGAATATCTTCGGCGGCTTCCTCGTCACCGAGCGGATGCTCGCGATGTACAAGAAGAAGGGCTGATCGCCATGGCCGCGAACCTCTCAGCCCTGCTCTACGTCGTCTCCGGCGTCCTCTTCATCATGGCCCTGCGCGGCCTGTCGCATCCGACGACCTCGCGACAGGGCAACCGCTACGGCATGATCGGCATGGCGATCGCCATCGTCACGACCGTGGTGTTCTTCCCGCCGTCGGGCTTCTCGGGCTGGCTGCTCGTCATCATCGGCATCGCCATCGGCGGCGGTATCGGCGCGGTCATGGCCAAGCGCGTGCAGATGACGCAGATGCCGCAGCTCGTCGCCTTCTTCCACTCGCTGGTCGGTCTTGCCGCGGTGCTGGTGGCGGCGGCGGCGCTCTATGCGCCGGAGGCCTTCGGCATCGGCCATGCCGGCTCGATCAAGGGCGCGAGCCTGTTCGAGATGGCGCTCGGCGTCGCGATCGGCGCGGTCACCTTCACCGGCTCGATCATCGCCTTCCTCAAGCTCGATGGGCGGATGAGCGGCAAGCCGATCATGCTGCCGCAGCGCCATGGCATCAATATCGGGCTCGGCATCGCGCTCGTGGTGCTGCTGGCGATCTTCATCAAGAGCGAGAGCCACACCGTCTTCTGGCTGATCGTCGCGGTCTCGCTGGTGCTCGGCGTGCTGCTGATCATCCCGATCGGCGGCGCCGACATGCCGGTCGTCGTCTCGATGCTGAACTCCTATTCCGGCTGGGCCGCCGCCGGCATCGGCTTCACGCTCGGCAACATGGCGCTGATCATCACCGGCGCGCTGGTCGGCTCGTCCGGCGCGATCCTGTCCTACATCATGTGCAAGGCGATGAACCGGAGCTTCGTCTCCGTCATCCTCGGCGGCTTCGGCGGCGATGACGCTGCGGCCGGCGCCGGCGGCGCGGTCGAGGCCCGGCCGGTCAAGCAGGGTTCGCCCGACGACGCCGCCTACATCATGAAGAATGCCGGCAAGGTCATCATCGTGCCCGGCTACGGCATGGCGGTGGCACAGGCGCAGCACACGCTGCGCGAGATGGCCGACCTGCTCAAGAAGGAAGGAGTCGAGGTCAAATACGCCATCCACCCGGTGGCGGGCCGCATGCCCGGCCATATGAACGTGCTGCTGGCCGAGGCCAACGTGCCCTATGACGAGGTTTTCGAGCTCGAGGACATCAACTCGGAATTCGGCCAGGCCGACGTCGCCTTCGTCATCGGCGCCAACGACGTCACCAACCCGGCCGCCAAGACCGACAAGTCCTCGCCGATCTACGGCATGCCGATCCTCGATGTCGAGAAGGCCAAGACCGTGCTCTTCATCAAGCGCGGCATGGCGGCGGGCTATGCCGGCGTCGAGAACGAGCTGTTCTTCCGCCCCAACACCATGATGCTGTTCGGCGACGCCAAGAAGGTCACCGACGCCATCGTCAAGGCGATGGCGCACTGACGCGCCGAGCCGTCATCGGATTGCTGCAAAGGGCCGGCTTGATCGCCGGCCCTTTCGTTTCCGGAACCTGCATCGCGCGATGATCCGGCGTCTGCTGAAACTGCTGCTGTTGCTGGGGCTGGCGGGCTACTTCGCCGGGCTGGGCATGCTCTATCTGCGCCAGCGCGAGATGATGTATCCGCGCGATCCGGCGAAGGCGGATATCGGTGCGGCCCGGCTGGCCGCCGCCGAGGAAGTCAGCGTGGCTACGGCCGATGGCGAGAAGCTCGTCGCCTGGGTGGTGCCGCCGCGCGCCGGCAAGCCGGTCCTGCTCTATTTCCACGGCAATGCCGGCAATCTCGGGCGTGCCGGGCGGGTCGAACGCTTCCGGGGGCTCACGGAGGACGGCACGGGCCTGTTCGCGATCAGCTATCGCGGCTATGGCGGCTCCTCCGGCACTCCGAGCGAAGAGGGGCTGCTGCAGGACGCGCGGGGGGCCTATGGCGCTGCCGCGGCGCGGTTCGGAGCCGGCAGGCTGGCCGGGTACGGCGAGTCGCTGGGCACCGGCGTGGTGCTGAAGCTTGCGGCAGAGGTGCCGCTCCAGGCCGTGGTGCTGGAGGCGCCCTATCGTTCGACGCTGGCTGTGGCGCAGGGTCTGTATCCCTATCTGCCGCTCAGCCTGGTGATGAAGGACCAGTTCCGCTCGGATGAGATCATCGCCCGGGTCCGGGCGCCGCTGCTCGTGCTGCATGGCGAGCGCGACCAGGTCATTCCCTTCGCGCAGGGCCGGCAGCTTTACGCGCTTGCGAACGAACCCAAGCGCTTCCTGGGCTTTACCGCGGGGCGGCACGCCGATCTGCCGCGCTACGGATCGATCGGCGAGATCAGGCGTTTCCTGGCCGATGCCGTCTCAGGCGGCGTCGGCGGGGCGGAAAGCCGCATGATCGGGGAGGGAGTCGGCGCGCGGCCCTGATGTGCGCCCGATGCTCCGTCAGCTCCGGAAGAAGCCGCCGCCACCGCCGCCGAGGCGCGAGGAGCCGGCGCGGGCCTGGGCATTGTTGCCGTCGATGGACAGCGCGCGCTGATAGGCTTCGGAGGCTTCGGCCTTCTTGCCGAGCTTCTCGAAGGCGAAACCGCGGCCGGCCCAGGCATTGGCATTGCGGTTGTCGACGTTGAGGGCGGCCGTGAAGTCCTCCAGCGCCGAATCGTACTTGCCGAGTGCGTTCAGGCTCTGTCCGCGCGCGATATAGGGCGGGGCGGTGTAGGGATTGCGGTCGATCACCGAGTCGAAATCAGTGACGGCATGCTGGTGTTGGCCTTCCTTCTGGTAGACGAGGCCGCGGGCATGGAAGGCTTCCGCCGATTCGGGATTGAGCCGGATCGCGGTGTTGAGATCGGCCAGCGCCTGCTGGCTGTTGCCCTGCGCGCGCAGCAGGTTGGCGCGGGCGATATAGGCCGGCGCATAATTCGCATTGGCGGTGGTGGCGCGGTTGAAATCGGCGAGCGCCGAATCGGCGCGGCCGCTCTGGCGCAGCGCGAGGCCGCGATTCGTATAGGCGGAAGCGAGGTTTGGATCGATCTGCACGGCCTTGGTGAAGTCCGAGATCGCATCCGAGAAGCGGCCGACGCGGGCATAGGCCGCGCCGCGGGTGTTGTAGGCGCCAGGGTCGTTCGGATTGCGCGAGATGACCTCGCTCAGCGAGCCGATATTGACGCTGGCGTCGGCGGCGTCGCGCGTGTCGAGCTCTGCGACGGCGGGCTGTGAACCGAGATTGGAGACGGTGTCGCAACCCGCCAGGACCAGCGCCATGCCGGCTGCGGCCAACCAGTAATTGCTTCGGATCATGCTCTGCCTCATCGGTTTTCGTGCTTCGCTTGCCGCGATGCCCTCGTTCCGGAGGATGCCCGGCTTCCGGATCGCCATGCGTCCTGCCGGGCGCAAAGTGACGAACCGGCTCATTGTTCCAGCACCGGATTTGCTCGAAAAGCGGATTTCACTTTTCGGTCCGGTGCAAGCCGTCGCGGCGTGGTCGCGCTCCCTGGCCGGCAGCGCCCTCTCGGAGAAGACGCCCGAAATCCGCCAAAACTTGGTTAACGTCGCTCAAATAACAACGCGCCCGGAGCAAGCTCCAGGCGCAATCGCTATCGGCCCTGTCATGGCGCCGCCCAAAAAGGGCGGCCAGAAGGTCTCAGGGGCGCTTGGGCTTCGCCGGCGCGGGCAGGAGGCCTTCGCGCTGGAGCTTCTTGCGCTGGAGCTTGCGGGCGCGGCGCACGGCCTCGGCCTCTTCGCGAGCGCGCTTCTCGGAAGGCTTCTCGTAGTGGCCACGAAGCTTCATCTCACGGAAGATGCCCTCGCGCTGCATCTTCTTCTTGAGGGCGCGGAGCGCCTGATCGACATTGTTGTCGCGAACGAGAACCTGCACGTGAAACGTCCGTCCTTAACGGGTTGATCCAAGAATGGAGGCCGGCGGTAAGGCAGAGCCCACCGCGCGAGGATGGGTGCCGATAGCAGAATTCAATTCGGCTGTCCACGCCACTATCCCCTGAAAATGCGGGGCCGGATGCCGTTCGGGAATCGGCTTCGGCCGGGCGCTCAGGCGCGCTCGTCCGTGACCCGTGTGACATGGCCCATCTTGCGGCCCGGACGGGCGTCGCGCTTGCCGTAGAGATGCAGATGCGCGCCGGGCTCGGCCAGCAGCTCGCGCCAGCGCAGCGCGCTCGCGCCGATCAGGTTTTCCATCTCGACGCGGCCGCGCCGGGTGGTGGCGCCGAGCGGGAACCCGCAGACGGCCCGGACATGCTGGTGGAACTGCGAGGTCTGGGCGCCCTCGCTGGTCCAATGCCCGGAATTATGGACGCGCGGGGCGATCTCGTTGACGACGACGCGCTCGCCGAGGTCGCCCTCGGCCTCGAGCACGAACAGTTCCACGGCGAAGACGCCGACATAGCCGAGCGCCTCGCCGATACGGCGGGCGGCATCGATCGCCTGCAGCGCGGCGCCTTCCGAGAGTGACGCCGGCACGCGGGTATAGGCGAGGATGTGGTCGCGATGCTCGTTCTCGCAGACGTCGAAGGCGGCGAAGGAGCCGTCGAGCCCGCGCGCGGCGACGACCGAGACCTCGCGCACGAAGGAGACGAAGCCTTCGAGGATCGCGGGAAAGCGCCCGATCGCCTCATGAGCCTGGGCGAGGTCGCTGCCCGGCGCGATCTTGACCTGGCCCTTGCCGTCATAGCCGAAGCGGCGGGTCTTCAGGACCGAGGGGCGGCCGAGTTCGGCGGCGGCGGTTTCGAGATCAGCGAGCGTATCGACGGCCCGGAACGGCGCGACGGAAAGGCCGAGCCCGGAGACGAAGCGCTTCTCGCTGAGCCGGTCCTGGGTCACCGCAAGCGCCCGCGCGCCGGGATGGAGCGGCACGCGCGCGCCAAGGAAGGCGGCGGTCGCTGCGGGTACGTTCTCGAACTCGTAGGTGACGACGTCGACGGCATCGGCGAAGCGGGCGAGCGCCTCCTGGTCCTCATAGTCCGCGACGGTGTGGCGCGCCGCCACGTCGAAGGCCGGGCTGTCGGTCTCGGGCGCGAAGATATGGCAGCGGATGCCGAGATCGGCGGCGGCGAGCGCCATCATCCGGGCGAGCTGGCCGCCGCCGAGGATGCCGAGCATGGCGCCAGGCGCAAGGCCGGTGGGAACGGGAGGATTCATGCGTCGTCCCGGCTGGGGCGCTCGGCGATGCCGGCGCTCTGGCGGGCGCGGTAGGCATCGAGGCGTTCGGCGAGCGCCTGATCGGAAAGGGCGAGCACGGCTGCAGCAAGGAGGGCGGCGTTGACGGCGCCGGCGCGGCCGATGGCAAGCGTGCCGACCGGGATGCCGGCCGGCATCTGGACGATCGAGAGCAGGCTGTCCTGGCCCGAGAGGGCCTTGGATTCGACGGGCACGCCGAAAACCGGCAGTGGCGTCAGCGAGGCCGTCATGCCCGGCAGATGCGCCGCGCCGCCGGCACCGGCGATGACCACCTTGAAGCCTTCGGCCTTCGCGCCCTTGGCGAAGTCGAAGAGCCGCTCGGGCGTGCGATGAGCCGAGACGATGCGGGCCTCATAGGGGATGGCGAGCGTGTCGAGCGCCTCTGCGGCATGACGCATCGTCGCCCAGTCGGACTGGCTGCCCATGATGATGGCGACGGGTGGGCTGCTGGCTGCCATGGAATGCGCTCGGGCTCGGCTCCGGAAGCGCGCGATCTAGACCGGTCGATGCCGGGGAAGCAAGGGCGAATCGGCGTGAGGCGGCCGGAAAGGGCGGCTTCAGGCAATGATGTCGGGCGTCAGTGCGTCCTCGATCTGGGAAATGCGGTCCTTGAGGTAGAGCTTGCGCTTCTTCAGGCGCTGGACCTGGACCTGATTGATCGAGCCGACGCGCTCCAGCGCATCGATGGCGCTGTCGAGATCGCGATGCTCCTCGCGCAGCCGCGCGAGTTCGGAGGTGAAGGTCTCGACCTCTTCCGGGCTGAGCTCGAATCCCATGGGCATCTCATCATCGCCTTGATCGGGAGCGACTATGCGCGTGCCGCCCGGCGTCCTGCAAGTGCGGGCGAGGCGGCATGGACATGGGGAAGCCATCTATTCACGGCTTTCCGGAAACGGACCGGTCACGATCACAGAATCTCATGAATGCCGTGTGACGGCGCGGGGAAGACGTGAAGCCGGCTCTATGCCAGATTGGTACGTCAACCGCTCATCAGGAGGATCCAGATGTCGTTGCAGACCCGTCTTGCGGAACTCGAGCGCAAGCACCGTCAACTCGAGGACGCCATCTCCCAGGCTGTGGCGAGCCCGTCTTCGAGTGACCTCAGCCTCGCAGAGCTGAAGCGGAAGAAATTGCAACTGAAGGATGAGATCGAACGCGTACGGATGACCATGCCGGAGCGAACCTTGCACTGAGCCTACGGGCCGCCAGGCCCTTTGAGTGCTACACAGATGCGGATGGACCGGCCCGAAAGGGCCGGTTTTTCGTAGGCGGCTCCAAGAGCTGTCAACGGAATGACACAATGGACTTCGAAGCTGCTTCGGCAGGTCCCGAAAACCGGATGGCCCGTTTCGGGGTGATGCAAGCTGGCGGGAACATCTGGCGCGATGGCCAGTTGAGGCCGGGCGCGCGTCGCGCGGGGGAGACTGTCATGGGCATCATCTGGACCATCATCATCGGTTTCATTGCCGGCGTCGTCGCCAAGTTCGTCATGCCGGGCTCGAACGAGCCGGCCGGCTTCATCCTGACGACGATCCTCGGCATTATCGGGGCCTTCGTCGCGACCTGGCTCGGCCAGTCGCTCGGCTGGTACGCGCCAGGCGAGGGAGCCGGGCTGATCGGCGCCGTCGTCGGTGCCATCATCGTCCTGGCCGTCTGGGGGATGATCAGCAGCCGCAATCGCGCTGTCTGAACCCACCCGTTCCCGTATCGGCTTCCGGCTGTCGCGATACGACCTCGAGCCGATATTTTCTCCCACATGGAGTGATTGCCGTGAGTGACGACAACAGCAGCAGCGGATTCCCGTCCCTGACCGCCCTTCTGGGCCTCCTCGCCGTCGCCGGCTACCAGAACCGCGACAAGATCTCGGAATGGCTGGGCGGGCGCGGCCAGCCTGAACCGGGCGAGGCGCCGGTGCCGCAGCCGGGCCAGGCCGGTGCCGCGCCGCAGGGCGATGGCGGCGGGCTTCTGGGTGGTCTCGGCGGATTGCTCGGGGCGGGCGGTGTCGGGGGCATGCTGAATGGCGGGCTCGGCGAACTGGCCGACCGCTTCAAGCAGGCGGGACAGAGCGAGAAGGTCGATTCCTGGGTGCAGCACGGACCCAACCAGCAGGTTGCGCCCAATGATCTCGAACAGGCGCTCGGCCCGCAGGTGATCGACGCGATCGCGACCCGGACAGGACTGTCGCGCGACGAATTGCTGGACCGGCTGTCGCAGGTCCTGCCGGAAGCCGTCGACCGCTTCACGCCGAACGGGCGGATCGATCGCGCCGGTGCGTGAGGGCTACCGTCTTTCCTCGTCATGGTCGGGCTTGTCCCGACCATCCACGTCTTCGCTGGTCGAAGCTCGCGTTCAAGACGTGGATGCTCGCCACAAGGGCGAGCATGGCGGCTGCGGAGCGCTGCGGCTGGGCAGGCTGAAACCTACAGCGCCCGTGCCATCTCGCGCAGGCGGAATTTCTGGATCTTGCCGGTCGAGGTCTTCGGCACCTCGGCAAAGACGATCGTCCGCGGGCATTTGAAAGCGGCGAGATGCTCGCGGCACCAGGCGATGATCTCGGTCGCGGTCACGGTCTTGCCCGGCTTCAGTTCGATGAAGGCGCAAGGGCTCTCGCCCCATTTCTCGTCGGGGCGGGCAACCACCGCTGCCGCCTGAACGGCCGGGTGCTTGTAGAGCGCGTCCTCGACCTCGATCGAGGAGATGTTCTCGCCGCCGGAGATGATGATGTCCTTCGAGCGGTCCTTGAGCTGGATGTAGCCGTCCGGGTAGCGCACGCCGAGATCGCCGGTATGGAACCAGCCCCCAGTGAAGGCGGCCTCGGTCGCTTTCCGATTGCCGAGATAGCCCTTCATCACGACATTGCCGCGCATCATCACCTCGCCGAGCGTCCGGCCGTCGCGCGGGACGGGCTGCATCGTCTCGGGATCGAGCACGTCAAGTCCTTCGAGCGCAGGGTAGCGCACGCCCTGGCGGGCCTTCTTGGCGGCCTGCTCGGCCGGCGAGAGCGTGTTCCAGTCATCGTTCCAGTCGTTGACGACGGAGGGGCCGTAGCACTCGGTCAACCCATAGAGATGCGTCACCTCGAAGCCGGCCTGCTTCATGCCGGCAAGCACGGCTTCCGGCGGCGGGGCGGCAGCGGTGAAGAAGGAGACCGTCTGCGGGAAGTCGCGGCGCTCCTCAGGCGTGGCGTTGAGCAAAGCCGACATCACGATCGGCGCGCCGCAGAGATGGGTGACGCCATGGTCGGCGAGGGCATCGTACATCGCTCTGGCGCGGACCTGACGCAGGCAGACATGGGTGCCGGCGACGATCGAGATCGTCCAGGGGAAGCACCAGCCGTTGCAGTGGAACATCGGCAGCGTCCAGAGATAGACCGGATGCCGGCCCATGTTGCCGGTGATGACGTTCGAGGTCGCCAGCAGGTTGGCGCCGCGATGGTGATAGACCACGCCCTTGGGATCGCCGGTGGTGCCGGAGGTGTAGTTCAGCGCGATCGCGTCCCATTCGTCCGACGGCATCGGCCAGTCGAAATCGGGATCGCCCGAGGCAATGAGCTCCTCGTATTCGATCTGGCCCAGGCGCTCGCCGGGGCCGTCATAGACGGGATCGTCATAGTCGATGACGATCGGCTTGGCCTTGCAGAGCGCAAGCGCTTCCTTGATCGTCTTGGAGAATTCGCGGTCGGTGATCAGCACCTTCGCGCCGCCATGGTCGAGCGAGAAGGCGATGATCGCGGCGTCGAGCCGGGTGTTCAGCGTGTTCAGGACGGCGCCGGCCATCGGCACCCCGTAATGGCATTCGAGCATGGCCGGGGTGTTCGGCAGCATGGCCGCCACCGTGTCGTTCTTGCCGATGCCGTGCTTTGCCAGTGCCGAGGCGAGGCGGCGCGAGCGGGCATAGAATTCGGCATAGGAGCGGCGCAAAGGTCCGTGAATGATCGCGGTGCGGTCCGGGAAGACCGAGGCTGCCCGCTCGAGGAAGGCGAGCGGCGTCAGCGGCTGGTAGTTCGCCGGATTGCGGTCGAGATCTGTATCATAGGCCGAACGGGTCATCGGGAGCCTTCCTCGCAAGCACTGGCAGCCTTAGCGGTTGGCGCCTGCCTGCGTAATCCATCCCTTTTTCCGATGCGGCGCAATCGCGCGGATGCGGCTCAGCCGAGAAGATGCAGGCCGCGCAGGCCGTCGAAGACGAGCTTGCAGCCGACGAGCAGCAGGAGCCAGTAGATGATCCCGTAGAAGCGTTCAGCCGGCACCCGTCGCACCAGCCAGACCCCGGCGAAGGTCGCGGCGACCGCGACCGGCAACAGCGCCGCCGAGGCGGTGAGGTTCTGCGAACTGAACTGGCCGAGCGCGATGTAGGGAATGAGCTTCACGAGGTTCATCGCAGCGAAGAAGATCGCGCCGGTGCCGACGAAGACGGCCGGTGGCAACTTCTGTGGCATGACGTAGATCTGGAAGGGCGGGCCGCCGGCATGGGCGATCATGCTGGTGAAGCCGCAGAGGAGGCCCCAGAAGCTACCCGGCCCCCAGCTTGCCCGTTTAACCACCGGCGCCCGCTTGCCGTCGCCGAGCATGCGACGTAGCGCGAAGCCGATCGAGATCACGCCGACGGCGAGGCCGACCGCCGCATCCGAAACCTTCGCGGCCAGCAGGTAGCCGGCGAGAATGCCCAGAAGCGCGCCCGGCGCCAGCGTCGCGAGATTGCGGCGGTCGAATTCGCGGCGATAGGACCAGACGGTGACGACATCCTGCGCGATCAGGAGCGGCAGCATGATTGCGGCTGCCGTCACCGGCGAGACGACCAGCGCCATCAGCGGCAACGAGAGCAGGCCGAGGCCCGAGAAGCCGCCCTTCGACAATCCCATCAGGATGACGGCCGGCACCATGGCGGCGAAGAAGGCGAAGTCGAGGGACATGGGGTGACGCTGCGCCGCAGGGCCGAATGCTGCAGAATGGGATGGGCGAAAGTCTAAAATCTGCAAGCTTGCGCTGGCGGAGGGGGAGAGCGCAGGATTCCGCGCAAAATTGGCCCCGCCATCGCCGGCTCGCCACGGGGCTTTAGGATGAAACCCGGCGCAGAGGAACGCTTCCGATGAATGGCTCCCATGCGGTGCCCGCCCGCTCCGAAGGCTATCACGAGACCTATGCTCGCTGGCGGACCGATCCTGACGCCTATTGGCTGGATATGGCCAGGGCGATCGACTGGATCAAGCCGCCAGAGAAGGCCTTCGATCCGGCCGCCGGCATCTATGGCCACTGGTTCCCCGACGCGACCTGCAACACCTGCTTCAACGCGCTCGACCGGCATGTCCGCGACGGGCGTGGCGAGCAGGTCGCCCTGATCCATGACAGCCCGGTCACCGGCACGAAGACGCGCTATACCTATGCCGAGATGCTGGAGGAGGTCGCGACGCTCGCCGCCGTCCTGGAGGATCTCGGCGTCGGCAAGGGCGATCGCGTCATCATCTACATGCCGATGGTGCCGGAAGCGGCCTTCGCGATGCTGGCCTGCGCCCGGATCGGCGCGGTGCACTCGGTGGTGTTCGGCGGCTTTGCCGCCAAGGAGCTGGCGACGCGCATCGACGATGCCGAGCCCACGGTCATCCTGACCGCGACCTGCGGCATCGAGCCGACGCGCGTGGTCGAGTACAAGCCCTTGCTCGATGGCGCTATCGAGATGGCCCGGCACAAGCCGCAGGCCTGCGTCGTGCTGCAGCGACCCCAGGCCGATGCCTCCATGCATGTGACCCGCGACAAGAACTGGCGCACGCTGGTTGCCGCGGCCAAGGCGGCCGGGCGCAAGGCGGACTGCGTCGAGGTCGCGGCGACGGACCCGCTCTACATCCTCTACACCTCCGGCACGACCGGCCGGCCCAAGGGCGTGGTCCGCGACAATGGCGGGCACATGGTCGTGCTCAAGGCGACGATGGACCAGCTCTTCGATGTCGGGCCGGGCGAGGTGATGTTCTGCGCCTCCGATGTCGGCTGGGTCGTCGGCCACGGCTATATCGTCTATGCGCCGCTGATCCAGGGCGCCACCAGCGTGCTCTATGAGGGCAAGCCGGTCGGCACGCCCGATCCCGGAGCCTTCTGGCGGGTCATCGCCGAGCACGGCGCCAAGGTGCTGTTCACGGCGCCGACCGCCTTCCGTGCCATCCGCAAGGAGGACCCGGAGGGCAAGCACCTCGCCGGCCACGACCTGTCGCGCTTCAGGGCGCTGTTCCTTGCCGGCGAGCGGGCGGATCCCGAGACGCTGAAATGGGCGGAAGCGCTGCTGCAGGTGCCGGTGATCGACCATTGGTGGCAGACCGAGAGCGGCTCGCCGATCGTCGGCGATCCCTTGGGCCTCGGCCTCCTGCCGGTGAAGCACGGCTCGTCGACCGTGCCGCTGCCGGGCTGGGACGTGCAATGCCTCGACGAGGGCGGGCGACAGGTCGAACCCGGCACGATGGGCGCGATCGTGCTGAAGCTGCCGCTGCCGCCCGGCGCGCTGACGACATTGTGGAACGACGATACGCGATTCCGGGAGGCCTATCTCACGACCTATCCTGGGTACTACAACACCTCGGATGCCGGCTTCATCGACGCGGACGGCTATGTCTTCATCATGGGCCGCACCGACGACATCATCAATGTCGCGGGCCATCGTCTCTCGACCGGCGGCATGGAGGAGGTGCTGGCGGCGCATCCGGCCGTGGCGGAATGCGCGGTGGTCGGCATCCGCGACGCGCTCAAGGGCGAGCAGCCCTGCGGCTTCGTCGTGCTGAAGGCCGGCGCGACGGTGACGCCCGAGCAGGTCGAGAAGGAACTCGTCGCGCTGGTGCGCGAGCGGATCGGGCCGGTGGCGGCGTTCAAGCTGGCGCTGACGGTCGCCCGCCTGCCGAAGACGCGCTCCGGCAAGATCCTCAGGGCGACGATGAAGAAGATCGCCGATGGCGAGGATTATGCCGTACCGGCGACGATCGAAGATCTTGCTGTGCTGGGCGAGATCGGCACGGCGCTGAAGGGCCGGGGTATCGGGTAACGGCGGGTCGTTTTGGGGCGGGCTAGTAGGCGACCGTCGCGCCGTTCCAGCTCAGCAGTCGTTCCGGCACGGCGAGGCGCATGAGATCTTCGCCGACCAGCAAGGCGCCGGCATAGCCGGCTGCCCGCACTTCGCGGGCGAGCGAGGTGGTGTCAGCGTTCGGCGGGACCAGATGGGTCAGCGCCAGCGCTTTCGCGCCGGCACGCGTCGCGAGCCCCGCCACGACAGCCGGCGTCATGTGGTAGCTTTCGACCGCCGCGACGGTCTCGGCCGAGCGGACGCCCGCGACGACCGGCATCTGGCTGGCGATGAAGACCTCGCAGACCAGCAGGTCGCAGCCAGCGGCTTGCGTTTCCAGCGAAGGGGTCAGGCAGGTGTCGCCGGAGAAGACGAGGCGCGCTGCGCCATGCGACACGGTCAGGCCGAAAGCCGGCTCGACCGGGCGGTGATCGACCAGGAAAGCCTCGATGGAGAGGCCGCCGAAGCCTGAAACCGAGCCTTCTCGCAATTCCTCGAAGGCGATCTCCAGCCCCGTCGCGTCCGGCCGCTTCTCGAAGGCGATGCGCAAAGACCGCTCGCGTTCGAAGGCGGCATATTGCGCGCGGAGATTGGCGAGGGCGGGCGCGGGAGCGAGCACGCGCCAGGGCCTGGCGCGGCCCTGATGCCAGGAGGAGATCACGAGCTGGTAGAAATCGACCAGGTGGTCGGAGTGCTCGTGAGTGACGATCAGGGCGTCGATATCGGCGCCGCGCGTGCCGGCGGCGACCAGGCGCTGGCTGACGCCGGAGCCACAATCGATCAGCAGCTTGCGGCCAGCGGCCTCGACGAGATGCGAGGGGCCGGCGCGGCGCAGGCTGACAGGCGGTGCGCCGGTGCCGAGGAAGGTGAAGGCGAGACCGTCCATGCCCGACATGCGCAGCGTCCGTGATCGAGAGCTCTTACTCGTCGTCCTCGTCCTCGTCCTCGGCCGGGCGCCTGACCTGCTTCAGCTTGGCGAAGACGGAATCGACGTCGATCGCCGCTTCTTCCTCGCGCTTCGGCCGGCTCATGTCGGCGAAGGGCTGGGTCTCGCTGGGCTTGGGCTCCGGTGCGGTGGTCTCCTCGGCCGAGAGCAGGGTCGAGCCGGCCTCGACCAGCGCGGCCGGACGGTCCTTGGCGGCGCGGCCGACTTCGAAATCGAGGTCGATCTGCGAGCACAGGCCGAGGCTGACCGGGTCGATCGGGGTCAGCGTCTGGGCATTCCAGTGGGTGCGGTCGCGGATCTGCGCGATGGTCGACTTGGTCGTGCCGATCAGGCGGATGACCTGCGCGTCCTTGAGCTCGGGGTGGTTGCGCAGCAGCCAGAGGATGGCGTTCGGGCGGTCCTGGCGCTTGGAAACCGGGGTGTAGCGCGGGCCCTTGGTGCGCTTGATCTCCGGCACCTTCACCTTGCGCTCGGCGAGCTTGAGGTGGTGGCTCGGGTTCTTGGCGGCGCGCTCCAGCTCCTCGCGGGTGAGCTGGCCTGAGGTGATCGGGTCGAGGCCCTTGATGCCGGCGGCGACTTCGCCATCCGCGATGCCGCGCACCTCGAGCGGGTGCAGCTTGCAGAACTCGGCGATCTGCTCGAACGTCAGCGAGGTGTTCTCGACCAGCCAGACCGCGGTGGCCTTGGGCATCAGCGGGGTTTGTGACACGGCAACGGTCTCCTCAGTCGCCTTCGCGCCGCCGCTCGGTGGGGCTCGTAAAGGCAGGGTCGCGGACAATAGCTCTCATGCGCCGACCGGCCTCCCCGGCCGGCCATCCAAATCATCGACGATGAGCAGGATGGCGCGCCTTATAGGCGAGGGCGGGGCAAGTGTCCATGAAAAGCAGCGCTCACACCGTCAGGACGATCTTGCCGATATGGGCGCTGGATTCCATCAGGCGATGGGCCTGCGCCGCCTGCGCCAGCGGGAAGGTGGCGTGGACCAGCGGCTTGCAGCGCCCGGCCTCGAGCAGGGGCCAGACCTTCGCCTGCAATTCGGCGGCGATGGCCGCTTTCTCAGGCACGGTGCGCGGCCGCAACGTCGAGCCGGTATGGCTCAGCCGCTTCAGCATCAGCCGGCTGAAATTGACCGTGGCCTTCGGCCCGTTGAGGAAGGCGATCTGGACGATGCGGCCCTGGTCGGCGGCCAGTTCGTAGTTGCGGTCGATATAGTCGCCGCCGACCATGTCGAGGATCAGGTCGGTGCCGCGCCCGCCCGTCGCCGCCTTCGCCGCTGCGACGAAATCCTCGGTCCGGTAGTTGATGGCATGGTCGGCGCCGAGCTCAAGACAGGCCGCGCATTTGTCGTCGGATCCGGCGGTCGCCAAGACCGTCGCGCCAAAAGCCTTGGCGAGCTGGATCGCCGTGGTGCCGATGCCGGACGAGCCGCCATGGACGAGGAAGCTCTCGCCGGCCTGCAGGCGGCCGCGCTGGAAGACATTGGTCCAGACGGTGAAGAAGGTCTCGGGGATCGCGCCGGCCTCGATGAGCGTCAGGCCCTTGGGGGCGGGCAGGGCGTTGCGCTCGTCGACCACGGCATATTCGGCATAACCGCCACCAGCGACGAGGGCGCAGACCGTCGAACCGATCGCGAAGCGGCTGGCGTCTTCACCTTGCGCGACCACCGTACCGGCGAATTCGAGGCCGGGGATGTCGGAGGCGCCGGGTGGCGGGTTGTAGCCCCCCTGGCGCTGCAGGACATCCGGGCGGTTGACGCCGGCGGCAGCGATGGCGACGAGGATCTGGCCTGGACCGGGCTTCGGGACCGGGCGCGTTTCCGGCCGCAGAACCTCGGGGCCGCCCGGAGCCGCCATGCCGATCGCCGTCATCGTTTCGGGAAGGGTGGTCATGCGTCTCGTCCTCGTTTGGTGCGTCGCAGCGTGACTGCGTTGGAAACTTAGCTAGCGTGCCCCGCGCAGTTTGAGCAGATGCGAGGCCGCCATGTCGATATTCCCGGAGGATGACCGCCCCAAGCCGAAGAGCGTGCACGAGATCGGGCAGGATCTGTCGACGCTGTCGCTTGGCGAGATCGACGAGCGGGTCGCCGCGCTCAGGGCCGAGATCGAGCGCCTGATCGAGGCCCGGTCCCGCAAGGACGCCTCGCGCTCCGCAGCGGATGCGTTCTTCCGCAAACCCGCCTGAAAAAGCGTCAAAAAGAAACGCCCGTTAACAGGGCGTTAATGATTCCAAAGTATGAATCGCATCATCCAGTTTGTCTGGATGTCGAGTGGCTCCTGCCCACTCTGTTTGACGCCTCCCTGTTGACCTTCGAGCCGCCTTTGGCGGCTCTTTTTTTGTTTGCGCGTTCCCTCGCACCGGCCGGTCGACCCGCTTTTCGGGGTCGCCTGCCTTGTTGTCGCCACAGGGGTTTAGCCTCGTTAAGGTTAACGACACCTTACCGGCGCCGGCAAACGTGATCGGCGCTATCCTTGCGACATCGGTGTCCTGATCCGTGACGCGTTCCAGAGGCGCACGGGCTTGTGCCGATGGGAGACACCGCATGAACGACGCCCAGTTGCTCGACCCGCAGACGGAAGAGGGCGCGATTTCCTTCGCACGGGGCTTCGTGCGCTCCGACGCCTTCATGCTGCTGTTTCGCGAGGGAATGGGACTGGTCGAGCAGACGGCGGGCTATCTCGACGGCGGCGGGCGCAAGGATGCCGCCGCCCTGCCGCGCGAGGCCTCGCTGACCTACGCCACCGAGAGCATGCGCCTGACCACGCGACTGATGCAGATCGCCTCCTGGCTCCTGGTGCAGCGGGCGGTGGCGGAAGGCGAACTCACCGCGGAGCAGGCCCGGACCGAGCACAACAAGGTCAAGATCGGCGACCCGATGGCGCCGCCGTCGGAGTCTATCGTGGCGCAATTGCCGGAGCGGCTGCGCGAGCTGATGGCGCATTCGTTCAGGCTGCAGGAGCGCATCCGCCATCTGGAGGGCCAGATGTCGGGCCAGGCGCCTGTCCGCGCGGCCGTCAACCCGGTCCTGGACCAGCTCGCCAGCCTGCAGGCCCGGCTCGGGCTCGCTCACTGATCATTCGGGAGCGCGGCGCCGTCGAGGCGCTGCGCTTCGGATCATGCCAAAACGAAAAACCCGGCCGCGAGGCCGGGTTTTCTTGTCTCAGATCAAGGACGGCGGCGCCGCAGCGCCGCAGCATCACTTCTTGCCGATCGCGCCCAGGCCAGCGAAGCGCGTGTTGAAGCGCGAGACGCGGCCGCCGCGGTCCAGCATATGCTGGGTGCCGCCGGTCCAGGCCGGGTGGGTCGTGGGGTCGATGTCAAGGTTGAGGGTGTCCCCTTCCTTGCCGTAGGTCGAGCGGGTGGCATATTCGGTGCCATCGGTCATGACGACCTTGATGGCGTGATAGTCGGGATGGATGCCAGCCTTGGCCATGACGAAATCCTCAGAAAGCTTACAAAAACGGGCGCATCGACAAGCAGGCGAGCCTGCCCGGCCCGTCGAAAGAATTCGGATGAGCCTGTCGTGAATTTGGGTGCACATATCGCAGCCGGCGCTCCAGCGCAAGCGCGGCGCTCTCCCGGAGGCCGGCCCTGCGGCGTTGCGTCGTTTGCCAAGGCCGTCATGATCGGCTTCACCGGGGCGCGTTTTATATTGTTCGAAAGTGCGCGCGCGACGCGTGCGCGAGATGCAGGAGTTCCGGCGCGTGGCCGAAGCTGAGAAGAACGACACGAAGGCCCGGCCGGATTTCCGCTCGCTCGCGACCTTCTGGCCCTATGCGCGGGCGCAGAAGCGCCGGATTCTGCTCGCGCTCGTCGCGCTGGTCGTCGCCTCGCTGGCGACCCTGGCGCTGCCGCTGGCGGTGCGCCGCGTCATCGATGTCGGCTTCACCGGGGGCGAGCAGCAGCTCGCCAACAGCTATTTCATCCTGTTGATCGGCGTGGTCGGCGTGCTGGCGCTGGCGAGCTCGGCACGCTTCTACCTGGTGATGACGGTGGGCGAGCGCATCGTCGCGTCGCTCCGCGCCGATGTCTTCCGCCATCTGACCCGGCTCGAACCGGCCTTCTTCGATTCGAGCCGGGCGGGCGATCTCGTCTCGCGGCTGACCGCCGATACCACCCAGATCAAGTCGACCTTCGCCTCGACAGCCTCGATCGCGCTGCGCAACGCCATCATGACGCTCGGCGCGCTGGCAATGATGGTGGCGACGAGCCCGCGGCTTTCCGCGATCGTCATCGGCGTCATCCCGCTGATCGTGATCCCGCTGGTCCTGTCCGGCCGCTCGGTCCGGCGCCGCTCGCGGGCGGCGCAGGACCGGCTCGCCGATGCCTCCGCCTTCGCGGCTGAAGCCGTTGGCGCCATCCGCACGATGCAGTCTTTCGGTGCCGCCGGGCAGAGTTCGGCGCGGTTCGAGGCGGCGTCGGACGGGGCCTATGCAGCCTCGCGGGAGGCGACGGCCTCGCGCGCGCTCCTCTCGGGCGTTGCGATCTTCCTGGTTAGCGCCAGCGTGGTCTGCGTGCTCTGGGTCGGGGCGACCGAGGTGTTCGACGGGCGGATGACCGGTGGACGGCTGTCGCAGTTCATCCTCTATGCGGTGCTGGCCGCAAGCTCGCTCGGCCAGCTCTCCGAGGTCTATGGCGATATCAGTGCGGCTGCCGGTGCCTCCAGCCGGCTCGGCGAGATCCTGGCGCTGAAGCCCGCCATCGCCGCGCCGCCGCATCCCAAGCCGATGCCGGCTCCCTCGCTCGGCGAGTTCGCCTTCGAGAACGTCTCCTTCAGCTATCCCGGCCGTGTCGGGCCGGCGCTGTCGGACCTGACCTTCTCGGTCCGGCCGGGCGAGCGGATCGCGTTGGTCGGGCCGTCCGGTGCCGGCAAGAGCACGGTGCTGCAACTGGCTTTGCGCTTCTACGATCCGCAGGACGGGCGCGTCGTCGTCGACGGCGTCGCCGGTCCCGAGGCCGATCCGGAGGTCTGGCGCGAGCGCTTCGCGCTGGTGCCGCAGGAGCCGACGGTGTTCGGCGTCTCGGTGCGCGACAACATCGCCTATGGCCGGCCCGGAGCCTCGCAGGAGGAGGTCGAGGCTGCGGCGAGGCTCGCGGCGGCGGACGAGTTCATCCGTGCCCTGCCTGACGGCTACGAGACGGTCGTCGGCGAGCGCGGCGTCACGCTCTCGGGCGGACAGCGCCAGCGCCTCGCGATCGCGCGGGCAATCCTGAAGGACGCGCCGATCCTGCTGCTCGACGAAGCGACCTCGGCCCTCGATTCCGAGAGCGAGCGGGCGGTGCAGGACGCGCTCGACCACCTGATGCAGGGCCGCACCACCCTGGTCGTGGCGCATCGGCTCGCGACCATCCTCTCGGCCGACCGCATCCTCGTCATGGAGGACGGGCGCATCGTCGAGGAGGGCAGCCATGCCGAGCTCAAGGCGCGCGGCGGGCTCTATGCGCGGCTCGCGGCGCTGCAGTTCGGGCTGGCGGCGGCTTAGGGGCGGCCTACCGCTCCGTGATCTTGAATTCGATGCGGCGGTTGCGGCGGTGGGCGTCGTCGGTATTGGCGACGTCGAGGGGCTGGTATTCGCCGAAGCCGGTGGCGGCGACGCGATCGGTCGGCAGGCCGCGCGAGATCAGGTATTCGACGACGGCGATCGCGCGGGCCGAAGAGAGATACCAGTTCGAGGGGAACTGCGCGGATTTGATCGGCCGGTTGTCGGTATGGCCATCGACGCGCAGGATCCAGGGCAGGTCCGGCGGCATCTCGTTGCCGAGATCGAGCAGGATGGTGGCGAGCTTGTCGAGCTCGACCTTGCCCTCGGGCTTCAGCACGGCCTGGCCGCCGTCGAAGAAGACTTCTGACTGGAAGACGAAACGGTCGCCGACGACGCGGATATCGGGCCGCGTGCCGAGCACCTGCCGCAGCCTTCCGAAGAAGTCCGAGCGATAGCGTGCCAGCTCCTGCACGCGCTGGGCCAGCGCGACGTTGAGGCGCGAGCCGAGCTCGGAGATGCGGGCCTGCGAATCCTTGTCCTTGGCCTCGGAGGCGGAGAGCGCTTCCTCCAGCGCTGCGAGCTGGCGGCGCATGGCCTGGATCTGCTGGTTGACGAGATCGACCGTCGCCTGGGCGCGGGCCGAGAGCTGCTTCTCCGCATCCAGCGCCTTCTGCGATTCGGCGAGCTGGGCGCCGGCGTTGCTGCCGGCTTGCGTGTCGATCAGGCCTTGCAGCCGGCTGCGCTCGCCTTGCGTCTGCGTCAGCGTCGACTGCATCAGTTGGAGACTCTCCTGCGCCTGCCGGTTGGAGGAGCGCTCAAGAGCGAGCAGGTCCGTCAGTTCGGATATCTGCTTGTTGAGCCGCTCCAGCGCGGTGTCCTTGCCGGTCAATTCCTGCGAGAGGAAGAACTGGCCGAGCACGAAGACCGTCAGCAGGAAGACGATGCCGATCAGCATCGTCGAGAGCGCGTCGACGAAGCCGGGCCAGAAATTGACGTCCTCGCGGCGATGGGCGCGGGAGAGGGCCATCCGTCAGATTCCTGCTCTGTCCGACGCCATCATGGCTCGGTGACCTGGTCGGCGGTGAGGCGGTCGATCAGGCGCTTCAGGTCCTTCTCGCGCGCGGCCTGCGCCTCGACCCAGTCGCGGATCATCTGCTGCTCGGAGCGCATGTGCTGGACCAGGCCCTGGATGCCTTCCGCCAGATTGGAGAGGGCCTGCGTCGCGGCGCGGTTGTTGGAGGCGCCATCGGCCATCGCCGCGCTGAGCTGCTCGAAACGGTCCGCCAGCGGATTCCCCGCGGCGAGCAGGGCGGCAGGGGCCTCCGGCGTGCCGGTGCGGCTGCCGAGCCAGCTCTCGACCTCGTTGCGGAAGCGGCGCTGCGCCTGGCCGACCTGAAGGTCGAGGAAACCGAGGATCAGCGAGCCGGCGATGCCGAAGAGCGAGGACGAGAAGGACAGGCCCATGCCCGCGAGCGGGGCGGAAAGCCCGGCCTTGAGCTCGTCGAAGAGCACACCGGCCTCGGCGCCGGTGCGCAGCGACTTGATGACGCCGCCGACCGAGCCGACCGTGTCGAGCAGGCCCCAGAAGGTGCCGAGCAGGCCGAGGAAGACGAGCAGGCCGCTGAGATAGCGCAGCACCTCGCGCCCGTCGTCGAGCCTGACCGCGATCGATTCGAGCGCCGTGACGGCCTGGGCCGGGGCAAGCGTGCCGTGTTCCAGCGCCGGCAGAACGGAGCCCAGCGGGGCGATGACCTGGCCGCGGCGGATATCGGCGGAGGCAGGCGCGACGGCGAGGGTGGTGGCGGCGCGCGCCTCGCTGTGGATGCGCCAGAGCTCGCGCAGCGCGATCAGGCAGCCGACCAGCAGGGCCCCGAGGATGAGGCCGTTCAGACCGGGATTGGTCATGAAGGCCTGGACCAGCCCGGCCTGCAGGATGAAGCCGAGGAAGCCGATCAGGGCGAGGAACAGCACCGCGCGGACGACATAGCGGATCGGCCTGGAGAAGCGGACCTGCGTCCGCACGATTGCGGCCGTTGCCGGCTCGGCCGCGAATTCCTCAATCGCCATGCGTCGTCTTCCGTTCGCCTCGGAGTGCGGGGAGGACTGTCGCCTCCCACGCCGCCGGGATCAAGCACGAAAGAGCAACAGTTTCGAGGCTGTTGGCCTCAGGCAGCCGCGGTCTTGAGCGCCTGGCTGAGCGCGCGCTCTCCGGCCTCGTTGCCGCAGATGATGTCCTTGGCGCTGGTCGCCGGCTTGCCGTCGAGCGTGCCGAAGGTGCCGCCGGCCTCGCGGATCAGCACGGCGCCGGCCGCGAAATCCCAGGTGTTGAGGCCGCGTTCCCAATAGGCGTCCATGCGGCCGGCCGCGACATAGGCGATGTCGAGCGCGGCCGAGCCCATGCGGCGGACATTGGCGAAGCGCGGCATCACGGCCGCGAGCTCGCGCAGGAACTGGCCGTGGCCGCCCTTGCCGATATGTGGGATGCCGGTGCCGATCAGCATGTCGGCGGGCTCGTTGCGGCCGGAGACGCGCAGGCGGCGGTTGTTGACATAGGCGCCCTTGCCCTTCTCGGCCATGAACATCTCGTCCTTGGCGGCGTCGTAGATCACGCCGGCGATGAACTGGTTGTCGCGCTCCAGCGCGACCGAGATGTTCCAGTGCGGGATGCCGCGCAGGAAGTTGTGGGTGCCGTCGAGCGGGTCGATATGCCAGCGGTTGCTCTCGTCGGTGCCATGGACGACGCCGCTCTCCTCCATGACGAAGCCATAGCCGGGGCGGGCCTTCTCCAGCGCGGCGCGGAGGATCTCCTCGGCCTTGGTGTCGGCCTTGGACACGAAATCGCCCGGGCCCTTGGCGAGGACCTGCAGGTTCTCGACCTCGCCGAAATCGCGCTTGAGCGAGCGGGACGCCTTCATCACGGCGTCGGTCATCACGGTCATCAGGGGGGAGCGGATCATCGGAAACCTCTTGCGCGCTCGTGGGCGCGGCTGGAAATGAAGGAACGGTCACGCTAGCCCTCATCCTGAGGAGCCGCGAAAGCGGCGTCTCGAAGGATGCTCCAGAGCGCGCTGGAACATCCTTCGAGACGCGGGCTTTGCCCGCTCCTCAGGATGAGGGCTGTGTTTCGACCGTAGTACCCCGTCACTTGCGCGGCTCTTAGGGCGCCGTCAAGACGGCGGTGCTGATCCGGCCGGCGGCCATGCGGGCGGCGCGGGCCTGCTGCTCGGGCTTGAGGCGCTCGAACATGTCGTCGAGCGCGGGGTCCTTGAGGCCCTGCGAGCGGGCCGCGAGATGCCAGGCGGCGGCCTCGATCGTGTCCGGCGCGATGCCGAGACCGAACTGGTAGAGCTTGGCGAGGCGGTTCTGGGCAATGGGGTTGCCCTCCCAGGCGGCGCGCCGGAACAGGCTGGCGGCGGCGGCCTCGTCCTTCTCGACCCCGGTGCCGTTGAACAGCATGATGGCGTACTCGACCTCGCCGGGGACGTTGCCGGCCGCCGCCGCCTGCTTCATCCAGCGAGCCGCGACCTCCTCGCTCGCCGGCATGCCGCGCCCCTGCTTCGCCAGCACGCCGAGCGCATGCATGGCATCGCCGATCTGGGATTTCGCCGCGATCTCGAGGCAGGCGATGGCGCGCTTGTCCTCGGCTTCGCGGTTCGCCGCGAGCAGGGCGAGCGCGAGATTGTAGTTGGCGGCGGGGTGGCCGGCTGCGGCAGCCTTCTCGAGCAGCTTGCCGGCGCGGACGGGATCGCGCTTGCCGCTCTTCTCGTCGAGAAGCTGCGTCGCCAGCGCGAAAGCCGCGTTGATGTCGCCGCGCGCTTCGGCCCGCTCATACCATTCGGTCGCGACCTTCTGGTCCGGCGCGACACCGAGGCCCTGGCGATAGAGCTCGCCGACCAACGTCATCGCGGCGGCGTCGCTGCTATCGGCCTCGATGCGCTTGAGCGCTTCCGCCTGGGCGCGACGATAATGCCCGGCCTGGTAGGCGCCATAGGCCAGGTCCGGCGTGGACGCAGCCTCGGCCGGGCCGGCAAGCAGGGCGCCGGCGAGCAGGGCGCTGGCCAGCAAGGCTTGCCCGGCCAGCCGCGTCATCGGGCCGTCTTCCGCGCGGTGCAGGCGGCGATCGCCTGGTTGGCCTGCTCGACCAGGGCGCGGATATCCTGCCCCTCGTCGAAGGCCCAGGCGCCGAGCGCGACGAATTCCGCCCCGGTCTCGACCAGCGCGTGGATGGAGTCGGCATCGGGCGCATAGGCGACGCAGGGCGTCTCGAAGATCTCGGCCCACCAGCCGGCGCGCTCGACCACGGCCGCGAGCGGCGGCAGCGAGCCGTCGGGGCGGGGCTCGCCGAACATCACATAGTCGACGCCGGCCTCGCCGGCATCCATGGCATCGTGGCGGGCACGCAGGGCGCCGATGCCGATGATGCGCTCGCTCTTCAGGCTGGAGCGGGCCTCAGAGACCGCGGCCGGGCCGCCGGTGAGATGGACGCCGTCGGCGCCACCGCGCGCGGCGACGAGCGCATTGTCCTCGACGACGAGGGCGACATTATTGGCCTGGACCGGGCCGGCGAGGCGCTTGACGCGCTCGATCCGGCTGCGGTCGTCGCCGGCGCTGAGGCGCAGCAGCACGGCGGCGACGTCGCCACCGGCCATGGCCTGCATCAGGCGAAAAGCCATGGCCTCCGCGTCTGCGACGGGAGGGGTGACGAGCATCAGGCGGGTGGAGGATGATTGTGTGGTCATGATCGGCTGCGCAAACGGCCCGCAGCGAAGTCCAATGTCAAGACCGCAAGACCAGCAACGAGACTCCAGAAGGCCGAGCCGATGCCGAAAAGCGAGAGGCTGGAGGCGGCGACGGCGAAGGTGACGACGGCGGCGAAGCGCTCCTTGTCGGAGGCCATGGCCTGCCCGAGCGCGCCGGTGAGCGAGCCGACGAGGCCGAGGCCCGCCACGGCGACGATCAGCGCCTTGGGCAAAGCCAGCAGCAGGGCGATCAGCAAGCCGGTCGAGGCGGCGACGACGAAATAGAACAGGCCGTAGAGCACGCCCGCCTTCCAGCGCTGGGCCGGATCGGGGTGGGTGTCGCCGCCGGTGCAGATCGAGGCTGAGATCGCGGCCATGTTGGTCATATGCGCGCCGAAGGGCGCGGTCAGGAGCGAGGTCAGGCCCGTCACGAACAGCGAGGGCGCGGTCGGCGGATTGTAGCCGGCGGCGCGCAGCACGGCGAAGCCCGGCAGGTTCTGGGCGGCCATGGTGACGAGATAGAGCGGGACGCCGATGCCGAGCATGGCGGCAATATCGAAGTGCGGCGTGACGAATTCGAGGCCGCTCAGTGTCATCGCGCCGGCAGGCCAATGGGCGAGGCCGCCCAGGAAGCTGATCGCGATGCCGGCGACGAGTGCGGCGATGACGCCGAGGAAGGGATTGAGCAGGCGCGCCACGAGGAAGACGGCGAGCAGCGGCAGGACGAGGCCGGGCGAAAGGCGCATCTCGTCGAAGACGGCGGCGACGAAGCGGAAGATCACGCCGGCGAGCATCGCCGCCGCGACCGGCATCGGGATGCGCTCGATCAGCCTGCCGAGCGGGCGGAAGGCCGCGGTCAGCATGATCAGCACGGCGGCGACCAGGAAGGCGCCCACGGCAGACGCCATGTCGAAGCCGGTCACGGCCGCGATCAGGGCGGCGCCGGGCGTCGACCAGGCGCAGATCATCGGCATGCGATAGCGCCAGGACAGGAACAGGCTGGAGGCGCCGGTGGCGAGGCAGAGCGCCGCAATCCAGGAAATGGTCTGGCCGTGCGTGGCGCCCAGCGCCTGCGCTGCCTGCAGGATGACGGCGACGGAAGCGGCGAAGCCGACGAAGACCGCGACCAGGGCAGAGAAGACGATCGACATGGTGCGGGAAGCCGGCTGGGACAGAAGCAAGCCAGCGTTGAACCAGAAATCGCCTGAGACGGAAAGGGCGGCGGGCGCAGGGCCGGGACTGGCTGGAAGATGGCCTGCCGCTGACGGACGATGTCATTCGGCTGTCAATGGCTGGGTCTAGCTGCGCATTATTCCAATCCGAAGCGACCGAGGCCGACCATGCGCGACGACGATCATGAATCCACCTTCGGCGCCAGCATGCTGGAGCATGAGGATGTCGAGCCGCGGAATCCGACCGACAACCCGACCATGGGCGAGCTGATCTCGCAGCGCTTTTCGCGGCGCGGGTTGCTCAAGGGTGCGCTCGCCGTTTCGGCGATCTCGGCGACGGTCGGCACGCTGGCGCTTGAAACCGCCGCCGAAGCGCAGGCGCAAGGCGCGAAATCAGCCTTCTCGTTCAAGGAGGTCGAGGTCGGCGTCGATGCCGATCATCATGTCGCCGAGGGTTACGAGGCGCAGGTACTGCTGCGCTGGGGCGATCCGCTGACGGCCGATGCGCCGGCCTTCGATCCGACGAAGCAGAGTGCCGAGGCCCAGAGCCAACAGTTCGGCTACAACAACGATTTCGTCGGCTATGTGCCGATGACGGGCGCCGTCGACCCGTCCGCGCATGGGCTGCTCTTCGTCAATCACGAATACACCAACCCGCATCTGATGTTCCCGGGCGTCGTCGAGATGAAGGACGGCAAGCCTGTCCTGAAGAACGCGACGCCGGAGCGTTTCGCGATCGAGGCGATGGCGCATGGCGCGACGGTCGCGGAAATCCGGAAGACCGGCAGCCAGTGGGCGCTGGTCAAGGATTCCAAGTACAATCGCCGCATCACCGTGGCGACCGAGATGCAGCTCTCGGGGCCGGTCGCCGGCAACGAGCGCGTGCAGACCAAGGCCGATGCCAGCGGCCGCAAGGTGCTGGGCACGCTCAACAACTGCTCGGGCGCGCTGACCCCCTGGGGCACCTTCGTCTCGGGCGAGGAGAACTTCCACGGCTATTTCTCCGGCAAGCTGCCGGAGGGCCATCGCGAGGAGGCGAACTACAAGCGCCTCGCCGTGCCGTCCTCGCCTTACGCCTGGGGTCGCTTCGAGGAGCGCTTCGACTTGGCGAAGGAACCGAACGAGGCCAATCGCTTCGGCTGGGTGATCGAGGTCGACCCGTTCGATCCGAACTCGGTGCCGAAGAAGCGCACGGCGCTCGGCCGTTTCAAGCACGAGGGCGCCGACATGATCGTCGCCAGGGACGGGCGCGTGGTCGCCTATCTCGGCGACGACGAGCGCTTCGACTATGTCTACAAATTCGTCACGGCGGGCCGGTTCGACCCGAACAACCGCACCAGCAATCTCGACCTGCTCGATTCCGGTACGCTCTATGTCGCCAAGTTTGCGGCTGATGGCACGCATGAATGGCTGCCGCTGGTGTTCGGTCAGGGGCCGCTGACGGCGGTCAACGGCTTCCAGAGCCAGGCCGATGTGCTGATCGAGGCGCGCCGCGCCGGCGACCTGCTCGGCGCGACCAAGATGGACCGGCCGGAGGACATCACGCCGAACCCGGTGACGGGACGCGTCTATGTGATGCTGACCAACAATACGAGCCGTAAGGACGAGCAAATCGACGCGGCCAATCCGCGTGCGAAGAACGCCTTCGGCCATATCATCGAGATCGCCGAGGCCGATGGTGACCATACGGCGACCAAGGGGCGCTGGGAGATCCTGCTGAAATGCGGAGATCCGTCCGTCGCCGCGGTCGGCGCCAGCTTCTCGACCGATACGACCAAGAACGGCTGGTTCGGCATGCCCGACAATGCCGTGGTCGATGCCGCCGGGCGGCTCTGGGTCTCGACCGATGGCAACGGCATAGACGTGACCGGGCGCACCGACGGGCTCTGGGCGGTCGATACCGAGGGCGGCGCGCGCCGGACCTCGAAGCTGTTCTACCGCGTGCCGCATGGCGCGGAGCTCTGCGGCCCCTACTTCACGCCGGACGACACCACCGCCTTCGTCGCCGTGCAGCATCCCGGCGATGACGGCCCGGACTGGCCGGAATTCGGCCGCCGCTCCTATTACGAGGACCTCTCGACCCGCTGGCCGGACTTCAAGCCGGACATGCCGGTACGGCCCTCCGTGGTGGCGATCACCAAGAAGGGCGGGGGGAAGATCGGCGTTTGAGGCACTTCCTTCTCCCCCTGCGGGAGAAGTTGGCTCCGCGCAGCGGAGACGGATGAGGGGTCGCGCGACGCTTCCGATACAGCCAGCTTTCCAGCCGGCCTCGGAAACGTCGTGCGACCCCTCACCCCAACCCTCTCCCGCAGGGGGAGAGGGAGCAGGTCACGGCCTCAGGCCGCCTTCTTGGCGCCGAAGGTTGGGTCGAGCTCGCCCTTGGCGTAGCGCTTGGCCATGTCGGCGAGCGTGATGACGCGCTTGATCTTCGAGGCCTGGCCGGCGGTGTTGAACTCCTCAAGGCGCTGCTTGCAGAGCTTGGTCATCGCCTCCATGGCGGGCTTCAGATACTTGCGCGGGTCGAACTCGCCGGGGTTCTCTGAGAGGATCTTGCGGATCTGGCCGGTCATCGCCATGCGGTTGTCGGTGTCGATGTTGATCTTGCGCACGCCGTGCTTGATGCCGCGCTGGATCTCCTCGACCGGCACGCCCCAGGTCTGGGGCATCTTGCCGCCATACTGGTTGATGACGTCCTGGAGGTCCTGCGGAACGCTGGACGAGCCGTGCATGACGAGATGGGTGTTCGGCAGCAGCTTGTGGATCTCCTCGATGACATGCATCGCCAGGATCGCGCCGTCGGGCTTGCGGGTGAATTTGTAGGCGCCGTGCGAGGTGCCCATGGCGATGGCGAGCGCATCGACCTTGGTCTCGGCGACGAACTTCACGGCCTCGTCGGGATTGGTCAGGAGCTGGTCATGGCTGAGCTTGCCCTCGAAGCCGTGGCCGTCCTCCTTCTCGCCCTCGCCGGATTCCAGCGAGCCGAGCACGCCGAGCTCGCCCTCGACCGAGATGCCGCCGAGATGGGCCATGTCGGTGACGGTCCTGGTCACGCCGACATTGTAGTCCCAGTCGCCGGGCGTCTTGCCGTCGGCCTTGAGCGAGCCGTCCATCATCACCGAGGTGAAGCCGGCCTGGATCGCGGTCATGCAGGTCGCCGGCTCGTTGCCGTGGTCGAGATGCACGCAGACCGGGATATGCGGGTAGATCTCGGTGACGGCGTCCATCATGTGCTTGAGCATGATGTCGTTGGCGTAGCTGCGGGCGCCGCGCGAGGCCTGGATGATGACGGGCGCGTCGGTCGCATCGGCCGCCGCCATGATCGCCAGCGCCTGCTCCATGTTGTTGATGTTGAAGGCGGGCACGCCGTAGTCGTTCTCGGCGGCATGATCGAGCAACTGGCGAAGCGTGATACGGGCCACGATGGCACTCCCCTTTTGAAAACGGATATGGCGAAAGATGTAGTGCGGACAGGCTCCCGGCGCAAAGCCGGGTGGGTGGAAAGCTTAAAACGCGAGCGGCCGCCCCGTTGTCGGAGCGGCCCGTACGGTCAATGCCCGGATCAGCGCTTCCGCAGGGCCTCGACGCCCGGCAGGGCCTTGCCTTCCATCCATTCGAGGAAGGCGCCGCCCGCCGTCGAGACATAGGACAGGTCGTCGATGACGCCGGCATGGTTCATCGCCGCGACGGTGTCGCCGCCACCGGCGACCGCGACGAGATCGCCGGCCTTGACGTGCCTGGCCGCGGCCTTGGCGACGGCGACGGTCGCCGTGTCGAAGGGCGGCAGCTCGAAGGCGCCGAAGGGGCCGTTCCAGACCAGCGTCTTGACCTTCCCCAGCCGCAGCACGACTTCGGCGATCGAGAGCGGGCCGGCATCGAGAATCATCTCGTCGGCTTCGACATTGCCGACCGGCACGACACGGTAGCTGGGATGGGCCTTGAACTCGCGCGCCACCAGCGCGTCGACCGGCAGCAGGATCTCGCAGCCGGCAGCCTTGGCCTTCTCCTCGATCTCGCGGGCGGTGCCGACGAGATCATGTTCGCAGAGGGATTTACCGACATCGGCGCCGCGCGCGGCGAGGAAGGTGTTGGCCATGCCGCCGCCGATGGCGAGGACATCGACCTTCTTCACCAGATTGCCGAGC
Organism: Allobosea sp. NPDC055353; assembly: GCF_053644975.1. Taxonomy (NCBI): domain Bacteria; kingdom Pseudomonadati; phylum Pseudomonadota; class Alphaproteobacteria; order Hyphomicrobiales; family Alloboseaceae; genus Allobosea; species Allobosea sp. NPDC055353. The sequence goes on along the minus strand of NZ_JBSHMC010000002.1, from coordinate 846,609 downwards.
AGGTCGAGCTTGGTCGAGACCTTCGCGCCGCCGACGATCGCCATCACCGGGCGGGTGGGGTTGTCGAGGCCGGCGGAGAGGGCTTCGAGCTCGGCTTGCATGGTGCGCCCGGCATAGGCCGGCAGGACATGGGCGAGGCCTTCGGTCGAGGCGTGCGCCCGGTGCGCGGCCGAGAAGGCATCGTTGACATAGAGGTCGCCATTGGCGGCGAGCGCCCTGACGAAGTCGGGATCGTTCTTCTCGTCGCCGGCGTGGAAGCGGGTGTTCTCCAGCAGCAGGACGTCGCCGTTCCTGGCGGCGGCAAGAGCCTTTGCAACCGGTTCGCCGATGCAATCGTCGACGAAGGTGACGGGGCGGCCGAGCGCCTCAGTCAGCGCCGACACGACCTGCCGCAGGCTGTTCTTGTCGTCGCGACCCTTCGGCCGGCCGAAATGCGCGAGCAGCACGACCTTGCCGCCCTTGTCGGCGATCTCGCGGATCGTCGGCAGGATGCGGTCTATGCGGGTGGTGTCGCTGACCTTGTCGCCGTCCATGGGAACGTTGAGGTCGACGCGGACAAGCACCCGCTTGCCTGCGAGATCGGCGTCGTCGAGGGTGCGGAAGGCGCTCATTGCGGCAGCAGGCCGCCAAACAGGCCGGGCACGCCGAATTTCAGGACGAGGATGGTGAGCAGCACGGTGAGCACCGCGGTCACGGCGGCGGTGACGAAGAGCGTGCCGGCCCGCGGCGTCGCATCGACGCGCTGGCGCAGGGCGGCGATCTCGTTGCGGATGCCGCCGATGTCGAGCGTGCCCACCGCATTGTCGACCTTGCCGGCCGAGCGCTCCAGCGAGGCTTCGGCGCGGGTCAGAACGGCCTCGTAGCGGGCGAATTTCTCCTCGATGCGCGCCGCCTTCTCCTCGATGCGGGAGAGCTGGTCGAGCTTGCGCGGCTCCGTCGCGGCCGGTGCCGGCTCGGTGCTTACGGGGGCCGGAGCCGGAGCCGGAGCGGAGGCAGGGGCCGGAGCGGAGGGGAAGGCCGGGATCGGCGCCAGGCTGACCGGCGCGGAGGCAGGCTCGGTCTGGGGGGCGGGCGGGGTCGCTACTGTCGGCTCGATCTTGGCCATGCTCGGTCCGTTTCTGCTGCTGTTCAGGGACAAGGCCACGCCCTGACGGAGGAACGTGGCCTTGGTAAGACGGTTCAGAGCAGGGCGCCCATGGCGACGGCGGTGTCGCTCATGCGGTTCGAGAAGCCCCATTCGTTATCGTACCAGGAGAGCACGCGGACGAACTTGTCGTCCATGACCTTGGTCTGGTCGAGCGCGAAGGTCGAGGACGCCGGATCGTGGTTGAAGTCGATCGAGACGTTCGGCTGGTCGGTGACGGCGAGGATGCCCTTGAGCGGGCCGCGCTTCGACGCCTTGATGATGGCCTCGTTGACCTTCTCGACCGTGGTCTTCCGCTTCGAGATGAACTTGAAGTCGACGACCGAGACGTTCGGGGTGGGAACGCGGATCGAGGTGCCGTCGAGACGGCCCTTCAGGTCGGGGATCACGAGGCCGATCGCCTTGGCGGCACCGGTCGAGGTCGGGATCATCGAGAGCGCGGCGGCGCGGCCGCGATAGAGATCCTTGTGCATCGTATCCAGCGTCGGCTGGTCGCCGGTATAGGCATGGATCGTGGTCATGAAGCCTTTGTCGATGCCCATGCTGTCATGCAGCACGCGCACGACCGGCGCGAGGCAGTTCGTCGTGCAGGAGGCGTTCGAGACGACGACGTGGTCCTTGGTCAGTTCGTGATGGTTGACGCCGAAGACGACGGTCAGATCGGCGCCGTCGCAGGGGGCCGAGACCAGCACGCGCTTGGCGCCGGCCGCGAGATGCGCGGCGGCCTTGTCGCGGGTGGTGAAGATGCCGGTGCACTCGAAGGCGATGTCGACGCCGAGCGCCTTGTGCGGCAGGTCCTTGGGGTCGCGGATCGCGGTGACCTTGATCGGGCCGCGGCCGACATCGATCGTGTCGCCGGAGACGGTCACGGTGCCGGGGAAGCGGCCATGGACGGAGTCGAAGCGGAAGAGATGGGCGTTGGTCTCGACCGGGCCGAGATCGTTGATCGCCACGACCTCGATATCCTTGCGCTTCGACTCGATGATCGCGCGCAGAACGTTGCGCCCGATGCGGCCGAAGCCGTTGATCGCTACCTTCACCGTCATATCTTCCTCTCCTTCGCCGAGCGAAACGGCGATGCCGTCGCTATCCACGCGGGCAATTCGGCCAAAGAATGGCCGAACGCAAGATGTCTTTCGGGAATATCAGCCCTGCCTGCGGCCGGCCCTCAGGCGTTGTGCTGCTTCATCGCGGCGTCGGCGATCGCCTCCGCCGTGATGCCGAAATGCTTGTAGACCTCCTTGTAGGGGCCGCTGGCGCCGAAGGAATGCATGCCGATGAAGGTACCGTCATGGCCGATCACGGCATCCCAGCCGAAGCGCACGCCGGCCTCGATCGCGATCTTGACTGGGGCCTGTCCGACGATGGCGGCCTGGGTTGCCTCGTCCTGCTCCAGGAAGAGCTCAAGTGAGGGCACGGAGACGACGCGGGCACGGACGCCCTTCTCGGCCAAGAGCTTGCGCGCGGCGACGGCCAGCTCGACCTCGGAGCCCGAGGCGAAGAGCGAGACCTGGGCCTTGCCGCCCTCGGCCGCCAGAAGCTCGTAGGCGCCGGTGGCCGAGCGGTTCTTGGCCGAAGCATCGGTGCGCAATTGCGGCAGGTTCTGGCGCGAGAGCGCGAGCACCGTCGGGCCGTCGGTGCGCTCCAGCGCGGCCTGCCAGGCCTCGGCCGTCTCGATCGTGTCGGCCGGGCGGAAGACGCGCATGTTCGGCATGGCGCGCAAGCTGGCGATCTGCTCGACCGGCTGGTGGGTCGGGCCGTCCTCGCCGAGGCCGATCGAGTCATGGGTCATGACGTAGACGACCGGGGCGCCCATCAGGGCGGCCAGCCGCATCGAGGGGCGGGCATAGTCGGCGAAGACCAGGAAGGTGCCGCCGGCGGTGCGGAAGCCGCCATGCAGGGTGATGCCGTTCATCGCGGCGGCCATGCCGTGCTCGCGGATGCCGTAGCGGACATAGCGGCCCTTCGGGGTCTTCGGGGTGAAGTCCTCGGCGGCCTTGGTGCGGGTGTTGTTCGAAGGCGTCAGGTCGGCCGAGCCCATCACCAGCTCCGGCATGACCGGGATGATGGCTTCCAGCGCCAGCTCCGAGGCCTTGCGGGTGGCCACAGTCTGCGGCGCGGCGATCAGGGCCTTCTTGTGGGCCAGGATCGCCTTGTCGAGCTTGGCCGGGACACCGTGCACGAGGCGGCGGTCGAACTCGCCACGCTTGCGCTCGGAGAGGGTGGCGAAACGCTCGCTCCAGTCCTTGTGCGCGGCGCTGCCGGCCGCGCCGAAGCCGCGCCAGGCCTTGAGCACGTCGGCCGCGACCTCGAAGGGCCCGCCGGTGATGCCGAGCGCCTGCTTGGCGGCGGCAAGCTCCTCGGCGCCGAGCGGCTCACCATGGGCCTTGGAGGTGCCGGCCTTCTTCGGTGCGCCGAAGCCGATCACGGTCTTGCAGGCGATCATGGTCGGCTTGTTCGACTTCTGGGCGCGGCGGATCGCGGCCTCGATCGCCTCGGGATCATGGCCGTCGACGCGCTCGGAGCGCCAGCCGCAGGCCTTGAAGCGCGCGACCTGATCGACATTGTCGGTGATGGTCAGCGGGCCGTCGATCGAGATGCCGTTATCGTCCCAGAGCACGATCAGCTTGTTGAGCTTCTGATGGCCGGCGAGCGCGATCGCTTCCTGGCTGATGCCCTCCATCAGGTCGCCGTCGGACGCCAGCACATAGGTGTGGTGATCGACGACCTTCCTGCCGAACTCGGCGGCGAGCATGCGCTCGGCCATCGCCATGCCGACGGATGTGGCGAGGCCCTGGCCGAGCGGGCCGGTCGTGGTCTCGACGCCGGCGGTCATGAAGTTCTCGGGGTGGCCGGGCGTCTTCGACTCGATCTGGCGGAAGGCCTTGAGGTCGTCCAGCGCCATGCCGGGCGCGCCGGTGAGATAGAGCAGGGCGTAAAGCAGCATCGAGCCGTGACCGGCGGAGAGCACGAAGCGGTCGCGGTCCGGCCAGCGCGGATCGGCGGCGTCGTATTTCATCACGCGGGTGAACAGCACGGCGGCAACGTCGGCGGCGCCCATCGGCAGGCCGGGATGACCGGACTTGGCCTTCTCGACGCCGTCCATCGCCAGGCCACGGATGGCATTGGCGAGCTTGTCGTGCTGGGCGCGGTCGATGGTGGTCATGATGATCTCACGGGCTTTGAGTCTGGCGGGCTTGAGGCCGATCCGAACCTGCGGGAAAGGCAGGAATGGGGCCGGCGGGCAGGCGATGTCGGCAGGCTTGGAAAAGGACCGGTGGATTAGGCCTTGCGCTCGCCACGAGTCAATTCGCGCAAGCCGGGTTTCAGGGTCGCAGGAGCCGGTTGCCGCAGGTTTTTCGCATGGTTCAGCCCGAACCGGCCCGTCCACGCTCTGGGATGGGGCCGATTCCTGTTTTCCCGCGTTCTCATGTAAATTCGCTGGACGAATCGTGTGAGCCGGCTTCGATCTGAAAGGAGAACGACGGTGGCGAGCCTGATGCTGGACAATGCGCTGGCGCGCCTGGATACGGCGCTGGGGCAGCTGGAAGCGGCGGCGCGGCGGCGGGTCGAGGCTGAGCGTGGACATGGCAACCTCGAAACCGAACTCGCCCTGATGCAGGACGATCGCGCGCGCCTTGCGGCCGATCTCGACGGCGCCATGGCGCGGCTCGGGCAGGTCGAGACCGCCGCCGCGGATGTCGACCAGCGGCTGGAGCGGGCGATGAACGTCGTCGGCGCCGTGATCGCGCGGGTGGAGGCGCAGCAGCCGCCGGAGCCCGAGGCAAGCTAGGGTCTGTACTCGTCCATAACGAGCACAGACCCTAAAGCAAGGATTGGAGAGGGAATGCCGCAAGTCAACGTCATGATCGCCGGGAAAGCCTACCGCATGGCCTGCGGGGAAGGCGAGGAGGGCCATCTCGAGGGGCTCGCCCGGTTCTTTGACGAGAAGATCGGCGAAATGCGCGAGGCCTTCGGCGAGATCGGCGACATGCGCCTGCACGTCATGGCCGCGCTGATGGTGGCCGACGAGGTCCACGAACTGAAGCGGCGGCTGGCGAAGCTGGAAGCCGACCTCGCGGCGACGCAGGGCAATGCCGGTGCTGCCGACCAGCGGCTCGGGGAGGTCGAGGACCGGGCCGCGGAAGCGCTCGTCGCGGCGGCCGAGCGGATCGAGGGCGTGGCGCGCAGCCTGATCCCGACCGCGGTGGGGTGACGGCCTCTACTGAAGAATGAAAAAGGCCCCGGACGATGCCGTCCGGGGCCTTTTCTTTTCTAGCTGCGTAGCGATCAGACGCCAGGCGCGCCGCCGGCGCCGTCCAGCACCGTGACGGAGCGGCGGTTCTGCGACCAGCAGGAGATGTCGTTGCAGACCGCGACCGGGCGCTCCTTGCCATAGGAAATGGTGCGCATGCGGTTGGCCGCGATGCCACGCGAGGCGAGGTAGTCACGCACGGTCTGGCCGCGGCGGGCGCCGAGCGAATAGTTGTACTCGCGGGTGCCGCGCTCGTCGGCATGGCCTTCGACGGTGAAGGTGTAGCGCGGATAGCGCTGCAGCCAGCCGGCCTGCTTGTCGAGGGTCGCGACGGCGGTCGGGGTCAGGTCGGTGGAGTCGGTCTCGAAGAAGACGCGGTCGCCGACATTGACGACGAAGTCCTGCGCGCTGCCAGGCGTCGCGGCGCCGCCGGCACCGAAGCCCGAGGCGTCGGCATTCTGGTCCTTGGCGCAGGCGCCGAGCGCGAGCGTGGCGGCGATGGCTGCGGCGAAACGGACGGCACGGCCGCCGGGAAGGAGAGTGGTCAACATGGCTGAACTCCGGGGCAATCGAATTTTGTGGCGCGCACTTCGAGGAGGGCTTCGCGAAGCCTCATCAATGAAGCGTCAACCTAAACGAGACCTTGCCAAATCAGGGCGAAGTGGCGGCATTGCGGCTTATGGTTAACCAAATGTGGCGAAAGGCGTTTGCGAGCCGGGCTGTTGCGTCGCGAGCACAGGGATGCCCCGCAGGACGGCTCGCCCGCTTCATCGGCGATGGGCTGGGCGCAGTGCGACACCTCCCGGCAAAAGATCGAGGATTTCGGATTGACGGATTCATAGCTGTGTGGTTATGAATAATTCATAGCCATGTGGTTATGGATTTCCGATGCCCGGCACGCATGATCTTCTCTTCAGGACGCTTTCCGACCCGACGCGGCGGGGCATTTTCGAGCGCCTGTGCAGCGAGGGCGAGCAGACGGTCGCCGCGCTGACCGCACAGGCCGGCGTATCGCAGCCGGCGGTCTCGAAGCACCTGGCCATGCTGAAGCAGGCCGGGCTGGTGCGGGACCGCCATCAGGGCCGGCAGACGCATTACAGCGCGCAGCTCGCGGCGCTCGCGCCTCTCGCCGACTGGACGAACCGCATGGCCGGCTACTGGGAAAGCCGGTTCGACGATCTCGAAGACCTGCTCAAGAGGATGGACCAATGACCGAAACCCGCTCCGTCATCGTCGAGCGCGAAATGCCCCATCCGCCGGAGAAGCTCTGGCGTGCGCTGACGCAGCCGCACCTGATCGCCGAATGGCTGATGAAGAACGACTTCGCGCCGACCGTCGGCCATCGCTTCAATCTGAGTGGCGACTGGGGCGGGGTGCTGGATTGCGAAGTGCTGACCGTCGAGCCCAACCGGTCGCTCTCCTATAGCTGGGACTTCGCGCATGACGACCCGGCCTATGCCCTCAAGAGCGTCGTGACCTTCACGCTGACGCCGTCGTCCAAGGGCACGCATCTGCGCATGGAACAGGTCGGCTTCCGGCCGGAGCAGAAGCAGGCCCTCGGTGGCGCCAAGGCCGGCTGGCAGCAGTTCTTCGCAAAACTGGAAGAGGTCGTGGCGCGCGCCGGCTGAGGCGGCGCCACTCCTCCTGTCCCCTCATAAAAGGAGCTTTCCTTGTCCTGGAGCACCACCATCCGGCAGGGCCATCGCTGGCTCTCGATCATCTTCACCGCCACCGTCCTCGCAAATTTCGCCGCGATGGCGCGCGGCGAGCCGCCGGCCTGGATCGTCTATTCGCCCCTGCTGCCGCTCTTCCTGCTGCTGTTCAGCGGGCTCTACATGTTCATCCTGCCTTACGTCGCGAGATGGCGCGGCCGGGGTCAGGCCTGAAGGCAGGTCAAGTCTCCGGCGGAACGCGAAAAAATTGCGCAAACAGGGCGCAGAATTGCAGCGCATCTTTCGTCCGCTGCGTTCTATCGTAGGAGCATGTGGCCCTGTCTCGGCCGCCTTCCAGTCCCGACCGGAGATCGCGATGGCTCATTCCCTCAAGTCCGGCGCTGCAAGCGTGACGCCTCTTCGTGGTCCGAACCAGCCCGACCTCGATTCCGATATCGTCTGGGAGGCGCGCCGCGATCTTGCCGCGACGTTCCGGATGGCGGCGCGCTACGGCTTCGAGGAGGGCATCTGTAACCATTTCTCGGCGCTGGTGCCGGGCTATGACGACCTCTTCATCGTCAATCCCTATGGCTGGGCCTTCCGGGAACTGACCGCCTCGAAGCTGCTGATCTGCGACTTCCACGGCCAAGTCGTCTCAGGTGAGGGGCAGCCGGAGGCGACCGCCTTCTACATCCACGCCCGGGTCCACAAGAACGTCCCGCGCGCCAAGGTCGCCTTCCACACGCATATGCCGTACGCGACGGCGCTTTCGATGACCGAGGGCGATCCGCTGATCTTCGCCGGCCAGACGGCGCTGAAATTCTACGGCCGCACCGTCGTCGACCGTGACTATAACGGGCTGGCTCTGGACGAGCGCGAGGGCGACCGCATCGCGGCTGCGGTCGGCGATGCCGATATCGTCTTCATGAAGCATCACGGCGTCATGGTGCTCGGGCCGACCATCGCCGAGGCCTGGGACGATCTCTATTACCTGGAGCGGGCCTGCGAGGCGCAGGCGCTGGCGCTGGCGACGGGGCGCGAGGTCAAGCCGGTGAAGCCCGAGATCGCGGAGGCCGCCTATCGCCAGATGCGCGAGGGCGATCCGGAATCCGCGCGCCTGCACCTCGCCTCGATCCGCCGGCAGCTCGACGCGGAGGAGCCGGTCTACCGCGACTGAGCCAGCCGCGTCGCCCAAAGCAAAAGCCGCCCGCGCTGCCGTGAAATGCGGCGGCATTGTGTTGACGGCCGGAAGAGGGCGGAGAAAACTCGGTCAGGGCGGATACCGAACCCGCCGCTGCGATTCTCTTCCCGAGGTCTGCCTTGCTGTTCCTGCCTAAGTCTACCGTCGCGGCCCTGATGCTGACGACGGCCCTGACCAGTTCGGCCGTCGCGCAGTCCGGCGGCTTGCTGACCGATCCCGCGACCTGGCGCACGCCCGAATACAAGGCGCAGTGGGGGCTCGACGACATCAAAGCCGCGCAGGCCTACGCCCGCGGCGTCGACGGCACCGGCGTCTCGGTCGGCGTGATCGATTCCGGCATCTTCGCTCAGCATCCGGAATTCATCGGTCGCTACGGCGGAGGCTACGACTATCTGACCGAAACAGCGCAGGCGATCGATCGCAGCAACCACGGCACCGGGGTTGCGTCCGTCATCGCTGCCAACCGTGACGGCAAGGGCATGCACGGCGTGGCGCCCGGCGCCACCCTCATCGTAGCGGGAGCAGACGACAGTCAAGGGTTATTCATCGATGGTGCGTTCGCGGCGAGAGCCTATGCCGATCTGCAGGCGCGCGGCGTGCGTATCATCAATAACAGCTACGGCGATGACCGCCCGATTACGGAATTCACTCGGAACAGCTACCTGTCTGAGGATGCGTCAAGCGTTTCTGTCTATCGGCGCGCTGTCGCTGCAGGAATTCTCAGCATCTGGGGCACGGCCAATCAGGCCCTGGACCAACCGAGCGCCCAAGCCGGCTTACCCCACCTCTTCCCGGAGCTCGAGCGCGGCTGGCTGGCGGTCATGGCGGTCGGTCCCGGCTATATCCCGGACTACACCAATCTCTGCGGCGTCGCGAAGACCTGGTGTCTTGGGGCGCCAGGCGGCGGTCCGGGCTGGGAATGGGACGCGAGCCTAGGCGATTTCGTCTGGATGGGCGTGGATGATGGCATCCTGGTCGCCAAGTCGGGCGGTGGCTATGAAAAGACACTGGGCACCTCCTTCGCAGCGCCCCATGTTACGGGCGCCGCGGCGCTGGTCTGGCAGATGTTCCCGTTCTTCAGCGCCGACCAGGTCCGCCAGACCCTGCTCGGCACGGCCCGCGATCTCGGCGCGCCGGGCGTCGATGATGTCTTCGGTTACGGGCTGCTCGATGTCGGCAGGGCCGTCGCGGGGCCGGGGCGTTTCGACTGGGGCGATTTCGTCGTCGAGCAGCCGGGCGGCATCGCCTTCTTCGAGAATGACATCGTCGGGGCGGGCGGGCTGGTCAAGCGGGGCGCCGGCGAGCTCGTGTTGACCGGGCACAGCGCCTATGCCGGCGCCACCCGGGTCGAAGGCGGCTTCCTCTCGATCATGGGCAGCATTGCTTCGCCGACCCGTGTCGCACCGGCCGGCGTGCTGGCCGGGACCGGCCTGATCATCGGCGATGTCGGCAATGCCGGCACGGTCTGGGCCGGCGATGCGCGCGGCGTCGGCACGCTGACGATCAACGGCAACTATGTCCAGCAGCCCGGCGGCGTGCTGATGCAGCAGGTCTCCGCTGCCGGCGGGCTGAACCGGCTCGACGTCAGCGGCACAGCGAGCCTTGCCGGGCAGGTCGCGATGGGCGGCGAGCCCGAGTTGCTGCCGCGCGAAATGACCATGCCGGTGCTTACCGCCGGCCAGGGGCTGATCGGCCGGTTCGACGGTGTCGCGGGGCCGTTCGGCGACGGCTCGGCACCCTTCATCCGGGCGACCCTGCGCTATCAGCCGAATGCGGCGCATCTCGACATCCGCACCGCGCCCTTCGACACGCCCGGGGTCTGCGCCTCGGCCAATCAATGCGCGGCTGCGGCCGGGCTCGAGCGCGGCCTGGCGGGAGCAAGCTCCGATCTGCGCGGCGTCGCCTTGCTGCTGCAGGCGGCGGGCACGCGTGAAGGAGCCCGGCAGGCGCTCGCCAGCCTCTCCGGCGAAAGCCTTGCCGGCCTGGGCACGCAGGCGCTCGGCGGCTTCGCGCCCTTCGGCGGCATGATCGGCCAGCGGTTAAGCGCCCTGCGCAACGGCCAGGCCGCGCCGACGAGCGCAGGCCCGGCGATGGCCTATGCCTCGAGCGGAAGCCCGGCGGTGGCGATGCGGCTTCCGGCGGCGTCCGCGCCGGCGAATGTGGCGTGGCTGCGCGGCTATGGCCTGTCCGGCAGGCTCGGCGGCGACCTCAACGCCGGCAGGGGTGACTATAGCGGCGGCGGCGTCATCGGCGGCGTCGACCGGCAGATCACCCCGTCCTTCCTGGCCGGTTTCAGCGTCGGCTTCGGCAGGACCGAGACGGATTTCCGGAATTTTTCCGGCAAGGGCGCGATCACGGCCCATGAAGCCGCACTCTATGGCAGCTATGGCCGGGGCAATCTCCGCCTCGACGGGATTCTCGGCTATGCGCGTCTGGGCTTCGAGAACCAGCGCAGCATCGATTTCGGCGGGCTCTCGCGGCAGGCCAGGGCCGATTATGACGGCGATCGCTTCACCGCCGCGCTGGAGGCCGGCTACGGCTTCGATCTCGGCTGGGGAACGGTCGAGCCGCTGGCCGGGCTGCGCTACACCTATCTGCGCCAGGACGGCTTCACCGAGAGCGGCGCGGACGGCATCGGTTTGACCCTTGGCGGCCAGACGGCGCAGAGCCTGCTGGGCAGCGTCGGTCTCAAGCTGGCGAAGACGTTCGATCTCGGCGGCAGCCAGGTCGCACTCGAAGCGCGCGCCCTGTGGCAGCACGAGTTCCTCGACACCGGCATGGTGCTCGATGCCGCCTTCGCAGGGGCGCCCGCCGCGACCTTCGCCGTGCGGGGCGCCGAAATGGGGCGCGACAGCGCCGTGCTCGGCCTCGGTGTCTCGGCTCGGGCAGCCGATAAGCTGACGCTGTTCGCAGGCTATGACGTGCGGCTCAACGCGGATGCGACGAGCCATGCCGTGACGGCCGGGCTGCGCGCCTCCTGGTGAGCCACGGGACGCCAGCAGGAAAAAGGCCGCCTGACGGACCGGCCTTTCCCCTCAGCGGGCGAGGTCGCTTTTCGCCTCAGCGCCCGCCGCTGAGCAGCGGTGACCAGGTCGGGTCGGAGGCGAAGGCGGGGGTCGGCACGGGCACTTCGACGCGGCCGGTGATGTCGACCATATAGAGTTTGCCGCCGGACTGCCCGCCGGGATCGCGGAAGAACATCAGGTACTGGCCGTTCGGCGCCCAGTTCGGGGCCTCGTTGTGGAAGCCCTCGGTCAGGATGCGCTCGCCCGAGCCGTCCGGCCGCATCACGCCGATGGCGAAGCCGCCGCCGCCCTGGCGGGTGAAGGCGATGAGATCGCCGCGCGGCGACCAGGAAGGCTGCGAGTAGCGGCCCTGGCCGAAGGAGATGCGCTGGCCCTCGCCGCCGCCGGCCGGCATCACATAAAGCTGCTGCTGGCCGCCGCGGTCGCTCTCGAAGACGATGCGGGAGCCGTCGGGCGCATAGGAGGGCGAGGTGTCGATCGCCGCCGTCGAGGTCAGGCGCTGCGTCGTGCGCGAGCCGATGTCGATGGCGTAGAGATTGGCGTTGCCGCCCTGCTGCAGCGAGAGCACCACGCGCTGGCCGTTCGGCGCGAAACGCGGGCTGGAGCTCATGTCCGGGAAGTTGCCGACGATCTGGCGCTGGCCGGTCTCGATATTGAGCACCTGTACGCGCGGCTGCTCGCCCTGGCGCTGCGACATGAAGGCGACGTCCTGCGAGACCGGCGAATAGCGCGGTGTCACCACCGAGACGTCGCCATTGGTCAGGTAGCGCACATTGGCGCCGTCCTGGTCCATGATCGCGAGGCGCTTGCGGCGGGTCTCCTTCGGCCCGGATTCGTCGACAAAGACGACGCGGGTATCGAAGAAGCCGCCGAGCCCGGTGATCTTCGAGTAGATCGCGTCCGAGATGATGTGACCGACGCGGCGGTTGTTGCTCGGGTCGGTGAAATATTGCTGGCCATCGGTCTGGGTGCCGGTGGCGACGTCCCAGAGCCGGAACTCGGCGCGGATGCGGCCGGCCTCGCGGGAGACGCGGCCGGTGACGAGGGCCTGCACGCCGGCTGCCTGCCAGGCCTGGAACTGCGGCGCCGCGTCGAAGGGCGGGTTCTTCTCGGGATGGCGGCTCTTGTCGATGGGGGTGAAGTAGCCGCAGCGCTTCAGGTTGTTGGCGATCACGCCCGAGACGAGCACGCCGCCTTCGCCGCCGAAATCGGCGATGGCGATCGGCATCGGCTGGAAGGCGCCGCCGGTCAGGTTGATGATGAGCTCGGCCTTGGCCGCGGTGGGCAGCAGCAGCGCTGCGCCGGCGGTGGCAAGGAGACGGCGGCGGGTGGGCGCAGCCGCGAGACGGGGAAGGGGGGTGCGGTCGATCATCGGGGTCACATGACGTCCCTGGCGTCGAAATTGACGACGACATCACGCCAGTCGTCGTAATAGGAGGCGAATTGAGCCGGGATGCGCAACGGCGCGCAGCGGCGGGTGGCGGTCAGCGCCGAATCGGCGGCGACCCGGAAGAGCGGATCGGCGGACGAATTGATCACGCCGGGCTGGCCGATGAGCGAGCCGTCGGTGTTGAGCTTCATCCGCACGGAAGGCACGACATTGCTGCCGCCACGGGCGTTGGCGAGCGCGATCGGCACGTTCCAGCATTTCAGGAGCTGATCCTGGATGATGCCGATGAGCTGGGCCCTGAGCGAGGGGCTGAGCTTCTGCGAAGACCCGCGCTCGGTGCCGAGCGAGGCCGTGCGGTTGATCTGCGGCGCCGAAGAGCCGGAGGATTGCGCCTTCTCCTTGGACTGGAGCAGCTTGGCGATGTCGCTGGCGTTGAAGTTCTTGGCGATCTCCGCCTCCTTCTTCGCCTTGGCCTCCGCTTCCTGTTTCGCCTTCGCCGCGGCGGCGATCTTCGCCTTCTGCTCGGCCTCCGCCTTTGCCTTGGCGGCCGCTTCCGCCTTTTCCTTCGCAGCCTTGTCGGCTTCCGCCTTGGCGAGTGCCTCGGCCTTGGCCTTGGCATCGGCGGCGCGCTTGGCAGCCTGGGCGTCGGCTTCCGCCTTGGCCTTGGCGGTGGCCTTCGCCTCCTCTTCGGCCTGTTTCGCCTTCGAGGCGAGTTCGGCCTCCTCGGCGAGCTTGGCCTGTTCCTCGCGCTTCTGCTCGGCCTCGCGGGCGGCGGCAGCCTCGCTCTTCTGCGGCGGCTGCTGGGCGGGCTCGGGCGGCTTGGTCTCGGGCTTGGGCTGCTCGGCCGGGCGGGCCGGCGGCGGCGGCGTCGAGGCGTTGTTCTCGGCGGTCTTCAGTTCGACCGGGCGCGAGGGCGGGGCAGGCGTATCGGTCTTGGCCTCGCCGGCTTCCTTGCGCTCGACCATCTCGGACTGGCGCTCGGCGCGCGGGGTGGGCTGGGCCTGGACCTTCTCGGCGCTGCGCTCGCCACGCGTCACCTGGTTGAGGGCACTGGGATCGATGACCTCGACGGCGATCGCCTCCTCGTTCTCCGGCAGCGGCGTCGGCGACGAGAACGCCAGCAGCCCCGCGACGAGGAACGTCACGTGGCCGAGCGCCGACACCAGCATGCCAGGTTCGGAGGTCGAAAGCTTCACGCCCTGAACATCCCTACTCTAGACTCTCAGCGGCTCGCCGGCTCGGTGACGAGCGCGACCCGCTTGAAGCCGGCGGCGGTGATGGTCGACATCACCGAGGCGACTCGGCCGTAATCGACCAGCTTGTCGCCACGAACATAGACGCGCTCGTCGAAGCCCTGCTTGGCCAGGCCCTGGAGCTTGGCGACGAGATCAGGCTCGAGCGTCGGCTCGTCCTGCAGGAAGATCTGGCCCTTGCTGTCGATGGCGATGGTCAAGGGCTTCTGGTCGACATTGATCGGCTTGGCGCCGGTCTGCGGCAGGTCGAGCGGGACGCCGGTCGCGATCAGCGGGGCTGCGACCATGAAGATGATGAGCAACACCAGCATGACGTCGATGAACGGCGTCATGTTGATCTCGGCGATGGCGCCGTGGCGGCGTCCGCGTCGGCCCCGGCGACCGGAGCCCTTTGCGCCTGAAGCGGCTGACATACCCATCGATCAGGCCCTCACGCGGCCATGCGTTCGTCGATCTGCCGCGACAGGATCGCGGAGAACTCGTCGGCGAAGGCTTCGAGACGGCCCTGGGCCTTGGCGACCTCGGCCTGGAGCTTGTTGTAGGCCATCAGCGCGGGAATGGCGGCGAAGAGGCCGATCGCCGTGGCGAAGAGCGCCTCGGCGATGCCGGGCGCGACGACGGCGAGCGAGGAATTCTTGGAGACCGCGATGGCGGTGAACGAGGTCATGATGCCCCAGACCGTGCCGAACAGGCCGATGAAGGGCGCTGCCGAGGCGATGGTCGAGAGCACGAGCAGCTTCGATTCGAGCCGCTCGGTCTCGCGCTGGATGGTGACGTCGAGCACCTTGTCGATGCGCTGGGAAAGGCTGGCGACCGAGCGCCCGCCATTCTCGAAGGAGCGCTTCCATTCGCGCATCGCCGCGACGAAGACGGCGGCCATGTCGTTGACCGGTTTGCCGGCGAGGTCGCGATAGAGCTCCTCGAGCGAGCGACCGGACCAGAACACCTCCTCGAAGGCGTCCATGTCCTTGCGGGTGCGCCGATAGAGCAGGGTCTTGTCGACGATGATCGACCAGCACCAGACCGAGGCGCCGATCAGGCCCATCATGACCAGCTTGACGACGATGTGTGCGTGCCAGAACAGCGTCCAGAACGACATGTCGATCTGCGGCGCGGCCTGCGCGACGTCGGCGGGGTTCATCCTGTCATCCTTCTCACCCAGGCGGTGCGCCGATGCTGGACGCCTTAAGACTCCAGCCCCGGTCCAAACCCCGCCGCTTGCGTCGCGGGAGCCCCACGCCGCCGCCCGATCCGCGATCCGGGGAAATGCCGTACCCCTCCAATCGCGCGTGAATCCGGCGAAAGATGGGCCGAAACGGGGTTTCCCACGGAACGCATGCTCCAGACCGAGTTAAGCATCCGGCAAGGTTAATGTCGGGTATACGCCGGACCGGGAGGGGTGCGGAGTTTCGGGAAGCCGGCTATTCGTCGCCTGGCTAGCCATGCTCGAAACGCAGTGAGTCCGGGGGCCGCGCACTGGAGGCAGGCCGCGAAAACAGAACGCTTGACAGAAATTTTCAATTTGCAGATCTGTGCGGGCCTTCAAGACAGGAAGGCCAATAAAGATCATGAATTATTTTCCGTATGTGGGCTCTGGGCCGTATTGTTACGCCAATTCATTTTCGATGATGTTCGGAGAGGCATCCCTGTCTCCTGCCGTCATTGAATTCGCGACGGGAAGTCCTTTCGGCATGCAATTGCATGGCGGGGCGATGCCATTCTTCGATCCCTATGGCTGGACGCCGGAAGCGGGTTTCGAGGACGCGCTGGCGGCCATGGGCTGGACCTCCGTCGTCACGAGGGGCGGTAGCGAGGAAGAGGCACTCGCCCGGCTGACGGAAGCTTTTGCTGTGGGACCGGTCTGGATCGGGCCGGTCGAAATGGGCCATCTGCATCATCAGCCCGGCATGCGCGGGGCGATCGGTGCCGATCATTATGTCGTCGCGCTCGCGCTGCGCGACGGGATGATCGAGATGCACGATCCGCAGGGCTATCCGCATGCGACGCTGCCGCTCGCCGATTTCATGGCGGCGTGGCGCGGCGAGACGGTGGATTACGGCGAGCCCTTCACGATGCGGACGGGATTCCGCCGCGTCGAGATCGTGCCGGAGGAGGAGGCGATCCGGCGGGCGCTTCCAGCGGGCATTCGCTGGCTCGCCATGGACCGCGACCTGCAGCCACCGGCGGGGACCCTCGGGAACGAAACTGCGGTGCTCGCGCTGGCGGAACGGATCGCTGCCGGCTGCGACGACGACCTCCGGGGCCATCTCATCCATTTCGCGGTGCGTGTCGGCGCGCGCCGGGCCGCCGATGCCGCGCGTTGCCTGACGCGGATCGGGCTCGATATCGCTGCAGGGGTCATGGGGCGCCAGGCGCAATTGATCGGCGCCCTGCAATATCCGCTGGTCGCCCGGGATGACGCAGCGGCGGCGGCTCATTTGAGGGCGCTGGCGCCGACCTATCGCGAATTGCTTGCGGTGCTGGAGCCCGCCGTCGTTTCATAGCGCGGCGATCGCCAGACAAGAAAAAGCCCGCCCCGGTGAGGGGCGGGCTTGTCCTGATCGAAACCGACGGGTCAGGCCGCGTCGGGCTGGGCCGGGGTGTTGGCCGGCGGGTTGTTGCGGCGCTCGGTCATGAACTGATCGAACTCGGCCTTGTCGCGGGCCATGCGCAGGCGGCCCAGGAAGTCGTGGAACTCGCGCTGCTCGTCCTCGAGGCGGCGGATCGTCTCCGCGCGATACTCGTCGAAGGCGCGGTTGCCGCTGGACGGGCCGCCGCGGCCCCAGCCGCCGAAGCCGCCGCCAAAGCCGCCTTCGCGGCCGGTCATGCGCTCGCGCAGGCGGTCCATCTTGCCCTGAAGGCGGCTCATCCGGTGCTCGTACCGGTCTCCGGCATATCCACAACCCATGCGTCCACTCCAGAAAAGAAAGGCCAGGGTCGCCAGACCCAGGGGCCAGAAGAGGATGAAGCCGAGAACCGCGAAGGCGATCCAGGCTCCCTTTCCATATTCGTCCAGTTTCTCGACGATCGGCATTGCTCCCTCACCATCCATGAACGTGAATGTAAATCACATTTACATAGATGCGCCCGACCCTGCCGCTTGTCAAGAACGCGGCTCGCAAAAATGAATCAGTCGGGCTTCGAAGGGCTGTTGCGGCCGATGCCGAGGCCCTGAAGATAGATCAGCGTGCCGGCCTCCAGCAGGTCGGCAGCCGTCATCGGGAGCGGGCGGCGGCCGCCATCGGCGCGGCCGAACAGGGCGGCGATGCCATGCGACATCGCCCAGATATGCAGGGCCATCATCAGGGCAGGCGGGCGCTTGCCCTGCGGGAGCTGCGCGATCAGGGCCTCGGACGCCTGGCGCAGGCAGGCGAAGGCGCTGTCGGCGGCGGCCCGCAGCTCGGCGCTGGCATCCAGCGGCACGCCGGCCTCGAACATTGCCGAGTAGTAGGCGGGCTCGTCATGGGCGAAGGCGAGATAGGCGCGGCCGAGCCGGTGGAACGCGGTTTCGGGATCGGGCCGGCCCTGGTCCCAGGCGCGCGACAAAGCCGCCTCGAAGGCCTGGAAGCCGCGGGCCGCGACATCGGCCAGGAGTTCATCCCGGTCGCGGAAATGGCGATAGGGCGCGGCCGGGCTGACGCCGGCCATGCGCGCGGCCTCGGCGAAGGTGAAGCCGTTCGGCCCCTTCTCCCGGATCAGCCCAAGCGCGGCCCGCACCAGCTCCTCCTTGAGGTTGCCGTGGTGATAGCCGCGGGGTGTCTCGGGGCGGTCGCGCTTCCAGCTCATGTAAGGAGCGCTAACATGAGCACAGGCGCCGCGTCGACTGTTGCGCGCGCTCAGTCGTCGAGCATCAACCGTTTGCGCAAGCCATCCGGGATGCGCCGGGCCCGGCCGCCGCCGACGCAGGCGACCATGACCTGTGCGGAAATCAGCACATCCTCGCCGCGCAGCACGCGCTGTTCGAGGTCCATGGTGGCGCCGCGCGCCGCGATCGAGCGGGTCTCGACGGTCAGCAGATCGTCCATCACGGCGGGGCGCAGGAAATCGATCGCCATCTTGCGCACGGCGAAGCCGAGCGCCGTTTCACCGTCGAAGAGCTCGCGCTGTTCGATGCCGAGCGCGCGGATCAGCTCGGTGCGACCGCGCTCCATGAAGCGCAGATAAGAAGCGTGATAGACGACGCCGGAAAAATCGGTGTCCTCGTAATAGACGCGGACATCAAGGCGATGGACCCTGCTCATGGCGCTCCGGAGCGGTTTCGAACGGCTGAGGCTGCCATAGACCAGGAGAGGCGGCTTCGGAAAGGCGGAACTGCTTTGCCGGAAGGGCGTTGCCCGTTGCGTGATCACAGCAAGGGAGACCTAACATGGCGCAATCCAGCAAAGCGACGGCACGGCTGCTCGACAAGGCCGAGGCCGATCTCGTCGCCCGCAGCCAGCGCGGCGCGATCGGGGCTCTCCCGGATGACGAATTGCGTGATCTCGCAACGAAGCTGCGGGAGCGTCGCGACAAGGCGCGCGACGGTGCGCGGCGACAGAAGCGCGAGATGCGGGGCAAGGCTGAGCCGAAAGGCGCCAAGCCGGCTGCCGATAATACCGGCACCAAGGCGAAGGCCGACGCACTGACCGCGGCGCTGAAGCGCATCGGTGCCGAGCGCACGCGGCGGGCGGAGAAGGCGAAGCTGCCGAGCCAGCGCAGCCTTGCGCGCAAGGCGCTCGCCCTCAAGCAACGCCAGCGGGTGGCGGAGCGGCCCGCCAACCGTACCGCCGGCAAGGGCATGCGCTCAGTAGAGAATCCCAAGGCGGCGAAGTCCGGCGCATTGAACGATGCCGGGGCGCGCCCCGCGATGATGCGCTCGAAGATCGCGCGACAGTCGTAGCCCGACAGCAGGCCCTGCAGGTGCTCAGCGCTTGCAGGGCCTGCCCATGAAGGAGCCGCAATCATAGGGCTTCGACAGCTCGTCGCGGACCGAATAGTCCTTGCCTTCGAAGCGGTTGACGATGTCGTCGATGCGCCAGCCGCCGCCTTCCTCGATCATGCGGAAGCGCACCGTGACCGGCTGCCTGAAGCTGCGGAAGGCGGCGCTCACCAGCGCCCGGCCGTTCGCGGGCCTTTCGATCACGGTGACCTTGAGGTTCTTTACCTCGCCATCCTGGCCGTTGATGAAGGGATCGGCGCCGATATGGCCGATCTCGCCGGCCTCGTCCTGATAGAGATCGTCGCGGGCGAAGAGAGCGGCGAGGCCCTTGCTCATCAGTCTGTCGCGATGCGGCGGGCGCCAGGGCGGCTCGCCCGAGGCGGCCAGCGTCTTGACGGTGGCGACATAGGCATCCTTCACCGGCCCATCCGGGGTGGTGTCGGCGGCGAAGGCACTGTCGGCGGCGGCCAGCAGGCCGAGAGCCAGAACGGCCGATGCGGCGAAGCGAGAGGCGGACATGCGCGGACTCCGAAAGCGATCGATCCGATGCGATCAAGCGCGAAGGACGCAAGGCCTGCGTCCTTCATATGCGGGAGGATAGCCCGGTCCTACTCGCTGTCCTCATCGCTCCCGAACAGCCCGAACTGCGCCGTCTCGCGCGAGGGTTCGGGCATGCCGAGATGGCGGAAGGCGTGCGGCGTCAGCAGGCGTCCGCGCGGGGTGCGTTGGATGAAGCCCTGCTGGAGCAGGAAGGGCTCGATGATCTCCTCGATCGCGTCGCGCGGCTCGGAGAGCGAGGCGGCGATGGTCTCGATCCCGACCGGGCCGCCGCCGAAATTGATCGCGACGGTGGTGAGGTAGCGCCGGTCCATCTGGTCGAGGCCGATCGCGTCGACATCGAGCAGGGAGAGCGCCTTGTCGGCGACCTTGCGGGTGACGATCGGATCGCCATCGACGATGGCGAAGTCTCGGACGCGGCGCAGCAGGCGCCCGGCGATGCGCGGCGTGCCGCGGGAGCGCTTGGCGATCTCGTTGGCGCCGTCGTCGGACATCGGCACGCCGAGCACGCGGGCGCCGCGGGCGACGATGCCCTGTAACTCCTCGACCGTGTAGAATTGCAGGCGGATCGGGATGCCGAAGCGGTCGCGCAGCGGCGTGGTCAGCAGGCCGGCGCGCGTGGTGGCGCCGACGAGGGTGAACTTCGGCAGGTCGATCTTGACCGAGCGGGCGGCCGGGCCTTCGCCGATGATCAGGTCGAGCTGGTAATCCTCCATCGCCGGATAGAGGATTTCCTCGACGGCCGGGTTGAGGCGGTGGATCTCGTCGATGAAGAGCACGTCGCGCTCTTCGAGATTGGTGAGTTGGGCGGCGAGGTCGCCGGCCTTGGCGATGACCGGGCCCGAGGTCGAGCGGAAATTGACGCCGAGCTCGCGCGACACGATCTGCGCCAGCGTCGTCTTGCCGAGGCCGGGCGGGCCGACGAAGAGGACATGGTCGAGCGCGTCGCCACGGCTCTTGGCGGCGTTGATGAAGACCTGGAGATTGGCGCGCGCCGCCGCCTGGCCGGTGAAATCGGCGAGCGAGAGCGGCCGCAGCGAGGTTTCGCTGTCGTCGTCGCGGCGTTCGGCCGTCATCAGGCCGGAGCGCTTGGGGTCGCTCATTGCAATGCTTCCGAACTTGCTGCGGTGGAGCGATCGCTCCATCTGCGGAGGCTGCGGGTGAGCCGTGTCAACAGACCTCCGGTGAGGCCGCTCACGCAGATTGCGAGAGGGCCTGTCCATGCCAGAGGAAGGCGAGAGCCTTCCTGGACACCCGTGATTCGGGAAAAAGCGAGGGTCATGGCGGTTGCTACGGCAAAGCCCAGTGCGGTCAGCGCATGCTCATTACGGACATATCTCGATATCATCGCGACAACGGCGCCAGTCGTGAACATCAGCGGGCCTATCACAGCAAAGGCGATGACAAGATAAGCGGTCCCTAGCAGCTGAACGGCTTTCGCGGCCTGACCCACGGCTGGGAAAAAACCGACGCGCGGAATCGACATGACTTCCGAAAGTAAGAGATAGCCGAGGAAAGCCACAACTGGTCCGCATAAGGCAAAAAACAGAGCGTGGAAGAGAGCCTTTTCCAATGTGTAGGTCCATCTTGGATACGTTCTGCGCGCTTCGCTCACAGCGCGATCTCCAGCTCGATGGCGTCGTGGATCGGAATGTCCTTGTACCCCGTCTTGATGATGCCAGGCACGACCGAGCGATAGGCGTCGATCGCCTCGAGATAAAGCCCCGAAAGGCGGAAGCCGCGGCGCTGGTAGAAGGTCATGCCCGGCATGTTGTCATTGGTCAGCATGGCCTTGAGCTTCTTGGCGCCGGCCTTGCGTGCCGCGAAGATGACGGCGTCGAGCATCCGGATGGCGACGCCTTCGCCCGGCTTCAGCGAGTGGAGCGCGCAGAGATAGGCGCTGTCGCCCCGCACCGTCCAGCTCGCCAGCGCGGCGGTCTTGCCCGCGCTGTCGAACAGGCCGAGCGCATCGATCTCGGCGACGTCGTAGACATGCAGGCCGATCATCATGCTGTGCGAGCCCCAGCTCGCCAGCATGATGCGGCAGAGCTCGGTCTTGTCGGTGACGACGCGCAATTGAAGCTCGTCGGTCGCTTGGCTCACTTCGCCAGTTCCTTCAGGCCCAGCTTGATGAGCTGGGCGGTGCCGGCACCATCGCCGGCGGCCTTGGCGGCAGCCGCCACGGCGGCTACAGCCTGCGCCTGAGGATAGCCGAGATTGGCGAGCGCGGACACGGCGTCGGCGATCGGCTGCGGCAGTTTCCTGTCCTCCAGTGCGCCGGCGAGCTGCACGACGCCCGGATCGATATGGCCGAAGGCCGGGGCCTTGTCCTTGAGCTCGGCGCAGAGGCGTTGCGCGAGCTTGGGACCGACCCCGGGGGCGCGCGCGATCGCCGCCTTGTCGTTGGTGGCGATGGCGGTGGCGAGCCCGCCCGGATCGAGAGTCGAGAGGATCGCGAGCGCAACCTTGGCGCCGACGCCCTGCACGACCTGCATCAGGCGGAACCAGTCGCGCTCGACATCGGACATGAAGCCGTAGAGGCGGATCGCATCCTCGCGGACATGGGTTTCGATCGAGAGCGCGGCGGCCTCGCCCGGCTGGGGCAGGCGCTGGAGCGTGCGCGCCGAACACTGCACGACATAGCCGACGCCCTGCACGTCGATGATGACATGGTCCTCGCCATAGGAATCGATCAGGCCCTTGAGCTTGCCGATCATTGATTTTCTCCGCCGCCTGTCATCCCGGGCGACCGCAGGGAGACCCGGGATCCATTCCGGAGCATGTCTCGGTGAGGTTCCGGAATGGATCCCGGATCTTCGCTGCGCTCCGTCCGGGATGACCCGCGCGAGGGAGTGTCGCGAAAAATGTCTCTCGGCAGCATGAGGCTCATGATGCCTTCATCTGCGCGACCAGTGCCCTCATGCCGCGATGCTGGGCATGGCAGATCGCGACGGCGAGTGCATCCGCCGCGTCGGCCGAGGAGGTCTCGGCCTTGGGCAGGAGCACGCGGATCATCGCCTGGACCTGTTTCTTGTCGGCATGGCCGACGCCGACCACCGTCTTCTTGACGAGGTTGGCGGCGTATTCCGCGACATCCAGCCCAGCGAGCGCCGGCACGACCAGCGCGATGCCGCGGGCCTGGCCGAGCTTCAGCGCCGATTGCGGGTCGCGGTTGATGAAGGTCTCTTCCACGGCGGCCTCGTGCGGGCGATGCGCGGCGAGGACCTTGTTCAGGCCTTCGTGCAATTGCCGCAGGCGCTGGCCGAGCGACAGGGCGCCGTCGCTCTCGATGCAGCCGCAGGCGACGAAGGAGAGCTTGCTGCCTTCGGAGACGACGATGCCCCAGCCGGTCTTCCGGAGGCCGGGATCGATGCCGAGGATGCGAATCGGGGGTGCCATGTCGGGTTCAACCTAGCGGATGTTTCGGATTTGTCCCGCGCCGAGACGGGAAGCGGGACGGAGCGGGATGAATTCCCCTGATCGATGGCATCAAAAAGGAAAGTTGTTCTTGCAGCCGACCGGCAGGCATGGTTCGCCGCATCTTTCTCCCTCAGCCGGTGCGATGTCCTTGACCCTGTCTTCCTTCATGCCGGGCCTCACGGCTGATGGCATCGCCGTCCTGCTGGCTGCAACGCTGCTCGGTGGGCTGGTGCGTGGCTTCACCGGCTTCGGCTTCGCGATGGTGTTCATGCCGCTGGCCTCGGTCATCCTCGGGCCGGTCGCGGCGCTCGGCCTGATCTGGTTCATCGACCTGCCCTTCGCGCTGCCGATCGCGGCACGCAGCGCCAAGACGGCGGAATGGCGCGAAATCCTGCCGCTGCTGCTGACCGCGACGCTCGCCCTGCCGGCCGGCATCTGGCTGCTGATCTGGCTCGATCGCGAGACGATGCGCTGGGTGCTCGCCCTGCTCGTGCTCAGTGCAGTGGGCCTGATGGCCTCGGGCTGGCGCTATCACGGGCGGCCGACGATCCCGCTTTCGCTCGGGGTCGGCGCGCTGTCGGGACTGTTCAACGGTATGGCCTCGATCGGGGGCATGCCGCTCGCGGTGTTCTGGCTGGGTGCGCAGCGCAACGACCGGCACAAGACGCGGGCCAACATGCAGGCCTTCTTCGGCGTCTCGACGCTGATCAGCGGCACGGTCCTGTGGTGGAAGGGCATCCTGACCGGTGGCGCCCTGATGATGGCGGTGCCGCTTTTCGCGATCTACGGCGTCGGGCTCTGGGCCGGCACGCATGGTTTCCGGCTGGCTTCGGAACAAACGTTCCGGCGCGGGGCCTATCTGGTGATCTTCCTGAGCGCGCTGGTCAGCCTGCCGCTCTGGGACGCGGTGATCGGGCGGTAGGCGGTGGTTCTTCCCTTCTCCCCTTGCGGGAGAAGGTGGCCCGAAGGGCCGGATGAGGGGTCGGGCGACGATTCCCGTCATTGCGAGGAGCGAAGCGACGAAGCAATCCAGGGGACGTAGAGCTTGACGGTCCCTGGATTGCTTCGCTGCACTCGCAATGACGGGAATCGTCGCCCGACCCCTCTCCCGCAAGGGGAGAGGGGGCAGGTCGTGCTCAGGCGCTGAGCTTGGCCATGATGTCGTCGGCGATCTCGAAATTGGCGAAGACGTTCTGGACGTCGTCGTCGTTGTCGAGCGCTTCCATCAATCGCATCATCGATGCCGCCTTCTCCTCGTCGAGCGGGGCCGTCGTCGTCGGGCGCCAGACGGGCTTCGCCGAGGCGGGAGCACCGAGTGCGGCTTCAAGCGCCTTGGAGACCTCGTTCAGGGCGTCGAAGGCGCAGAGGATGGTGTGGCCGTTCTCGTCCGAGATCACGTCGTCGGCGCCGGCCTCGATCGCCGCTTCCATCACCGTGTCGGCGTCGCCGGCGCCCAGTGGATAGCTGATCTCGCCGACGCGATTGAACATGAAGGACACGGAGTTGCTCTCGCCCAGCGCGCCGCCCGACTTGGTGAAGTAGGAGCGAACGGCGGAGGCCGTGCGGTTGCGGTTGTCGGTCAGCGCCTCGACGATGACGGCGGCGCCGCCCGGGCCATAGCCCTCGTAACGGACCTCGTCATAGTTGTCGCCTTCGCCGCCGGCGGCCTTGTTGATGGCGCGCTGGATGTTGTCCTTCGGCATGTTCTCGGCGCGCGCGGCAAGCACCGCCATGCGCAGGCGCGGGTTCATGTTGATGTCCGGCATGCCCAGCTTGGCGGCGACGGTGATTTCGCGGGCCAGTTTCGAGAACAGTTTTGAGCGCACGGCATCCTGCTTGCCCTTGCGATGCATGATGTTCTTGAACTGTGAATGGCCGGCCATGGGAGCTCGTTACCTTCAGAGGTTGCGGCGGAAATGCTGGAAGCCGGGCCTTATAGGCGCCGGCTCCGCCCGCGTGCAAGCGTTGCGCGCGCTGGAAAGCGTCAGGAAATCCAGGCTTCGGGCACGGCCTGGCTGAGATGCGGGCCGACGCGAACGGCCCAGACCGCCTTCGCCAGACCGGTGGCATCGTCGATATCGACGGCGACGCCGGAGAGCGTGCCTTCGCCGGTCGCCGGCTCGAGGCGGGCGCCCGGCACCTTCTGCAGGAAGCGGCGGATCGGCTCGTCCTTCTGCATGCCGAGCACGGAATCATAGTCGCCGCACATGCCGGCATCGGATTGATACGCGGTGCCGCCGGGCAGGATGCGCGTGTCCGAGGTCGGCGCATGGGTGTGCGTCCCGACGACGAGGCTGGCGCGGCCGTCGAGGAAATAGCCCATCGCCTGCTTCTCGCTGGTCGCCTCGGCATGGACGTCGACGATGACGGCGTCGGCGACTTCTCCCAGCGGGCAGGCGGAGAGCTCGCGCTCCATCGCGGCGAAGGGATCGTCGAGCGCGTCCATGAATAGCCGGCCCATGACGTTGACGACGAGGACGCGGGCGCCGTTGCGGGCTTCGATCACGGTGGCGCCGCGGCCGGGCGTGCCGGGCGGATAGTTCGCCGGGCGGATCAGGCGGTCCTGCCGGGTGATGAAGACGAGGGCCTCGCGCTGGTCCCAGGAATGGTTGCCGAGCGTGACGACATCGGCGCCGGCGGCGAGGATCTCGTCGCAGATCGCCTCGGTGATGCCGAAGCCGCCGGCGGAATTCTCGCCGTTGATGACGACGCAGTCGAGCTTCCACTCCTCTCGTAGGGCCGGCAGCCGCTCCTGAACCGCAATCCGGCCGGGGCGGCCGACGATGTCACCGAGGAAGAGAAGACGCATGAAACCGACCTGAAAACTGCGAAGACTTTCTCCCTCGCGCGAAGGCGCGCGGGAATCAACCGCAGCGAAGGGTTTCGCGCTCCGTCACGATCCAGTCGAGGCGGCGGTCATGCGGCTCGTCCGGCACCGCATCGATCTCCTGCGCGCCATAGCCGATGCCGATGCTGACGGTTGGGCCGAGTTCGGAGAGCGCCCGATCGTAATAGCCCTTGCCATAGCCGATGCGGTAGCCGCGCCGGTCGAAGGCGGCGAGCGGCACGAGCAGGATCGCGGGCCTCAGCTCCGGCTGGTCGGGGGCGGGGACGAGCGTGCCGAAGCCGCCGGGCACGATCGGCTCGTAGGGGGCCCAGCGCCGGAAGATCATGCGCCTGTCGACGATGGCTGGCAGGCAAAGCGGCAATCCGCGCTCATGCAGGGCTTCGAGGATCGGGCGGGGGTCGGCCTCCGAGCGCATCGGCCAATAGGCCGAAACCGGGCCGGCGCTTCCCTTCCAGACCGGAAGGTTCAGCACCCGCGCGGCGATCTCGGCATCCCATTCGAGCCGGTTGTCGAGATCGAGCGCGTCGCGGCGGGCGAGTGCATCCGTGCGGAGGGCGGCCTTGCGCGGGGAGGGCGGAGCGTGCGTGCCTGGCGTCATCGTCATGAAGATTGTGCGGAGCCACCTTGGCCGTGGAGTTTTGAATCCCGGGACACCTACAGAGTAGGTGGGCGCCGTGTGCCCGGTTCCAAGGGATCCGGGCAGGGACAGCTCCCTAGGGAGTCGTATGGGCCCGGGGAATGCTGTCTCGCACGCACCAGGCAGCCCCGCTCCGCTTATTTAGGGAAGCCGCCGGCAAAGCGCCAGTGGTTCTTTATGCGTTTGCGAATGGTGCGCCCTCCGGTCGCGCGGGCCGTGAAAGCGTTCATATTTTGGCCGCGGTGAGCTGATGGTATAGAGACAGCGTGCGACATGTACGGAAACCGGTTTCAGCGATGCTTCGTTCTCTCCTAGCCCGCCATCTCTCCAGCCCGGGGCTGGCCGCGTTGGCATTGTCCGCCGCGCTCGCCGGTGGCGCCGTGCCGGCCTCGGCACAGGATGCCGCCGATCTGCTGGTCCGCACCACGCGCCTCGAGAACCAGTTGCGCCAGATGTCCGGCCAGATCGAGCAGCTCCAGTTCGAGAACCGGCGCTTGTCCGAGCAGCTCCGCAAGTTCCAGGAAGACGTCGATTTCCGCCTGAACGAAAAGGGCGGCGGCGGGCGTCCGAACACGGCTGCGCCCGGCCCGACGGGGGCTCCTCCCGCAGGCCCCGCGCCGCAGCGGCATCGCCGCAGCGATGCCTTCGACCCGGCGACGCAGCAGGGCGCCGCCGGCGCGCCACAGCAGCTCGGCGGTGGCGGCGCGATCGCAGGCATCATCGAGGACGACTATGCCGGCGGCCCGGCTACGGGCCAGCCGCTCGACCTGCAGGGTGTCGGGCGCCCGGTGCCGCAAGGCGGGATGCCGCAGGACAGGCCGCGTGGTGCGAGCGTCGCTGCCGCGAGTGGCCCGCAGAGTGCCAAGGAGGCCTATGACCTCGCCTACGCCTCGCTCCGGCGCAAGGAATACGAGCAGGCCGAAATGGGTTTCCGCCAGTTCCTGCAGAGCTATCCGCGCGACCGGCAGGCGGTCGATGCAACCTATTGGCTCGGCGAGAGCTATCTGCAGCGCCAGCGCTATCGCGAGGCGGCCGAGCAGTTCCTGAAGATCTCCCGGGAATCGCCGAAGGCCGCCAAGGCGCCGGACAGCCTGCTCAAGCTCGGCATGTCGCTCAACGGGCTTGGCGCCAAGGAACAGGCCTGCGCTACCTATGCGAAGGTCGGCGTCGATTACCCCTCGGCCTCCAACGCCGTGCGCCAGGGCGTCGCACGCGAGCGCCGCCGCTCCGGCTGCGCTTGAGCGCGGCTGCTGACGCAAGCGGATTCGCGCCGGTCTCGCTCGCCGAGGCCGGCGCTGCTTTTGAAGGGCTGTTGCGTGAGACGGCCCTCCTCGTCGCCGTCTCCGGCGGTCCCGATTCGATCGCGTTGCTGGCGCTTCTCGCCGTCTGGGCGCAGGCCCCGGGCCGGCCGCCACTCCATGCCGCCACGGTCGATCACGGATTGCGCCCGGAATCGGCAGAAGAGGCCGCCGCGGTAGCGGCATTCTGCGCGACGCTCGGCATCGGCCATGCGACCCTGCGTTGGGAGGGGCTGAAGCCGGCCAGTGGCTTGCAGGCAGAGGCGCGGCGTGCCCGCTATGCCCTGCTGGCGAACGAGGCGAGGCGGCTCGGCGGCGCAACGCTGGTCACGGCCCATACGCTCGACGACCAGGCCGAGACGATGCTGATGCGTCTCGCCCATGGCTCCGGACCTTCGGGGCTCGCCGGGATGCGGGGGCGGAGCGAGGTCAATGGCGTTCCGCTCGTCCGGCCGCTGCTCGGTATCCCGAAGGCGCGGCTCGTTGCGACGGCTGATGGGCGGGGGCGGCCTTTCGTGCGCGATCCCAGCAATACCGACCGACGCTTCGAGCGCGTGCGCTGGCGGGAGACGATGCCGATCCTGGCGGAGCAGGGGCTGACGGCGGAGCGCCTGGGGCGACTGGCGGAACGGATCGCGCGGCTGGACGAAGCGGCTGCGCGGCGGGCTCGCGAGGTGCTGGCAGGGGCGACGCCTCCGAACGAAGGCGCGGACAATGGCCTGCGCCTGCGCTTTTCCACGCTGGCCGTCGAGCCGGAGGAAATCGTGCTGCGGGTCCTGGCGCTGGCGCTCGATGCGGTCGCGCCGGGTGGAGACGGCCATAGCCGCCTGGAACGGCTGGAGGCATGCGGGGCGGCCCTGACGGATGCGGCGCGCGCGGGCCTCCCACTACGGCGGACCTTGTCCGGCTGCGTTCTCTCGCTCGGCCGCGACGGCGTGCTGACGCTGCAACTGGAGCCGCCGCGCAGACGCGGCGTTCACCCTTCGGCGTCATAGTGCCGCCACGTCATTGCTTTCCCTTGGCAAGGGCGTGTGCGACACCTAAATTGGTAGTCGGGAAACTCTAGGCCTCATCCGGTTCTTCCGGGAGGCCCGATCGGACTGGGAATGAATCCGAATTTTCGTAATTTCGCCCTCTGGGTGGTGATCTTTCTGCTGGTCCTGGCGCTGGTCACCCTGTTCCAGAGTCCGAGCCAGCGCGCCAGCACCAATGAAATCCCTTACAGCCAGCTGATCAACGAGGCCGAGGCCGGGCGCGTGTCGAACGTCGTCGTCGCCGGCCAGGAGATTTCCGGCGCCTTCTCGGATGGTCGCAGCTTCGTGACCTATGCGCCCTATGGCGATCCGAACCTGCTGAAGACCATGGCCCAGAAGGGCGTGCAGGTCTCGGCCAAGGCGCCGTCGGAAGGCACGCCGTGGTTCATGGCGCTGCTGGTCAACTCGTTGCCCTTCGTCATCTTCATCGGCCTGTGGATCTTCATGTCCCGCCAGATGCAGAACGGCGCCGGCCGGGCGATGGGCTTCGGCAAGTCCAAGGCCAAGCTCCTGACCGAGGCCCATGGCCGCGTCACCTTCGAGGATGTCGCGGGCATCGACGAGGCCAAGGAAGACCTGCAGGAGATCGTCGAATTCCTGCGCGATCCGCAGAAATTCCAGCGGCTGGGCGGGCGCATCCCGCGCGGCGTGCTGCTCGTCGGCCCTCCCGGTACAGGCAAGACCCTGACGGCGCGTGCCGTCGCGGGTGAAGCGAATGTGCCCTTCTTCACCATTTCGGGCTCCGACTTCGTCGAGATGTTCGTCGGCGTCGGCGCGAGCCGCGTCCGCGACATGTTCGAGCAGGCCAAGAAGAACTCGCCCTGCATCATCTTCATCGACGAGATCGACGCGGTCGGCCGCCATCGCGGCGCCGGCCTCGGCGGCGGCAACGACGAGCGCGAGCAGACGCTGAACCAGCTCCTCGTCGAGATGGACGGCTTCGAGCCGAACGAGGGTGTCATCATCATCGCCGCGACCAACCGTCCCGACGTGCTCGATCCCGCGCTGCTGCGGCCGGGCCGTTTCGACCGGCAGATCGTCGTCCCGAACCCGGACGTCGCCGGCCGCGAGAAGATTCTGCGCGTGCATGTCCGCAAGGTTCCGATGGCGCCGGATGTCGACCTCAAGATCCTGGCCCGTGGCACACCCGGCTTCTCGGGCGCCGATCTGATGAACCTCGTCAACGAGGCGGCGCTGCTGGCGGCGCGGCGCGGCAAGCGCATGGTCACGCATGGCGAGTTCGAGGACGCCAAGGACAAGGTCATGATGGGCGCCGAGCGCAAATCCATGGCGATGTCCGAGGAAGAGAAGAAGCTGACCGCCTATCACGAGGCCGGCCACGCCATCGTCGGCCTCTATGTCCCGGCCGGTATCCCCGTCCACAAGGCGACGATCATCCCGCGCGGCCGTGCGCTCGGCATGGTCAAGTTCCTGCCGGAGGGCGACCGCTACTCGATGAAGTTCAAGGAGTTCACCTCGCAGCTCGCGGTCGCCATGGGCGGGCGCGTGGCGGAGGAAATGACCTTCGGCCGCGAGAACGTCACCTCGGGCGCCACCGGCGACATCCAGCAGGCGACCAAGATGGCCAAGGCCATGGTCACGCAGATGGGCTACTCGTCCGAACTCGGCATGGTCGCCTATGGCGACAATCAGGAAGAGGTCTTCCTGGGCATGTCGATGGGGCGCAGCCAGTCGGTCTCCGAGGCGACGGCGCAAAAGATCGACGCCGAGGTCAAGCGCCTCGTCGACGAGGGTTATGCCGACGCCAAGACCATCCTCACCGATCATCACGAGGAGTTCGTCGCGGTGGCCGAGGCGCTGCTCGAATTCGAGACGCTGACCGGCGAGGAGATCCGCGACCTGATCGCCGGCAAGCGCCCCGTGCGCGATGCCGACGACACGCCGCATGCGCCGCGCGGTTCAGCCGTCCCGAGCGCGGGCAAGGGCCGCAAGCGCGGCGAGCCGGATGCCGGCCTGGAGCCGCAGCCGCAGGCCTGAGGCGGAGTGGATGGACTACGAAGGGCGGCCGCGAGGCCGCCTTTTCGTTTGGGCTCGTGGTTCGTCCCCCGCGCCGTCATCCCGGACAAGCCGCGAAGCGGCGCCGATCCGGGATCCATTCCGGAGCGCTTTCGATCAAGGTTCCGGCATGGATCCCGGGTCTCCCTTCGGTCGCCCGGGATGACATTGTATTGGTGCGGCGTCGTGGAAGCTGCTGCCGATCCTGTCACGCTCCGTCACAATTTGTGAGAAGGCGGAAAGGTTTTTTGGCTATAGAACGCCGGAAACGGGCGCGATCCGCCCCATGGAACCGAATCACGATGACGCGCAAATATTTCGGAACGGACGGCATTCGCGGGCGGGCGAACGGCGTCATCACGCCGGACCTCGCCCTGAAGGTCGGCCAGGCGACGGGCCTCGCCTTCCGCCGCGGCGAACATCGCCACCGCGTCGTGATCGGCAAGGATACCCGCCTCTCCGGCTACATGATCGAATACGCCATGGTCGCAGGCTTCACCTCGGTCGGCATGGACGTGATGCTGCTCGGCCCGATACCGACGCCGGCGGTCGCGATGCTGGCCCGCTCGATGCGCGCCGATCTCGGCGTGATGATCTCCGCCTCGCACAACGCCTATGAGGATAACGGCATCAAGCTGTTCGGTCCCGACGGCTACAAGCTCAACGACGAGGTCGAGCGCGAGATCGAAGCGCTGATCGACGGCGACCTGACCTCCCGCCTCTCCGGTTCGCCGAAGCTTGGCCGCGCCAAGCGCATCGACAGCGCCGATGCGCGCTACGTCGAATTCGCCAAGCGCACCATGCCGCGCAATATGAGCCTCGAGGGGCTGCGCATCGTGCTCGATTGCGCCAATGGTGCCGGCTACAAGGTGGCGCCGGAAGCGCTCTGGGAGCTGGGTGCCGAGGTCATCGTCATCGGCAACGAGCCCGACGGCTTCAACATCAACCAGGATGTCGGCTCGACCCACCCCGCGACGCTGGTGGCGAAGGTCAAGGAATTGCGTGCCGATGTCGGCATTGCGCTCGACGGCGACGCCGACCGGGTGCTGGTGGTCGACGAGCAGGGGCACATCGTCGACGGCGACCAATTGATGGCCGTGATCGCCCGCTCCTGGCTGGAGGACGGCCGGCTCTCGGCGCCGGGCATCGTCGCGACGATCATGTCCAATCTCGGCCTGGAGCGCTATCTGGCGGGCCTGGGCCTGTCGCTGGCCCGGACCGCGGTTGGTGATCGCTATGTGCTGGAGCACATGCGCAATCACGGCTTCAATCTCGGCGGCGAGCAGTCCGGCCATATCATCCTTTCGGATTTCGGCACGACCGGCGACGGCCTCGTCGCTGCGTTGCAATTGCTCGCCGTGGTCAAGCGGATGGACAGGCCGGTCTCGGAGGTCTGCCACTGCTTCGAGCCTTTGCCGCAGATCCTCAAGAACGTGCGCTACAAGAAGGGGCGCCCGCTGGAGGAGAAGCAGGTGGTCAGTGCGATCGAGGCGGCGAAGCTGCTGCTCGGCGAGAGCGGCCGCCTGGTCATCCGTCCGTCCGGAACCGAACCGGTGATCCGTGTCATGGCCGAGGGCGACGACCGCGACCTGGTCGAGCGCGCGGTCGACGATGTCGTCGAGGCGGTGACGAAGGCTGCGGCCTGATTAGGCGCTGCCTTCTGGTTTAGCAAAAACGCGGGTCATCCCGGACAAGCGGCGAAGCCGCGCCGATCCGGGATCCATGCCTGAACCATTCCGGAATGGATCCCGGGTCTGCGCTTCGCTTCGCCCGGGATGACAAGCCCTGTCGAGCAGCCTCACACCACCGACGTCAGGCCGCCATCGACCATCAGCAGATGGCCGTTGACGTAGTCGCTCGCTTCCGAGGCAAGGAAGATCGCGGCGCCGGCCAATTCCTTCGTCTCGCCCCAGCGCCCGGCCGGCGTGCGGCTGCAGACCCAGTTCGAGAAGGCTTCATCCGCGATCAGCGCGGCGTTGATCTCGGTCGCGAAATAGCCGGGGCCGATGGCGTTAGCCTGGATGTTATGCTTGCCGAGCTCGGCGGCGAGGCCCCGCGTCATCATCTTCACCGCCCCCTTGGAGGCCGTGTAGGGGATGATGGTGGCGCGCCCGAGCTCGCTCATCACTGAGCCGATGCTGATGATCTTGCCGCGCTTGCGCGGCACCATGCGCTTCGTCACGGCCTGGGTGACGTAGAATACCGAATGCAGGTTGGTGTTGATCACCTCGTGCCAGCCCTCGACGGGGAATTCGGTGATCGGCGCGCGCTTCTGCATGCCGGCATTGTTGATCAGGATATCGATCGGGCCGATTTCGGCCTCGATCATGGCGACGCCGGCCTCGACCACTGCGTGGTCGGTGACGTCGAAGGGAGCGATGGAGGCCTTGCGACCGCCGGCCGTGAGCGCCTGCTGAGCCCGCTCCAGTTTCGTCTTGTCGCGGCCGTTCAGCACGACATGGGCGCCGGCATCCGACAGGCCTTCCGCCAGCGCGAGGCCGATGCCCTGGCCCGAGCCGGTGACGAGCGCGATCTTGCCGGCGAGACTGAACAGCGACAGCGACATGGCTTATCCTCGCAAAATGCCGGATGCGGCGATTTCGGTTTGCGCCCAGGGCGCGGCTTTGGGTAAGCAGGTTTCAATCGATTAGACAATGGTGCCGCGTGCTGCAGCGCGGCGAATTCGGGAGCGTCCCATGCGTGCCGTCGTCATCCATGCCGAGAAGGATCTGCGGGTCGAGCCGACGACCGCGCCCGAACTCGGGCCGCGCGACGTGCGCGTGCGGATCGAGGCCGGCGGCATCTGCGGCTCGGACCTGCATTACTACCTGCATGGCGGCTTCGGCACGATCCGCGTGCGCGAGCCGATGATCCTCGGCCATGAGATCGCCGGCCGGGTCGAGGCGATCGGCGGCGAGGTCTCGCGGGTGAAGCCGGGCGACCGGGTGGCCGTCAATCCGAGCCGCGCCTGCGGCCATTGCCGCTATTGCCAGATGGGTCTGCAGCAGCACTGCACCGACATGCTGTTCTACGGCTCGGCGATGCGCTTCCCGCATGTGCAGGGCGGCTTCCGCGACGTGCTCGTGGTCGAGGAGCGGCAGGCCGTGAAGGTGGCACCGCGCGTCACCGCTGCGGAAGCGGCTTTCGCCGAGCCGCTCTCGGTCTGCCTCCATGCCGCCAAGCGCGCCGGGCCGCTGCTCGGCAAGCGCGTGCTGGTGACGGGGGCGGGGCCGATTGGGGCGCTGACGATCCTCGCCGCCAAGGCGGCGGGCGCCTCCGAAATCGTCGCGACCGACGTCGTCGACGGGCCATTGCCGGTCGCCCGCAAGATGGGTGCGACCGCGACGGTCAATGTCGCCGCCGAGCCCGAGCGGCTCAAGGCGGAATACGGCGCGGAGAAGGGCGCCTTCGACGTGATGTTCGAGGCGTCCGGCAACCAGCATGCGCTGACGGGAGCCTTCGACGTGGTCAGGCCGGGCGGCGTCATCGTCCAGATCGGCGTCGGCGGCCAGTTCACGCTGCCGATGAACGTCGTCGTAGCCAAGGAATTCGACCTGCGCGGTTCCTTCCGCTTCCATGAGGAATTCGACTGGGCGGTAGCGATGATCGGCTCGGGCTCGATCGATCTCTCGCCGCTGCTGACCGCGTCGATTCCGGTCGACCGTGCGGTGGAGGCTTTCGATCTCGCTGCCGACAAGTCGAAAGCGATCAAGGTCCAGCTCGACTTCGCCTAAGCGTGTCATCCCGTGCGCATTGCGGCGCGAAGTGCCGCGGTGCAGACACGGGACCGTCTTCAGAAAAAGGCGCCTTCTCGTCACGCGGTCCCGTGTCTGCGCAGCGGCACTTCGCGCCGCAGCGCGCACGGGATGACCGGTTTCAGCCGTTGCCGCGCCGGCGCAACGGAAGCTCTTCCTGCGGGCTGACGGCGAAGCCGTTGCGGCCGTTGCGCTTGGCGACATAGAGCGCCTCGTCGGCGCGGCGCGTGGCCTCCGTCAACGCATCTTCCGGTTCCAGCAGTGTCGCGCCGATGCTGGTGCTGACGAGGATGGAGACACCGCTGTCGAGGATGACCGGCTGCTCCGCCGCAGCGGCGACGATTGCCGCCGCTATGGCCGACAATCCGTCGCGGTCGACATTATCCAGCAGCAGGATGAATTCGTCGCCGCCCCAGCGTGCGCAGATGTCGCGGTCGCGCAGGAGCTTCGTCATCCGCCGGGCAAGCTCGGCGATCACCTCGTCGCCGCTCTGGTGGCCATGGCGATCGTTGAGCGGCTTGAGATTGTCGAGATCGACCAGCAGCAGCCCCGCCTGATGCCCGGTTCGTCCGGCGCGGCTGCGGCTTTTCTCGAAGGCCTGCTCGAAGCCGCGTCGGTTGAACACGCCGGTCAGCGGGTCGGCATGGGCGAGGCGCTCGAGCTGCTCGGTCCGCTCGCGCACGGCCTCCTCGAGGCGGGCGGTGTTTTCCTCGACGCTGCGTGCCATCGTGCCGAAGGCCTGCGACAGCCGGCCGATCTCGTCGCGGCCGGCATCAATCGCGACGGAACGGAACTCGCGGGCGCGGACATGGCTGGCGGCGTGCTCCACACGTGTCAGCCGGTCGAGCACCGCGCGCTTGAACAGCATCGTCATCAGGGCGGCTGCCGCGAGCAGCACCGCGCCGAACAGCAGGCCGAGCGGCAGGAACAGGCTGCGGTCGATGATCCGGTCGATATCCATCACCGTGACGTTGAACCAGCCGAGCCGGTCGAGATAACCAACGCCGACGAGCACGCGCTTGCCGTCGACCGTCATGAAGCGCGACTGCACGAGGTCGTCGCCGGCCCCGACGCGCGCGATCATCTGGCCGAGCAGGCTGCGGTCCGGATCGTTGTCGACGAGCTGGTAGATCGTCTTCTTGGCGGAGATGTCCTTGGTCAGGCTGTGGAAGTCGACGAGGCTGGCATCGCGATGGGCCTGCACGGCGCCGCTACGGTCGACGAACATGCTCTGGACGCCGGTCTGCGGGATGTCGACGACCTCGCGGATGAACTGAGTCAGGTCGAGCCCGGTGCCGATGATGCCCAGCACGCGGCCGTCCTTGCGGATGATGCAGTTGATCCAGACCTTGGTGACGCGGAGATTGTCGTCGTTGTCGACGTTCAGGTGGCAGCCGGAGCCGAGCGCCGCCGTCTTGTAGTACCAGCCGTCGCGCGGATTGTTGGCCGAGAGCGTGTAGCGCTTGCGCTCATGCTCGTAGCTGTTGTCCTTGTCGTTAAAGTAGTAATTGCCCGAGCCGGCGAGGACGGTGAAATAGCTGCGGTCCCGGAAGGACTGGCGGTAATGCTCCAGTTCGGCCAGACCGCGCGCGGCCTTTTCGGGATCGTTCTCGTCCTCGGCCCAGTCGACGATCGCAGGCGCGCGGGCGACCGTCTCGGCCAGCGAGACCTCGCGCATCAGCGCTTCCAGCCCGCGATAGCGGTCGAACAGAATCTGCTTCTCGGCGACGAGCGTGCCGAGCTTCACCACGGTCGCGTCGACGATCCACAGGAAGGCTGCGCCGGCCGGAATGGCGATCGCCACCAGAATGGCGAGCGTCCAGCCCATGACCCGGGCCTTCAGGCTGTGCGTACGGGGCAGACCGGTTTCGGCCTGGCTCATCGGGTCGGCTTCCTTGCGGGATAGCGCAAGGTAGGGGGCGATCCGTTGCGTAAGCTTTAAGAAGTTCGCCGTCATCCCGTGCGCGTTGCAGCGCGAAGTGCCGCTACGCAGACACGGGATCGCATGACGAGAAGGCGCCTCTTTCTGAAGACGGCCCCGTGTCTGCGCAGCAGCGTTTCACGCTGCAGCGCGCACGGGATGACCCGCTTCAGAACAGCGACACCCTTCAGAACAGCCCTTCGATGCGCCCCTGCGCGTCGATATGGATGCGTTCGGCGGCGGGCTCGCGCGGCAGGCCGGGCATGGTCATGATGTCCCCGCAGATTGCGACGACGAAGCCGGCACCGGCCGAAAGCCGGAGTTCGCGCAAGGGCACGGTGTGGCCGGAGGGCGCGCCGCGCAAAGTCGGGTCGGCGGAGAAGGAATACTGGGTCTTGGCGACGCAGACCGGCAGATGGCCGAAGCCGGCCTCCTCCAGCTCGGCGAAGCGAGCCTTCAATTTGGCATCGACGCTGACGCCCTCGGCGCCGTAGATCTCGCGCGCGATCGTCTCCAGCTTCTGCCGCAGCGGCATCGCGTCGGAATAGAGCGGGGCGAAATCGGCCTCGCCCTCGTCGGCGAGGCCTGCGACCTTGCGGGCCAATTCCTCGGTGCCGGCGCCGCCTTCGGCCCAGTGCCGGCAGATCACCGCCTCGACGCCGAGATGGTTGCGGCAATAGTTGCGGGTCAGTTCGTGCTCGGCGGCAGTGTCGGTGGTGAAGTTGTTGATCGCCACGATCGGCGGCACACCGAACTTCCTGAGATTGTTGACATGGCGGGTCAGGTTGGAGAGCCCGGCTTCCAGCGCCTTCAGGTCCTCGCGTCCGAGCGCGTCCTTGGCGAGGCCGCCATGCATCTTGAGGGCGCGCACGGTGGCGACCACGACGGCGGCGGCGGGCTTCAGGCCGGCCTTGCGGCACTTGATGTCGAAGAACTTCTCGGCGCCGAGATCGGCTCCGAAGCCGGCCTCGGTGACGACGTAATCGGCGAGCTTCAGCGCAGCCTTCGTCGCGATCACCGAATTGCAGCCATGGGCGATGTTGGCGAAGGGGCCGCCATGGACGAAGGCGGGCGTGCCTTCCAGCGTCTGCACGAGGTTCGGCATCAGCGCGTCCTTGAGCAGCACGCTCATCGCGCCGGTCGCCTTGATGTCGGCGGCAGTGACGAGGCGCTTGTCGCGGGTGCGGCCGACGACGATGCGGCCGAGACGCGCCTCCAGATCGGCGGCGTCGCGCGCGAGGCAGAAGATCGCCATGACCTCGGAGGCGACGGTGATGTCGAAGCCGTCCTCGCGCGGGAAGCCGTTGCTGGCGCCGCCGAGCGAGGAGACGATGGAGCGCAGTGCCCGGTCGTTCATGTCCATGACGCGGCGCCAGGCGATGTGGCGGGTGTCGAGACCGAGGCCGTTGCCCCAGTAGACATGGTTGTCGATCATCGCCGCCAGCAGGTTATGGGCGCTGGTGATGGCGTGGAAATCGCCGGTGAAGTGCAGGTTGATCTGTTCCATCGGCACGACCTGGGCATAGCCGCCGCCGGCCGCGCCGCCCTTCATGCCGAAGCTCGGGCCGAGCGAGGGCTCGCGCAGCGCGATCATCGCGCGCTTGCCGATGCGGGAGAGGCCGTCGCCGAGGCCGACCGTCGTCGTGGTCTTGCCTTCGCCGGCCGGCGTCGGGCTGATCGCTGTGACGAGGATCAGCTTGCCGTCGGCTTTCGCCTGGAAGCCGGGGATCGCATGGGTATCGATCTTGGCAATGTACTTGCCGTAGGGATTCAGGGCCTCGGAGGGGATGCCCGCCTTTGCGGCGATCGTGGCGATGGGCTGCAGCGTGGCTACGCGCGCGATCTCGATATCGGTCGGCATTCGTCCTCTCGGAGGCTAGTCCTGCCCGCGTCTCCCGAGCGCGGGACCGCGCGGACACTGGCGCGAAAACCTCGCCGCCGCCAGCGCTATTGCCGGCGGGGCAGGCATGATGCACAGGCGCGCGGGGCTGCGATCAGCTCGCGAGATGCGCGTTTTGCGGGAAGAGGAACTTCCGCGCTTCCGCATCGAAATCCGCCTTGAAGGCGAATTGATCCTTGAGGGCGACGGCGCGCTGCGCGGCGGGGCGGGCCGAGATTTCGTCGAGATGGCGCTTCACATGCGGAAACATTTCGGGCCAGGTCTCGCCAACGGCGAAGGAGAGCCGCGTCGCCCAGCCCCAGATCGACATGTCGACCAGCGTATAGGTGTCGCCGAGCATGTAACGGCGGTTCGCGAGCAGGTCGTTGACGATGCCCCAGTGCCGCTCGGCCTCGCGGGCGTAGCGGTTGATGGCGTAGGGCAGCTTCTCGGGCGCGAAGCGGCTGAAATGCACCGCCTGGCCGCAATAGGGGCCGATGCCGGTCGCGACGAACATCAGCCAGGACAGCATCTCGCCGCGCGCCTTCGGCGTGTCCTGCGGCAGGAACTGGCCGGTCTTCTCGGCGAGATAGAGCAGGATCGCGTTGGAATCGAAGACAGTGACGTCGCCATCGGTCAGAGCCGGGGTCTTCGCGTTGGGGTTGATCGCGAGGAAGTCCGGCTTGAACTGCTCGCCCTTGCGGGTATCGACCGGCACCATCTCGTAGGGCAGGCCGGCTTCCTCCAGGAACAGCGCGATCTTCGCCGGGTTCGGCGAGGGGTGGTAGTAGAGCTTGATCATCGGGGTCTCCACGCGCGGCGCGTCAGGCCTGTCTCAGTCCGGCGACATAGGAGACGAGATCGGTCAGCGCGGCAATGGTCGCATCGGCCTGGAAGCCGAGCTGCTCCGGCTGCATCCGGAGCGCCTTGAACATCAGCGTGGGGTCGATCGTCGCAGCGGCAGCAAGCTCGCCGCGCAGCCGGCCGGCCGGCACGCGCTCGATGCGAGCAACGTGAAAGCCATGCGCCTTGGCGCCGGCGATATCGAAGCCGTTGGAGGAGACGAAGAGGATCTCGTCGCGCGCCAGCCCGAGCCGCTTCTCGACGAGGGTATAGCCGCGCGGATCGGGCTTGTAGACGCCGATCTCGTCGACACTGATCACGGTTTCCAGGAGATCGGTGATCCCGGCATGGGCGACGAGCCGCTTCAGCATGTCCGGGCTGCCATTCGAGTAGATGGCGAGGCGGTAGGAGGCGAGGCCTTCGAGTGCGGTGCGGGCCTCGGGATAGAGGGACAG
The DNA here is from genome assembly GCF_053644975.1 of Allobosea sp. NPDC055353. NCBI lineage: Bacteria > Pseudomonadati > Pseudomonadota > Alphaproteobacteria > Hyphomicrobiales > Alloboseaceae > Allobosea > Allobosea sp. NPDC055353. Next base: position 807,106 of record NZ_JBSHMC010000002.1, on the reverse strand, counting down.
CGCGTCATAGGCCGCCGCGATCCTGGCGACGAGCTCGGGCGACGCGGCGAGGCCGAGCGTTCTCAGCGTGAAATCGAGGGAGTCGCGGGTGACGGTCCAGAAATCCTCGTAGCGGTCCATCAAGGCGCGCAGCCAGGTGTATTCGAGCTGCTTCAGCCGCCAGACCTGCGTGATCGTCGCGCCATGGCCGGGAAAGGCGGCGTCGGTGACGGCCGCGACCGACTGGACGTCGAAGAGCGTGCCATAGGCATCGAAAACCAGCGCCTTGATCGACATATGTCTCCTCCGTTCCGGCTTCGTCGCGTTCCCCACCTTCATAACACTCGCATCGGCCGTGTGGCGCATGGTATCCGCACAAGCACCTTTCACCGTTCCAGACAGGTCAAGCCGATGCCGCCTCGCCCCGTGATGCTGATGATCCTCGATGGCTGGGGCTGGCGCGAGGAGAGCCAGAACAACGCCGTCAGGCTGGCGAACACGCCGAATTTCGACCGGCTCTGGGCGGCGGGCCCACATGCCTTCCTGCACACATCAGGGCTCGATGTCGGGCTGCCGCCCGGGCAGATGGGCAATTCCGAGGTCGGCCATCTCAATCTCGGTGCCGGCCGGGTGGTGATGCAGGACCTGCCGCGCATCAACCAGGCGATCGCCGATGGCTCGATCGGCGGGGCTCTCGAAGCGACCGGCCTCGTCGCCGGGTTGAAGGCGAGCGGCGGCGCCTGCCATCTGCTCGGCCTCGTCTCGCCGGGCGGTGTCCATGCCCATCAGGACCATGCGGTGGCGCTCGCTCGCATCCTGACCGCGCAGGGCGTCACCGTGCATGTCCATGTCTTCACCGACGGGCGCGATACGCCGCCGCAATCGGCCGCCGAGTATGTGAAGGCCTTCGCTGCCGCGCTGCCGGCGGGCGCGACCATCGCCAGCGTCTGCGGGCGCTATTACGCGATGGATCGCGACAATCGCTGGGAGCGGGTCGAGAAGGCCTGGCGCGCCATGGTGCTGGGAGAGGGCGAGCGCTTCCCCGACGCGCAGGCCGCGATCGCCGCTGCCTATGCGAAGGATGTCACCGACGAGTTCATCCTGCCGGCCGCGATCGGCGGCTATGCCGGGATGAAGGATGGCGACGGGCTGCTCAGCTTCAATTTCCGTTCGGACCGCATCCGCGAGATCCTCGCCGCCGTGCTGGAACCGGATTTCGCCGGCTTCGCCCGCCCGCGCCGGCCGGAGCTGGTCAAGGCGGTCAGCATGACCTCCTACAGCGCCGAACTGGACAAGATCATGCCGATGCTGTTCGCAGCCCAGACGCTGGCCAATGGGCTTGGTGAGACCGTCGCCAAGGCCGGCCGGACGCAGGTGCGGATGGCGGAGACCGAAAAGTATCCGCACGTCACCTATTTCTTCAACGGTGGTGAGGAGGCGCCCTATGCCGGCGAGGACCGGATCATGGTGCCCTCGCCAAAGGTCGCGACCTACGACCTGCAGCCCGAAATGTCGGCGCCGGAATTGACCCGGAAGGCGGTCGAGGCGATCGATTCCGGCCGTTACGATCTCGTCGTGCTCAACTTCGCCAATCCCGACATGGTCGGCCATACCGGCGTGCTGGCAGCCGCGATCAAGGCGGTCGAGACGGTCGATGCAGGGCTCGGCGCCATTGCCGATGCCATCATGCGGCAGGGCGGGGCGCTGCTGGTCACCGCCGACCACGGCAATGCTGAGCTGATGGTCGATCCGGTAACGGGCAAGCCGCATACGGCCCACACCACCAATCCGGTGCCATTGATGCTGGTCGGCGGGCAGGCCAAGGGGCTTGCCGACGGGCGCCTCGCCGATATCTCGCCGACGCTGCTGGCGCTGATGGGGCTGGCGCAGCCGGCCGAGATGACCGGACAGTCGCTGCTGCGCTGACAAAAGCAAAACGGCGCGGGGATTGCCCGCGCCGTTTTGTGTTTCGACAGGCGCGAAGCCTCAGTACTTGCGCACCACCGGCGGGGGCGCGTAGGCGACCGGCTCGGGCGTGCCGCAGCAGTTCGGATCGCCGAAGTTCCAGCGCATGCCGATGCGGAAATCGTGGCTCTCGATGTCCCTGGCCTTGAGCGGAGCCTGGACCTGCCCGGTGAAGGCGTTGATCAGACGGCCCGACTGGGCGTCGCCGAGGTTCAGGTAGCGATAGCCGACTTCCAGGGTCAGGTTCTTGTTCACCTCGTAACCGACGCCGGCCATCAGGGCCCAGGCGAGGTCGGTGTTGCTGCCGCTATTGGCGTAACCCAGCGTCGCGCCGTTGAAGTTACCGGTCAGGGCGCCCTGATCGGTCAATCCGCTGATGCGGTTCTGCGAGAAACCGATGCCGGCGCCGATATAGGGCGTCAGGCAGTTCCAGGTGCCGAGGTCGAAATAGCCGTTGAACAGCGTGACCAGCGAGGTCAGGTTGCCCTTGTAGGTATTCGTCTGGTTGCCGTTGTTGAACGGGTTGTAGACGATGTCGTTCACGCCGATCTGGCCGGCGCCGCGATACTCGCCGGTGACGTCGAAGCGCAGCCAGTTGTTGAAGCGATAGCCGATGCCGAGCCCGCCGAAGAAGGCGGCGTTGTCGCTCTTGCCGAAGAAGGCGCCGCCGAACTGGGCGACATCTTCCTGGTAGTATTTACCGACGCTCTGGACGCCGACACCGATATCGCCGCGCAGATAGATGCCGCTCGAGATCGTGCCCTTGAGGCCGAGCGGTGGCGGCGGGGGAGGAGGCGGAGCGTAGGCGAGATCCGCGGCTTGGGCCGCGGCGGAGACGCCGAGGGCCAGGCCGCCCGCCAGCGCGAGAGTTTTCAGGCTGCCCATGGCAGTGTCCTTCGCGTTTGCGCGGCGCAACGAACGCAGCCCGCGCGTGTTACCAACGGGAAGGATCATGGCAGTGATTTCTTAAATGACACTTAACCCTAAAAGCTAACCTTACCGGGGCGTGAATGTCGGGCGTAAGCCTAGCTGAAATCCGCAAAGGCATGACCGAGCGGGAGGTGAGGATGCCACCGGCGGATCATGCGGGTGAAGAGGGCTTGCCACCGGTGGAGGTGGCGAGCTTGCGGGCCTTGGCCGCCATCGCCTCGAACTCGTCGCGGATCGCCTCGAGCTTGTCCTCGTCGAGTTCCTCGAGATCGAGCAACTCCTCGCGGGCGCCCTCCAGCCGGCAGATCAGCTCGTCGAGCTTGATCTGCATCGCCGCGGTGTCACGGTTCTGGCTGTTCTGGATGATGAAGACCATCAGGAAGGTGACGATCGTCGTCGAGGTGTTGACGACGAGCTGCCAGGTATCGTTGTAGCCGAAGAACGGGCCGGAGAGCGCCCAGAGGACGATGAGCACGGCGGCGCCGATGAAGGTCTGTGGCCTTCCGGCCCAATGCGCGACGGCTTGCGACAGGCGCGTGAACAGCGAGCGGTCGCTCTGCGGCATGCGGCGCTTGGCCATGAAACGATCCCCCTTGGGCCGGTTGAGGCTGTGATGCTCTCAACGCGGCCGGCGTGGCGACCGTTCCCGCTGCGGCGCCTTATGCGGTCAAACGTTCCGCGTGCCAGGCGATGTGCTGGGCCATGAAGGTCGAGATGAAATTGTAGGAGTGGTCGTAGCCGTCGCGCATGGTCAGCTGGAGCGGGATCCCGGCGGTTGCGCAGGCGACATCGAGAAGCTGCGGGCGCAGGCCTTCCTCGAGGAAGCCGTCGGCGGTGCCCTGGTCGACCAGCAGGTCGCGGACACGATGGCCGTCGGCGATCAGCAGGGTCGAGTCGTAGGCGCGCCATTTGGTCTCGTCCGGCCCCAGATACTTCTCGAAGGCGGGGCGCGACCAGCCGGCCGTCGAGGGCTGGGTGATCGGCGCGAAGGCGGAGACCGAGCGGTAGCGGTCGGGGTTCTTGAGCGCGAGCGTGATCGCGCCATGGCCGCCCATGGAATGGCCGAAGATGCCCTGCCTGTTCATGTCGACCGGAAAATGCCTCGCGACCAGCTCGGGCAATTCGTCCCGGATATAGGTCTCCATGCGGTAGTTCTTCGCATAGGGCTCCTGCGTGGCGTCGAGATAGAAGCCGGCGCCGGAGCCGAACTGCCAGTTCTCCGACTCGTCCGGAACGCCTTCGCCGCGCGGGCTCGTATCCGGGCAGATGATGGCGATGCCGTTGGCGGCGGCGGCGGCGCGGTACTCGCCCTTGTCCATGACGTTCTGGTGGGAGCAGGTCAGGCCCGAGAGATACCAGAGCAGCGGAACCGGCCCGTCCTCGATCTGATGCGGCAGGTAGATCGCAAAGGTCATCGGGCAGGCGCAAGCGGCGCTGTCATGCCGGTAGACGCGCTGCGAGCCGCCGAAGGCCTTCGAGGACGAGAGCAGTTCCATTGGGCGGATCCTTTCTTGCGGCGCGCACTTGTCATTCCGGGGGCTTCGCGAAGCGAGGACCCCGGAATCCACGACCGGGCGAGCCCTTGCCCGGTCGGCTTGTTCAAGCGTTTCACCCGGTCGTGGGTTCCGGGTTCAGCGCGTTGCGCTGCCCCGGAATGACAAAGGTCGTGCTTCAGTGCCCGCCGAATGAGGCGGTGGAACGGCGCCTCAGTAGACCACCACGCTCCTGATCGACTTGCCCTCATGCATCAGGTCGAAGCCGTAGTTGATCTCGTCGAGCGAGAGCTTGTGGGTGATCAGGTCGTCGATGTTGATCTTGCCCTCCATGTACCAGTCGACGATCTTCGGCACGTCGGTGCGCCCGCGCGCGCCGCCGAAGGCCGTGCCCTTCCAGACGCGGCCGGTGACGAGCTGGAACGGACGGGTCGCGATCTCCTTGCCGGCCTCGGCGACACCGATGACGATCGATTCGCCCCAGCCGCGATGGCAGCATTCCAGCGCCTGGCGCATCACGTTCGTATTGCCGGTGGCGTCGAAGGAGAAATCGGCGCCGCCGCCGGTCAGGTCGACGATCGCCTGTACGACCTTGTCGTTGCCGATCTCGCTCGGGTTGATGAAATCGGTCATGCCGAATTTGCGCGCCATCTCCTGCTTGGCCGGGTTGATGTCGACGCCGATGATCTTGTCGGCGCCGACCATGCGGGCGCCCTGGATGACGTTCAGGCCGATGCCGCCGAGGCCGAAGACCACCACATTGGCGCCCGGCCAGACTTTCGCCGTGTAGATCACCGCGCCGATGCCGGTGGTCACGCCGCATCCGATATAGCAGATCTTGTCGAACGGCGCGTCCTCGCGGACCTTGGCGAGCGCGATCTCGGGCAGCACCGTGAAGTTCGCGAAGGTCGAGCAGCCCATGTAGTGGAACACCTCGCCGCCATCGCAGGAGAAGCGGCTCGTGCCGTCCGGCATCACGCCTTGCCCCTGGGTGGCGCGGATCGAGGTGCAGAGATTGGTCCGGCGCGACAGGCAGGACTTACAGCTGCGGCATTCCGGCGTGTAGAGCGGGATGACATGATCGCCGGGCTTCAGGCTGGTCACGCCGGCGCCGACCTCGCGCACGATACCTGCGCCCTCATGGCCGAGGATCGCCGGGAACTTGCCCTCCGAATCCAGCCCCGAGAGCGTGTAGGCGTCGGTGTGGCAGATGCCGGTCGCCATCACCTCGACCAGGACCTCGCCGGCCTTGGGGCCGCCGATCTCGATGGTCTCGATGGTGAGGGGCTTGCCGGCTTCCCAGGCGACGGCGGCACGGGTCTTCATCGGGGGCTTCCTTCCTTGCGGATGTTCATTTCAGATAGGGGCGGATCACCCGCATGATCGCGGCGATCTCATCGTCCTGTTCGGCTTCCGCCTTCGCTGCCTCGGCCCGGCCGGCCATGGTCTCGCGCAGGTGGCTTTCGAGCACTTCGGCCATCAATCCGGTCGCCGCACCACGCAGGGCCGCGAGCTGCTGCAGCAGCGCGCCACACTCCTCGCCGCGTTCGACGGCGACGATCAGGGCCTCAGTCTGCCCCCTGATCCGGCGCAAACGCGTGACGGCGCGCTTCTTCTCTTCGGGCGTGTGGGGCATGGAGCCAGAGCCGTGCTTCGATCCGGTCACGCTAGATACTCAGGGGGAGTATGTCAACGTAAGGAGAAGATTACCCAGGCTCGCTTGCAGAGAGGCTCAGAAGCTCCAGCCGATGTCGATCTGGACGAGATGCCGGCTGAAGTTCGTGAGATCGAGCGGGCGGTCGCGGCCACGCTCATGCCCGGCGATCTGGACGTTGTAGGCGAGGGAGATCGCGAGTTCCTCGGTGGCCTGCCAGTAGATGCCGGGCCCGATGAAGGTGGCGTGCCCGGCATGATTGCCGAGACCCAGCGAGTTCTGCTGACGCAGATGGCGGATTTCGCCGCTGAGATAGAAGCCGTCGCGGAACTGCCAGGCGAGCGAAGCGCCGATCGCGGTGGTCGCGCTGCGCTGATAGGGCTCCGGGCCATTCCAGGTCAGGTTGTGCGAGAGGTTGACCGCCCCATAGAGCGTGCCGGGCACGATGATGCGGTCGGCAAGGAGCTTGAACGCCGTGTTGTAGCTGGAAAAGCGGCCAGCCAGCCTGTCGTCGTTCCGCTCGAGGCCGGTCTCGACGCCGAGGCTGAGGCCGAGCCCGTGGTCGCGGTGGCTGAGCAGCCGGTACTTGGCTTCGAAGCTGCCGCCGTGGCTGCGGTCCTTCAGGCGCTCGCGCGCGATCGTCGAGCGTGTCGTGCCGCCGAAGAGCGAGGCGCTGATCTCGAGGCAAGGCAGGAGGCCATAGGAGCCCTGCAATGTGCCGTTGCGGCTGAGCGAGCGGCCCTCCCGTACGCCGGCATTGCCGCCGAGCGTGAGGCCGACGCTGCCACGGCCGAGATCGGCGATACCGGAGCCATCGGTGAAGCCGAAGGCGTCTGTCGGCGCGTCGTCCAGATCGTCGCAGACGCTGGCGCTGTCCGCTTCGGGCCGAGGTTCAAAGGACTTGGCGGCGGCAGCCGCCAAGGTTGAAAGCCCGCATGCGAGCGCGAAGGTCAGGACAAGATTGGCCAAGATCGCTTCCCTAGAGGCAGCCTCGGAAATACAATCCGTTGTGACCTTAAGCCGGGGTGAAAACCGATAGGAAAAGACACCTCAACCGCGCCTTCCGGCAAGCGCGGTTAACAATTGGCGGCGAGCCGTCAGAAGCTGTAGCCGAGCTTCACCTTGACGAGATGCTGGCTGAAATTCGTGAGGTCGAGATTGCCGGGCTCGCCCTTGGCCTTGCCGGAGACCTGGATGTTGTAGGCGGCAGACAGCGCGAGCTGCTTCGTCGCCTGCCAGAACACGCCGGGGCCGGCGAAGGTGGCGTAGCCCGCCTCCTTGCCGAAGCCGAGCTCGTTATGGGCGCGCATATGGCGCACCTCGCCGCTGAGATAGAGCCCGTCCGAGACCTGCCAGGCGAGCGAGCCCGCGATGGTGAAGGTGGAGGAGCGCTGATAGGGCGAGGGACCGGTCCAGGTCAGGTCATGCGAGATATTCAGCCCGGCATAGAGCGTGTTCGGGATCAGCGTCCTGTCGGCGAAGAAGCGGATGCCGGTATTGTAGGTGGTGAAGCGGCCGGCGCCGTCCGGATCGGCGCGGTTGAAGCTGGGATCGATGACCAGCGTCAGGCCGAGCCCGTGCATGTCCCGCCCGAGCAGCTTGTACTTCATCTCGACGCCGGCGCCGAAGGCGCGCTCGTCGGCGCTGATGCCGCCGATCGAGGCGTTGCTGAAGGAGCCCAGCACATAGGGGCCGATCTCGAAGCAGGGAAACAGACCGTAGGAGCCCTGCAAGGCCAGGCCATGGCCGTTGAAGCTGCCGCCGCGGGTGCCGAAGGCGCCGCCATAGGTCAGGCTGGTGCCGAAGGAGCCGGTATCCGCGACGTCCGAACCGGTGGTGAAGCCGAAGGCGTCGGTCGGGATGCCCTCGCTTTCCGTACAGGCGGAGAGGACGGGCGGCGGCGCAACGGGCGTGCCCTTGCGGGAGGAGAGGTCGGCGGCGATGGCGGGGGCCGAGAGGGCCGCAGCGGTCAGGGCGAGAGCGATGGCTTTCGAAAACATAGGTGTGCTCCGGGGAGGTCTCGGATTGATACGCTAATGCAAATCAATTGCAATAACTATTTCATCCTCGAACTGACCATGTCGCGAGCCCGATCCTGCCGCGATAAAAGAGCCATAGTGATTTCGGCAATCCGCCCCGCTGTTGTTGCGCTGCAACAGTCAGGGTTTGGGCAGGCCGGAGAGTCGCTCCAGCGCGCGTGGCGCGATCCCGGCGAGCGCTTCGATCGGCTTCCAGGCGGCGGCGTGCACCTCCTCGACCTGCGCGACCAGCGGCAGGGCCGGATCGGCGAGGAAGAGATATTGCAGGTCGTGATGGATGTGGGCCGGCTCGCCGCGCGATGGCTTGCCGGGCACGTCGTGGCTGTCGATGGTGAAGGGCAGGTCACCGCCTTGATGCCAGGGATGCAGGGCGAGGCCCTGCACGCCGGTTTCCTCGATCGTCTCGCGTGCGGCCGAGAGATGGAAATGCTCGGCGTCCTCCCAATGTCCGCCGGGCTGGAGCCAGCGGCCGATCACGACATGGTCGATCAGCAGGACCTGAGCATGATCCGGCGAGAGCACGAAGGCGCTGGTGGTGAGATGGCCGGGAAAGGTATCGCGCCGGTCGAGCGCATGGCCTTCAGCCATCTGCCAGCGCAGCAGCGCGAGATGCTCGCGTGGGTCTGCGACCTCGGCGCGGTAGAGCTCGACAGCGCGGGTGAGATCGTTGCGGAAGTCCATGGGCTCAGCGCGGTTCGAGCGGCAGGCGATAGGATTCGAAATGCCCGTTCTTCGGGCCGTCATAGCCGATCAGGACCGCGAGGCCCTTGCCGTCCTGCGTCAACACGGTCAGGGATTCCGCCTTGTCGCCGCCGCGAGCCGGCAGATCGCCGAGCGGTGTTGCCGCATCGGGCCTGGCCGGGTCGATCAGCAGCAGGGAATACGGCAGGGCCTGTTCCTGCGCCGGCCCCAGCAGCGCGAGCAGGCGGCCGTCGGGGAGGGGCGCGAGGTCGCGGATGCCGCGATCGGGGCCGGCCGGCAGTTGGAAGACCCGCGGCGCCTCCGTCGCGGGCGCATGGCCCGGCGCGAACAGGGCGTTCAGCGAGGCGCCGACGAGGAAGCCGCGATCGCCAAGGGAGGGCGCGCGCAGACCGGCCCAGAGCGTGTCGCCGGTGACCGCGATGCCTTCGACATTCAGGCCGTTATCGTCCATCAGGCCGCGTCCGAAGAAGGCGCCGGCTGGACCGGCGGTGCGCAGCATGTCGCTCAGGCGATAGGTCAGTTCGACCTTGCCGGCGGCGGTGCCTTCGGCATCGACCTTGATCCGGGCAAGGTGGAAGGCCGAGAGGCGGAATTCGCCGCGCTTGCGCGAGCAGCCATGCGAGCCTGCGACATAGAAGGCGCCGTCCGCATAGGCGACGGCCTCGCCGTCGAGTTCGGCGAAGCGGCCGGGCATCTTGCAGATGCCTTGCGGCGGCTGGCCGAGCGTATCGGGTGAGGCTTTGGCCCCGATGACGGCCAAGGTTGCGTCCGGGGTGATGCGGTTCTCGGCGATGCGGGCGAATTGCGCGAAGGAGCCCTCGTCATTGATCAGCAGGCAGCGCTGGGTGCCGTTCGCAGCAGGCATGCAGGCGAGGCCGCTGACATCCCGCGCCGGTTTGCCTGCCTTTTTGGCGGAGAAGTCGCCAAGCGTCCTGAAGCGCTGTTCCGGCGCGAGCGTCGCCGCCTGCGCGAGGGAGGCGCCGAGCAGGCCGGCGGCGACTAGCGTGGCGAAGAGGTGGTAGCGCATCGGGCGAATCCGAAGGAAGGGGCGCGGATTGAGCGCGAGCGGCAGGAGGATGTCAAAGCGCGGGGGCACGATCCCTATGGGATCTTGATGATCGCGGCTTCGGCTTCGTCTCGAACCCCTATGGCGCCCTCCCTAGCTTGTCGGGGCGGCCCTTGGAGGCCGCTCGGGAAACAGATGATGTTCAGTATCCCTCGTAAATCCTTCGGCGGCCCGCTCCAGTTCCTGGTCGGGCGCGACGCGGAGGGCCACTGGCTCGCCGTCGAGACGCATGGCCGCGGCGGCGGCATGTTCTGCGATCGCGGCGCCGCGCTGCGCTATGCCGTGTTCGAGACCGGGCACCGGGCGCGGGCGGTCCGCGTAACCGCCAAGACGCTCTCGCTGCTCTGAGGCCAGGCCATGAACCACTGGCTCCATGGCATGTTCACCGCGCTGGTTACGCCCTTCGACGAGGAGGGGATCGATCATGGCGCGCTGGAACGCCTGATTCTCTGGCAGATCGCGCAGGGCGCCGACGGCATCGTGATCGGCACCGCCACGGGCGAGAGCCCGACGCTGAGCGGGCAGGAGCGGGAGGCGCTCTGCGCCGCCGCCCGCCGCATCGCCGGCCGGCATTACCCGGTGATCGCCGCGGTCGGCAGCTATTCGACGGCCGGGACGGTCGCCGAGATCAATGCGGCGGAAAAGGCCGGCGCCTCGGCCCTGCTACTGCGCATGCCCTATTACAACCGGCCGACGCAGGCGGGCCTTGCCGCCCATGCCCTGGCGGCGGCGGAGGCGACAGGGCTGGAGATCATCCTCGACAACGATCCGGATCGTTGCGGCGTGGAGATTGCTGCGGAGACGCTGCAGCTGCTGGAAGGCGCTGCGAATATCGTCGGCATCCTGGAGCGGCGGGGCGATCTCGTCCGCTGCGACCGGATCGCCCGCATGCGCGACCGCCGCTTCATGCGCCTGACCGGCGCGGCCGAGACCATCCCGTCCTATCTCCTCGCGGGCGGCTGCGGCGCGATCACCAGCGTCGGCAATCTCGCGCCGCATTGGCTGGCGCGGCTGGAGAGCGCGGCGCGCTCCGAATTCTACGGGCAGGCACAGATCCTGCAGCGGCGGCTCGTTCCGCTGCTCGATTTGCTCGCGCGCGAGCCCGATCCGGTCCTGATCAAGCTCGCTTTGTCGATGCTGCATCCGGAGGTCGGGGCGGCCTGCCGCGCGCCGCTCGCACCGCCGCGGCCGGACATCGTGCCTCTGCTTTGCGATGCCATCGAGGACCTGCCGCACCCGCTTGCCGGCATGGCGATGAAGGCAGCGCGCAACGGGCCGGCGGTCGCTGCCCGTCGCGCCTGAATCCGTAGCAGCGCGGCTGTGTCCACCGTGAACCGGATGGAGGTTTCAATGACCACGATCGGGGCCTATCGCCGTCGCCGGGAGGCGATCTACCGGCATGTCCGCAGGCCATCGGCCGGCGGCTGGAAGGCTGACCTGCTGCACCTGTTCGGCTCGGTCGTCCTGCTCGCCATCCTGATCGGCGGACGGGTCTGGTGGCATCTGCATTGACTGCGCAAAAAGGAAGGGCGCCGCGATGGCGCGACGCCCTTCCGACGTCATCGGTCCGAACCGAACCGAACTCAGGCGAGCTTGGCGTAGGCCGGGACGGTGAGGAAGTCCTCGAAGTTCGGCGCCAGCGAAAGCGTCTCGAACAGCGCGATCGCCTCGGGGAAGCGACCCTTGGCATAGGTCTCGGCGCCGAGTTCGCCCTTCACCCGTTCCATCTCCTCCGGCAGGCAGCGCTTGAACAGCGCGGCATCGGCCGTGATGCCGCCTTCGAGCGCGACGCCGTACTGGACGAACTGCCAGATCTGGGCGCGGCTGATCTCGGCGGTCGCGGCGTCCTCCATCATGTTGTAGATCGGAACCGCGCCGCGGCCGCGCAGCCAGGCCTCGATATACTGGACGCCGACGCGGATGTTCTCGCGGAAGCCTTCCTCGGTGCGCGTGCCCTGATGGACCTCCAGCAGGTCCTTGGCGCCGATCGAGACGTCGTCGCGCTTCTTGCCGAGCTGGTTGGCCTGCGGCATCAGCCGGTCGAAGACTTCCATCGCGACCGGGACGAGATCCGGGTGGGCGACCCAGGTGCCGTCATGGCCGTCGCCGGCCTCGCGCTCCTTGTCGGCCTTGACCTTGGCGAAGGCCGCGGCATTGGCCTCGGGGTTGTTCTTGACGGGGATCTGCGCCGCCATACCGCCCATCGCGAAGGCGCCGCGCTTGTGGCAGGTCTTGATCAGCAGCAGCGAATAGGCGCGCAGAAAGGCTTTGGACATCACGACCTGCGAGCGATCCGGCAGGACATAGGCCTTGTTGCGGGCGAGCTTCTTGATGAAGGAGAAGATGTAGTCCCAGCGGCCGCAATTCAGGCCGGCCATGTGCTCGCGCAGTTCGTAGAGGATCTCGTCCATCTCGAAGGCGGCGGGCAGGGTCTCGATCAGGACGGTGGCCTTGATCGTGCCGTTCTTCAGCCCGAGCGCCGACTGGGCGGCGACGAAGACGTCGTTCCAGAGCCTTGCCTCAAGATGGCTCTCCAGCTTCGGCAGGTAGAAATAGGGGCCGGAGCCTGCGGCCAGCGCCGCCTTGGCGTTGTGGAAGACATAGAGGCCGAAATCGACCAGGGACCCGGAGGCTTCCTCACCGTCGATTTCGATGTGCCGCTCCGGCAGGTGCCAGCCGCGCGGGCGGATGATCAGGACGGCAGGCTTGGCCTTGAGCTTGTAGTCCTTGCCGTTGGTGGGATCGGTGAAGTCGATCCTGTTCGCCCAGCGGTCGCGGAGATTGACCTGGCCTTCGATCATGTTGGCCCAGACCGGGGAAGACGCGTCCTCGAAATCGGCCATGAAGACCTTCGCGCCGGAATTCAGCGCGTTGACGATCATCTTGCGGTCGACGGGTCCGGTGATCTCGACGCGGCGGTCGGTGAGGTCGGCCGGGATCGGTGCGACGGTCCAGTCGCCTTCGCGGATATGCCGGGTCTCGGCCAGGAAATCGGGCGTCTCGCCGGCGTCGAACCGCTTCTGACGCTCTGCACGCAGGGCCAGCAGGCGCTTGCGCGTCTCGTTGAAGCGGCGATGCAGGTCGGCGACGAAGCCGAGCGCCTCGGTGCTGAGAATCTGCTCGAAGTCAGGCTGCAGGGCGCCCTTGACGACGACGCCGGCCGGTAGGGCGAGTGTGGGGGTGTCCGACATGGATGGTCCTCCGATCAGGTTGGGACCATCATTCCGCGAAAGCACACTTTGCAAAATCCGGAAAAAATGATGATCACTTGTTCAAATTTTGAATGAATTGCCATTCGCGGGTAGCGGCCGTCAAAATGCTCCTTAAAGTTGTATCGCGGGTGCGGTGAACGCATAATGACGTAACGGCAGCCCGTTTCGATTCAAAATGTGCAGATAGGCCCGACTTCCGCAAATCGGTTTCAGCAATTCGTAAGTTCCGGCCGCCAACGCTTCCAGGGTCGAATGCGGCAATCCGGCCCTGGATGAAACCAATGATGAAGATCGGCTTCCTGCCTGAGATGCTCAGGCGCTTCCGCCGGGATCAACGCGGCAACGTGATGATGCTGTTCGGGTTGGCGCTCGTTCCGTTGATGGGCGTCGTCGGCGTGGCGATCGACTATTCCCGCGCCAGCAATACCCGGCAGGCGCTCAATGCGGCGATCGATTCCGCGGCGCTGATGGCGGCACGCGATGCCCAGAAGCTGACGGACGGGCAGCTCAGGACGCGCATCGACGCCTGGATCCGCGACAACCTGCCCCCCGATGTGAAAGGCGAGTTCGAAAGCGCGGCCGTGACGATCGATCGCACGGCGCGGACGATCAGGATCGAGGCCAAGGCCATTGTGCCGACGACGATCTCCAACCTGATCGGCGTGAACCGGCTTCCGGTGGGAACGAACAGCCAGTCGACCTGGGGCACCAACAAGATCGAGCTCGCGCTGGTGCTCGACAATACCGGCTCGATGTCTTCGTCCGGCAAGATGACGGCGCTGAAGCAGGCCTCCAAGGATCTCATCAAGATCATGCAGGATGCGGCGATCGATCCCGATCAGATCAAGATCTCGATCGTGCCGTTCAACACCCAGGTCCGGATCGACCGCGGCCTCAAAAACGAGAACTGGATCCGCTACGGCATGACCCGAAAGGTCAACTGCGATTGGTGGGGCAACTGCTCGACGGAGACGCTGACCAAGAACGCATGGGCGCAGAGCCATGGCTGCATCGCCGACCGCGATCAGAGTTACGATGTCAGCGATGCGGGTTCCTATTCGGCCAGTACCCAGCAATATCCGGCGACCTGGTGCAGCCAGACCTCGCTCGCGGAAGTCCTGCCGCTGACTGCGGATTGGGCGGCGCTGAATAGCCGCGTCGACACGATGACGCCGGTCGGCAACACCAACGTCACGATCGGTGCCGTTTGGGGTTGGGCCACGCTGTCGACGGCCGCCCCGTTCACGCAGGCGAAGCCTTCGACCGAGCCGCTGCTGAAGAAGTACATGATCCTGCTGACCGACGGCGACAACACCGAGAACCGCTTCACCACCAATGGCACGCAGATCGATGCCCGTACGACGCTCGCCTGCACCGGGGTCAAGGCGGCGGGAATCAGCCTCTACACGATCCGCGTCATCGACGGCGACGCGACGCTGCTGAGGAACTGCGCCACGCGGCCGGAGATGTATTACGACGTCAAGAATGCTTCGCAGCTCAGCCCGATCTTCAAGGCGATCGCCAGCGAGATCAGCGCGGTGCGCCTGACGCAGTAAGTCCGCCTCCGCCGAGCGCGGCGAAGCGCGCCAGGAAGCGCGCCTGCGCCGCCTCGGTGTCGAGCGGATCGAGCCAGGACAGAACTTCGGCCGGCAGCGCCTGCGGCCGGCCGAAGAACTTCAAGGCCTCCTCGCGGCCGAAGCCGGCCAGGCGCGTCGCTTCAAAGAAGGCGGCGATGGTGTCGGCCTCCTTGATCTTCCGCTTCAGGTCAGCCGGCGTCACCGCAGGCAGGCCGAAGCGCAGGTGGATCGCCGCGAGCAGGCGCAGCTCCACGCTCTTGTAGGCATCGCCCATCACCACCTTGAACGGCGAGATCATGTCGCCGATGACGTATTCCGGCGCGTCGTGCAGCAGCGCCATCAGGCGCCAGCCACGCTCCCAGTCCGGATTGAGATGGGCCGCGATCGCCTCGACCAGCAGGGAATGCTGGGCGACGGAGAAGGAATGAGCGCCGTGCGTCTGCCCGTTCCAGCGGGCGACGCGGGCGAGGCCGTGGGCGATGTCCTCGACCTCGATGTCGAGCGGCGAGGGGTCGAGCAGGTCGAGCCGGCGGCCCGAGAGCATGCGCTGCCAGGCGCGCGGCGGGGCGGGCTTGCGAGCCATCAGGCGGCGGGGCGCGAGTCGCGGGCGAGCGCGGCGCATTCGCTCCAGCGGAAGCAGCCGGTCAGGTGGTCGTTGACCAGCCCGCAGGCCTCCATGAAGGCATAGACGATGGTCGGGCCGCAGAAGGTGAAGCCGGCCTTCTTCAGCTCCTTCGAGACGGTCTCCGACAGCTTGGTCTGGGTCGGTACGTCGTTCTGGGCGCGGTAGCTGTTCTGCAGCACGCGGCCGTCGAGATGCTTCCAGAGGAAATCGGCGAAGGGCTCGCGCTCGCTGATCCTGAGATAGGCCTGCGCGCTCTTGATCGTGCCCTCGATCTTGCCGCGATGGCGGATGATGCCGGGGTCAGCAAGCAGGCGCTGCACATCGGCCTCGGTGAAGCGCGCGACTGCCTCCGGCTCGAAACCGGCGAAGCCGGCGCGGAAGGCGTCGCGCTTCCTCAGGATGGTGATCCAGGAGAGGCCGGCTTGGAAGCCGTCGAGGATCAGCTTCTCCCAGAGCGCGCGGGAATCATATTCCGGTACGCCCCATTCGGTGTCGTGATAGGCGATGTAGAGCGGATCGGTACCCGGCCAGCGGCAGCGGAACTTGCCGTCCGCGCCCTCGATCGCGACGCGCTCTTCGCTGACGATGACGGCGTCGCTCATAGGGCAGCTCCTGCGACAGCGCCGAAGTTTGGCTCGCCAGGGAAGGGGAAGCGGATGAAGTCCGGCTTTTCCGCGAGATGGAATGCGAGCCCGCCGCCGAGCGGTGTTTGTCCCGCGGTGAGCGCGTCAGCCAACCGGTCGAGCCGGAGCATGGCGAGGGCACGGCCGTTGGCGCCCGAGCCGATATGGCCGAGTTGCTTGCCGCCGGCTGTGGCCTCGGCACCGGTCTCGGTCGCGATGCCCTCATCGAAGACGACGGGTACGACGCGGGTCCGGGCGGTGCCGCGATGCTGCATGCGGGAGACGACCTCCTGCCCGATATAGCAGCCCTTCCGGAAGGAGACGCCGCCGAGCTGGTCGAGCAGCGCCTCATGCGGGAAGGTGTCGCCATAAGCGAAGTCGCGCCCGCCGGCGGGAATGCCGAGCGCGATGCGGCGGGCGTGATAGGCCTCCGGCTCGGCCGTTACGAGTGCCTCGATGCCCTCGAGATCGGCGATGGCACGCTGGCCGAGCGCCGGCAGGCGTGGGTCGTCATAGACGAATCCGGCATCCTCCGGCAGCGCAGCGCCATCCGCCGAGGCGATGACCGCGCTCGTCTCGGTGAGGTCCTCCAGCGCCACCTTGGCGCGCAGCTTGTAGAGCTTCAGGCGTTTCATCAGATCGGCGGTCTGGAGCAGGGGCGTGTCGAGCAGGAAGCCGCCGCCATCCTCCGGCGACAGGGCGAGGATGAAGAAATCGCAGATCATCTTGCCCTGTGGCGTCAGCAGCGCACCGTAGCCGGCCTGTCCCGGCATGACCGGGTCGAGGTCGTTGGTCACGAGGTTCTGCAGGAAGTCGCGCGCGTCGTCGCCGCTGACGCGGATGACGCCGCGATCGATCAATCTTGTGGCGGACATGGGCAGCCGTTCCAGTTCTGATGTCGGACCGAAGCTCGTCAGCCGAATCGAGATGATGGCGCCACCCGAAAACTGTTTGGGCTTTCGGGACGGCGCGTTGGCCGATAGGTAGGCTGCATCCCGTCTTTGCTCAACCTTTCGGAGACCTGTCATGCCCCAGACCTACGATGTGATCCTCAAGGGCGGCACGGTGGTGAACCAGGACGGTCGCGTCGCGCGCGATGTCGGCGTCATCGGCGGCAAGATCATGGCGCTGGGCGACCTCTCGCAGGCTTCGGCGGGCGAGGTCGTCGATTGCACCGGCTTGCACATCCTGCCGGGCGTGATCGACAGCCAGGTGCATTTCCGCGAGCCGGGGCTCGACCACAAGGAAGACCTGGAGAGCGGCTCGCGCTCGGCGGCGCTTGGCGGCGTGACCTGCGTCTTCGAGATGCCGAACACCATTCCGCAGACGACGACGCCGGAGGCGCTGGCCGACAAGATCAGGCGCGGGCGCCATCGGATGCATTGCGATTTCGCCTTCTGGGTCGGCGGCACCCATGAGAATGCCAACGACGTGCCGGAGCTGGAGCGGCTGCCGGGCGCGGCCGGGATCAAGGTGTTCATGGGCTCCTCCACGGGCGACCTGCTGGTCGAGGATGACAGGGGCGTTGCCGAGATCCTGAAGCGCACGCGCCGGCGCGCCGCCTTCCATTCCGAGGACGAGATGATGCTGCGCGAGCGCATGCCGCTACGCGTCGAGGGCGATCCGTCGAGCCACCCGGTCTGGCGTTCGCCCGAGGTGGCGCTGACCTGCACGAAGCGGCTGGTGCGGATCGCGCGCGAGACCGGCGCGCGCGTCCACATCCTGCATATTTCGACGGCTGAGGAGATGGTCTTCCTGAAAGACCACAAGAATGTCGCGACCGTCGAGGTGCTGCCGAACCACCTGACGCTGGTGGCGCCGGATTGCTACGAGCGGCTCGGCACCTATGCCCAGATGAACCCGCCGATCCGCGACGACAGCCATCGCCAGCGCATCTGGTGGGGTGTGGAACAGGGGATCGTCGATGTGCTCGGCTCGGACCATGCGCCCCATACCCATGAGGAGAAGCACCATCCCTATCCGGCGAGCCATTCCGGCATGCCGGGCGTGCAGACGCTGGTGCCGATCATGCTCGACCATGTGAATGCCGGCAGGCTGACGCTGGAGCGCTTCGTCGATCTCAGCAGCGCCGGGCCGCAGCGCATCTTCGGGCTGGAAGGCAAGGGCCGGATCGCGGTCGGCTACGATGCCGATTTCACCATCGTCGACCTCAAGCGCCGCGAGACGATCACCAAGGAGTGGAGCGCCTCGAAATGCGGCTGGACGCCCTATGACGGCGTCACCGTCACCGGCTGGCCAGTCGGCACCTTCGTGCGCGGCCTCAAGGTGATGTGGGAGGGCGAGCTGACGACCCCGTCGCAGGGCGAGCCGGCGCGCTTCCTGGAGGCCCTGCCGCGCGGCGCCTGAGGCTGCGCGAAAAAATATTTGAAAAAGATTCACGGCCCGTGTCGATTCGGGCCGTGTCCGTTCGACGTGCCAGCAGAGAACGGGTTCCGGCGGCGTGCCGGAACGCCCGGGTTCTCCCAACCAAGGAGACGATCGATGCGTGTGATGGTTCTGGTCAAGGCGGACAAGGACAGCGAAGCCGGCATCATGCCGAGCGGGGACATCCTCACCAAGATGGGGGCCTATAACGAAGAGCTGGTGAAGGCCGGGATCATGCTGGCCGGCGATGGCCTGCATCCGAGTTCGAAAGGGATCCGCATGCGCTTCTCGGGCAGCGAGCGGGTGATCACGGACGGGCCCTTCGCCGAGGCCAAGGAGCTGCTCTGCGGCTTCTGGATCTGGCAGGTGAAGTCCTTCGACGAGGCGGTCGAGTGGCTCAAGCGCGCGCCTTTCGACGGCGGCACCGAGATCGAGCTGCGCCGCATCTTCGAGATGGAGGATTTCGGCGAGGCCCTGACGCCTAAATTGCGCGCGCAGGAAGAGCGCATCCAGGCCGGCGCGGCGAAGCTCGCCGGCTGAGCGATCAACTCTCGAAACCAATCCCCCGGAAGGCGCCCGGCCAGGCTCCGGCGCTTCCGCTCAAGGAGAAAACCGATGCGCTTCATGGTGATGGTCAAGGCAACCAAGGACAGCGAAGCCGGCGCGCCGCCGACCCGCGAACTGCTCGAGGCGATGATGGCCTATAACGAGGAGCTGGTGAAAGCCGGCATCATGAAGGGCGGCGACGGCCTGCAGCCCAGCTCGAAGGGCGTGCGCGTGCAGTTCGACGGCGCCAAGCGCTCCGTCGTCGACGGCCCCTTCGCCGAGACCAAGGAACTCGTCGCCGGCTACTGGCTCTGGGAATGCGCCTCGCTCGACGAGGCGATCGCCTGGGTCAAGCGCTGCCCCAATCCGATGCCCGGTCCGTCCGAGATCGAGATCCGGCCGTTCTTCGAGCTGGCCGATTTCGGCGAGATCGTCACGCCGGAGGCCGCAGCAGCCTGGGATCGGCTCAAGGCCGAGGCCGGCGGCCAGGGCTGAACCATCGGCGTCTCGTCCGAGCCGCTTGCCAGCGTGTGTGCTGATGGTGTGTATCGCTTCCCATGTCGGGCAGCGATGCACACCGCACCATCGAGACGGTCTGGCGCATGGAGGCGCCCCGGCTGATCGCCGGGCTCGCGCGCCTGACGCGCGATGTCGGCCGGGCCGAGGAACTGGCGCAGGACGCGCTGGTGGCGGCGCTGAAGCAGTGGCCCGAAGAGGGCGTGCCGCGCAATCCGGCCGCCTGGCTGATGCAGGTCGCGAAGCATCGCGCGGCGGATGCCGCCCGCCATGAGATCATGGCCCGGCGCAAGCAGGACGAGATCGGCCGCGACATCGACAGCGAAGGGCCGGCGATGCCCGATCTCGACGAGGCGCTCGACGACGAGGTCGGTGACGACCTGCTCCGATTGATCTTCACGGCTTGCCATCCTGTCCTGCCCAAGGAGGCGCGGATCGCGCTGACCTTGCGCCTGCTCGGAGGCCTGACCACCGACGAGATCGCGCGCGCCTTCCTCGTGCCGGAGCCGACGATGGCGCAGCGCATCGTCAGGGCGAAGAAGACGCTGAGCGAGGCCGGGGTGCCCTATGAGGTTCCGGCCGGTGCCGAGCTCGGCGAGCGTCTCGCCTCGGTGCTGGAGGTGGTCTATCTCATCTTCAACGAGGGCTATGCCGCGACCGCTGGTGAGGACTGGGTCAGGCCGGGATTGTGCGAGGAAGCGCTGCGGCTCGGGCGCATCCTGGCGGCGCGAGCGTCTGACGAGCCCGAGGTCCACGGCCTCGTCGCCCTGATGGAATTGCAGGCCTCGCGGTTCCGGGCCCGCGTCGGCCCCGATGGCGAGCCGATCCTGCTGCTCGACCAGAACCGCTCTCGCTGGGATCGCCTGCTGATCGGGCGCGGGCTTGCGGCGCTGGAACGGGCGCAGCAGCTCGCTGGCGCGGCGCCGGGAGCCTATCTGCTGCAGGCAGCGCTGGCGGCCTGCCATGCGCGCGCCCGCACGGCCGAGGAGACCGACTGGAAGCGGATCGTCGCGCTCTACACGGTCCTGGGGCAGGTGACGCCGTCGCCGGTCGTGGAACTCAACCGCGCCGTGGCGGTCAGCATGGCGGACGGGCCGGCGGCCGGGCTCGCGCTGGTCGAGGCGCTGGCCGACGAGCCGGCGCTCAAGCGCTACCACCTGCTGCCGGGCGTGCGCGGCGATCTGCTCGCCAAGCTCGGGCGCCACCGGGAGGCGGCGGAAGCTTTCGAGCATGCGGTTGCGCTGACGCAGAACGCCAGGGAGCGGGTGCTGATGGAGGAACGGGCTGCGAAGGAGCGTGCTGCCGGTTGATGACGTCCGCCTTGCGGCCGGACTCGCCTCGCGGTCCTGGTGCCGCGAACCTGTCGCATTCCGTTGCAACTCTGTTCATGCCGGCGTCTATAAGGGGTGTCGGATCCTGCCTTGCCTAGAACGAGAGCCTACATGAGCGATACCGTGAGTCCCCTGGCCGGCAAGCGGCTCGAGCCCGGCCAACTCGTCGACGTGGCGGCCCTCACCAAAGCCTATTACGATGAGCCCGACCCCTCGCAGCGTTCGCAGCAGGTCGCGTTCGGCACATCCGGCCATCGCGGCTCGGCCCTTCTGCGCTCGTTCAACGAGGCGCATATCCTCGCGATCGCGCAAGCGCTCTGCCTCTATCGCCGCGAGCAGGGGATCGACGGGCCGCTCTTCCTCGGCATCGACACGCATGCGCTCTCGCGCAATGCCTTCGAGACGGTGCTGGAGGTCTTCGCGGCCAATGGCGTCGCCACGATCATCGACGAGAAGCTCGGCTTCACGCCGACCCCGGTGATCTCGCATGCCATCATCGCGCATAATCGCGGCCGGACCGCCGGGCTCGCCGATGGCGTCGTGATTTCGCCCTCGCATAACCCGCCGGCCGATGGCGGCCTGAAATACAACCCGCCCCATGGCGGGCCGGCCGATACCGACGCCACCGGCTGGATCGAGAAGCGGGCCAACGCCTTCCTCGCCGACAAGCTCGCAGGGGTCCTGCGCATGCCCTATGAGAAGGCGCTGAAGAGCGAGCATGTCCACCGGCACGACTACATCACCGGCTATGTGTCCGACCTCGCCAGCGTCGTCGACATGGAGGCGATCCGGCAAGCCGGCGTCGTGATCGGCATCGATCCGCTCGGCGGAGCCGGGCTCGATTACTACCAGCCGATCATCGATCGCTACGGCCTGAACGCGACGATCGTCAGCCAGGAGGTCGACCCGGCCTTCGGCTTCATGACCGCCGACTGGGACGGCAAGATCCGGATGGACTGCTCCTCGCCTTATGCGATGGCGAGCCTGATCGGCATGCGCGACCGCTTCGACGTCGCCTTCGCCAACGACACCGATGCCGACCGGCACGGCATCGTTACGCGCAGTAGCGGGCTGATGAACCCGAACCATTATCTCGCGGCGGCGAGCGCCTATCTCTTCGCCAACCGGCCGGGCTGGCGCGCGGACGCGGCGATCGGCAAGACGGCGGTGTCGAGCGCGATCATCGACCGCGTCGCGAAGAAACTCGGGCGGCGGCTCGTCGAGGTGCCCGTCGGCTTCAAGTGGTTCGTCGAGGGGCTGATCTCGGGCGCCTTCGGCTTTGCCGGCGAAGAGAGCGCCGGTGCCTCCTTCCTGCGCATGGACGGCACGGCCTGGACCACCGACAAGGACGGGATCATCCTGGGCCTGCTCGCAGCCGAGATCACCGCCAAGACCGGCAGCGACCCCGGCGTGCTCTATGGCAAGCTGACGGCCGAGCTCGGCGAACCGCGCTATGTACGAGTCGATGCGCCGGCGAGCGCGAGCCAGAAGGCGGTTCTCAAGAACCTGTCGGCCGAGCAGATCGCGACGAAGGAGCTCGCAGGCCAGCCGATCACGGCGATCCTGAGCAACGCTCCTGGCAACGGCGCAGCGATCGGCGGTGTCAAGGTCACGGCGGCGGATGGCTGGTTCGCGGCGCGCCCGTCGGGCACCGAGGAGGTCTACAAGATCTACGCCGAGAGCTTCCGGGATGAGGCACATCTCGCCGCGATCCAGGAGGATGCGCGGCGGATCGTCGGGCAGGCCTTCGCAGCGGCCGGGGCCGCCTGAGGCGGGCCTACCCGGTTCGTCGCGGCTGCGTAGCGGGCGATGCGTTACGGCAGCGTCGGCCAGGGCCTTGCCGGCGCGCGCATCTCCTCGAAGGCATGGGCAAGACGCATGACGCCGATATCGTCGAAGGACTGGCCGATGATCTGGAGGCCGATCGGCAGGCCGCCGCCGGAATAGCCGCAATTGATCGACACCGCCGGCTGGCCGCCCATATTGGCCGAGACCGTGAAGGCGATATGCTCGAAGGGCCGCTGCGGGTCGTTCAGCGGCGAAGCCCATTCCGCCGGATAGGACGGTTCCGGCGCTGTCGGCGAGATGATGAAATCAACGTCCTCGAGCGCGCCGTGGAGAGCGTAGCGCATCGCGTCGATCTGGGCGAAGCCGGTATAGACATCGCCGCCCGAGAAGTCCCTGGCGGTCACGATCCAGTTGAAGATATAGGGCAGGATTTTTGCCTGCTGCTCCGGCGGGAGGCGCGAGACGTCCTCATAGCCGCGCGCGCGCCAGAAGCGGTCGAGCCCGTCGATCATGGTGCGGGTCAGGAACGGGGCGATCGGCACGATGGTCGCGCCGGCATCGGCGAATAGCGCGGCAGCACCTTGCACGGCCGCGAGCGTCTCGTCGCCGACGCTCTGGCCGAAGCCCGCCTCCAGCCACAGGCCGATCTTCAGGCCCTTCACCGGGCCAGCGAGGTTGAGCCAGTCGATCTCCTGATAGGGCAGGGCCATCGTGTCGCGACGGTCCGGCCTGGTCAGCACCGACATGTAGAGCGCGGTATCGGCCACCGTGCGCGTCATCGGCCCGGCGGCGCGCCCGATGAAGGGCGGGTCGATCGGCAGGCGTCCGGCGGACGGCTTCAGGCCGACGAGGCCGCACCAGCCGGCGGGCAGGCGGATCGAGCCGCCGATATCCGTGCCGATATGCAAAGGGCCGTAGCCGGCGGCAGCGGCCACGCCGGCACCAGCACTGGACCCACCGGGATTGGTCGAGAGGTCCCAGGGATTGCGCGCCAGCTTGTGGAAGCTCGACAGGCCGGATGACAGCATGCCGTAATCGGGCATCGTCGTCTTGGCGAGGATGACGCCGCCCGCTTCCCGCGTGCGAGCCGCAGGGGGCGCATCGGCCGCCGCCGGCACGAGCGTCGTGGCCGCGGTGCCGAGCGGCACCGGCGTCCCCTTCGTCGCGATGTTCTCCTTGATCGTGACGGGCACGCCGTCGATCGCGCCGAGCGGTTCGCCCTTCATCCAGCGCGCCTCGGACTGCCGTGCGCTCGCGCGTGCCGCCTCCGGATCATAGGCCCAGAGCGCATTGAGCTGCGGCTCCCACGCATCGATGCGGGCGATGACGGCGTCGATCACCTCGACAGGCGAAAGCCTGCGGGCGCGATAGGCTTCGACGAGAGCGACGGCGGTCAGGTCGGCAAGTTCGGTCATACGGCGGCTCTCGTCATATCCAGTTCTCCGCGAGGTGGAGCCCCGCGGGACTACCCTAGCCGTGAAAGATCGAGATCGTCTTCATGCTGGCGAAACCGTAGAGGGCCTCGAAACCCTTCTCGCGACCATGGCCGGATTTCTTGACGCCGCCGAAGGGCAGTTCGACACCGCCGCCGGCGCCGTAATTGTTGATGAAGACCTGCCCGGCCTGCGCGGCGCGCGCCATGCGCAGCTGCCTGCCGCCATCGCCGGTCCAGATGCCGCAGACCAGCCCGTAGGGCGTGCCGTTGGCGAGCGCGAGCGCCTCTTCCTCGCTGTCGAAGGGCATGATGACCTGCACGGGGCCGAAGATCTCCTCCTGCGCCAGCCGGTGATCGGGCGGGACATCGCGCAGCAGGGTCGGCGCGACATAGGCGCCGTCCGCCGGTGCGTCCGGAACGATGGTCCCTTGTGCCGCGACCGTCAGGCCGTCCTTCCGGGCGACGCCGAGGAAATCCTCGATGATCGCCTTCTGGCGCTGCGATACGACCGGGCCGACCGAGAGATCGGCCTCGGCCGGACCGACCTTGAGAGCCCGGTACTTTTCGCTCATGCGGGCGATGACATCTTCGTAGATCGAGCGCTCGACCAGAATGCGCGACGAGGCCGAGCAGGTCTGGCCGGCATTCTGGATGCCGGCATTGACGAGGAAGGGCACGGCGCGATCGAGATCGGCATCGGCGAAGACGACCTGGGCCGATTTGCCGCCGAGTTCGAGCGTCACCGGCACGGCATTCTTCGCCGCGGCCGTCTGCACCATCTCGCCCGTGCGGGCCGAGCCGGTGAAGGAGATGTGGTTGATGTCCGTGTGCGCGGAGAGCGCCGCGCCGGCCTCCGTGCCGAAGCCGGTGACGATGTTCAGCGCGCCGGCCGGCAGGCCTTCCTCCTGCGCGATCCGCGCGAATTCGAGGATGGTCAGGCAGGCTTCCTCGGCCGGCTTGACGACGGCGGCATTGCCCATGGCCAGAGCGGCGCCGAGGCTGCGGCCGAGGATCTGCATGGGATAGTTCCACGGGATGATGTGCCCGGTGACGCCATGCGGCTCGTAGAGCGTCAGGACGGTGAAGCCGTTCTGATAGGGAATGGTGTCGCCATGCACCTTGTCGGCGGAGGCGCCGTAGAACTCGAGATAGCGTGCCAGCGCGACGACGTCGGCCCGCGCCTGCGTCAATGGCTTGCCGACATCGCGCGCCTCGATCTCGGTCAGGAGCTCGATATTGCGGAGCACGCCGGCCCCGATCCGGCTGAGGATGCGCCCGCGCTCGGTCGCGGTCAGGCGGCCCCATTCGCCGGACAGCGCCTGCCGGGCGGCAACGACCGCCAGATCGACATCCTCGCGCCTGCCGCGCGCCAGCTTCGCTAGGACCTCGCCGGTCGAGGGGTTGCGGACGTCGATATGCTCGCCGTCCACGGCGTCGCGCCATTCGTTCGCGATGAAATTGCGGTAGGTCTTCACGTCAGGCCTCGATATGGGGTTGTCGTCAGGCAAGCTGCGCCTTGAGGCGGACAGCCGTTGCGTGGATGTGGGCTCGCGCAACGCGCTCGGCCTCGTCAGGTTTGCGCGTCGTGATCGCGTCGAGAATTTCGCTGTGCTCGGCCACAGCAGCGCCCGCCCGCTCGCTCGACAGCGCGAAGGCCGGCGCGAACACCTGGGACGTCAGGTGCAGAAGCGGCACGAGGGTGAGCAGCGACGTGTTTCTGGCCGCGCTGATGATCGCCAGGTGAAAATCGACATTGGATTGGGAATAGGCGCTCGGATTCCAGTCCGCGATCTGCTGCTTCTGGAGATCGACCAGCCTGACGAGCTGCTCGATCTCGGCCGGTGTCGCGCGCTCGGCGGCATGGCGGGCCGCGACGCCGTCCATCGCCTCACGCACGGCATAGGCGTCCAGCAGCTTGGGCAGATCGGCGGTCGCGACCCTGACGCCGCTGCCCGGCTTGTTCACGACCAGCCCGTCACGCTCCAGAACGCGAAACGCCTCGCGCAGCGGCGTCCGGCTGATCCCGAATTCGGTGGCGATTCGCTCCTGCCGGAGCGTCGCACCGGGCGCGTAGACCCCGGCATAGATTCGCTCCCGCAGTGCCTGCGCCACTTCATCGAGAAGGCGCGACTGGCTGCGCCATTCGAGCACTTGGTCCATCGGTTTCTCCAAGATCGGGAGAATGGTATCCAGGATACAAGAGCTGTCAACACGCTCCGGCGCGGTGCGGCTTAGTGGAAGCCCGAAAAGGAAGCAGGCCCTAGCGGGCCGTCGCCATGCCGGCTTCGATGAGGCGATCGATCTCGGCTTCGTTCGCGGTGAGGTGATCGAGGAAGGTCCCGGCATGGGGCACGCGCTGTCCCGCGCCGGCATAGGGGACGCCCTCGCGAACGAAGGCGAACAATCGGCCGGTGACAGTGCCGAGCGGACGGGCCTTCCGCATCTCGACGGCCTGGGCCGCCACCATCAATTCCATCCCGAAGATCGAGCGGCAGAGCGTTGCCATCTCCGCCGTCCGGCGCGCCGCGAGACCCGCCATGCTCGCTCGATCGAGATTGCCGTTCGAATGGCTCGAACTCGCGAGCTCGCTGACGACAGGGGCGCCGAGAAGCCGCGCCTCCGAGGTGATGGATTTGTGAAACTGCGCGAGGCCGTTGAAACCCGGCAGGCCGACGCCATCCTCCTCGATCAGGCCGACGCTCAAGCCCGACCAGAATGAATCCGCCTGCTTGGCCAGCCGCTCCGTCGAGCTGGTCACGACCGGCACCATGGCGAGCCGGGCGATGTCGAGCGCCATCGCGAGCGCCACCATGTCGAAATTGGCGACGGAGACCAGCTGGCGCTGCTCGATTGCGACGATGGGGTTGTTCTGACTCGCGCCGAGCTCGATCGCGAGTTGCCTTCCGGCGAAGGCGAGGCTGTCGGCGGCCGTTCCATGGATCAGCGGCAGCGAACGGAAGCTCAGCGGATCCTGGAGATGGCGCGGCCCGCCGGCTCGCATCAGATAGCTGCCATCGAGATATGCCCGGATCGCGCGGCCGTGGCGCAGCACGCCGTCGAAGGGACGCGAGTTCAGCGCGGCTTCCGAGACGATCGACGGATTGGCCGCAAAACCCTCCATGCTGAACGCACCGGCCAGCGTGGCGAGATCGAGCATGCGCTCGAGATCGTGGAAGGCGAGGGCCGCGGTGCCAATCGACAGCGCGCTGGAATTCAGCAGGGCGAGCGCCTCGCCGGCTGCGAATTCATGATCCTTGTAGAGTTCCAGCGCGAGGTCGGCGATGGGCGACATGTCGCTTTGGCCCATCGAGCCCCAGAGATGGACATCGATCCGCCTATCCGTGTTCAGGGCCTCGACCAGCCTTTCGGCCATCATCGGCCTGACGCCGAGATAGCCGCTCGCCATGCTGTTGAGCAGCACGACCATCATGGCCCGCACGGTCTCGTGCGAGGCGAGGGGCCCGTGCCCCATATTATGGGTCAGGAGCAGGCGGCGATTGAATTCGGGAATCTTGTCTGGAGCCAGCATCGTGCCGGTCTTGGCCCCGACGCTGCTGGTGACGCCGTAGATCTTCTCGCCCTTGCGGACGACCTCGTCGATGACCTCGCGAGCGCGGCCGATGCGTTCGACCGCCTCGCGTGTGAGGGCCACCCGCGCCCCGGACCGGGCGACCTGAACGATTCCTGCCGGGATCAGGCCTTGGCCGGAGATGTCGACGACGTTCTGCATGGTGATCCGTCCCAGCGGCGTGGCGGCAATCTGCGATCGGCGTGCGCAGGCGGCGCAGGGGCGATCGACGAAAAGGACAATAATCTAGTTCATTGGATTAATGATGCGCCTTCCGCTCGTCAACCGCCGGTTGTTGCGATACCCTGCTGATCGTCGCAAGTCTGATCGGGAGCCGCATGATCGTCCGCAGCGTTTCTTCGAAGCCGTTGGATTTCAAACGGTCCGGCATTTCCCGCTATCACCAGCTCGCGACGCTGTTCCGGCGCCGGATCGAGGCCGGGCAATGGCAGGTCGGGGCGCAGATCCCGACCGTCGACGAGCTCGCCACCGAATGCGGTGTGGCGCGGGCGACGATCCGTCAGGCGCTGGACCTGCTCGAAGACGACCAGCTGATCGAACGCTACCGCGCGCGCGGCACATTCGTGCGCAAGCGACCGGCGGAGAATTTGTGGTGCGCGGTCGGGACGGACTGGTCGGGCCTGCTGCGCCCGAGCTATGACGCGACGATCGAGATCCT
This sequence comes from Allobosea sp. NPDC055353, assembly GCF_053644975.1. Taxonomy (NCBI): domain Bacteria; kingdom Pseudomonadati; phylum Pseudomonadota; class Alphaproteobacteria; order Hyphomicrobiales; family Alloboseaceae; genus Allobosea; species Allobosea sp. NPDC055353. Next base: position 778,993 of record NZ_JBSHMC010000002.1, on the reverse strand, counting down.
CCATGACGAGCCCGACAGGGTCCTCCATGCCTTCGAAGAGCAGATCGGGACGCTTGCCCCCACCTATCGCCACGTCCGGCGCCGTCATTGGCGGCACGGGCAACCCTTTCTTCTGGCCGATCTCCATATCGACGAAAGACTCCGCGATCGCATCGCCCCGCGCGATCTGGAATCGAAGACGGCCCTGCGCCTGATCTCCGAAGTCGAGGGCGTCGAGATCGCGGATGCACGCCAGACCCTGACCATCGGCACGGCGGATATCGAGACCAGCGAGACACTCGGGATTTCCCTGGATTCCCCGGTCGCCTTCGTGCACCGGCAGGCCCTGGACCAGGATGGCGTGCTCGTGCTCGATGCAAAGGGTATCTATCGCGGGGATGTCGTCAAATTCGACGTCAAGCTGCGATAGGCTTCAGCTTCCCTTGAACCGGGGCGGACGCTTTTCCAGAAAGGCACGCATTCCTTCCTTCTGGTCCTGCGTGTCGAACAACTGGACGAAGGCCTTGCGCTCCAGCGCCAGCGCCGTTTCCAGGGACACGTCCTGTCCGAGCTGAACGACCTCCTTGATCGCCTGGACGGCGAGCGGCGGCATCGCGGCCACGGTCCTGGCGATGGCCAGGGCTCGGTCGAGAGCATTGCCGTCAGGCACGATCTCCGAGAGCAGGCCCGCCTGGAAGGCCTCGGTCGCGGTCAGCGGCTCGCCTGTCAGGACGAGCTTCATGGTGCGGTACTTGCCGATGGCCCGCAGCAGGCGCTGCGTGCCGCCGGCGCCGGGCATGATGCCGACGCGGATTTCCGGCTGGCCGAAGCGGGCGCCTTCGCCGGCGACGATCATGTCGCAGCACAGTGCCGTCTCGCAGCCGCCGCCCAGCGCGTAGCCTTCGACGGCGGCGATCAGGATCTTCGGGCAGCGGCGCAGCACCGTGAACATCCGGTCGGTCGCGAGCGCCTGATGCCGGGCCGGGTTCATCGGCTCCATCTCGGCGATATCGGTGCCGGCGATGAAATAGCCGCCCGCACCGGTCAGGACGATGACGCGGACGCTGGCATCGGCTTCAAGTTGCAGCACCGCGTCGGCGATGCGCCCCTTGATATCGAGGTTCAGCGCATTGCGGCGCTCCGGCCGGTTCAGCGTGATGACCGCGACGCCATCGGACGGATGGTGCACGGCGACGGCTTCAGCGGAGTCCATCTAGCGGTCCCCGAAGACCGGCTTGCGCTTTTCGGCAAAGGCGCGCTGCGCCTCCTTGGTATCCTCCGACGAGGCCAGAGCCACGGTCTGCGACTGCTCGAAGCGGTAACCGTCGCGCAGTTCGAGGCCCTCGGTGACATTGAACGACCGCTTGGCCGCCTGGACGGCGGAAGGGCTTTTCGATGCGATCTCGCGCGCGATCTCCTGGGCCAGTCCGAGCAGGCGGTCGACGGGTACGCAGTTCGAGGCGACGCCCATGCGGTAGAGCTCCGAACCGCGCACCCGGCGCGCCGTATAGATCAGCATGCGGGCATCGGATTCCCGGAAGAACCGCCTGACATGGCTGACGCCGCCGGCCAGCCCGACATCGACTTCGGTCATCGCGAAGAAAGCCTCCTCCGCCACAAGAATGATGTCGCAACAAAGCGCGAGCACGCAGCCGGCGCCGATCGCCGCGCCATTGACTGCGGCTATGACGGGCTTGGAGCACTCCATCACGGTATCGAAGGACGCCCGCACGAGGCGATTGTGGCGGGGATAGGCGCCCGGCTCCTCCGCCAACCCGGGCCGCTCCTTCAGGTCTGCGCCGGCCGAGAAGGTTTTCCCGGCGCCGGTCAGCACGATCGCGCGGACATCGGCGCGGTCGCTGAGGCTGTCGAAGACGGCGACGATCTCCTCCCGGAACTGGCGGTTCTGTGCGTTCACCGGAGGGCGGTCGATCGTCACCGTCGCGACGAAATCGCTGACGCTGACGGTCAGGGTTTCGGGGGTGTTGGTCATCTCAAACTCCGTATCAAGCCAGCCTCAGGCCGGCATCAGAACCCGTAGAGCTTGCGGGGATTGTCGACGAGGATCTGCTGGCGAAGCCCGACATCCGGAACCCATTCGGCGAACAGGTCGAGCAGATGCCCGACATCGGGAGCGCGCTCGGCCAGGCGAAGATGCGGCCAGTCCGAGCCCCAGATCATCCGCTCGGGATTGGCCTGGATCAGCGCATCATGGAACGGTCGCGTATCGGCATAATCCGGAAAATCCTGAGAGCAGCGGCACAGGACGAGCTTGATCCAGAGCCAGCCTTCCCGAAGCGCGTCGAGGATCGTCCTGAACGACGGATCGCCCGGCCCGCGCGCGATCTGCAGGCCCGCCATATGGTCCAGCACGATCGGGAGGCCACTGGCCCGGTAGAGCGGCAGGTTCGCGACATGCCGATCGATCCCGGCCCAGATTTCCGCGTGCCAGCCCCTCGCGCGCATGCCGGGAGCCATGGCGGCTAGAGCCTCGGTGCCGACCGAGCCCGGGAAGGGTCCGGTTCCGCCGGGCACCGTCATGTCGTTGAAACGCAAGCCCCGGATGCCCGCAGCGTGCCAGGCATCGAGATCGGGCTGCGGCACCCGCTCGCTCGCGGCGGCGATGCCGCGCAGGCTCCTTTTGTCGCGTGCCAAGGCGTCGAGGATCGGCGCGGGGTCTTCGCCATAGGCGCCGGGCTGGACGAGCACGCCATGGGACAGGCCGACGCGCTCCAGCATGTCGCGATGCGCTGCCGCCGGAGCCAGCGGCGGCGCGTAATGCATCCGGTGCGAGACAGGGAAGCGCTCATAGGGCCCGAAGACATGCGCGTGGCAGTCGCAGGCTCCGGCCGGCAGCGTCCAGCCGGGGGCGCGATGCGATCTCGGTGCGACCGTTTCAGTCACGGCTGATGTCCTCGGCCACCCGCAGGGAGGCGGGCAGGCGCGTCGGCCCGTCCTGCAAGCTGGGCAGGGGCGGCGCTGCTCCATCCGGCAGCGGGATTCCATGCGCGTTCAGCGTCATCGACACCATCGTGTAGTACCCGATCACGCCGGTGAGCTCGACCGCGCCGCGCGCTCCCCAACGCGCGACGATCGCGGCATGCACGTCGTCGGTAACGGTGCCGGTCTGCACGAGCAGGCGGGCATATTCATAGACCTCCCGCTCCTCGTCCGCGACGAAGACCGGCGCCTGGCCCAGCCGGATGGCCTCGATGCTGGCGGCGTCCAAGCCGGCCACCTTCGCCGCTTCGGCATGGATGTAGAATTCGAGCTGGCTGTTCCAGTGCCGGCCGGCGACGATGATGGCGAGCTCGTTGAGCTTCGGCGGCAGCAGCGTGGAATAGCGCAGGAACTCGCCGAGACGGGACCAGCGCGTGGCGAGCTCCGGGCTGTGGATGACGGCTCGCAGCGGTCCGACCAGCCGCCCGCGCGGCCCGGAGACGACCTCGTCATAGACCTTGCGCTGCTCGGGCGTCAGCTCATCGACGGCCGGGAGGTGGAGGCGATCCATTCTGTCTTCCATCAAGCTTGCTCGGCCAGGCCGATGTCGCGGAGGATTTCGTCGGTATGCTCGCCGAGCAGGGGCGGGGGACGGTCGAACGCGAGCGGTTCGTTCTCGAAATTCAGCGGGCTGACGACCTGCGGAACCGTGCCGGCGAGGGGATGAGGCAGGTGGCGCAGCATGCCGCGATGCCTGACCTGCGGGTCGTCGAACACCTCAGGGACCGTGTTGATCGGCGCGCAAGGAACGCCGGCGGCATCGAGCGCGGCGATGAGCGCGTCGCGTTCGAAGCGGCCGAAAGCCACGCGCAGCAACGGATCGAGCAGGCCATGATTGGTCACGCGCGCCGGATTGGTCATGAAGCGCGGATCGCGCGCCCATTGCGGCTCGCCCAGAGCCTCGCAGAGTTTTGCGAACTGTCCGTCATTGCCGACGGCCAGCACGATGAAGCCATCGGCGCAGGGAAAGACGTCCTGGGGCTGGATGTTCGGATGGCGGTTGCCGCCGCGCACCGGGGCGCGCCCGGAGACCAGCCAGTTCATCGCCTGGTTGGCGAGGAAGCCGGTCTGAACATCCAGCATGGCGAGGTCGATATTATCGCCCTTGCCGGTCTCGTTGCGTCTGACAAGCGCCGCAAGCACGCCGACGGCCGTATACATGCCGGTCATGAGGTCGACGATGGGAACGCCGACCTTCTGCGGCCCGGCGCCCGGCATGCCCTCGCGCTCGCCGGTGACGCTCATCAGGCCGCCCATGGCCTGGATCGCGAAATCATAGGCCGCCGCCGACTTGCGAGGGCCGCTTTGCCCGAAGCCGGTCACCGAGGCGAAGATCAGGCGCGGATTGATCGCCTTGAGCGCCTCGTAGTCGAGGCCATAGCGCTTGAGCGTCCCGACCTTGTAGTTCTCGACGACGATATCGCTCGTGGCGGCCAGCCGGCGGACGACATCCTGCCCCTTCGCGCTGGTGATATCGACGGTGATCGAGCGCTTGCCGCGATTGACCGAGAGGTAGTAGCCGGCCTCGCTGGTCGGGTTGCCGGCCTCGTCCTTGAGATAGGGCGGCCCCCAGGCCCGGGTATCGTCGCCGGCGCCGGGGCGTTCGACCTTGATGACGTCGGCGCCGAGATCGGCGAGAATCTGGGTCGCCCAAGGACCGGCCATGATGCGGCTGAGATCGAGGACCCGGACATGGCTGAGGGGGCCTTGGCGCTGGATATCAGCCATCGTCCTTGACCTCGGTGGCGATCGCGGAGGGGCGCTGACGGAATTCGTCATGCCATTGCGCGAGCCTGGGATGGCCCGCCCGCCAGTCGAGATCGGCGAAGCGAAAATCGAGATAGGATAGGCAGCAGCCGAGCGCGATTCCCGATAACGCAAGCGGCCCCGGCGCGATCGGGCCGGCTTCGCTCTCGAAGCGCGCGAGGGAGGCCGACGCCTTGGTGGCGAAACTCGACAGCCACTCCGCCGTCTGCTTCTCGGTGGGCTTGTTGCGCTCGTTGCGCCATAGGATCAGCAGGTCGAGAAACCCGGTGGCGAGCGCGTGGCGGCTGAGCTCGCTCCAGCGCTCCGGCCCCGTGGCGGGGATGAGCGCGCCGCCGCCGGCCAGCGAATCGAGATATTCGCAGATCAGGCCGGAATCGATCAGCACCGTGCCGTCGGCCAGAACCAGCGTCGGGATCTTGCTCAGCGGATTGTCGGGCAGCAGGTCCGGGTTCGGCTTCGTCATCTGGACGACCGTGCGCCGCAGCGTCAAACGATCGACGAGGCCGAGCTCATGCGCGGCCACCATCACCTTCCGCACGAAAGGCGATCGCGGCGACCAGTGAAGTGTCATATCGCCCATGGCATGTTCCCCGTTTCGACAGGCGTCGGCTTATTAAGTCAGCTTTATGACCCATAGCGATCAGATGCCTGCCTGTCGAGCGTAGCCGCGGCGCGAACCCGATCAGTCGCTTGCGGCGCGGCTGATCGGGAAAATATCGCCCTGCTGGGCAAAGCTCCCTGCCTGCTGGGCGGAGCTTCCGCAAAAGCCGCCCCTGCGCCCAGTTGACGGCGGCATTTGTCGACAATAGGCTAGTCTTATGACCTTTAAAGAATAATCGGGAGGGAACGATGAAAACATTCCAGGTGGTTTTCGGGGCAGTGGCGGTTCTGGTATCGGCTGCGGCGGCACAGGCGGGCACGCTGGAAAAGGTCAAGGAGCGCGGCGAGCTGATCTGCGGGACGAGCCCGGGCGTTCCCGGCTTCTCGCTGCCGAATGCACAGGGGCAGTGGGGCGGGCTTGATGTCGATCTCTGCCGCGCCGTCGCCGCGACGGTCCTGGGCGATGCCGGGAAGGTCAAATACATCTCGCTCAACCCGAAGGATCGCTTCGCGGTCGTGCAATCGGGCGAGGTCGACGTGCTCTCGCGCCAGACCACCTGGTCGTTGTCGCGCGACACGACGCTCGGCCTGTCCTTCTCGGCGATCACCTATTTCGACGGGCAGGCGCTGATGGTCAAAAAGTCGCTCGGAATCAAATCCGCGAAGGATCTCGGCGGTGCGACCGTCTGCGTCCAGGGCGGCACGACGACCGAACTGAACATCGCCGACTTCTTCCAGAAGAACGGCCTGAAATACGAGCCGGTGAGCTTCGCCTCGGGCGATGAGGCGATCAAGGCGTTCGAGACCGGCCGCTGCGACGTCTTCACCACCGATGCGTCGGCGCTCTACGCCTATCGCCTGAAGGTCGCCAATGGTCAGGACTTCGTGATCCTGCCCGAACTGATCTCGAAGGAGCCGCTCGGGCCGGCGGTTCGTCGCGGCGACGAACCTTGGGCGAACATCGTCCGCTGGACGCATTACGCGATGGTCAATGCCGAGGAATTGGGCCTGACCTCGGCCAATGTCGACGAGCAATTGAAATCGGCCAATCCGGAGATCAAGCGCTTCCTCGGCGTCGACGGCAATCTCGGCGAGGGGCTCGGGCTGACCAAGGATTGGGCCTACCGGATCGTCAAGCAGGTCGGCAATTACGGCGAGAGCTATGAGAAATATCTCGGGCCGTCATCGCCGCTGGGCATTCCGCGGGGCGCCAACAATCTCTGGTCGAAGGGCGGCCTGCAATACGCTCCGCCCGTTCGCTGACGAAGATGATCCCCGGCGACTTCCGGCGGAATCGATAAAGGAACAGCGTCTCGCGGCGATGCCACGCGGTCGCCGCCGGGCTACGTCAGGATCAAGGGCGCTATGTCGCGGAGACAGGCGCCAATGCGCTTCAGGATGCCTATGATCGCGGGCAGTCGGGTCCTGCCGCTGAAACGCGGCGGTGCCCGCACGAGGCCGAGGCGCTCCCTGCTGATCCGCTCAGGGCGCCGCTTCGGCTTTCATTCGACTGCGGTGCCTTGCGATGAACATGCATGTTTCTCAGGCCGATCGTCCGGCGGTCAATGCGGGGATCGGCCAGTCGCTTCCGCGTAACGAGGATGCGACCCTCGTGCGCGGCGAAGGGCGCTATACCGACGATCTGTCGCTGGAGGGCCAGCTCCACGCGGCCTTCGTCCGCAGCCCTCATGCGCATGGCATCATTCGCGGCATCGACACGGCCGATGCGAAGGCCATGAAGGGCGTCGTCGCGATCTACACCGCCGCCGACCTCGACGGCCAGGGCTATGGCGCGCTGAAATGCCAGGTCGAGCTGTCGAACCGCGACGGCACAGCCATGAGGAAGCCGGTCCGGCACGCGCTGACGGGAGACAAGGTGCGCTTCGTCGGCGACCCCGTCGCCATGGTCGTCGCCCGCACGGCGTTGCAGGCCCGCGATGCGGCCGAGGCCGTGTCGCTCGATATCGACATCCTGCCGGCGGCGACATCGGCCGAGGCTGCGCTGGCGCCCGGTGCGCCTCAGCTCTTCGACGACGTCCCCGGCAATCTCGTCATCGACTATCATTTCGGCGATGCCGGCAAGGTCGCCGCGGCCTTTGCGGCGGCCGCGCATGTCACCAAGGTACGGATCGTCAACAACCGCATCGTCGTGAACCCGATCGAGCCGCGCGCGGCGATCGGCACCTATGACCGCAAGGCGAAGCGCTACACGCTCCATGCCCCGAGCCAGGGCGCCTTCGGCATGCGCAACAACCTCGCGGCGGCGATGGGCGTGCCACAGGAGCGGATGCGCCTGGTCACCGGTCATGTCGGCGGTTCCTTCGGCATGAAGTCGGCCGTCTTTCCGGAATATGTCGTGATGCTGCATGCGGCGCGGCTGTTGAAGAAGCCGGTGAAATGGGCCGACCAGCGCTCCGAGAGCTTCGTCTCCGACCATCACGGCCGCGACATGGCGTTCGAGGCGGAGCTCGCGCTGGATGCACGCGGGCGCTTCCTCGCCACGCGCTTCACCGGCTTCGGCAATATGGGTGGCTATCTCTCGCCGCCCGGCCCGATGATGGCGACGCTGAACATCGGCAAGAACAGCGTCGGCATGTACCGCACCCCGCTGGTCGAGGTGCAGACGCGCTGCGCGCTCACCAATACCGCACCGATCGGGGCCTATCGCGGGGCCGGGCGCCCCGAGGGCAATTACTTCATGGAGCGGCTGGTCGACAGCGCCGCCCGCGAGATGGGGATCGACCGGGCCGTCATCCGGCAGCGCAACCTGATCGCGCCCGCCCAGCTGCCGTGGAAGACCCCGATCGGGACGGTCTATGACAGCGGCGACTTCCCGGCACTCTTCGCCCGGACGCTGGAGGCGGCCGACTGGAAGGGCTACCGGGCGCGCGAACGCGCCAGCCGCAAGGCCGGCAAGCTGCGCGGCCGCGGCATCGGCTGCTATCTCGAGGTCACCGCACCGCCGACCAACGAGATGGGCGGCATCCATTTCGAGCCGGACGGGACGGTCACCATCGTCACCGGGACGCTCGATTACGGGCAGGGCCACTGGACGCCCTTCGCGCAGGTCCTGACCAGCCAGCTCGGCGTGCCCTTCGACAGGATCAAGCTGGTGCAGGGCGACAGCGACCGCCTGATCGCGGGCGGTGGCACCGGCGGCTCGAAATCGATCATGGCGAGCGGCTCGGCCATCATCGAGGCGAGCGAGCGCGTCATCGAGAAGGGCAAGCTCCTGAGCGCGCATTTTCTCGAAGCGGCTGTCGCCGATATCGAGTTCGCCGACGGCCGGTTCGGCATCGCCGGAACCGACCGCTCGATCGGCATCATGGAGCTCGCCCGGAAGCTTCAGGCGGGCGCGGCGCTACCAGACGACCTGCCGCGGACGCTCGATGTCGACCATATCTTCAAGGCAGCACCCTCGGCCTATCCCAATGGCTGCCATATCGCCGAGGTCGAGATCGACCCGGAAACCGGGCATGTCGAGATCGCCAGCTATGTCATGGTCAATGATTTCGGGGTGCTGGTGAACCCGATGATCGTCGAGGGACAGCTCCATGGCGGCGTCGTGCAGGGCATCGGCCAGGCGATCTGCGAGATGACCTCCTATGACGAGAACGGCCAGCTTCTGACCGGGTCCTACATGGATTACGCGATGCCGCGCGCTGCGGACGTGCCGTTCTTCTCCTTCATCAGCCAAGGCGTGCCGACGCGGACCAATCCGGTGGGTGCCAAGGGCTGCGGCGAGGCCGGCTGCGCCGGTTCGCTGCCTTCGGTGATGAACGCGATCGTCGATGCGCTTTCGCCCCATGGCGTGCGCCATATCGACATGCCGGCGACGCCGCAGGCGATCTGGCGGGCCATTCACGCGCGATAGCGGTCACGTCGCCCGCGCCGGGCTCGACCTCAAGCCGGGCCGGGATCGCCCTGAGCCGGGGAGGGGCCGCCGGCGGTTCCCCGCGAGGCCCGGCGGCGGGCGCCGAGCTTGCTCATCCAGAGATAGATGATCGGCGTGGTGTAGAGCGTCAGGATCTGGCTCAGGATCAGCCCGCCGACGATGGTGATGCCGAGCGGGCGACGCAGCTCCGCACCGGGGCCGGTCGCGATCATCAGCGGGACTGCGCCGAGCATGGCCGACAGGGTCGTCATCAGGATCGGCCGGAAGCGTTCCAGGCAGGCCTCGAAGATCGCCTCGCGCGAGGGCATCGCGCGCTGGCGCTCGGCGGCGATGGCGAAATCGACCATCATGATGCCGTTCTTCTTGACGATGCCGATCAGCAGGATGATGCCGATGAAGGCGATGATGGTGAGGTCGGTGCCGGATATCCGCAGGGCGATCAGCGCGCCCAGCCCCGCCGAGGGCAGGGTCGAGAGGATCGTCACCGGGTGGATCAGGCTCTCGTAGAGCACGCCGAGGATGATGTAGACGGCCAGGATCGCGACCAGGATCATCACGCCCTGGCTGCCGGCCCCTTGCGCGAACGCCTTGGCATCCCCCGCGAACTCGGCCCGGAGCGAGGCCGGCATGTGCAGGCCCTCGACGGCGGCAACGACGGCGTCGCTCGCCTCCTGGATGCCGACGCCGGGCGCGAGGTCATAGGTGATCGTCACGGCCGGGAACTGGCCCTGGTGGTTGATCACGAGCGGGGCGGTGCCGCGCTCGACCTTGACCAGGCTGCGCAGCGGCACCTGCCTGCCGTTGCGGCCGGGCACGTAGAGATCGAGGATGTCCTCGGGGTCGCGGCTGCGCGAGGGCGCGACTTCGAGCACGACGCGGTACTGGTTGCGCGCGCCGTAGATCGTCGAGATCTGGCGCTGGCTGAAGGCATCGGCCAGCACGTTGTCGATGGCCTGGATCGCGACGCCGAGCTGCGAGGCCTTGTTGCGGTCGATCACGACCTGCGCCTCGAGCCCGCCCTGCTCGCGATCGGTCGAGACATCGACGAGCTCGGGCAGCGTGCGCAGCTTCTCCAGCACCTTGGGCACCCATTCCTGCAATTCGGGCAGGTCGGGATCCCAGAGGGTGAACTGGTATTGCGAGCGGCCCTGCCGCCCGCCGGCGCGGACGTCCTGCACCGGGGTCAGGAAGATGCGCAGGCCGGGGATCGAGGAGAGGCGCCCGCGCAAACGGTTGACCACCTGGGCCGAGCTCACGCCGCGTTCCTCCAGCGGCTTGAGGCTGACGAAGAAGCGCCCGGTATTCACCGAGCCGCCACCGCCGATGAAGGAGGCGACGCCGAAGACGGCGGGGTCGGCCGCGACGATGGCGGCGCCACGCTGCTGGAGCTGCATCATCGCCGGGAAGGAGATATCGGTCGAGGCCTGGGTGAAGCCGATGACGAGGCCGGTATCGTCCTGCGGAAAATAGCCCTTCGGGGCGCTGCGGAACATCTGCACGGTCAACACCACCGTCGCGATCATCACGACGAGCATGAGCCAGCTATGCCGCAGCACGATCGTGAGCGTGCGGCCATAGAAGCGCGTCATGCCCGACAGCACGCGCTCGACGATGCGGTCGAAGCGGCTGGGGGCATGCGGCCCGGCTTTCAGGAAATGCGCGCAGACCATCGGCGTGACGCTGAGCGAGACCACCGTCGAGACGAGGATCGCGAAGGTCAGGGTCAGTGTGAACTCGCGGAAGAAGCGGCCCGCCACCCCGTCCATGAAGAAGAGCGGGATGAAGGCGGCGATCAGGGACAGGCTGATCGAGATCACGGTGAAGCCGATCTGGCCGGCGCCGAGCAGGGCGGCCCGCAGCGGCGACATGCCCTTCGCGACGTTGCGCTCGATGTTCTCGATCATGACGATGGCGTCGTCGACGACGAAGCCGACCGAGATCGTCACTGCCATCAGCGAGAGATTGTCGAGCGTGAAGCCGGCGACCCACATCGCCGCGAAGGTGCCGGCGATCGAGAGCGGCACGGTGACGCCCGCCGCGACCGTCAGGGTCGTGCGCCGCAGGAACAGGAAGACGACCAGCATCACCAGGGCAATCGAGATCAGCAGCGTATGCTGGATATCCGCGATCGAGGCGCGGATCGTCACTGTGCGGTCCGACATGATCGAGAACTGGATGCCGGCGGGCACCCATTTCTGGACCTCGGGCAGGAGCGCCTTCACCCGGTCGACGGTGTCGATGACGTTGGCGTCGGCCTGCTTGGTGATGGTGATCAGGATCGCCGGCTTGCCATTGTACCAGCCGGCGGCGCGGCTGTTGCGCACGCCGCGCTCGACGGTTGCGACATCGGCGAGCCGGACCACCGTGCCTTTGGCCGAGCGCACGACGATATTGCCGTAATCCTCGGGCTCGCGGATCTGGTTGTTGGCGGAGAGCGTCTCGCTCAATCGTCCCCCGTCGAAGGAACCGACCGCCGAGACGGTGTTGGCGTTGACGATGGCCGTGCGGATCGTATCGAGGCTCAGGCCCATGGCGGCAAGCTGGGCGGGATCGACGCGCACGCGGATCGCCGGCTGCTCGGCGCCGGCGACGGTGACCTCGCCGACGCCTTCGATCTGCGCGATGCGCTGGGCGATGACGGTGTCGGCGGCGTCATACATCGCGCTCGGCGTCAGCGTGTCCGAGGTCAGCGCCAGGATCAGGATCGGCGCGGCATTGGGGTTGGCCTTGCGGAATTGCGGCAGGGTCGGCAGGTCGCCGGGCAGGTCGGTCGCAGCGGCATTGAGCGCCGCCTGGACGTCTTGGGCGGCGCTGTCGGTGTTCCGCGTCAGGTCGAATTGCAGCACGATCGAGGTCGAGCCGAGCGAGCTGCGCGAGGTGATCTCGGTGACGCCGGGGATCGAGCCGAGCCTGCGTTCCAGCGGGGCGGCGACACTGCCGGCCATCGTCGCCGGATCGGCGCCGGGCCGGCTGGCGAAGACGCGGATCGTCGGGAAGTCGACGCTCGGCAGGCTCGCCACCGGCAGGAACATGTAGGCGACCATGCCGACGAGGAAGAGGCCGATCGCCATCAGCGTGGTGCCGACGGGGCGCAGGATGAAGGCGTCGGAGAGGCCCCGCACCGATTTCCAGCCCTTGTCCTCGTCGGGGGCGTCGCTCATTCGGCCGCCTCCGGATCGGGATAGGGCACGACGCCGTCGGGACCGCCGCCGAGGCGCCGGCGCAGCTTTTCGAGCGCGAGATAGATCACCGGGGTGGTGTAGAGCGTCAGCAGCTGGCTGAGCAGCAGGCCGCCGACGATGGTGATGCCGAGGGGCTGGCGCAACTCGCTGCCGGTGCCGGTCGCCAGTGCCAGCGGCAGGGCGCCGAGCAGAGCTGCCAGCGTCGTCATCATGATCGGCCGGAAGCGCAGCAGGCAGGCCTTGACGATGGCTTCCTCCGGCGAGAGGCCTTCATGCCGCTCGGCCTCGAGCGCGAAGTCGATCATCATGATCGCGTTCTTCTTGACGATGCCCATCAGCAGGATGATGCCGATCAGCGCCACGATCGAGAGTTCGCGGCCGGTCAGGATCAAGGCGAGGAGGGCGCCGACGCCGGCGGAAGGAAGCGTCGTCAGGATCGTGAAGGGGTGGACATAGCTCTCGTAGAGGATGCCGAGCACGAGATAGATCGTCACGATCGCCGCGAGGATCAGCCAGGGCTGGTTGGCGAGCGAGCGGTTGAACTCCGCCGCATCGGCGCTGAAGGAGCCCGAGATCGCGCTGGGCATGCCGATCTCGCGTTCGACGGCGGCGATCATCTTGACGGCATCGCCGAGCGCCTCGCCGGGCGCCAGATCGAACGAGACGGTCGCGGCCGGGAACTGCTCCTGATGGGCGATGGAGAGCGGTGCGGTCTCGCGGATCAGCCGGGTGAAGGAGGAGAGCGGCACCTGCACGCTGTTCTGCGTCACCGTCGCGCTGCCGGCGGAGTTGGTCTGGCCCTGGGTATTGGTGTTGCCGGTGACGTAGAGCTTGGTGAGCGCGGAGGGGTCGCGCAGATATTGCGGCGCCGCTTCCAGGATGACGCGATACTGGTTCGACTGTTCGTAGATCGTGGCGATCTGGCGCTGGCCGAAGGCGTCGTAGAGCGTGTCGTTGACGGCCTGGATCGAGATGCCGAGCCGCCCGGCCTTGGCCCGGTCGATCTCGACGCGGGCGCGAAGCCCGCCATCCTGCGCCTCGTTGGCGACGTTGCGCACGATCGCTTCGCGCCGCAGCGCCTCCGAGAGCTTGCGGGCCCATTCCATCACCTGCAACTGGTCGGCGCCGGTCAGGGTGTACTGGTATTGCGAGCGACTGGCGCGGGTGGTGATCTGGATGTCCTGAACCGGCTGGACATAGGCCACGACGCCGGGGATCGCGGCAGCCAGCGCACGCAGCCGCTCGGCGATCACGACCGCGTCGTCATGCCGCTCGTCCTTCGGGCGCAGCGTCACCGTCAGGCGGGCCGTATTGAGCGTGGTGTTGGCCTGGCCGATGCCGAGAACCGCGACGACGCCGGTGACATCGCCGTCCTGCTCGAAGGCCTGCGACACCTTCTCCTGCAAACGCTTCATCTCGTTGAAGGAGACGTCGGGCGAGGATTCCATGACGACATTGAGCAGGCCGGTATCCTGGCTCGGCAGGAAGCCCTTGGGGATGACGACATACATCCACACCGTCAGCACCAGCGTGACCAGGGTCGCGAGCAGCACGAGCCCGCGCAGCTTCAGGGCCCAGCCGAGCGTCACCTCATAGAGCCGGGCCATCGCCGAGACCGGCCATTCCGCCAGCCGCATCAGCGGGTTCTCGCGCTTGCCGACATCGTGGCGGAGCAGCCGCGCGCACATCATCGGCGTCAGCGTCAGCGACACCACGGCCGAGACAACGACCGCGATGGTGAGCGTCAGGGCGAATTCCCGGAACATGCGGCCGACGAGCCCGGTCATGAACAGCAGCGGGATGAAGACCGCGACCAGCGAGACCGTCAGCGAGATCACGGTGAAGCCGATCTCGCGGGCGCCGTCATAGGCCGCCTGGAGCGGCTTCTTGCCCTGCTCCATGTTGCGCACGATGTTCTCGATCATCACGATCGCATCGTCGACGACGAAGCCGGTGCCGATGGTCAGCGCCATCAGCGAGAGATTGTCGAGGCTGAAGCCGCAAAGCCACATCACCGCGAAGGTCGCGATCAGCGAGAGCGGCAGCGCCACGCCGGCGATGATCGTAGCGCGCACCGTGCGCAGGAAGAGCAGCACGACCAGCACCACCAGCGCACAGGCCAGCACCAGCGTGAACTGCACGTCGGCGATCGAGGCGCGGATCGTCTCGGTGCGGTCGCTGACCACCTGCAGTTCGACGCCGGCCGGCATGCCGTTCTTGAGGCGCGGAATCTCCTCCTTCACCCTGGCGACCGTGGTGACGATGTTGGCGCCCGGCTGGCGCATCACGTCGAGGATGACCGCCGTCTTGCCCTTGTACCAGGCGCCGACGCGGCTGTTCTCGAGATCCTCCAGCACCACCGCGACATCGCGCAGGAAGACCGGCGCGCCGCTGCGATAGGCGACGACGATGTCGCGATAGGCGCTCGCGCTGCCGATCTGGTCGTTGGCGCTGATCGTGTAGGCCTGATGATTGCCGTCGAGCGCGCCCTTGGCGCCGGAGACATTGGCGGCGACGGTCGCCGTGCGCAGGTCCTCCATGCCGAGCCCGTAGGCGGCGAGCCGCGCGAGGTCGGCCTGGATGCGAATCGCCGGCCTGACGCCACCTTCGAGCGAGACATGGCCGACGCCGGAGACCTCGGACAGGCGCGGCGAGAGCAGCGTGTCGGCGAGGTCGCTGAGCTGGCGCAGCGAGACGGTGTCCGAGGTCAGCGCCAGCACCATGATCGGCGCATCGGCCGGGTTGATCTTCGCGTAGGTCGGCGGATAGGGCAGGGTGCGCGGCAGCGTCGAGCCTGCGGCATTGATCGCCGATTGCACGTCCTGCGCGGCCGCATCGATGTCGCGGTCGAGCTCGAATTGCAGGGTGACCTGGCTGAGCCCGAAGGAGCTCTGCGAATACATCGTCGAGAGCGCGGGGATCTGGCCGAACTGCCGTTCCAGCGGGGCGGTCACCAGCGAGGCGATCGTCTCCGGGTTCGCGCCCGGCAATTGCGTGGTGATCTGGATGGTCGGGAAATCGACCTGCGGCAGCGCCGCGACCGGCAGGCGCAGATAGCCGAGGATGCCGCAGAGCAGCACCGCGATGCCGAGCAGCGAGGTCGCGATGGGCCGGCTGATGAAAGGCGCGGACACGCTCATCGCGGCTGCCCCGTCATGGCTGCGCTTGCGGTCTTTGTGCACCCGATCCGCCGGAAGGTGAACCCTGTCCGCTGGGCGGCGCGCCTTCCGAAGGGGCTGCACCGTTGCGGCGCGGCCGGTTCTGGCGGGGGCCGTCGGTTCCGGTGGGCGCTTCCTGCGTCGGGGCGGCCGGGCCGGCTCCGGAGGCATCGCCGCCGCCCTGCTGGTCGCGCCGCCGCCCCTGGCCCTGGCCGGGCTCGCGCGTGCCGCGGCGGCCGGGCGCGGCGGCCGGTGGCTGGGCTGCCTCCTCTGGCGTGGAGACGCGCACCTTCGCCTTGTCGGTCAGGCGGGCGAAGCCGGTGGTGACGAGCTTGACCGGCGGCTCGACGCCGGCAGTGATCACGGCGGTCGTCTCGGTCTGCTGGCCGACGGTGACCGCGACCTGCCGCACGGTCTCGTCCTCCTCGACGGTAAAGACGTAGGCACCGTTCGGCCCGCGCTGGATCGCGGCGGTCGGGGCGACCACGACATTCTTCAGCACGTCGACGAAGACGCGGACATTGACGAACTGGCCCGGCCAGAGCTGGAGCCGCTCGTTCGGGAAGCGGGCCTTGACCTTGATCGTGCCGGTGGTCTGGTCGACGACGTTGTCGATGACCTCGACGACGCCCTTGTCGATGATCGTCGTGCCGTCGGAATCGAGCGCATCGACCTCGACCGGCCCGCGCGCCACGGCGGCGCTCACCGCCCGCAATTGCTGCTGCGGCAGGTTGAAGATCATGGCGATCGGCCTGAGCTGGGTGATGACCACGAGGCCGTTCGTATCGGAGGCGCGCACGATATTGCCCTGATCGACCTGGCGGATGCCGAGGCGGCCGTCGATCGGGGCGCGGACCGTGGTGTAGTCGAGGATGGCCTTGGCGTTGTCGATCGCGCCCTGGTCGGCGCGGATCTGGGCCTCCAACTGCGCCACCGTGGCGCGCTGCGTATCGGCCTGCTGGCGCGAGCCGTAATCGGTCTGGGCGAGCTTGGCATAGCGCTCGAGATCGGCGCGGGCATTGGCGAGCTGCGCCTCGTCCTGCGCCTTCTTGGCCATCGCCTGATCGTATTGGGCCTGGTAGGTCGCGGGGTCGATCCTGGCGAGCACATCGCCCTTCGTGACGTCCTGGCCGTCCTTGAAGGCGATTTCGAGCAGCCTTCCGTCGACCTGCGAGCGCACGGTCACGGTGTTCAGCGCCTGGATCGTGCCGACGGCATCGGCGGTGACAGGCACGTCGCCGCGGCGCGCCGCGGTCGCGATCACCGGGATCGGTCCCTCCCCGCCGCCGAAGCGGGCGCGCCGGCCGCCGCGCCCGGCGCCTTGCTGGCCGGTCGAGACGCCGTCTCCGCTCTGGGGCACCCAGCCGCCATGATAGCTATGCCAGCCCCAGGCGGCTGCGGCGAGCAGGGCGAGGAGAACGAGAAAGCGCTTCATTCGGCTGCCTCGGTCGCGGTGATGGCGGCGCGGCGGTCGGCCTCGGACCAGCCGCCGCCCAGCGCCCTGAACAGGTCGACATAGGCAGTAAGTTTCCGGAGCTTGATCTGCGAGAGCTGATCCTGCGCCAGGAACAGGGTCTGCTGGGTGTTCAGCAGCGTGACGATGTCGATGGTGCCCTCGCGGAGCCGCTGCTCGGTGATGGAATAGGCCCGCCGTGCCGAGGCGACCACTGCCGCCTGAAGCCCTTCATGGCGGGTGTTTTCCTGGATTGCGATCAACGCATTCTCGACATCGGCAAAGGCGCTGACGATGGTCTTGCGATAGGTCGCGATCAGTTCGTCGGCCGTGCCGCGTTCGAGTTCGACCCTGGCGCGCAGGTTGCCGCCGTCGAGGATCGGCTGGACGAGGCCGGCCGCTGCCGAGGCGAAGGCGGCATCGGGCCGCAGCAGGTTCTTCAGCAATGCGCTTTCGAGCCCGCCCTGGCCGGTCAGGCTGATGCTCGGATAGAGCGCCGCGCGGGCAGCATAAAGCGTCGCTTCCTGCGAGGTCAGCCTGGCTTCGGCCTCGGCGATGTCGGGCCGGCGCTGCAGCAATTGCGAGGGCAGGCCGGCGCGCACGCTCGGCACGGCGATCGCATTCAGGCTGCCGCCCTTGATCGTGATGGCGGCCGGGGTCTCGCCGACAAGGACGGCAAGCGTGACCTTGGCCTGGCGCTGCGCGAGTTCGAGGGCCGGCACGGAGGCCTTCTGCTGCGCCACGACGCTTTCCTGCTGCGCGATGTCGAGTTGGGTCGCGGTTCCCACCGAGAGCCTCGCCTGGATGACCTTGAGCGTCCGCTCGGCCACGGCGATGTTGTCGCGGGCGATGCGCAGGCGGTCCTGCGCCTCCAGAACCTGGAAATAGGTCGTGGTCACGCTGGAGACGGCGGTGAGCGCCACCACGTCACGGTCGAAGCGCGTCGCCTCGGCCGCGAAACGTCCGGCATCGGCGCTCGCGCGATTCTTGCCCCAGAAGTCGAGCTCGTAGCTCGCCGAGAGGCCGAGGCTGAACTGGTTGCCGACGCTGTCGCTGAACGGTCCGCGCTTCGAGCCCAGCGTGCCGGGTCTCAGGCTGCGCGAGGCATCGCTCGAACCGCTCAGCGTCGGATAGAGCGCCGCCGCCGCGACACGCGACTGCGCATCGGCCTGCCGGATGCGCGTCATGGCGATGGCGATGTCGAAATTCGCGCCGGCCGCCCGCTCGACCAGCCGGTCGAGTTCGCGCGAACGGAACAGGCGCGGCCAGTCCGGCGAGATAGCGGGCGATGCGCGCCGCTCGCCAGCGGCATAGTTGCGCGTCACGGTGATGCCGAGATCGGGGCGCTGGTCGGCCGGCAGGCAGGCACCGAGGCAAAGAGCGATGGCTGCCGCGGAAGAAAGACGGAAAAGCGAATGTCCGACCGCGTGTCCCGCAAGATCACGCCTATAGTCCGGCACCATTCCGCTCTTCTCCAGCCTCGATTCGAAAGAACGCGGAACACGGCGCGACAGTGCCGCTTCTAGAGCCAACGACGCGCGAGAGAAAGTGAATTTCTCTTCATGTTTGCGGCCGGGTCGCTGTCGCTGGTTCGTCGGCAGGGCTTCTGCGCCACACCGCGTTTACAGCCATGACGGGCCGGTCGTGGTTCGCCCGGCCTGCGCCGTGCTACACGGGCGTATGGTTGCGCGCTTCACCCTCGTCGAACTCAGCTCTGCCCGACAGGACATCAGGAAAAGCCGCTTCATCGCGGTGGCCGGCCCGGTCGCGGACGAGGCGGCGGCCAGGGATTTCATCACCGCACAATCTGACCCGGCGGCCAGTCACAATTGCTGGGCGTGGCGGTTCGGGCAGAGCTACCGGTTCAACGATGACGGAGAGCCGAGCGGCACCGCAGGCAAGCCGATCCTCGCCGCCATAGACGGGCAGGGGCTCGACGGCGTCGCCGTCGTCGTCATGCGCTGGTTCGGCGGTGTCCTGCTGGGCAGTGGCGGGTTGATGCGCGCCTATGGCGGGACGGCTGCCCAATGCCTGCGCGAGGCGGCGAAGGCGGCGCTCATCGAGACTATCCCGGCGACGATCGCATGCGGCTTCGGCGATCTGACCCTGGTCCAGGCGCGGCTCGGCGCCGTGCGGGGCGTACAGTTGCGGGATCAGGCCTTCACGGATACCGGCGCGGTGCTGGCGGTATCGGCTCCAAAGGCCGAAATCGACGGCGTGACCCGGCTGGTGATGGATCTCACCAGCGGGCGCGCCGTAATCAGATGGGACGAGTAGCCGGGTGGCCGCAACGCCGGCTCAACCGAAGGAGAGCCTGGCGCGCTGCTGTCCGTCCGCGTCGAAGTTTTCGGGTGCGAGCCAGGCTTCGTAGCCCGCCCGGAGGCGCGGCCAGTCGGCATCGACCATCGCGAACCACGCGGTGTCGCGGTTCTTGCCCTTCTGCACCATATGCTGCCGGAAGACGCCCTCCGGCGTGAAGCCGAAGCGCTGCGCCGCGCGCTTCGATGGCGCGTTATGGTCGTTGCATTTCCATTCGAACCGCCGATAGCCCAGCGTATCGAAGGCGTAGCGCGCGAAGAGATAGAGCGCCTCCGTCGCGACGCGGCTGCGGGCGATCGCCGGCCCCCACAGGATATTGCCGATCTCGATGACACCGTGCACGGCATCGATCCGCATCAATGCCTGCCGGCCCTCCGCCCGACCGGAATTCCGGTCGACGACCGCGAAGAAGAGCGGATCGGCCGAGGCCGAGGCCTTTTCGAGCCAGGTGCTGAGCGCCGTCATGTCGGCGGGCGCATCCTCGAACAGGTAACGGAAGCGATCATCCGCGCCGGGCTCGCGGGCCGAGGCGAGCAGGTCGCTCCCGTGCCTGGCGGGATCGAGCGGCTCGAGCCGGGCATAGCGCCCTTCCAGCACAATCCTCTCGGGGCGGGGAACGCCCTTCCAATCCGACAGATCCATGGCGATGCCCTGATTTCACGCGTTGT
This sequence comes from Allobosea sp. NPDC055353, assembly GCF_053644975.1. Lineage (NCBI taxonomy): Bacteria > Pseudomonadati > Pseudomonadota > Alphaproteobacteria > Hyphomicrobiales > Alloboseaceae > Allobosea > Allobosea sp. NPDC055353. Next base: position 758,972 of record NZ_JBSHMC010000002.1, on the reverse strand, counting down.
TGCCGCTGCCGCCGAAACCGCAGCGGCGCAATCGTTGGCGGATTTTGTGGTGTGATGCATACTGCCACTTCTTTGAATTCGACCAAACCACTTTGCGATGTGACGATGCCGGCAAAGGCTTTCACCTGGCGGTCGCTGGACAGGGCGGCCGGCGATCTCGAAGGGCAGCTCTATCGCGGGTTTCGGGATCGCATCCTCGACGGGACGCTGCCGGCCGGGGACCGTCTGCCGTCCTCGCGCGATCTGGCCGCGGCGCTTGGCGTCGCCCGCTCGACCGTGGTCCAGGCCTATGAGCGCCTGAAGGCCGATGGCTATCTCCTGGCGCAGGCCGGCTCGGCCACGCGCGTCGCCGCGATCGGCGCGGGGCCGCCTCTGCGCGTGCTCAAACCCGCCACGGGTCTTTCCGAGCCGGTTCGCCAGCCTGCGTCTTCCAGGCTTTTCGAACCCGGCGTGCCCGACCTGGCGGATTTCCCGCATGCAGGCTGGGCGCGCTATCTCGGCGCGCGCGCCCGCTCCCTGCGCATTCACGATCTCGGATATGGCGAGGCGGACGGCCTTCCGGCGCTGCGGGAGGCGATCCTCGATCATGTCGCCAAGACGCGGGGCGTCCTGGCGCGGCCGGAGCAGGTCATGATCGTGCCCTCGACCCGGGCCGCCATCAATCTGCTGATCCGTGTGCTGATGCGGCCGGGCGATCCGACCGGCAGCGTAGCCTGGATGGAGGAGCCGGGTTATCCCACGGCACAGGCACTCCTGCGCGAGGGCGGAGCCAGGATCGTTCCGGTGCCTTGCGACGAGGCCGGGATCGACGTCGCAAAGGCTGCCGGGCCGCCGCCACGACTGATCTACGTGACGCCCTCGCATCAATACCCGACGGGCGTGACGATGAGCCTGCAACGGCGGCTCGCCTTGCTGGACGCCGCGCAGGCGCATGGCGCCGTCGTGATCGAGGACGATTACGACAGCGAGTTCCAGTACGGCTCGCGGCCGATCGCGGCGCTGCAAGGCATCGATCGCAACGGTCTCGTCGCCTATCTCGGCACCTTCTCCAAGATCTTCGCGCCCGGGGTGCGCGTCGCTTATGCGATCGTCCCGGTGCGGTTGCTGGAGGCGTTCTCGGCCGCCTTGCAACTGCAAGGCGCCGTCGTGCCGATCCATATCCAGGCGGCCCTGGCCGATTTCATGCGTGACGGTCGCCTGCGCGGCTATATCCGCAAGATGAAGGCCCTCTACACCGCCCGCATGGCGGCGAGCGTCGCGGCGCTCGAGCAGCATTGCGGCGAAGCCTTGAAGGTCGGCGGCGGAGCCGGCGGGCTTCAATTGGCAACATGGTTCCGCGACCCGCATGTTGACGACCGGGCTGTTGCCGAAAGTTTGAAGGCGAATGGCTTTGCGATGCAGCCGATGGCGCGCTTCCATCTGGGGCGAGCGAGGCCGGGTCTGGTTTTCGGCATAGCGCGCGTCGCCCCGGCAACCGTGCAGACCCATGTCGCCGCGCTGGCCGGCATCATGCGGCGGTCCCGGCGCTCGGTGTGAGAGTCGGATTGACAGTGTTGCCTGGATTGCTAATCAGGCTCCCGAGGTAACGTCCTCGATCCCGTGACGGGATTTGAATGTCCGGGAACGGCCCGGCCCTCTTCTCCGGGGCCGGCCCATGGCGCGTTCCACGACCACAACATCGAGCGCCGCGCCGCTGGTTCGGTGGTTCATCTCCTCGGCGACGCTGACCGTTCCCCAGGCGGCCGGCCCTGTAGCCTTCGCGCTGGTCGCCCTCGCTCTCACGGGCGACACCAGTGGCGGGGCAGGGATGATCCTGGCGATGACGCTGGCCCAGGTCGCCGGCGCCATCCCGATCACCCGGGCGGGGCGGGCCCTGCCGCCGACGACCTTCCTGCGCCTGTTGGTGATTTTCCGTACGGTGGCCCTCGCTGCCGTCGCCCTGCTGGCGCATTACGCAGCGCCCTTCATCTGGCTGGTGGCGTTCTCGGCGCTCGCCGGGGCCGTGAACGGCGCGGCCTTCGGATACCTGCGGACGGTTCTGAACCAGCTCGCGCCACCGGCGAAGCTGCCGAGAGCGCTCGGCATCGCGGCCACGCTCAACGAGGTGACGTTCGTCCTGGCTCCCGTGGCGGCTTCCGGGCTGGGCACCCTGTCGCCCGTGTTCGCCGTTCTGGTCATCGCCGCCCTCGGCGCGATTCCGGCCCTGCTCGTTCCGACCGTCGGGTCGATCGCGACGGAGGAGATGCATCAGGCCGATGCCTCGATTATCAGCCCGGCGATCCTGCTCTGGCTGATCTGCGCGGCGGCGGGCAGCTCGACCGTGGCGGCGCTGGAGATCGGCGCCGTCGCGCTGGCGCTGCATTTCGGCTACGCCCCCGCCCTGGCGATCCTTTTCACCGTCCCGCTCTGTATCGCCTCGGTGCTCGGCGGCGTCTGGGTCAGCGTCCGCAACCGCATGGGAAGCCGCCGCGCCGTCCTGATCCAGCTGATGATCATGACGGCCGGTGCCATCCTCGCCGCGCTACAGATATCGATGACGGTCACGGTCCTTGGCGCCGTGCTGATCGGAGGGGTCCTGGCCCCGCTCGGCACCTATTATTCGCTTGTCCTCGATTCCCTCGCGCCGCCAAAGAAGCGGCCCGAGGTCTTCGCTCTGCTGCGGACCGCGAATGCGATCGGGATCATCATCGCCAGCGCGGTCATGACGGCTGTCTCGCTGTCGACAGCCCTGATCGTGGTGAGCTGCCTGATGGTCACGGTCGTGCTCGTCGTTGCCGCCTCCTCGCGAGAGCATCGGGAAGCGCAGTAGACTGCAGCAGCCCAGCATCGCGAGGCATCGTTCACCGGCGATCGTGCTCAGCTCTGGTTCTGGCGGTAGAGAAACCGATCGGGCTGGACCGGCTCCTCGCGCAGGCCCATGCGCTGCACGCGATAGAGGTGTTTGGTGAAGGCCAAGGCATCTGCCCGCGAGAGTTCGCGGCCCCGGTAATAGGCCTCCATCTCGACACGCACGGCCTCCGGCGGATGGCGCGCGATCTTGGCGGCGACCTCGCGAGCCGTTGCCATCAAGGCATCCGGTGCCACGACCTTGTTGACGAGCCGGTGCGACAGCGCCTCCTCGGCCTCCATCGGCTCGCCGGTGAGCAGCATCCACATCGCGACCGTATGCGGCAGTTGCAGGCCGAGCCGGGAAGTGCCGCCAGCACCGCCCATGCCATAGGCGATCTCGGGAAAGCCGAATTTCGCGTTGGTCGAGGCGATCCGGATATCGGTCAGCGAGAGCAGGTAGATCATGCCCTGCCCAAGGCACCAGCCATTGACCGCGCCGATAATCGGCTTGAAGCGTTCGAGTGCGAGCACGTCGCGCGACCAGGAGAAGTCATGCGGCGTCTCGCCCTCGCCGTTATGCGGCCAGAGATGATCCGCGAGCTCGTCGCGCGAGGTGGTGCCGCGCTTGTAGCTGGTCTTGATGTCGTCGCCGGCACAGAAGCCGCGCTCGCCGGCCCCGGTCAGGATGCCGCAGCGGATCGAGGTATCCGCCAGGAAGTCCTTGAGCGCGAGGAAGAGCTCCTTGTGGATGGCGGGATTGGTCGGGTTCACCGACCCGTTCTCGATGGTGAAGACGGCGATATCGCCGTCCTTCTCGTAGCGAAGAGGCAAGGCGGTTCTCCTTCGGCGCGGATATCTCGAAACGAAAGCGGTTCAGCCGGCGAGCCAGCCGCGGGACAGGCGGTCATAGGCGCCGGCGCGCAAATCCTCGCGCTCGGCGACGATGACGTGCTTGGCGACCTTCTCGGACGGGGTTTTCGGCAGGCTCGCGCGGAATTCGAGGAAACGTGGCACCTTGAACGGCGCGAGATGTGCGCTGCAATGCGCGAAGAAGCCGTCGACATCAAAGGCATCGCTCGCGACGCCCGGCTTCAGCACGATGCAGGCCTTCACCTCCTGCCCGCGGTCGATATCGGGGACGGGAATGGCGGCGGCTTCGAGGATATCCTGCCAGCCGAGCATCACCGCCTCGACCTCGCGCGCCGCGATGTTCTCGCCCGAACGGCGGATCATGTCCTTGATCCGGCCGACGATGGTGTGGAAGCCACGCTCGTCGCGCCGGAACAGGTCGCCGGTGCGGAACCAGCCGCCCTCGCGAAAGCTGTCCGCATTGGCTTCCGGCTTGTTCCAGTAGCCCTGCAGGATGCCGGGGCCGCGGATCCACAATTCGCCGATCTGGCCGGGCGGGACTTCGTTGCCGTCCTCGTCGCGAACAGTCGCTTCGCGGAAGGGCGAGGCGATGCCGCAGGTGCCGGAGCCGACCATCGAGGTCGCGCCATAGGGCGTGAACAGCGCCGAGCCGACCTCGGTCATGCCGAAGCTCTCGCGCGCCACCACGTTGAAGCGCTGCTCAAGCTCGGCATGCATGTTCTTCCGCAAGCCGAAGACCGAGACCATCTTCAGCGGGATATCGCGGTCATCCGGCCGCGGCGCCTGCTTCAGGACGATCTGCGGGAAAATGCAGTATTCGATGCCGTAGCGGCGGACCCAGTCGAGGAAGTTGGTGCCCGAGGCCTTGGCCGCAACGAAGAGCGTGCCCTTGAGCCGCATCGCCATCAGCAGCAGCCATTGCGGGTCCATGTAGTAGAAGGGCTGGGCCGCGATGACATGCTTGACGATGCCGTTGGCGCGCATCGCCGCAACCCGGCCGAGCGTCAGCCAGTAGCGATGGCTGAGCATGCAGCCCTTGGGAAAGCCGGTCGTGCCCGAGGTGTACTGGATGTTGATGAGGTCATCGAGCTGCGGCTCGCGCGCAGGAACGAAACCGGCGGCCGGCGTCGCGGCCAGCGCTTCCCAATCACCCACGCCGCCAACGGTGATCGGCTTGGCGAAAGCCGCGAGATCCCTGACTTCCGGCGCCCCGCCGATCTCGGCCAGCACGCCGGCTTCGATCACAATCGTCTCGGCGCCGCTGTCGGTCATGACATAGGCGACTTCGCGCGGGGTGTAGCGAACATTGACCGGCACCATGATCGCGCCGATCCGCGCCAGCGCCAGCCAGGTCAGCGGAAAGGCCGGGATGTTCGGCAGCATCACGCCGACACGGTCGCCGAAGCCGATGCCGCGCGCCGAAAGCCCCGCCGCGAGCGCGCGCGTCTTCTCGGCAAGCTCGCGATAGCTGAGGACGATTCCGGCCTCGAAGAAATTCGCCGCGGGCGCATCCCCCATCTCCGCCGCGCTGGCATCGATGAAGGCCGCGAGATTACGCGGGAACGGCTCGGCTTCGATCAGCGCCCGCAGATCCGCGGCTTCCTGCAATTCCCTATCCATCGGCCTGTTCCGTCCTGAGCCGGCGCAAGCCGGCGCTGCGTGCGATTTCCGCGATGCCGAGCCCGATCATCGACATCGCCACCATCACGCAGGCAGCGGCGGCGACGGTCGGATCGAGCCTGAGATTGAGGTCGTTCCAGATCCGGAGCGGCAGGGTCTCGATCGCCCCGGAGACGAAGAGCGTGATGATCAGGTCGTCGAAGGAGGCGAAGAAGGCGAACATCGCCCCGGCCAGGATCGCGGGCCTCAGCGCCGGCAGCGTCACCAGCAGGAAGCTCCGCCACGGGCCGGCGCCGAGCACCCGTGCCGCCCGCTCGATCGTCTCGTCGAGATTGCGCAGCGCCGCGCTGACCACCACGATGACATAGGGCACGGCGACGACCGTGTGAGCGAGGACGAGCGTGGTCAGGCTCTCCAGCCATTTCAAGCGCGCGAACAGCATGAACATGCCGAGCGCGATGACGATGCCAGGCACGATCAACGGCGCGATCGCGAGCCCGTAAAGCAGCCCCGCGCCCGGCAACCGATGGCGCACGATCGCCAGCGCGCTCGCCGTGCCGATGGCGACCGAAAGAATGGTGACCAGCACCCCAATCTTGACGCTGAGCCAGAGCGCCCCGCTCCAGGACGCATCGGTGAACAGCACGCGGTACCAGCGCAGCGACCATGCACTCGGCGGGAAGCTCAGGATCTCCGACTCGTTGAAGGAGAGCGGGATCAGGAAGACCAGCGGGAACAGCAGGAAGAAGACGATCGCGCAGAACCAGACGCCGAGCGCGATGCGGACGATGCGGGGGCTCATCGCGCACCCCCGTAGAGATTGCGTTCCGGCACCAGCCAGCGCAGCAGCGCGACTGCGGCGATCGTCGTCGCCAGCAGCACCAGCGCCATGGCGGAAGCCGCCGTCCAGTCGTTCATCTGGTGGACCTGGAGGTCGATCAGGTTGGCGATGGTGCGATGGCGCGGCCCGCCGAGCAGCGCCGGCGTGATGTAGAAGCCGAGCGAGAGGATGAAGAGCAGCATCGCCGCGGCAACGATGCCGGGCTTCGTCATCGGCAGGTAGACATGCCAGAAGGCGCGCCAGGGCGAGGCGCCGAGCACGCGCGCGGCCCGGACCAGCCCGGCATCGAGCTCGGTCATGACGCCGACCAGGGTCAGGATCGCGACCGGCAGCAGGATCTGCACCATGCCGAGATGCACGGCGAGCGGCGTGAACATGAAGCGCTGCGGCTCGTCGGTGATCCCAAGCCAGATCAGCGAGGCATTGAGCAGCCCCTCGCGCCCGAGCACCAGCGACCATGTGTAGGTGCGCACGAGCACGCTGGTCCAGAACGGCAGGAGCACCAGCGCGAGATAGATGCCGCGCCGCGAGGCCGGCTGGCCGGCGATGAAGCAGGCGGCGGGATAGCCGAGGACGAGGCAGATCAGCGTCACGCTCAGCGCGAGCTTCAACGTGTTCAGGAAGACCAGCGCGAAGACCGGGGAGGACATCAGCCAGCTCGCGCCGGCCCATGCCCCGCCCTTGCCCGCAAACGAGATCCGCATGATCTCGACGAACGGGACCACGAAGAAGATCGCGAAGAGCAGCAGGAGCGGCGCGGCCAGCAGCGGCGCCACCATCGATTTCCTGAACACGTTATCCGTCCCCGGCCCTCAGCTCAGAAGCCAGGCGGCCCAGCGCTCGGTCAGCTTCGGCCGGTGCTCGCTCCAGTATTCCGGATTGAACGAATACTGGACCGCGACGTTGTCCGGATGGATCGGCAGGATCTTCGCAAGCTCCGGATCGACCTTCTCGATCAGGCCGGGCGCGAAGCCCGGATAGGGCGAATCCTGCAGGAGCTGGACGCCCTTGTCGGGATCGAGGCGCGACTTCATGTAGCGCATCGCTTCCTTCGGGTGCTTGGCGCCCTTCGGTACCGCCCAGTAGGAGAGTTGCAGCGCCCCGCCGTTCCAGATGATGTCGACCGGCTTGCCCTCCTTCTTGAGCGGCGGCACACGCCCGTTCCAGACCGTGCCCATCACCGCCTCGCCATCGACGAGGAGCTGGACCTGCTGGGCGCCGGTCGTCCACCAGGCCGCGACATGGCGCTTGATCTGGTCGAGCTTCTTGAAGGCGCGCTCGACATCGAGCGGATAGAGCTTGTCGGCCGGCACACCGTCGGCCAGCAGCGCGAATTCAAGGTTCTGCACTGGCGAATCCTGCAGCGCGCGCGGCCCCGGAAAGCTCTTCACATCCCAGAAATCGGTCCAGGATTTCGGCGCCTTGCCGCCGAACTTGTCGGTGCGATAGGCGATCACGGTCGAGAAGGTCGAGGTCACCATGCCGTATTTCTGGCGGGCGATCGGCGGCAGCTTGTTGTCGGGATCGACGATCGACCAGTCGATCTCGGTGAGCCAGTTGTTCTTCACGGCTTCGATCATGTCGGCCCCGCCCATCTCGGTCAGGTCCCATTCCATGTTGCCGGTCTCGACCATCGCCTTAAGCTTGGCGAGCGAGACTGGCGCCGTGGCGCGAACGCCAATTCCGGTCTCGGCGGTGAAGGGCTTCTCGTAGATCCGCTCCAGCGACTTGGCGAGGCTGCCGCCCGAGCCGTTGACGGTGATCGTCGCGGCCTGCGCGCGGGCGCTCGTGCCCAAGGCGGTGAGCGCCGCGCCGCCCAGCGCCAGGCGGCCCATGTCACGTCTCGTCACTGCGGTCATCGTTCGTTTCCTCCCCTTGTTGTCGTTGTGGAATCGATCGTCAGCCGTCGAGGAACGCGGCCCTTTCCAGGCTGAACCCGAGTGTCACGGGCGCGCCGACCACCGGGCCGTCGCCGCCATGCCGGCGCTGCTCCTGCACGATCACGCGCCCGGCCTGCTCGGTCTCGACGACATAGCGATAGCTGCCGCCATGGAAGGCGACGTCGCCGATCCGCCCGGCGAGCGCAGGCGTAACCCCGACCTCCGCAATCCGCGTGAAATGTTCCGGCCGCAGCGCCACCCGCCCGCGCCAGCCCTCTGGCAAGCGCGCCGGAGCCGGTGCATCGGCTCCGGCGAAAGCGAGCCGTCCTCCAGCCAACTCGGCCGGCAAAAAATTGGTTTCGCCGACGAATTGCGCGACGAAGGCGTTGCTAGGATTGTCGTAGACGGCGGCCGGCGCGCCGATCTGCTCGATCCGCCCCTCGCTCATCACCACGATCCGGTCCGACATGGCGAGCGCCTCGCCCTGATCATGCGTGACATAGATCACGGTGCAGCCGATGCGGCGCTGCACCTCCTTGATCTCGTCCTGCATCGCCTCGCGCAGCTTGAGGTCGAGCGCACCGAGCGGCTCGTCCATCAGCAGCACGCGCGGCTCGAACACGATGGCGCGGGCGCAGGCGACGCGTTGGCGCTGGCCGCCGGAGAGCTCGTGCGGCTTGCGCCCGCCATAGCCGGCAAGCCGGACCATCGCCAAAGCCTGCTCGGCTCGCGCGTGACGCTCGACCTTCGGTACGCCGCGCATCCGCAGCGGGAAGGCGACATTGTCGCGAACATCCATGTGCGGGAACAGCGAGTAGCTCTGGAAGACCATGCCGACATTGCGCTTCTCGGTCGGCAGACGGGTGATCGAGACGCCGTCGATCAGCACGTCGCCGGCACTGGGCTCGATGAAGCCGGCGAGGATGTTGAGCGCCGTCGTCTTGCCGGAGCCGGAGGGGCCGAGGAAGGTGACGAATTCCCCGCCGGCGATATCCAGCGAGAATTCCCGGAGCGCTTCGACCGGGCCGTAGCGCTTCGTGATCCCCGCAAAGGAGATCGGCGCCCCGCCTGAGGAGGCCTGCAACCCTTTCGCGCCGCGATGTGCTAGAGATGGGTGCATCACGATCCTGAAACTGATATCAATGTCAGTATGTGAATCGGAGACGAGACGTGTCAAGCGGTCATCCATCCGCAAAGCAGGCTGACGCAGCGATCGACCCGGCCGAAAAGGCTGCCGGCGCAGCCATTGGGTCAGGCGTGGCGGGTGTCGCAACCTCCGGCTTCAGCCTGCCGGAAGCCATGCGCACCGAGCTTGAAGCCGCGCCGAAACTGACGCGTTCGGAGATGACCCGCCGAAAGCTGATGATCGCGGCGGCGGAGCTGATCCAGGATTCAGGCTTCGGCGGCCTCAAGGTCGCCGATATCTGCAAGCGCGCCGATTTCGCCCACGGCACCTTCTACCTGCACTGGAAGGACAAGCGCGGTGTCGCCCATGACGTGCTCACCGCCTTCATGGAAGCGATCCGCGCGCACCGGCCTCAGCGCCAGCCCGGCCAGAGCTTCTACCAGCGCCTCGTCGTCGGCCATCTCTACTATATCGACCTCTATCGCCGGAATATCGGCCTGATGCGCTGTCAGGGACAGCTCGCCGACGAGCTCGACGAGTTCGCCGCCATTGGCCTCAAGGCGAATCTTGCTCTTGCCCATCGGATTGTCCGAGCGGCAGAACGCGAGCAGGCCTCGCTCGTGGCCGAACCGACCGCACAGCGGCTCGCGACGGCGCTGGGCTGCATTGCGATGGTCGACAAGCTCCTGCACGAGGTCTTCGCGCGCGGCCTCGATATCGGGCTCACCGATGAGGAATTCGCCAGGACGCTTTCGCTCAGCTGGCATCGGTCGCTCATTGGTCGAGACCCGACAGCCTGAGTTCGCCCGCGTTGAGATTGTCGCGCCGCGACATGCGCGCTCAGGTCGATCGCGGCCAGACCAGAGCATCGGCTCGCATCGGGAACGATCACCCGGGTCGTTCGTTGCTCTTTGACGTCCCACATGCGCGCAATCCTTGGGGAACATTCATGGCGCCGCGAGCAATCTGGAAGGGCATCCTCAAGGTCGCTGAAGTCACGTGCCCCGTGGCGCTCTACACCGCTGCGTCGACCAGCGAGCGCATCTCGTTCCACATGCTGAACCGCAAGACCGGCCATCGCGTCCATCGCCAGTTCATCGACGCTGTCACGGGCAAGCCGGTCGAGAAGGAAGACCAGGTCAAGGGCTATGATCGCGGCGATGGCGACTACATCATGCTGGAGCCGGAGGAGATCGCCGAGGCTGTTCCTGAAAGCGACAAGACACTCGACGTCGCGACCTTCCTGCCTTGCGACGAGATCGACGACCTGTTCTTCGACCGGCCCTATTACGTGACCCCGAGCACGCCGGTCGCGGCCGAGGCCTTCACGCTGATCCGCGACGTCATGGCGAGCCGCGAGACTGCTGCCCTGGCGCGCACCGTGATCTTCCGGCGGATGCGCTCGATCCTGATCCGGCCGCACGATACCGGGATGATCGCGACGACCCTCAATTTCGACTACGAGGTGCGTCCCGTGGAGAGCGCCTTCGACGACATCCCGAAGCTGAAGATCGAGGGCGAGATGCTGGAACTCGCCGAGCACATCATTCGGACCAAGGCCGGCCGCTTCGATCCCAAGGCCTTCGAGGATCGCTACGAGACTGCACTGGCCGAACTGGTCAAGGCGAAGATCGAAGGCCGCAAGATCAAGCCGGTGAAGCGGCGCGAGCCCGCCAAGGTCGTCAATCTGCTCGACGCTCTCAGGCAGAGCGCCAAGCCTGGCAAAAGCGGCAAATCGGCCGACAAGCCGGCGGCCAAGGCCGAACCGCGACGCAAGGCGGGCTGATCACTTCCGCGGTTCGAGGCTGCGCTTGAGCGCATCCATGATGCTGATGACATTGCCTTCGCTGGCGGCCGGCGCGGCTTTTCGGGCCGGTTTGCGGCCCTTCTGCTTGGCCTTGATGATATCCAGCAACTCGTCCTGGACAGGGTCCTGGACGAGTTCCGGTGACCAGTCCTTCGTGCGCGAGGTGATCAGCTTCTCCATGAGCGCGCGCAGATCGGCCTCCGGCTTGGCTTTCTTGATGCCGGTGAAATAATCCGTCTCGTCGCGGACCTCGTCGCCATAGCGCAGCGTCCACAGCACGATGCCCTTGTCGCGCGGCTCCAGCAGCACAGCCCGTTCGCGCCGGTAGAGCACGACGCGGGAGATGCCGACCGTCCTGGTCGCTTTCATCGCCTCGCGGATGACCGAAAAAGCCTCGTCGCCGATCTTGCCGTCCGGCACGAGGTAATGCGGCGTGTCGTACCAGATCCAGCCGACCGAGGAGCGCGGCGCGAAGAGCTCGATGTCGATCGTCCGCGTGCTGTCCAGCGCCACAGCGTCGAGCTCGTCATCATCCAGCATGACGTAGTCGTCGTCGCCCTTGGGATAGCCCCTGACCTCGTCGTCATCGCTGACCGGTTTGCCGGTGACGGCATCGACGAAGCGGCTCTGGATGCGATGCCCTGTCTTGCGGTTCAGCGTGTGGAAGCGGACTTTCTCGCTCTCGGAGCGTGCCGGCATCATCGCCACCGGGCAGGTCACGAGCGAGAGCTTGAGGTAGCCTTTCCAGAATGTCCGTTGCGCCATGGAAGCCTCTCCGATCGGACGCGAAACGCATCGGCTGCCTATCCGTTCCGATGCTGCCGCGCGCAGGTCAGGAACGGCCGAGCTTCTTGATCGCCTCCGCGAGAGGCCGCTCGGCATCGTCATAATCCGCCCAGGCCTTGCTCGTCGTCATCAGCTTCGGAACCGAGCGAATGGTGTAGCAGGCCGGGTCGAGCCCCACCTTCACCTGCGGCCAGGTCAGCGGCATCGAGACATGTGCTCCCGGTCTCGCGCGCGGCGATAAGGGCGCCACCGCCGTCGCCATCCGGTCGTTGCGGAGATAGTCGAGGAAGATGCGCCCCTTTCGGAGACGCTTGGCCATGTTGACGACATAGCGCTCGGGTTCGTCTGCGGCGATCTCCGTACAGACACGGCGTGCGAAATCCTTGGCTTCCGGCCAGCCCGGGCCGCCACGGCGGGGCTTCGCCAGCGGCGTCACGACATGAAGTCCCTTGCCGCCGGTGGTCTTGCAGAAGCTGACGAGGCCGAGCGCATCAAGCCGCTCCTTCATCGTTTTGGCCGCAGCGATCACGGCATCGAAGGAAACGCCCGGCCCCGGATCGAGATCGAAGACCAGACGCCCGGGAATCTCGGGCTCGCCGGGCCGGCAATTCCAGGGATGCAGTTCGATCCCGCCGATCTGGGCGGTCGCGATCAGGGCCTCGATCCGGTCAATCTGGAGATAGGGTTTCCTGTCGCCGGAAATCTTCACGAGCTCGAACAGGCTCGATGTGCCCAAACCGGCATGGCGCTGGAAGAAGATTTCGCCCTCGATCCCGTCGGGCGCCCTGAGTAGCGAGCAGGGCCGGCCCTGGATATGCGGCAGCAGCCAGGCCCCGACGGTCTCGAAGTAGCGTGCGAGATCGAGCTTCGTGGCGGGCTCGCCGTCCTCGGCATCGGGCCAAAGCGGCTTGTCGGGTTTGGACAGCGGCACGCCGAGCACATCGATCCGGCCTCCGCGCGCTGGCGCGGGCTTCGGCGGGGCTATTTTTGCTGCTGGCGCCGGTAACTCGGTCTCGACCTCCGCCGCGGGCTTGTCCTCCCGCAAGCCCTTGAAGGCGGCCTGGCGGACCATGCCGTCGCCGGTCCAGCCTGCGAATTCGATCTCGGCGACAAGGGCGGGCTCGACCCAATGGATATCGGCCGCTCGACGCGGGGCGCTTTTGCCGGTGAAGGGCGAGGTCTCGGCCTCGTGCTCCTTCAGGCGCGGCAGCAGCTTTCCGACTTTGGCCGCGCCATAGCCGGTGCCGACCCGGCCGATATAGATGAAATGCGGACCGCGATGGACGCCGACCAGCAGCGAGCGGAACTTGCCCGCCGTGGTCGCCCAGCCGCCGATGACGACCTCGTGGCCGGCGCGGCATTTCGCCTTCGTCCATGTGTCGCTGCGGCCGGAAATGTAGGGCGCATCGCCCTGCTTCGAGACGATGCCCTCAAGCGACAGGCGGCAGGCGGATTTCAGAACCGCATCGCCGCCGGTCTCGAAATGTTCGACATAGCGCAGCGTGACGCCGTCAGCCGCGTCCCGTATCAGCGCAGCCAGCCTTTCCTTGCGGGCAAGCAGCTGCTGCTCGCGCCAATCCTCGCCATCGAGGAAGAGCAGGTCGAAGGCGAAGAAGACGAGGTTCTCGGTCTTCTCCTCTGACAAGGCGGCCTGAAGGGCAGCGAAATCCGGCGCGCCCTGGTCATCGAGGGCGACGATCTCACCATCGAGGACGCCGTCCGGCAGACCCTTGAAGGCCTTGGCCACGGCCCCGAACCGCCTCGTCCAGTCCAAGCCCTTGCGTGTCTTCAGCGTGACTTTGCCTGCGACGACGCGCGCCTGGATGCGGTAGCCGTCGAACTTGATCTCGTGGACCCAGCCCCTGCCGGCCGGCGGCCGTTCCACGCTCCGGCAGAGCTGCGGCGGGACGAAACCGGGCATAGCGACCGCCGCGGCCCTGCGCACTTTCGGGCGGGCGGTCTCGGCTTTGCTTCGCACCGGCTTGCCGGCGCGCTCCTCGGCCGCCAAGCCCTGCCTGCTGTCCCAGACCGCATCTGCGTCGACCGCCTGCTCGGCCAGAAGGAAGGGCTGGGGCGAGCGCCCGCGTCCAGCGGCGATCGCCTTCATCGTCCGGCCCGAGGCCACCGAAGCATCGCCCTTCAGGATCGCATCGCCATCGGAATCGACAGCCTGGTCGTCACGATGCTTGATCAGCAGCCAATTGGTGCGCTTGCCGCCGTCACGGTCGTGCTTCATCCGCACCAGTACGAAGCTGCCTTGCAGCCGCTTGCCGTCGAGCGTGAACTTGAGGTCGCCCTTCTCGAGCTGACGCTGCGGGCTGAGCTTGCCCTCGGGCTCCCAATAGCCGCGATCCCAAAGCTGCACCGTGCCGCCGCCATACTGGCCTTTCGGGATCGTCCCCTCGAAATCGCCATAGGCGAGCGGATGGTCCTCGACCTCGACCGCGAGGCGCTTGTCGGCGGGATCGAGCGAGGGGCCGCGCGTCACCGCCCAGGACTTGAACACGCCGTCGAGCTCAAGACGCAGATCGTAATGGAGCCGCGTCGCATCGTGCTTCTGGATGACGAAGCGCAGGCGATTGGAACGGGCTACTGCGATCGCGTCGCTCGGTTCCTTCGTCTTCTTGAAATCGCGCTTGGCGCGATAGGTCTTCAGCTTTTCCATCGGACACTCTCCGATGCGACTTCGCAGACAGAAGGTGGATGAAGATCAGCCGGTGCCAGGCTCGACAAGACGAGCAGGCCTGGTCGACGGGAGCGCGCCGGAACCCGGCGTCGCCTCCTTGTTCGTCTGCGACTCCTTCGCATGGGGGCCGGCGGGGGGCGTGTGCCGGTCCTGCGCGCGCTGCTTCTGATTGCCCTCGGAGATGATCTTCGGGCCCTTCATCGCATCGTTGGCAGCATCTTCGCGCTTTTCGGTTGGCCGCTGGTTGGGCTCGGTCGGGCCGTTGGTGCTGCCATTTCGCTCGTGGTGGCGGTCGATCATCGCATGCCCTTTCTGAAATGCCGCTAGATCATCGCGCGTCCTACAGAACGCGATAACGATGATCTATCTCATTGGTGTTGCACCGGATTTATCCGAAAAGTGGATTCCACTTTTTGGTCCGATACACTAGAGCAACGCTCCCGCGATCCGATCGTTTCGAGGACCGGAAAAAATGCCCGGCTCCAGGGGGAGCCGGGCTACGCAACCGCGGTCGATCAGAGCGCCGGGTCGCTCCGCAGGTTCTCGTCGCGATGCTCGCCGCCGAGTGTGGCCGCCCAGGCGGCTGCCGCCGCACCGACCAGCAGTGCAGCCGCGGTCAGGAAGGCGGTCAGAACAGCGATCTTGCGGGCACGCTCCGCTGCCTGCTTGGCGGTTTCCTTGGCCTGCGAGATCCGGGCATAGGCATCGTCGATGCGCTTCTGCGCGTCCTGCTCGCTGATGCCGGAACGTGCGGCGAGCCGCGAAGCAAGATAGTCCCGGTCACCTTGCTCGATCTTGCCGTTCTTCAGCGCGTTGACGAAGATCCTGGAGGCTTCGTCGCGCTCCTCCGCGGATGGCGGCTGCTGACCGTTGGCGCGCATGACATTGTCGAGCGCCATCGCTAGCGGGTCGATATTCTGCGAGACCAGTGATGCCGCGCCGGAGCTGGCGCTGGCGACGCCGCTGGCCGCCGTCTTCGCAGCACCGAACAGCGACGAGGTCGCGACAACGGTGATCAGCAGCGCGCCGGTCGCCCAGACGAGCAGGCCATGGGTGGCATCCCGCACCTTGCGTTCCTCGCCATTGGCGTCGAAGCTCGGCTGGCGCATCCGTCCTGCGAGGTAGCCGCCGGCCATGGTCGCCGAGGCCATGACCCAGAGCGCCCACAGAGCGCCTGCAACCGCGAGCGCCGTGGCGCTGGAGCTTTTCTCGAAATCGGCTGAGACCATCGACAGACCGATCGCCGAGCCGAAGACCGTCATGATGGTCGAGATGGCGGTCGCGATCACCGCGCCGCCGATGATCGGCCCCCACTGCACATAGGAGCGGCTCTCCTTGTTGACGGTTACGGGAGCGACGACGACGTCCGTTCCAGACATGGACATGGCGAATTCCTATCGAAGACCGAGGAATGACAGGATGGCCATGATGACCACCACGAGACCGACGAGGTAGATGATGCTGTCCATGAGCCCCTCCTGCTGATGAGCGAAAGTGAGGGCGAAACGGCTGGCGCAGCGGATAGGTTCCTGAAGCTCTCGCGGCCAGGTCAGCGGGAGGCTCCGCGATCCATGTGAAGACCCGTCATGCCGAGCGCCTGCGGCTGGCGGCCGGCATCGTCCTTCAGCGTTCCCAAGCGGAAAAGCGGCTTGCTGCCGCCGAGCGAACCCGTGATCGCCTATCGCGGCCATATCGACGGGATCATTGACGAGAAGGAACCGGCCGGCGAGCTGCCGCGCCTGCGCGCCGAGAAGAAGCGTCCGCAATGAGCGCGCGGCGCTGGACGAGCCGCAATCGAGTTATGCACTTGATTGGACGAAGAGAGTAGGTCGCAGTTGGCTCTTTGCGCCAAGAGCTGACATTCAACCGTAGCCAAACAGCGGACGTTCCCTAGGACTGAGCCTCGCGCATTCATCCTTTGATCAAACTATTCGCAAGCGCGCTGACGATCTCGTGTGTGCGGCATTTTAGATGAGAATGAACTAGCCGCCGCTTCGGCCGTTCTCCTTTGCAAACGCAGCTGGCTCGGGAGCGAGTTACCAGCTGCGATTTGTCGAAATCGGAGGCGGATATGCCAACTCCCAGCGAACTGGAAATGAACCGGCGTGACCTGATGGTCGTCGCCGGCGCCTGCGCCGCTTTTTCTACGACGGCTGCGGGCGCGCGTGCCCAACCGGCGCCAGTCGGAGAGCCGGTACTGAGCGAAGTCTCGTTCATCGTGAACGGGCGCAGCCACAAGCTCAAACTCGATACGCGGACGACCTTGCTGGACGCGCTGCGCGAGCAGCTTCACCTCACCGGCACCAAAAAGGGCTGCGACCATGGTCAGTGCGGCGCCTGCACGGTGCTGTTGGACGGGCAGCGGATCAACTCCTGCCTGACCCTGGCGATCATGAATGCAGGTGCGGAGATCACTACGATCGAGGGGCTCGGCGGCGTCGACAACCTTCACCCGATGCAGGCGGCTTTCGTGAAGCACGACGGCTTCCAATGCGGTTACTGCACGCCCGGCCAGATTTGCTCCGGCGTCGCGGTCCTCGACGAGATCAAGGCCGGCATCCCGAGCCATGTCAGCGACGACCTGACCGGCGCCATGGCGCCGACCGCGGCCGAGATCCGCGAGCGCATGAGTGGCAACATCTGCCGCTGCGGCGCCTATTCCAACATCGTCGAGGCGATGACCGAGGTGGCGGGGAGGCAGGGATGAGAGCTTTCTCCTACGAAAAGGCGAGCTCGCCGGCCGATGCCGCAGCCGCCGCGGCAAGGAGCCCCGACGCGAAATTCATCGCCGGCGGCACCAACCTGCTCGACCTGATGAAGCTGCAGATCGAGACGCCGGCGCATCTGATCGACGTGAACGGGCTGGGACTCGACAAGATCGAGCCGTCCCCGGATGGCGGGCTGCGTATCGGCGCGCTGGTTCGCAACACCGCGCTGGCGGCGGACGAGCGGGTCCGGCGCGATTATGCGGTGCTGTCGCGGGCGCTGCTGGCGGGGGCGTCCGGCCAGTTGCGCAACCGCGCCACTACGGCCGGAAATCTGCTGCAGCGGACGCGCTGCCCTTATTTCTACGACACGGCACAGCCCTGCAACAAGCGCCAGCCCGGCAGCGGCTGCTCGGCGCTCGGCGGGTTCTCGCGCCAGCTGGGCGTGGTCGGCATCAGCGACGCCTGCATCGCGACGCATCCTTCCGACATGGCGGTGGCGATGCGGGCTCTCGACGCCACGGTGGAGACGGTGAAGCCCGATCGATCGACCCGCTCGATCCCTGTCGCGGACGTGCATCGGCTGCCGGGCAATACCCCGCATGTCGAGACCGTGCTGGACAAGGGCGAACTCATCACCGCGGTGACGCTGCCGAAGCCTGTCGGCGGCACGCAGATTTACCGCAAGGTGAGGGACCGCGCGTCTTACGCCTTCGCGCTGGTCTCGATTGCGGCCATCGTGCAGCGCGGCGGCAGCGGCCGGATCGCGCTCGGCGGCGTGGCGCCCAAGCCCTGGCGCGTCGAGACGGCGGAGGCGGAGCTGCCCCGCGGAGCAAAGGCCACTGCCGAAGCGATTCTCGCGGACGCCAAGCCGACCCGTGAGAACGCATTCAAGCTGCCGCTGGTCGAGCGCACGCTCGGCGCGGTGCTGGCGCAAGCGAGGGGCTGAGCCATGAAATTCGACAAGCCGGCAACCGACAATCCGATCGACCGCCTGCAGGTGGTCGGACAGCCGCATGATCGCATCGACGGCGCCCGCAAGGTCACCGGCACGGCCCGCTACGCCTATGAACAGCATGACGTCGTGGCGAACCAAGCCTATGGCTATGTGCTCGGTGCAGGCATCGCCAAGGGTCGCATCGCTTCGATCGAACTCGACGCCGCGCGAAAGGCGCCGGGCGTCCTCGCGGTGGTCACGGCCAGAGAGGCCGGCGATCTGAAGAAGGGTCCGCGCAACACCGCCCGCCTGCTCGCGGGGCCGGAGGTGGAGCATTATCATCAGGCGGTCGCGCTGGTGGTGGCCGAGAGTTTCGAGCAGGCGCGCGCGGCGGCCAGCCTGATCAAGGTGGAGTATGGGGCCGCCGAGGGCGCCTTCGACCTCAACGCGGCGAAGGACAAGGCCGCGAAGCCCGAGGGCGACGACCCCAGCCTCGACGACACCCATGTCGGAGATTTCGCGGGCGCCTTCGCAAGCGCGCCGGTAAGCCTCGACGAGACCTATACGACGCCCGACGAAAGCCATGCGATGATGGAACCGCATGCGACGCTGGCTGCCTGGGAAGGCGATAAGCTGACGCTCTGGACCGCCTCCCAGATGGTCGCCTGGGGCGTCACCGACATGGCGACGACGCTCGGCATCCCCAAGCAGAACATCCGGATCGTCTCACCCTTCATCGGCGGCGGCTTCGGCGGCAAGCTGTTCCTGCGTGCAGACGTGCTGCTGGCGGCGCTGGGCGCGCGCCTGGCCAAGCGGCCGGTCAAGGTCGCGCTGACGCGCCCGCTGATGATCAACAACACGACACACAGGCCGGCGACGATCCAGCGCATCCGGCTGGGTGCGACGAAGGAGGGCAAGATCACCGCGATCGGCCATGAGAGCTGGTCGGGCGATCTCAAGGGCGGCGGGCCGGAGGTCGCCGTGCAGCAGACGCGGCTGCTCTATGCCGGCGCCAACCGGATGACGGCGATGCGTCTCGCCGAGCTCGACCTGCCGGAAGGCAACGCCATGCGCGCGCCCGGCGAGGCACCCGGCCTGATGGCGCTGGAAATGGCGATGGACGAGATGGCCGAGAAGCTCGGGATGGACCCGATCGCCTTCCGGCTGCTGAACGACACGCAGGTCGACCCGGAGAAGCCGAATCGGCCCTTCTCGATGCGGCGCTTCGACGAGTGCTTCCGGGTCGGCGCGGAGCGTTTCGGTTGGTCGCGGCGCTTGGCGCAGCCGGGCCGGATGCGCGAGGGCAACTGGCTGATCGGCCTCGGCGTCGCCGCCGCCCTCCGCAACAATCTCGTGATGAAATCGGGGGCGCGCGTCAGCCTCGATGCCAAGGGGATCGTCACCGTCGAGACCGACATGACCGACATCGGCACCGGCAGCTACACCATCATCGGCCAGACAGCCGCCGAGATGCTGGGCGTCGATCTCGACAAGGTGGTGGTGAAGCTGGGCGATTCGGCCTTCCCCGTTTCGGCCGGTTCAGGCGGGCAATGGGGCGGCAACAGCTCGACGGCCGGCGTCTACGCCGCTTGCGTGAAGCTGCGCGAGGCCGTGGCGCAGAAGCTCGGCATCAACTCGACCGAGGCCATCTTCGCGGGCGGCGAGGTGAAGGCGGGCAATCGCAGCCTCTCGCTGGCGAGCGCGACCGAAGCCGGACCGCTGACGGCCGAGGACACCATCGAATACGGCGACCTCGACGAGACGCACCAGCAATCCACCTTCGGCGCGCATTTTGTGGAGGTGGGCGTCGATGCCGCCACGGCCGAGACGCGCGTCAGGCGCATGCTGGCGGTTTGCGCGGCCGGGCGCATCCTCAACCCGAAGACGGCGCGCAGCCAGGTCATCGGCGCGATGACCATGGGAGTGGGCGCGGCGCTGATGGAGGAGCTGGCGGTCGACAAGCGCCGCGGTTTCTTCGTCAACCACGACCTCGCCAGTTACGAGGTGCCGGTACATGCCGACATCCCGCATCAGGAGGTGGTCTTCCTCGACGAGACCGACCCGATGTCCTCGCCGATGAAGGCGAAGGGCGTGGGCGAACTCGGCATCTGCGGGGTCGGCGCTGCCGTGGCCAACGCCATCTACAACGCCACCGGCGTGCGCGTGCGCGACTATCCGATCACGCTCGACAAGGTGCTGGCGCGGATGCCGGATGCGGCTTGAGTGGCTTCAATCGTTCCTACGCGTCGCCGAGCCAACCGGTGCCTGTAACGGCGAAACCTTCCAGAACAGGTTGAAGGGCACGACCTTGAGCTTCACCAGGATGAAAAGCAGCGCCAGATAGGTGTTGAGGAGGACAACGATCATCGCGCCGTCTCCGCATCGCCAGTGCCACGGCCCGGTTTTGCCGGCACGTCGACATAGGCCCAGATCAGCACCACCGGCCAGAGCACGAAGCCGAGGAAGAGCGTCACCCAGCCGCCGATGGCGACAGCTTCGGCCCAGGGATGATTGCGGCGCCTGGCGACCATGCCCGGCCACATCGCCATGAAGACGGCGACGAAGACCGTACTGACGACGAGCACGACCAGGACGAGCCAGGCGAAGATATCGAGACCGGCCATGCCGGGGCCTCACTGCACGGGCTGCGGCTCGGGGAATTTCCAGCGGCCGTTCAGAACCTCCGCTCGCGGGCGATAGAGCCGGACCGTGTAGTTCCAGCCCTTCATCACCGGCAGGCAATTGGGGATCTTTCCGTCGCAACCGCCAAACTGGATGTCGACGGCGCCGTCCGCGCTCTTTTTTGCGGTGATGTTGTTCAGCGAATAGGCGTTGTAGGCGTTCTTCTCGTAGTAGCCCTCGGCATTGTAGACGCTGACCGACCAGAAGGCGTCGACCGGGACGGACCCGACCTTGAGCCTGTAGACGGTTGTGCCGTCATTCTTCGCGGGCGTGAAGCTCAGATAGGTCGCGTCCTTGTCGGGATTGCCGCCCCAGCCCGCGGCGGTCACGATCAGGTGGCGGATCGGATCGACCTGCCCTTTCTGGCCGAAGCCGTTCTTGAAGCCGTTTATGGTGGAGGCCAGCACCAGGAGGGCATCGCGAACCTTCTTCTGGCTGGCCTCGTCCCATTTCGGTATCTCGAACGTGCCGGAGCCCTTCTGCCCGAGCTTGAGCGCGTCCTGCAACGCATGGACCTGCTGGAGATCCTTCGGATCGTTGGGATCGACCAGCGTGCGCACGCCGACCATCGCGTAGCGGGTCCCGGCCTTGGCCCGCGTCAGCGTCACCGGGCCGGGCTTGTAGGAGACGAGCGGCACATAGTGGTCTTCGTTGATGACCTGCAGCGACATGAAGCGCTTGCCGGCATCGGGCAAGGTGATCGTCACCGGGCCGGCATCGAGGTCGACGACAGCCGATGAATAGAGCGTGTCGCGATTCAGGCGGATAACGGTCTGGTTCTCGATCTCCGCCGGCATTCTCCGATGAATGAATTTGCCGAGGCCGCCGTCCTGAACGGTCCTGCTCATGTAGAGGTCGGATTCCGCCCGCGGAAAGTTGTCGACCGTGACCGGAACGGCGCTGCCTGGCGCGGCGCTTTGCTGGGCGAAGGCAACGCTCGCCATAGCGAGCGACAGCGCGACCTGGGATACCAGGCTGACATTCATGGCCATCTCCTCTCGATTCAGGGGGTTGCGACCTTCTCGACGTCAGGCAGCTTCCAGCTCTTGTCGAACAGTGCCTTGGTCGGTTGGTAGAGGCGGAAAAGCAGCTCGAATTTGCGCGCCGGGTCCGTAGGAACCCAATTGGCTTGCCTTCCGGCGGGAGCTTTCGGCCCGAAATAGACATCGACGCTACCATCGGCATTCTTCTGGATACCGGGCGTGATGGAGGCCACGCTTGCCCGGTCCATGTTCTTGATCAGCGCATGTGTTTCGCGGTCATAAGCTGTTGCCGACCAATACTGCCTGACCGGCGCATCTGCCGGGACCTTCAGCCTATAGGTCGCCGAACCGTCGAAGACGTTGCCGTCCTTGTCCTTGTTCGCCATCAGGTAGAACTGCGCGGTGCCAAGCCGCTTGATGCCGGTGAAGCCGAGTGTGTAGGAGACGCCGCGCGCATCGACCGGATACTCGTCGACATTGGCGTAGCCGGTCGAAACAGCTCTTGCGACCTCGATCATCGCCGCCGGGAACCAGCGGATGCCTTCGTTGATCACCGCGAAGCCTGCGTCGTAGCGAGCGGACAGCAAGGCCCCGGCCTCCTTCGCCGCGTTGTCGAACGCGGCCAGCTTTGCCTGGTCGGGGTTGAACGGCTTGCCCTTCTCGATGCCGAGCGTCCTGAGTTGGTCGATCATCGCGCGGTCGCGCGGTATCCAGGGCTCGTTCTGGATGACGCGATCGAGGTTCCGGAAGAAGCTCGCATCGTATTTGATGGTCGAGTCGAACATGACGTCATAGGCATCGGTGAAGCGCGTCGGGGCTGGCTTGGCCGCCTGTGCCAGCGGATAGACCTTGATGCGCTTGCCGTAAGCCACCGACTTGGCGATATCGGCATCCGAATGGCTCGGCAGGTTCGAGCGCATCAGCGCAAAGCCGCTATAGGTGTCGGACTGGAGCGGATAGTAGCCCGCGGGAACCTTGCCCTTCCAGCGGGGCGGCAGGATCGCGTATTTGCCGCCCTTGCCCTCGTCCGCGCCTTGGGGCCCTGCGTCCTCAAGCGGCATCTGCCAGATCGTGACGATGTTTCCGGCGATCGAGCCGCCCTGCGCCGGCGGAATCTCGATCACCATCGGCCCGTCTTTCACGTTCCAAAACGACATGAAGTAAATCGAGTCGGGATTTGGCGTGAGCGTCTGGTTTTTCCAATTCGCCGGCCGCGACCAGTAGACGATCTCGTTCATCTTGGCGCTGGTCTTGCTCAGCATCTCCTGCAGCATCAGGTCTGTATTGACCGCCGGCATGCCCCAGATGACGGCCTCGACCGCGCGCCGTTCAACCAGCCGGCGTTCAAGATCACCGGGCGCCGGCTGCTGCGCCTGCGCGGTCGTGAAGAACAAGGCGAAAATAGCAGTGAAGACCGCTCTCATCATGGGCTCCCACGATCGGCGTCACGCGACCGCATCCGCCGAAGAGCGGTTTGCGTCTTCTCTGTCTGCGTGACGAGGAAAGCTCGCACGCGCCGTTGCCGCGTTTAAGACTGTAACGGTTACGAGAGTGAGCAGCAGGCATCGCTTGCCCTGGCACGCTGCGACAGGCGGATTCACGTCGCTGGGTTGAGCGGGGGCAATGGACCACCCGCGCTTCGATGAGACCGAGGGGCGTGCCGCCACGCCGAAACAGCACGCGCCAGTTCGCTCCCGCTTCGCTTGCTCCAATCACTGCCGCCAAACGTCGCGCGCTCGAGTTCCGCCAGACCTGGGACCAATCGTGGCTCGTTGCCCGTAGCCGTATACTGGAGCATCTGCAGGCCGCCATCGGAGTTGCCGAAGGTGAGGATCGGGCGGTGGCCGATGAAGCGGTTGATGCCGACCGGCTTGCCCGGTTCGTCCTCCCGGTCGTTGTTCCGAAGCGAAACGAGCCGCCCCATGGGGGCGGCTCGTTCAGTTGCAGGTGGTTACTTGCTCGCCCTGCTCGCGGCCTGATCGAGGTTCTTCATCAGGGCATCGACCATCTGGTCGACGCTGAAGCTCGCCGGCCGCTGGCTCGGCGGGAAGTCCTTGAAGGTTCCGAGGAAGGGCGCGACCTTGTAGACGCCGTACTGGATCAGATAGGCGTTCTTGGCGAGCCAGTCATAATACTGGTCAGACACGACATCGGCCCGCTCCATCGGATCCATACGCAGGTTGAACACCTTCGGCGCGCGCAGACAGGTGAAGGGGTTGGCCCACACAGTGAACCCACCCGGAGAGCGCTGTTCGCAGAACACGATTTTCCAGTCGCCGTAGCGATATGAGACCAGCTCGCCGTCATCGTTGAAGTAGAAGAACTCGTTGCGGGCCGATTTCGGCTGCTGGCCAGTGAGGTAGGCGAGCTGGTTGTAGCCGTCGAGATGGACCTTGGCCTGTTTGCTGCCGAGCGACGTCCCCTTTGCGAGCTTGTCCTTGACATCGCCGTCGCCCGCCGCCGCCACCAGTGTCGGGAACCAGTCGAGGCCGGAGATCATCTCGTTCGAGACCTCACCCGCCTTGATCTTGCCGGGCCAGCGGATCATCGCCGGCACACGGAAGGCGCCTTCCCAGTTCGTATCCTTCTCGGAGCGGAACTGCGTCGTTGCGGCATCGGGCCAGGACCACTGGTTCGGGCCGTTATCGGTGGTGTAGATGACGATGGTGTTGTTTGCGACGCCGAGATCGTCGATCGCCTTGAGCAACTTTCCGACGTCGCCGTCATGCTCGATCATGCCGTCAGCATAGTCGTTGCCGGGCATGCCGCTCTGCCCCTTCATCGCGTCGCGGACATGGGTGAAAGCGTGCATGCGCGTCGTGTTCATCCAGGTGAAGAACGGCTTGTTGGCCTTCACCTGGCGCTGCATGAAGTCGATCGCGCCGGCCGTGGTCTCGTCGTCGACCGTCTCCATCCGCTTGCGGGTGAGCGGGCCGGTATCCTCGATCTTGCCGTCGGCGGAGGATTTGAGCACGCCGCGCGGCGAACTCGACTTGACGAAAGCCGTGTCGTTCTTCGGGTAATAGGGCCGCTCCGGCTCCTCTTCGGCATTCAGGTGGTAGAGATTGCCGAAGAACTCGTCGAAGCCGTGCCGGGTCGGCAGGTATTCGTCGCGGTCGCCGAGATGGTTCTTGCCGAATTGCCCCGTCGCGTAGCCGAGCGGCTTCAAGGCCTCTGCGATGGTCACGTCGCGATCCTGCAGGCCGACCGTCGCGCCGGGAATGCCGACCTTGCAGAGACCGGTGCGCAGGCAGACCTGCCCGGTGATGAAGGTCGAGCGCCCAGCCGTGCAGCTGTTCTCCGCATAGTAATCGGTGAACATCATGCCTTCCTTGGCGATGCGGTCGATATTCGGCGTCTTGTAGCCGACGAGACCGTGCGAATAGGCGCTGATGTTCGATTGGCCGATATCGTCGCCGAAGATGACGAGGATGTTCGGCTTGGCAGAGTTCGGTGGGGTTGGAGCGGGTTGCGCTTGCGCCGGCAGCGCCGACAGGCCCAATCCGACCACAAGGCCTACCGCGGCGAGGAATTTATGGCGTCCCATGAAACACTCCCGGTTGCGGATCCGTCGCCGGGCACTGCGCATCATCGAGAGCACAGGCTTGGGTGCGCGACGCCGGGAAGGTCGCATGGAGGCAGGGGGTGCTTAAGGCTGTAACTGTATCGCGCAGCCTGCGCTGCAGCCTCAACGAGGGGCGATCACGGCTGAAATCGATTGCACCGCGGCATCGGCAAGATCGTCGATCAGTTCGAAACACGGGGTCGCCTTCGCGAGGAAATCCCGGAAGCCGGAAGCCAGCACCTCGCCATTGCGCAGATCGCTGAAACGCCAGGAATAGCGGCGGCGCTCGGCCAGTGGGCGCACAGCGATGTCGAGCGAATAGGTCTCGCCGGGTTGAGCGAAAAGCGCGTTGATCGAGCCGGATGCGGCGCTGCGCTCGACCGACGGCACGACGAGCGTCTTGAAGCGCGCCTTGCGCAAGAGGGGGAGCAGCGCGTCGGTGAAGAGCTCACCGCGCAACTCGACTTCGGAATCAGCGGGATCGGAGTGATCATGGATCACCACCGCCGCGACCGGCCTCTCTGCTCTCGCACCGATGATGCCTTCGAGGCGGCAATCCTCGCCGATCGACCCTGGCGACCGTGCGAATGTCGGCACATAGCTGCCTCGCGGGATCGTGATCCTGACGCGATCATTACCTCCCACGCCATCGTAGTAGGCGGTCAGGGCCGAACGCAGGCGCGTGGCTTCGATGCGTACGATGGGATCAACGGTTGGATCGAAGCTGTCGTCTCGCCCGAAGACGTCGACACCAATCGAATAGGCTTTGATCCGATCGGATCGCCCTTCGATCGTTTGCTCAACGACGAACCCCAGAAAACGTCGGTTGCGATCCGATATTCTGAGGGCGTCATTGGCAACTAGCGCCTGGAGAGTCGAAAGTATTTCTTCAGGAGAGGGCTCTTCACCCTCTGCCAATATCTTTCCGTCCATTGCTCCGCCTCCAAAGCCTGGATCGAAAAATCATCTTTCATCAATCGTTGTAACAGTGGCGCAACCATTGCCAACTTGGCAAGGTATGAACTCGCATCGCCGCACGGCCAAGAGCGGCTAGGTTAGGAAATCCTCTCTAGGATATCTTGTTCTGTCGCGGATGCGAGCGCGTTGTACTCCTCGGTGCGTTCCAGGCCAACAGCCGAAGGCGATTTGGACCAGTACGCCGCTGCCTCGCAGGCGGCCTCATAGGCCTCGCACAGTTCCGCCAGGCGGAGGTCGTCGCGATATTTTTCCCGCAGGGCAGCGCGCCGGTCCGGCCAGCGGAGCATCAGGCGGGCAAGCCCGCGTCTTTGCGCCTGTTCCATACGAGAGTACCCCCGGACCGTGAGGCGTATCGAAAGCATATACGCCCGAAATTTCTCTCCGGATGCGGTCGATACAGTTGCAATGCCGGCGGCCGCGCCCCGCGTGGTGTTTACGCTCGCAACTTGACGCTCCCCGCTGAATCATCAGACTCTTCGCTCTCGTGACGAAAGGGCGCAGACGATGAAGCGATTCAGGACCGCTCTTCTTGGCTCGGCAGCCGTCCTGTGCAGCACCCTGGCCCCTACGCAGCTCTTGGCGACCGAGGGAGGCGCAAGCCTCTATGTCCCGGGATTTCACGGCCCCGGGGCCGGAATGCTGCCGCCTCCGGGCTTCTATTTCGAGAATGATTTCTATTCCTATTCCGGGCGGCTTTCGGCACGGACCCGGACGCAGTTCGGCGGCGCCGTGCTCGGCAACGTCAAGGTCGAGGCTCGGGCGAATTTCATGACCCCGACCTGGGTCACGCCTGTCCAGATACTCGGAGGCAATCTTGCTTTTGCCGTTTCCATCCCATTCGGCACACCGCGGATCAGTGCTGGTGCCGTGATCGCGGCGCCGCGCCTCGGTCGCGCCTTTGGGGTCAGCACCCGCGATGCCACCTTCAATCTCGGCGATCCCATCGTCTCCAGCCTCATTGGCTGGCATTCCGGCAATTTCCACTGGCAGGTGGGTGGTTCGGTGAGCGTTCCGGCCGGCGCCTACCAGGAGGGCGAACTCTCCAACATGGCCTTCAATCGCTGGATCGGCGATATCTCAGCCGCAGGCACCTGGCTCGACCCCAAGATCGGCCTCGATATCTCCGCCGCCGTCGGTTTCGAGATCAATGGCAGGAACAAGGATACCGACTATCGCAGCGGCAACGCCTTTCACGCCGACCTCGCGATCACGCAGTATCTCAGCAAGGAGTTCTCGGTCGGCGTGATCGCCTCGCACTACCAGCAGGTCAGCGGCGACGGCGGCGGCGGTGCCTCGCTCGGTCCCTACAAGGGCCGCGTCACGGCCCTCGGCGGCTCGATCGGCTATAATTTCAGCGTCGCCGGTACGCCGATCGCGGCACGCCTCAAGGTGCTGCGCGAGGTCAGCGTCGAGAACCGGCCGCAGGGAACGATCGCCCTGATCAGTGTCGCCTTCCCGCTGGGGCATGTCCCGTCCCCCGCCGCCGCGCCGCCGGAAATGGTCGCCAAGCGTTGACGTGCATGCGCGATGCTTCGGCCGACTCCAATGCGGGGCGCAACCGCCGGAACGTCGAACATAGCTGGTTCAGGGCAATGTAGAACGCCTCGGCGAGGCTGAGGTCGACCATGTCGCCTCTCCGCAACCGCGGGAGGTAGGTCTTGATTGCGGGATCGGCGACCTTGAGCGAACGCGGGTCGAAATGGGCCGACATAGCTCACGACGCTCATAGCCGCGTCGAACCTTTCGAACCGCGCGGTCAACGTGATCGGCCGCATGACGAACCTGTCCGGCAGGTTCTGGCGATCGATGCTGGCCGAATGGAACGGGCCGCGTTCGCACTCAAGAACGACATCATCCATCTCCTTTCTGTCCTGATCCGTCTCATGACAGCTACAAGGCGAACGCGTTGGCCCGGGCGACCGGTCTGGTGCCGCAGGGGGCCACCAGTTCCCCGCTGAGCGCCTCCTTCCGCATCGAAACCGGGCAAACGCTTTCCGATGGACACCATCTGGCGAGCGCCTT
Organism: Allobosea sp. NPDC055353; assembly: GCF_053644975.1. Lineage (NCBI taxonomy): Bacteria > Pseudomonadati > Pseudomonadota > Alphaproteobacteria > Hyphomicrobiales > Alloboseaceae > Allobosea > Allobosea sp. NPDC055353. The sequence goes on along the minus strand of NZ_JBSHMC010000002.1, from coordinate 730,655 downwards.
CGAGTTCTCGATCGACACGTCCAGCGATGGTGGCAGCGAGCTCACGATGAGCAGGCCAGCGTTACGTTCGGCGCGTTCGCCTTCGGGCTGGCGGGCTCGCGCTTTGATTTCTGGACCGGCGACGACTTCGCCTTCATCGGTCGGATTGATGCTCGCCGAGCCGTTTCGCGAGTTCGGCCTGCGTCACTCTGCTTCGCGACTTTGACAATCGCATCGTGATCAGGGTGACGAGTTGGCTTCAACCGTTCCTGAAAGCAGAGGGAAGGTCAGAAAAAAGAAATCCAGCCACAGGGGGCTGGACCGATGGTAGCGGGAGAGGGACTTGAACCCCCGACACGCGGATTATGATTCCGCTGCTCTAACCAGCTGAGCTACCCCGCCACAGGGTCGGAACCGGCAGAGCCGGCTCGTCGTCGAGGCGCGATATAGGCGTCGTGAGCGGGGTGCGTCAAGCCTTGGATTGTGCGTTATCGGCAGAAGCCAGCTTGCGCAGCCGGACGACCTTGAAATAGCCGCGCCCGACATGGGCCGTCTCGTAGCGGCCCGTCGCCTGCGCCCAGCCGGTCAGCCGGCTGACCTTGAAGTCGGAACTCCAGCCGATCGCCTTCGACAAGGGCGCGACCGCGCTCCAGAACGGCGCAAGCAGGCCGCCATCGTCGACGAGGCGGCTCGATATGATGATCTCGCCGCCGGGCTTGAGGACGCGATCCATCTCGGCCAGCGCCTGCTCGGGATCGGGAACGAGCGTGATCACGAACTGCGCGGTGACCGCATCGAAGCATTCCTTCCCGAAACCGAGCCGGCAGGCATCCATCACCATCAGTCCGTGGACATGGTCGAGCTTCTGGCTCTCGACCTTGCGATGGGCGACCTTGAGCATGTCGAGTGACAGGTCGGCGCCGAATACGCGGGAGCCGGGCGTGAAATAGGGCAGGGTGAGCCCGGTGCCGACGCCGATCTCGAGGATGTTGGGTCCGCAGGCGCAGGCCGCTTCGACCGCCTCGCGCTGCGGGCGCGCCAGCATGTTCTGATAGATCCGGTCGTAGAACTTGGCCCAGGTCGCATAGACGCGCTTCTGGCCATCGAGATCGTAGGTCACCGGCATGGTCTGGAGTCCGAACGGAAGAGCGGGGCCTGAACGATCAGGACAGGGCGAGCGCGGCCGGTGAGGGCGAGGCCGGCAGGACGAGCGGACGGCGCAGGATGGTGCCGCCGCCCAGGACGCGGGAGCCGGGCCCGGCATCGGCGTAGATCACGCAGGCCTGGCCGGGCGAAACGCCCTCCTCGTCGCTGGCGAGTTCGATGCGCAGGCCGTCCTCGTCGCGGAACAGGCGGGCTTCGCGCGGGGCGCGGGTCGAGCGGACGCGCACGGCGACGTCGAGCCCTTCCCGCGGCAGGGCGTCGAGCGGCATCTCGCCGAGCCAGTTGAGATCGCGCAGGCGGATTTCGCCGACGCTCAGCGCCTCGCGCGGGCCGACGATGACGCGGGCATCGTCGGCGTCGAGGCGCAGGACATAGAGCGGCTCGCTCGCGCTGATGCCGAGGCCCTTGCGCTGGCCGACGGTGTAGTGGAGCACGCCGTCATGATGGCCGAGGATGCGGCCGTCGAGATGGACGATGTCGCCGGGGCGGGCGGCGCCGGGCTTCAGCCGCTCGATGACATCCGCATAGCGGCCGTTCGGCACGAAGCAGATGTCCTGGCTGTCGGGCTTGTCGGCGATGGCGAGGCCGAGCTCGGCGGCGAGCGCGCGGGTCTGCGCCTTGTCGATATGGCCGAGCGGGAAGCGCAGCAGGTCGAGCTGCTCCTGCGTCGTGGCATAGAGGAAATAGCTCTGGTCGCGGCTGGCATCGGCGGCGCGGAACAGGCCGCGATGGCCGTCGCCGAGGTCGCGGCTGAGCACGTAATGGCCGGTCGCCAGCGCGTCTGCTCCGAGCTCCTTGGCGAGATCGAGCAGGTCGCGGAACTTCACGGTGCGGTTGCACTCGACGCAGGGGATCGGCGTCTCGCCGGCAAGATAGCTCTCGGCGAAGCGCTCGATCACCGCGTCGCGGAAGCGGCTCTCGTAATCGAGCACGTAATGCGGGATGCCGATGGTCTCGGCGACGCGGCGGGCGTCATGGATGTCCTGGCCGGCGCAACAGGCGCCGGCGCGGTGGACGGCTGCGCCGTGGTCGTAGAGCTGGAGCGTGACGCCGACGACGTCGTAGCCCTCGCGCTTGAGCAGGGCTGCGACCACGGAGGAATCGACGCCGCCGGACATCGCCGCGACGACGCGTGTCGCCGCGGGCGGCTTGGCGATGTCGAGGGAATTGCGGAAAGCGGTCATTCTTGGCTGGGTCGTCGCTGGCTCGGGGGCTGGCGCGGGCATTCGGCGCATCTGCGGGCTCTATACCGGCTTTGGCCGGGCGCCGCCAGCAGGATCGGCAAATCCTGCCGGCCTGGGCCGGGGAACCGGGCTCAACTTGCCCGCCTGCAGCGGGGCATCGGCGCTAAGGCCTTGATTCAGAAAGGGCGGCTCCTGGCTTGCAACTTGCTGGGCAGGGTCGGGCGCGTTGTTGCCCGCGTCACGGGACCGTTCATGCCGATCCAGTCTGTGTTCACCCATCAGGCCTCTGCCGAAGCGCCGGCCGCCCGGTCGCGCGCCGGTCAGGCGGAGCCGCAGCAGGCTCGCGAGGCCTTCGTTCTGCCGGAGGCGGAGGCGACTGTCGCGGGGACGGTGAAGACCGGCGCAGCCGGGAAGGCCGCTGCCACGGTGGAACCGGCTGCGACCCACGAGATCAGTGGCGCCGACCAGATCGTCGACCCCGCAAAGGTGAGCGCGCAACTGGATGGGCTCCAGCCGGCTGCCGTGCCGGTGGTGCCGGCCGCGGCGCCTGCTCCGCTAGGCAAGCCCGTGCCGCAGGCGGCGAAGGCCGATGCGGGCGGGATCGCGTTCCTGATCGCGATGGCGACCGCCCAGGCGGGTGCCCGGATCGAAGCTGCCGGCGACGAACCGGCGGCGGAGACCGGGGAGGTTGCGGGCGAGGTCCGCGCGGGCGCGACCAAGAAAGACGGCAAGGCGGCCGTCGAGGACAAGGGCGAGATCGCGTCGGCGGCTGCCGCTCCGGCGGCCGAAAGCCCCGTTGCGGCGATGCCGGCGGTGGTCGTGATCGCACCGGCTCTGCTTCCGCAGGGGCCATTGATCGCCATCGATGCGGCTGCGGACGATGCTGCGGAAGCGGTGTCGAGCGAGGGCACGGCGAAGACCGGCGCAGCGAAGCCGGCGCTTGCCGCAGCGGCTGCGGGACTGCCGCTGATCGCGGCGGCGGCGCCGGAACAGCCGCAGGCGGGGATCGCCGCGGCGGCCGAGGGCAAGGCTACGGCAGGTGGCGTGCCGGCTGCCGGACCGGCCGGGCAGGCTGCGCAGGAATTTGCGGACGTCCTCGCCAAGGCCGACCAGCCGGCTGCCGCCAAGGGTGCGCAGGCTCCCGCCGAGGCGAAGGCACCGGATGCGCTCCAGCAGCAGCCGGCGGCCCCGTTCGACCTCTCGACCCTGCTGCAGCAGATGCCCGGCAAGCCCGGGCATGACCGCCTGGTCCAGCCGTTCGACCCCAATACTGCGCCGGGCGCGGCTCCCGGTGCTCCGGGGCCGAGCGCGGCGAACGGCCAGCCGACCCCGATCCATGTCGTGCCGATCGAGATCGGCCTGCGCGCGATGTCGGGCTCGCGGCAATTCGATATCCGGCTCGATCCCGACGAACTCGGCCGTGTCGACGTCAACCTGTCGATTTCCGACGCGGGCGAGGTCAGCGCCAGGCTGGTCGTCGACCGCGTCGAGACGCTTCACCTCCTGCAGCGCGATGCGCGCACGCTGGAGCGCGCCTTCGAGCAGGCCGGGTTGAAGCCATCCGACGGCGGCGTCGACATCACCCTGCGTGACCCGTCCGACCAATCGGCCTTCCGCCAGAACCGCCAGCAGGACGAGGCGCCGCAGCGCCCGCGCCAGCCTGGTGGCATCGAGCTGGCCGAGGACGCCCCCCTTTCGATCGATCCTGCCCCGCAGCGCCGTCTCATCCGGCTCGGCGGCGTCGATCTCAGCATCTGAACGAGGATCAGCGCCATGGCGGTTTCCGGCACATCAGGCACATCGGGTACCAGCAACAGCAGCGTGACCGGCTCCACGAGCGGGATCGCCAATAATTTCGACCAGTTCCTGACGCTGCTGACGACGCAGCTCAAGAACCAGTCGCCGCTGGACCCGCTCGACACCAACCAGTTCACGGCCCAGCTCGTGCAGTTCGCCGGCGTCGAGCAGCAGCTCCGGACCAACGAGACGCTCGGCTCCCTGCTCAGTCTCAGCGCCGCGGGCACGGCGACGAACGCGGTCGGCTTCATCGGCGCCAAGGTCACCGCCGATGGCACGACGACCCGGCTGATCGACGGCAAGGCCGACTGGAACGTGAACATGGCCTCGGCCGGCACCGCCACCATCACCATCAAGGATTCGAAGGGCAGCGTCGTCCAGACCCTGACCAGGACGCTGACCGCCGGCGACCAGACCTATAGCTGGGACGGCTCGACCTCGGTCGGCACCACGGCGCCGGACGGCGAGTACAGCATCACGATCGATGCCAAGAATGTCGCCGGCGAGAGCATCACGGCGAAGACGCAGATCAGCGGCGTGGTCGACGGCGTCGACTTCACCTCGTCGATCCCGATGCTCAAGATCGGCTCGATCAGCATCCCGATCGACAAGGTCAAGAGCGTGGTCCGCAGCGAGTGACCGGCTGCGAATCAGTCGTGGACATCCGGAGCGATCGTTTTAGCCAATTCTTAAAGCCGCCCGCCTATGATGCCCTCAGTAGCTCTGTTGAGTTGTGTGAGAGTACCATGACCGAGCCATTGCGACCGCGGGTGAAATACGTGATCGGACCGGACGGAAGTCCGCTGACGATCGCGGACTTGCCCCCGATGAATACCCGGCGCTGGGTCATCCGGCGAAAGGCCGAGGTGGTGGCAGCCGTGCGCGGCGGGCTGCTCAGCCTCGAAGAGGCGTGCCAGCGCTATACGCTGACCGTCGACGAGTTCCTGAGCTGGCAGATGTCGATCGACCAGCATGGCCTCGCCGGCCTGCGGACGACCCGGATTCAGCACTACCGTCAGTAAGAAACAGATATTCACGTTTCTTTTCAAAGGCGTCGGCCCGAACAGGGCCGGCGCCTTTGGCGTTTGCGCGAACCTCCGTCTGGAAAGTTTAACGACCCGCACCCAAAAATTAACCGGCCGCTAACCATGCACTGGGAAAAACTTGCCTAGTGGGTCGGAGCAGGTGCGCCGTCCCTGCGATTCTGTGGGACGGATGACGGCGTGAGCGGCCTGATCGAGCAGTTTGCCAAATTCGGCGCGGCGCGCCTGGCGGCCATGCTGGCCGTCACGCTGGTGCTCGTCGGCTTCTTCGGCTTCGTCATGCTCAAGATGTCCCAGCCGGCGATGAGCGTCCTGTTCTCGGATCTCGGCAGCCAGGACGTCAGCGCCATCCTCAAGGATCTCGACGCGCGCGGTATCAAGTACGAATTGCGCGGCGACGGCCAGACCGTGCTGGTGCCGAAGGCCGATGTGCCGCGCCTGCGCCTCGATCTCGCCAGCAAGGGCATCCCGGCCGGCGGCGGCGTCGGCTACGAGATCTTCGACAAGGGCGATGCCTTCTCCTCGACAAGCTTCGTCCAGAACATCAACCACCTCCGGGCGCTCGAAGGCGAATTGTCGCGGACGATCCGCTCGATCGGGCGGGTGCAGTCGGCGCGCGTCCATCTCGTCATTCCCGAGCGGCGGCTGTTCGAGCGCGATCGCGAGGCACCGCGCGCCTCGATCGCGCTCAAGCTCGCGGGCGATCTCGATGCGGCGCAGGTCAGGGCTGTGCGCCATCTCGTCGCCTCGGCCGTCGATGGGCTGAAGCCGGAGCGGGTTTCGATCGTCGACGAGCGCGGCAGGCTTCTGGCGGACGGCGCCCAGAGCGACCAGGGCCTGATCGGGCTCGGCATCGAGGAGCGGCAGACCGCGATCGAGAAGCGCCTCAAGGCGCAGGTCGAGGATATCGTCGCCAGCGTCGTTGGCTACGGGCGGGCCCGGGTGCAGGTCTCGGCCGCGCTCGACACCAACCGCGTCGAGAGCCGCTCCGAGAGCTTCGACCCGGAAAGCCGGGTCCTGCGTTCCAGCCAGAACCGGACCGAGGCCTCGACGACGAACGAGGGCGGCAACGGCACGGTCACCGTCGGCAACGAATTGCCGGGTGCGCAGCAGGCCCAAGGGGCGCAGCAGAACCAGCGCGAGAATTCCTCGAAGAACGAGGAGGTCGCCAATTACGAGATCTCGCGCACGACCCGCACCGAGGTGCTGGAAGGTGGGCGGGTCAAGAAGCTCTCGGTCGCCGTCCTCGTCGACGGCAACTACAGCCGAAGCCCGGCCGGCGAATTGTCGTACCAGCCCCGCAACAACGAGGAGCTGGAGCGGATCGGCGAGCTGGTGCGCACCGCGGTCGGCTTCGACCAGGCGCGCGGCGACAAGGTCGAGGTCGTCAACCTGCGCTTCGCCGAGGCGCCGCCGCCCCCGGCCGAACTCGCCGAGCAGACGCTGATGCAGCAGCTCACCTCCTTCACCAGGGAGGACCTCGTCCGTTTCGCCGAGCTCGGCGTGATCTCGCTGCTGACCCTGATCGTGCTGATGACCGTGGTGCGCCCGCTGCTGAAGCAGGTGCTGGCCTCCGACAACGGCAATGTCCGCGCGATTCCCTCCTTCATGCGCAATGGCACCGTCCTCGCAGGCCCGTCCGGCGCGACGGGAGACCCGGCCGGCAGCGGGCGGGCGGTGGCCATGGCCGGTTCCGATGCCGAGGCGCTGGCCGTGGAAATGGACCCGGCGCCCTCCGAGCGGATGCTGGCGATCGCCCAGGTCAAGGGGCAGCTCAAGGCGCAGTCCGTGGAAAAGATCGGGGCTCTGGTCTCGCAGAATCCGTCCGATTCGGTGGCGGTGCTGCGGAGCTGGATCCACGAGAAGTCCGCAGCGTGACGGGGCGCTGAAACATGGCTGACACCCGATCCATCGCAACGCGCAATACCGGTTTCCAGGACGCCATCGAGGGCGGCGGCTTCGGCGTGACCACCGTCGCCGAGATGAGCGGCCCGCAGCGCGCCGCCGTCATCCTGCTGGTGCTGGGCGAGGAGCACGGCCGCTCGATCTGGCAGGAGTTCGACGACGACGAGATCCGGATCATCACCCGCGCCATGGCCGAGCTCGGCACCGTCGATGCCGACGAGGTCGAACGGTTGATGCTCGACTTCGTCGGCAAGCTCTCCAGCGCCGGCGCCGTCACGGGCTCCTTCGACCGGACGATCTCGCTGCTCGAGAAAATCCTGCCGACCGATCAGGTGGCGCTGATCATGGAGGAAATCCGCGGGCCGGCCGGCCGCAACATGTGGCAGAAGCTCGGCAATATCGACGCGGTGGTGCTGGCGAACTTCCTCAAGAACGAATACCCGCAGACCATCGCGGTGATCCTCTCGAAAATCCGGCCCGAGCATGCCGCGAACGTGTTGCGCAACCTGCCGAACGATCTCTCGATCGAGGTCGTCGGGCGGATGCTGCGGCTGGAATCGATCCAGAAGGAAGCGCTCGACCATATCGAGAATACGCTGCGCACCGAATTCGTCTCGACGCTGACCCAGACGCGCCGTCGCGACCCGCACGAGATGATGGCGGAAATCTTCAACGGCTTCGACCGGCAGACCGAGATGCGCTTCCTCTCGGCGCTCGATGCCTCGAACCAGGAATCGGCCGAGCGCATCCGCGCCCTGATGTTCACCTTCGAGGACCTCGCCAAGCTCGACCCGGCCGGCCTGCAGACGCTGATGCGCCAGGTCGACAAGGACACGCTGGCGCGCGCGCTCAAGGGCGCCAGCCAGTCGATGCGGGACTTCTTCTTCGGTGCGATGTCGCAACGCGCGTCGAAGAACATGCAGGACGACATGGAAGGCCTGGGTCCGCTGCGCCTCAAGGAGGTAGACGAGGCCCAGACCAAGCTCGTCCAGATGACCAAGGACCTGGCCGACAAGGGCGAGATCGTGCTGTCCAAGGGCAACGCCGACGACGAACTGGTTTATTGAGATGGCTGCTGCGACCAAGTTCATGTTCGGGACGGATTTCCGCGAAGGAGGCCGCAAGGCCGCCGGGGAGGCCGATCTCGCCGCCGCCCGCGCGGAGGGCTTCCATGCCGGGCAGGAACACGCGCATCGCGAGGCGCAGTCGCAGCTCACCGGCCTGACGGGACAGCTCGCGCGTTCGGCCGAGCGGCTTTTCGCGCAGGAAGCGGCCCGTACGGCTGCGATCGAGGAACATGCGGCGCAGGTCGCGATCGTGACGGCGAAGGCGCTGGCCGGCGCCGCGCTTGCGGAGAAGCCGCTGGCGGCGCTGTCGGGGGCCATCCGGGAGTGCCTGAGCCATGCCCGTAGCGCGCCGCATCTGGTCCTGCGCGTCCATGAGAGCGTGGTCGAGCCTGCCGAGGAGCTGGTCCGCAAGCTCGCGCTGGAACACGGCTTCTCCGGCAAGCTGATGGTGCTCGGGCAATCCGACATCGCGCTGGGCGACGGGCGCATCGAATGGGCGGAGGGCGGCTTCGTCCTCGACAGCCAGAAACTCACGGCCCTGGTCGAACAGGCGGTCGCCCGCGTGTTCGGCCATGGTCATGCGGAATCATGAAGGTCTGAGCCATGAGCCAGCAGAACGATCTCAACCTGCCGCCGCTGAACCAGGCCGACCTGTCCTTCGACCAGGGCGACATGTCGGTCGCGCGTTCGGGGCCGGTGCCGGTGAAGACGGCCGAGGACCTGGAACAGGTCTTCGACGTGCCGGTCACAGTGTCCGCGGTGCTGGGCTCCTCGAAGGTCGCGGTCGGCGATCTCCTCCAGATCGTGCCGGGCGCCGTGCTCGAACTCGATCGGCGCGTCGGCGAAGCCATCGACATCTTCGTCAACGAGCGCCTGGTCGCGCGCGGGGAGGTCGTCGTCGTCGAGGACCGCCTGGGTGTGACCATGACGGAAATCATCAAGGCGGACCGGTGAGAGCCGGTCCTGCCACAGTGACAAAGAACAGAAGGACCTGAGCCATGCGCCTCATCATCGCCGGCGGTCTCAAGGGACAGATCATCGCAGCCGCCAAGATCGCCATGTCGCATGGCGCGGCCGTGACGCATACCGAGAGCCTCGACCAGACGCTCGCCGTGCTGCGCGCCAAGGGCGCCGATCTGCTGATGATCGACGTCGTGCAGCCGATCGCGGCCTATGTCGCGGCCCTGGAGGCCGAGCGCATCCGCACGCCGATCGTCGCCTGCGGCACCTCGACCGATACGCGCGCCGCTGTTGCGGCGATCCAGGCCGGCGCCCGGGAATATGTGCCGCTGCCGCCCGATCCGGAATTGATCGCGGCGGTGCTGGAGGCGGTCGCGGCCGACCAGTCCAGTCTGATCTGGCGCGATCCGGCGATGGAGCGCGTCGTGCAGCTCGCCTCGCAGATCGCCCGCTCGGAAGCGCCGGTGCTCGTCACCGGCGAGAGCGGGACCGGCAAGGAGGTGATCGCCCGCCACCTGCACCAGAAATCGGGGCGCAAGGACCGGCCCTTCGTCGCGGTGAACTGTGCGGCTATTCCCGACAACCTGCTCGAATCCGAACTGTTCGGCCATGAGAAGGGCGCCTTCACCGGCGCCATCGCGCGGCGCATCGGCAAGTTCGAAGAGGCCAATGGCGGCACGCTGCTGCTCGACGAAATCTCGGAGATGGACGTCCGTCTGCAGGCAAAGCTGCTGCGCGCGCTGCAGGAGCGCATGATCGACAGGGTCGGCGGTACGCAGCCGGTCAAGGTCGACATCCGGATCATTGCGACCTCGAACCGCAACCTCGCGGATGCGGTGCGCGACGGCGCCTTCCGCGAGGATCTGCTCTACCGGCTCAATGTCGTGCACCTGCGCCTGCCGGCGCTACGCGAGCGGCCCGGCGATATCCTGGTCCTGGCCGATCACTTCGCTAGGAAATACGCCGATCTGAACGGATTGCCGCCCCGGCCGATCGCGGCCGATGCGCGCAAGCTCCTGCTCGCCAGCGCCTGGCGCGGCAATGTGCGCGAGCTTGAGAACACGATGCACCGGGCGGTGCTGCTGGCGAGCGGGCCGGAAATCGCAGCCTCCGCCGTGCTCAGTCCGGAAGGGGAGGCGTTGGCGCCGGCTCCGTCGCGCGATCCCGCAGCGCGGGCGGCCCAGACAGCCGAGGCGATGACGCGCTCGCTGGTCGGGCACACCGTCGCCGATGTCGAGCGCGAGCTGATCCTCGACACGCTCGACCACTGCCTGGGCAACCGGACGCATGCGGCCAAGATCCTGGGGATCTCGATCCGCACGCTGCGCAACAAACTCAGCGAGTATACGTCGGCCGGAATTACCGTCGCCGAGCCCGGTCAGACGCGCATCAGCGCGGCCTGACCGGGAAACAGCTTACCAGTAGCGCCGGCGATAATAGCGCGGGCGCGCATAGTAGCGCGGACGGTAGTAGTACCGGGGACGGTAATAGGGCCGATAATACGGGCGCCGGTAATAGCCGTAACGCGGCCGGCGGTAATAATAATACTGGCTGAATTCGGCGTCGGTCTTGTCGAGCGCCTCCTTCATCTCGGCGGTCACGGCCTCGTCGCCCTGCTTGGGCTCGGCATCCGGCAGCGGTGCCAGCTTGGGCTGGGCTGCTTCGGCGGCGGCGATGCCGCCCATGCCGGCAGCGGCAAAGCCACCGACCAGTGTCATCAGGAATGAGCGTCTGTCCACGACGGCCTCCAGGCTGTTGTCACCACATCTCCCACGGCATTCTTAGACAGGGAATGCCAGTACGGAATAATGCATTTAAATGATGCTTTGTTCCATCGGGGCCGGCTTTCGCACGCTATGGTTACGGGCGGGCCATGGTCAATCGACTGCATTGAGCGGCCGCGCCACGCTCTCGAGCGGCTGGCGCTCCGCACGGATCGCGAAACGCGCGGCGATGGCCGCCGCCGCCAGCATCAGCGCCGCCCCCAGCAGATAGCCGCCGAAGACGCTGCCGCGCGAGCCGGTGTCGATCAGGATGCCGAAGAGCCAGGGGCCGGCGATGCCGCCCGCGCCGGTGCCGACCGCGTAGAACATCGCGATCGCGAGCGCCCGCATCTCGACCGGAAAGGTCTCGGAGACCGTGAGATAGGCCGAGCTTGCTGCCGCCGAGGCGAAGAAGAAGACCACGCTCCAGCACAGGGTGAGCTGCGAGGCCGTGAGCCAGTCCCTCCAGAAGAGGTAGCCGGTCCCGGTCAGGAGCAGGCCCGACAGCGCGTAGGTCGCGGCGATCATCACGCGGCGGCCGAGCGTGTCGAAGAGCCGGCCGATCAGGAGCGGACCGAGGAAGTTGCCGGCGGCGAAGGGCAGGATGAACCAGCCGATATCCTGCGAGGGCACGGCATAGAAATCGGTCAGGATCAGCGCGTAGGTGAAGAAGATCGCGTTGTAGAAGAAGGCCTGCGACAGCATCAGCGCCAGCCCGACCAAAGCGCGCTCGCGATGCGCCACGAAAAGCACGTGGAAGACCTCGCCGAGCGGTGTCGCGGCGCGCGGGCGCAACCGGGTCAGGGGCAGGACCTCGCCGGCGGGCGGAACGAAGCCGGCGCGGCGCTCGATATCGGCGACGATGGCGGCCGCGCGCTCGGGATGGCCATGGCTGATCAGCCAGCGCGGGCTTTCAGGAATCCATTGCCTGAGGAACAGGATGACGAGGCCGAGTGCGGCGCCGATGAAGAAGGCCAGACGCCAGCCATATTCCGGGTTGATCCAGGCGGGGTCGAGCAGGATGATCGAGCCGAATGCGCCCAGCGCCGCGCCGATCCAGAACGAGCCGTTGATGACGAGATCGGTCCAGCCGCGCACGCGGGCCGGGACGAGCTCCTGAATGGTGGAGTTGATCGCGGTGTACTCGCCGCCGATGCCCATGCCGGTCAGGAAGCGGAAGAGGATGAAACTCGTGACGTTCCAGGAGAAGGCGGTGGCGGCCGTCGCCGTGAGATAGACGAGCACAGTGATCGTGAAGAGCTTCTTGCGGCCGAGCCGGTCGGTGAGCCAGCCGAAGAAGACGGCGCCCAGCACCGCGCCAGCGATATAGGCGGCACCGGCGAGGCCGATCTCGGTATTGGTGAATTTGAGGACCGGGCTTTCCTTGAGGGCGCCCGAGACCGAGCCGGCAAGCGTGACCTCGAGCCCGTCGAGAATCCAGGTGATGCCGAGTGCGGCGACCACGAGCGTGTGGAAGCGTGACCAGGGCAGGCGGTCGAGCCGTGCGGGCACGTCGGTTTCGATCGTGCCGGTCTGCTGGTTGCCCGGCGCTGTCATGCCGGTGCCCTCCCGATATGCGATGAATGAAAAAGGCCGGCACCGCGAGGTACCGGCCCGGAACAGGTCAGCGGACGTAATAAACCCGGCCGTTGCGGACCACGCGCCGCGGGCGGCGATGGTAGACGCGCGGCGGCGGCGGCCGGCGGTGGCGCGGGTGGCCGCGGTAGTACTGGGTGAATTCGGCGTCGGTTTCGTCAAGGCCGGCCTTGAGGGCGGGGTCGATGTCGCCGGTCTTGGGTTCGATCGGGGCCGGATCTGGCTCGACCAGGCCCTTCGCCATCGCGGTGCCACCGATTGCAGCAACCGCAAGGCCGCCGACAAGGCTCGTCAGGAAAGAACGTCGATTCAAGGCAATCTCCAATATCGTCGGGATGCGGCGAGGTTCAGCCGCTCCTGAGCCGAGTGGGGCCGGCGAATGCGGCCATAACGCGGCCCTTTGACAACCATCCGTTCATCGGATGGTTCCGGGAGGGTATTAATCCGTTTCTTAACAATTCGTTCACCATGAGCCCGGCAAGAATTGCCGAGCTGCGCCCTGCTTCGGGGCGCGTGAGGCGTGGGGCGGAACGGTCGATGACCGATGTGACGGCAGGTCAGGGCAGGGGGTTTTCCGTTCCCGATCGCGGGGCGCTCGCAAAGCTGTTCAACCGTCCCGACCTGTTCCTCGCCATCGGCGTCATGGGCATCCTGGTGGTGCTCGTCTTCCCGATGCCGGCGGTCCTGCTCGACCTGATGCTGGCGCTGTCGATCATCGTCTCGGTGCTGGTGCTGATGACGGCGCTCTTCATCGAGGAGCCGCTGGAGTTCTCGGCCTTCCCGACCGTGCTGCTGATCGTCACCATGTTCCGGCTGGCGCTGAACCTCGCCTCGACGCGCCTCATCCTCGCCCACGGCCATGAGGGCACGGCGGCGGCGGGACATGTCATCGAGGCCTTTGCCGGCTTCGTGATGAGCGGCAATTTCGTGATCGGCGTGATCGTCTTCACGATCCTGATCATCGTGAACTTCGTCGTCATCACCAAGGGCTCGGGCCGCATCGCCGAGGTCGCGGCGCGCTTCACCCTCGACGCCATGCCCGGCAAGCAGATGGCTATCGACGCCGACCTCTCCGCCGGCCTGATCGACCAGGACACCGCCAAGATCCGCCGCAAGGCGCTGGAGGACGAATCCTCCTTCTTCGGCTCGATGGACGGCGCCTCGAAATTCGTCCGCGGCGATGCCATCGCGGCCCTGCTGATCACCTTCATCAACGTGCTCGGCGGCATCATCATCGGCGTCGCGCAGCAGGGCTTAAGCTTCGGCCAGGCGGCGCATAACTACACGCTGCTCACCGTCGGCGACGGCCTCGTCAGCCAGGTTCCGGCGCTGATCGTCTCGACCGCAGCCGGCCTGCTCGTCTCGAAGGCGGGCGTGCGCGGTGCCGCCGACAAGGCGCTCGGCAAGCAGCTCTCGGGCTATCCCAAGGCGCTCGGCATGTCGGCGGCGGTGATGCTGCTGATTGCGCTGCTGCCTGGCATTCCGATGATGCCCTTCCTGCTGCTGGCCGGCGGCGCGGGCTTCCTCGCCTACCGTTTCGGCAAGCTGGCCAAGGCGCGCGAAGCCGAGCAGGGTGCGCTCGATTCGGCGCAGGCCGGCGGCGCGGTCGCAGCGGACGGCGCGCCGCGCGAGGAAACGCTGAACGACCTCCTCAAGATGGACGAGCTCAAGATCGAGATCGGCTACGGGCTGCTGCCGCTGGTCAATGCGCCGAGCGGTCAGGACCGGCTCACCGACCAGGTCCGGGCACTGCGCCGGCAGCTTGCGGCCGAGCTCGGCTTCGTCATGCCGGCCGTGCGCATCGTCGACAACGTCCAGCTCGATGCGAACCACTACTTCATCAAGATCAAGGAGATCGATGCCGGACAGGGCATCGTCTATGCCGGCCAGTACATGGCTATGGACCCGATGGGCGGGGCCGTGAACCTGCCGGGCCACAATGTGCTGGAGCCGACTTTCGGCCTGCCGGCGACCTGGATCGATGCCGCCTTGCAGGACGAGGCGCAATTGCGCGGCTACACCGTGGTCGATGCCGCGACCGTGATCTCGACGCATCTCACCGAGGTGCTGAAGTCGAACATGCCGGAGCTGCTCTCGCATTCCGAGGTGCAGAAGCTGCTGCGCGAACTGCCGAAGGACCATGCCGATCTCGTCAAGGAGATCGTGCCGAGCCAGATCTCGACCACCGGCATCCAGCGCGTGCTGCAGCTCCTGCTCTCCGAGCGCATCTCGATCCGCGACCTGCCGACCATTATCGAAGGTGTCGCCGAGGTCTCGGCGAGCGTGCGCAATCCGCGCGAGATCGCCGAGCATGTCCGTGCGCGCCTCGCCCGCCAGATCTGCGCCCAGTTCTCGAATATGCAGGGCGTGCTGCCGATCATCACGCTGTCGCCGGCCTGGGAGGGCGTCTTCGCGGAGTCGATCATCGGCCAGGGCGAGGATCGCCATCTCGCCATGCAGCCCTCGCGGCTGCAGGAGTTCGTGCATCACGTCCGCGACAAGTTCGAGGATGCGGCGCGTATCGGTGAGATGCCGGCGCTGGTCACCTCGGCGATGGCGCGGCCCTTTGCCCGCCAGATCATCGAGCGCTTCCGCCGGGAGACGCCGGTGCTGTCGCAGGCCGAGATCCATCCGCGCGTGCGGCTCAAGACGGTCGGCAGCGTCTGAGCCGGCGGCGCCTCCGGTTTCCACGGGGGCGCGATGCCCGCGGCGCAATGGTCAGGGCTCCGGGCTGCGGCTAAGCGGGAGCGATGTCGCGCAACGCCGCCCTCTTCGCCGTCATGTGCCTCGTCTGGGGCCTGACCTGGCTGCCGGTCAAGGTCGGCTCCATGCATGTCCCGCCGGTGTTCCTGGCAGCGGCGCGGTTCTCGATCGCCGGCCTGCTGATGCTGCTCTGGGCCGGTCGTGATGCTCCCAAGGTGCCTGTTGAAGCCTGGCCTCGGCTGATCGGCACGGCGCTGCTGCTCAATACCGCCAATTACACGCTGCTGTTCTGGGGTACGAAGCATGCCCCGACCGGGCTCGCTGCCATCGTCAATTTCGCGACGATCCCGATCTACACGCTGCTGGCGAGCCGGGTGATCGAGGGCGTGCGAATCGACGGCCGCAAGATCGTCGCGATCGCGCTCGGAACCGTGGGCCTCGGCTTCCTGTTCGCGACGCGGGCACTGGGAGGCCTTTCGGCCACGCAGGGCGATCCGATGGAGATGATCGGGCTCGCGGCGGTGGCGGCCGGCACGCTGTTCTACTGCGTCGGCGCCGTTCTCTCCCGGCCGATCGCCGGGACGATGCCGACATTGACGCTCGCCGGCTGGCAGACGCTGATCGGCGGCATCGGCCTGACCGCGGTTTCGCTCGCGCTGGAGCCGGTCGGTCTCGCCGATATCCGGGCGCTGGCGAGCTGGCCGGTGCTGCCGGCGGTGCTGTTCCTGATCGTCGGCGGTTCGCTGATGGGCTTCACCATCTATATGCGGCTGCTGCGCGACTGGGGCGCCTTTCGCGCCGGGCTCTACGCTTTCGTCAGCCCCGCCATCGCGGTTGCGGTCGGTGTCGTTGCGCTGAGCGAGCCCTTCGGCTGGTCGGAAGCCGTCGGCGCGCTCCTGATGTTCGGCGCGGCGGCAATCGCTCTCAAGCGCTGAGGCGTCATTCTCGGGCTTGACCCGAGAATCTCGGTCAGGATGGAGCGCCGGAGCCTCTTTCGGCCTGAGATGCTCGGATCAAGCCCGAGCATGACGGCGCTGTTCTACGGGGGCGGGGCGATGCGGGTGCTGCGCTTGAGTTGCGCCCGCTCGAAGGCGAGCACGATCGGCAGCGAGATGACCAGCGGCAGGATGAGATAGAACAGCCGCCAGATCAGCAGGGCGGCGAAGACGGCAGGCGCCGGCACGCCGGGCATCACCGCGAGGAAGACCGCCTCCATCACGCCGACACCGCCCGGAACCTGGCTGAGCAGCCCGGCCGAGAAGGAGAGCAGGAAGGCGCCGAGCACGATCAGGAAGCCCGGATTGCCCTGTTCCGGCAGCGCGAAATAGATGATGCCGGCGGCACCCGCGAGTTCGATCGGCGCCGCGAGATACTGCCTGGCGACGATCGGCAGGCGCGGATAGATGATCTCGAGCTTGCCGATCTTCAGCGGCTTGAACTGCAGCCAGGAGCCGATCGTGTAGAGCGCGGCGAAGGCGAGCATGCCGACGCCGATCCAGCGGGCGGTGCTGTCGGTGATCGCGAACCATTTCGACATCCGCTCGAGCGGATGCAGGATCTGCGGCTCGTAGAGCAGCACGAGACCCATCAGGAAGATCGTGCCGAAGGCGAAGGTGAAGGAGCACAGCGCGACGAGGACCGCGACCTCGGCCGCCGTCAGGCCCTTCGCCGTGTAGGCCCGGTAGCGCACCATGCCGCCCGAGAAGACCGAGGCGCCGATATTATGCGAGAGCGCATAGGTCACGAAGGAGCAGAGCGAGATATAGGGCCAGGAGATGTTCTTCTCCTTGCCGAGATGGATCAGCGCGATGCGGTCGTACCAGGCGAGCGCGGCATAGGCGACGAGGGTCGCAAGCGCCGCATGGAAGAAGGCCTCCGGCGGGATGACCGCGATCTTGTGGCCGATGCGGTGGGCGATGATCTTGATGCTCTGCCAGAGGCCGGCATGCTCCAGCAGCGCCTCGATCCTGGCGTCGGAGCCGGCCTCGGCCTTGAGCTTGTGCCAGAGCAACTCGACCGACCACACGACCGCGACGAGCCCGATGATCGGCCAGAGATAGTCGAGATAACGCTTCATGGAGGCCGCGGGCTCAGGACAGGTTGGTGACGGGTAGCGGGTGGCCCACGTCGTCACCGCTGCGGCGCGAACCTTCCCCCTCTGTGCCAGCGGGGGAGGGCGAGGGCAAGCGCCCGAAGACGTTCGCCCTCGCCCAAGGTCAAGCGAGCGGAGAGACGGCTACTTGCCGTTCTTCTTCAGCCAGTCCTTCATCATCGCGACTTCCTTCTCCTGGTCGCGCACGACGTTCTCGGCGAGCTTGCGGATCTCGGGGTCCTTGCCATGGGCGAGGACGATCCGGGCCATGTCGATGGCGCCCTGGTGATGCGGGATCATGCCGCGGACGAAATCGGCATCGGCATCGCCGGAATAGGGGATGTCCATGTCCTTGTGCATCTTCATGTTGGCGTCCCGATAGGCCTTGGTCGACGCGTTGTCGCCGGCCTTCGTCGCTGCGGGGGCGCCGTGGCTGCCATGGGATTGCTGGGCCTGGGCTGTGCCGGCGAGCAGGCCGGCGGCGAGCAGGGCAGCAAGGGCAATGGTGTTACGCTTCATCTGTCTTGATCCTTGATCGATGGATAGGCGGATCGCGCCGCAAGGCGGCGTCGTGATCCGTCGGAGAATGGGTATCAGGCGGCGAGCGCCGCTCGCGGCGGTCGTTCGGCCGGTTCCGTCGACAGGCCTTGAGCCAGGATCGCAGGCAGCGGCGGCAACCGCGACCAGCCGACCACGACCGGCAGCAAGGGGGCTGCCGGTGCCTCCGCGATCAGGCCGCAACCGATGATGCAGCAGGACGGTGCGACCGAGGCCGGCTCCTTCGCCGCGCCGTCCTCATGGCAGGGGGCGGGCACCGTCACCTGTTCAGCGCCAGTCATGGCCATGCTTGCGGCGTGGTGAGCCGCGCCGGGGCCGGGCGGGCGCATCATCGTCGCCGCCAGCGTGAGATGCGGCAGCACGGCGAAGCACATCACCAGCAGGGCGAAGAGCCAGCCCGAAGGGCGGCCACGCCGTGGCGACCGCCTCCATCCATCGCTGTTCTCAGGCCGGGCATGCATCATTGCGTCGTGATCTTACGAACGCGATCATGTCATGATCGCGGCGACGATCCCGATTTTCGAGCGAACCGCGACCTGCCTTCCATGTCCCAGAGCCTGACCATCACCCTGACCGGAACGACCGACCTGCCGCCCGGCAAGATCGCGACGATCGTGACCTCGCTGGAAATGTTCGAGCGGCCGCAGGAGCGTCCCGATCCGGCCGGCACCGAAGGCTTCTCGCTCGAGCCGATCGCGCGCTCCGAGATCGAACGCTATCTGAGCGTCTACCGGCTGCTCGGCGAGCGCTGGATGTGGTTCAGCCGCCTGACCAAGCCGCGCGCCGAACTGGAAGCGGTGTTCGCCGATCCCGCCATCCAGGTCTACGCGGTTCGCTTCGAGGGGCGCGATGTCGGCCTGCTCGAACTGGATTTTCGCGTGGCGGGGGAGGGCGAGCTCGCCTTCTTCGGGCTGGACGAGCCGGTCGTGGGCAAAGGGGCCGGGCGCTGGCTGATGAACCGGGCGCTGGCGCTGGCCTGGGCCAGGCCGATCGCGCGCTTCTGGGTGCATACCTGCACGCTCGACCACCCCGCCGCGCTCGCCTTCTACCAGCGCTCGGGCTTCACGGTGTTCAAGCGCGGGGTCGAGGTCGATGACGATCCGCGCCTCACCGGCAAGCTGCGGCGCGACTCCGTCGAACATCACCCCGTCATCGCATGAAAAAAGGGCGGCGCCCTGAGGACGCCGCCCTTTTTTGAATTCTGAATCGGTCTCAGGCGCGCGAGCGCAGTCCGATCGCGTCCATGGTGGCCTGGTCGCGGGCGGCTTCCGCCGCACGCTCCGAGGCGCGCTCGCGGTCGTCGAGGATCTCGACCTTCTTCATGTCCTCGAAGGCCTCCTGCAATTCGGCCTTGGCCTCGTCGAGCTGGCCCTTCAGGTTGTCGGCCGACTGGCGCAGGTTGTCGCGGCGGCCGAGCGCGGCCTTGGCATAGGTCGGATAGGCGAAATGGGCGGGGTCCGCGATGCCGGCGCGGGATTCCTCGGCCTGGATCTCGCGATCGAGATCTCCAGCCATCCGGTGAAAATCGGCGATCATCATCTCGATCTGGCTTACCCGGCGACGCTTCTCGTCGACCTGGAAGCGCTTGAGGCGAAGAAGCGTCTCTCGCGACTTCATGTGGTTTTCAACTCCTGATTACGCCCTAGGCCACCGCGCGCCCGTCAGGACACGGCAACGGCAGTCAATCCAGTTGTCATCACATCAGCTTTCGAAAGGTGGATTCCACTTTTCGGTCCGATGCTACGGGCGCCGCCGACCCCTCGACATGCGCCCGAACTCCATCCGCGAGACGAGAAGCAACATGGCGCAAGGAGGTTGACCTTTCCTTACCGAAACGGGCTGCCTTTTACGCATGATCCGGGCGCGTCGGGGCTGCTGCCGCCGCTTGTCGGGATGGTCTAGTGAACGTGAGCTGCATTGGCCGTCCGGCCTCCTGCCCCGCGGATATCCTGTCTTGGCTGCCTCTTCTCGTTTCGGCGGGCACGGTCCCCTGCTTCTCGGCCTCGCGCTGACCCGCATCATCGGCTGGGGCTCGACCTTCTATTCGCCCTCGGTGCTGGTCGGCGCGCTCGATCGCGAGATCGGGCTCAATGCCGAGATCGTCTTCGGCGGCATCACCATCCTGCTGATCACCGGGGCGCTGGTCGCGCCGGCGATCGGGCGCGTGCTCGACCGCGAGGGCACGCGCCGCTCGATGTGCATCGGCGCGGTGATCTGCGCGCTCGGGCTCGCCATCCTGTCGCAGGCGCAGGGGCCGGTGAGCTATCTCGCGAGCTGGTTCGTGATCGGGCTCGGCCATGCGATGTCGCTGGCCAATACCGGCAATGTCACCATCGCCCAGCTCATGGGCGAGCGGACGCGGCGCGTCATTGGCCTGATGATGCTTGTCACCGGCCTTGCCTCCAGCGTGTTCTGGCCTTTGACCGCCGTGCTGATGAATGCCTTCGGCTGGCGGATGACGCTCATCGTCTTCGCCGCGATGCAAATCGTCATCGTCCTGCCGATCTATGCCGCGATCCCGCGCTACCGGCATGGGCCGGCACCTGCGGCTGCGCCGACGGCCGTTCCGGGAGCGAGCCTGGCGGGGGAGCACGGCAGCGTGGCAGCGCATTCCCGCCGGGCGGCGTTCTGGCTGGTGGCGCTCGCCTTCTCCGCGAGCGGGCTCGTCTCCTGGGGGCTGCCGCTGCACCTGATCACCCTGTTCCAGGAGGCGGGGCTGACGCAGGGCGAGGCCGTCTGGGTCGCGACGCTGAGCGGCCCTGCGACGCTCGCCGCGCGTGCCATCGACGCCACGTTCGGCGAGCGGCTGCCGGCCGAGAAGGTGGCGCTGTTCGGCCTGCTGCTGGGACCTGTCCTGTGCCTTGCGCTGCCCTTGGTGCCGATGACGATCACGACCGCAGCGGTCTTCGTCTCGCTGTTCAGTGCGGCGCTCGGCGTCATTTCGATCGCGCGTGCGACGTTGCCGCTCGCCCTGTTCGGCCGCAACGGCTTCGCCGCGATGCTCGGCAAGCTCACCGTGCCGCAGAACATGGCGTTCTCAGCTGCGCCGCTGCTTTTCGCGGTGATGGTCGAGCGGCTCGGCGCCAGCCCGACGCTGATGATCTCGGCGGCCATTCAGGCCGTCGGTTTCGCCGCGATGTTCGCGCTGGTGCGGATGGTGGCGCGGGGCTGAGGCCGCTCAGATTCCGGCCATCAGCGCTGCGATGGCGAGCGCGGCGGGCAGGGCCTGAATATAGAGGATCTTGCGGCTGGCGGTCGCCGCGCCGAACAGTCCGGCGACGAGGACGCAGGCCAGGAAGAACAGCTTGATCGCGAAGCCGTCCGCGCCGAGCCAGAGCCCCCAGGCAAGGCCGGCGACAAGGAAGCCGTTATAGAGCCCCTGATTGGCGGCGAGCACCTTCGAACGCGCAGCGAATTCCGGCGTGAGACCGAAAGCCTTGTGGCCGCGCGGGGTGTCCCACCAGAGCATCTCCAGAATGACGATATAGACATGGATGAAGGCGACGAGGCCGGTCAGAAGCGCTGCGATCATCGGGCGGGCATCCTGCGGCGGGAGGCGAGCATCAGACGCTGCCGCTCATGATGGCGGCGAGGCGGGTATAGCATTCGCCCAGCGGGGTGGCGTCGTCCTTGGCCTGCTTGAGGAAGGCTTCGAGCGCGGGATGAAGGCGGATCGCCTCGTCGACCTCCACTGATGCACCCTGGCGATAGGCGCCGAGCCGGATCAGCTCCTCCATGTCGGCATAGGTCGCAAGCGTCGCGCGCGCCTTCTGCACGACGGGGTAATAGGCGGGGTCGCAAGAGCGCGGCATCGTGCGCGAGACCGATTTCAGGATGTTGACCGCCGGGTAGCGCCCGCGCTCGGCGATCGAACGCTCCATCACGATATGGCCGTCGAGGATGCCGCGCACGGCGTCGGCGACGGGCTCGTCATGGTCGCCGCCATCGACCAGCACGGTGAAGAGGCCGGTGATCGCGCCGTCGCTGACGCCGGGGCCGGCGCGTTCGAGCAGGCGCGGCAGTTCGGCGAAGACGGTCGGTGTATAGCCCTTGGTCGTCGGCGGCTCGCCGGCCGCCAGGCCGATCTCGCGCATCGCCATGGCGAAGCGCGTCACCGAATCCATCAGGCACATCACCTGCAGGCCGCGGTCGCGGAAATATTCGGCGAGCGTCAGCGTCGTCAGGGCCGCCTGCTTGCGCATCAGTGCCGGCTCGTCGGATGTCGCGACGACGACGATCGAGCGTGCGAGGCCCTGCGGGCCGAGGTCCTCCTGCAGGAACTCCTGCACCTCGCGGCCGCGTTCACCGACGAGGCCGATAATATTGACGTCGGCCTGCGCATAGCGGGCGAGCATCGAGAGCAGCACGGACTTGCCGACGCCGGAGCCGGCGAAGATGCCCATGCGCTGGCCGACGCAGCAGGTCAGAAAGGTGTTGAGGGCGCGTACGCCGAGATCGAGCGGGTGGCCGACGCGGCGCCGCGCATGGGCCGGCGGGGGATCATTGCGGAAGGCGAACAGCGTGTCGCCCTGCGGCAGAGGCGGGCCACCATCGACCGGGCGGCCGAGTGCGTCGACGACCCGGCCGAGCCAGGCGGATGTCGGCCTCAGGCCGGGTTGAGCGCGATCGACATGCACGGGGCAGCCGCGACGGACGCCATCGAGCCCGCCGAAGGGCATGACCAGGGCCTTGTCGCCGGAGAAGCCGATGACCTCGCAGGGAACGCGCGTGCCCGGTGCGATCTCGATGCCGACGCGCCCGCCCAGGCTCATCGCGCCGATCGGCCCGGCAACCTCGACGAGCAGGCCGCGCACGCCGATGACGCGGCCATAGACGGTCACGCCTTCGAGATGCTCGATGGCGGACGCCAGGGCGGAGAGGCGGTCGTGGCCGTGGGACGGGGAATTCATCGGAATATTCTGGCCATGCGGTGGATCAGGTCCTGGCCAAATTCGGGGTCGGCCGGCCCTGTGGATGATTTGGTAAGGGTTCCTAACAAATTGCGCTCATTTACCGGCTGTTAAGCTCTGTGATTAACACTGTGGTTCGAGGCTGCCATGTGTCGCAGAGCCATTATGGCGCTGTTTCCCGCGGCAACCCTCCGCGAAAGGCGCTTTCGCGGCCGGGAAGTTCAGCGATCCGTGTCAAATTCGACTCACCTCGACAAGGATCGTTCACTTTCTCCGAGGAAGCGCTTGCGCTCGGGAATCACGGTTTGTTAACCAGTTTCCTCGTAGCGTGTCGCGTGGCGTTTCATTGGGCAAGTGCGTCGTCGTCCAGGGCCGAACGGGTCCGGGCGGAAACAACGGTCAAACCTGCCCTGCGGGCGAAATTGGGGACGTGGACATGCGGGTTCTGCTGATCGAGGACGATAGCGCGACCGCTCAAAGCATCGAGCTCATGCTCAAGTCGGAGAGCTTCAACGTCTATACGACGGATCTCGGCGAAGAGGGCGTCGATCTCGGCAAGCTCTACGACTACGACATCATCCTGCTCGACCTGAATCTCCCCGACATGTCGGGTTACGAGGTGCTGCGCTCGCTTCGCGTCGCCAAGGTCAAGACGCCGATCCTGATCCTCTCCGGCCTCGCCGGTATCGAGGACAAGGTGAAGGGCCTCGGCTTCGGCGCCGACGACTATCTCACCAAGCCGTTCCACAAGGACGAACTCGTCGCCCGCATCCATGCGATCGTGCGCCGCTCGAAGGGCCATGCCCAGTCGGTCATCACCACCGGCGACCTGGTCGTCAATCTCGACACCAAGACGGTCGAGGTCGATGCCGCCCGCGTGCACCTGACCGGCAAGGAATACCAGATGCTGGAGCTGCTCTCGCTCCGCAAGGGCACGACGCTGACCAAGGAGATGTTCCTCAACCATCTCTATGGCGGCATGGACGAGCCCGAGCTCAAGATCATCGACGTCTTCATCTGCAAGCTGCGCAAGAAGCTCGCCAACGCGTCGGACGGCAAGAACTACATCGAGACCGTCTGGGGCCGCGGCTATGTGCTGCGCGAGCCGTCCGAGGCCGAGGAACGAATCCCGGCCTGACGCATTCGGTTGGCCGGCCCGTCATCGGGCGGTCATGAAGCGATGCCATACCAGTTCTTGACCTGATCGTCGGATGTACACGACAGGTCGACGGGGACCCCGCCGAGAGGCGGGGTTTTTGTTTGTGGGGTGCTGAAGCGGGCAGCCTCTGCCGGGAGCGGCTTCTGGCCCGCCCGAGAACGCCTTCCCGTCATTGCGAGGAGCGAAGCGGCGAAGCAATCCAGGAGGATTGGGTGGAACCGTTGCGCCCAGTCCCCCTGGATTGCTTCGCTGCGCTCGCAATGACGGGCTCGGTCGTGCGAGGCGCGGACGGATCAGCCGCGCAGCGCAGTGGCGGCAATGGCGGGGTGCGGCCGGAGGCCCGTCGCGGAGGCGGCGGCGAGCGGGGCCGCCATTGCGGCGTGCCGGTAGAGGCCACGATGCTGCGGGTCGCAGACGAGCTTCGTCGCCAGCCCGAGCACGGTCTCGGCGGCGCCGAGCAGGAAGGCGCCATCCGGCACGAGGCGAGGCGCGAGCTGCTCCAGCACCTTCACCTTGGTGGGGACGTCGAAATAGATCAGGACGTTGCGGCAGAAGATCACGTCGAACCGGCCGAACGGGTCGTTGCGCTCCAGCAGGTTGTGCTGCCTGAACTCGACCATCGCGCGGATGCGCTGCGAAACCTGCCACTTGTCTCCGACCTGCTGGAAATGCTTCAGCAGCATCTGGATCGGCAGGCCGCGCTGGATCTCGAACTGGCTGTAGATGCCGGCCCGGGCCTTCTCCAGGATCTCGGCGGAGATGTCCGTTCCCAGGATCTCGATCTTCCAGCCGGCGAGCCGTTCGCCGAACTCGTCGATCAGCATCGCCAGCGAATAGGCTTCCTGGCCGCTGGAGACGGCCGCGCACCAGATCCGCAGCGAACGGCTGGCGGCGTTGGCGGCCAGCCGCTCGGGCAGGATGACGTCCCGGAACAGGTTGAACGGCGTCTGGTCGCGGAAGAACAGGGTCTCGTTGGTGGTCATGGCATCGACCACGGCGCTCTCCAGGCCCGGGTCGCGGGCCATCCGGAGCTGGCGCACGAGCGCCTCGATATCGGCGATGCCGCGCCGGCGGCAGAGGATGCCGAGCCGGCTTTCGGCGAGATAGCGCTTGTCCACGGTCAGCGACAGGCCGGAGCGCTGCTGGAGCAGCAGGCAGAGGAAGGAGAAATCGGCTTCGGTCATACCGGCTGCACCCCGCGCACGAGGCAGCGGATCGAGGCACCGATCTCGTCGAGCGCGATGATGCTGCTGGCATGGCGGGCGCGTACGACCGAGCCCGGCATGCCCCAGATCGTGCTGCTCGGCTCGTTCTGGGCGATGACGGCGGCGCCGGCCTTGCGCAGCGCGCCGGCACCGTCGGTGCCGTCGCTGCCCATGCCGGTGAGGACGAGGCCGAGCGCGGCCGGGCCGAGATGGCGGGCGGCGTCGCCGAACAGCACGTCGACGGCAGGCCGGCAGAAATTGACGGGGGGTTCGTCGCCGATGCGCGCGACGATATGGCCGAGCCGGCGGTCGATGCCGAGATGGCGGCCACCGGGCGCGATATACACGGCGCCGCGCATCAAACGCTCGCCGTCGAAAGGCTCGCGAGCGGGGACGCCGATATGGCTGGCGACCTGCTCGGCGAAGGAAGCGGTGAAAAGCGGCGGCATGTGCTGGACGACGATCGTCGTCAGGTCGTTGAGGCCCTCGCCGATGTCGAAGAGCACCTTGGCGACGGCGCGGGGGCCGCCGGTTGAGGCGCCGATCACGAGATAGCGCGGCATCACCGAGACGAGCGGGCGCAGATTGACCGGCCCGGTATGCGGCAGGTCGGTGTCGATCTCGGGTGGCAGCGAGCCGGGTTTGACCGGCGAGTGGACGATATTGCCGAGCTTGAGCAGGAATTCGCTGCGGAAATCGAGCGACAGGGTCATGCCGCTGCGGCTGTCCGGCTTCGAGACCACGTCCATTGCGCCCCGGGTCATGCATTCCAGGGCGAGGCGGGTATTGCGCTCGTTCAGCGTCGCGGCGAGCAGTATGCCCGTATTGGGGCTTTCCTTCAGGATCTGCGGCAGGGCGGCCACCCCGTCCACGCCCGGCATGTCGAGG
Organism: Allobosea sp. NPDC055353; assembly: GCF_053644975.1. Classification (NCBI taxonomy): domain Bacteria; kingdom Pseudomonadati; phylum Pseudomonadota; class Alphaproteobacteria; order Hyphomicrobiales; family Alloboseaceae; genus Allobosea; species Allobosea sp. NPDC055353. The sequence goes on along the minus strand of NZ_JBSHMC010000002.1, from coordinate 704,682 downwards.
TCGAGCACCATGACGTCGGGCTTGAAGCGGGTGGCGTGCGCGACCGCGGTCTCGCCGTCACCGGCGACGGCGACGACATGGAAATTGCCCGCCTCGCCCAGCCAGCGCGCGAAGAGCCCGCGCACGACGACGGAATCGTCGGCGATCACCACGGTCTTGTGCCGCGATGCGGGGCTTGCAGGGATCGCGAGAGGAGACAACATCGGTATGTTTCTCACGGGGCGGGCGGTAGCGGCGAGGCATCCTGGGCGAAGGTTTTCCGACGCGCCCGCATCGGAAGGCGCTCGCTCAGAGCAATCCGACCTGATGGAATTTCGAAGCCACGATCTCCTTGTCGAAGGGCTTCATGATGTATTCGTCGGCGCCGGCGTGCATGGCGCGCGCGATATGGGCGATGTCGTTCTCGGTCGTGCAGAAGACCACTTTGGGTCGCTTTCCGCCGGGCATCTGGCGCAGCGTGCGCAGGAATTCGTAGCCGTCCATGATCGGCATGTTCCAGTCGAGCAGGACGGCATCCGGCATCTCGCCCTTGCAGGCATCGATGGCGCGCGCGCCGTCCTCGGCTTCAGCGATGCGGAACTGCAGCCCCTCGAGGATGCGGCGAGCCACCTTGCGGATCACCGCTGAGTCGTCGACGACGAGGCAGTATTTCATGACTGGGTCTCCAGAACTGTGGCGCCGCCGTCAGGCCGCGCTGCGAAGGTCGAGATCGAGGACGGCGTCGAGGTCGAGGACGACGAGAAGCTCGTCGGCCAGGCGGTGGATGCCTGTCGCCAGCGCCGCCCAGACGCGATCGAGATGAACCGGGAGCGGCTCGAAGGTGGAACGGTCGAGCCGGATGACCTCGCCGACGGCGTCGACGATGAGCGCATAGGCCTCGCCGTCATGGTCGATGCCGATCGCCGTCAGCTCGGTGCGGCCCTGCCCGTCGAGCTTGAGGGTGACCGGACGCCCGAGCCGCTTGCGCAGGCAGATCGCGGTGACGATCCGGCCGCGCAGGTTGATCAGCCCGACGATCTCGTCGGGCGCGCGGGGCACGATGGTGATGCGGTTGGTGATGAAGACGTCCTGGACCCGGCCGATCGGCAGGCCGAGGAGCTGTTCGCCGACGCGGATCGTCACGTAGTCGAGCGAGTCGCCGAAGCCGGGCGCTGCCGGCACGGGGGGAGGGGATGCGCTCGAGCTCATGCCGCATGCCTCAGGTCGGCGCCCGCCGCATTGAGCTCGCTCAGCAGGGCCCGGCGGTCGAATTTCGCGAGGATGTCGTCGAAACCGGCCTGGGCCGCCCGCATGTGCAGGTCGGGCGTGGCGCAGGTGGTCAGGCCGAGGATGCGCAGGCGCTCGCCCTTGGCGCGTTCGCGCAGGGCGGTCGCAAAGGCAAAGGCGGCGTCGCTGTCGCGATCGAGGTCGAGCAGCGCGGACATGATCGGCTCGCCGGCGGCCGTGAGGCTCGCCTCGCTGAAATCCGCCAGCGTGGCGATGATCCGGCCCGAGGCCTTCAGCACGGGGGTCAGCATGTCCCGCAGGAAATCGGACGGCTCGACCAGCAGGATGCGGCCGGAAGGCTCCGCGCTCCGCCCGGCCGCGAACCAGCCGGGCTCGTTCAGTGGCAGGTAATGGGCGAGGTCGAGGATATCGGTGGCGCGGCCGCGGATCATGGCCGAGCCGATGATGCCGCGCTCTCCCGCTGCCGCCATCTCGAGCTCGAAGCTGTCCTCGACGATATCGACGATCGCCTCGACGGCGAGCGCGACGGTGAGGTCGCCATTCGAGACGATGACCAGCGGCTGGATGCCCTCGCTGCGCAATTGGGTGTCCGCGACAGGCGTCACCGGGACGAGACGATCGCGGTAATGCAGTAGCGTCCGGCTGCCGCTGCGCTGGAATTCGCCGGCCTCGATCTCCTCCAGCCGCGTCACGAGCGACAGGGGCAAGGCCTGGAGGCTGCCGGAACCGGCCTTGAAGACGAGCATCGTCGTGCGTTCGCCGCGATGAACCTGGGCGGCGGCCTCGCGCGGCTCCTCGTCCGTGCTCTCGGAGATCGTCGCCCCGACCAGGCGCGCGACGCCGTTGGGATCGACGATGAGGACGACGGTGCCGTCGCCGAGGATGGTGTTGCCGGAAAACAGGTGGATGTGGCGCAGCTTGCTCGACATCGGCTTCACCACGATTTCCTCGGTGTGGAAGACGCTGTCGACGAGGATGCCGAACTGCCGTTCGCCGATCTGGGTGACGACGATGAAGCCTTCGCCATCGGCCCGCCCGGCCTGTTCCCCACCGGGGCAGGCCATCAGCCCCGGCAAGGAGACGATCGGGAGCAGGCGCCCGCGCAGCCGCAGCACCGGGGCTCCGTTGATCTCCTCGATGCGGTTGTCGTCACCGGCCTTGGCCCGGACCAGTTCGCGCACCGCGATCTGGGGGATCGCATAGCGGTCCTCGCCGGCGACCACGATCAGCGCCGAGATGATCGCGAGCGTGAGCGGGATCTTGATGGTGATCGTCGTACCGAGACCGGGGCGGCTGGCGACATCGACCGTGCCGCCGATCGAATCGACATTCGCCTTGACGACGTCCATGCCGACGCCGCGGCCCGAGACCGCGGTGACATTATCGGCCGTGGAGAAGCCGGGATGGAAGATGAAGCGGCTGATCTGCGCGTCGCTGAGCTTTTCCAGCTCGGTCTCGGTCGCGAGACCTTTGGCGACGGCCTTGCTACGGATGCGGTCGATATCGAGGCCGCGGCCGTCATCGGCGATCGAGATGGTGACCGAGCCGCCCTCGTGATAGGCGGCGAGCCGGATGGTGCCGTGATCGGGCTTGCCGGCCTCGCGCCGGTCTGCCGGCAGTTCGATCGCATGATCGGCGCAGTTGCGGACCATGTGGATCAGCGGGTCCTTGATCAGGTCGAGGATCTGGCGGTCGAGCTCGGTCTCGGCGCCTTCGGTCAGAAGCTCGATGCGCTTGCCCAATTCGGTGCTGAGATCGCGCACGATGCGCGGCAGCTTCGACCAGGCATTGCCGATCGGCTGCATCCGCGTCTTCATCACGCCGTCCTGCAGTTCGGCGGTGATCAGCGACAGGCGCTGGAGCGGGGCCTTGAGGCCGGCATCCTCCTGCCGCCTTGCGACCTCCAGAAGCTGGTTGCGCGTCAGCACGAGCTCCGAGACCATCGTCATCAGATGCTCGATGGTGTCGACATTCACCCGCAACGTGGCCGGGCCGCCGCTGCGGGACGGGGTTTGGGTCTCCTCGGCGGCGGCGCTGGTCTCGCTGCCCTCGATCCGGCCATCGCGCCCGCGCTGCGGGCCGGGCGCACTGCGGAAGACGATGTCCTCGGCGCTCTGCGGGGCCGGGGCGGGCTGGCCGTGGCGGGCGAGATAGGCGGCGACGGGATCGAGCACGCCGTCAGGCGCGGGCGGCTGCCGCTTGAGCTCGCCCTTGGCGTATTCAGCGAGAGCGAACAATTCCCCGATCAGCGTCTCGTCGTTGCCCTCGGGCTCCTGCCCCTTCTCGGCGAGCTCCGCCAGGATGTCCTTGATCCGGTCGATGGTCTCCAGGATCGCGGTGACGGCGATCGGCTTGACGGTGGCGCCATCGCGGAACTGCCCGATCACCGACTCGGCGGCATGGGTCAGGGCTTCCAGCCGCGGCAGGCCGATGAAGCCGCAGGTGCCCTTGACCGTGTGGACCAGCCGGAAAATGTTCCGCAGGATATCGCGGTCGTTGGGGTCCTGCTCGAAGCGAACGAGTTCCCGATCGACCGTGTCGAGATTCTCGCCGGTCTCCGTCAGGAACTCTTGCAGCAACTCGTCCATGCAGGAACTTCACTCAACGCGGAACGCTGCAGGAACTAAAGCAGGAGAACGGTTTATGATCGGTTGAGATCGTGTCTCGACCGGTAACGAACCATTCAGTCTGCCTTGGCGGCCTTGATCGTCACCGTGTCGCCGTCGATGGCGAAGGTGATGCCCATCCCGGCAGCCCGGGCGACCATGCCGGCATAGAGCGGCTGGACGGCATGGGCGTCGATCGTGCCGGTCTCCGAGCGCCCGGCCAGGAGCTCCTCGACATGGGCGGGAATCCGGGCATGCGAGCCGGTCGCGGTGATCTCGAACGTGCCCTGTTCGCCCTCGACCGTGGCGCGCGAGACGAGCTTGCCGCCGCGCGGCACGGCCTGCGTCGCGATGACCAAGAGGTTGAGCAGGAGCTTGACCTGGTTCTTCGGCAGCAGGGCGCGCGGCGCGTCCCAGTCGAGCGAGAGCTTCTCGTCGTTGAGGAAGCCGTTGGCGACGTTGCCGGCATCGCCGAGGTCGATCATCGCGCCGGCGGAACCGGCCGCGCCGAAGGCGAGGCGGGCGAATTGCAGACGGGCCGAGGCGGCGCGCGCGCTCTTCTTGATCAGTTCCAGCGCGAAATCGCGCATCGACGGATCGTCTTCCTCCAGAACCTCGAGAGCGTTGACAATCGCACCGACCGGGCTGATCACGTCATGGCAGACGCGGCTGCAGAGAAGCGCGGCCAGATCGAGCGGCTCGAGCGAGATGGCGGTCATGGGGGCGAGGTCCTGGAAACGGGGTTGCGCCGGATTGAGGCGTCGTTGTCGTTCGATATGCTGCTATCTTGGTTTTCATGTGGTTAATCGCCATATCGGGACCGTTATGAGAAGGATGGGCCGCGATGATCGGCCGTGACGATCCCCGCCTGCGCGACCGCGACGGGCTGGGGCGCAAATTGGCGGAAGCCGCCGGGTTGAGCGCTGCCGTCCTGCTGGCGAAGCGGGCGGCGCGCGACGTCACGCTCAAGAGCGACGGCTCGCCGGTCTGCTCCGCCGATCTTGCGGCCGACTATGCCGCCAAGGAGGCGCTGGTGCGCCTGTTGCCCGGCTTTCCGATCGTCAGCGAGGAGACGGCACAGAACCCGGCGCCCGGCGACATCTTCATCCTGCTCGACCCGCTCGACGGCACGCGCGAGTTCCTCGCGGGCGGCGACAGCTACTGCGTTGCGATCGCGGTCGTCCGCGATGGCCGGCCGATCGCGGGTGCGATCGCGGCCCCGGCGACCGGGCGGCTCTGGTTCTCCGGCACATCGGCCTATGTCCAGGATTTCGGCCCCGACGGCACCCTTCTGGGCGCGGCCCGGCCGACGAGCGTGCGCGCCGTCCCGGGCGACGGACCGGTCGCGCTGGTCAGCCGCTTCCATGGCGACGGCCGCAGCGACGGCATCGCTGCATCCATGTGCTGCAGCAAGGGTATCCCGGTTTCGTCGGCGGTGAAGTTCGGGATGATCGCCTCGGGCGAGGCCGACCTGCATGTCCGCTGCGGCCAGACGATGGAATGGGACATCGCTGCCGGGGACGCGATCCTTTCGGCGGCGGGCGGGATCGTGCTGACGCTCGACGGGACATTGCCCGATTACGGCCGCAGCGAGCGGCAGTTCCGCAACCCGCCCTTCGTCGCGGCATCGAGCGAGGCCCTGGCGCGCCAGGCCATTGCTGGCGATTGCGGCGGCTGAGGCGGCCGGCTCTGTTCTAGCGCGCGACGAAGCGCAGGACCGCGTTCCAGCGGCTCTCGGCCTGTGCCAGCAAACCGGCATTCTGCAGGAAACGCTGGCGGTTGGCGGCGGAGCGGAACAGGAACAGGCGCGATCCGATGACCGCGAACTGGCTGGGGTCGCTGTCGACGGCAACGCCGTTGGCGACGCCGGTCGGGTCGAAGCCGCCGAAGGCGGGCATGTAGACCTCCGGTGCATCGCGGAAGGCTTCGAGATTGGCCTGCGAGGCGAAGCGCCAGACGAAGCGATCCTGGATGAGCTCGTATTCGGCGCGCCCCGCCGCGGGCCTGGCTCCGAGCCGATAGGAGACGGGATCGAAGCCGTTGATGGCGAGGCCGGTGCGCAGGTCCCGCTGCATCACCTCGCCGAGCGAGGGCAGGTCTGGCAAGCCGGAGGGCAGGGCCGGGAAGGGGTTGGACGCTGTGGTTTCCGGCGCGGCCGAGGGCGCGCTGGCAAGGGCCGTCTGTCCGATCAAGGCGAGCGAGACGACAGCGGCGGCGAGCGAGATCCAGCGCTGCCTTGTTGCGGCCTTCATCGCATCAAATCCTCGGGTAAGTCCCATCCCGGGCCGATCGGCTCTCCGGAATCTTCACGCCTTGGATAGATTTGCGGCGTATCAAATCCGTTACCGAATTGATTCGCATTCGCCGGACGTCACGCTTCGACGCCCGGCCGGGCGGCGGATGGCCCAGGATCGGCCCGCCCCCCGGCCCGTATCGCATCCATTCCGAGCCGGCTGCCGCGCAGTCGCCGCCGGTGCCGAGCGGACGGACGATCGAACCGCCCCGGCGCTCTGCCTCGTCTGGCGCCCTGCCTGGAGATGTCGCTGATGACCCAGACCCGCCGCAACCTGATCAAGGCCGGTCTCGCCATGGCCGGCGCGAGCGTGAGCGGATTGCCGCTGGGCGCGCGCGCCCAGAACTACCAGAACCAGCAGTCGTTCAGCCAGAACGAGCTCGTCGGCTCCGGGCACAAGTTCTTCGGAAACGTCTCGCGCGGCCTTGCGCTGGCGATCGAGGAGGCCGTGCGACGCTGGGGCGAGCCGAACGGCTATGTCCTCGGCCAGGAGGCCTCCGGCGCCTTCGTCGGCGGGCTGCGCTATGGCGAGGGTCAGCTCTACACGCGCAATGCCGGCGACCGCCGGGTGTTCTGGCAGGGTCCGTCGATCGGCTTCGATTTCGGCGGCGAGGGCGCGCGCACGATGATGCTGGTCTACAACCTGCCGGCGGTCGATGCGCTCTACCAGCGTTTCGCCGGGGTCGACGGATCGGCCTATTTCATCGGCGGTTTCGGCTTCACGGCGCTGACGGCGGAGGGCATCACGGTCGTGCCGATCCGCACCGGCGTCGGCTGGCGGCTCGGCGTCAATCTCGGCTATCTCAAGTTCACGCCGCAGGCGACCTGGAACCCGTTCTAACCGCGGGCGTACGGTGCCGAAAGGATGGTTGCCCTCACGTTCGGGCGACTGTCTCTGGCCATGACAGGGCTGCCATGGCAGATTCGGCCTGAGCCCACATGCTGCACCGCCGGGAGCCCTGAGACTTGATCGAAGCCGCCATGCTGTTCGCGCTCGGCTTCCTCTGCGCCGCTTTGCTGGCCCTTGCGGCCGTGCCGGCGCTGGCGCGGCGGGCCGACAGGCTGGCACGCAAGCGAGCCGAGGCGGCGTTCCCGCTGTCTCTCGCCGAGATTGCCGCCGATCGCGACCACTTGCGCGCCGAGCTTGCCCTGCGCATGCGCTCGGCCGAGCAGGATGCCGAGCGCGGCTTTGCCGCCAAGGCCGGTGCGATGCAGGAGCTCGGCCGGCGCGACATGACGATCGGGCGGCTGGACCGTGACCTTAGCGAGCGCGATGGCCGGATCGGCGGCCTCGAGGCCGATCTGACAACGACGCGCAACGCGCTTTCCGATATGCAGGCCGCGCTCGCAAGCGAGCGCTCCGGCCATGGCGAAACGGCCGCTACGCTGGAAAAGCGGGTCGCGGATCTCGCCAGCCTCGAACGCAATCTGGAAGAGGCGCGCGCGGCCCTGACCGGTACCGGCGCCGACCTGGTCGCGCGCAATGGCGAGCTCGCGCAGGAGCGTGAGACCGTCGGGCGGATCGAGACCTTGCTGGCAGAGCGCGAGCGGGAACTGACAGAGAGCCGCAGCCATGCCGAGAAGCTGCGCGTCGCGCAGGTCGAGGACGGAACCCGCATCATGGTGCTGCAAGGCAAGGGCGACGAGCTTGCCGACAAGCTCGCCCTGACCGAGGAGCGTCTTGCCCGCAGCGAGGCGGCTCTGTCTGCGATGACCGGCGAGCGCGATGGCGAGCGGGTGCGGGCCGACGCGTTCAGCGCGCGCGCCACGCAGGCCGAGGCCGGGCTCGCCGCCGCCGATGCCCGTGCCAGCGCGGCAGACGTGGCGGCGCAGCAGCTCGAAACGCAGCTTCGGCAGGAGCAGGCCGAACTTGCCGCAACCAAGGATATGCGTGGAGCACTGGATCTGGCGCTGGCCGCCGCGAAGAGTGACCATGAGGCGGCCGAACAGCGGAATCGGGAGGAGGTCGTGACCTTGCAGGGCGCTCAGAACGAACGTGAGAGCCAGATCGAGATGCTGCGGGCCGAGCTTCAGACGCTGCAGGGCGCTCTGACCCAGGCGAGGGCGGATCGGACCCAGCTCATGGACGAGATCTCTGCTCTTCGTAGGGCCGGCTCCGGAGGCACGGGCGCCAATGACGCAGCCCTACGCCAGGAGATCGTCAAGCTGGCGGACCGGCTGATGAGCGCGGCGCCGAAGCGGGAAGCGGCGGAGTAGGTCTGACTATCGGTTTGCCGCCACGGACGTTTGCTGATTTTCCGCTGAACCACGGCGTCATCCCGGGCTTGACCCGGGATCCATTCCGGAGCGTTTCCGATCAAGATTCAGGCATGGATCCCGGATCTCCGCTTTGCTTCGTCCGGGATGACTCGCGTTCCTCCGAAATGCGTGGTGCTGGCTCTGTCGCGGATTTCACTTTGCCATTCGATGCTCTAGGAAGGCAGGGCTTTCCCGGCATTCCGCGCCATCTGAATGGTTTGAAACGTGACTGACAGCCGCTTCGATCTCCTTTGCCTCGGCGAACCGCTCGGCGAGTTCAATGCGACCCGTGCCGAGAGCGGCGCCTTCCAGTTCGGCCATGGCGGCGATACCTCGAATTGCGCGGTCGCGGCAGCGCGGCAGGGCATGTCGGTCGGCTATCTCGGCGCGCTCGGCGACGACAGCGCCGGCCATTCGATCCGGGGCCTGTGGAAGCGCGAAGGCGTCGACGACACGCATGTCTCGACCCATCCTACTGCTCCGACAGGCCTGTATTTCGTCGATCACGGCCCGTCGGGCCATGTCTTCTCCTATCTGCGCGCCGGCTCGGCCGCGAGCCTCTACAGCCCGCGCGACCTGCCGCGCGACCGGATCCGCTCGGCGCGGATCATCCAGGCCTCCGGCATCAGCCAGGCGATCTCGGCTAGCGCCTGCGACGCGGTGTTCGAGGCGTTCGAGACCGCCCGCAAGGCGGGCGTGCTGACCGCCTACGACACCAACCTGCGCCTCAAGCTGTGGCCGCTGACCCGCGCGAAGGCGATCATCCATGCCGCCTGCGCCATGGCCGATATCATCCTGCCGGGCCTCGACGACGCGACGCAGCTCACCGGGCTCAACAATCCCGATGCCATCGTCGATTTCTATCTCGGTCTCGGCGCGCGGGTCGTGGCGCTGACGCTCGGCCATGAGGGCTCGCTGGTGGCGACGCCGGTCCGGCGCGAGCGCTTCCGGCCGATCAAGGTCGATGCGATCGACGCGACCGGCGCGGGCGATTGCTATGACGGTGCCTTCCTCGCCGAGTACCTGCGAACCGGCGATGCCTTCGCCGCCGGCGCCTATGCCAATGTCGCGGCGGCACTCTCGACGCTGGGCTATGGCGCGGTGGCGCCGCTGCCGCGCCGTGCCGATGTCGAGGCGCGTATCGCCGCGGAGGTTCGTTCCTGATGAGCGTTCCGGTTTTGAAGCAGGCTGGCGATCTTCTCGCCCGCTACGATGTGCTGATCAGCGATGTCTGGGGCGTCGTGCATGACGGGCTCTGGGCTCTGGAGCCGGCCTGCGATGCGCTGATGGCCTATCGCGAACGCGGCGGCACTGTCGTGCTGCTCTCGAACGCGCCGGGGCCGTCGCAGCAGGTCGCCGGGCTGCTCGACGCCAAGCGGGTGCCGCGCGAGGCCTGGGACCGTCTGGTCACCTCGGGCGACGTCACGCGCGCCCTGATCGCGCAGAGCCATCACAGCCAAGCCTACCATATCGGCTGGCAGAGCGACCGGGCGGTGTTCGACGGGCTGGATGTCGAACTCGTCGGCGAAGACAAGGCCGATATCGTCGTCGCGACCGAACTCAACGACTACCGCACCGAGACGCCCGAGCAGTACCGGCCGTTGCTGGAGCGCTTTGCGCGGCGTGGCCTGCCCTTCATCTGCGGCAACCCCGATCTCGTCGTGCATGTCGGCGAGGACCTGCTGCCCTGCGCCGGTGCGCTGGCGACGATCTACGAGGAACTCGGCGGTTCCGTCGCCTGGGCCGGCAAGCCCTATCGCCCGGCCTACGATCTCGCGCTGGCGGCTGCTGCCGATGCCCGCGGCGGCCGTTCGGTCGAGCCCGGCAAGGTGCTGGTGATCGGCGATGCGGTGCGCACCGACCTTGCCGGGGCAAGGCTGATGGGCTTCGACAGCCTGTTCATCGCCGGCGGCATCCATCGCGACGAGACGATGCGCGGCGGGGAGGTCGATGCGGCCGGCCTTGCCAAAGTGCTGGACGGATTGCCCGTCCAGCCGATCGCGGCGATGGGCGCGCTGGCTTGATAGCCAGCGTTAGTGCGCGTCGCCCGTGCGGGCGTCGCGCAGGGTCGTCAACGTGATAGCGATGCAGAGCAGCATCCCGATGATCGACAGGATCGCTGCCGCGCGGAAGCCGACCATGAAGGCTTCGCTGGCCCGCGCGAGCATAGGCCCGGCCTGATCGGGCGAAAGCCCCGCGGCCAGCGCCAGCGCGCCGCCCAAAGTCGAGCGAGCTGGGGCGAGCGCATCTGGACTGACGCCGGACACGGCGATATCGGCCATGCGGCTGCGATAGAGCGCCGCGCCCAGGCTGCCGAGCACGGCGATGCCGAGCGCGCCGCCGAGTTCAGCCGAGGTTTCCGACATGGCCGAGGCCGCGCCGGTGCGCTCGGGCGGGGCCGAGCCGACGACGATGCCGGTCGTCAGCGTGATCACCGGCGTGAAGCCGATCGAGAACACCACCGAAGCCGAGACGATCTGGACCAGGCTCGGCGCGAAGACCAACCAGACGAAGCCGAGCGCCGAGAGCGCCATGCCTCCGGCCATCAAGGTCGCCGGCTTGTAACGCCCGACCAGAGCGGGCGTGACGAAGGAGGCGAGCGTGAAGGCGATCGCCGAGGGCAGCGACCAGAGCCCGGCCTGGAGCGGCGTCAAGCCGGCGACGAGCTGGAAATACTGCGCCATGAAAATGAAGCTGCCGAACATGAAGAGGATGCCGGCGAGATTGATCGCCAGCGCCGCCCGGAAGGCGGGAATCCGGAACATGGCGAGATCGACCATCGGGTCGGCGAGCCGCTTCTGGCGCCGGATGAAGATCAGGACGACGGCCAATCCGACGAGGATCGCGCTGGCAGCCAGCCAGTCGAAGCCATCGGCCGCCCAGTGCTTGATGCCGTAGACGAGGCTCAGCACGGCGGCGAGCGAAAGCAGCGCGCTGAAGACATCGAGGCTGCCGGCGTTGGGAGCGCGGTACTCCGGCAGCAGAATCGGGCCGATCGCGAGCAGGAGCAGCATCGGCGGCACCGCGATCAGGAAGACAGAGCCCCACCAGAAATACTCGATCAGGAAGCCGCCGACGACGGGGCCGATGATGGCACCGGCCGAGAAGCTGGCGATCCACATCGAGATCGCGAAGGTGCGCTCCTTCTCGTTCGTGAACATCACGGTGATCAGCGAGAGCGTCGAGGGCGCCAGCGTCGCGCCGGCGATGCCGAGCACGGCGCGCATCGCGATCAGCATCTCCGCGCTGTTCGAGAAGGCGGCGACCGTCGAGGCCACGCCGAAGAAGGCAGCGCCGATCATCAGCAGGCGGCGGCGGCCGATGCGGTCTCCCAGCGTGCCCATGGTCATCAGGAAGCCGGCGACCATGAAGCCGTAGATGTCGATGATCCAGAGCAACTGGCTGGCGCTCGGCTTCAACTCGCGCGTCAGCGTCGGCACGGCGAGGTTCAGCACCGTCAGATCCATCGAGTAGATCATGCAGGGCAGGGCGATCGCGATCAGGCCGAGCCATTCGCGCCGTGTCGCCTTCTCAGCCCGGATCGAAGCGGGTGCCGCCGTCATCATCGTCTCGCAAGTCTGGTTGTCAGGCGGGCTCTCTGCCACGGCAGCGCGGCCAGAACTGGCAGGAGAGGCGATTTTCGTCTTCATGCCGCCGATTGGCCGCTAGCCTGGCTGCGCTGCCGGAGGCTTGCGCAGATGCGCGACGATATCCTGCCAGAGTCCTTGAAGCGGGCGGAAGACGAAGCGCACGGTCGACTTGCCAGGCGGCACGACGACGGCCCGGAACAGCACATTGGCACGGAGCAATTCGGCCGGCTTTCCGTCGATCTCGACCTGCCACCAATGGTGCCAGACATCGTTCAGCACGAGATAGCCGCCGCGTGCCGTCTCGGCCGCCAGCGTCACGGTCGTGGTGCCGTAGTCACGGATCGCGACGCTGTCGGGGCCGAGCGGGCCGGTGGGCAAGGGCGGGGGATCGCGGTCGAGCAGGACGGTGCGGCGTGGGTCGAAACCCTCAGGCCACGCGCCGGTCTTGAGGATCGCGTCGAAATCGGCCTTCCGGGCGTCCGTGACCAGCAGAACACGCGGCAGGGCGCGCGGGTTCTCGTAGACGAAGGCGTCCTTCGTCCGCGCAATCTGCCTGAGGTCGCCGGGCTTCAGGCGCTTGTCGATCTGCTCGACGGGTACGCCCGTCGCGATGAAGCGCAGACCGAGCATATCGGCGAGCAGGGAGCGGTAGCCCGGCATCAATGGAGAGAAGGTGCGCTGATCGGGCAGGGCGACGTGATCTCCGGCGCCGGTCGCCTTGGTGTAGAGGCCGAGGCGCAGCGGGTTGTAGCCCAGCGTGTTGTCGAGATCGTGGACGAGGCTGGCATTCGGCCAGTGAAAGTCGATGCCGGCGAGCTCGATCCGGTCGCGCCGATCGGGAGCGGCGGTGCGGGCCGTCTCGCGCTTCAGCAGGGCGATGGTGTCGTTGCTGCTGTCCTTGCGCAGTACGTCGTACATCTTTGCGGGAAGGGCGGTGGATTCGCTCGGTCCATTGTTGACTGCGAGGTCGATGGTCAGCGTCGCGGCCAGCACCAGGGTCGCCGCGAGTGCGGAGCCTCGTTTGGCAAATCCGTGCGCGGCAATGAGGCCGCCGAGCGAAAGCATGCCGCAGAGCGCCGCGATGACGAGCGGCATGGTCGCGACCGGAATGCGCCCGACCGTCCAGGCGAGCCAGAGCGCGAGCGCGAGCGCGCCCGCGAAGATCAGGGCCTCAACGGCGATCTGCCAGGGCCGCGCCTTCGGGGCGGTCCCGGTCATGACGAGATGGGTCAGGTAGCCGCCGAGCAGGGCGAGCAAGGCACCGAGGATGAAGAGCGCGTCGGCCGGGCGGCGGTAGAAGCTGATGCCGGGCAGTTCGAACAGGATGCGGAAGGCCGGCGTGTAGCGGCCGAGCGCGAAGAGCAGCACGATCAGCGCCGCGACGGTGAGCGGGACGATCTCGCGGCGCCAGAGCGCACCGCGGACGAGGCCCACCGTGAGGATCAGCCCCATCGGCAGCAGGCCGAGATAGAGCTGGCTCATGTTGCGGGCGAGGAAGAGGCTGAGCGGGCCGAAGCGCGCCTCCCAGGCCGGGCTCGGCGCGCCCCAGAAGTTGGCGAGCGGCCCGGCGGCGCCGTAGAGATTGGCGAAGAGTCCGGTCAGCAGGGCGGCCGGGTGCAGCGAGCCCTTGCCGGCCTCGACGAAATCGATGACGGGACGGTTCGATTCCTGCGCGATGAAGGCGGTCAGCAGGATCGGGATCGTCGCGACCAGGACGGCGCCGAGCGTGCCGGCGATGAGCGGTGGCAGGCTGGCGCGGAAGGCGCGCCACGGGCTCTGCGCCATCAGGATCGCGGCAATGACGAGGCCGGCGAGCACATAGACGCCGAGCAGCGCGACCTGGTCACGCCCTAGCACCATGAAGCCCGAGACGATGCCGGCAGCCAGGCCATAGGCGATCGAGCCGCGCTCCAGCGCCCGCGAGAGCAGGAAGAGCGTGACCGCGAAATAGCCGAGGCTGAGCACCTGCCCGACATGCTGGATGCGCCAGGCGGCCGCCGCTCCAAAGGCGAAGGCGAGCGCCGCGACGACGGCGCCGGCCGGATGCCAGCCGCGATCACGGAAGATCAGGACGATCGACAGCGCGCCGATGAGCAGCGTGCCGAGCACGGCTCCGTCGCTCCAGCGAAAGTCCGGAGCCGGGTTCAGCAAGGCTATCAGTGCGAAGGATGGCGAGAAGATCAGCGATTGCGGATCGGCGACCTGTGGCGAGCCGGAAAAGACATAGGGCGTCCAGAACGGCGAGAGGCCCTTGTGCCAGGCATCGGCGAGGAACTGGAGCTGCGGATGGAAATGCGCCTTGGCGTCCCAGGGGATGGTCAGCGTGCCCGAGAGCCACGGCCAGGACAGGGCGAGCCAGGCGATGAACACGATCGCGCAGACGCTGGCGAGCGGCCAGCGTGAGGGATTGTCATGCAGGGTGGTGTCGGGCTCGGGCATCAGCCAGGCCTGATCGCAAACGGGCGCGCGGTCAATCCGTCGGGGCGGCGCGCGCCATCAGCGCGTCCATGTCGATGAAATGGCCGGCGCGGTCGCGCTTGGAGGCGAGATAGCGGACGTTATGCGCGTTCGGGCGGCCGAGCACGCGCTGGGTCGCGGCAACCTCCAGCCCTGCTGCCTCGATCGCACCGATCTTCTGCGGGTTGTTGGTCAGGGCGACCACGCGCGAGACGCCGAGCTGCTTCAGCATGGTCGCGGCGAAGTCGAAATGGCGCTGGTCGAGATCGAAGCCGAGGACCTCGTCGGCGTCATAGGTATCCCAGCCCTGGCTCTGCAGCTTGTAGGCGCGCATCTTGTTGGAGATGCCGTTGCCGCGGCCTTCCTGGTCGAGATAGAGCAGGACGCCGCCCTCGTTCTCGGCCATCCACTGCACGGTCTCGCGCAGCTGGTCGCCGCAATCGCATTTCAGCGAGCCGAACAGATCGCCGGTCAGGCAGGCCGAGTGCAGGCGCACCGGCACGGCACCGGTAAGGTCGGGCTTGCCGACGATGATCGCGACCTGATCGCGCAGGCCCTCGCCGCCGCGGAAGACGACGAATTCGGTATCGGGAGCGCCTTCCAACGGCACCGGGGCGCGGCCGACGACCTTCAGCGTCGCCGCCTGCTCGGCGCGATAGCCGTTCACGGCCGCGATCTCGACCGCGACGAGCGGTTCACCGGCGACCGCATCGGCGCTGACCGGAACGAGGATCACCGCCGGCAGCACCAGAGAAAGACGCGAAAGCTCGAGCGCGGCCTCGTCGAGGGCGGAGGCGGGCGCGACAGGCGCATCCATGCGGCCGTCGATCTTGAGCGCAAGGGCCTCGATGCGGCCGGTGTCGATGCTCGGCAATGCGAAGATGCCGGTCTCGAGCCGCCCCCTGGCACCGAGACGGCGCAGGCGCGCCGCGCTCAGCACGAGATGGCCGCGACCCTGCGCCAGCCTGTCGAAGCGGCCGACAAGCCCGGCCTCGGCCAATTCGGCCGAGAGGGCCAGCGCAAGCCGATCGCCATCGCGGAGCAGGACCGGCCGGCCGGCACGAAACTCGGCAATCGCCCGTTCGACCTTCACGAGATCCGTCTGGAGGGATGGGCCGAAGAGCGTACGCGACTCAGGCATCGAAAAGTCCGTCAGATTGGGCCGGCGACCGGCCGAGGGGCATCCAGGGCACCATCGGTATCGATATAGGGCTTCGCAGTGCACTCTGCCAGCAACGTGGCCGGCATGGCGCGGGTTCCACGATCAAAACCACGTCAGGTCGCGTCTGTCGGCAAGCGAAAGCGGGAACCTCCAGAGCGCATCGCCGTCCTATGGGCGCGAACGCTTGAATGTGGGATGAATGCCGTTCCGGCAGCAGGTCAGGGGCTTTCCGATGCAAGACGAGATGCCGATAACCCGCACCTACAGCCCGGTGGCCCGGACGCTGCACTGGATCACGGTGGCGGCCGTCTTCCTGATGATCCCGGCCGGCCTGACCATGACGTATCGCGGCAATGTGCTGAACATCTGGGACGGGCTGACGAACGGGCTCTACAGCGCGCATAAGCTCACCGGCTTCCTGCTGCTATGGCTGATGGCCGGACGGCTCGCCTACCGCCTGCTGCACGGCGCGCCGCCGGACGAGCCGACGCTGGCCTGGTGGCAGAAGGCGGCCTCGCATCTGGTGCATTGGCTGCTCTACGGCCTGCTGCTCGTCGTGCCGCTGCTCGGCTGGATCGGGGTTTCGCTGTTTCCGGCGCTGACGATCTTCGACCTGTTCGATCTGCCGGCGCTGGCAAAACCGAACGAAGAGGCTGCCAAACGCGTGCTCGACATTCACGGCAAGCTCGCGCTGGCGACCGGGGCGCTCGCGCTCGCTCATATCGGCGCTGCGCTGCATCACTATCTGATCCTCAAGGACGGCGTGATGCGGCGGATGCTGCCCTGGGTGCGGTAGGGCGCAAAAGCGCGAAGCCCTCATCCTGAGGAGCAAGCGCAGCTTGCGTCTCGAAGGATGTTCCAGATGGTTCCGGAGTTCCCTGGAACATCCTTCGAGACGCGGACTTGCGTCCGCTCCTCAGGATGAGGGCTTGGTTCTCGAACGAATGCTCAGATCGGCCGGGCCCAGAGGTCCTGATGGCCGATCAGCGCCGACTTGGCCTCGCGGCGCGCCGCGAGCCAGTCCGCTATCGTCTTCGGGTCGAGGCGGCCGGTTTCGCCGGCCGCTGCGGCGATGCCTTCCGCCAGCGCTTCCCGCAACGGCCGATGTTTCGCATCGAGCAGCCAGTTGCTGTCTCCGCTCGAGATCGCGAAGCCCGATTTGCGGAATGCTTCCGCCATGATCTCGGTAGCTTTCGGACCGGCCGCAGGGCCAAAGCCCTTGTCGCCGTGCTGATGGTCGGTGAAAGCGGCATGGATGCCGGCATCGGCCGGATGCTCCGGCTGCCAGGTTTCGCGGCCGTCATGGGTGAGCACGGCATAGAGCGGCAGGTGCTGGCTGGCCAGCGCAGCGACGAAGCGCTCGATCCAGCGCTTCGAGGCGAGGTCGAAGAGGGCGGCGGCGGTGACCAGATCGGGCTGCCAGCCGAGCACCCATTCGAGATCCTTGTTCAGATCGACCTTGCGGGTGTCGACCGTGATCGCCTTGCCGTCCTTGGCGAGCACGAGTTCCTCGCCCTGCTCGCGCGCCTCGTCGGCCCAGTCGGTGAGGCGCTCGCGAGCGAAGGCGAGAAGCGTGGCGTCATAATCGACGAGCGTCCAGTGCTGGCGGTCGGGCAGGGCGGCATAGGTCGCGCGCAGGTTCGAGCCGGCGCCGCAGCCGAGATCGAGCACCGAGAGCGAGGCCTTCTCAGTGAAATAGCCACCGACCGCGGCGAGAACCTGCGGATTGCGCGCCGCATGATCGACCGGCTCGCGCAATGCGAGCCATTCCGGAGAGAAACCAGCCATTACCCCACCTTTCGGCCGCCCTCGCACAGGCAGGCCTGCGCGACGATGCGCGCGGTCTCGTTCCACCGCGGCAGATCGCCGGCAGCGGCCCACGCGGCATCGGCACGCTGCCGACGCTCTGCCGGCGCATCAATCAGCCTGGCGAGCGCCTTGGCAAGTGCCACAGCGTCGCCGGGCGGCACCTTGAGGGCGGCGGCATCGGGCAGGGCTTCGGCGCCGGCCCCGCTCAGCGTGCAGATGATCGGCAGGCCGCGGGCGAGCGCCTCGGTCAGCACCATGCCGTAGCCTTCATAGAGCGATGGCATCACGAAAAGGTCGGCCTCGTCATAGAGCCGGGCGAGCCTTTCGGCTCCGACGCTACCGGCCAGCAAGATGCGTTCCGCCAATCCGGCCCGGGCAATATCGTCGCGCAGTGCCGCTGCCGTTGCGGGGGCATGATCGGGCGAGCCGGCGATGGTCAGGGTCCAGGGACGATCCGCGATCGCCGCCAGCGCATCGACGAGGACGCCATAGCCCTTGCGGGGAATGAGGGAGCCGACGGCGAGCATGTGGAGCGCTTTGCTGCGTTCGGAGCCCTTTGCCCGGGGTGCCGGATCGGTACCGGGGATCGCGACCACGATCGTGTCGGCTGCGATGCCGAATTCGGCTGCCAATGTCAGTTTCGTCGCAGGGCTGGTGACCATGACGGCCCTTGTATGGCGCAGGGCCAGGGTTTCGCTCCGCCGCAGCCTCTCCGCCGTCTCGGGGTCGAGCCCCGTTTCCAGCGCCAGCGGGTGGTGCACCAGTGCGACAAGCCGATCCGCGAAGCGGGCCGCGAGTGCCTCCGGAAAGGCGCCATAGGCGAGGCCGTCGATCAGCAGGATGTCGCCGGGGGCGGCTGTGGTGAGAAGCTGTTCCGTCGCCGCAAGGTCTTCGGCCGTCGGGAGGGGAAAGGAACCGGGCAGGGCGAGATGGCGGGCCTCGACGCCGGCTTCGCGCCATTCGCGGAGCAGGCGCCGATCGTAGCCGTAGCCGCCCGTCGGTGCGTCGATATCGCCGGGGATGGCGAGGAGGATGGCGCTCACGCGAGCGCGCCCTCGTAGCTGGCGCGGGCGAGATCGGTCTCGTGGAGGGTGACGCGAATTTTATTCAGGCCCGAGCCATCCGCGCCGAGCGCGCCGGCCTTCGCCGCTGCGGCCATGGCGTCGAAGATGTGCTTGCAGAGGAATTCGGTCGTGGTCAGAACGCCCCCGAATTGCGGGAGGGCGTCGAGGTTCTGGTACTTCAGCGGCTTCAGCGTCTCGGCGAGGGTGTCGAGCGCCGCGCCGATATCGACGACGACGTTCTGGCGGTTCAGCGTCTCCCTGAAGAAGGCGACATCGACCACGAAGGTGGCGCCGTGCATGTTCTGCGCCGGACCGAAGAAGGGATCGGGCAGGGAATGGCCGATCATGATGCGGTCACGGACTTCGACGGAAAACATGCGATCTCCCGGGGATTGCGTTTCAGGCGGCGCGGTCAGGCGCGCGTTTCATAGCAAATCGCGGCTGTCAGGCCAGCCGCGCCG
This sequence comes from Allobosea sp. NPDC055353, assembly GCF_053644975.1. Lineage (NCBI taxonomy): Bacteria > Pseudomonadati > Pseudomonadota > Alphaproteobacteria > Hyphomicrobiales > Alloboseaceae > Allobosea > Allobosea sp. NPDC055353. The sequence continues at coordinate 685,754 of NZ_JBSHMC010000002.1, read as the reverse complement.
GGCGCGAGCAGGTCCGGCAGGCGCTCGGCCAGGTCGCGGAAGGCGATCTCGTCGGTGATCAATGCATCGAGCCGGTCGTCGGCGAGCAATGCCATCGCGACCTGTGCCCGGCGGGCATAATCCCAACGGGCGCGCCGCGAGGTCGAGACCAGGCCAACTTGCGAGGAGACGAGCTGGAGCCGGCGCGCATGGAAGGCCCCGCCGAGCGCGGCGGGGACGGCGCCTTCGCCATACCAGCTCAGTTCGACGACCCTTGCCTCGATGCCGGCAGACGCGATGGCGGTCGCGAGCCCTGCTGCCGTGGCGCTGGCATGGAAGACGATATCGGCGTCGCGTGGTGCTGCGTCGGGCAGGGCGAAGCGCAAGCCCAGCTTGGCGGCAAGCGTCGCGCGGCTGGGTTCGACATCGACGAGCGTGACCTCGGCTCCCGGCAGCCGGGCGGCCAGCCAGGCGACGAGCAGGCCCAGCACGCCGCCGCCGACGATCACGATCCTGTCAGCCGGGCCCGAGCCGGCATCCCAATGGGCATTCAGCGCCGTCTCCATGTTGGCGGCGAGGATGGCGCGCCGGGCCGGAACCGTGTCGGGCACCGGGACCAGGCTGCTGCGCGGGGCGACGAAGCGGTCCTGATGGGGATGAAGGCAGAAGACGATACGGCCCAGCATGTCGGGCGGGCCGGCATCGACGCGACCGACGGCGCAATAGCCGTATTTGACGGGGAACGGGAAGTCGCCCTGCTGGAACGGGGCCCGCATGCGTTCATGCTCGGAATGGGGCACGCGGCCTTCGCAAACCAGCCGCTCGGTGCCGCGGCTGACGCCGCTCCACAACGTCGTGACGAGGCAGTCGTCCGGCCCGGGGGCGGGCAGGGCGATCTCATTCAGGTTGCATTCACGGGGTGCGGTATACCAAAGCGCAAGAGCCTTTGCCCTTGCGTCAATCGAGGTTGCAGGCTTTAGCTCCCGCGCCATTCGCGTCCGATCCCATCCGTCCGAGCCTGTCTGCCTACCATGACAGAGACCGCCATGAACCAGCGTCCCGCTCCGACCACGTTCCGGCGGGCGATGCAAGAGGCCGGGCCGAGCGGCCTGACCCCGGCCGGGCTGCAGGCGGAAACCGCGCTGCGCCGCCGGCGGTTCCTCGTCCTCGCCTTGAATCTCGTGACGCTCGCCTTGCTGGCCTGCGGGCTTGCGGGGGTGCTCGGGGCCGGAGGTTGGACCGCGGCGGACGTGGCGATCTTCGTCGCCTTCCTGTTCGGCGCGCCCTGGACCGTGCTCGGCTTCTGGAATGCCGCGATCGGGCTCTGGCTCCTGCACGGCAAGGCGGATGGGCTTGCCGAGGTCGCGCCCTTCTTCGCAGCCGGAGAGCAGGCGACGCCGCTGACCTTGCGCACCGCCGTGCTGATGACGTTGCGCAACGAGGACCCGGCGCGCGCCTTCCGCCGGCTCAGGTCCGTGAAGGACAGCCTGGATGCGACGGGCGAGGGCGTCTGGTTCGACTATTTCGTGCTGTCGGATTCCACCGACCCGGCTGTCGCCGCGGCCGAGGAAAAGTTGGCGGACGCCTGGGCGCGCGAGATCGGCGAGCCGGCGCGCCTGACCTATCGCCGCCGCAGCGACAATGCCGGATTCAAGGCCGGCAATCTCCGCGATTTCTGCGAGCGCTGGGGCGAGCGATACGAATTGCTGCTGCCGCTCGACGCCGACAGCGTGATGGCGGGCGAGGCGATCCTACGCATGGCCCGGATGATGCAAGCCCATCCGAAGCTCGGAATCCTGCAAAGCCTCGTGGTCGGCATGCCCAGTCGCTCCGCCTTCGCCCGCATCTTCCAGTTCGGCATGCGCCACGGCATGCGGCCCTATACGATGGGCTCGGCCTGGTGGGCCGGCGATTGCGGGCCGTTCTGGGGGCACAATGCCCTGGTGCGGATCGCGCCGTTCCGTCACCATTGTCATCTCCCGGTGCTGCCGGGCGGACCGCCGCTGGGCGGGGCGGTGATGAGCCATGACCAGGTCGAGGCGGTGCTGATGCGGCGGGCCGGTTACGAGGTGCGCGTGCTCCCGGTCGAGGGCGGAAGCTGGGAGGAGAACCCGCCGACCATGCTCGACTTCGCCAAGCGCGACCTGCGCTGGTGCCTCGGCAACCTGCAATATCTCAAGTTGCTCGACCTGGCCGACCTCAAGCCGATGAGCCGCTTCCAGCTGATCTGGGCGATCCTGATGTTCCTCGGCCTGCCAGCCTGGACGCTGATGATCGCGCTCCTGCCGCTGAAGGCCTTCGAGGACCGGGCGATCGCCGATTATCCGGCCGTGCTTGCCGGCGGGCTCTATCTCCTGTTCCTGGCGATGTATCTCTCGCCGAAGCTGGCGGGTTTCGCCGACATCCTGTTCACGCCGGGCGGCGTCGCGCGTTATGGCGGCCGGGCGCGCTTCCTGGCCTCGGCTGCGATCGAACTCGTCTTCGCCTTCCTGCAGGGCGCGGTGTCGAGCTTCCGCACGACGCTGTTCATGGTCGGGCTTGCCTTCGGGCGGGCGAGGATCGGCTGGAACGGGCAGGCCCGCGACGTCCACGCCCTGTCCTTCGCGACGGCCCTCGCCGGCCTCTGGCCGCATCTGCTGTTCGGGGCCTATCTGTTCGCCACGCTCGGCGTGATGGCGCCGGCGGTTCTGGTCTGGTCGCTGCCGCTGACGGCTGGCTATGTGCTGGCGATTCCCTTCGCGATGCTGACCGCGTCGCCCGGTTGCGGCGCCTGGCTGGCGCGACGCGGGCTCTGCGGCATCCCGGAGGATTTCGACCTGCCGCCGGTTCTGGCCGCGATCCGCGACGGGGAGGCGGCATGAACGCCGTCACCTATCCGAAGGGGACGGTGAAGGCGCTCTCGCGCTCCTTGCGCATCTATCACGGCGACAAGCAGCGCCACGCGGCGATGGATCGGCTCTACGGGGCATTCCTGGGGCCGGGCGATCTCGCCTTCGACATCGGGGCTCATGTCGGCGACCGGGTCTCGTCCTTCCGTCGTCTGGGAGCGCGTGTCGTCGCGCTCGAGCCGCAACCGGGCGCCGCCCGCGTCATCCGCCTGATCCATCGGCGCGATCCGCTGGTGACGCTGGTCGAGGCGGCCTGCGGCGACCATGAGGGCTCGATCGCGCTCAGGATCAACAGCCGGAACCCGGCCGTCTCGACGGCCTCGGCCGCCTTCATCGGCGCGCCTGTCAGCGTGCGCGGCCCGGAAGAGCAGGCCTGGGATCACGAGATCGCGGTGCCCTGCACCACGCTCGACCGATTGATCCTGCGCTACGGCCTGCCGAAGCTGCTCAAGATCGATGTCGAGGGCTTCGAGGCGCATGTGCTGGCGGGCCTGACCAAGGCGGTGCCGGTGATCTCCTTCGAATTCACGACGATGCGGCGCGAGGTCGCCGAGGCCTGCCTCGTCCTGCTGGAAACACTCGGCCCCTATCGCTTCAATGTCGCGATCGGCGATAGCCAGGTGCTGGAACTCGGTGAGCCCGCGAGCGCCGAGGCGATGGGCGACTACCTGCGCGGCCTGTCGAGCGCGGCCAGCTCGGGCGATGTCTACGCCATCCTGACGGCCTGAAGGCGCTTCGAAGGGCGCCTGGACAGGCGTTCGAGCCGCTATCGCTTCATTGCCCTCGAGCGGAACGATGCTGCTTCTCGGCCGTTGCCGGAGGACCCGAAGCCCGCCGGGTCGCGGCTGCCATTGCCCGGTTCCTGCTCAGTCCGGTCAGCTCAGGTTCATCCGGTCGCGATCAGGCTGTTTCGGAAACCGTCACCAGGGATCGCCATGACTCGTTTTCTTCGCCCGCTCGCCGTTTCGGTCGCTCTTCTCGCCTCGCTGACGGTCGCGCGGGCAGCGGGTGACGTCGCCGTCGAGGTGAAGAACGAATCCGAGCCGGTGCTCTGCGCCGAGAAGGACAACGTCACGATCAAGGTGGTCTCGCCCGAGGTCCGGCGCTTCCAGATCGAGGCGGCGCATCCGGCCTATGTCGCGGGGCTCGTGCGCGATAACTGGGATGCCGACTGGACGAATTGCGACATGAAGGGCGATCCGTCCTTCAAGTCGCCGACGCCGCCACGCCGTGTCACTTTCTGGGAATCGATCGACTACTGGCTGGTCGGCTACACCTTCCCGAGCTTCTGGCGCCCGGCGGAGACGACCTTCCGCGTCGGCGACCGCGTCGAGAAGGGCCTGCATCTCGTGCAGCTCTGGAAGCTCGGCAAGGACAAGTCCCATGAGGTGCTCGTGGTCTATCCGCAGGACGGCAACTGGCGCGCGCGGCCTCTGCCGCCGGAGCATCTTGGCTTTTCCTCCTACGGCTCCTCCTTCCTGTTTGGGCCGATCGAGCAGGAGGGGCGCCCCGTCGTGAACATCAAGGAGATCGCGTTCGATCCGAAGACGCTGACCTTCAAGCTCAACTTCAAGGACGGCTCCTCCGGCAGCCTCAAGCTCGACAGCGTCGACGAGAACCGGATGGTGCTGGACGCGGTGCTCGACCAGCCGGTGACCGGCGGCAAGGGCTTCCTGGCGCTGCGCTCGATGTATGTCACCGAGTTCAACAACGACGTCGCCCGCATCGCGTTGCGCGAGCCTGGCACCAAGGGCTGGCGCGAGGAGGCGCTGATGTCCTATCCGGGCGGCAAGGCGACCGATATCTGGATGGGGCGCACGACGCATTCGCGCCACAACACCTCCTCGCCCGACATGGTGTTCCGGCGTTTCTCCAGTGATCCGAACCCGCCGCCGAAGCCCGAGAAGAAGTGAGGCCTAAAGATCCTCTGCTTCAACGCGGACGTCATCCCGGACAAGCGGCGAAGCCGTGCCGATCCGGATCCATTCCTGAACCTTTATCGGCCGCGTTCCGGAATGGATCCCCGGTCTGCACTTCGCTTCGCCCGGGATGACCGGTTCTGGAGATCACGCTGTAGCGGAACGCATTCCCTCTTTGTCGCGTTTGGCCATGACGCGGCGGGCGCATCGGTCTAACCTGCGCCCACCGATCCGTGCCCAGCCTGCAGAGAGCCTCATGCCGCGTTTTGCCGCCAACCTGTCGATGATGTTCACCGAATGGGAGTTTCTCGATCGCTTCAAGGCGGCTGCCGAGGCAGGGTTCGAGGCGGTGGAATTCCTGTTCCCCTACGAGCATACGCCCGAGCAGGTCGGCCTGGCATTGGCAGGTGGAGAGCTGACGCAAGCGCTCTACAACCTGCCGCCCGGCGATTTCGGCAAGGGCGAGCGTGGTATCGCGGCACTGGCCGGGCGCGAGGACGAGTTCCGAGCTTCGGTCGAGACCGCGCTGTCTTATGCGCATGAGACCGGGGTCAAGCGCCTGCACATGATGGCGGGGCTCGCCGATCCCAACGATCCCGTCGCACAGAAGACCTATCGGGCTTCGCTCGCCTATGCCGCCGACAAGCTTGGCGAGCAGGGCATCGACCTTCTGCTGGAGCCGATCAACGGCAAGGATATGCCGGGCTACTTCCTCAGTGATTTCGACCAGGCGGCGGCCTATGTCCGCGAATCCGGCCGGCCGAATGTCCGGCTGCAATTCGATATGTACCATTGCGAACTGATCCACGGCGACGTCTCGGCAAAGCTCAAGGCGCTCTACCCGCTTGTCGGCCATGTCCAGATCGCCCGCGCCAATGGCCGCCACGAGCCCGATGCCTCGGGCCCGGATTATCCGACGCTGTTCGCCGGGCTCGACGGTCTCGGCTATGACGGCTTCGTCGGCTGCGAGTACCGGCCGGAAGCGGGCACGCTCGAAGGGCTCGGCTGGTTCGCGCCGTGGCGGAAGCCGCTCTGATGCGCCCGCCGTCGATTTCCTATCCGGTGCTGGTCGCCGATATCGGCGGCACCAACTGCCGATTGTCGCTGGTGACCGACGCGGATTGCGCGCACCGGCCGCTGGCGCGGATCGGCACGGGTAGCTATCCGACGGCGGAAGCGGCCTTTGCTGCCGTGCTCGCGGATCTCCCGGAGAAGCCGCGTTCGGCGGTGCTCGCCGTCGCCGGGCCGCTCGATGGCCGGCAGGCGCAATTGACCAATGCCGTCTGGCATCTCGACGGGCCGCGGATCGCGGGCGCTCTCGGCCTGACCCAGGGGCTGATGGTCAATGATTTCGAGGCGCTCTCGGCCTCGCTCGCGGTGCTGCGGCCGGGCGATCTCTCGACCCTGGTCGAGGGCGATCCCGAGCCGGAGGGCGTGAGACTGGTGCTGGGGCCGGGAACCGGGTTCGGGGCGGCGGCGCTCCTGATGCGGGGGGAGCGCGGCGTGCTGATCCCGACCGAATCCGGCCATATCGGCATCGGCCCCGAAGACCAGACCGAGCAGCGCATCTGGCCGGCGCTGAGCGACGGCATTCCGCGCCTGACCGTCGAGCATCTCCTGAGCGGCGACGGCCTCGTGCGCTTGCACAAGGCGGTGGCCCGGACCTCCGGCATGTTGGAGGCCGAGGTCAGTGCGGCCGATGTTTCCCGCCTCGCGCATGACGGCGATCCGGCGGCGCTGATGGCCGTTGTCTGCTTCTGGCGCCTGCTGGGGCGGGTCGCCGGCGATCTCGCGCTGGTCTTCAAGGCGACCGGCGGCGTCTTCATCGCCGGTGGCATCGCGCCGCATCTTATGCCGCTCGCGGACAAGACGGCGATTCGCACAGCCTTCGCCGGCAAGCCGCCGATGGAGGATCTGGCGGAGCGTTTCGCCCTGCATGTCATCACCGCGACCGATGCGGCCGAGCAGGGACTGGCGGCGATCGCCGCCAATCTCCATCGCTTCGGGCTCGACGATCCCAAGCGGCTGTGGTTTGGCTGAGCGGCCTTCTCACCACGTCGCATAGGTCCGCGTGCAGCCCATCCATTCGATCCAGGTCCTGCGCGCGCTCGCGGCCTTCATGGTCGCGATCCACCATGTCCAGCCGGATGCCGCCGTGGTCGCGGCCCGCGGGGGCCTGAGCTTCACGCGCAGCGATGTCCTGCCCTGGATGGCGGGCGTCGACATCTTCTTCGTCGTCTCCGGCTTCATCATGGTCCATGCCTCGCAGGACCTGTTCGGCCGGGACGGCGCCTCGCGCCTGTTCCTGAAGCGCCGGCTGGCGCGCATCGTGCCGCTCTACTGGGTGGTGACGACGCTGTTCCTGCTGGTCGGGCTCGCCGTTCCCGCTGTGCTCAATTCCGGCGTGCCGAGCCTTGGGCAGGTTCTCGGCTCCTACCTGTTCTGGCCGGTGGTCTCGACCCAAGGCTTCGTCCAGCCGGTCTATTCGCTGGGCTGGACGCTGAACTACGAGATGCTGTTCTACGCCCTGTTCGCCACCGGCCTGATGCTGCCGCGGCGCTGGACCTTGCCGGCCATCACGCTCGTGCTGGCGCTATTGGTCGGCGCCGAGACCCTGAACGGACCGCTATCGCTGCCCTTCGGCTTCTGGGGGCAGCCGATCGTGCTCGAATTCGCGGCGGGGATGGGGATTGCCGTTCTCAAGCAGAAGGGCTTGCGACTGCATGGGGCGCTGCGCATCGCTGTCGCGATGGCCGGTGCCGCACTATTGATCGCGGCTGCTCATTTGCCGGGCACGGATGGGCCGTGGAGCAGCGTATTGTGGCGTGGCGGGGCTGCCGTTCTGCTGATGCTCGCCGCCGGCTGCGGTCGCGAGGGCATCGTGCCGCTTCCGCCTGTGAAGGCGCTCGCCGCGGTCGGTGACGCCTCCTACGCGCTCTATCTCGTCCACCCCTTCGTGATCCGGGGGATGCGCGAGGCTGTGCTGAGGCTCGGTTTGCATTCACCGACGCTCTATATCGCGCTGGCGCTGGCCGGCTCAGTGATCGCAGCGCTCCTGCTCTACCGCTTCTTCGAGAAGCCGGCGACGCGACTGGCCCGGCGCTGGCTTGGAAGTTGAGGCAGGGAATCTCAGCTCAGCTTCATGCCCTTCAAGGACTGGCCGACCACGCCGCCATCCTTGCGGCGCTGGGCTCGCTTCGACTTGATCGTCGCGACATGCTCGGGCTGCGGGAAATAGCCGCGCTCCATGACCTCCAGCGAATATTCCTCATAGGTGAGGCCCAACGCCGAGGCCTTCTCCTCGCGCCTGAGCGCGATCTCGCGCGGCTTCTTCCAGGCCTTGCGATGGGCGAAGCGCCAGTCGAAATAGCGGCCGATCTGGCCGGAGCCGGTGGCAGCGCGGCGCTTGCGCTCCTTCAGCGGCGGGCCGCCATTATGGCCGATCCCGATCGGGCGTTCGCTGGGCATCGCTTTTGGACTCATCAGGCCTCAATCCCGATCACGATAAGGGGCGGAATGGAGCTGGCAAGGGCCGTGCCATGGCAGTGGTCGCGTGGCTTTGGGGACCCGCTTGTCATTCCGGGGGGCGCCGCAGGCGCGAACCCGGAAACCATGATTGGGTGAGACATTTTATGCGGCGTTGTAAGCCGCTCGTCCAGTCGTGGGTTCCGGGTTCTTCGCTGCGCGAAGCCCCGGAATGACGGAGGTGGGTTCTGTCAGACGTGACAGGGCGGCGGCGGCGGTCTATCCCGCAGGCCGAACACAGGACGGATCATGGCCCCCTTGCTGCATCTGCGCGACGTCGCGCTCACCTTCGGCGGACAACCCTTGCTCGAAGCCGCAGAGATCGCGGTTTCGGCCGGCGAGCGCGTCTGCCTGGTCGGCCGCAACGGCTCGGGCAAGTCGACGCTGCTGAAGATCGCCGCCGGAATCGTCGACCCGGATCATGCCGAGCGTTTCGTCCAGCCGGGCTCGACCATCCGCTATCTGCCGCAGGAGCCGGACTTCACCGGCTACAGGACCTCGCTCGCCTATGTCGAGGCGGGGCTCGGGCCGGGCGACGATGCCTATCGCGCGCAATACCTCATCACGGAACTCGGCCTGACCGGCGAGGAAGACCCCGCCACCATGTCCGGCGGCGAATCGCGCCGGACGGCGCTGGCACGGGTGCTGGCGCCGGAGCCCGATATCCTGCTGCTGGACGAGCCGACCAACCATCTCGACCTGCCGGTGATCGAATGGCTGGAGCAGGAGCTGAAATCGCTGCGCTCGGCCATGGTGCTGATCAGCCACGACCGGCGCTTCCTGACCTCGCTCTCGCGCGCGACGATCTGGCTTGATCGCGGCGTGACCAAGCGGGCGGAGCGGGGCTTCGGCGAGTTCGAGGCCTGGCGTGACGAGGTCCTGGCCCAGGAGGAACTCGACCGCCACAAGCTCGACCGCAAGATCGCGCGCGAGGAGGACTGGCTGCGCTACGGCGTCAGTGCAAGGCGCACGCGCAACCAGCGCCGTCTCGGCGAGCTCCATGCGCTGCGCGACCAGCGCCGCACAGCGCGGGCCGCGCAGGGCAATGTCCGGCTGGAGGCGAGCGAGGCGCAGACCTCCGGCAAGCTCGTGATCGAGGCGATCGACGTCGCCAAGGCCTATGGCGACAATGTCGTGATCAAGAACCTGTCCCTGCGCGTTGCGCGCGGCGACCGGATCGGCATCGTCGGGCCGAACGGCGCCGGCAAGACCACATTGATCAACCTGCTGACCGGGGTGCTGGCGCCCGATAGCGGCACGGTCAAGCTGGGCACGGCGCTGGAGATGGTGACGCTCGACCAGCGCCGCGAGAGCCTCGACCCGGCGACGCCGCTCGGCGATGCGCTGACCGGGGGCGGTTCCGATCAGGTCATGGTTGGCGGCCAGCCGCGCCACGTCGTCTCCTACATGAAGGACTTCCTGTTCCAGCCGATTCAGCGCGGCACGCCGGTCGGCGCGCTCTCGGGCGGAGAGCGGGGGCGCCTGATGCTGGCGCGGGCGCTGGCCAAGCCTTCGAACCTGCTGGTGCTGGACGAGCCGACCAACGATCTCGACCTCGAGACGCTCGACCTGCTGCAGGAACTGCTCGCCGACTATCAGGGCACGGTGCTGCTGGTCAGCCATGACCGCGACTTCATCGACCGGGTCGTCTCTTCCGTGCTGATCTCGGACGGCGACGGGGTCTGGACCGAATTCGCCGGCGGCTATTCCGACATGCTGGCGCAGCGCGGCCGCGGCGTCGGGGCCAAGGCGCGGCCGGCCGAGAAGGCGGCGCCTGCTGCCGCCAGGGCTGCGTCACCACCGGCCGCATCCGCCGCCAAGCGCAAGCTCTCCTTCAACGAGAAGCATGCGCTGGAGACGCTGCCGAAGAAGGTCGAGGCGCTGCAGGCGGAGGCCGCGAAGCTCAATGCCGCCGTAGCGGGCGATCTCTACACGCGTGATCCGAAGCTCTTCGCCAAGGCGACGGCGCGGCTCGAAGAGGTCGCGCGCGAGATCGGCGACGCCGAGGAGCGCTGGCTGGAGCTGGAGATGCTGCGCGAGGAGATCGGGGCGTAAGGCCCCGTCATCCGATTTCCGCACCCGCCTGCGCACGAAAGCGCATTTACCGGCGCACTCAATCGTTTCAAACATCGTGGCATCACGACCACAGGGAATGACCATGAGACTCAAGGGCAAGACGGCGCTGGTGACCGGCGCGGCGCAGGGGTTCGGCTTCGGCATCGCCGAGACCTTCGTGCGCGAGGGCGCGCGCGTCGCAGTGCTGGACATCAATGGCGACAAGGCCAAGGAGGCCGCCAGGGCGATCGGCCGTAAGGCCTTCGCCGTGACCTGCGATGTCGGCAAGGCGAAGAGCGTCGACAAGGCGGTCGAGAAGATCCTCGCCAAGGTCGGGCGGCTCGACATCGTCGTGAACAATGCCGGCACCACCCATCGCAACAAGCCGATGACCGAGGTGACCGAGGAAGAGTTCGACCGGATCTTCGCGGTGAACGTGAAATCGATCTACCTGATGGCGCGTGCGACCGTGCCGCATTTCCGGCAGCATGGCGGTGGCGTGATCCTGAACATCGGCTCGACGGCGGGCCTGCGTCCGCGCCCGGGCCTGACCTGGTACAACGGCTCGAAGGGCGCCGCGAACCTGATCTCGCAGTCGATGGCGGTCGAGTTGGCGCCGGACAAGATTCGCGTCAACGCGATCGCGCCCGTCGCAGGCGAGACGCCGTTGCTCGCCACCTTCATGGGCGAGGATACGCCGGAGCGCCGCGCGCAGTTCACGGCCTCGATCCCGTGGGGCCGGTTTTCGACGCCGCAGGACATTGCCAACGCGGCGCTGTTCCTGTGCTCGGACGAGGCCGACATGGTGACGGGTTCGGTGCTGGCGGTCGACGGCGGCCGCTGCGTCTGAGGCCGTGTCTTCCCGTGCGCGCTGCAGCACGCAGTGCCGCTGCGCAGACACGGGACCGTCCTCAGAAAGAGGCGCCTTCTCGTCGCGCGGTCCCGTGTCTGCGCCGCAGCGTTTCACGCTGCAGCGCGCACGGGATGACACCCTTCAGATCGCTTTTGTCAGAGCGATCTCCTGGCGGCGGATGACGGTGCCGTCCGGTTCGAAGCCGCGCTGTTCCAGCATGATCCGCGGCTCCCTGGCGTCGCCCTCGATGCGGAAGAGATGCCAGGTGCCGAGTTCGCCATGGCCGCGCGGGCCGATCGAGGCCGAGGGCACGCCGATGATCGGCACGTCGCGATCGGCGCCTGGCCGCCAGGCGAGCGAGAAGCTGTGATTGTGGCCGTGGAGGACGAGATCGGCGCCCTTGCGCTTCAGCATCGCCTCGAAGGCGGCGGCATCGACCAGCTCGCGGCCACGCTTGGCGCCACCGACATAGGGCGGGTGATGGATCAGCACGACGCGGATGAGGTCTTCGTCGCGGGCACGGTCCAGCAGCGCCGCGGTACGGGCGATCTGCTCGCTGCCGACACGGCCCGTCGCCATCAGGGGCAGGGTCGGAACACCGCTGTTGACGCCGATCAGGGCGACCGGTCCGCGCCGGCGATACCAGGGATAGCCGGCCTTGCCCTCGTCATCGGCGATCCAGGGCGCGAGCAGGCCGGCCAGGGGCTTCAGCGATGAGCGGGCATAGGCATCATGATTGCCGGGCACGAAGCTGACGGTCTGGCGCGGGCCGAGCGTATCGAGGAAGGCAATCGCGGTCTTGAATTCATCGGGCAGGCCGATATGGGCGACATCGCCGGTGCAGGCGACATGGTCGGGCTCATGCGCGTGGATATCGGCGACGATCCGCGCCAGGATATCCATGTCATGGGCATGCCGGCGCTTGCGACGCCAGTTAACATAACCGGTCGCGCGCTTGCCGAAGAGCTGATGCAGCGAAAACCCGGCGAGCGGGCCGAGATGCGGGTCGGACAGATGCGCGAGCTTGAACACGCTCAAGCGCTTGCCCCCGCAGGAGGCCATCAGTCAAGCGCGCCGACGGCGCGCCTGGACTGCGGAAGGGCCCGAAAGCCTCAGTTGGCGGCGCCGGTCAGTTCCGACACGATGCGGGAATCGGTCAGCGTGACGGCGGGCTTCCAGACATAGGCCGGCTTAGCCTTGAGGCGGGCGATGATGAAAGAGAGAAGCATGATCTCGGGGTCCTGATGTTGCAGTGCGATATCCGCCTCATTTGGGGCGCGTTTGTGGCGGAACAACCGAGCTGGTTGACGGTCCGTCATGCAGTTTTTGCATAGACAATTAACTCAGCCTTGAGAATCGGTCGGATGCAATCAGAGATGCCCCAGCCCACCGCCGATCCGGACAGGCCGCGCACACTCGCGCAGCGCCTGCTAACCCGCCTGCTGCATGTCTATTTCCGTTTCGCGCGGGGCATGACCTTCGGCGTGCGCGGCGTCGTGCTGAATGATCGCGGCGAGGTCTTCCTGATCCGCCATACCTATGTGCCCGGCTGGCATTTCCCGGGCGGCGGCGTCGAGGTCGGCGAGACGGCGGAATTGTCGCTGGAGCGCGAATTGTCGGAAGAAGCAGGCATCGCCCCGACCGAGCGGCCCGTCCTGCACGGGTTGTTCTTCAACCGCAGGATCTCGCGGCGCGACCATGTCGCTGTCTATGTACTCTGCAGGTTCCGGATCGAGCGCGTCAAGCAGCCTGATCGCGAGATCGCGGAAGCCGGTTTCTTCCCGCTGGACCGGCTGCCGAACGGTACGACGCCGGCAACGCGGCGGCGGCTGGCGGAGATCATGTCAGGCCAGCCGCCAGCGATCGAATGGTGAGCCTGGCTGCCCGGCCGTTCAGTTCGCGCTTTTCGCCAGCGTGCCGAAATCGGCGTCGAGCTTAGCCAGGCCCGCTGCGATCTTCGCGCGCCGATCCTTGACCCAGGTATCCTGTCTGTCGATGCGTTGCTTCGCCTCGGCGAGCATCCGGTCCATCTCGGCCGGCTGCGGGCCGCCCGATGTGGCTCGGTTCCTGATGATCGCGACGGGATCGAGCGTCGCGCGGAACTCGGCCTCGCTCATCGGCAATTCGGCTGCGGCGAGCCCCATCTCGGTCGCCGCCTTGCGGTAGATCGCCTGCGCCTGGGCATAGGGGAACTCGGTCGGTTTGATGTTGTTGAGCTTGGCGTAGTCCACGACCTCCGATGCGAAATGATGTCCGGCGCGGAAGGGCAGCTTGTATTTCCGCATCAGCACATCGGCGAGTTCCTGGGAGGCGGTCCAGTCGCTGTTGAGCTCTTCGAGCGCGCGTTCCGGGTCGATGGCGAGCGCCTTCAGGATGCGGTCGAGCCCTTGCAGGGCCTTGGTCGCGCTGTCGGTCATGGCGCTGTTGACCTTGGCGCCCTTGGCGTCGGGCATGCCGGGCGGGATGTTATGAGCCCTGAAGACCGGCCCCATCGCCAATGACAGAGCGGTCGAAGCGTCCTCGCGCGTGCCGTTCAGCAGGCCCGGATTGCGCTTCTGCGGCATGGCGCTGGAGACATAGGTGTTGCCGCCGCCCGTCGTGCCGCCGCCCTCGCGCAGCAGGATCCAGGGCCGCGGTTGGGCGTATTGCGTCATCACGTCCTCGATGAAGCCGCCGACATGCAGCGCAATGCCGGTGACGATGCTGCCAACCTCCACGGGCAGGTCGGCAGCCGCGATCTGCGAGGCGTCATAGGCGTTCTCGACAAGGCCGGCGAAGCCGAGATAATCCGCCATACGCTGGCGATCGAGCGGCCAGCTCGTGCCGTTGAGCACGGTCGTACCCATCGGCGAAAGGTCGACGCGGGCATAGGTCTCGCGGATGCGCTGCGCGTCGCGGTCGAGGCCGGCGGCGAGGCCCAGAAGATAATGGCCATAGCTGTTGGGCTGGGCGGCGACGCCGTTGGTGTAGTTGGGCACGACGGTGTCGCGATGCGTCGCTGCGAGATCAACCATGGTCCGTGTCGCCCGGTTGAGCTGGTCGGCCAGTATCAAGAGCCGATCGCGCATGATCGCGGCTCGGTAGGTCGCATGCATGTCCTGACTGGAACGCCCGGCATGGATCAGCGTGACCTCGACCCCGGCTTCCTTGATCATCAAGGGCTCGAAGGTGATGACGGTCGACGGGCGTCTGGCGCCGGGCTGGCCGCCGGCTTCGATGACTTTGGCGATGCCTTTCGCCAGCTTCGGCGCCAGCGACCGATCGAGCAGGCCCTGCTCCGAATTGATGACCGTGCTCGCCTTGTTGATCTCGCCGAGCCAGAAGAACTCGTCCCGGACGGGTTCTTTCGGTGGCGCCGTCTGCTGGGCCTGAGCGGGCAGGCAGATCGTGGTCAGAAGGAGGGCGGCGGCGAGCGGTTTCAATCCGGGCATCGATTCCTCCGTTCCGAAAGGCGATACGCTCTCGGCTTCTGTGGCTTGTTCCCCCACGTGAAACGGGAGTTGAGACCAAAGCGGCGAAGCCGGCAAGCCATCGCAGGACAGGTGGAACGCGGGGCCGTCTGGCCGCGCATCGGATTCTGCGAAAAAAGTAGATTCCCCTTTTCGGCGCGATGCTGTAGAGGCGCTTTCATGATGATCCGGCTGAGCCTGCGAGACCTGCGACGACCGGCGCGCTGAATGCGCCCTTCCGGTCATGCGCCCGCACGCGCCTGCCCTTAGCTCAGCCGATCCGCCTCCCGCGCTACACGTCGATCATCATGACATCCCTGCCGCTGACCATCCGCCACGAACTTCCCGTGGACGCCGCCGCGATCGAGCGCCTGCATGAGCGCGCCTTCGGCCCCGGCCGTTTCGCCCGCACCGCCTTTCGCCTGCGCGAGGGCGTGCCGCCCGAGCCGGCCCTGTCCTTCGCCAGCCATGTCGGCACCTTCCTCGTCGGTTCGGTGAAGGTGACCGCGGTCCTGGCCGGCGGCCACAAGGCGCTGATGCTCGGGCCGCTGACCGTCGATCCCGCCTTCGAAGGCCGGGGAATCGGCGCAGCCTTGATGAGCCGTTCGATCGAGGCCGCGCGCGAGGCCGGTCACGACCTGATCCTGCTGATCGGGGACGCGCCCTATTACGCCCGTTTCGGCTTCAAGGTCCTGCCGCCCGGCCAGTTCGTACTGCCGGGACCGGCCGATCCGGCGCGCTTCCTGGCGCTGGAGCTGGTCGAGGGCGTGCTGAAGCAGCGCAGCGGGGCAGTGGCCTCGATGCGCTTCAGCTCTGACGCCTGAGGCGCCTGCCGCTCTCGCCGAGCCAGCCGGCGACAAGTGCGCCGAACAGCACGGCCAGGCCGAGCAATCCGATGAAGAGCGGCGAGATGCGCACGCCGCGGACGATGCCGGAATCGCTGATCCGGAGGCCGATCCAGTCGTTGCCGGCGAACTGGCTGCCGGAGCGCACCGGCACGATGCGCGGCACATTGACGGCCGCGCCGCTCTCGCGGCCGATGCGGCGCGAGGAGCCGCCGGTCGCCTGCGCCAGTTGCTGGAGTGCGGCGGGGTCGCTGACCACCTCCATCAATTCGCGCGGGTTCTCGGGGCCGACGCTGGCGAAGGCGGTGAGGTTGTCTGCCGTCAATCTGTAGAGCCCGAGCTCGCTGGTCGGGATGCGGGCGGTGAACAGGCCGGGGCGGCCGGGCTCCAGCGTGACCGTGCGCGACTGGCCGTCCGGGCCAGTGATCGTGACGGGCGAGGGGGTGTCGCGCAGCGTCTGGCGCTCGACCTCGACGGTGGCGCCGCGCACTGTCGCGCGCAAGGCCTCCTCCTCCAGCTCCGGCTCCTTCATCAGCCAGTGGCTGAGGCGGCGCAGCAGGTCGAGATAGGGGCCGCCGTCGCGGAAGCCCCGCGCCCAGAGCCAGGCATGGTCGGAGAGGAAGAGCGCGACGCGGCCCTTCTGCTCGCGTGCCAGCATCAAGAGCGGCCGCTCGCCCGGGCCGGTCATGACGGGGGCGGTGCCGGCCCGTGCCTGGGCGCCGACCATGCGCAGCCATTCGCCCCAGCGCGGCGGCGAGACCTCGGACCCCGGCAGGTCTCGCGTCACGGGGTGGCGCTTGCCGGGTTCGCTGACCTCTGCACGATAGGCCTCGTCGATGACGCTGCCGTCGGGCAGGGCTGGCAGGATCTGGCCGAGCGGCGTGCGCGCCAGCGTCTGCGAACCGGCATATTCGGGGCCTGCCGCGACGAGCAGCGCGCCACCGTCGCGGACATAGCGCACGATGTTCTCGAAATAGAGCAGCGGCAGGATCGACTGGTTGGCGTAGCGGTCGAAGATGATCAGGTCGAATTCCTTGATCTTGACCTGGAACAGCTCGCGCGTCGGGAAGGCGATCAGCGAGAGCTCGTTGATCGGCGTGCCGTCCTGCTTCTCCGGCGGGCGCAGGATGGTGAAATGGACGAGGTCGACATTGGCGTCGGCCTTGAGGAGGTTGCGCCAGGTGCGCTCACCCGGATGCGGCTCGCCCGAGACCAGCAGCACGCGCAGCTTGTCCCTGACGCCTTCGATGGTGATGACGGCGCGGTTGTTCGCCAGCGTCAGCTCGTTATCGATGGCTTGAGCCTCGATCTCGACGACGTTCGGCCCGCCGCGATCGATGCGGACGGGGACCTGCACGGTCTGACCGGTCGCGACCTCGCGGCGGGCGATGATCTCGCCGTCGCGGCGGATGGTGAGGCCGGCGCGGCCGGGGCCACCCTTGTCGACGACGCGCAGCCGGATGATCTGGTCCTTGCCGACGATGCCGAAGCGCGGCGAATCGACCAGCACGATGCGGCGGTCGATCTCGGCATTGCGGCCGGTGGTCAGGACATGCAGCGGCGCGCGCAGGCCGAGCACCTCGGCATTGGGCGGGGCATCGTGGGCGAGGCCGTCGGTGATCGCGATCGCACCGGCGACGCGCTCAGAGGGCACATCGGCGAGGCTCGACGACAGCGCCTCGAACAGGCGGGTGCCGTCATTCGTGCCTTGCGCGTCGCGCAGCTCGACGATCCGCGGCTCGACATTGGGAACGCCGCGCAACTGGCGCTCAATCTCGGCGACGGCGGCATCGGTCTGGGCCGTGCGGTCCGCGAGACGGTTGGAGGCGGAACGGTCGACCACGACGGCGACGACGTCCTTGACCGGCTCGCGATCCTCGAAGACCAGCGAGGGGTCGGCCAGCGCCGCCGTTAGCACGATGAGCGCGAGCGCGCGCAGGATCGCACTGCGGCCGGCCAGCACGATGGCTGCGCCGGCGGCCAAAGCCGCGAGTACGGCGAGGCCGATCAGGAGCGGCAGGGGCACCATCGGGGCGAGGGAGACGCTCCACATAGCTATTGCCCCAGCCTTTCCAGCAGGGCCGGGACATGGACCTGGTCGGCCTTGTAGTTGCCGGTGAGCGCGTACATCACGAGGTTGATGCCGCCGCGCAGTGCCATCTCGCGCTGGCGCGGGTCACCGCCGGAGAGCGGCACCAGCCCTTCGCCGCGTCGGTCGATCGCCCAGGCGGCGGCGAGGTCGTTGGCGGTGATGACGATCGGCGAGACGTTGTCGCCGGCGCGCGCCGGACGGCGCCCGTCGCTATCGGCGGGCGGCAGGGTCTCGACCCAGGTCGTGCCGGTGTCGTAGCGGCCGACGAGCTCGTCGAGGATGTAGAAGGTCTTGGTCAGGACGTGGTCGCGCGGCAGCGGCTCCAGCTCGGGGATGTCGAGCGTCTGCAGCATGCGCTTGAGCTGGTCGCCCTCCGGCGTGGTGCCGCCGCCGGGGCGGGCGCTCATGGCATCGCGGGTGTCGAAGATCACGAGGCCGCCGCCCTTCATATAGGCTTCGAGCTTGCGCAAGGTCTCGGCCGTGGGGAGCGGGCGGCCGGCAACGATCGGCCAGTACAGCACCGGGAAAAAGGCGAGTTCGTCGCGCTCGACGCTGACGCCGACGGGATCGCCCGGCTCCAGCGCCGTACGGGCGCCGAGCACGGTGTTGAGACCGGTGAGACCGGCCTTCGACATGTCGTCGACGGCCTGGTCGCCGGTGACGACATAGGCGAGCCGCGTCTGTGCGCCATTGGCAAGCAGGGCACGCGGGATCGGCGGGCGGGTATCGGCCTGCGCATTCGGTGCGGGTTGCTGGGCTCGTGCGGGATCGGGCGGAAGCGCGAAGGAGGCCGCGAGTGCGATCAGGATCGCGGCGGGCGCGGCGGCCCTGCGCAGGCGCGCGACGTTGAGACGGCCGCCGAGCCAGAGCGTCGCCAGCGTGTCGATGACGAGCAGCAGCAGCGCGAGAACCAGCATCGGCGGGCGGATGTCGCGCGCGACCGGCTCGTCGATCGGCAGCACGGCGACGCCGAGGCTGGCGAGGTCCAGCGCCGCGAGCGTGTCGGTCGGCGTCAGCGCATTGACCGCGAGCGAGCCGTCGGTCGGGCCGTAGAGGCCGGGCGGATGCGCGAGCGTGGCGCGGCCAGCATAGTTGCGCGCCACCGGCTGGGCGGTCGCCGGTGCCGCGCGGAACTGGCCGATGCCGTCGAGCACGCGGGTCGGGGACAGGGTCTCGACCTTGGTCTCGTCGCCTTGCGTTTCGACGGTGGGGCCGTTGCCGGCGAGGGTGACGATCTTGCGGAGCATGTCGACGAAGAGCCCCGAGAGCGGAAGGTTCGACCAGGTGGTGTCGGCGGTGACATGGACCATGGCGATGAGACCGTCGCCGCGCCGCTCGGCGGTGACGACCGGCGTGCCGTCCTCGAGCGCGGCCCAGGTCTTGCGCGACAGGTTCGGTTCCGGCTCGGCCAGGATCTGGCGGTTGACGCGGATGTCGTCACTGATCGTCAGGCCGAAGAAGGGGCTTTCGCGGGTGAAGGGCGCGAGCTTGCGTGGGCTTTCCCAGGACAGGCCGCCGCCGAGCGTGCGTCCGCCGCGGCGCAGCCGCACCGGCGTCAGCTCGTCGGACGCCGCCGCGAGGCGGGCACCGGCGAAGCGCAGCAGCACGCCGCCGCGCTCGACGAAGCTCGTCACCTTCTCCGCCGTTTCGCGATCGAGCGCGCCGATATCGGCGAGGACCAGCACCGAGAGATTCTGCGCCAGCATTTCGCCGATCGGATCGGTCGAGCCCTGCCGCGGCTCGCGGATCTCGGCGAAGGGCTGGAGCGCGCGGGAGAGATAATAGGTCGGCGACAGCAGCGGCTGGGCGGTGTCGGCGGTGGCGCCGGAGACGAGGCCGATGCGGCGGCGCTTGGCCCGGTCGTCGAGCAGCGCCACGGCGCCGGCGCTGCGCTCGCCGATGATCTCCAGCCGGGAGACGGCGTTGCGCACCTCGATCGGCAGGGTGAGCCGGGCGGTCGTCTCCAGATTGCTGCCCTCGAAGATGAAGGGGGCGTTGCCGAGCGGCAGGCCCTTGAGGTCGAGCGCGCGGACCTGGCCCGTCGCAGGCGCGCTGGCGACGGGGCGCAGCACCTTGACGGTCAGGGCACCCGCGAGGTTCTCGGGGGCGGCGAGGGCGAGCTGCGCGGGCGGAGCGGCGTGAATCGCGAGGCGGCGCGCTTCGGCATCCTGCTTCAGCCGTGCGAGGAAGTTGCCGTTGTCGGAGACGCCAAGTCCATCCGCGACCCAGACGATCTCGGCGGTAGGTGAGCTCTGCAGGAAGGCCTCGATGCGCGGGAGATATGCGGCGCGGTCCGGGGCATGCGGCTGGAGCGGGAGCGCACGCAGGCGATCGAGCGCGATACGCGGCTCGGCCAATGCGATGGCGGCAGGCGCTTCGGCGAGGCCAACGACGGCGACCGGGCGGCCTTCGCGCGTCGCGGCGGCGATGCGCGATTCGGCGACCGAGACACGCTCGGGCCAGTCGGTGGCGGCGCCGAAGCCATTGTCGATCAGGAGCAGGACGGGGCCGCGCGAGGGTGCGGCATCGCGTACGGGATTCCAGACAGGGCCGGCGACGGCGAGGATCGCGAGCGCGGCCACCGCCATGCGCAAGGCGAGCAGCCACCAGGGCGTATGGGCCGGCGTCTCACGCTTGGCGATCAGGTCCGCCATGATCTTCAGCGGCGGGAAATCGATGCGGCGCGGGCGCGGCGGCGTGACGCGCAGGATCAGCCAGAGCGCCGGCAGCAAAGCGAGCGCCGCGAGAGCGAGCGGGGCGGAGAAGCTGAAGGGCAGGGCGCTGAGCATCGGCGTTCCCCTCAGAAGCCCGAAGCGCTGCGCGAGGCGGCAATGAGGCTCGCGATGCGCAGCACCGCTTCGCTGGCCGGACGGTCGGTGCGATGCAGCGTCAGGGTCCAGCCGGCCTTGCGGCAGGCCTCGGTGATGGCCTCGCGATGGGCGGCGAGACGCTGGCGGTACTCATCGCCCCAGGCCCCGGCGTCGCCGACGCGCAGGGTCAGCCCGTCCTCCAGGTCGAAGAGTTCGGCCTGGCCGCTGAAGGGGAAAGTCTCCTCGATCGGATCGGCGATCAGCAGGACATGGCCGCGCGCGCCCGATGACGCCAGCGTGGCGATCCGCTGGGCCAGCGCCGAGGCGGGCGAGAGCCCGTCGGTGATGATGATCGCGTCGGCCAGCCGGGGCAGGGGGGCTTCCGGCGGCAGGTCGGACGGGGCGTTGCGCTCGTCTGCGACGATCGCCTGCGCCAGCAGCTCGACGATGCGACGGGAGGCCAGCGCCCGCGTCAATCCGATATGACCGACGCGCTCGCCGCCTTCGACCATGGTTTCGGCCAGCGCGAAGCCTGCGACCAGCGCGCGGTCGAGCTTCGAGGCCATGGCGAGCGAGGAGGCGAAGCCCATCGAGGGCGAGCGGTCGATCCAGAGCCAGATCGAGTGCGAGGCTTCCCATTCGCGCTCGCGGACGAAGAGATGGCCGTCACGGGCGGAGCGGCGCCAGTCGATGCGAGAGGCCGATTCGCCAGCGACCAGCGGGCGGTACTGCCAGAAGGTCTCGCCCGGACCGGCGCGGCGCCGGCCATGGATGCCGTGGATGCTGGCCGAGACGCGGCGCGCCTCCAGGATCAGGCGCGGCAGGCGCGCGGCGAGGTCGAGCGCATCCGTGAGGACCGGCCGCGACGGCCGCCTTTCGCTCGGACCCAGGACGCGCGTGCGCAGCATCGGCCTATCCCAGCCGTTCCACGAGCTTGCCGATCAGGCCCTCGACGGTCTCGCCATCGGCGCGGGCGGCGAAGGTGAGCGCAACGCGGTGCTTCAGCACGGGAATGGCGAGCGCCGCGACATCGTCGACCGAAGGCGCGAGCCGGCCCTCGACGAGGGCGCGGGCACGTACAGCCAGCGTCAGCGACTGGCTGGCGCGGGGGCCGGGGCCCCATGAGAGCTTGTCGGTGACCGAGGCCTCGCCCTCGCCGGGGCGGGCGGAGCGGACGAGGTCGAGGATGGCATCGACGACCGCATCGCCGACCGGCAGGCGGCGGACGAGGCGCTGGATCGAGATCAGCGTCTCCGAGGTCATCGCTTCGGAGGGCTTGTATTCGGCGGCGCCGGTGGTCTCCAGCAGGATGCGCCGCTCGGCCTCGCGGTCGGGGTAGCCGACATCGATCTCGAGCAGGAAGCGGTCGAGCTGGGCTTCGGGCAAGGGATAGGTGCCCTCCTGCTCGATCGGGTTCTGCGTCGCCAGCACATGGAAGGGCGCCGGCAGGTCATAGCGCTCGCCGGCGACCGTGACATGGTGCTCCTGCATCGCCTGGAGCAGGGCGGACTGGGTGCGCGGCGAGGCACGGTTGATCTCGTCCGCCATCAGGAGCTGGGCGAAGACCGGCCCCTTGATGAAGCGGAAATGGCGCTTGCCGTCGCTCGATTCGTCGAGAACCTCGGAGCCGAGGATGTCTGACGGCATCAGGTCCGGCGTGAACTGGACGCGGCGGGCGGCGAGGCCGAGCACGGTGCCCATCGCCTCGACGAGCTTGGTCTTGGCGAGGCCGGGAACGCCGACGAGCAGGCCGTGGCCGCCGGACAACAGCGTCACCAGCGAGAGATCGACGACCTTCTGCTGGCCGAAGATGACCTGGCCGATCTCCTTGCGCGCCGCGCCGATGGCGCCGAGTGCCGCTTCCGCCGCCTCGACGATGCCTGTGTCGAGGTCGATCGGCGAGGTGCTCTCGTTTGCCCGGGCTTGCGCCGCCATGTCGGTCTCCTTCACCTTCGTCGCCAGGGCGCAGGCGCCCGGCGTCATCATCCAGGGAGTGTGGACGGGCCATCCTGCCGGCTCAAGCGCCGAATGGAACGGTACACATCATCCGGCTTCACGATTATGTGGAGTTCAAGGCGGAAACGCGATGCAGCCACGATGCCGCAGCCGGGGAGCAGAGAGATCGAGATGACGGGACCGGGCCAGGCGATGGAGCGGTTGATGGCTTCGCTCGGTGGTGGCAAGGCGCGCGGCCTGCCGCCGGTGGAGCGCTGGGACCCGCCTTTCTGCGGCGATCTCGACATGCGCATCGCAGCCGACGGCACCTGGTTCTACATGGGCACGCCGATCGGCCGGCCGGCGCTGGTGAAGCTGTTCTCCTCGGTGTTGAAGCGCGAGGGCGACGATTACTTTCTCGTGACCCCGGTCGAGAAGGTCGGGATCGCCGTCGATGACGCGCCGTTCCAGGCTGTCGAGATGCAGGTCGATGGCGCGGGCGATGGCCGGACGATCGCGTTCCGCACGCAGGTCGACGATCTCGTCGGCGTCGGGCCGGACCACGCCTTGCGTTTCGCGCGGGCTGCGCAGGACGGGTTGACGCCCTATCTCCATATCCGGCGCGGCCTCTGGGCCCGGCTGACGCGGGCGCTGACCTATGACCTGCTGGCGCTCGGCGAGATCAGGGAGGCGGAGGGCACGGCGATGTTCGGGGTTGCGGCCGCAGGACAGTTCTATCCGGCTGTGCCGGCGAGCGAGATCGAGGGCATCTAGTGCTGAAGACAATCGAGTCTGCCCTCAACCTCAGCGCCGAGGGCTTCGCGGCCTTGGCGCGTGAACGGCTGCGGGCCGAGCCGCCGGCGCTGGGCGACGTGATCAGCCGCCCGCGCGGCGACCATGAGAATCAATCTTCGCCGGTGCCGGTCCCCGACGAGAAGCGGGCCGTGCCGGCAGCCGTGCTGATCGGCATCGTGCCGCGCCCCGAGGGGCCGACCGTGCTGCTGACGCAGCGCGCCGCGAGCTTGCGCAACCATTCGGCGCAGGTCGCCTTTCCCGGCGGGCGGGTCGATGCCGTCGATGGCTCGCCGGTCGTCACGGCCTTGCGCGAGACCGAGGAGGAGATCGGCCTGCCGCGCTCGCATATCCGCACGCTCGGCTTCCTCGATGCCTATCTGACCGGCACCGGTTACCGGATCGTGCCGGTGGTCGCGCTGGTCGAGCCGCCCTTCGCGCTGACGATCAACCATAACGAGGTCGACGAGGCTTTCGAGACGCCACTCTCCTTCCTGCTCGACCCTGCCAATCACAAGCGCGAAGGCCGGGAGTGGAAGGGGCATTTCCGCACCTACTATGCGATGCCGTTCGAGGGTCGCTATATCTGGGGGGCGACCGCCGGCATGATCCGCAACCTCTACGAGCGGCTGGCCGGATAAGACTGTACTGCGCGGACAACGCGCCGAGGAAACGACGAAGCCGATGCTGCGCGCGATCATCGAAGAGGTTCTGCTCTTCGTCCTGCCCTTCTGCATCTTCGCAGGCTATCTCGTCATCAACAGGCGCAATCCCTTCGATGTCGAGCACTGGAGCCCGCATGTCTTTCGCCTGGCGGTCGTGGGCTTCCTGCTGGCGATCGCCGTGCTGATCTATGGCGGCTTCATCGCACCGCGCAGCGAGGGCGCCTACGAGCCGCCGCATATGGAGAACGGGGTCCTGGTGCCCGGCCGCTTCAAATGATCGGGGACCGCGCCGGCGAGATCGCGCGCTTCCTGACGCAGCCGGCGCTGGCGCGGTTGCTGCTGGCGCTCGACGGAGACGGCGAGGAGACGCGCGTCGTCGGCGGCGCGGTGCGCAACCTCCTGATCGGCGAACCGGCAAGCGATATCGACCTCGCGACGACCGCCTTGCCGGAAGAGACGACACGACGTGGACGAGCGGCCGGCTTCAAGGCGGTGCCGACCGGCATCGAGCACGGCACGGTGACGCTCGTCGGGGATGGCGCGAGCTTCGAGGTCACGACGCTCAGGCGCGACGTCGAGACGGATGGGCGCCGCGCCAAGGTTTTGTTCGGCCGCGATTTCGCAGCCGATGCCTTGCGGCGCGATTTCACCATCAACGCGCTCGGGCTTGGCCGGGACGGCCGGTTGCATGACTATTGCGGCGGGCTCGACGATCTCGCCGGGCGGCGCGTGCGCTTCATCGGAGAGGCGGATGCGCGCATCCGCGAGGATTATCTGCGCATCCTGCGCTTCTTCCGCTTCCATGCCCGTTATGGCGCGGGAGAGCCTGATGGCGAGGGCCTGCGCGCCTGCATTGCCGGCCGTGAGGGGCTCTCCGGGTTGTCGCGTGAACGCGTGCGGGCGGAGTTGCTCAAGCTCCTCGTTGCGCCCGGCGTCGTCGCGACCCTCCGGGCAATGGCCGGCGCGGGGCTGCTGATGCCGGTGATCGGCGGCGTGCCGTATCTCTCGCGCTTTGCTGCAGTCGCGGAGGATGACGGTGAAGGCATTCACCCGGCTTTCCGGTTGGCAGCGCTGGCGGTTGCCGTCGGCGAGGATGCGCTGCGCCTGCGCGACCGCTTGCGGCTTTCGAACGAGGAGTTCGACCGGATCGAGCGCCTTGCACGAGCGTTGGAAGGCCTGGGAGGCCAATCAGGCCTGCCCGCCATTGCGACGCTGCGCCATGTCGCCCATGGCTCCGGGAGCGATGCTGCGGCTGCGGCGCTGGTCCTGCTAAACGCTTCGGCGAGAGGCGGCCAGGGCAGGGACGGGGTTCAACGCCTCATCGGCGAACTCGGCCGGACACCGCGCTTCGAACCGACTGGCAAGGATGTCGTCGGGCTCGGCGTCCCGCCCGGGCCGCGCGTGGGACAAACGCTCGAGGCCGCCCGGCAGGGTTGGATCGAGGCCGGCTGCCCGGCCGGGATAGCCAAGCAGATGGAGTTCGTCAGCGCCGTTCTGACTGCTGCCCGCTAGTGCGGGCTGCGCCGGGAAACTCTGGCCTCAGGGCCAGCGAACGGTCGGCGGCATCGAGGACAGGATGGAATCGACATTGCCGCCGGTCTTCAGGCCGAAGATCGTGCCGCGGTCATAGAGCAGGTTGAATTCGACATAGCGGCCGCGCCGCACCTGCTGCTCGTGCCGCTCGGCCTCGCTCCAGGGCTTGCCGATATTGCGGCGCAGGATGTTCGGATAGGTGTCGAGGAAAGCCTCGCCAACGGCCCGGGTGAAGGCGAAATCGGCTTCGACGTCGCCCGTCCAGATGTAGTCGTAGAAGATGCCGCCGATGCCGCGCGGCTCGTTGCGGTGCTTCAGGAAGAAATACTCGTCGCACCAGCTCTTGAAGCGCGGATAGTCCGCCACCGCCGGAAACTCCTCGCAGGGCGCGCGCATCGCCGCGTGGAAAGCCTGCGTATCCGGATCGCCCTGGTTGCGCCGCGCATCCAGCACCGGCGTCAGGTCGGCGCCGCCGCCGAACCAGGGTTTCGTGGTAACGACGAGCCGCGTGTTCATGTGCACGGTCGGCGCATGCGGGTTCCACGGATGGGCGATCAGCGAGATCCCCGTGGCATGGAAGCGTGGATCTTCCGCCGCGCCGGGAATCTGGGCGGCGAAATCGGGATGGAAGCTGCCATGCACCGTCGAGACGTGGACGCCGACCTTCTCGAAGATGCGGCCCTTCATGATCGACATGACGCCGCCGCCACCGGGCTCGCCATCATGGTTGGTGCGCTGCCACGGTGTGCGGACGAAGCGCCCGGGCGCATCCGCCTCGGGCGGGAAGGGGCCGGCGGCCTCGTCCTCGACCGCCTCGAAGGCGGCACAGATACGATCGCGCAGGGTTTCGAACCAGGCGGCGGCGCGGGGTTTCAATGCCGCAACGATAGCGGGATCGGCGGAAGGGAATTCAGCGGGCTTGGGCGTGACCATCATCTGTTCCATCGCGGCCCGGGAAGCCGCCAGTCTGTCGCAATGCCTCGCCCATTACCATTGCCGCGGCCAGTGCGACATTGAGCGAGCGCAATCCCGACCGCATCGGAATGTGCAGGCTGGCCTCGGCGGCGGCGTGTACTTCGGCCGTCACGCCGGCCGATTCGCGCCCGACCAGGACGATGTCATCGGCACGGAAGGCGAAATCGGGCAGGGCGGTCTCGCCGTCGGTCTCGGCCAGGACGAGGCGATGGCCTTGTGCCCGGCGCCAGCTCTCGAAGGCGCTGAAGGAATCATGGCGCCGGACGGCGGCGCGCTCGAGATAATCCATGCCGGAGCGGCGGAAATGCCGGTCCGAGACGTCGAAGGCTGTCGGCTCGACGATGTCGACGGCGATGCCGAGGCAGGCCGCCATGCGGATCATCGTGCCGGCGTTCTGCGGGATGTCCGGCTGGAAAAGGGCGAGGCGAAGCATCAGCCGGTGATGACGCGTGATGTCGTAAAGCGTCAAGCCTGGTCGACGAAAGCGCCCCGCCGTGCATGCCCGGCGGGGCTGAACCGGGAAAGGTTTTCAGCTTGAAGCCGACATGCTCCTCCCGGTTCCGTCGATGCCTGCGGGCTCAGTTCAGGCCGATACCGACACCCACGCCGCTCGAGCCGTTGCCGACGCCAGCGCCCACCCCGAGACCGTCGCCGCCGAGACCGACCCCGGCTGCTGCGCCTAGCCCGCCGGCCGCGTTTCCGAGGCCTGCTCCGACGCCGGCACCCAGGCCGCCGCTTCCGAGGCCCGCTCCCGCGCCGGCTCCGACGCCGCCGGAGGAATTGCCGAGCCCGGCGCCCAATCCGGCTCCGATGCCACCATTGCCGGCGCCGACACCTGCCGCAGCGCCCAAGCCGCTATTGCCCGAGCCCACATTCGCGCCGGCTCCGGCACCCAGGCCACCATTGCCGACCGCCGCGCCTGCTCCGACATTCGCGCCGAGGCTGCCGGCATTGGCGCCGACGCCAACTCCGGCACCGAGCCCTCCGCCAGCCCCCGCTCCGGGCGAGCCCGGGCTGCCTGGATTGTTCGGATTGCCCGGCGTTCCAGGGTTAGCCGGAGTGCCGGGGTTGCCTGGGTTGCCGGGATTCCCTGGATTGTTTCCAACGACTCCCGGTCGGGAGCCCATCGAAGATCCGCGCGAGCTTACGACAGGGCTTTGAAGCGCAGCCAGCCTGATGCATTTGCTTTTGGCGGCGCCGCGGAGGCCGTCGCATCCATCGAACGAGGTATATTCGGCAGTGCTGTTGCAAGCAGCGAGGAGTGTGCAGGCGCTGATGGCGCTGAGTATTCGCAATCGCATAGCTCTCTCCTTGGCGAGTTAATCTATGCGGTTGAGAACATCTCCCATTGATTATGAGTTCCTTCGTCGTGATCTGAAGGGTATTGAAATATATACGTTTATCCGCTGATTTTATGTTTATTAGAGATTTATTCTCTGCTTTTTCTGCCAAGGCCGCGCGTGCGTCCCGCCCTAATGCCGCCACCCGGTGGGTCTAGCGGGGTTCCGGCGTCGCCTCTCCGCACCGCTCCTGACAAGGGGTGGCGCAGGAAGAACCGGTATCCCGAATTGTCGTTTGTTCCACCCTCTCATTCCCGGTAGCGAAGCAGACATGTTCGCTCCGCTCTTCCGCTGGCTCGAAAGCCGAATCGACGTCTTTGCCCGCTTCGACGAGCAGGAGACGCCGCCGCGCGGTGTCTGGCCCTTCATGTGGCACCACATCAAGGGCGTGAAGGGCTGGATGGCCCTGATCATGCTGACGGGCCTGGGCTTCAGCGGCATCGAGGCGGCGATGTATCTGATGGTCGGCTGGTTCGTCGACCTGCTATCGACGCAGTCGCCGGAGACGATCTTCCGCGACCATGGCTGGCTCCTGGCCGGCGCGGCCTTCCTGCTCGTGGTCGTCAGGCCGCTGATCTATTTCGCCAACCACGCCATCGTCGACCAGGTCGTGGTACCGCAGATCACCAACCAGATCCGCTGGCGCAACCATGTCTACACGCTCGGCCACGCGCTGGGCTACTTCCAGAACGATTTCGCCGGGCGCCTCTCCGCCCGCGTCATCCAGGCAGGGCAGGCGATCCGGGGTGCGACGATCGAGGTCATCGACGATCTCTGGTACGCGCTGGTCTTCGCCACGGTCGCGATCGGCTTCTTCGGCAAGACCAGCCTCTGGCTGGCGCTGCCGGTGATCCTGTGGCTTGCGGCCTATGTCGTGCTGCTGATCTATTTCGTGCCGCGCGCCAAGCGGCGCTCGGAGGCGAACTCGCTGGGGCGCTCGACCACGACGGGGCGCATCGTCGATTCCTATACGAACATCCTGACGGTGAAGCTGTTCGCGCGAGGCGATGCCGAGCGCTCGGCGGTGCGCGACTCGTTGTCGCGCTGGAACGCTGCGTTCCTCAATCTGTCACGCCTGATCACCGGCGTCAGCGTCATCCTGCAGACGATGAACAGTCTGTTGGTGGTGGCGACCGCGTGGCTCGCGCTGCTGCTCTGGAGCCAGGGTGAGATGACCCCGGGCGCGGTCGCGGCGGCCATCGGGCTCGTGCTCCGGCTGGTGCAGATGTCGGGCTGGCTGATCCATCTCGTGCGCGGCATCTTCGAGAATATCGGCTCGGTGCAGGAGAGCATGGAGACGATCGCCAAGCCGCACGACCTGCCGGATGCGCCGGGCGCGGTGCCGCTGGTCGTCGACAAGGGCGCGATCAGCTTCGAGAAGATCCGCTTCAACTATGGCCGGGGGCAGGGGCTGTTCGAAGGGCTCGATCTGCAGATCAGGCCGGGCGAGCGCATCGGGCTGGTCGGCCCGTCGGGCGCCGGCAAGTCGACCTTGGTGAACCTGCTGCTCCGGCTCTACCCGCTTGAAGACGGGCGCATCCTGATCGACGGGCAGGACATCGCCCATGTCACGCAGGATAGCCTGCGCGCCCAGATCGGCATGGTGACACAGGATAATTCGCTGCTGCACCGCTCGATCGGCGACAATATCGCCTATGGCCGCATCGGTGCGAGCGAGGCCGAAATCGCGCTCGCGGCACAGCAGGCAGAGGCGCATGGCTTCATCCTGGGCCTTGGCGACCAGGACGGGCGCCAAGGCTTCGATTCGCGCGTCGGCGAACGCGGGGTGAAGCTTTCGGGTGGCCAGCGCCAGCGCATCGCGATCGCCCGCGTGCTGCTCAAGGACGCGCCGATCCTGATTCTCGACGAGGCGACCTCGGCGCTCGATTCCGAGGTCGAGGCGGCGATCCAGCAGCAGCTCGCTGCCCTGATGCAGGGCAAGACCGTGATCGCGATCGCGCACCGGCTGTCGACCATCGCAGCGCTCGACCGGCTGATCGTGCTCGATCAAGGGCGGATCGCCGATATCGGCAGCCATGACGAGTTGATCGCGCGCGGCGGGCTCTATGCCCGGCTCTGGGCACGCCAATCCGGTGGCTTCCTGGCTGCGGCCGATCCGGAAAAGCTCGCCGTCTGACGCCTTCGTCGACGGACTGTGCGCCATGCATGGCCGAGGCGTTCGCGACAGTAGACTTCGTCCAATCTGCATGTCAAAGAGCCGAAGGTGACGCACCGCCGCATTGCGGCGGCAGCGACGCGCCCCTATGAGGGCGAGAGGCGACAATTTCGAGCTGTTACAGCTCGCAAGACGTGTAAGAGGTTTGGATCGTGGCGCACGCGACCGATACATCGACCGGAACAACCCGCCGCGATTTCCTGATGCTCGCCACCGGCGCCGCCGGCGCGGTCGGCATCGGGGCGCTCGTCGTCCCCCTGGTCAGCCAGATGGCGCCCGATGCGCAGACCGTGGCTGCCGGCGCGCCGGTCGATGTCGACCTGGCCCCCATCGCCGAAGGCCAGGCGATCAAGCTGTTCTGGCGCGGCAAGCCGATCTTCGTGCGCCATCGCACCAAGAAGGAAATCGACGAGGCGCTGGCCGTCGACATCGCGACCCTGCGCGATCCGCAGACCGACCAGCAGCGCACCAAGGCCGGCCACGAGCAGTATCTGGTCGTCTTCGGCAACTGCACCCATCTCGGCTGCATTCCGCTGGGCACCGCGCCCGGCGAATCGAAGGGCGATTTCGACGGCTGGTTCTGCCCCTGCCACGGTTCGCACTACGATTCCTCCGGCCGCATCCGCAAGGGGCCGGCGCCGCTCAACCTGCCGGTGCCGCCTTACGCTTTCACGGCGGACACCAAGATCAAGATCGGCTGAGCGATGCGCTCGACGCTTTCCTGCCAAGATGAGACAGCCTTGAGGCATTCTTCATGAGTGGTCACAGTTCCTACGTCCCGAAGACCGGCATCGAACGCTGGCTCGATGTGCGCCTGCCGATCATCCGGCTCGCCCATGATTCGGCGGTTTCCTATCCGGTGCCGCGCAACCTGAACTATCTGTGGACCTTCGGTGGCATCCTCGTGTTCATGCTGGTGGCGCAGATCGTCACCGGCATCGTCCTGGCGATGCACTACACGGCCAATTCGATGCTCGCCTTCAATTCGGTCGAGCACATCATGCGCGACGTGAATTACGGCTGGCTCCTGCGCTACCTGCACTCCAACGGCGCCTCGATGTTCTTCATCGCCGTCTATGTGCACATCTTCCGCGGGCTTTATTATGGCTCGTACAAGGCGCCGCGCGAGGTTCTCTGGATTCTCGGCGTGGTCATCTTCCTGCTGATGATGGCGACGGCGTTCATGGGCTACGTGCTGCCCTGGGGCCAGATGTCCTTCTGGGGCGCGACCGTCATCACCAACCTGTTCTCGGCCCTGCCGGTGATCGGCGAGACGATCGTCACCTTCCTGTGGGGCGGCTACTCGGTCGACAACCCGACGCTGAACCGCTTCTTCTCGCTGCACTACCTGCTGCCGTTCATGATCTTCGGCGTCGTCGGGCTGCATATCTGGGCGCTGCACGTCGTCGGCCAGAACAATCCGACCGGCGTCGAGGTGAAGAACGTCCAGAAGGATACCGTGCCGTTCACGCCCTACGCGACCGTCAAGGACATCTTCGGCATGGTCGTGTTCATGATCCTGTTCGCCTGGTTCGTGTTCTACCAGCCGAACTTCATGGGCCATGCCGACAACTACATCCCGGCGAACCCGGCCTCGACCCCGGCGCATATCGTCCCGGAATGGTACTTCCTGCCGTTCTACGCGATCCTGCGCGCCATTCCCGACAAGCTCGGCGGCGTCATGGCGATGGGCGGAGCCATCGTGGTGCTCGCCTTCCTGCCCTGGATCGACACCTCCAAGGTCAAGTCGATGAGCTATCGGCCGATCGGGCGCCAGCTGTTCTGGGCCTTCGTCGTGGTCTGCATCGGTCTCGGCTATCTCGGCGCCATGCCGGCCGAGGGCGGCTACGTCATCGCCTCGCAGATCTTCACCGTGCTGTATTTCGGCTTCTTCGTGGCGCTCTTCGTCGTCGGCCTGTTCGAGCGGCCGAAGGCGCTGCCGACTTCGATCGCCGACTCGGTGCTCGCTTCCAAGGGTGGATCGGCGGCGCGCGTCGCGACTGCCGCCGCTGCCGAACCGAACGTCAAGGGCTGACGGAACCATGAGCAAAACATCGTTTCGTCTCGCCCTGACCGGGCTTGCTGCCGGCCTCTCGCTGGCGCTCATCCAGCCGGCCGCGCAGGCGGCCGAGGCCGGCCCGAAGCCGCCGGCGCTGACCTGGTCGTTCTCGGGACCGTTCGGCAAGTTCGATCGGGCCCAGCTCCAGCGCGGCTTCAAGGTCTTCAAGGAAGTCTGCGCGAGCTGCCACGGCGCCAGCCTCGTCGCCTTCCGCAACCTGTCGCAGCCGGGCGGCCCGGAATTCTCGACCGGACAGGTCGCCGCGCTCGCCGCGACCTACCAGGTCAAGGATGGCCCGAACGAACAGGGCGAGATGTTCGATCGCCCCGGCCGTGCGGCCGACCGCTTCCCGTCGCCGTTCCCCAACGAGCAGGCGGCCCGCGCGGCCCAGGGCGGCGCCTATCCGCCGGATTTCTCGGTGCTGGCCAAGGCGCGCACCTATACCCGCGGCTTCCCGACCTTCATCTTCGATATCTTCACGCAGTATCAGGAGCAGGGGCCGGACTATATCCACGCTCTGATGGTGGGTTATGAGGAGCCGCCCGCGGGCGTCACGCTCCTGCCGGGACAGAACTACAACAAGTACATGCCCGGCCACCTGATCGCGATGCCCAAGCCGTTGAGCGATGGGCAGGTCGAATATCCGAAGGGCGCGGACGGCAAGTCGCCGGTGCCGGAGACGGTCGACCAGTATGCCCGCGACGTCGCTGCCTTCATGGTGTGGATGGCGGAGCCGCATCTCGAAGCGCGCAAGCGCTTGGGCATGCAGGTGATGGCATTCCTCACCATCTTCGCCTTCCTGCTCTACTACACCAAGAAGAAGGTGTGGTCGCGTATGCCGGACGGCTCGCCGGCTCACTGATCCGGCTGGATATCGTTTCAGGAAAAGGCCCCGGCGACGGGGCCTTTTTCGTTGTCCGAGGATAGCCGCGAACGGTCGTGTCTCCGGCGTCATGCTCGCCCTTGTGGCGAGCATCCACGTCTTGAACACGGTTTTCGACAACGAAGACGTGGATGGTCGGGACAAGCCCGACCATGACGGAATGCGCGCCCCTGTGATCGACGAACCGTATTGCGACCGTCATCGAAAGGTGGTCCTTTCCGCGCCCGTATTTGTTGCCGCATCGAATCCTTCCGAAACGTGGCTCCACTTTTCGGTTCGATGCTCGAGGAAATCGACCATGAGCGAAGCCGTTCTCGGAATCATCGGCGGATCGGGCATCTACGATCTGCCGGGCCTGACCGACCTGCGCGAGGAGCGCATCGAAAGCCCCTGGGGCGAGCCCTCCGACGTCCTGCGGATCGGCCGCATGGGCGAAACGAAGATCGTCTTCCTGCCGCGCCACGGGCGCGGTCATTCGATCCCGCCATCCGAGATCAATTACCGCGCCAATATTGACGTGATGAAGCGGGCGGGCGTGACCGATCTCGTCTCGCTCTCTGCCTGCGGCTCCTACAAGGCCGAGCTCTATCCCGGCCTGTTCGTGCTGGTCGACCAGTTCGTCGACCGCACGAGCCGGCGCGAGAACTCCTTCTTCGGCCGCGGCTGCGTTGCCCATGTCTCGGTCGCCCACCCGGTCGGGCCCGGCCTGCAGGCACGGATCGTAGCGGCGGCGCAGGCCGAGGACCTGCCCTTCGTGCGCGGCGGCACGCTGGTCACGATGGAAGGCCCGCAATTCTCGACCTATGCGGAATCGATGACCTATCGCGGGCTCGGCTACGACCTGATCGGCATGACGGCGATGCCCGAGGCCAAGCTCGCCCGCGAAGCCGAGATCACCTATGCCACGGTCGCGATGGTGACCGATTACGACTGCTGGCACGAGTTGCACGGCGCCGTCGATGTCGCCTCGGTCATCGCTGTGCTGCACGACAATGCCGACAAGGCGCGGCGCCTCGTGGCGCGGCTCGCCGCCGATTTCCCGGCGCAGCGCGAGCCGTGCCCGGCCGGCTCCCATAACGCGCTCGACAACGCCATCGTGACGGCGCCGGCCTTCCGGGATCCGGCGCTGCTGGCGAAGCTCGACGCCGTCGCCGGGCGCGTGTTCGAGGCGGCGTGATGACGGCGCCCTTGACGAAGCCGGCCCGGCGTCGGACCAAGGCCTCCGTCAGTTCTTCCGAGACGGTGTCCATGAACCTTGCCGACAGCATCCGCGCGATCCCCGATTATCCTCGGCCCGGCATCGTCTTTCGCGACATCACCACGCTGCTCGGCGATGCGCGGGCCTTCCGCCGGGCGGTCGACGAGCTGGTGCAACCTTTCGCCGGATTGAAGATCGCCAAGATCGCGGGGATCGAAGCGCGCGGCTTCATCCTGGGCGGCGCGGTGGCGCACCAGCTCTCGGCCGGCTTCGTTCCCGTTCGCAAGAAGGGCAAGCTGCCGCTGGAGACGCTGCGCGCGACCTATGCGCTCGAATACGGCACGGACGAGATCGAAATCCATCGCGACGCGGTGCAGCCGGGCGAGCGCGTCCTGCTGGTCGACGACCTGATCGCCACCGGCGGCACGGCGGAGGCGGCGGTCAACCTGCTCGCGGGGTTAGGCGCGGAGGTCGTTGCGGCCTGCTTCATCGTCGACCTTCCGGAGCTGGGGGGCGCCGACAAGATCCGGCGGCTCGGCGTGCCCGTGCGCACGTTGGTCTCGTTCGGCGGGCATTGAGCGGCGGATGAAGATCAACGGCCAGCCTTACCGGACGATCTGGCTCGCGCAGGATGGCTGGCGCGTCGTCGTGATCGACCAGACGCGCTTGCCGTTCCGCTTCGAGACGGTGGCACTGGGCTCCGCCGAGCAGGCGGCCGATGCGATCCGCAGCATGGTCGTGCGCGGGGCGCCGTTGATCGGTGCGACCGCTGCCTATGGCGTGGCTCTGGCGATGCGGACGGACGCCTCGGATGCGGCTCTCGATGCGGCACTCGCCCTGCTCGGCGCGACGCGGCCGACCGCCGTCAATCTGCACTGGGCGCTGGCGCGGATGCGTGGTGCCCTCGCAAGCCTGTCCGCGACGGCGCGTGCCGAGGCGGCCTATGCAGAGGCCGCGGCGATCTGCGACGAGGATGTCGCCTTATGCCGTGCGATCGGCGAGCACGGCCTGCCTCTGATCGCGGAGATCGCGGCGCGAAAGCCCACCGGGCAGCCGGTCAACATCCTCACGCATTGCAATGCCGGCTGGCTTGCCACGGTGGACTGGGGCACGGCGCTGGCGCCGATCTATCTGGCCCATGATGCCGGCATTCCCATCCATGTCTGGGTCGACGAGACCAGGCCGCGCAACCAGGGCGCGGCGCTGACGGCCTATGAGCTCGGCTCCCATGGCGTGCCGCATACGGTGATCGCCGACAATGCCGGCGGCCATCTGATGCAGCACGGGCAGGTCGACATGGTTATCGTCGGCACTGACCGGACGGCGGCTTCCGGCGATGTCGCCAACAAGATCGGGACCTATCTCAAGGCGCTGGCGGCGCATGACAACGGCGTGCCCTTCTATGTGGCGCTGCCTTCGCCGACGATCGACTGGAGCATCCGCGACGGCCTCGCCGATATCCCGATCGAGGAGCGCGCGGCGCGCGAGGTGACGCATCTCTCCGGGCTCGCCGATGACGGTGAGGTCAGGTCCGTCCGCGTCGTCGCGCCGGGCAGCGGTGCGGCCAATCCGGCCTTCGACGTGACGCCGGCGCGGCTCGTCAGCGGGCTTATCACCGAGCGCGGCGTCTGCGCGGCCAGCACTGACGGCCTCGCACAACTCTTTCCCGACCTTGCGAGCAGGGGCACGGCATGACCGAAACAGAACTGCGGCAGGAGATCGTTTCGGTCGCGCAGGCGATCGACCGGGCCGGGTTCTGCCCGTCTAAATCGGGCAATGTCTCGGCTCGGCTCGGCGATGGCCTGCTGATCACGCCGTCGGGCCTGCCCTATGCCCGGACGCGCCCTGAGGACCTGATCCATCTCAGCCTCGACGGCACCATCCTGAATGGCAGCCGCAAGCCATCTTCCGAATGGCCTTTCCATGTCGCGATCTACCGGGCGCGGCCCGATGCGCAGGCGATCGTGCACACCCATTCGCCGCGCGCCACGGCCCTGTCTTCGACGCGGCGCGGCATCCCGGCCTTCCACTACATGATCGCGCTTTGCGGCGGTGCCGATGTGCGCTGTGCCGAGTACGCGACCTTCGGCACGCCCGAGCTTGCCGAGAATGCGGTGAAGGCGCTCGACGGGCGCAAGGCCGTGCTGCTCGCCAATCACGGCGTGATCGCGCTCGGCCAGACGCTCGCCGGCGCGCATACCATCGTCGCCGAAGTCGAGAACCTGGCCGGGCAGTATCTCGACATCCTCGCGGCGGGGATCGAGCCGGTCATCCTCGATGCCGCCGAAATGGAGCGCGTCGGCGCCAAATTCGCGGGCTACGGCAAGGTCGGGTGATATCCGCGCCAGAGCGACTGATCAGGCCGGCAGCCCGCCGGCCCGGCAAATGCGGCCGACCGGTTTAAGTTTTCGGCAATGGCACCGCCGGCATAACGGTTGCCGCCTTTCCCGCCTGCCCAGAGACCTTCGTGTCGCTCGACTATCAGTCCCTCCTGACGGCCTTCACCCTTTCGGGATGCGGATTGGCCGCAGCCTTCCTCGTCAGTTGGCTCGTTTCGAGGAAGGAAGGCTTCCTGATGGCCTGGACGATCGGCGTGGCGCTGATGGCCGCCGGCGTGCTGATCTATGGCGGCTATGTCAGGACGATGTCGCCGATCGTGGGGGCGGCCGGCTACACGGTTCTTCTGACGGGCCTCGCCTTCGTCTTCGGTGCCGGCCGCGAATTTCGCACGCGGGTTCTGCCCTGGCGCAGCATGGCCATCATGGCAATCGCGTCGTCGGCAGCCATGGCTGTGCCCATGCTGGCCGGCTATAACGGCATCGCGATCATCGGGCTCAATGTCGCGGCCGCGGCCATTCTGTTCGCAACAGCCTGGGACTATTGGCTCGGCCGGGCCGAAGCCAGGCTGGCGATCATGCTGTTGACCGGCCTGTATGTCCTGACCGGGCTATCCTTCGTTCCTTGCGCCGTTCTGCTGCTGCTGGATGGCCGCTGGGCTCTGCCGGACATCCCCTCGAACTGGGCGGAAGACCTCAATATCGTCGTCTGCCTGACCACGCTCGCCGGCATCGGCGCGCTGTCCCTGGCCCTGAACCAGGCGCGGCTAGCGCGCGGCCACAAGCGCGACGCGGAAACCGACCCGCTGACCGGCCTGCTCAACCGGCGCGCGCTGCTCGACCGCATCGCGACCGAGACCGAAGGACCCGCCGCCCTGATCATCTTCGACATCGATCACTTCAAGCGGATCAACGACATCCACGGCCACCTGGCGGGAGACGAGGTGTTGCGGGCGTTCGGGGAGATCCTGCTGTCCTGTCGGTCGCAAGGACTGGCCGCACGGCTCGGCGGCGAGGAATTCGCACTGCTGCTGCCGGGCGATTCTCTCGTCGCGGCGGCCATCGCGGCCGAAAACGTGCGGGGGCGCCTCGTCAAACGTCGTTTCGCAGCGAGCGGTGCGGCGTTCGGGTGCACGCTCAGCGCAGGCGTCGCCCATGCCAAGGACAGCGTCATCGATTTCGATGCCTTGCTTCACGAGGCGGACAAGGGGCTCTACGCAGCCAAGCGGAGCGGGCGCGACCGGGTGGTGGTCGCATCGGACGATGAGGCGTTCCTCGCCCAGATGCGGTCTTCCTCCGACATGCCGCGCGGGCCTGTCGATCTCGTCAGGCTCAAGACCGGCTGACGTCCGTCTTCGCGATCAATCCGGCTTGCGCTCGACGAAAACGCAGCCGTCGAAGCCGAAGACCTCTTCGCCGTGCTGGTTGATGCCGGTGTTGCGGTGGAAGAACAGGCCCCATTGCGGCCGCGAGGCGCTCTCGCGCTTGTCGATCACCTGCGAATGGTAGGTGATCCGGTCCCCGGCAAAGACCGGCTTCGTCCAGCGCAGGTTCCTGAAGCCTGGAGAGGAGCCGAGGCGCGCGGGGTTGCCCGACGCCACCGCGAGCTGGCGCCTGCGATGCTGGACCATGCAGGCCATCCAGACTGCGGCCGTGTGCCAGCCGGAAGCGGCGAGCCTGCCGAAGGAGCTGTTGCGCGCGGCTACATCGTCCATGTGGAAAGGCTGGGGATCGAAACTGCGGGCGAAGGCGACGATCTCCTCGGGCGTGAAGACGAAGCTGCCGAGTTCGTGGCTGTCGCCGACCGCAAGCTCCTCGAAGAAGCGCGGCGGCTCCGGCGGCTCGGAGGAGGCTTGCAGCGGGCTCTCGATGGCGGGGCGCTCGTAGACCGGCGCATGATCCAGCCAGGGGCCGGCCGGGTGCTTGCCGATGGCGGAGCCCCTGCGGCCGAACATGATCCAGTTGGTCTGCTCCAGGATCGGTTCGTCGCGCTGGTTCAGGAGTTCGAGCTTGAAGCGCACGAGACCCATCTCCGGGCGCGAGCGCGAGGCCTTGCTCTCCAGCACGGTGCGCCGGGCGCTGACGCTATCGCCGGGGAGCAGGGGACGCAGCCACTTCACCTCCTCGATGCCCGGCGCGCCCATGCTGGCGGCGTCGAGCAGGAAGTCCTCTGCCATCAGCCGCATCAAGAGCGCGCAGCTATGCCAGCCCGAGCCGATCAGGCGGCCGACGAAGCTCGCCCTGGCGGCCTCGGGATCGACATGGAAATCCTGCGCGTCGTAGCGCGAGGCGAAGGCGACGATGTCGTCCTGCGAGACGTCGAGGCTCCGCGAGCGTGCGCTCTGGCCCGGAACGAAATCCTCGAAATACGACATCGCCGGCTGGCTCTTCAGTTCGCGAAGCGGAAATGCAGCACGTCGCCATCGGCGACGATGTATTCCTTGCCTTCGAGGCGGAACTTGCCGGCTTCGCGCGCACCGGCCTCGCCCTTGTTGGCGATGTAGTCGGGATAGGCGATGGTTTCGGCGCGGATATAGCCCTTCTCGAAGTCGCTATGGATGACGCCGGCGGCGGCAGGCCCCTTGGTGCCCTTCTCGATGGTCCAGGCGCGCGCTTCCTTCGGGCCGACGGTGAAGTAGGTCACGAGGTCGAGCAGGGTGTAGCCGGCGCGGATCACGCGGTTCAGGCCGGGTTCGTCGAGGCCGACGGCCTCCAGGTAGTCCTTCTGGTCCGCGGCCGGGAGCACGGCGATCTCGCTCTCGATCTTGGCGGAGACGACGACGGCGACTGCGTTCTCCTCGGCGGCGCGAGCCTTCACCTGTTCGGAGAAGGCGTTGCCTTTGTCGGCGCTGGCTTCCTCGACATTGCAGACATAGAGCACGGGCTTGGACGAGAGCAGGCCGAGCGTCTCGAAGGTGCGGCGCTCATCGGCCGCGACCTGGACGAGGCGGGCCGGCTTGCCTTCGCGCAGCAGCACGAGGCAGCGATTCATCAGATCGGCCAGCTCCTTGGCCTCCTTGTCGCCGGTCTTGGCCTTCTTCTCCAGCGGCAGGACGCGCTTCTCGAGGCTTTCGAGATCGGCCAGCATCAATTCGGTCTCGATGATCTCGATGTCGTTGATCGGAGCGACCTTGCCCTCGACATGGGTGATGTCGCCATCCTCGAAGCAGCGCACGACATGGGCGATGGCGTCGCATTCGCGGATATTGGCGAGGAACTGGTTGCCGAGGCCTTCGCCGCGCGAGGCGCCGCGCACCAGGCCGGCGATGTCGACGAAGGTCAGCCGGGTCGGAATGATCTCCTTGGAGCCGGCGATGGCGGCGAGCTTTTCCAGACGCTCGTCGGGCACGGCGACGTCACCGACATTCGGCTCGATCGTGCAGAACGGATAGTTCGCGGCCTGGGCCGCCGCCGTCTGCGTCAGCGCGTTGAAGAGGGTCGACTTGCCGACATTCGGCAGGCCGACGATTCCGCATTTGAAACCCATGATCGCCTGTTCCGTTGCCCGTGGCGGATAGCCGTGGCCGGGCGTGAAGCTTTGAAAGTTGCGGCCTTATTGGGGGGCTTGCGCAATAAAGACAAGTGCCGCGCGCCTGATGGCCGCTGCGTTCCTCACGCGAACGTGCATGGCCGACGGGCTGATGCGGGTGCTGGATCGGGCGGGCCGCCTGCTGCGGCGCTCGGAGCCTCGTCATGAACCGTTTTCGTCTTGCGTTCGCCTTGTCGGTCTTCGCCCTTGCCGGCGCAGCCATTGCTCAGGCGCCGGGGACGCGGCTGCGCGGCACGGTCGAGCGTCTGGAAGGCATGATGCTGCAGCTCAAGGCGGCAGACGGGCGGGAGCTCAAGGTTGCGCTTGCGCCCGGCTTCTCGGTCGGCGGCATGGTGGCGGCGAAGGCGACGGATATCGCCAAGGGCAGCTTCATCGGCGTCGGCGCCAAACCGCAACCGGACGGCACACTGCTTGCCGTGCAGGTCGTGATTTTCCCGGAAGCGATGCGCGGTACGGGCGAGGGGCACCGGCCCTGGGGCGTGCTGCCGGATGCGACCATGACGAACGCGACCGTGGCCGAAACGGTCTCGCGGGTCGACGGTGCCAATCTGGTGTTGAGCTATCCCGGTGGGGAGCAGAAGGTCGCAATCACGCCGGAGGCGACGATCCTGATGGCGGCACCGGCCGAGGCCAGCGAGCTCAAGCCCGGCGCGCAGGTGGCGATGACGGCGAGCCGGCAGGCCGATGGCAGCTACAGCACGGGCCGCGTCACCGTGGCGAAGGCGGGTGCCAAGCTTCCTTTGTAGCTCCACAACCGCGGAGTCATCCCGGGCTTGACCCGGGACCCATTCCGGAGTGCGGCCGATGAGGGTTCAGGAATGTATCCCGGATCTCCGCTGCGCTCCGTCCGGAATGACCCGTGTTTTCACGTCAGGGAAAATCAGTCGTCGCTCTTCTCGCCG
Source organism: Allobosea sp. NPDC055353 (assembly GCF_053644975.1). Classification (NCBI taxonomy): domain Bacteria; kingdom Pseudomonadati; phylum Pseudomonadota; class Alphaproteobacteria; order Hyphomicrobiales; family Alloboseaceae; genus Allobosea; species Allobosea sp. NPDC055353. The sequence continues at coordinate 644,995 of NZ_JBSHMC010000002.1, read as the reverse complement.
AGCCGCTTCACGCTGGCGTGGCCACGCGCATCCATGAAGAGATGCACCTTGTTCTGGAAGCCGGCATCGTCATGGGCGGCGAGGAGGGCCGCATGGTCGGCACAGGCCGCGCAGAGATCCTCGACCCAGGGCTGCTCGGCCTTGCCGAAATCGTTCAGCACGTAGCTGTGCACCAGTTCCTTCAGGCCGGGATGGCCGATGCCCATCCGCACGCGGCGATAGTCGTTGCCGATCGTAGCCGTCGTCGAGCGCAGGCCGTTATGCCCGGCATTGCCGCCGCCGAGCTTGACGCGCAGCTTGGCGGGGGCGAGGTCGAGCTCGTCATGGAAGACGACGATATCGGCCGGAGCGACCTTGAAGAAGCGCGCGGCCTCGCCGATCGCGCGGCCCGACTCGTTCATGTAGGTCTGCGGCTTGAGCAGGATGACCTTCTCGGTCCCGATCGTCGCTTCGCAGGCCTCCGCCTGGAAACGGGTGCGCCAGGGCGAGGCGCGGTGCAGACGCGCGATCTCGCCAAGGGCCATGAAGCCGATATTGTGGCGGTTGCGGGCATAGCGCGCGCCGGGATTGCCGAGGCCGGCGAAAATCAGCATGGCGGGGCTCCGCAGACTTGTTCGTTCGGCATCGGATCGGCCCGAAGGCCGGAAACCGCTTTTCGGTTCGATGCCATAGCAAAACGGCCGGGAAACCCGGCCGTCTCGTGAGCGCTCCAGGTGAAAGCGGCGCCGGCTGGCGCCGTTTCATCAGGCCTTGGCTTCGGGCGCGGCTTCCTCAGTCTCGGTGACCTCAGGCTCGGCCTCGACGGTCGGGGCAGAGACCGTGACGATCGTGGCGTCAGCACCGATGGAGAGCTTGGCGCCGGCCGGGAGCTTGATCGCGTCGGCATGGACGGAGTCGCCGACGTTCAGGCCGGCAACCGAAATGTCGATGGAGTCCGGGATGTTTTCCGGCTCGACGGTGACTTCGAGAGCGTGCTCGATGATCTGGACCAGGCCGCCGCTCTTGACGCCCGGGCTGGCTTCCTGACCGGTGACGTGGACCGGGACCTGGACCGTGACGGTCTGGCCCTTGGCGACGCGCAGGAAGTCGACATGGATCGGGAAATCCTTGACCGGGTCGAGCTGGTAATCGCGCGGAATGACGCGCTGCTTCTTACCGGCGACGGCGATCTCGAAGATCGTGGTCAGGAAGTGGCCGCCGAAAATCAGCTGGCGGGTCTTGTTGGCGTCGAGCGCGATGGCTTCGGGAGCAGCGCCCCCACCATAGATCACGGCAGGCGTCTGGCCCTGGCGGCGAACAGCACGGGCGGCCCCCTTGCCGACCTGTGCGCGCGCCGAAGCCTCGATTTGCTTCACGGCGGTCATGTTGGATGTCCTTGACTTGTAAATGACAAGGCCGCCTCGTGGCGGCCATCGGATTTATGCGTTCAGAGCCTCCAAGGGTGTCAGCCGAACGCAGGGGTGCTCATAGGCGAAAACCGCCGCGATCTCAAGCCCGGCTCAGGCGGCGTTCGCGACGGGGCCGCGCGTGGGGGCGGTCGCTTGGACCGGCTGGGCGAAGCGCTGCAGCCATTCACGGATGATCGAGGCTGGAACCGGCGGCGAATAGAGGTAGCCCTGGCCGAGGCTGCAGCCCATTTCGCTGAGGCGCTCGGCCTGCGCCTGCTTCTCGATGCCCTCCGCGACGATCTTCATGCCGAGGCGGCGGGTCATCGTCAGCAGGGCCTCGATGATGATCTCGCTGCGGGCGCCGCTGTCGATCGAGCCGACGAAGGAACGGTCGATCTTGATGATGTCGATCGGGAAATCGAGCAGATGGGTCAGGGAGGCGAAGCCGGTGCCGAAATCGTCTAGCGCGACCGGCGAGCCATTGGCGCGCAGCGCTTCCATGGTACGCGCGACGCCGTCCTTGCGCCCGCCCATGAAGACCTGTTCGGTGACCTCGATCACGAGCTGCCGCATCGGTACGCCGGCCTTCTCCAGCGTGCGGGTGGCGCGCTGGACGAGGTCGCCCTTCTGGAAGTCGGCCGAGGTGACGTTGACCGCGACATGCTGGAAATTCAGGCCGCTCGCGCGCCACTCGGCCATGTCGGCGGCCACCGCCGTCAGCATCTGGGTCGTGGTGCGATGGGCGATCTTCGGATCGCGCAAGGCGTCCTGGAACTCGCCGGCAGCGATGATGCGGCCGTCGTCGAGGCGCATCCGGGCCAGGGCCTCGAGGCCGACGACCTCGTTGGTGTCGAGGCGGATGACCGGCTGGTAATAGGGGATGATCCGGTCGTCGCCGAGGGCGCCCGCGACATCCCGGCGGGTGCGGATGCGATGCATCATCGCGCTGCGCAATTGCCTGCGAAAGCGGACATAGCGGCCGCGCCGGGTTTCCTTGGCATGGTAGAGCGCGAGGTCGGCGTTCTGCCGCAGCGTGACGGTGTCCTGGCCGTCCTCGCCGGCGATGACCCCGCCGATGGTGATGCCCGGCACGAGGCTGTGGCCGTCATGGTCGAGCGGCACCGCGACCGCCGCCATCGCAGCCGAGGCGAAGGCACGCATACGCGCCGGTTCCCTGCAATCGGGGACGAGAACGGCGAACTCGTCGCCGCCGATCCGGCAGGTGAGGCAGCCGGCCAGCGCGACGTCGAGCCGCCGGCCGACCACGGCGATCAGGGCATCTCCGGCGGCGTGGCCGAGCGTGTCATTGACCGTCTTGAGATGATCGATGTCGATCAGCATCAACCCGTAGCGGCGGCCGGCTGCGCTCATCTCCGCGATGGCGCCGTTGAACTGGCTGCGGTTCGGCAGCCCGGTCAGCGTATCGAAATAGGCGAGGCGGTGATTGCGGGTGCGGACTTCGTCATGCTCGATGGCGATGGCGCAGAGATGGACACAGGTCGCGACGATCTGGCGTTCGAGGGTTCGTGCACGGCGAGGTGTCCTGAAATAGAAGGCGAAGGCACCGACCACCCGCCCATCGCGCGCCTTGATCGGCGTCGACCAGCAGGCGCGCAGGCCGAGCGGCAGGGCGAGATCGGTATAGGCCCGCCAGAGTGGATCGGTGGCGATGTCGGTGACTTCGACGGGCTCGCCGCGGAAGATCGCGGTTCCGCAGGAGCCGACCTCCGGGCCTGCCGGCACGCCCTTGATGGCGCCGACATAGTGCGGGGGCAGGCTGGGCGAGGCGAGAGGCTGGAGGCAGCACTGGTTGTCGATGGCGACGACCGAGCAGATGACGCCGGGCGAGATCGCCTCGGCGCGACGGCACAGGCGCTCCATGCATGCGATCAGAGGCTCGCCGCGCGCGATATCTTCAAGAATATCGTTCTGCAGAGCCTGCAGGCGGCCCGAAGGTCTGGTCACGGAGTTCCCGACAGAGTGCTCGTCGAAGAACCCCGATCCTGGCGCAAATGCCTTAAACTCAGATTGAGGCGACGCCTCAAACTTTACGCGGCGGCGCGATGCCTGGAATCAGGCGGCGACCAGGCCCAGCCGCTCGTCGCGGCGGCGCAGGAGATGCATCAGCGGCAAGGCGAGCAGCACCATCCAGGCCTTGCCGATGATCTGGCCGGCCAGGAAATCGAGGCTGCCGAAGGCGAGATGCAGGAAGACGAAGCTGTCGACGACGAGGCCGATCACGCTCGACGCGAAGACCGCCGTGACGAAGCGCCGGCGCTGCAGCGGCGTGTAGACCGCGAAATCGGCGAGCTCCGACAGCAGGAAGGCCGCGACCGAGGCCAGCACAATGGCAGGCGGGGCGAGCATCGCGGAGATCAGGGTGCCGACCGCGATGGCGCCGAGACCGGCGAGCGGGCCAAGGCGGCGCTGGACGATGTCGCGCAGCACCAGGGCAAGGCCGACCATCAGGACACCGCTCGGCGCCATCACGCTCGGCCAGACCGGGACGAGGCAGGGCCCATTCGGCACGCAGACCGCGCCGGCATTGCCGATCATCCAGTTGGCGGCGGGAATGGTCAGGCCGAACAGGACGAGGGCGATAACGCCTTCCGTCAGGCGCTGGCGGTCACGGGTCATAGGTCAAGTCCGCTGTCGTCGGGGGCTGCGAGATAGGCAGCGAAGCCTTTTGATCGCAAATCGCAGGCCGGGCAATGGCCGCAGTCATAACCCCAGCCATGCCGGGTCGTCCTGTCGCCGAGATAGCAGCTATGGCTCTCCTCGATCACGAGATCGAGCAGGGCCTGGCCACCGATGGCGCGTGCCAGCGCGAAGGTCTGCGCCTTGTCGCGCCACATCAGCGGCGTATGCAGCACGAGCCTGCGGTCGAGGCCGAGGCTCAAGGCCACCTGCATCGCCTTGATCGTGTCGTCGCGGCAATCGGGATAGCCGGAATAGTCGGTCTCGCAGACACCGAGCACGACGTGCTTGAGGTCGCGGCGATAGGCCAGCGCGGCGGCGAAGGTCAGGAAGATCAGGTTGCGGCCGGGCACGAAGGTCGAGGGCAGGCCGGCATCCGTGAAAGCGATCTCGGTCTCGCGGGTGAGCGCCGTCTCGGAGATCGCGCCGAGGGCCTTGAGGTCGACGACATGGTCGGGGCCGAGCCGCTCGGCATAGCGGGCCGAGAGCGCAGGCAGCTTGGCGCGGATCGTCTCGCGGCATTCCATCTCGATGCGATGGCGCTGGCCATAGTCGAAGCCGATCGTCTCGACCGCGTCGAAGCGGTCGAGCGCCCAGGCGAGTGTCGTCGTGGAGTCCTGGCCGCCGGAGAACAGGACGAGGGCGCGGGAATGACCCAAGCCGGAACCTCTCAGTCGAACAGGCTCGACACGCTGGTCTCGCTCGCGGTGCGCTCGATCGCCTCGCCCATCAGGCCGGCAATCGAGATGACGCGGATATTACGCGCGACCTTCACGGCCTCGGTCGGCATGATCGAGTCGGTGATCACCAGTTCCTTGAGCTTGGACGAGGCGATGCGGGCGACTGCGCCGCCGGAGAGCACGCCATGGGTGATATAGGCGAAGACCTCCTTGGCGCCCTGTTCGAGCAGCGCATCGGCCGCGTTCACCAGCGTGCCGCCGGAATCGACGATATCGTCGATCAAGATGCAGGAGCGGCCCTCGACCGAGCCGATGATGTTCATGACCTCGGATTCGCCCGGCCGGTCACGGCGCTTGTCGACGATGGCGAGCGGGGCGTCGATGCGCTTGGCGAGCGCGCGGGCGCGCACCACGCCGCCGACGTCCGGCGAGACGACCATGGCGTTCTTCCATTCCAGCCGGTCCTTGATGTCGCGCGCCATCAGCGGGGCGCCGAACAGGTTGTCGGTCGGGATGTCGAAGAAGCCCTGGATCTGGCCGGCATGGAGATCGAGCGTCAGCACGCGGTCGACGCCGGCATGGGTGATCAGGTTGGAGACCAGCTTGGCCGAGATCGGCGTGCGGCCCGACGCGCGCCGATCCTGGCGGGCATAGCCGAAATAGGGGATCACCGCCGTGATGCGGCGCGCCGAGGAGCGGCGCAGCGCATCCGTGATGATCAGCAGTTCCATCAGGTGGTCGTTGGTCGGGAACGAGGTCGACTGGATGATGAAGACATCCTGTCCGCGCACGTTCTCCTGGATCTCGACGAAGACCTCCATGTCGGCGAAGCGCCGGACGGAGGCCTTGGCGAGGGGAATGCTGAGATGGTTGCAGATCGCCTCGGCCAGCGGACGATTGGAGTTGCCGGCGACGACTTTGAAGTGAGAGGCCATGCCGTAGCGCACCGTTGCATCAAGGCTGAGCAGGGGGCCGGCATTGCCGGCTCAATTCGAACGGCTCTTAACAGCGCGGTCGGATGGAGTCGACCGCTGCAGTGCAATATCGGCGATCAAAAAGCGCAGGGCGCTGCGCCGTGACCCGGAAACCACTGCCGCAGCGTCGCTGCACAGCGGGCCGTGCGTCGCCTCAGCTCTTCTTCGGATCCGTCGCAGCGACACGGGTGCCCGGCTTCGCGGGTTTGCCGGCCTTGTCCTCGGTCTTGAGCGTCTCGACGGCGGGCGTGGTCACGAGAAAGCCCGCGATCGCATCCATCGAGTCGGAGGCGGCCTTGGCGACGATCGTCTGGTCGATACCGGCCCAGGGATCGGAACCGCCGCTGCGCTTGCCGATGCTCTCGCCCTGCACGCGCTGGGCGCGCTGCTTGGTCGAATCATAGACATCCCAGACGAAGGCGAGCGAGGTCTGGCCGTCCTCGGTCGGCTGTGCCGTGAGGTAGCCCTTGACGCGGAACCGCGCCGGCTTGTTGCCGGGGACGATCTCCATCTTGCGCTCGGCCGCCGCCTCGCCGAGCAGGCCGGCGAAGCTGGCGGTGACGTTTTCCGGCGCGCCGGAGATGCTCTGGACCGAGACCGGGACGCCCGGCGCATCGACGCGCGGGCGGGCCGCGGTCTGGGTGGTTTCCTGGCAGCCGGCGAGCGCCAGCGCGAAAACCGGCCCCAGAACGAGGCCGCTAAAACGGTTGATCATGACGCCTCCCGCCCTTTGGGCTGTGGACTGCTTCGAGATTCCCTGCGCCGCTGTTCTAGGCTCAACGGATGACGAGGTCCAGATCGGGCAGGTTGAGCGTCTCGGCGCCCGCTTCGCCGACCAGATAGGTCCGGCCCAGGCACATCGCGGTTTCGCTGGCGGAATCCATCAGGATCATATGGGCGAACATCACCATGCCCGGCACGATCGGCCAGTCATTGGCCTCGTAGAACATCGGCCAGTCCATCCAGGACGGCGTGAACTTGGCGCCCAGCGAATAGCCGCAGGCATTGAGTCGGTGCTGTGAAAGGCCGTGCTCATCGAAGACGCGGGCATGGGCGGCGAAGACGTCGCCCGCAGCGCGGCCGGGCTTCAATTCGGCCTCGCAGGCGAGCAGCGCGTCGCGAGCCGCCGCATGATAGGAGCGGTGCAGCGGGCGCGGCTCGCCGACGATCACCGTGCGCATCGCAGCGACATGATAGTGCCGGTCGGTGCCGGCGAATTCGAGCGTGATCTGGTCGGTGGCATCGAGCCGGCGTCGGCCGGATTTGTAGCGGCAGAGCAGGGCGTCGCGGCCGGAGCCGATGATGAATTCGTTGGCGGGATAGTCGCCGCCGCCGGCAAAGATCGCATTGTGCTGGGCGGCGAGGATTTCGCCCTCGTCGGCGCCGGCCCGGATCGCCGCCAGCGCCGCGTGGTCGGCGGCATCGGCCAGCACGGCGGCGCGCCTGACATAGGTGATTTCCTCGGCCGATTTCACGGCGCGCAGGCGCGTGACGATCAGCGAGGCGTCGACGAGTTCGGCCTGCCCGGCGAAGCGGGCTTCGAGCTTGCGATAGTTGGATGCGACGAGGCCGTAGGATTCGAACTCCACGCCGATACGCTTACCGGCGAGCCCGAGATCGCGGCTCAGCGCGAGCAGGTCTGCCGCCGGATCGGCATCACGGCCATCCTTCCAGATGCGGATATCCGTGAGATTCGATGTCTGCTGTGCCTGCCGGAGATCGGCGGAGCGGGTCAGCAGCGCCATGGTGCCGTCGGCTTTGACCACGAGGCACTGGAAGAAACAGAAGCCGAAGGTGTCGTAGCCGGTCAGCCAGAACATCGATTCCTGCTGGAACAGGAAGAGCGCATCGAGACGATCTTTCTGCATCGCGGCCAGCAGGGCCTCGCGGCGGCGGGCGAATTCGGCGGGCGTGAAATGCAGGGCCATGGCGCTAGTCCTCCGGGCGGTTGCGCATGTGATCGCGCCGGCGCGCCGCGGGCAAGCCCGACAACCGGTCGCAATTGCGGGTCTTGCCCGCGCTGCCTATAGGCTGTCGTCAGAGCGTTTCGCGCCTTAAGGGAGAGAGCCATGGTCAACCCCGGCAACCGTATCCTCGACGACATCGCCCGCCTCGCCACCGATGCCGCCGGCGCGGCGCAGGGCGTGCGGCGCGAGGTCGAGACGGTGGTGAAGACGCAGATCGAGCGCCTGCTGCGCGATCTCGACGTCGTCACCCGCGAGGAATTCGAGGCGGTGCGCGAGATGGCGCTGATCGCCCGCGAGGAGAACGACAAGCTCGCCGCGCGGCTGAAGGCGCTGGAGGAGAAGCTCGGCAAGGCCTGAGAATAAGCCGGGGTTGCTTCAAGCGACCCCCGGTTGCTCCAAGAGCCTCCAACTCAATCCGGAGGGGTCTCGACGCCGGCAATTCGTCCGCTCCGCCAGGAGCGGGGTGAAGCCGATACCCGTCGGTATCGGCAAGCGCCGCGACGCCGCGGACGGTCGAATTCCCGGCGCCGGAGGTGGGCTTTGGAGGGCCGCCTGCGGCGTCGGACCGACTTGCCGATATCGATGGATATCGGCTGCGCGCTCCTCCTGGCATTCGACTCCTCCAAAACCCATCGAGACCCCTCCGGATTGAGTTGGAGGCTCTTAGGTTATGTCCACAGCCATGTGCTGTGGACAGCCCTCCAGAGGGATTGAGCCCGCCGGCCGAATCCGCGGAGCTTGGCGCCGTGTTGGGAGCGTCACAGCGCCTGCGCTATCGTCGGTGGAAAGAATTGATTCGTCGGGCGGATTCGTCCTGCCGCGCCGAATGGGAGCGCCTCCTGTCGAGGGGTTCCGGAGGTGTGTTGCGCTCCTTCGGCTTTCCAGTCGCCGTGTTCCTGTTCTCGAACGCGCCGGAGCCTTTCGCTCCGGAAGGTGGACCCTAGGGCATGATGGACCTCGATATGGATGCCGAGCTGGATCGGCCTTCCAACCCGCTTGACCTGTTTGAACGCCTCGCCGCCCTCAACGACTGGTCATTCGATCGCGACAGCGAGGATGAGCTCTCGGTCTCCGTGACCGGCGGCTGGTCGGAATACCATGTCGCGATCACCTGGCTCGCCGAGGTGGAAGCGCTGCATATCGCCTGCGCTTTCGACCTCAAGGTGCCGGAGCGGCGGCGTAGCGAGGTGCTGCAGCTCGTCAGTCTCGTCAACGAGCAGCTCTGGCTCGGGCATTTCGACCTCTGGAGCAGCGAAAGCGTGGTGATGTACCGCCATGCCCTGCTGCTTTCCGGCGGGGCCGAGCCGACCGAAGAACAGGCGATCGCACTGGTCAAGGCCGCGGTCGAGGCCTGCGAGCGCTACTATCAGGCCTTTCAGTTCGTCGTCTGGGCCGGCAAGACCGCGAAGGAAGGCATGGAGGGCGCGATCCTGGAGACGGTCGGCGAGGCCTGAGGCCGTGCCGACGCCATGGCCGGGCTTGACCGGGCCACCTCTTGCAGGCTCTGGTCCTGAACATGCTCAGGCGCCAGCCCGGCATGACGCCCTGTTCCCAAGCGACGAGAACCGCCATGACCGCTTCCCTGCCGCAATCGCTCGTCCTCATCGGCGCCGGCAAGATGGGCGGCGCGATGCTGGAGGGCTGGCTGCGCATCGGCATCGATCCGAAGGGGATCAGCCTGATCGACCCCAAGCCGTCGGACGAGATGGTCGCGCTCGCCAACGACAAGGGCATGCGGCTCAATCCCGCTGCCAGGGACATTCCCGCCGCCGATGTCGTCGTGCTGGCGACCAAGCCGCAGATGCTCGATACGGCCGCTCCGGCGGTGCAGGCCTTCATCCATCCCAGGACGCTGCTGATCTCGATCCTCGCCGGCAAAACGCTGGGCGACCTGGCGGCGCGCCTGCCCAATGCCAACGCGGTCATCCGCGCCATGCCGAACCTGCCGGCCGCGGTGCAGCGCGGCGCCACCGCTGCGGCTCCCGGCAAGGGCGTGAGTGCGGCGCAGCGCGCAACCGCTGACGCGCTGCTCGGCAGCATCGGCAAGGTCGAATGGCTCGACGATGAGGGGCTGATCGATGCGGTGACGGCAGTGTCGGGCTCCGGACCGGCCTATGTTTTCCATCTCGTCGAATGCCTGGCCGCTGCGGGCAAGGAAGCCGGCCTGCCCGCCGATGTCGCGGAGCGTCTGGCGCGGGCGACGGTCGAGGGAGCGGGTGAGCTGTTGTTCCAGTCGCCGCTGCCGCCCGGCACGCTGCGCCAGAACGTGACCTCGCCGGGCGGGACCACTGCGGCGGCGCTCGAGGTGCTGATGGCCGAGGACGGCATGAAGCCGCTGATGCGCAAGGCGGTGGCTGCTGCCAAACGTCGCGCCGGCGAGCTTTCCGGCTGAACCGCCTTCCACCCGCCACGATAGCGGCCTAACCTCTTCACATCGCGAAGCGAGAGGAGCTGCCCCATGGCCCGCAAACCCGTTTCCACCCCGCCCGAGGCGGCGCCGCCCGCGGCCGATCCGCGTCGTCGCGCCGTCGATGCGCTGATGAAGCTTGCCGTCGAGCGACGCTGGGACGAGATCGAACTGCCGGATATCGCGACCGAGGCCGGACTGACCCTGGCGCAGTTGCGCGGGCTGTTCCCGTCCAAGCTCGCCATGCTCGGCGGCGTGACCCGCATCGTCGACGATGCCGTCCTCGCCGGCTCCTCGGACGACCTCGCCGGCGAGCCGGTCAAGGAGCGGCTGTTCGACCTCGTGATGCGCCGGCTCGATGCGATGGCGCCTTACAAGGCGGGCCTGCGCAAGATCGCGCCGGCCATTCGCCGCGATCCCATGGCGCTGGCGGCGCTCAATCGCGGAGCCGTCAATTCCTGGCGCTACATGCTGGCCTCGGCCGGCATCCCGACCGAGGACGCGCTTGGGGCTCTGCGCGTGCAGGGCGCGGTTTTGCTGATGGCGCGCGTCTCCGAAGCGTGGCTCGACGATGACGAGCCGGAGCTGTCGAAGACGATGGCGCGGCTCGACCGCGAGCTGAAGACGGCGGGGCGGATCATGGCGCGCGTCGAGGATGTCCACCGGCTGACGGCGCCGTTCCGCGGGCTGGCGCGGGCGATCTGCTCCGGGCGGCCGCTGAAGGCGCGCCGGCGCGAACGGGCCTCCGAGCGCGGCGAGGACAACGAGGATTACGCACCGGCGATCTGAGCGCCCAACGGGTTCCTCACGCCGCCTGCGACAAAATGTGGCGAAACTGCGCCAACGTTAAGCGTGTCTTAGCCAATCCTGCGCGAATGAGGGGAATTCCCCCATCGCGCAGGATACGCGAATGTCGTTCACCAGGAAGCTAGCGACCCTTTCGATCAGCCGTTCCTTCGGCCTGATCGCGGCCTTGGCCGTGCTGATCGCCGTAGGCAGCGTCGGCTATACGCTGAATGCCGCCCGCAATGAGATGATCACGCTCAAGCGGGCCGAGATGAAGAATGCGGTCGAAGCCGCGGCGACGACGGTCAAGGGCTATCTGGCGCGTGTCCAGAGTGGCGAGCTGAAGGATGAGGATGCCAGGAAGCTGGCGATGGATGCGCTCGGCAGCGCGCGCTTCGACAGCGGGAACTATTACTTCCTCATCGATTATGACGGCATCAGCGTCCTGCACGCCAACAAGAAGATCCAGTCGACGGACATGAAGCCGCTCAAAGACGCGGACGGCAAGTTCTTCGTCCAGGAGATGGTCACACTGGCGAAGGCGAAGACCGAGGGCTTCGTCGACTATGGCTGGCTCAAGGCCGGCGACAAGGAGCCTTCGCTCAAGATTTCCTACATCATCGGCATCCCGCAATGGCAGTGGGTGGTCGGCTCCGGCCTGCATGTCCAGGATGTCGATGCGGCCTTCATGAGCATGGTCGGCGGCGTCGCCAAGGTGCTGGTGCCGCTCGGCCTCGTCATGCTCGGCCTCGTCATCATCCTCAGCCGCCGCGCCTCCGGCATGCTGCAATCGCTGCGTGGCTCGATGGAGGAGCTGGCCGCGGGCCAGCTCGACACCACGATCGCGCATCAGGAACGGCCCGACGAGATCGGCGCCATGGCGCGCACGCTGGTCGTCTTCCGCGATGCGGCCCTCACCAAGGAGGCGATGGAGACCGACAAGCTCAGGATGGAAGAGGAGGCTGCCGGGCATCGCAGCGCCGCCGATGGTGAACGACGGCGCAACGAGGCCGACCGCGCCGAGCATGCCCGCGTCCAGGCCGACGTGGTGCTGGCTCTCGGCCAGGGGCTGGAGCACCTCTCGGATGGCGACCTGACCTACCGGATCGAGGACGCCTTCTCGGCCGAATACGTCAAGCTCAAGGACAACTTCAACGGCGCCATCGCCAAGCTGCAGGACGCGATGCGCCAGATCGCGACCAATACCGAGAGCATGAAGGCGGGCTCGACCGAGATCAGCCAGGCGGCGGACGATCTCGCCAGCCGGACCGAGCAGCAGGCCTCCTCGGTCGAGGAGACCGCGACGGCGCTCGATGAGCTCACCGCGACGGTGCGCCAGACGGCGGAAAGCGCGCGCCTCGCCAACCAGGCGACGGAACAGGTCAAGACCGAGGCCGAGCAGTCGACCAGCATTGTCCGCGACGCGGTGACGGCGATGGGCGGCATCGAGAAATCGGCCCAGGAAATCTCGCAGATCGTCGGCGTCATCGACGAGATTGCCTTCCAGACCAACCTGCTCGCGCTCAACGCCTCGGTCGAGGCGGCGCGGGCCGGCGATGCCGGCAAGGGTTTTGCGGTCGTGGCTTCCGAGGTCCGTGCGCTGGCGCAGCGCTCCGCCTCTGCCGCCAAGGAGATCAAGACCCTGATCGACGCCTCGACCATCGAGGTCGAGAAGGGCGTCACGCTGGTCGGTCAGACCGGCGGCGCGCTGCAGCGCATGGCGTCCGAGATCACCCGCGTCACTTCGCTCGTCGCCGAGATCGCCAGTGCGGCGCAGGAGCAGGCCTCGGGTCTCCAGGAGGTCAATTCCGCTGTCGGCGAGATGGATCAGGCGACCCAGCAGAACGCCGCGATGGCCGAGCAGTCGACGGCTGCCGCGCATTCGCTGTCGCAGGAAGCCGACCGGCTCTCCTCGCTGGTCGCGCGCTTCCAGCTTGGCGGCGACGTCGCAAAGCTCAAGGCGATCTCGCAGACGATGCGGGCCGCCGTCGCTGCGGCGCCGCGCCCGGTGGCTCCGCGCGCCAAGGCTTCCAGCGGCAGCGCCGCTACGGCGCCGAGGCCTGATGCGCGCGACGACGGGTGGGCGGAATTTTGAGCACGCCTTCCGAACCTGCCGCCCAGATCGGCTTCGATGATTTCCTGAAGGTCGATATCCGCGTCGGCACCATCGTCGAGGCCGAGCCTTATCCGGAGGCGCGCAAGCCCTCGATCAAGCTCGTGATCGATTTCGGCGGCACGGTCGGCCGGAAGAAATCCTCGGCGCAGATCACGAAGCACTACCGGCCGGAGGATCTCCCCGGCCGGCAGGTCCTCGCGGTGGTGAATTTTCCGCCGCGCCAGATCGGCAAATTCATGTCGGAAGTGCTGACGCTTGGCATTCCCGACGCCGAGGGCGAGGTCGTCCTGATCGGGCCGGGGCACGAGGTGCCGATCGGCGGGCGGCTCTTCTAAGCAGCGGCCGACCACAGGCCGGTCTGCAAGGTGGTCGGCGCAAATTCCGGTGCCGACCAGCGCAACGGCAGTGCGTGGGCCCGGCGCCAGCCGTGCCTGATATGGAAACGCCAGAGACGCTCGGCGCCATCGAGCTGGGCCAGCTCCGGCCCCTGCCAGACGATCTCCGTCTCACCCTGCAACTGCAGCAGCATGCCCGTCGCGAAATCGACGAAGAGCAGCGCGGCCCGCGGCTGCTGCAGCAGGTTCCCGAACGTGTTGAAGTAGTTGTTGCCCGAGAAATCCGGGATGGTGAGCGTGTCGCCATCGATGCGCACGAAGCCGGGCCGGCCGCCGCGATGCGAGATGTCGACGCCGCTGGGTTCGCTCCCGGGCGCAGCGGCGCTGGCGATGAAGAGCGTATCGGCTCCGGCGATCAGTGTCCGCGCCTGCGCATCAAGCCCGGACAGCTCCATGGGCGACGCGGCAGGCTCATTGCCATCCTGAACCCGGTTGCGGACCTGGATATACTTTGCGCAGTTGCCGAAGCTCTGGGCCACCGCAACCGTGAAGCCATCCGTACCGACGGTCTCGATCCGGCCATTGGCGCGGTTGCGGCGACGGGTCTCCAGTTCGAGCCCGAGCAGGCCGATGGGGCCGCCCGGCCGGAGCGCTTCGAAGGCCGGATCACCGCTGGCGGGCAGGCTTGCGATCGACAGCGTGGTCGGGGTCGGGCTTCCGACAAAGCCGGGCTCGGCGGCCAGCACGGTCGCCAGCGGCCAGCCGCCCGAGTCAAGCACGCCGGCGAAGAGCCAGGGGAGCTGCCCGAAGAAGATGCGGTGCTGATCCGGCATGAAATCGCGAATGCCGGCACCGCGAGCGGCGACGCCGGCCAGTGCCTGCGCCGCCAGTTCACCGGCATGGAAAGGGCCGTCAGGCAGCATCGTCGTCGAGCTCTGCGGGGAGGGGCGAAGGCGGGATCGGCTTGAAGAAGGGCAGGGCCCCGATGCGCGCGAGCCAGTTCCGCACGGCCGGATAGGGCTTCAGCGAGATGCCGCCTTCGGGCGCATGCGCGACATAGGAATAGCAGGCGAGATCGGCGATCGTCGGATGGGTGGTGGCGAGATAGTCGCGCGCCGCCAGATGCTCTTCCATGAAGGCGAGCAGCCGGGCCGCGATCCGCTGCGCGCGGGCCTTGTCGTCCTTCAGGCCGAACTGGGTGATCAGGCGCGCGATCGAGGGGCCGTGCATGACCTCGCCGGCGGCGATCGAGAGCCAGCGCTGGACATTGGCTGCGCCGATGGGATCGAGCGGCAGCCAGGCGCTGTCCGGGGCATAGCGCCGGACCAGATAGACCATGATCGCATTGCTGTCGGCGAAGGTGAGGTCGCCGTCCTGGAGGACCGGAATCTGGCCGAGCGGGTTGAGCTTGCGGAAGGCATCGCTCCGCCGGACATCGGCCGGGGCCTCTTCGTTGCGATAGGGCAGGCCAAGCGCGAGCAGCAGCAACTCGACGCGGTGAGCATGACCCGAAAGGGGCGTTCCGTGGAGGATGATCTCTGGTGACGGCATAGCGGTTCTCCTGCTTCTGCCGGGCATCATGATCGTTTCGCTGAACCGCCGTAATCTGCTATCGGTTGAACTCAGAATTTCAATCGTCGGAACGATGTAATGGACCGGATCGAGGAGCTGGCGATCTTCGTCGCGATCGTCGATGCCGGCAGCCTTGCCGGTGCGGCGCGGCGGCTGCGCAAGTCCCGCCCGGCCGTGACGCGCGCGCTTGCCGGGCTGGAAGAGCGGGTCGGGACACAACTGATCGCGCGGACGACGCGGCGCCTGACCCCGAACGATGCCGGCCGGGAGCTTGCGGCGACGGCGCGGCGCCTGCTCGCCGATTACGAGGCCGCGCTCGGTGTCGCGGCTGCCGAGCCGGTCAGCGGTCTTCTGCGCATCACCGCGCCGCTCTCCTTCGGCCGGCGGCATGTCACGCCGCTGGTGAGCGAATTCCTCGACCGTTATCCGCAGGTGCAGGTCGAACTCGTGCTGGCCGACCGGAACCTCGACCTGATCGAGGAGGACCTGCAGCTTGCGGTCCGGATCGGCCCCTTGCCGAACTCCGGCCTGCTGACGCGCAAGGTCGGCGAGGTCCGACGCATCCTCGTTGCCGCGCCGTCCTATCTCGCCAACTGCCCGCCCTTGCGGCGACCGGCCGATATCGCCGCGCATGAGACGATCGCGAGCGTCGCCGCCAACCAGACGCTGACCTGGCGCTTCGGTGGGCCGCGTTCAGGCAGCGCCGTGGTGCTGACGCCGCGCCTGATCGTCAACGAGGTGGAATCGGTGCTGATCGCGGCGCGGGCAGGCCGGGGGCTGGCGCGGGTGCTGTCCTATCAGGCGGCGGATGATCTCGCGTCGGGAGCGTTGGTGCGGCTGCTGCCGGAATTCGAGCCGCCGCCGCTGCCGGTGCAGCTCGTGGTGCCGGGTGGCCGGCAGCCGTCGCCACGCGTGCGGGCCTTCGTCGACCATGCGGTGGCGCGCTTGCCGGCGCTCGCGCCGATCGGCGCCGGCTGAGAACGATCCTAGACCGGCAAGCGGACCGTTGCGCGCAGGCCTCCGAGCGGCGAATCGCCGAGTATGATGTCGCCGCCATGGGCGCGGGCGATATCGCGTGCGATGGCGAGGCCAAGGCCGGTGCCGCCGCCATCGACATTGCGGGCCTCGTCGAGCCGGAAGAAGGGGCGGAAGACATCCTCGCGCTGGTCCGGCGGGATGCCGGGGCCGTCATCGTCGACCATCACGATCAGGTAGCGCGCGTCATGGGTCGCCCGGATCGCGATGCGGTCGCCATAGCGGGCGGCGTTGGAGACGAGGTTGGTCAGCAGCCGGCGGAAGGCGTCCTGGCGGATCACGACCAGCGGATCGCCGATTACCGTCAGTTCGGTCTGGTGGCCCTGACGCTCGGCATCGGACTTCAACTCTTCGAGCAGGGAGCGGATGTCGGCCTCGACGGCGGTCTCGCCGGCGTCGCCGCGGGCGAAGGCGAGATAGTCCTCGAGCATGCGGCTCATCTCGTCGACGTCCTTCTCGAGCGCCTCGATTTCCGCGGAACGCTCCATCAGGGCGAGCGAGAGCTTGAAGCGGGTCAGGATGGTGCGCAGGTCGTGGCTGACGCCGTTCAGCATCGTCGTGCGCTCGCCGATCGAGCGCTCGACGCGCCGCTTCATCTCGATGAAGGCGTTGCCGGCGCGGCGGACCTCGCGGGCGCCGCGCGGCCGGAAATCGGCGTCGCGGCCCTTGCCGAAGGCTTCCGCCGCATCGGCGAGCTTCAGGATCGGGCGGATCTGGTTGCGCAGGAACAGCACCGCGATGGTGAGCAGGATCAGCGACGTCCCGATCATCCAGAGCAGGAAGATGTGGCTATTGGAGGCATAGGCCGAGTTGCGCCTTGTCAGGATGCGCATCACGTCCTTGCCGAGCTTGATGCGGATCTCGATCAGGCTGGAGCGGCCGACCGTGTCGAGCCAGAAGGGGCGAGCGACCTGCTGGGACAACTCGGTCGAGAGCGCGTTGTCGAGCAGGGAGAAGAACGGGCGCGGCCCCGGCGCCGGCAGGTCGGAATCGGGGATGATGTCGAGGTCCATGCCGAGCCGCTCGGCCGCGATGCGCGATAGCGTCGCGGTGTCGGCATCCTGCGGATAGCTTTCATAGACATCGATCAGCATGGCGATGTCGGCCGAGACGGCCGAGGACAGGCGCTGCGTCACGGTCTGCCAGTGCCGCTCCATGAAGACATAGGCGATGACCGATTGCAGCAGCACGACCGGCGCGATGACGATGACGAGCGCGCGCGGATAGAGCCCCTTGGGCATATAGCGCGCGATGACCTGCAAGGGCCGGCCGATGCGCTTGATCGTCGGTCGCACGGCCTTGCCGAGCGTATCTAGCGCGCGTTCCAGCCCGGCGTAGACGCGTGTCATCAGCCGCATGCCGGAGCGCAGCGCGGATGGGCCTTTCCTGCCAGGTTGCAGCGGCGTCACGAGCGGTCCGTCACCAGCCTGTAGCCGACGCCGCGCACGGTCTGGAGATAGAGCGGGTCGGTCTGGTCACGCTCGATCTTGCGGCGCAGACGGTTCATCTGGACATCGACGGTGCGGTCATTGGCGGCCGAGCCCTGCGCCGCCAGCTCCTCGCGCGGCACCACCTCGCCGGCGCGTTCGGCCAATGCCGTCAGGATCTCGCGCTCGCGCTCGGTCAGGCGGATGGTCTCCTCGCCCTTGCGCAATTCGCCGCGCGCCAGCCCGTAGATGAACGGGCCGAAGCGAACGAAATCCGGCCGTGTGCCGGATTGCGCGGCCTCGACGACCAGCGTGCGCTTCAGGATATTGCCAAGCCGCAGCAGCAATTCGCGCGGCTCGAAGGGTTTCGAGAGATAGTCGTCGACGCCGATTTCCAGGCCGTTGATGCGGTCCTTGCCGTCGGCGCGGGCGGTCAGCATCAGGATCGGCACGGCCGAGCCGCCGCGGAAGCGGCGCGCGAAATCGAAGCCGTTCTCGCCCGGCATCATCACGTCGAGCACGATCGCGTCGAAGACGAGGTTGCCCAGCCGCGTGTCGGCCTCGGCCGCATTGGCCGCCGTCGTCACCCGGAAGCCGTTATCGCCGAGGAAGCGCCCCAGCAATTCGCGCAGGCGCCGGTCGTCGTCGACGACGAGGATATGCGGGGCCTCGTCGGGCAGCGGCTTGCGGGCCGGCTTCGCCAGGGTCTCGGTTGCGATCATCCTCGCGCCTTCTCTCCTGCGCCGGTCTTGGGCCGGCGCGCTCGCGGTGCAGGGCTCCCATAGCATAACGCAGGGAACCGGTCGCCGCTAAGACGGCATGACGATCGTTCTTGGATAGCGCTACCCTTGTCATTCCGGGGCTTCGCGCAGCGAAGAACCCGGAACCCACGACTGGGTGAGCGGCTAGCGACTCGGGATCGAATGTCTCACCCAGTCGTGGGTTCCGGGTTCGCGCCTGCGGCGCGCCCCGGAATGACAAGGGGTGCAGCCGAGATTGCTAAGGCTTGTCGAGAAGCCGTTCCACCTTCGGCCGCTCGGCCGGGTCGATCAGGGCGGCGAGATAGCGCGCAGCGATGGCCGCCGTCTCGGGGTTGGCGCCTTCGAGGGCGCGGTTGATGCGCTTGGCCTGGAGGCGGACGAGGCGAAGCGCCAGGTCCTGGCCGGAGGCCGTGGTGTGGAGATGACGCTGGCGCTTGTCCTGCCGGCCGGTGCGCTGCTCGATATAGCCCTTTTCGACCAGTTCCTTGAGCACGCGGTTCAGGCTCTGCTTGGTGATCTGTAGGATGTCGAGCAGCTCGGCGATGGTCAGGCCCGGCCGGCGCTGGACGAAATGCAGGACCCGGTGATGGGCACGGCCGAAGCCGTAATCGGCGAGGATGCGGTCGGGATCGCCGACGAAGTCGCGATAGGCGAAGAAGAGCAATTCGATCAGATCGTGGGGCACCGCCTCGGAGGAAGGCCTGAGCGGCAGGTCGTCAGCATCGGAAGGGGATGGGGCCAAAACACGTGTCCAAAAATTTGGGTCAGCCTTATTGACATATCTCAGACGGAAGATTACCGGTCAAGGGCGCTGAGCGAACGATTATTTCAAAGCGTCTCGCTGCAACGCAGCTTTAGACCCGCGCTTGCGTTCCGAAAACGGCTGTGCCGGAGTTCCGGAAACGAGCACCCAGGAGAAGGTCCATGTCAGTCATTCCTTTCGACCAGCGCGATGGCGTCATCTGGTTCGACGGCAAGCTCGTGCCGTGGAAGGACGCCAAGATTCACGTACTGACCCATGGACTGCATTACGGCTCCTGCATCTTCGAGGGCGAGCGCTCCTATGACGGCGTGATCTACAAGTGCACCGAGCACTCGCAGCGCTTCCACAAGTCGGCCGAGATCATGGATTTCACGATCCCCTATTCGGTCGCCGAGCTCGACGAGGCCAAATATCTCTGCCTGAAGGAAAACGGCCTGAAGGACGCCTATATCCGCCCGGTCGCCTGGCGCGGCTCGGAGATGATGGCGGTTTCCGGCATGAACAACACGATCCACACCGCGATCGCCGTGTGGGAATGGCCGAGCATGTTCGACATGGCGGCGAAGCTGAAGGGCATCCGCCTCGACGTCGCCGACTACCGCCGGCCCGACCCGGCCTGCGCGCCGGTCCATGCCAAGGCGGCGGGCCTGTACATGATCTGCTCGCTCTCCAAGCACAAGGCGGAGCGCGGCGGCTATGCCGACGCGATGATGCTCGACTGGGAAGGCAATGTCGCCGAATGCACTGGCGCCAACATCTTCTTCATCAAGGACGGCGTGATCCACACCCCGCTGGCCGATCGCTTCCTGAACGGCATCACCCGTCAGTCGGTGATCGACCTCTGCCGCCAGCGCGGTTTCGAGGTGGTCGAGCGGCGCATCCGGCCGGAGGAGCTGGAGAGCTTCAACGAGTGCTTCATCACCGGCTCGGCCGCCGAGGTGACGCTGGTCGCCGAGATCGGCCCGTACAACTTCATCACCGGCAACATGGGCAAGGTGATCATGGAAGATTATTCGGCGGCGGTGCGCCCGCAGACGAAGGCGGCGTAGGGGGCCATCAGCCCCGGAAGCTTTCCACCATTCGCGAGCGGGCCCCGGCCGTGAGCCGGGAAGCGATCACCACACGATTGAAGAAGGGGCCGCAGCAATGTGGCCCCTTTCGTGTTTCTCGTGTCCTGAAGTTCGAAGCTCGTCGCTGCGGATGTCTCGAAATGACGGCGCCCTGCCGCTATTCCCAGCGCTTCGCCGCGTCATCGTCATCCGCCTTGGCTTCGACCCAGCCGCCGAGCGTGCCGTCGGCCCGGTGCTCGCGCTTCCAGAACGGGGCGCGGGTCTTGAGATAGTCCATCATGAAATCCGCGGCTTCGAAGGCGGCGCGGCGGTGGGCGGAAGCCGCCAGCACCAGCACGATCTGCTCGCCCGGCCGGACCAGTCCGTAGCGATGGATCGCGACGAGACCCATGAGTGGCCAGCGGCTGGCAGCCTCGGTCGCGACACGGGCGATCTCGGCCTCGGCCATGCCGGGATAATGCTCGAGTTCGAGCGCGGCGAGCGTCCCGGCCTCGTCGCGGCAGAGCCCGGTGAAGGAGACGACGGCGCCGATATCGGCGCGGCCGGCCGAGAGGGCGTCGATCTCGTCCTGAAGCGAGAAGTCTTCCCGCTGGATGCGGATCAGCGGGGTCATTGGTCGCCCCTGTCATTCCGGGGCGCGCCACAGGCGCGAACCCGGAACCCACGACCGGGTGAGCGGTCTGCAACAGGCTGCCATTCCCGGCACACCCAGTCTTGGGTTCCGGGTTCCGCGCTTTGCGCGGCCCCGGAATGACAAGGGCGTCGCAACATGACCGTCACCCGCCCGTCATCGGCGGGAAGAAAGCGATCTCGCGGGCAGCGCCGAGCCGGGCGTGGGGCTTGGCATGGACATGGTCGAGCGCGGCCCGCACGACGGCCTCGTCGGCGAAGGCTGCCTCATAGCCTTCGCCGCGCGCCTTCAGCCAGCGCACGAGATCGGCGATGGTGGCGAGGTCGGCGGGGATGTCGAGCGTCTCTTCGGGCAGGCCGACGCGCTCGCGCACCCAGGCGAAATAGACGATGCGGACGGGGCGTGTGCCCGTCGTTGCGGTCGCTGTCACAGTATTCATGGCGTGCGCTCGTCTTCCGCGACGAGATGGCGGATGCCGGCGTTGAAATAGTCCCAGCCGGTATAGATCGTCAGGCCGGCGGCGGCCCAGAGCAGGACGATGCCGATCGTGGTGTTGCCGGGCAGGACCTTGTCGCCGGCCGGGCCGACGACGAGGAAGCCGAGCGCGAAGAGCTGCGCCGTCGTCTTCCACTTGGCGACCTTGCTGACGGGGACGCTGACCTTCAGGTCGGCCAGGAACTCGCGAAGCCCGGAGACCAGGATTTCGCGGCAGAGGATCACGATCGCAGCCCAGAGCGTCCAGCCCTCGATCTGCCCGGTATAGACCAGCATCAGCAGCAGGGCGGCGACGAGCAGCTTGTCGGCGATCGGGTCGAGCATGCGGCCGATCGCCGATTGCTGGCTCCAGGCGCGGGCGATGTAGCCGTCGAGATAGTCGGTGATGGCGGCGAGCGTATAGATTCCCAGCGCGAGCCAGCGCATCCAGTCGTCGCGCGGCCAGAACAGGATCGCCACCAGGGCCGGGATCGCCAGGATCCGCCCGTAGGTGAGGAGGTTGGGCAGCGACCAGGGGCCGCGCCGCCTGATGGCGTCTGGAAGAATCGTCACGGGATGCACCAAAGCAAGGCGGCGGCAGCAGCGTCAACACGCAACAGCGTGAATGTGGCAGAACTTCGCGACCACGTCGCCTTCGGACGCAGGCGTCCGAAGGCGAAAAACGTGCTCGCTTTTGATATAATGGAGCATTGCTGCTGCGAAAAACCGGTTCCCACTTTTTCGCGCAATGCTCTACGCATCATGAAAGAAATCATGCACTGCCTTGGCCGTCGCGGCATTGACGCCGGGCGTGCGCATGAGATCGTCGAGCTTGGCGCGCTGGATCGCCTTCACCGTGCCGAAATGCAGCAGCAGGGCCCGCTTGCGTGACGGGCCGATGCCGGGAATCTCGTCGAGCGGGTTCTTCATCGTCTCGCGCTTGCGCTTGGCGCGGTGCGTGCCGATGGCGAAGCGGTGGGCTTCGTCGCGCAGGCGCTGGATGAAATAGAGCGCGGGGTCGCGCGGCTGCAGCTTGAAGGGCTCGCGGCCAGCCATGTGGAAGGTCTCGCGCATGGCGTTGCGGTCTTCCCCCTTGGCGATGGCGACGAGCGGGATGTCGGCCGCGCCGAGCTCCTGCATGATCTTGAGCGCGGCGGTGAACTGGCCCTTGCCGCCGTCGACGATGACGAGATCGGGGCGGGAGGGGAAGCCGTCCTCGTCTTTCCTTGGCTTTGCAATTTTGCGGCTTTTCCCGCGCGAGCCCTCATCCTGAGGAGCGCCTTCAGGCGCGTCTCGAAGGATGATCGGCGAGGCTCCGTCGCCCTCTGGAGCATCCTTCGAGACGGTCGCCGATGCGACCTCCTCAGGATGAGGGCTAAGGGTTATGCCTTCTTCCTTCGCCAGCTTGGCAAACCGGCGCGTCAGCACCTCGCGCATCATGCCGAAATCGTCGCCGGCGATGGTGTCGGCCGAGATGTTGAAGGTGCGGTACTGGTTCTTCACGAACCCGTCCGGCCCGGCGACGATCATGCCGCCCACCGCGTTGGTGCCCATGATGTGCGAGTTGTCGTAGACCTCGACGCGGCGCGGCGGCGTCTCCATGCCGAAGGCGGTGCCGAGCGTGGCGAGCAGGGCGGTCTGGCCGGCATTGTCGGCGAGCTTGCGCGCGAGTGCCTCGCGGGCGTTCTTGACGGCATGGGCCATCAGGTCGGCGCGCTCGCCGCGCCTGGGATGGGCGACCTCGACCTTGCGGCCGGCGCGGGTCGTGAGCGCCTGGCCGATCAATTCGATTTCCTCGACCGGGTGTGAAAGCAGCACGAGGCGCGGTGGCGGCTTGTCGTCGTAGAACTGGGCGATGACCGAGGCGAGCACCTCGGCCGGGGTCAGCGAGCGGTCGGCGCGCGGGAAGAGGGCGCGGTTGCCCCAGTTCTGATGGTTGCGGAAGAAGAAGATCTCGACGCAGAACTGCCCGGCCTGCTCGTCGATGGCGAAGACATCGGCCTCCTCGACGCCCTGCGTATTGATGTCCTGCCCGGCCTGAACGGCCGATAGCGCGGCGAGGCGGTCGCGATAGCGCGCCGCCTTCTCGAATTCGAGCTCTTCCGCGGCGACCTGCATCCGGGCGGAAAGGAGCTGTTTCACCGCGGAGGAGCGGCCGGAGAGGAAGTCGCGGGCCTGGCCGGCGAGCGCCTGATAATCGGGAATCGAGATTTCGCCGGTGCAGGGGCCGGCGCAGCGCTTGATCTGGAAGAGCAGGCAGGGGCGCGTGCGGTTCTCGTAGAAGGAATCCGAGCAGGTGCGGATCAGGAAGGCCTTCTGCAGCGCGTCGATGGTGCGCGTCACCGCCCAGACCGAGGCGAAGGGGCCGAAATAGTCGCCCTTGCGCTGGCGTGAGCCGCGATGCTTCAGGATCGCGGGAGCGTCGTGGTCGCCGGTCAGCAGGATGTAGGGGAACGATTTGTCGTCGCGCAGCAGCACGTTGTAGCGCGGCCGGAGCTGCTTGATCAGGTTCGATTCGAGCAGCAGGGCCTCGGTCTCGGTGCCGGTGGTGACGAACTCCATATTCGCCGTCTCGGCGATCATCCGGGCGACGGCATTGGTGTGCGCCATGCCGCGGGCGTAGGAGGTCACGCGGTTCTTCAGGCTCTTGGCCTTGCCGACATAGAGCACTTCGCCGGCGCGATCGAACATCCGGTAGACGCCCGGCTTGTTCGGTAGATGCCTGGCGAATTGCTGGATGATCTCGATGCCGGCCTTGAGCGCGCCGGGGGCGGCTTCCGCGAGGGCGAGCGCGGCTTCAGGCGCGGGGAGGGTGTCCTCCTCGTCCTCGAACTCGTCCTGGGGCAGATCGTCCTGGCGTTCGCGACTCATGCGCTTCTGTACTCTTGATCTCTATATTTCGGCCTCCATGTAGGATGCCGCAGCGGCTTCGTCATGTCAGGAGAGCGGATGCGGCGGCGCCGCCGAGGCACATCCTCGATGAAACCGGCAGTGCGGCACGATCGGTGATGGTTTTTCATCGTTGTTCGCGGCTTTTCATGCCGCGCCTTTTTCGTTTCCCGGAGCAGCCATCCCGCCGCTGATTGACATTAGGGGGGGCATGGCCTAATTGTTAATTTCGATTTAGGCCCGATGACTTGGCCATTCGCTGCTTTCGAGCGCGAGATGCTGATGATTTTCTTCCTTTGATCGAACTCACTGCCGCATGTTTTCCATGGGGCTTGGATAAACATGTTTGCGGGAGGCTCATATGGCTTCTGGTTCGGTTAAGTGGTTCAACGCCACCAAGGGTTTCGGTTTCATTCAGCCTGACGATGGCGGCCAGGATGTGTTCGTTCACATCAGCGCTGTCGAGCGTGCCGGCATGCGCGATCTGCGCGAAGGCCAGAAGATCTCGTACGAGATCGTCCAGGACAAGCGTTCGGGCAAGAGCTCGGCCGACAACCTGCGGGCCGAGTAACCGCCTGGGAGGCGGAACGACGACGCTTTGAGGCGACCACGGATGTACCGGCGCCGCGACACGAAGTTTCGCACCAGCGGTTAAGTCGAAGGGTCGGGACCAACAAGCCCGGCCCTTTTGTGTTTTTGGAAAGGACAACCATGCAAGTTCTCGTTCGGGACAATAATGTCGAGCAGGCGCTCCGCGTTCTGAAGAAGAAGCTGCAGCGCGAAGGCGTGTTTCGCGAGATGAAGCAGCGCCGCGCCTATGAGAAGCCGTCCGAACGACGCGTGCGTGAGCAGGGCGAGGCGGTTCGCCGCGCCAAGAAGGCTGCCCGCAAGCAGGCGCAGCGCGAAGGCCTGCTGCCGGCGCCGAAGCGCAAGCTTCCCCTCGGCAAGGGCCGTCCCGGAGCTGGCCCCGGAGCCGGAGCACCGCGTCCTCCCTCCATCTGATCGGGGGAGGCCGATCCGGGCTGTTGAGTAAGGAGTTTCGAATGTCGAGCCGCAACATGAAGCTGGACGAGATCAAGGCTCGGGCGCAGGCGGCTTTCGAGACCACCGAGCAGCGCAAGAAGGATGCCCTTGTTGCGTGGCAGGCGCTTGAGGATCAGGCCAGCCAGACCCGCCTCAAGACCGAAAAGCTGCGGGCCCTGCGCCTTGCCCGGGATGCCGAGGAGGCTGCGGCCAAGGCCGCTGCCTCACGCACCGAGGCGGCAACAAAGCGGCCCCGCAAGGCCGCTGCGAAATCTCTCTGAAGCTTCGCTGACGATGACCAGGGGCAGGCGCCACGATGCGCCGCCCTTGCATTTCGTCTGCCACCGCGATCGCCCATTGCGCCCTTAAGGCGGCGCGGCGTCGTCAAGGCCGGCGCATTCGTTTCGCACAACGGCAGTTCTGTGCGCGCTCAGGCGGCAGCTCCCTCCTCGACCCAATCCTGAACGATCGCGTCGTTGGCGTGGATGCAGATGAGCTCCAGCCGCCCAGGTCCGATATTGACGAATTTGTGAGGAATTCCGGCCGGGCCGATAATGATCGCCCCGGCGCCGGCCCGCAGCTTTTCCCGGCCGACCGTGAATTCCGCTTCGCCGGACCGGATCACCCAGGTTTCCGAATACGGATGGACATGCAGGCCGGGTCCCTGACCCGGCTCGTTGTCGACCAGGAAGAACGAGACCTGCGAGCCATAGCCGCCGCCCTCGAATTTCACCGTCCGGCTCGTGCCGCTGCGCAGGATGTCGCTGTCGATCGCCGTCGTCATCACCGTCTCCTCCAATCTATCTTTGTGCTAAGATAATTATCCGAAACTATCTTCGTGTCAAGATATCTCTTGGCGCGAAGCCCGCTGTGAGGCAGAGGAGGGATGAGAAAGGGCAGGCGATGACGAAGATGGATCATGTCGAGCGGGTCAGGGCGCAATGGGCCCGGGAATTGCCGGACCTCGATACGACGCCGACCGCGATCCTGGGTCGGGCTTACCGGCTGGCTAATCTCGTGCGGCCGAGCATCGAGGAGACGTTTGCGGGGTTCGGGCTCGATCGCGGTGAATTCGACGTCATCAGCACCTTGCGTCGCAGCGGGCCGCCTTATCGACTGACGCCGACAGCGCTCTATCGCTTCCTGATGATCTCCTCCGGCGGGCTGACGCACCGGCTGGGGCGGCTGGAGAAAGCCGGGCTGATCCGCCGCGAGAAATCGGCGGAGGATGGGCGCAGCCTGCTCGTTGTCCTGACCGAGCTGGGCTTCCGGCGGGCCGAGGAAGCGCTGCGCGCCGACATGGCAAGCGAGGCGAAGTTCCTCGCAAGTCTCGACCCGGCCAAGCGAGTGGCCTTGGCGGAACTTCTGAAGGAGCTTCTGGCGACGCTCGAAACCGAAGCGCTGCCGGAGCGGGAAGAATGATTCCGACCACGCCCGGCCGCATCATCTTGCTCAACGGCGCGTCGAGCAGCGGCAAGTCCTCGCTGGCGCGGGCCATCCAGGCGCGGATCGACCTGCCGTTCTGGCACATCTCGATTGATCATCTCCGCGATTCCGGCGTGCTGCCGAGCGCCCGGATCAAGAGCGGGGAATTCGACTGGCGGATGATGCGGGAAGCCTTCTTCCTCGGCTTCGAACGCTCGCTCGCCGCCTATGTCGAGGCCGGCAACGACCTCGTCGTCGAGCACATCATGGAAAGCGAGGCCTGGCTGCTGCGGCTCGCCGACACGCTCGCCGGGCATGACGTCTTCTTCGTCGGTGTGCATTGCCCGCTCGACGAACTCGAACGGCGCGAGCGGGAACGGGGCGACAGGCCGCTCGGCGATGCCCGGCGCGACTTCCACCGCATTCATTCCTACTGCCTCTACGATCTCGAGGTGGATGGGATGCAGCCCCGGGAGGCCAATGCGGATGCGATCATCGCCGCTTGGCAGGCGCGGAGGCGGCCCTCGGCCTTCGACCGGCTGCGCGAGCGCCACAGCCGCGGCTGAGCGAAGCCCGGCTCACGGATTGCCATGTCATCGACGCGCCCGCGCCGGCTGTGAATGCAGGGCGAGGGGACTGCCCTCGGTCTCAGGCTGCGCCAATATGATTGAGACAGACTCGCGCCGATATCACCGAGGATCGAAACCCATGTCCCAGTCCGACAGCGTTCGCATCGTTCTCGCTTCCCGCCCCGAGGGGCGTCCCAGCCCGCAGAACTTCCGGCTGGAGCACGCCGCCATCCCGGCGCCCGCCGAGGGGCAGGTGCTGCTCAAGATTCTCTACCTCTCGCTCGACCCCTATATGCGCGGGCGGATGAGCGCTGCGAAATCCTATGCCGCCGCCACCGAGATCGGGCAGCCGATGGAAGGCGGGACGGTCGGCGAGGTCGTCGAAAGCCGTGATCCCGCCTTCAAGCCGGGCGACATCGTGCTCTCCTATTCCGGCTGGCAGTCGCATGCGGTGGCGAACGCCGCGCAATTGCGCAAGCTCGATCCGAAAGCTGCGCCCTTGACCACGGCCCTCGGCGTGCTCGGCATGCCCGGCTTCACCGCCTATGCCGGTCTGCTGACCATCGGCCAGCCCAAGCCGGGCGAGACGGTCGTCGTCGCGGCGGCGAGCGGGCCGGTCGGCTCGGCGGTCGGGCAGATCGCCAGGATCAAGGGCGCGCGGGCGGTCGGCATTGCCGGCGGCCCCGAGAAATGCGCCTTCGTGCGCGACACCTTCGGCTTCGACGCAGTGATCGATCATCGCGATCCCGACATGGCGGCGAAGCTCGCGGCGGCCTGCCCCGATGGCATCGACGTCTATTTCGAGAATGTCGGCGGCCATGTCTGGGATGCCGTCTTCCCGCTGCTCAACACCTTCGCGCGCATCCCGGTCTGCGGCCTCGTCGCGCAATACAATGCCAGCGGCGCGTTTCCGGGGCCGGACCGGCTGCCGGGCATGATGCGCGACGTTCTCTCGAAGAGCCTGACGATCCGCGGCTTCATCCAGCGCGAATTCGCCGCCGCGCAGGCGCCGACCTTCCGGGAGGAGATGGCGCGCTGGATCGCCGAGGGCGCGGTCAAATACAAGGAAGACATCGTCACTGGGCTGGAAAATGCGCCGGAGGCCTTCATCGGCCTGCTGGAGGGCCGGAATTTCGGCAAGCTGGTCGTTAAGCTATGAGGCAGGCTGTCACGCGCCAGCCTTTTTCCTTGACCATTGAGCGGGCGCGCGGCCATCTCGCCGCGCCCGCCACCGGACCTTGCCATGCCCGTCTTCGCCATTCCCTTCCCGATGATCGATCCCATTGCTCTGCAGCTCGGGCCGCTCTCGATCAAATGGTACGGGCTTGCCTATGTCGTCGGGCTGCTCGGCGGCTGGTGGTATGCGCGCAAGCTCGTCGCGTCGGACTGGCTCTGGGGCGGGCGGGCGCGGCCGCAAGCCGTCGAACTCGACGACATGCTGCTCTTCGTCGCCTTCGGCGTGGTGCTCGGCGGACGCACCGGCTTCGTGCTGTTCTACGATCTGCCGCGCTATCTCGAGCGACCGCAGGACATCCTGGCGATCTGGCAGGGCGGCATGTCCTTCCATGGCGGCCTGATCGGCGCGACGCTCGGCTTGTGGCTCTTCGCCAAGCGGCGCGGCTATCCGGCCCTGTCGGTGTTCGATCTGGCGGCGACGGTGGTGCCGATCGGGCTTTTGCTCGGGCGCATCGCCAATTTCATCAATGGCGAACTCTGGGGCCGCCCGGCGCCCGATTTCCCCTATGCCATGGTCTTCCCCAATGGCGGGCCGCTGCCGCGCCATCCGAGCCAACTCTACGAGGCTTTCGCCGAGGGGCTTCTGCTCTTCGTGCTGGTCAATCTGCTGGTTCGCTTCGGCGGCTTCCGGCGGCCGGGCCTCGTCGCCGGCGTCTTCGGCATGGGCTATGCGGTCGCCCGCATCGTCTGCGAGTTCTTCCGCGAGCCCGATCCGCAGCTCGGCTTCCTGTTCGGGACCTCGGTCGATGCGCTCTCGGGCGGCATCACCATGGGCATGCTGCTGTCGCTGCCGGTATTCTTCGCCGGCCTGTGGCTGGTGCTGCGCAGCCGGCGCGAGGCGCCCGGCGAGGCGCCGGCGTGACCACGCTCAAGGCCGAGATCATCGACCTGATCCGGCAGGACGGGCCGATCGGCATCGGCCGCTACATGGCGCTGGCGCTCGGGCATCCCCGCCACGGCTATTACATGACGCGCGATCCCCTGGGGGCCGAGGGCGACTTCACCACGGCGCCGGAGATCAGCCAGATGTTCGGCGAGCTGATCGGGCTCTGGGCGGCCCATGCCTGGCAGGCGATGGGCGCACCGGGACGGTTCCGGCTCGTCGAGC
Source organism: Allobosea sp. NPDC055353 (assembly GCF_053644975.1). Lineage (NCBI taxonomy): Bacteria > Pseudomonadati > Pseudomonadota > Alphaproteobacteria > Hyphomicrobiales > Alloboseaceae > Allobosea > Allobosea sp. NPDC055353. Next base: position 615,662 of record NZ_JBSHMC010000002.1, on the reverse strand, counting down.
TCGGGCCCGGGCGCGGGACGCTGATGGCCGACATGCTGCGGGCGACGCGGATCGTGCCGGGCTTCCACGCAGCTTTGTCGGTTCATCTCGTCGAGACCAGCCCGGTCCTGCGCGCCCGGCAGGCGGAAGCGCTCAAGGGGTTCGAGCCGGTCTGGCATGAGACGATCGCCACTGCGCTCGACGGTCCGGTGGTCGTGATCGCCAACGAGTTCCTTGACGCCCTGCCGCTCGACCAGTTCGTGATGACGCCGGAGGGCTGGCGGGAGCGGCTTGTCGGATTGGGCGATGACGGCGACCTCGCCTTCGGTCTGTCGGCTGCCGGCGAAGGTGCCCTGAAGATCACTGCGGCTGCCGGCTCCATCTTCGAACAGCCCGCCGTAGCCCTCGACATCGTCACGCGGCTAGCTGGTCATCTGGCATCGCAAGGCGGGGTGGCTCTGTTCATCGACTACGGCTCGGCGCGCTCTGGATTCGGCGATACGCTGCAGGCCATGAAGCGGCATGAATTCGTCGATCCGCTCGCAGAGCCCGGCGATGCGGACCTGACCGTCCATGTCGATTTCGAGCGCATGGGGCAGGCCGCGCTCAAGGCCGGTGCCGCCTCGCACGGGCCGGCGATGCAGCGCGATTTCCTGCTGGCTTTGGGCCTTCCCCAGCGGGCGCAGGCCCTGTCGCTCAAGGCGGACGCCGAGCAGCGGGCGGCCATTTCCGCCGCCTTCGACCGCCTGATCGCTCAAGGCGAGACCGGCATGGGCGATTTGTTCAAGGTTCTCGCGCTATCGCAGCGGAACCTGCCGCCCTTGCCCGGATTTGACCTTCATCGGCTGCCAGACCAGGGCTGACCTCAGTGGAGCCTCGCGGCCTCGCACCAACCGGACGAGATCATGTTCATCACCGCCCGCGAACTCGCCGGAGAAGCCGGTATCCGTCACGCCTTCTTCACCCGTGAAGGCGGCGCCTCGACCGGCATCTATGCGTCGCTCAATGGCGGGCTCGGCTCCGCCGACGACCCGGCGGCGATCGTCGAGAACCGGGCGCGGATGGCGCGTCATCTCGAAGTCGCGCCGGAGAACCTGATCAGCCTCTACCAGGTCCATTCCGCCGATGTGGAGGTGGTGACCGGCCCCTGGCCGGGCGAGCGCCCCAAGGCCGACGCGATGGTGACCACGGCCTCGCATGTCGCGCTCGGCGTCTCCACCGCCGATTGCGGGCCGATTCTCTTCGCCGATGGCGAGGCGCGGGTGATCGGCGCCGCCCATTCCGGCTGGAAGGGGGCCTTCACCGGCATCGTCGGCGCGACCGTGACGGCGATGGAAAAGCTCGGCGCAAGGCGCGAGCGCATCACCGCCGTCCTCGGTCCGACGATCAGCGCCAAGGCCTATGAGGTCGGGCCGGAATTCATCGAACGCTTCAAGGCCGGGAACCCGACCTATTCCCGCTTCTTCACGCCGTCCGAGCGCGCCGCGCATGCGATGTTCGACCTGCCGGCCTTCATCGGGCTCAAGGCGCAGGAGGCGGGGATCGGCCGATTCGTCGATATGGGTCTGTGCACCTATGGCGACGAGCAGCGCTTCTTCAGCTACCGGCGCACGACCCATCGCGGCGAGCCCGATTACGGGCGGCTGATCGCGGCCATCACCCTCGACTGAGCAGATTGCGGTTGATGGCGAGGCGCGGCGGCTTGTCGCATCCTGCCGGCCGGGGCATCGTGCCCCTGCCGCGGGGAACGCATCGCTTCCTCCCAGGCCTGTGTCTTTCGGGCGGTGCATCAAGATGCGGGGGCCGAGATGGAACAGATCCTGATGAACCTGATCGCTGGTGCGATCGGCGGTAATGCGGCAGGCAAGGCCAGCCCGAGCTTCGATCTCGGGACGATCGGCAACACGATTTCCGGCCTCGTCGGCGGCGGTGTGCTCGGGCAACTGATCCCGATCGTGCTGCCGGCGATCAGCGCTGCGGCGCAGGGCGGCAATCTCAGCATCGGCGGCATCCTGACCAACCTGATCGCCGGCGGCGCCGGCGGGGCGGTCCTGACCGCGATCATCGGCGCGCTGAAGAACAAGGCCGCCTGACCAGCTTCTATATAAAAGGCCCGGCTCCTTGCGGAGCCGGGCTGCGTAGGGCGCACGGCCGGGACCTTGCGCGATGGCTCGGATGGCGGCGATGCTTGCGCCGTCAGTCGCAGCCTGCGAGGCAGTCTTGTCCCGGTCCATCACCTATTACTTCTCGCTGCCTTCGCCGTGGACCTATCTCGGCAACGCGACCTTTCATGAGATCGCCCGCCGGCATGGCTGCGCGATCGACTACCGGCCGATGCCGTTGCGCTCGGTGTTCGACGAGACGGGCGGGTTGCCCTTGCCGAAGCGGCACCCCGTGCGGCAGCGCTACCGGCTGCTCGATCTCCAGCGCTGGCGCGCGGCGCGGGGTTTGCCGCTCGTGCTGCAACCGAAGCATTTTCCTTTCGATCCGTCGCAGGCCGACCGCATGGCGATCGCGATCGTCGCGTCCGGTGGCGATCCGCTGGCCTTCATCGGCGACGTGATGGCCGGCCTCTGGGCGCGCGACGAGGATATGAGCCAGCCCGAGGCGCTGCTCGCCTGTGCGTCGCGCGCCGGTCTCGATGGGCTGACGTTGCTCGCGGCCGCGGATTCGCCAGCGATCAGGCAACGCTATGAGGATGCGCTGGGCCAGGCTGTCGAGGCGGGTGTGTTCGGCGCGCCGAGCTATGTGCTCGATGGCGAGGTGTTCTGGGGGCAGGACCGGCTCGAGCTGCTCGATTCGGCGCTCGCGAGTGGCCGGGCACCGTATCGCCCTGAAGGAGCCGTCTGAGAATCAGCCGACGATGTCGGGCGTGCGCCAACCGAGGTGCTGGCCGGCATCGACGGCGATCATCTGGCCGGTCACGGAATCGGCGCGGGCGAGGTAGAGCACGGCTTCGGCGATCTCGTCGGGCATGACGCGGTGCCCCAGAAGGGTCCCTGCGGCCTCCTGTTCCAGCCGGTCCGCGCCGTCATAGTTATTGGGGAAGGTCGGGCCGGGGCCGACGGCGTTGACGCGAATGCGCGGAGCCAGCGCCTGCGCCAGGGTCCGGGTCGCGGTGAGCAGGGCGGCCTTGGTCAAGGTGTAGGAGTAATATTGCGGCGTCAGCTTCCAGACGCGCTGATCGACGATATTGACGACCGCGCCTTTGGTGTCGGCAGGCAACCGCTCCGCCATGATCCCGATCAGTTGCGAGGGCGCGCGCAGGTTGATCGAGAACTGGCGATTCCAGGTGGCGATGTCGAGCGAACGGACATCGTCGGCGACGAAGCTCGCGGCATTGTTGACCAGGAGCGTGACCGCGCCGAGCGCCTTTTCCGCCGCCGGAATCAGGGTCGCGACGGCGGCGGGATCGACGAGATCGGCCGTCAGAAGGCAGGCCCTGGCGCCGCGGGCTTCCAGTGTTCTCAGCAGCGTTTCGGCGTCACCTTGGCTGTCACCGTGATGGATCGCGACCGCATAGCCGGCTTCGGCCAGCTTCTCGACGATGGCGCGGCCGATTCGCCGGGCGCCGCCGGTGACCAGTGCGACCTCAGCCATCTCGGCCGTCGCGATTCGCGGCAGGCGTAGCCGCCTGGGCGGAGGCCCGTCGCTGCAGGCGGCGTTCCCAATGCTTGGCGACGCGCAGATAGCGGTAGAAGGCGTAGTTCATCGCCGTCATGAAACCGTAGATGCCGCGCAATGCATGACGGCGCCCGATATAGGCCTTGAGGAAATTGGCGGGGAATTCGGCGACCAGCCGGAAGACGGACAGGGTGCCGCCGCGCGCGTCGAGATCGTCGGCCTGCGCATCGCTATAGGCATTGAGCTTGTCCATCTGCTCGCCCAGCGAGCGAACGGAAAAATGATGCACGGTTCCGCGCAGGCGCCCGACCTGTGCATCCGGCGCAAGATCGACGCGATCATGCACGGGCGAGGCCGAATAGCGGCCCTTGCTCCTGCGGTAGAGGCGCACGGGCGCAAGCGCATAGGCGAATCGGTGCGGCGCACCTTCTCCTGGAAAGATCTCGGCGATTCTCAGCTTGTAGGCGTCCTTCGGCGGCGATCCGTTCGCGAAGAGCGCGGCGATCTCGGCTGCCAGATCGGGTGGCACGACCTCGTCGGCATCGAGGTTGAGCAGCCAGTCATGACGGCACTGTTCCTCGGCGAAGCGCTTCTGCTGGCCGTAGCCCGGCCAGGCATTGAAGATGACGCGCGCGCCGAGCGAATCGGCCAGGGCCTGGGTGCCGTCACTCGATCCGGAATCGACCACGACGATGTCGTCGCTCAGCGCTCGCGCCGCTTCGATGGTCCGGCCGATCCGGTCCGCTTCGTTCTGGGCGATGATGAAAATCGAGAGGGGCAGCACGGTTCTTCTTCGGTTCCTGTCGTCTCAAGGCTTAAGCACAGGCGGGACGGAGCGGCAAGACAGGCGAAAAAAGCCGCAATCGCTGCGGGAACCTTGGATAAGCAGCCGCGTTTGTAGGCCGGGCCATGTTCTTAGCGCGGCGTGGGGGTCGAAATACTGTTAGTATTCGATTTACCATGGTGGCTAGTCGCTGGTTGGTTAACTTGGTTTTACCTATTTGGGGTCAGTTATCGTATTCGTGCCGCATTTCTGCCGCGGTCTGCAAGGCAGATGTGCTTCCGATGCAACAGACAAAGCCGGCTCCCCGTCTTATAACGGGTTCATCGAAATCACCCGCCGGGTTTTCCGGCGACAGCGACGACTAAGGAGTTTGTCATGAAGAAGTATCTGCTTGCGAGCGTTGCCGCGCTCGGCCTCGTCGCCGCTGGCGCCGCTTCGGCCGCCGACCTGCCGTCCCGCAAGGGCCCGATCGCCGCTCCGGTCTACATGCCGCCGGCTTTCACCTGGACCGGTTTCTACGTCGGTGCCAACGCCGGCTACGGCTGGGGTAACGTGAACGCTGACGGCTTCGCCAACGTCGGCGACCTCGACGGCTTCGTCGGTGGTGGCCAGATCGGCTACAACTACCAGATGGGCCAGTTCGTCGTCGGTCTCGAAGCCGACCTCCAGGCTGCTGACCTCAGCAGCGGCAACAACCTCGGCCTCGTCGGCGTCAAGACCGATTACTTCGGCACCGTCCGTGCTCGCGTCGGCGTCGCCTTCGACCGGTTCATGCCCTACATCACCGGTGGTTGGGCCTACGGCAACGTGAAGACCTCGATTCCGGCGATCGGCTTCTCCTCTGATCGCAGCCACACCGGCGGCTTCGCCGTCGGCGGCGGTCTCGAGTACGCCGTCACCAACAACATCATCGCTGGCGTCGAGTACCTCTACGTCGACCTCGGCGAGAAGAGCATCCTCGGCGGCGGCACCAAGGTCGGCACCGACTTCTCGGTCGTCCGCGCCCGCCTCAGCTACAAGTTCTGATCCTCTCCTTCCGGAGACAGAACGGACCCGGTGGCCTCGGCCACCGGGTTTTTTGTTGCCTGGATGCCAGCGCCTCCAGATGGCAGCACATGAAAAAGCCGGCGACCAGGGTCGCCGGCTTCACGGTTTGAAGGCTCTCGCCGGGTCGGTTGCTGCGATCAGCCCTTGAAGCGGGTCGTCTCGAAAGCGGGGACGCGGGCGGCGAAATCGTCGAGCCAGGCGACGAGCTTCGGATGATCGGCCCGCCATTTGCCCTCGAAGCGCAGGTCGAGATAGCCCAGCGCGCAGGCGAGCGCGATCTCGCCGATGCGCGGGCGGTCGGCGAAGACGGGCGGAGTGGCTTCGAGCGCCTCAAGCCCGCGCGCGACCTTGCCGTCCTGATGCGCGACCCAGTTGGCGTTGCGGCCTTCCTCCGGCCGGAAACGCCCTTCATAGACCTTGAGCAGCGCGGCATCGCAGATGCCGTCGGCCAAAGCCTGCAGCCGCAACTGCGTGAAGCGCGCCTCGCCGCCCGGGATGAGCCTGCCGCCGCTGAGATGGTCGAGGTAATCGACGATGACGCGGGAATCGAACAGCGTCGTGCCATCCTCCAGCACCAGCGTCGGAATCTTGCCGAGCGGGTTCTGCCGGCGCAGCGCCTCGGCCGGGTCGTTGGTGTCGGCCGGGACGATCTCGATGCGGTCCATCAGCCCGAGTTCAAGGGCCGCCATCTTGACCTTGCGGCCGAACGGGGAGGCGGGGGAGGAGCGCAGGACGAGCATCGGCGAAATCCTTGATGCGGAGCGAGGAGAGCGATCAGCCGTCGGGGCGGATCGTCTCGCAGTGATAGCGCGGCCGCGCGCCCTGGGCGAGCCGTTCGGTCAATGCCGGCAGCAGCGTTTCCGACTCCTCGGCCAGCCGCCAGGGCGGGTTGACGACCAGCAGGCCGGTAGCACTGAGGCCGCCCGCCGCTTCCGGGCGGTCGACATCGATCTCCAGGCGCAGGAGCCGGCCGATGCCGGCCTCATGGATCGCATCCATGAGGGATTCCACGCCACTGCCACCCTTGATCGGATACCAGAGCGCATAGATTCCGGTCGGCCATTTGCGGTGCGCCGCGATGAACTGGGCGGCGAGCGTGGCGAATTCGTCCTTCTCCTCGAAAGGCGGATCGATCAGGACGAGGCCGCGTCGTTCCTTCGGCGGGACATTGGCCCGCAGTGCCGTCCAGCCGTCGATGGCGAGCGGCTTGCAGCGCTTGTCGTGCCCGATGGCCTCGGTGAGCTTGCGATAGGTCGAGGGATGAAGCTCGGCCGCGACCAGCCGGTCATCCGGCCGCATCGCATGGCGGCAGAGCCAGGGCGAGCCGGGATAGGCGCCGGAGCCATAGAGGGCGCGTGCGCCTTCCAGCGCGGCGCGATAGGGGACGAGCAGCGACTCGACGGCGGGAGACAGGGGCGAGCGATCGATCCGCGCGACACCGTCCTTCCATTCATGCGTCCTGAGCGCCTCTTCCGAATCGAGATCATAGCGGCCGCTGCCGGCATGGGTGTCGATGATGCGGTAGGGCGTCGGCTTGGCGTTGAGATGCAGCAGGATGCGGGTCAGCACGACATGCTTCAGCACATCGGCGAAGTTTCCGGCGTGGAAGCCATGGCGATAGTTCATGCCGCCGTTGGTAGAGGAAGCCGCGCCGGACCGGAAGCGGCAAAGTCCTGCCGTATCCCGCTTTCAGCGCGGGCCGACGACCGTGAATTCCCGGGTGCGGCAGCCGGAGCGGTCAACCTGCTGGCAGGTGCGGAAACCGCGCAGATCCCTGGTGAAGCAGATCTTGACCTCCTGGAGGACGCCGCGCTTGCAGGCGACCGACATCATGTCCGGGCGCAGGCCCGGATTGGCGGCGGCGAAGGCGCGTTCGAGATCGATCGCGGTCCAGCTCTGGTCGCGGTCCGCCTTGGCCAGGGCCGGCGGGATCACGACCTTTTCGCGGGCGCGGCGGACATCGCGAAAATGGTCGCTCGGGCTCGAACCCGTGCAGGTACCGTGCTTGCGCCACTGGTAGCGGGCGAGCCCCTCGGTCGGGAACAGGCCTTCCGCCTGTTCCATCGCGATCCGGGAAGGAGACCGTCCGGCCGGGCCACAATCGCTGGGATAGCCGCGCTCGTTCTGTGGCCAGAGGCCATGCACGACGAAGCGCAGGCCGGCGCCCTCGCCGCATTGCTCGCGATTGCGCGTGCGGTCGCCGTCAAGTTCGCAGAAGCCCGGCGACCAGGACAGCGCCAGGACGTAGAAATCGAAATCGCCGGGCGCGGCGCTGCGTTGGCCGAAGCCTTGCGCATGGCCCGCCGCGGTGAAGCCGAACAATGCCAGGCCCGCGACCAACAGCCGCTTCATCATCGGACCGCCTGGATTACGGGCGCGCCATCTTGCAGTTGGGTGCATAGGAACGCTGCCGGTCGAGGCCGTTGACGCACCAGTTGACGTTCCAGGTCATGCCGAAGAGGCCGAGAGACTCGCGCACGGAATAATCGACGCGGCGGAACTTGCCGTCGTTCAGCAGCACGCGGCCACTGCAGAAGCGGCGCGGGATGAAGTCGGCGCCCCAGCTGCGATAGCCGATCTGCGAAACGCGATCGTAGGACAGCGCCTGGAGCGGGCCCCAATAGGTATCCTCGCGCGAATTGAAGCGGCTGGTGACTTCACCGAGCACGGCGGGGTCGTCGCAGCCGGGGAGATTGCCGTACATCGGGAAGGTGCGGTTCTCCGCGCGGTCCGCAGGATGGACGAAGCGGCCGTTCGCTGCATTGGCCGCGAAGCCCGTGATGCAGGCGATGGAAACAAGGGCGGTTCGCAGCAGGGCGCGGCGCATCGAATCAGGCCTCGTATGGGAGGGCGAAGTTGGCGCGCACGATGGCGGTGCGCCGGGCGCCGGTCAAGACGGCAGAGACGCCATGCGGAGAAGTTGGGCCGGCACGAATCCGCCGCGCTGGCGCGATCCGCGGCAATCGGACAGATTGATCGGATAAACATGGGGAAACGACATGACGGACTGCTTCGACGATCCGACGGCGCGCATCGAGGATGCGGATGCCTTGCGCGGCCATATCGGCCCGGTCTCGCCCCTGGCGACCGGCAAGGTGCTGCGCCGGCTCGACCAGTTCTGTCGGGATTTCATCGCGCTCTCGCCGTTTCTGGTTCTCGCGAGCTGCGATGCCGAGGGTAATGCCGATGCCAGTCCGCGCGGTGACGGGCCGGGCTTCGTGCGCGTGCTCGACGACAATACCCTGCTGATCCCCGACCGGCGCGGCAACAACCGGGTCGATTCCTTCGGCAACATCCTTTCGGCCCCGGGTGTCGGGCTCGTCTTCATGGTGCCGGGGATTCCGGAGACCCTGCGCGTCAACGGCAAGGCGCATGCGACGCGCGATGCCGCTCTGCTGGCGCCTTCCGTCATGCAGGAACGCGTGCCGGTGACCGGGCTCGTCGTCACGGTCGAGGAAGCCTATTTCCATTGCGGCAAGGCGCTGATCCGCTCGAAGCTGTGGGACCCGGCCTCGCAGGTGCCGCGCAACTCCTTCCCGACGCTCGGCCGCATCATCGCCGACCAGACCAAGGCGGTCGATGGCGACGAGGCCGACCGCAATCTCGAGGAAGCCTATCGCCTGCGCCTGTATTGAGAGTGCCCGCTCAGCCCTCGCGCATGCCGCGGGCTGAGCGATCCTGCCGGCGGCGGTACAGCAGCGTGCCGAGTTGCCAAGCGGCGAAGGCAAGGAAGCCAAGGCCGATCAGGCTGCGGTTGCGGGCCGATTCCGAGAGATTCGCAAAGCTCCTGTCATAGGAGAGCAGCAGGATTTTCCCTGCGCTCGTCGCCTCGTAGACGAGCCCGGCATCGGGATCGACGAGGAAGCGCAGCGGCTGGCCCCAGCGAATATTGCCCAGGCCATCGACCCAGAGGTTGCGCGGCGGTGCGTAGGTCTGGAGCATCCGGCCGGATGCGACGAGGGGAAGGAGCTGGGTGCGATAGCCGCCGCGATTGCGGCCGATGCCGTCGCTGATAATGGGCATCTCGACCGAGATCGGGCCGACATGCTCGGCAACCGACAATCGGTCTCGGGGCAGGGGGCTGGCCAGCCAGCCTGAGAGCGCCATGAAGAGGCCGAAGCCGGCCGCACCGAGGCCGACGGTGACGATCCAGGCGTCTGCTGGCTTCCGATCCGTCGGCGTGCCCTTTCGCGTGTCAGCCCTGCTGGCGGATCGTAGCCGCTTTCACGACGGGTTTGTAGGGCGCTACGGTGGCCCGCCGCTCCAGGACGAGCAGGACGAGGCCGGCCGCGACGATCAGCGCCGCGCCGCAGAGCATGGCCGGGGTCGGCCAGTCGCCGAAGATGAACCAGCCGAAGACCAGCGCCCAGACGATCAGGGTGTATTGATAGGGCACGACGACCGAGGCCTCGGCCAGCTTGAGCGAGCGGGTGACGCAGATATGCGCGCCCATCGCGACGATGCCGAGCAAGGCGAGAAGGGCGGCGTCCTTCAGGCTTGGCGTCACCCAGCCGAAGGGCAGGAGCGCAAGCCCCATCAGGAGCGCGCCCAGCGTCTGCCAGGCGACCAGCGTGACGTCCGGCGTGCCGCGCAATTGGCGGCCGGCGATCATCATCGCGGCGAAGAAGAAGCTGCCGAGCACGGCAATCAGGGCCGGCATCGACAGGCTGGCGCCGCTCGGATTGAGCGAGACCGCGACGCCGGCGAAGCCCAGCGCAAGGGCGAGCCAGCGCCGGCCGTCGATGCGCTCGCCAAGAAGCAATGCCGCGAGGATCACCACCCAGACCGGCGCTGCGAGCCAGATCGTCATGGCGTCCGCGAGCGGCAGGTAGCTCACCGCGAGATAGAACAGTGCGACTTCGCCCGAGCTGAACAGGACGCGCAAGGCCTGCAGACCGGGACGCTCCGGCCGCAATGTCCGCTGCACGCCCTGCTTGAAGACGAAGGGCAGGATGACGACGAGCGCCGCCAGGCTGCGCACCACCAGGAGCTGCCCGACCGTGTAGGTCGCGACCAGCCATTTGCCCATCACGTCGTTCAGCGAAAACAGCAGGATGCCGATGAGCATCATGGCGATGCCGGTGAGCGAGGCGTTGCGGGCGGTCATGTCAGGCGAGGGTTTCCAAGGACGAGCCACCACTGGCCGAGTTGGGAGCGCGTGGCAATCCGCACCACCGCATGCCTGCATGAGTTCTCTATATTAAGTATTGACTTAATTAAGTGATTGTAAAATTATTCGGCCATGGATCGCTTTGCCGCCCTTGCCGACCCGACGCGTCGCAGCATCATCGAGATGCTGGGCGAGCGGGCGCTTTCGGCGGGAGAAATCGCTGCAGGCTTCAGCGCCAGCGCACCGGCGATCTCGCAGCATCTCAAGGTGTTGCGCGAAGCAGGGCTGGTGAGCGTCGAGGTTCGTGGACAGCAGCGGATCTATCGGCTCGACCCGGCAGGGCTCGCGGCGTTCGACGCCTGGCTCGGCAAGGTCCGGCGCTTCTGGGGGCACCATCTCGATATCCTGGAGCAGGAACTCGCAAAGCCCGAACCGGGCGAGGGAGACAACCGATGAACGAATACGGTGTCGTGCTGGAAAGCGGGGCGGTGCGCTTCGAGCGCCTGCTGCCGGGGCCCGTCGAGCGGGTCTGGTCCTATCTCACCGAGTCGGAGAAGCGCGGGCGATGGCTGGCCTCAGGCGCCTTCGACTTGCGGGTCGGTGGCCAGACGGAGATGCTGTTCAAGCATTCTGAGATCACCGACGAGACGCCGCCGGAAGCCTATCGCGAGGTGCACGAGAATGGCGTGCGTTCGACCGGGACGATCACGCGTTGCGAGCCGCCGCGGATCATCGCCTTCACCTGGGGTGGTGGCGGGGAGCCGGAATCCGAGGTCGAATTCGAGCTTGTCCCGAAGGGCGAGAAGGTTCTGCTGGTGCTGACGCATCGCAAGCTTGCGAACAAGGCCGAGATGACCAGCGTCTCTGGTGGCTGGCACCTGCATCTGGGCTTGCTGGAGGACCTGCTCACCGGCGCTCCGCGGCGCGGATTCTGGTCGCGCCTCAAGATGCTCGATGCAGAATATGCTGCGCGCTATGCCGACCTGCCCGAGCCGGGGCAGGGCTGATCAGAGGCTCGCCGCCGCCCGCGCCGCCTGGTCGTACTGGCCGGAGAGCGAGCGCATGGCGGCGGCGATCTCGGAGAGCCGGGCCGGGTCGGCACTGGTGGCGCGGATCGACTTGACCAGGAGCTGCTCGCGGATCTGGGCATAGCGCCGGCAGGCTTCCTCGCCGGCTGGCGTGACCTCGACGGTCTTTTCCTTGCCCTTGCGGCCGCCCTTCAGCAGCTTCAGGCGCTCGAGCTTCTTCAGCGAATAGTTCACCAGATGCGTGTCCTCGATATTGAGGACGAGGCAGATATCGGCCAGCCGCTTGGCCTTGCCGCGGTGGTTGACGTTGTGCAGCACGAGCACGTCGAGCGGCGAGAGATCGGCGATGCCGGCCGCCGCCATGCAGCGGATCATCCAGCGCTGGAAGGCATGCACGCTCATGCTCAGCGCGAATTCGAACTCCGACAGAGCCGGCAGCGCTCCCGAGGCGAGATGCCCGGAAGAGACGATCGGGCCGAGGTCGTCGGGGGCCGGGGAGGTCATCGCGCTCGATCATCCTGAAGAAAAGAGCTTCGTCATCCCGGACACGCCGCGCGAGCGGCGCCGATCCCGGATCCATGCCTGAGCCGTTCCGGCATGGATCCCGGGTCTCCCTCCGGTCGCCCGGGATGACTGCTATCGTGTTTCGATGTGCGGCGAGGTTGCCCGCCTCACATCTTCTTGTAGGCGTCGACGATGGCCTGGCCCTCGGCGCCGGCCTTCTTCAGCCAGTCGGCGGTGAGCTGCTCACCGGCCTTCTTGAAGCCGGCAGCGAGCGCGGGCGAGGGCGCCTGGACCTTCATGCCCTTGGCCTTGAGCTGCTCGATGTACCAGCCGGCCTTGTCCTGCCACATCTTCCAACCGCGCTCCTCGGCCGTTGCGGAGGCCTTGAGGATCGCGTCCTGCGTCGCCTTGTCGAGGGCGTTGAAGGCCGCCTTGTTGACGAAGGTGGCGTCCTTCGGAATCCAGGCCTGCGTATCGTAGAAATGGGTCAGCGATTCCCAGACCTTGGAATCGTAGCCGGTGCCGCCCGACGACATGAAGGAATTGACCACGCCGGTCGCCAGCGCCTGCGGCAGTTCCGCCGCCTGGATCGTGACCGCCTGCATGCCGAGCAACTCGCCGAGGCGGGCGGTGCCGACATTATAGGCGCGCCATTTCAGCCCCTTCATGTCCTCGATCGTGTTGATGTCCTTCTTGGTGTAGACGCCCTGCGGCGCCCAGGGGACCATGAAGAGGAGCTTGATGCCCTGCGCGTCGAGCTTCTTCTCGATCGCGGCCTTGGACGCGGCGTAGAGCTTGCGCGAATCGGCGAAGGAGGTCGCCAGGAAGGGCACGACGTCGATGCCGAAGATCGGGTCCTCGTTCTCGTGGTTCGAGATCAGGACCTCGCCCATCTGGGCCTGGCCGGTCTGGACCGCGCGCTTGATCTCGGGCGCCTTGAACAGCGAGGCGTTGCCGTGGATCGTGATCGAGAGCTTGCCACCGGTGGCCGCCTCGACGTCCTTGGCGAAGAGGACGAGATTTTCCGTATGCGGATTGTCGTTGGGATAGGCGGCAGGCAGGTTCCACTTGGTCTGGGCCGAGGCCGATGCGGCGCCAAGCGTCAGGGCAGTGGCGGCGACGCCGGCGACGAGGAGGCCCTTGATGAAGTCCTTGCGATACATGGTGTTGTCTCCGTTCCCTTGGTTTTGATGCGTTATCATTGAGGCGGAAAGGCCATCTGAGGCAAGACCATCACGATCCACGGGAAGATCGTGATGATCGCGACCGCAGCGACCAGCAGGAAGAAGAACGGCAGCGCCGCCAGCGCGACCGTGTTCGAATCCTTGCCGGACATCGTCTGCAGCACGAAGAGGTTGAAGCCGACCGGCGGCGAAACCTCGGCCATCTCGACGATCAGCACGAGGAAGATGCCGAACCAGACGAGGTCGAACCCGGCCGTCTTGATCATCGGGATGACGATGGCGGTGGTCAGCACGATCATCGAGATGCCGTCGAGTGCGGTCCCGAGGATGATGTACATCACGGTGAGCGCAGCGATCAGCGCGTAGGGCGAGAGGTGCAGTGAGTCGACCCACTCGGCCAGCGCCGCCGGGATGCCGGTATAGGCCATCGAGGTTGACATGAAGGAGGCGCCAGCCAGGATCAGCATGATCATGCAGGTGATCCGGGTGGTGCCCATCACGCTCTGCCAGAACGCTTCCTTCGTGAGGGAGCCGGACCACCAGGCGATGCCGAAGGAGCCAAGCACTCCCCAGGCGGCGCACTCGGTCGCCGTCGCCCAGCCGAGCAGCAGCGACAGGAAGACCAGCAGGATGAGCAGCATGCAGGGGATGAGCTGCGCCGATTCCCTGAGCTTCTCGCGCAGCGGCATCTTCGGCTCGCGCGGCGGCGACTGGTCGGGATGCAGCAGGTGCCAGACGATGATGTAGCCGGAATAGAGCGCCATCACGAGCAGGCCGGGCAGGAAGCCCGCGAGGAAGATCTGGATGATCGAGACATTGGCCGCCACCGCATAGACGACCATGGTGATCGAGGGCGGGATCAGGATGCCGAGCGTGCCGGCGCCGGCGAGCGAGCCGAGCGCGAGCTTCTCGTTGTAGCCGCGCCTCTTCAGCTCGGGCAGGGCGATCTTGGCGACGGTGGCGCAGGTCGCGGCGGAGGAGCCGGAGACCGAGCCGAAGATGCCGCAGGCGAGCACGTTGACGTGCATCAGGCGGCCGGGCAGCCAGTTGAGCCAGGGCGCGAGGCCGCGGAACATCTCTTCGGAGAGCTTCGTTCGGTAGAGAATCTCGCCCATCCAGATGAAGAGCGGCAGTGCGGCCAGCGTCCAGGAGGCGCTGTTGCCCCAGATGGTGGTCGCCAGCACGGAGCCGGCGGGAATGCCGCCGCCGACGAACTGCATCGCAACCCAGCCGCAAGCCATCAGCGAGATGGCGATCCAGACGCCGCCGGCCAGAAAGACGGCCAGCAGCAGCAGGAGCAGCCCGGAGATTTCGATCATCGACATGGCGTCAGACTCCGCTCGCCATGGCGCGCTCGACGATCTCTTCGTCCGACTGCGCAGGGGGCTTCTCGTAGCGCGGCTCCCGGCCGCGGATGACGACATGGACGAACTCGTCCAGCATCGCGATGAACAGGATGATCAGGCCACCGGAATAGCCGAGCTGCGGTATCCAGAGCGGCATCGGCACGACGCCGCCGGCGACGTCGTTGAAGGCATAGGACTGCCAGGTCATGATCGCCGCGTGCCAGGCGAAGAAGCCGGAGAAGCCGAGGCCGAGGATCAGCGAGAACACCTCGAAGACCCAGCGTCTGCGGCCCTGGAAATGGTCGATCAGCAGGCCGACGCGAATCATGTCGCCGGACTTGAAGGTGTGGGCGAGGCCGAGGAAGGCCAGCGCCGCCATGCACCACGAGGCGAAATCGTCGCCGGCCGGGATGTTGAGGCCGATCTCGCGGCCGATCGACATGCCCATCATCAGCAGGAAGATCAGGATGAGGAAGATGCCAGCCGCGTAGCCGGCCCAGAGATAAAGCGTATCGAGCGTGCGGCGGATCATGGCGCGCGCCGCTCCTGCCGAACAGGAGCGCATCCGCGCCCGGTTGCCAGGGTTGCTCGCATCGTCGCATCCTCCGCTTTCGCGCCGGCCTGGCCCCTCAGCCATGTTCCAGCCACAATCGGGATCGTAGCCGGCAGAATCGCCTTGTCAATAACTCATCGACGATTTATCGATAAAACGTCAGCGTAAATCATGGCTGGCTTGGCGGAGGGGAGAACGTCTTATGTCGGCGGCGCATTGGGACTTCTGGATCGATCGCGGCGGCACTTTCACCGACGTGATCGGACGCGATCCGGCTGGCAATCTCCATGCCAGGAAGCTGCTCTCCGAAAATCCCGGCGCCTATCGCGACGCCGCCGTGCAGGGCATCCGTGACCTCCTCGGCCTCAAGGTGGGCGAGCCGATCCCGGCCGAGGCCATCGGCGAAGTCCGCATGGGCACCACCGTCGCCACCAATGCGCTGCTGGAACGCAAGGGCGATCGGACGCTGCTTGTCACCACCAAGGGCTTCCGCGACGCGCTGCGCATCGGCTACCAGGCGCGGCCGGACATCTTCGCCAAGCAGATCATCCTGCCCGAAGCGCTGTACGAAGCGGTCGAGGAGATCGACGAACGCGTGCTGGCCGACGGCACGGTCGAGCGCGCGCCTGACGAGGCGGCTATCCGCGACGCCTTGCAGGCACAATACGATGCCGGTTTCCGTGCTCTCGCGATCGTCTTCATGCACGGCTATCGCTACACGGCTCACGAGCAGGTCGCGGCCCGGATCGCGCGCGATATCGGCTTCCCGCAGGTTTCGGTCAGCCACGAGGTCTCACCGCTGGTGAAGCTGGTCGGGCGCGGCGACACCGCCGTGGTCGATGCCTATCTGTCGCCCATCCTCGGCCGCTATGTGCAGCAGGTTTCCGAGGAGCTCGACGTCGCCCGCACCGGCGCGCGGCTGATGTTCATGATGTCCTCGGGCGGGCTCACGGCCGCCGAATTGTTCCAGGGCAAGGACGCGATCCTGTCCGGCCCGGCCGGCGGCGTGGTCGGCCTCGCCGAGACCGGCCGCTCGGCCGGGTTCGACAAGGTGATCGGCTTCGACATGGGCGGCACCTCGACCGACGTCGCCCATTTCGACGGCGAATATGAGCGCGCCTTCGAGACCGAGGTTGCCGGCGTGCGCATGCGCGCCCCGATGATGCTGATCCATACGGTGGCGGCGGGCGGCGGCTCGATCCTGCATTTCGACGGCGCGCGTTTCCGCGTCGGACCGGATTCGGCCGGCGCCAATCCGGGGCCGGCCGCCTATCGCCGCGGCGGACCGCTCGCGGTGACCGATGCCAACGTCATGGTCGGCAAGCTGATCCCGTCCTATTTCCCGGCGATCTTCGGGCCGCAGCAGAACGAGCCGCTCGATGTCGCGATCGTCCGCAACAAGTTCGCGGTGCTGGCGGCCGAGGTCGGCGACGGGCGCAGCCCTGAGGAGGTCGCGGACGGGTTCATCCAGATCGCCGTCGCCAACATGGCCGAGGCGATCAAGAAGATCTCGGTCCAGCGCGGCTATGACATTACCCGCTATGCGCTGAACTCCTTCGGCGGCGCCGGCGGCCAGCATGCCTGCCTCGTGGCCGATGCGCTCGGCATCAAGACGGTGCTGCTGCATCCGTTCTCCGGCTTGCTCTCGGCCTATGGCATGGGCCTCGCCGAAATCCGCTCGACGCGGACATCGGCGCTGGACGTCGCGCTCGACGGTGAGGCCAAGGCCGCGATCGAGGAGGTCGCCGCAAAACTCGCCGCCGATGCCAAGGCGGAGGTCGCCGGCCAGGGCGTGGTGGAGGGCGACATCGCGATCCATGTGCGCGCCCATATCCGCTATTCCGGCACCGATACCGCGATCGCGGTTCCGGCCGGCACGCGCGCCTCCATGCAGGAGGCCTTCCAGACCGCGCATAAGGCCCGCTTCGGCTTCATGGACGAGACCAAGGCGCTGGTCGTCGAGGCGGTCGAGGTCGAGGCGGTCGGCGGCGGCGCGAAGTTCGAGGAGGCTGCGTCTTCCGAGCAGGCGGGCGAGCCGGTTGCTGCCGAGCGCACGCGCTTCTTCGCCAAGGGGCAGTGGCATGACGCGGCGATCGTGCGGCGCGAGGCGATGACGCCCGGCCAGAGCATCACTGGGCCCGCGATCATCATCGAGCCGAACCAGACCGTCGTCGTCGAGGAGGGCTGGAGCGCGAAGCTCACGGCTCGTGACCATCTCGTGCTCGTCCGCGTCAAGGCGCTGGTGCAGCAGGCGGCGATCGGCACCAAGGCCGACCCGGTCATGCTCGAGATCTTCAACAACCTGTTCATGTCGATCGCCGAGCAGATGGGCGTGACGCTGCAGAACACCGCCTATTCCGTGAACATCAAGGAGCGGCTCGACTTCTCCTGCGCGGTCTTCGACCAGACCGGCGCGCTCGTCGCCAACGCGCCGCATATGCCGGTGCATCTGGGCTCGATGGACCGTTCGGTCGAGACCGTGATCGCCAACAACCCCGTCATCAAGCCGGGTGACGTCTATTGCCTGAACGCGCCCTATAACGGCGGCACGCATCTGCCGGATATCACGGTCTGCACGCCGGTCTTCGACCCGCAGGAGAAGGACATCCTGTTCTGGGTGGCGAGCCGCGGCCACCATGCCGATGTCGGCGGCACGGCGCCCGGCTCGATGTCGCCGCTCGCGACGAAGATCGAGGAAGAGGGCGTCTATATCGACAATTTCAAGATCGTCGATCAGGGCCGCTTCTGCGAGGAGGAACTGGTCAAGCTCTTGACCGGCGCACGCTATCCGGTCCGCAACGTCGTGCAGAACGTCAACGACCTGAAGGCGCAGATCGCCGCCAACGAGAAGGGTCTGGCGGAGCTGAAGAAGATGATCGGCTCCTTCGGCCTCGACGTGGTGCAGGCCTATATGGGCCATGTCCAGGACAACGCGGCCGAGAGCGTGGCGCGGTTGCTCACCAAGCTGCACGATTCCGAATTCACCTATCCGATGGACCAGGGCTGCGCGATCAAGGTGAAGATCACCATCGATCGCGAGAAGCGCGAGGCGACGGTCGATTTCACCGGTACCTCCGAGCAGCGCCCGGACAATTTCAATGCGCCGGCGCCGGTGACGCGGGCCGCCGTGCTCTATGTCTTCCGCGTCATGGTCGACGACGCGATCCCGATGAATGCGGGTTGCCTGCGTCCAATTCGGATCGTCGTGCCGGAAGGCTCGATGCTGGCGCCGCGTTATCCGGCGGCGGTGGTGGCAGGCAATGTCGAGGTGTCGCAGGCGGTGACGAACACGCTGTTCGGCGCTCTCAAGGCGATGTCCTGCTCGCAGGGCACGATGAACAACCTGACCTTCGGCAACGACCAGTACCAGTATTACGAGACGATCTGCTCGGGCTCGCCGGCCGGTCCCGGCTTCGACGGCACGTCGGGCGTGCATGTCCACATGACCAATTCGCGCCTGACCGATCCGGAGATCCTGGAGACGCGCTTCCCGGTCGTGCTGGAGGATTTCCACATCCGGAAGGGCTCGGGCGGCAAGGGTGAGTGGACGGCTGGCGACGGCACCTCGCGCACCATCCGCTTCCGCGAGACGATGGATTGCGCGATCCTGGCTTCGCATCGCCGGGTCCGGCCCTTCGGCGTCGATGGCGGCGAGGCGGGCGAGCTTGGCAAGACGCTGGTGCGCCGGCTTTCGGGCGCGGTCGAGGAGCTGAAGCCCTCCGATCAGACCCTGCTCCAGGCCGGAGAGGCGGTGACGGTGATCACGCCGACGGCCGGCGGCTATGGCAAGACGAAGAGCTGAGGCGCATTTGCCGTCATGGTCGGGCTTGTCCCGACCATCCACGTCTTCGCTGGTCGAAAGTCGCGTTCAAGACGTGGATGCTCGCCACAAGGGCGAGCATGACGCGTAAGCGTTCGTGCCTCTGGTCAGAATGCGCGGATCATCCTTAGCTCCGTCTCCTGACCATGGAGACGGACATGCCCCAGACCTGGATGATCACCGGTGCCAATCGCGGTATCGGACTTGCCATCACCATCGAATTACTGCGCCGGGGCGACCGCGTGGTCGCGGCGGCGCGCAATCCCTGGGGTGGAGCGCTCGCCGAGCTTGCGGCCGAGCATCCGGCGGCGCTGATTCCGGTCGAGCTCGACGTCACTTCCGACGCCAGCATCGCCGCGGCGAAGGAGGCCCTGGCCGGGCAGCCGATCGACGTGCTCCTCAACAATGCGGGCCTCTACGGCCCGCGCGACCGGCAGAGCGGGCTCGATGTCGATTTCGACGCCTGGCGTGAGGTCTTCGAGGTCAATGTCTACGCGCCGATCCGGGTCGCACAGGCGTTCCTGCCGAATGTCGAGGCCGGGCAGGGCCGCAAGATCGCGACGATCTCGAGCCGCATGGGCTCGCTCTCCGCCAATCCGGGCAATGCGCTGATCTACCGCTCGTCAAAGTCGGCGGTGAACATGGCCATGGTCGTGTTCGGCAACAGCGTGCGTTCGCGCGATGTCAGCGTGATGCTGTTCCATCCCGGCTGGGTCCAGACCGACATGGGCGGCAGCGGTGCCGACATCACGCCGGCTGAGAGCGCCAAGGGCCTGATCCGCACCATCGACGCCTCGGGCATGGCGCAGACCAACAGTTTTCGCGATTATACCGGCGAAGCGATCGCCTGGTGACGGTCGGCCGCCTCAGCTCGCCCGCGTCGAGGCGAGCCAGAGACCGCCGCCGACCAGGAAGCCGCCGCTGAGCTTCGACAAAAGCCGGACGCGGCTGCGCGACAGCAGGTGCCCGGCCTTGCCGGAAAGCAGGGCATAGGCGCCGTCGCTGAGCGCGGCGAAGACCAAGGCCGTCGCGCCCATGATCGCGATCTGGGTGGGGTGGTCACGCGCTGGGTCGAGGAATTGCGGGAAGAAGGCGCCGAAGAACAACAGCGTCTTCGGGTTGCTCAGCGCAACCAGCGCGCCCTGCAGGAAAAAGCCGCCGCGCGGCGGCTTCGCCGGAGCCTTGCCGTCGAGATCGGCGCCGGCCGAGCGGAACATCTTCCAGCCCAGCCAGATCAGGTAGGCCGCGCCGGCCAGCCGTACCCACTCGAACCAGTGGCCGAGCGCTGCGATGACCGAGCTCAATCCGATGCCGGCGACGAGGACCATGATGCCGAGCCCGGCCTGGGTTCCTGCCACGTTGAGGAGGCCGGCGCGGGTACCGTGCTTCAGGCTGTTGGCGACGATCAGCGTGACCGTCGGCCCGGGTACGATGATGATGACGATGCAGGCGATGAGATAGGCGGCATAGACTTCAAGCGACATGGCGCTGACCTCCGGCAATGCCGCACAGTGATCTGCCGAACTTGGCCGCCTGTCCAGATGCTTCGCCTTGCTGCGGACGGGAGGTCGCGATGGTGCTGACGGGTTTTGAGGTGAAGCCGCTGACGCCCGAGCGCTGGAGCGATCTGGAGGATCTCTTCGGCCCGCAGGGGCCCTGCTATGGCTGCTGGTGCAACCATTTCCGGATGCCGCAGCGCTTGCGCAAGCCCCTACTCGGCGAAGGTGCGCGGCAGCTCTTCGAGGATCGCGTGAAGAAGGGCCCGCCGCCCGGCGTGCTCGCCTATGCCGAGGGCAAGCCGGTCGGCTGGCTGCAGGTCGGGCCGCGCGCCGATATCCCGGAATGGAACAATCCGCGTCGCGCCTCGACGCCGCTGCCAGATGCGCCGGCAGAGGACACCGGCAACTGGGCGGCTTCCTGCTTCTTCGTGCGCAAGGGCTTTCGCGGCAAGGGTGTCACCGGCGCGCTGCTCGACGGGGCCGTCGCCTTCGCACGCGCGAGCGGGGCGCGCTTGATCGAGGCGGCGGCCATGGACAACCAGGACAAGCGCAGCACTGAAGGGCTCTATGTCGGGCCGGAAAGCGTGTTCCTGCGCGCCGGCTTCGTGGAGGTCGCCCGCCAGAAACCCGGGCGGCCGCTGCTCAGGCTGATGCTCCGGGCATAGTCGCCGCGGTCAGCGCGAGAGGCCGTTCAGGAAGGCCGTCAGCCGGTCGAGCGCCTGCTGCCCTTCCGGGCGGTCGAGATCGAACTGGTACTCATGCGGCAGCTTGGGAGCGAGCTCGGGCGGGAAGAACAGGGTGTCGACTCTGACGCCGCGGTCCCGCAGGGCCTGCGCCATTGCCACCGATTGCGGCGCCAGCGGATCGCCGTTTCCAACCGAGATGAAGCTCGGTGGGAAGGCCTCCGTGACATAGCGCGGGACGGAGGCCTGGGTCAGGCGCTCGCTGTCCAGCGGGTTGGCCACGCCGAAATAGGCGGAGAGGACCGAGCGGACGAAATTGCCGAAGAAGCCCGTCAGGTCGATGGCGGTGAGGTCGAAGGCGCCGCAGAACAGCACCGTGCCCCGCAGGCTCGCGGGCGCGATGGCCGGCTTCAATCCGAGCAGTTCGCCATAGTCCTTGCCGGTCAGGCCGGCCGCGAGCTGGGCGGCGATATGCGCGCCGGCCGAATCGCCTGCGAGAACGATGCGCGTCGGGTCGAGGCCGAGGCGCTGCCCTTCGCGCTGCAGGAAGCCGAGCGCAGCATTCGCCTGCAGGACCGGTGTGGGATAACGGCCGGTCGGCGCGCGGGTATAGCCGACTGCGACGACCGCGAAGCCGCGCCCGGCGAGGATCTTGAGATAGGGCGCGACATCGCCGCGATCCCCGGCGACGAAGGCGCCGCCATGAATCCAGACCACGGTGGGGCGCCCCGGTTCGACGCGGCCACCCGAGGGGAGATAGACGTCCAGCCGTTCTTCCTCCGCGCTGCCATAACGGATGTCGCGCTGCTCGCGGATGCCGAAGGGGACGTGGCCAGCGAGCGCGGCCGTGGTCTTCGAGGCGCCATAGGCGAAGGCGAGGCGCGTCAGCAGCGTCGTGGGCCAGGGCGACAGAGCGAAAGCGGCATAGCCGATGAAGGCAAGGCCGAGACAGAGCAGCAGAATCCGTTTGGCGCGTCGTCTCATGATGCGAAGCTAGGCCGGCCTGCGATCCCGGGCAATCGGGTCGAATTCCGATCGACGGGGCAACGGGGTGGATTATTGTATAACCGGCTAAACTATTGATATTATTGCGTCATCACGCTTCGCGTTAACCTCGTGTTCGTTTGCCTCTGCCACATGGACGGCAGCTACGAGACTGAGGCGGCGATGCGGCGACTGGGACTGACGGCGAAGATCATGATTCTCTTCGCCCTGCTGGCTCTCGCCGGGGCGCTGGGCCTTGCCAGCGCCTTGCGTGGTTTTGATGAGGCAAGGCGCATCGATGCCGCCGCCTTCTCGGATATCCGCCTCGCCGGCAGCGCCTCGCTTTTGTCCAGCCGGATCGCAGCCGCCGCGCTGCTCAGCCGGGTCGACACGGACAGCTCCCCGCAGGAGATCGAGGCGATGATCGGCAAGCTGGATGCCGCCATCGAACTGGTCGACGCGGCGCGGGCGCATCTGATCTCCGCCCTGCCGGCGAGCCTGCGCGAGGCCAATCCGACGCTCGATGCGCGGATCAAGACCTTCATCGCCTTCCAGCATGGCATCGTCGATATCGGCCAGCGCATCTCGGCCAAGGCCGCCTTGCTGGAGGCGGGCGCGGCTGAGGCGCGCGTCAATGTCGACGAGATCGTTGCGACGACCGCGGCCTTGCGCGACGAACTTGCCAAGCGGGCAGGCGAGACCTCGATCCGCGCCAGCGCGCGAGCAGAAGCTGTTCGTCTGCGGACGATCCTTTTCGCGGTACTTCTCCCGCTGGGCGGCGGGCTTCTGGCCCTGCTGATGCTGCGCAGCCAGTTGACGCGGCCCTTGCGCGATCTGATGGAGGCGATCCGGCAGGCGGTGGCGTCCGACCGGATCATCGACGTTCCGCATCGCGACCGGGCCGACGAGATCGGCCAGCTTGCCCGCGTCGTGCGCCAGCTCAGCGAGATCAGGGCGACCTTGGTGACCCGTGAAAGCGAGGCCGATGATGCGCGGCGCCTCGAACAGCTGCGCAATGCCGAGTTGGCCGGGATCGCCGACGAGTTCGAGGTGCGGCTCGGCGTCCTGCTCGGCGAGATCGGCCGGTCGAGCGAGGTGCTGCGCATGGCATTGCAGGATGCGGCGGTTCGCGTGCACCAGATCTCGCGGAGCACCGAGACGGCGGCCGCTTCCGTCGATGGTGCGGGGATTGATGCGCGACGCTCCAGCGAGGCGGCGCTGCGGCTGGATTACGTCGTCGGCCAGATCAATCGCGAGGTGAGGCGGGTTTCGGAGATGGCGACCGGGGCGACCCGCGAGGCGGCCGGGACCCATGCGCTGGTGACGCGCTTGAGCGAAAACGCCGCCCAGATCCGCGATGTCGTGGGCATCATCGACGCCGTGGCGCGCCAGACCAATCTGCTCGCCCTCAACGCGACGATCGAGGCTGCGCGTGCGGGCGCCCATGGCCGCGGCTTCGCAGTGGTCGCCGCCGAGGTGAAGACGCTCGCCAACCAGGCCTCGGACGCCGCCGGGCGGATCGTCAGCCGGATCGCGCAGGCCGATGAGGCATTGTCCCATGCCGCTGAGGCGGTGTCCGCTATCGGCGCGAGCGTTGCGGCGGTCGAGCAGACCGGGACCGAGATCGCGACGATGGTCGGCTCGCATGTCGAATTGCTGGGTTCGCTCGGCGAGACCGTGGCGCGCATCTCGGATGTGACCGGCACGGCTGCGCTGGCGATGGGGGAGATCGCGGCCGCCAATCTCCAGACCGTCGGCCAGGCCGATACCGGGGCTGCGAGCGCGAGGGAGCTCGACCGGCGGATCAATGCCCTGCAGGCGGAGGCTGCGGCTTTTGTCCGGCGTTTGCGTGCCGCCTGAGCGGTTTCGGGTGCGCCGGGCTTGCCTCACAGCCCGACTCGGCCCCATCTGCGTCATGCCTTTTTCGACGATGATTCTGCGATGAGCTGGTCGCCCCAGCAGGATATGGCTTTGACCGCCGTGGCGCGCTGGCTGCAAACCGGCGAGCCGCAACTCTTCCGCATGTTCGGCTATGCCGGCACCGGCAAGACCACGCTCGCACGCCATATCGCCGAGGCCGTCGACGGCGACGTCGTCTTCGCCGCCTATACCGGCAAGGCCGCGCTCGTGCTGCGCAACAAGGGCTGCCATGGCGCGCAGACCATTCATTCGCTGATCTATCGCTCGCGCGGCGTCGACGAGGAAAGCCCGATCTTCGCGCTCAACCGCGACAGCGCAGCGGCCAAGGCCAAGCTGATCATCATCGACGAATGCTCGATGGTCGACGAGGAGCTGGGGCGGGACCTGCTCTCCTTCGGCACGCCGGTGCTGGTGCTGGGCGACCCGGCGCAGCTTCCCCCGGTCAAGGGCGGCGGCTTCTTCACCGAGCAGGAGCCGGACGTGATGCTGACCGAGGTCCACCGGCAGGCGGCGGACAATCCGATCGTGCGGATGTCGATGATCGTGCGCGAGGGCGGGCAGCTCGAACTCGGCGATTACGGGCCGAGCCGGGTGATCCGGCGCCATGAGATCAATCCGGAGATCGTCATGGGGGCCGATCAGGTGCTGGTCGGCATGAACAAGACGCGGCGCAACTACAATGCCCGCATCCGCCAGTTGATGGGCCGCACCGATAACAGCCCCGTCGCCGGCGAGAAGCTGGTCTGCCTGCGCAACGACAAGAGCAAGGGGCTGCTCAATGGCGGCTCCTGGATCGTGCAGGAGATCAAGACCTCGAAGAAGGGGCTGGTGACCATGCGGGTGACGCCGGAGGACGATGCCGGCGCCAAGGCGGTCAAGGTCTCGGTGATGCCGAATTTCTTCGACGGCACCGAGGAGGAGATCCCGTGGGAGCTGCGCAAGCACACCGACGAGTTCACCTTCGGCTATGCGCTGACCGTGCACAAGTCGCAGGGCTCGCAATGGGACGATGTCGTGCTCTTCGACGAGAGCTTCGCCTTCCGCGAGCATCGGGCGCGCTGGCTCTATACCGGCCTGACGCGCGCGGCCGAGGCGGTTACGGTCGTGGTCTAGGCTCTGGTGCGAAGGGAGCGATCATGGCGAAGGACGAGGTTCAGGATGCGGCGGCTTCCCGGCTGATCGACGAGAAGATCGAGTCGCTCTCCGACTGGCGTGGCGCGACGCTGGCGCGGATGCGCGCGCTGATCCGCGAGGCCGATCCCGATGTGGTCGAAGAGGTGAAGTGGCGCGGCGTGCCGGTCTGGTCCCATGGCGGGATCATCTGCACCGGCGAGACCTATAAGAGCGTGGTCAAGCTGACCTTCGCCAAGGGTGCTTCGGTTGCCGATCCCGCTGGACTGTTCAATTCCAGCCTGGACGGCAATGTCCGGCGCGCCATCGATATCCGTGAGAACGAGGTGATCGACGCCGAGGCCTTCAAGGCGTTGATCGATGCGGCAGTGGCCCTGAACACGTCCCGGCCGCGGCGCCGCTAAGGCTGCCCGGCCCATCAGATACGAAAAAGGGCCGCTGATGCGACCCTTTCGTTACACGCCTGCTTCCCGGAGCTGCGTTCCAGGGCTCACGCCCATTCGCGCTGCTTCAGCTTCGCCTCATAGGCGTCGATCTTCGTGCCCTTCTCCATGGTCAGGCCGATATCGTCGAGGCCGTTGAGCAGGCAGTGCTTGCGGAAGGGATCGATATCGAACTTGATCTCGCCGCCGTCCGGACCCTTGATCGTCTGGTTCGCGAGATCGATCGTCAGCGTCGCGTTGGAGCCGCGCGCGGCATCGTCGAACAGCATGTCGAGCTGCTCCGGCGTGACCTTGATCGGCAGGATGCCGTTCTTGAAGCAGTTATTGTAGAAGATGTCGGCGAAGCTGGTGGAGATCACGCAGCGGATGCCGAAATCGAGCAGGGCCCAGGGGGCGTGCTCGCGCGACGAGCCGCAGCCGAAATTGTCGCCGGCGACGAGAATCTCCGCTTTGCGGTAGGCCGGCTGGTTCAGCACGAAATCGGGATTCTCCGAGCCGTCCTCCTTGTAGCGCATCTCCGAGAACAAAGCGGTGCCGAGGCCGGTGCGCTTGATCGTCTTCAGGTACTGCTTGGGGATGATCATGTCGGTGTCGACATTGACCACCTTCATGGGCGCGGGCGTCGAGGTCAGGGTGGTGAAGGGCTGCATGGCGAAGACTCCGATGGGCCTTTTGGCGATGTTCTTGCGATGAAGGGTTTCAGAGCTGCGAGGTCAGCAGCTTGAAGCTGGCGAAGGTGAAGAAGGCGGCGAGGCAGGCCTCGACCTTGCGGCGGATACGGCGGTAGCCCGCGATCATCGATGCCGTCGAAAACAGCACGGCATAGAACTGATTGATCGCGAGCGAGATCAGCATGCAGCCGCCGATGATGGCATAGAGCACGACGGATGGTGTGTCCGGCCGCAGGGCGAGCGCGATGATCGCCGTCCAGCTCAGGATCGCCTTCGGGTTGGTGATGTGCATCAGGTAGCCGCGCAGGAAGGTGCGGCGCCCCGAAGCGGCGGCCTTGACCGGAGGCATCTCGGCGCGCATGGCCGAGCGTGCCGAACGCCAGGCCAGGAACAGCAGATAGAGGCCGCCAACGATCTTGATGGCATAGAGCGCGCCGGGATGAGCCACGATGATGCCGGTGACGCCGATCGCGGCGAGGATGCCCCATGTGAGGGAGCCGGCGGTAACGCCGAGCGCCAGGGTGGAGCCGGCGCTGCGCCCGCGCTCCATCGAGGTCGCCATGACCTGGAGATTGCTCGGGCCGGGGCTTGCGACCGCCAGGATGAAGGCGGAATAGACCAGCATCAGGCCGGGCAGGTTGCGGATCAGTTCGTCGAGCATCGCCTAGCGCTCCGCCGCGGCTTCGATGGCTTCCATGTCCTCGTCGGAGAAGCCGAAATGGTGGCCGATCTCGTGGATCATGACATGGCTGACGATGGCCCCCAGGCTCTCGTCATGCTCGGCCCAGTAGTCGAGGATCGGCCGGCGATAGAGATGGATGGTGTTGGGCATCTGGCCGGTCTGCGGAGCATAGCCCTGCTGCGGCAGGCCGACGCCGCTGAATAGGCCGAGCAGGTCGAAGGGACTCTCCGCCTCCAGCTCCTTGAGCACGTCGTCCTCAGGAAATTCGGTGACGTTGAAGATCACGTCGGAGCAGAGCGCGCGGAATTCCTCCGGCAGGCGGTCGAAGGCGGCCTGGGCCAAAACCTCGAACGCCTCCTGCGACGGCGCCTTGGCCCCGTCCCAGTCGATCTCCGCGGCTTTTACGACCCTCGCGTCCACGGCCTTGCCCATCACCAGATCTTCAATTGGTAGCCGAGCCACCAGGCCAGCACGATGACGCCGAGGAGCGAGAGGGAGCGGCCGATGCGCCGGCCCCAGAGCTCGACCTTGTCGCCCTCAGGCGCATCGGCGCCCGAGAAGTGATCGGCCGCCCGGCCCATTGAGGAGCCGAGCAGGCTTTCGCTGTCGCGCTTGACCCGGTCCAGCGCCGCCTTGGATTCGGCTTCGCGGGGATCGTTCGACATGGTCAGTTCCCCGCTTGTCCGCCTCAGCCCAGCGTGCGGACGTCGACGAAGCGGCCGGTGAGGGCCGCCGCCGCCGCCATCGCCGGCGAGACCAGATGTGTCCTGCCGCGATAGCCCTGACGACCCTCGAAATTGCGGTTCGAGGTCGAGGCGGCGCGCTGGCCGGGCTTGAGCTGATCCGGGTTCATGCCGAGGCACATCGAGCAGCCGGGCTCGCGCCATTCGAAGCCGGCGGCGAGGAAGATCTTGTCGAGCCCCTCGGCCTCGGCCTGCTCCTTCACCAGACCGGAGCCGGGAACGATCATGCCGTAGTCGAGGCTTTCATGGAGCTTCTTGCCCTCGACGATGCGGGCGACGGCGCGCAGATCCTCGATGCGGCCATTGGTGCAGGAGCCGATCCAGATCACGTCGAGCTGGATGTCAGTCATCTTGGTACCGGCGGTCAGGCCCATATACTCGAGCGCGCGCTTCTTCGAGGCGCGCTTGACCTCGTCAGCGATCAGCTCCGGATCAGGCACCGCGCCGGTGACCGAGATCACGTCCTCGGGGCTCGTGCCCCAGGAGACGATCGGCGGCAGGTTGGCGGCGTCGAGGCGGATCACGCGGTCGAAATGCGCGCCCTCGTCGGTGCGCAGCGTCTCCCAGTAGCGGACGGCGGCGTCCCAGGCGGCGCCCTGCGGCGCCTTGGGACGGCCCTTCAGGTAGGCGAAGGACTTCTCGTCCGGCGCGACCATGCCGGCGCGGGCGCCGCCCTCGATCGACATGTTGCAGAGGGTCATGCGGCCTTCCATGGTCAGGCCGCGGATGGCCTCGCCGGCATACTCGATCACCGAGCCGGTGCCGCCGGCGGTGCCGGTCTCGCCGATGATGGCGAGCGTGATGTCCTTGGCGCCGACGCCGGGTGCAGGCGTGCCGTCCACCTGGACGAGCATGTTCATCGCCTTCTTCTGGATCAGCGTCTGGGTGGCGAGCACATGCTCGACCTCCGAGGTGCCGATGCCGTGGGCGAGCGCGCCGAAGGCGCCATGCGTCGAGGTATGCGAGTCGCCGCAGACGATCGTGGTGCCGGGCAGGGTGAAGCCCTGCTCGGGGCCGACGATGTGGACGATGCCCTGACGCTTGTCGAGTTCGTTGAAATACTCGACGCCGAAATCCCGGGCGTTCCTGGCGAGCGCCTCGACCTGGATGCGGCTTTCCTCTTCCGCGATGCCCTTGCTGCGGTCGGTCGTCGGGATGTTGTGGTCGACGACGGCGAGCGTCTTCTCGGGTGCGCGGACCTTGCGGCCGGTCATGCGCAGGCCCTCGAAGGCCTGCGGGCTCGTCACCTCATGGACGAGGTGGCGGTCGATATAGAGCAGGCAGGTGCCGTCCTCCTGCCGGTCGACGACGTGGTCGTCGAAGATCTTGTCGTAGAGGGTGCGGGGTCCGGTGGTCGCAGTCATGGCTTGAGGCCTCGGTCTTCGGAAATCTGCGTGAAGATTGATGCGCCGGCTCGCTTTGGCCGGCACGCAAAAACGGTTCGCCTGTCGCCGGCCGCACGGAGGCGGCCGGTCTCAGGCGCCGGTAAGGCCTGCGGCAATCGAGGCGGTAAAGCGGCCGAAAAAGCGCCATGGCAGCCGGGCATGGTCGTGCAGCGCGGCAAAATCCTGCGTCGTCGGCAGGGGCGGCAGATGGCCCTCTCCCTGCACGACGCTGAAGCGCTGCAAATGATGCTCACACGGCGACATGGCTACTGTTTAGCAGTTCCAATCAAGCCGGACAATCGGCGCCGTTGCAGCTGCGCCATCAGCGTGACGCAGAGGTATCGACGCTGACGACAACGGACATGCCGGGCGCCAGCCGCTCGGCGAGAGGCTGGTCGGGGTCGACGGCGATGCGCACCGGCACGCGCTGCGCGATCTTGATGAAGTTGCCGGTGGCGTTGTCGGGGCGGATGACACTGAACTCCGAGCCGGCTGCCGGTGAGAAACGCTCGATCCTGCCGGTCAGGCGGGCGTGACGCAGGGCATCGACGGTGAAGCTCACCGGCTGGCCGGCGCGCATGCCGGCAAGCTGCGTCTCCTTGAAATTGGCGACGACCCAGACCTGGTTCGGCACCAGCGCCATCAATTGCGTGCCGGCCGAGACATATTGCCCGAGCCGGGCCGAGACTTCGCCGAGCCGCCCGTCCTGCGGGGCGATGATGCGGGTATTGCCGAGGTCGATTTCGGCGAGATGGACGGCGGCCTCGGCGCCCTCGACCGCCGCGACCAGCGACTGGCGGTTGACGATCGCGGTCTGGATGTCCTGCCGGGCGACATCGACGGCGGCATTGGTCGCGGTGATCGCGGCACGGGCCTGGTCGAGCGCCTGCTGGCTCTGGTCGGTCGAGGTCTGGCTGACGACGCCGCGCTCGCGCAACGGTTCGATGCGGCCCCAGTTGGCCTCCGCGGTACGCAAGGCCGCCTCGGCGCTGGCGACATTGGCGACGGCGGCGCGCAGGCGGGCTTCGGCGGCGGCGCGCGACTGGTCGGAATTGGCGAGCCCGGCACGCTGGGCGGCGAGGCCGGCGCGGGCCTGCTCCAGCTTCTGGGCGTAGATGCGGTCGTCGATGCGCAGGAGCAGGTCGCCCCGCTTCACCGTGGCGAAGTCCTGCACCGGCACCTCGGCCACATAGCCCGCGAGCTGCGGCGCGATCACGGTGATCTGGCCGCGGACATAGGCGTTCTCGGTCACCTCGATCGCGCTGGAGAAGGGCGGCAGGCGCCAGGCGTAGAGGATGACGGCGAGGCCGATGAGGCCGATGGCGAGTGCCACATAGGTCGAGACGGAGCGGAGGATGCGGGTCATGGCGGGGCTGGGCGGTCAGGGAGCGGGTTGAACGGCGGGAGGGGCAAGGCGCTTGCGCAGTTGCAGATAGGCGAGGTGGGAGAGGAGGCCGAGCAGCGCGAGGCTCGCGATGGCCGAGATCAGCATGAAGGCGTCGTTATAGGCGAGAACGATGGCCTCCTGAGAGGCCCGCTGGGTGAGCAGCGTCACGCCTTCCGCCCGCAGCAGCGTCGGGTCGGTCAGGACATGGCTATAGATGCCGCCAAACTGGTTGACGCGCTGGGCGAAGAACGGCTCGGACAGGACAAAATGCTCGGCCAGCACGTTGAAATGGAACGTGGTGCGCAACGTGATGAAGGTGCCGAAAAGAGCCGAGCCGAGCAGCCCGCCGATGCTCTGCGTGAACAGGAAGACGGTGATGAAGCTCAGGATATAGATCGGGCCGCGCGCGATCGCGCCGCCCATGCCCTGCGCCATTGCCGCCGGCAGGAAAAGGCCGGAGCCATAGGCGACGAGGGCCTGGCTCAGCCAGATGTCATGCGGACGCGTCTGGCTGGTGGCGCCGCTGTCGAGCCAGGCGCCGAGCGCAACGCAGGCGAGCGCGGTGCCGTAGAACCAGTTCTCCCGGCCGGGCCGCAGCAGCAGCGCGCAGGTCACGCCGCCG
The DNA here is from genome assembly GCF_053644975.1 of Allobosea sp. NPDC055353. Lineage (NCBI taxonomy): Bacteria > Pseudomonadati > Pseudomonadota > Alphaproteobacteria > Hyphomicrobiales > Alloboseaceae > Allobosea > Allobosea sp. NPDC055353. Next base: position 584,533 of record NZ_JBSHMC010000002.1, on the reverse strand, counting down.
GCCAGGATCGCGCAAAGGATCAGGCCGTAAAGCGGCATGGTCTGTTCATTCTGGATGCCGAGTGCCTGAAAGAAATTCGAGGCGCCGACCGTCTGCTCGGCCAGCACGATGCGCATCAGGAGAATGGCGCCGGCGAAATGCAGCGTAGCCGGACTGGTCAGCCAGCGGATGTCGATGAGCGGGCTGTCGCGATGCAATTCGACGATCACCGCCAGCGTCAGGCAGATCACGGCGCAGGCGAAGAGCCAGCCCAGCCAAGGCGCCTCGAACCACCAGTAGATGCGCCCTAGGCTGAGGGCGACGGCGATCGAACCGAAGCCGATCGCGATGAGCAGGTAGCTGACGATGTCGAGGGGGCCGATCCATTTGACGCGCGGCGGCGTGGTCAGCGGCAAGGCGAAGACGAAGCCGAAGGCGACCATGGCGAGGCCCATCTCGAAAAGCGTCAACCCGTGGAAGCCGCCGAGCTCCAGCAGCCAGGGCGAGATCAGGCGCGTCACGGGGATGCCGAGCGTGGTGTTGGTCAGCGCGAGCGACAGGCCGACGGTGAGCTTCTTCTGCGGCGGCAGCGGCTCGATCATGTAGAAGAAGGCGAGCGAGGACATCGGCGCCGCCGCCATGCCGCTCATGAAGCGCACGACCACGGCCGATGGCAGGTCATGGACGAAGGCGAGGTTCAGGAAGGCGGCAAGGACGAAGCCGGCGAGGCTGATCTCGGCGAAATTGCGCAAGCCGTACTGCATCCGGATCTTGATCAGCGCGATCGAGAGCGAGACGTTCGGGGCCATATAGGCGGCGATCAGCCAGTTGGTCTCGGCCAGCGTGGCGCCGAGCTCGCCCTGGATCTGGTAGACATTGGTGTTGACCAGGTTCGCGCCGATCTGCTGGGTCATGGCCAGCGTCACCGAAGCCAGCATATAGGCGAGCGCCCGGGCCGGCGGCATGGTGAGCCCCGTGGGAGCCGGTGCCGGCGCGGCAGGCGCAGCGGTGGTTTCGGGCGCGCTCATGGCGCGGCGTTCCGCCCGGCGGCGATATTGCGCGAGGTGCGGCGCAGGACGTCAAGCGCCGCTTCCATCTCCGCGGGGGCGATGCCCTGCAGGATGCCGGCGCGCAGCTCGGTGAGGAAATTCAGGATGTCCTGCGCCTGGGCCCGGGCGCTTTCGGTCAGGAAGACGCGGCGTGCACGCCTGTCGCCCTCGACGGCGCGGCGCTCGATCATGCCGTTGCGTTCCAGCCCGTCGAGGAGCCGAACCAGCGTCGGCTGCTCGATGTCGAGCAGGCCGGCGAGGTCGGACTGGATCGGGCCGTCATCCCGCGCGAGTTCCATCAGCAGGCGTGCCCGCGACAGGGTCAGGCCCATGCCGCGGGCACGCTCGTCGACAAGCGCTCTCAGCTTGCGGTTGACGGCGGCAAGTTCGCCGGTGAACGCGGCCTGAAGCTGGATGAGGTCCATAGGAGCAACATAAATAGCATGCTAATGATTGTCATACTTATATGCGCTCTTGGCGCATATCAAGCGATAGTAAAGCTGTTTGGTATGCGTTTTAAGAATGACCATTTCGGTCCGCGGGCAATAAAAAACGCGGCCCCGAAGGACCGCGTTCCAATCTTTTTGCGCTGAGGCTTCGGCTTACTTGCCGGCGGCCTTCTGGCCCTTGGCGGGCTTGGCATCGACGCGCTCGGCGATACGGGCCGACTTGCCGCGACGATCGCGCAGGTAATACAGCTTGGCGCGGCGCACCTTGCCCTTGCGGATGACCTTGATCGAATCGAGGTTCGGCGAGAACAGCGGGAAGACGCGCTCGACGCCCTCGCCGTAGGAAATCTTGCGAACGGTGAAGCTCTGGTTGAGGCCGCCGCCGTTGCGGGCGATCACGACGCCTTCATAGGCCTGGACGCGGCTACGCTCGCCTTCCTTGACCTTGACGTTGACCTGCACGGTGTCGCCGGGCTGGAAGGCGGGAATGGCCTTGCCTTCGCTCAGCTTGGCAATCTGCTCGGCGTCGAGCTGTTCGATGATGTTCATGGGTCTCTCCATGGCCGTTGTCGCGTGTGTTCACGCGGGCGTTACGGCGCGCTGTTTTCAGTTGAGTGCGGGGCCTTACAGGAGCGCGGGGAGTTTGTCGAGCGGCAATGCCGGCTTGTTGGCGGCGCTGCCGGCATGCATAGCCTGTGCGGAAGCGACAAGCTACCGGACGAGATGCCATGACCGATCCCGTTATCAAGACCGCCCTCGTGACCGGAGCCGCGCGCGGCATCGGCCTCGCCACCGCCAAGCGCTTCCTGACCGAGGGCTGGCAGGTCGGCCTGCTCGACATAGACGGGGCGGGGCTCGAGCGGGCCGCGGCCGAGATCGCCACGCCGGAGCGGACGCTGGTGCTGACCTGCGACGTGGCCATGCCCGCCCAGCTCGAATCCGCCTTCGCCGGCATGGCCAAGCGCTTCGGACGGCTCGATGCCCTCGTCAACAATGCCGGCACGGCGGTGTTCAAGCCGATGCTCGAAACCAGCCATGACGAATGGCAGCGGGTGCTGGCGGTCAATCTCACCGGGCCGTTCCTGGCGACGCAGCTCGCGGCGCGGGCGATGGCGGACAATGGCGGCGGCGCCGTCGTCAACATCACCTCGATCTCGGGACTGCGCGCCTCGACCCTGCGCGTCGCCTACGGCACCTCGAAGGCCGCGCTCGCCCATCTCACCAAGCAGCAGGCGGTCGAACTCGCGGGGCTGGGCATCCGCGTCAACGCGGTCGCGCCGGGGCCGGTTGAGACGGCGATGGCCAAGGCGGTGCACAGCCCGGAGATCCGGGCGGATTATCGCGATGCCGTCCCGCTCGGCCGCTACGGGCTGGAGGAGGAGCTGGCCGAGGCCATCTTCTTCCTCTGCTCCGACCGGTCGAGCTATATCACCGGGCAGGTCCTGGCCGTCGATGGCGGCTTCGATGCCGCCGGTATCGGGCTCGCGACGCTTCGCGGCGAGCGGCGCAATCTCTGACGGCGGTACTGCAACCAGCTCGCAGCGGCTTCGCGCCACATTTGTCATTCCGGGGCTTCGCGCAGCGAAGAGCCCGGAACCCACGACTGGGCGAGCGGCTGGCAACGCGGCATGAAATGTCCCACCCAGTCGTGGATTCCGGGTTCGCGCCTGTGGCGCGCCCCGGAATGACAAAAGGTGGTGCAGCAGATTCAGTCGGCTGCGGAAAACGTCCCTACCCCATCGCCTCACGCTTCTTCAGCAGCTCGTTGAGCATGTCCTGCTGCTCGCCGAGCCGGTTGGCGAGGGCTTCCTCCACGGCGGCGCCGGAGGCTCCCGTCGCTTGTTCCATCAGCTCGGAGATATTGCGCCGGAGGAGGGCGATGCGCTCGTCCAGGTCCATTTGCGAAGCATTCTCGGGCATCGGCTGTCTCCATGCATCCCTGCGGCCGCTGCGGCGGTCCGCCCATAGAATGTCCGGCGATCCTTCAGGTTCCCCTGCTTCGGAGACGCAGGGAGCGTGAAGGTGCCGGCTCGCTTCTCGTGCGGGCAACCCCGCGGATCTCCCGATGAAATCACGGGTCCCGGCGGAGCGATAGCCGTTCCGATACCGGTGATGGTCCGGGCCTCGCCCGTTCGCCGCGACCGTGCCGATAAAGCGCTTGCGTCCGCTCCCGATCGGCGCGAACCTCTCCTCAACTGCCTCTCCGACGGCCGCCCGACCCCGTCGGGCCCGAGCGACCGCCGCCCATCCGGTGTGAGCGCATTCGCTGTTCCCGCCGGCTTCCACCGCGCCGGAGCCGGGGCCGCTCGAACCTCTCCTCCATCGCGGCCAGCCCCGAAGGAGGAAGTCATGCCTGCATCGGCTCAGAATGGCGGTCCCGCAAACGGCACCCGACGCGCGGGGCCGCGATGCATCGCGATCGTCGGCCCCTTCCAGAGCGGCAAGACCACGCTGCTCGAAAGCATCCTGATGCGATGCGGCGCGCTGACCCGCACCGGCACGGTCAAGGGCGGCAACACGGTCGGCGATGCGGCGCCGGAGGCGCGCGCGCACCAGATGAGCACGGAGCCCACGGTCGCGACCGTCGATTTCCTCGGCGATACCTTCCATTTCATCGACTGCCCCGGCTCGGTCGAGTTCCTGCACGAGATGCGCCATGTGCTGCCGGCAGTGGATGCGGCCGTCGTGGTCTGCGAGGCGGATGACAGGAAGGCGCCAGCGCTGGAGCTCGTGCTGCGCGAGCTGGAGGAGGCCGACATCCCGCGCTTCCTGTTCCTGAACAAGATCGACACGGCTTCGCGCCGGGTGCGCGAGACGCTCGGCATCCTGCAACGGGCCTCGCGGACGCCGCTGCTGCTGCGCCAGATCCCGATCTGGAAGAACGGGATCGCGGTCGGCTTCATCGACCTCGCGCTGGAGCGGGCCTTCATCTATCGCGAGCATGCGCCGAGCGAGATCGTGCCGCTGGCCGTCGACGAGGCGGGCCGCGAGAAGGAAGCGCGGTTCTCGATGCTGGAGCGGCTCGCCGATTACGACGACGACCTGATGGAGGAGCTGCTGGGGGACATGGAACCGCCGCGCGACCGCGTCTTCGACGATCTCGCGCGCGAGTTGCAGCATCGCCATGTCGTGCCGGTGCTGATCGGCGCAGCCGAGCGCGGCAATGGCGTGACGCGGCTGCTCAAGGCGCTCAGGCACGAGGCGCCCGGTCTCGCCGAGACACGCGGGCGCGCCGGCATCCTCGCCGAGGGACCGCCGCTCGCCCAGGTGATGAAGACCTGGCATTCGAGCCAGGGTGGCAAGGTCTCGCTGGCGCGGGTGATGCGCGGGCGGCTGGCGGAGGGCGATGTCGTGACCTCGTCCGGCGGGGCGGAAGCCCGTATCGCCGGTGTCCTCGCCCTTAAGGGAGCGGAGCAGAGCCGAAAGCCTGCGGCGGAGGAGGGCGAGGTCGCCGGCTTCGCGAAGCTCGACGGCATCGCGACAGGCGAGGCCTTCATGCTCGGCAAGACGCGGGCGAGCGTGGTCAGCGCGGTCGCGCCGCCCGAGGCCGTCCATGCCTTCGCCATCGCGGTGAAGGACCGCAAGGACGATGTCAGGCTGGCGGCGGCCTTGCAGCGCCTGACCGAGGAAGACACCGCGCTCGCGGTGACTCAGGTGCCGGAACTCGGCGAAACCCGGTTGTCGGGCCAGGGCGAGATGCATCTGCGCGTGGCGCTCGAAAAGCTCGCCGGCCGCTATGGCGTGACGGTGACGAGCAAGGCGCCGCAGGTCGGTTATCGCGAGACGATCCGCGGCCAGGCGGGAGCGCGGGGCCGGCATCGCAAGCAGAGCGGCGGCCATGGCCAGTATGGCGACGTGGTGATCGAGGTCGCGCCGCTGCCGCGCGGGGAGGGCATCCAGTTCGTCGACAAGATCACCGGCGGTGTCGTGCCGCGCCAGTATATCGGCTCGGTCGAGGCCGGCATGCGCGATTTCTGCGAGAAGGGGCCGCTGGGCTTCCCGATCGTCGATGTCGCGGTCGCCTTGACGGACGGCTCGTATCACACCGTCGATTCCTCGGACATGGCGTTCCGGCAGGCGGCGCGGCTGGCGATGAGCGAGGCGATGCCGCAGGCCAAGCCGGTGCTGCTCGAGCCGATCCTGTCGGTCGATGTGGTCATCCCTTCCGAGGCGATGTCGCGGGCCTCGGCGCTGATCTCGGGCCGGCGCGGGCAGATCCTCGGTTACGATACCCGCGCGGGCTGGCGCGGCTGGGACCAGATCAAGGCGCTGGTGCCGGAAGCCGAGATGACCGGCCTGATCGTCGAGTTGCGCTCGGCCACCTCGGGCGTCGGCTCGTTCAGCGCGCGCTTCGATCATCTGGCGGAACTCGCCGGCAAGCCGGCCGAGGCGGTGGTTTCCGCGCAGGCGCTGACCCTCGCGCAAGCGCGCTGATTCTGCCTTGGACCCACCCTTCGCTCCGGGAGCCGTCATTCGGCTCCCGGTTTGGGCTTGATTTCATGCAGGGCGAACTGTTTAGATGTAAACATTCCACGGTCGATGGCGGTCGGCGCTTGCGCTGCCGGCCGCTGTTCCGCACTGTACGATCATGAAAATGCACCGGAACCCGCCGTGAGGCGGCCAACCGGGCAACTGGAGGGAACGATGACTGCGACCGGCGCCACGCAGGCCAGGAATGCCTCGCGCCCGTGGCTCGCGCATTATCCGCCGGCCGTGCCGCCCGAACTCGACGAAGCGAAGATCGGGACGCTGGCTGACCTGATCGGCTCCGCTTGTTCCACCCATGCCGATCGGCCGGCGTTCGAGAGCTTCGGCAAGGCGATCACCTTCGCCGAGACGCGCCGCGCCGCTGAGTCCTTCGCCGGCTGGCTGCAGGCGCAGGGCCTGAAGAAGGGCGATCGTGTCGCCCTGATGATGCCGAACATCCTGGCCTATCCGGCAGCGATCTTCGGCGTGCTGCTCGGCGGCTTTACCGTCGTCAACGTCAATCCGCTCTACACCGCGCGTGAGCTGACGCACCAGATCAACGATGCCGGGGCGCGGGTGCTCGTGGTGATCGAGAACTTCGCCCATGTCGTCGAGGAAGCGAAGCCGAACCTGAAGCTCGACGCCATCGTCATCGCCACGGCCGGCGACCTGATGGGCTTCAAGGGCAAGATCGTCAATTTCGTCGCGCGCCGGGTCAAGAAGGTGGTGAAGCCTTACGATCTTCCCGGCTCCATCGGTTTTCAGCAGATCCTGCACGGCGGTGCCCGGATGACGCCGGTGACGGTCGTGCCTGAGGATGTCGCCTTCCTGCAATATACCGGCGGCACGACCGGCGTCGCCAAGGGCGCGACGCTGACGCATCGCAACGTCGCCGCCAACGTCCAGCAGGCTGGTCTCTGGCTCGAATGGATGCTGGAGCCGCCGCTCGGCCGCAGCGACTACCAGCACGTCATGGTGACGGCGCTGCCGCTCTACCACATCTTCGCGCTGACCTGCTGCTGCATGTTCCTGCTGCGTATCGGCGCCAAGAGCCTGCTGATCGCCAATCCGCGCGACATACCCGGCTTCATCAAGACGCTGAAGGCGAGCCGCTTCACGCTCTTCTCGGGGGTCAACACGCTCTACAATGCGCTCGCCAACCATCCCGAGATCAAGGAAGTCGACTTCTCCGAGATGCGCTTCGCGGTTGCCGGCGGCATGGCGACGCAGGCCGCGGTCGCCAAGCAGTGGAAGGCCGTGACCGGGCGCCCGATCATCGAGGGCTACGGCCTGTCGGAGACCTCGCCCGTCGCCACCATCAACCGGCCCGATATCACGGAGTTCAGTGGTACGATCGGCTATCCGATTCCCTCGACCGAGATCGCGATCCGCGACGCCGAGGGCAACGACATGCCGCTCGGCGAGGCCGGCGAGATCTGCATTCGCGGGCCGCAGGTGATGGCGGGCTACTGGAACCGCCCGGACGAGACCGCCAAGGCGATGACCGCCGACGGCTATTTCCGCAGCGGCGACGTCGGTATCATGCTGCCGGACGGGCAGACCAGGGTGGTCGACCGGATGAAGGACATGGTGCTGGTCTCCGGCTTCAACGTCTATCCTAACGAGGTCGAGGACGTGCTGGCCTCGCATCCCGGCGTGCTGGAATCGGCCGTCATCGGCCTGCCCGACGAGCATTCCGGCGAGGCTGTCACCGCCTTCGTCGTCCGCAAGGATCCGACCCTGACGACGGATGCGCTGCGGGCCTACTGCAAGGAGAACCTCACCGGCTACAAGGTGCCCAGGCAGATCTTCTTCCGCGAGAGCCTGCCGAAGACCAATGTCGGCAAGGTGCTGCGCCGGGCGCTGCGCGAGGAGGTCGTCGCCAGGCACTGACGCTGGGCGACGGTCGACAGCCGGTCGGGCAACGTGCCATCTCTTGTCGGCTTTCGCCGGGACGGGTGACCGTCTCGCGCCGCCGGAGATCCTTGCCGCTTGCCCCATCGCCTTGCCGAATTGCCGCTGCTGCGCCGCCTGAAGCCCGGCCTCCATGTCTATGAGGAGGAGGCGTTGAACGCCGAGCCGGCGCTCGCCCTGCTCGGCGATCCGATCACGCCGGTCGATGCCTTCTTCATCCGCAATAACGGCCATCTGCCGGAGATCGACGAGAGCGGCTGGACGCTGACCGTCGATGGCGAGGTCGAGCGTCCGGCCGTCTGGACCGTCGAGGGTCTGCGCCAGCGCTTCGAAACCGTCACGGTCACCGCCGTCCTGGAATGCGCCGGCAATGGCCGTTCGCAGTTCTCGCCGGCGACGGACGGGCTGCAATGGCGGCTCGGCGCTGTCGGCTGCGCGCGCTGGACCGGGGTCAGGCTGGCGGATGTGCTGGAACATGCCGGCCCCAGGCAGGGGGCGGTCTATACGGCCCATCACGCGCCGGACCGGCAGATCGGCAAGCCGGATAAGGCCGCGCTCTCGCGCGGCTTGCCGATGGCCAAGGCGGTGGCTCCCGAAACCCTGATCGCCTTCGCCATGAACGACGAGCCTCTGCCGCGCCTGCATGGCGGGCCGTTGCGCATCGTCGCACCGGGCTATCCCGGTTCGGCCTGGCAGAAATGGCTCGACCGGATCACGCTGCGCGATATCGAGCATGACGGCGAGAAGATGCGCGGCACCGATTATCGTTTGCCGATCCATCCGGTGCGCCCGGGCAAACCGCTCGATCCGGCGAATTTCGCTGTTATCACCAACATGCCGGTGAAATCGCTCATCACGGCTCCATCAGACGGTTTCGTGGTGAAGCAAGGCGAGCGGCTGAAGGTCGCGGGCTTCGCCTGGAGCGGGGCCGTGCCGTTGGAAGCCGTCGCAATTTCCAGCGATGGCGGCGAGAGCTGGCGCGATGTCGAATTGCAGCCGGGTGAGGGGCGTTTCGCCTGGCGGCGCTTCGAGGCGGAGATCGCGGCTGAACAGCCGGGCCCCTTCGTCGTCATGGCGCGGGCGCGCGATGCCGAGGGCGGCGTCCAGCCGCTGGAACCGGCCTGGAACCCGCGGGGATACTGCAACAATCAGGTCCAGCGCGTGCGCGGCTCGGTTGTCGTGTGAGGCTTTGAACCTTTTGGCGAGTTGCTGCGTCTAATATGCGGGTCTGCCATTCCGGGCATGGCTCTGCCGCCTCGGTCACTCCTCCTCCCATCGGCGACCGAGGCGGCCACTCTTCCCAGGAAAATGAGCTCAGGCCGCCAACAACGCCTTGCCGTCGGCGGCGTGGCCGGTGACCGGCACGATCTCGCCCGGCGCGATGTCGCTGGCGAAGCGGATCAGCGTGAAATCCTCGGCGCGGCCGGTATTGCCGCGTTCGGTCAGCACTCTGAGCGGACGGCCGATACGCTCACGGAGATGGCGTTCCTGCGCGGCGCCTCCCGCCACACGCAGCCGCGCGGCGCGCTCCGAGACGATCTCTCCCGAAAGCTGCGGCATCCGCGCAGCCGGCGTGCCGGGGCGTGCCGAGTAGGGGAAGACATGGACGAAGCTGAGCCCGCATTCCGCGACGAGGTCGAGCGAGCGGGCGAACATGGCCTCGTCCTCGGTCGGAAAGCCCGCGATGAGATCGGCGCCGAAGACGATATCGGGACGCAACGCCCGGATCTCGGCGCAGAAGCGGATGGCGTCGTCGCGGCCGTGGCGACGCTTCATGCGCTTGAGGATGAGGTCGTCGCCGGCCTGCAGTGAGAGATGCAGATGCGGCATCAGGCGGGCCTCGGTCGCGAGCAGGTCGCGCAAGGTATCGTCGACCTCGACGGCGTCGATCGAGGAGAGGCGCAGGCGCTGTAATTCAGGCAAGGCGCGCAGGATCGCCCCGGCGAGCGCTCCCAAGGTCGGCTCATCGGCCAGGTCGCGGCCATAGCTGGTGAGGTCGACGCCGGTCAGAACGATCTCGCGGGCGCCTGCTTCGAGCAGGGTGCGGCATTGCGCGACGACATCGGCGATGGCGAGCGAGCGCGAATTGCCGCGGCCGAACGGGATGACGCAGAATGTGCAACGATGATCACAGCCGTTCTGGACCTGGACGAAGCCGCGCGTATGGCTGGCGAAGCGGCCGGTGACAGGCGCGCGCAAGGCTGTGCGGGCCATGATGTCGCCGACATCGAGCTTGTCCGCAGGGGTGTCGGGATGGCCGAGGCTGTTGGAGCGAGCGAGCGCCGTCCAGTTCTCGGGGCGCAGCTTCTCGTCATTGCCGAGGACGCGGTCGACCTCCGGCATCTCGGCGAAGCGCTCGGGTTCGATCTGCGCGGCGCAGCCGGTGACGATGACGGGCCTGTCCGGCTGCTCGCGCTTGAGGCGGCGCACGGCCTGCCGCGCCTGCCGGGTTGCCTCGGCGGTGACGGCGCAGGAATTGACGATGGCGGCGTGCTTCAGCCCGGAGACTTCCGCCTGGAGCCGCAGCGCCTCGCTCTCGACGATGTTGAGGCGGCAGCCGAAGGTGACGACCTCCAGCGGCATCAGGCGGCGCTCGAAAACAACGCCGGGTCGAGCGTGCCTTCCCATTCGAATTCGACCGGGCCGGTCATCAGGACATGGCCGTCGCGCTCGCGCCATTCGATGGCGAGATCGCCGCCGGGCAGGCTGACGGTTGCCTTGCGTGCCGTGAGCTCGCGGCGCACGCCTGCGACCAGTGCCGCGCAGGCGCCCGAGCCGCAGGCCTGGGTGATGCCGGCGCCGCGCTCCCAGACGCGCAGCACGATATGGTCGGGCGCCTTGACCGCGGCGAGCTCGATATTGGCGCGGTCCGGAAAGATCGGGTGGTTCTCGAGCAGCGGGCCGATCTGTTCGAGATTGTAGGCATAGGGGTCCTCGACGAAGAAGACCGCGTGCGGATTGCCCATGTTGACGGCGCAGGGCGTGTGCAGGATCGGATCGTCGATCGGCCCGATCTGCAATTCGAAGCGGCTGGTATCGTCGAAAGGCTCAGCTAGCGGGATCTGGTCCCAGTCGAGGCGCGGCGCGCCCATGTCGACGGTGAAGAGCGTTTCGCCCTCGCGGAAGGCCGGCAGCAGGCCAGCCTTGGTCTGGAGCGTGAGCCGGGTCTTGTTGAGATCGCCCATCTGCGGATCGGCGATCATCGCCCAGGCGACGCAGCGCGTGCCGTTGCCGCAGGCGCCGGCTTCCGAGCCGTCGGTGTTGTAGATGCGCACGAAGGCGTCGGTCCCGGGCGTCGCGGCATCGTGAAGGACCATGAGCTGGTCGAAGCGGGCGCGGGGCTCGGAGGCGATCGCGCGGGCTTCCGCTTCGCTGACGACATGCTTGGTGCCGCGCAGGTCCAGCACCGTGATCTGGTTGCCGAGCCCGTTCATCTTCAGGAACCGGCGATTGGCCAGAGCGTTCATTTGGTCACACGTCCCGTGAATAGTGGGTCTATGGCGGAGACGACGTGAAAAAGCCACCCTCGTCCCCGTTCCCTAGGACAAGGTGGACATTCTATGTTGCGCCGCAAGGGCGCGAATCGCGTGAAACTCAGGGCCGTCATGATGCGGTATTCCCGGATTTGTGTTCTGACGCTTGCCGGCCTGGCGAGCCTGTCGAGCGGAATGGTCTTTGCCCAGGCACGCGTGGCGCCACCGACCGCCGTCGAAACCGCGCCGCTCGCACCGCCGCCCGGCGTCAGCCCTGCCCAGGTGCCGTCCGCACCGGCGCAGACGCCGCCCGTGCCGGTGCCTGATCCCCAGCCGGGGCCGCAGCCGGTCCAGCCGGCCCCGCCGCCGCCGAACCCGGTGACGCCGCAGCCGGTGCAGCCCGCGCCGACGCTACCGGGGCCGGCCGAGCCGCAGCCGGTACAGCCGCCGCCGACCCTGCCGCCTCCGGGCCAGTCCCTGCCGGCGCCGCCCGTGCAGCAGCAGACCGGCGTGCCCGATCCCAATGCGACCTTGGCCGGCAAACGCGGTGATGCCAGCGATATCGACGAGATCACGCTCGCTGCGAAGCCTGTCCTGCTCCTTTCGGGGCAGGCAAGCTGGGACCAGGGCTTCCAGAAACTGTCCGAGAGCTTCAACGCCCTGCGCGCCGAGGCGCAGAAGGCGGGCCTGCCCGTTGCGGGCCGTCCGCTGTCGCTGTTCGTCGAGACGACGGATGACGGCTTTCGCTTCGATGCGATGCTGCCGGTCGCCGCGCCCGCCGGAGGGCCGCCTCCCGCCTTCGGCGACGGCGTGAAGCTGAGCGCCTCCCCGACGGGCAAGGCCCTGCGCTTCCTCCATGTCGCGCCCTATGACGACATCGATTCCACCTACGAGACGATCACGGCCTATCTGGAAGCCAAGAGCATCACCGTGAAGGATGCTTTCCTCGAGGAATATGTCAGCGACCTCAAGGACCCCGGCGATCCGAACCTTGAGATCAACGTCTACGTTCAGCCGAAATAGTTTTCGCTGTCATTCCGGGGCGATCCGCAGGATCGAACCCGGAACCCACGACCGGGCGAGCCTTTGCCCGGTTTGATTCCTTGAGGTTGCACCCAGTCGTGGGTTCCGGGTTCGGCGCGATGCGCCGCCCCGGAATGACAAGGGCCCTCAAACGCTCCAGCTCAGACCTGGCCGCATCGGCCTGAAGCGCTCTTCCGGCAGGCCAGCCTCGGCGAGCGCGGCCTTCAGCGCCTCGGGCGGGCGCTCGACGCCCTCGTCGGTGAGCTGGAAGGTGCCCCAGTGATGGCCGATCGCCTGCTGTGCCCGCAGCGCCAGCATGACCTTCACCGCCTCGTCAGGGTTCATGTGGTTGTCCGACATGAACCAGCGCGGCTCATAGGCGCCGATCGGCAGCACGGCCAGATCAAACGGCCCGTGCTTGCTGCCAAGCTCCTCGTAGAGCGAGCCGTCATGGTAGCCGGTGTCGCCGATATGGAAGATCTTCGTGGCTGGTGTTTCGAGGATGTAGGAACACCACAGCGCCATCCGCCGGTCGAAAGCGCCGCGCGCCGACCAGTGATAGCTCGGCACCAGCGTGATGGCGACCTTATCCGAGAGGGTGAGTCGATCGTTCCAGTCATGCGCCTCGGCGCGGGCGTCGGGGATGCGGGCGCGGACGATCGAGTCATTGCCGAGTGGCATGATCATGCGCGGTTGGTCTCTGGCATGCAGCAGGGCCAGCGTCTCGATGTCGAGATGGTCGTAATGGTTATGCGTGATCAGCACCGCATCGATCTTCGGCAGATCGGCGAAGGCGACGCCCGGCGCGTTCACACGCTTGGGCCCGATGAAGGAGAAGGGGCTCGCGCGCAGCGAATAGACGGGGTCGACCAGCAGGCTGAGGCCGGCGATCTGATAGAGGAAGGAGGCATGGCCGAGATGGACGATCCTGACGCCCTCGACGCTGGCCGGGGGCTTGTCCTGCGGCGGCGCCTGATAGGCGAGGGGGAAGGCCTCGCGTTCGCGCTTGCCGGTCTGCCAGCGCAGCACGTCGGCGAGGCCCTTGTTCACCGTGCGGCCGTCGCTGAAGAGGAGGCCGTTGAAATGGTCGCTGACGGGGCCCTGGTAATAGGGATTGCGCGAGCGGGAGATCGCAGCCCAGGCAGCGCCGGTCGAAGCCAGCAATGCACCGAGGCCAACGAAGGAGAGAAGCTTGCGGCGGGTCATGGTGTAGAACAGGTAGGCGGCCGCGACGCAGCGTCAAGACCGCCCTTCCGGATTGGCCGATCAGTTGCTGCCGGAGCGGATCGCGACCGTGGCGACACCGGCGCCGATCAGCAGCGTGCCGCCGGCCTTGTTGAACATTCCGATCGCACGGGGATTGCCGATCACGGTCCGTGCCCGCGAGGCGATCAGCGCGTAGCCCATGGCATTGGCGAAGGCGAGCGTGATGAAGGTCGCCTCGAAGATCAGCATCTGCGTCCAGAAATCGCCTTTGGTGTCGAGGAACTGGGGCAGGAAGGCGACGAAGAAGGTGATGCTCTTCGGGTTAAGCGCGGTCACCAGCCAGGCGTGGCCGAGCATCTTCCAGCCTGGGGCGGCGTCCTCGCGTGGCTTGGCGTCGAGCGTGCCGCCGGCGCGGAAGAGCTTGATGCCGAGCCAGACCAGATAGGCTGCGCCGATCCATTTCAGCGTGGTGAAGACCAGGGCGGAGGTGGCGAGCAGGGCACCGACGCCGAGCATCGACAGCGTCATCGCGATGAAATCACCGAGCGCGACGCCGACGGCGATCGGAAATGCGGTGCGCCAGCCCTGGCCGAGCGCATAGGAGATGACGAGGAGGATCGTCGGTCCGGGGATGACGAGGAGGACGGCGGTGGCGGCGGTGAAGGCGATCCAGGCTTCGAAGGTCATGATGGTGGTGGCTCCGCTAAAGACCAGAGCCATCACCAGAAGCGGGGGTTTGTAAAGGGGCGAATTGCGCCCCTTCCAGGCCGGTTCAGAGCGCGCGGCGGAGGAAGTCGCAGAGCGCCGTACGAACGGCAGCTTCAGGAGCCATCTGGCCGGGCTGCACGGTGAAGGCGATGTCGATGCGCGTGCCCGTGGGCTGCTTGCGGGTGGTCACCTTCAGGAGCTGCGGACGGCCGGAGCCGGTGACTTCCTGGACGGCGGTGATCGTGCCGCTCGCCTTGTCGGTCCGGATGTCCATGAAGTCGCGGTCGGCCTGGATCGCCCTGGTGATGATAGGCAGCACGGCGGCTTGGGATTTCCTGGTCAGCTCCCAGGTCTTGTAGGTAATCTGAGAGACCATCGGCACGCCGGCGGAGCTGAAATTGGTCATGCAAGGTTGAGCTTGCCCCTGCGTCATGCCTGCGATCAGCAACGGAGCAGCGAGAGCGAATGCTATTCCTGGAAATTTCGTCATTGCAATGCGTATCCTCTATCAAAGAACGCAATTGCTAGCTGCAACGACCAGTTCCTGTCATCTCGGAATTTCCGTTCATCAACGCCTTTGGATGGGGGCGATCGGGCCGGTATCGAGCGTCACACGCGGTTCGGGATCGGCCGCGACGACCAGCGCCCACCAGACGCGGTAGCTGGTGCGCGGATCCTTGGAGAGCGCGATGCCGTAGCGGGTCGCCTCCTTCATCCGCAGATTGGTGTCGTGGCCGGGCGACTTGCGCCAGCCGTCGAACGCCTCCTCGACCGAGAAATAGCCGCCGCCGAGATTTTCAGCGGCGCGGGCGCTGTCGACGCCGGCTGCATGGATGCGCGCGGTGAAATTGCCTCCGGCATCATGCGAGAGCGCGTTGGCCTTGACCATGGCATCGGCCTGGCGCTGGGCCATCGCCATCAGGCGCGGGTCCGGCCGGACCGGGCCGAGGCCGTTGCTGGCGCGATAGGCGTTGAGAATGCGCCCGGCCTGGGCCGGATCGAGCGAGACGGCCGCGACCTTCTCGACCATGCGCGGATCGAGCGGGCCTTCACGCCTTGGATCGCCGGCACAGGCGGCGAGCAGAAGGGCGAGGGCCAGCAAGGTCGAGGCAGGTTTCAGTTTCATGGGCCGGCATGTTTTGCGAATCGGGCGCGCAGCGATGCTGTCAGATCGGGGCCATTCTACGGCCGAGCCTCACAATTTCGTGTAGAAGTTGAAACGCCTATAGTGGAAGGGCGCCGCTCCGGGGCGTCATTCTCGGGCTTGACCCGAGAAACTCGGAAGGTGAGGTGTGGGGAGCCCTTCGGCGGGAGATGCTCGGGTCAAGCCCGAGCATGACGGCCAAGAGCCGGCTCCGCTGGCTCGCAAAACTTGACTTTCGCCACAGTCTTCCGCTTTAAGACTGCATCCGTTTCGCCGACATCGCCGAAACCACATCCGCCGACCGGGCCGCGCAAGCCGCTTTCATGAGCCCGGAGGTCAACGCCCGACAGCGCGATTGCGCCCTCGGGCGCGAAACCGTTTGGCGATGAGGCTCTGGCGCTGAAGGCTTCCTGAGGCAAGCAGGCAGGTCCGCATGTTCGGCACGCTGAGCGACAGGCTCTCCGGCATCCTCTCGGGGCTGACCCGCAGGGGTTCGCTGACCGAGGAGGACGTCAACGCGGCTCTCCGCGAGGTTCGGCGCGCGCTGCTCGAGGCCGATGTCGCGCTCGAGGTCGTCCGGTCCTTCACCGACAAGGTGCGCGAACGCGCCGTCGGCGCCGAGGTGCTGAAGTCGATCACGCCCGGCCAGCAGGTCATCAAGATCGTCAACGACGTCCTGATCGAGACGCTGGGCGGCGAGGGCGAGAGCATCAATTTCGATGCCGTGCCGCCGGTCCCGGTCCTGATGGTGGGTCTGCAGGGTTCGGGCAAGACCACTTCCACGGCCAAGATCGCCAAGCGCCTGACCGAGCGCCACAAGAAGAAGGTGCTGATGGCGTCGCTCGATACGCGACGCCCGGCCGCCATGGAACAGCTCGCCATTCTCGGCCAGCAGGTCGGCGTGCAGACGCTGCCGATCGTCGCCGGCCAGTCGGCCGTGCAGATCGCCAGGCGCGCGGTCGAGGCCGCCCGCCTCGGCGGCTACGACGTCGTGATGCTCGACACCGCCGGCCGCGTGACGCTCGACGATACGCTGATGGCCGAGGTCGCCGAGGTGAAGGCCGCGACCAATCCGCATGAGGTGCTGCTCGTCGCCGACGCTCTGACCGGTCAGGACGCGGTCAACACGGCGCGCGCCTTCGATGCCCGCGTTGGCCTGACCGGCATCGTGCTGACCCGTATGGACGGCGATTCGCGCGGTGGTGCGGCGCTCTCGATGCGCGCCGTCACCGGCAAGCCGATCAAGCTCGTCGGTATCGGCGAGAAGGTCGACGAGCTCGACGAATTCCATCCCTCGCGCGTCGCCAACCGCATCCTCGGCATGGGCGACATCGTCTCGCTGGTCGAGAAGGCGGCGCAGACGATCGATGCCACGCAGGCGCAGGCCACCGCGCAGCGCATGGCCAAGGGCCAGTTCGACCTCTCCGACATGCGCGCGCAGCTCCAGCAGATGGAGAAGATGGGCGGCATCGGCGGCGTGATGGGCATGCTGCCCGGCATGAAGCAGGCGCAGTCCCAGCTCGCCAATGCCGGTGTCGGCGACACGATGTTCAAGCGCATGATCGCCGCGATCGACTCGATGACGCCGGCCGAGCGCAAGAATCCCGACCTGCTCAAGAACAGCCGGAAGAAGCGCATCGCGGCCGGCTCCGGCACCTCTGCCGAGCAGATCAACAAGCTGCTCAAGATGCATCGCGGCATGGCCGATGCCATGAAGATGATGAGCAAGCAGAAGGGCGGCATGCTCGGCAAGCTCGGCTCGATGTTCGGGCTCGGCGGCGGCCTGCCTGCCGGCATGCCCGATCCCTCGAAGATGGATCCGGCGCAACTCGCGGAACTGCAGAAGCAGCTCGGCGCGGGCGGCGGTCTGCCCTCGATGCCGCCGGGCGGTTTTCCCGGCCTGCCGAAGGGCGTCACCCCGCCGGCCGGGATGATGCCGAAGCTGCCGGGCCTCGGCGGCAATGGCCTGCCCGGCCTGGGTAATCCGTTCGGGGCCAAGAAGAAGTGATTCCCGTTCTGGAAACAGAGCGGTTGCGGCTGCGCGGCTGGACGGCCGCCGATTTCGACACGCTCGTCGATTTCTATGCCGATGAGAACCTGACCCGCTATGTCGGCGGCATCAGCGACCGCTGGGATGGCTGGCGCCGTTTTTCCGCCATGGCCGGCCATTGGGCTCTGCGCGGCCACGGCCTCTGGGCGGTGGAAGCGAAGGCGGACCAGCGGCTCGTGGGCTGGTGCGGCCTGCTTTCGCCGGAAGGCTGGCCCGAGCCGGAGATCGGCTGGAGCCTGTTCGCAGGCGAGCATGGTCGCGGCTATGCGACCGAGGCTGCGCTGCGCGCCCGTGACTATGCCTATCGTGACTTGGGATGGACCACGCTGATGAGCCTGGTCCACCCCGATAACCGACCCTCGATCCGCGTCGCCGAGCGTCTCGGCGCGCGTTTCGAGAAACCCTTCGTGATCCGTGGCACCGAGGTCGGCATCTACCGGCACCCGGCCGCCACGCCTGCGAAACACTGAACCAAAACCAAACCTGACCGGAGAAGACCCATGTCCCTCAAGATTCGCCTGACCCGCGGCGGCGCCAAGAAGCGCCCGTACTATCGCATCGTCGTCGCCGACGCCCGCTCGCCGCGCGATGGCCGCTTCATCGAGAAGATCGGCTCCTATGACCCGATGAAGCCGAAGGATTCGGCCGAGCGCGTCGTGCTCGACACCGAGAAGGTCCAGGCCTGGCTCGCCAAGGGCGCCCAGCCGACCGACCGCGTGCTGCGCTTCCTCGATGCCGCCGGCCTCGCCAAGCGCCCGGCCCGCAACAACCCGAACAAGGCTGTTCCCGGCGAGAAGGCCAAGGAACGCGCCGAGAAGAAGGCCGAGAAGGCCGCTGCTCCGGCTGCTGAAGAAGCCGCCGAGGCGTGAGCCTGATCGTCCGCACGTCAATCTCGGGCGGGGCGCAGCCTCGGCCCGAGGGTTTTCTCAAGGAGATGCCCGGCTCAAGGCCGGACATGGCGTGCTGACATGAACGACCTCATCCTGCTCGGTGTCGTCGGCGCGCCGCATGGCGTGCGCGGCGAGGTCAGGATCAAGACCTTCACCGGTGATCCCCTCGGGATCGCCGGTTACGGCCCGTTGTCCGACGGCAAGGGCCGCAGTTTCGAGATCACCGATATCCGCCCCGCCAAGGAGGTGGTCGTCGCCCGGCTCAAGGGCGTGACCACGCGCGAGGCGGCCGAGGCGCTGAATGGCACCGAACTGTTCGTCGCCCGCGACAAGCTCTCGGCCGGCGAGGACGAAGACGAGTTCCTGCATGCCGATCTGATCGGCTGCAGCGTGGTCGGGCCGGACGGCACTGTGCTCGGCAGCGTCACCGTGGTCGAGAATTACGGGGCCGGCGACCTGCTCGACATCGAGACGCCGGACGGGCGCTCCGTCCTGATGCCCTTCACCAAGGCCTTCGTGCCGCGCATCGACATCGCCGCGCGCCGGATCGAGGCCGAGCCGCCGCTTGGATTGTTCGAGCCCGACGATGACAAACGATAGGCCGGCCCGCGCCCTGATCTTCGACATGGACGGCACCATCGTCGACAATATGCGTTTCCATGACGATGCCTGGGAGAGCTGGCACGTCAGCAACAAATTGCCCTTCGATCGCAGCACCTTCGCGGCGCGCACGGCCGGCATGGCCGGCAACGAGATCATCTCGTCGTATTACCCGCAGGCGGCCGTGGCCGAGCTCGATGCGATGAGCGACGCCAAGGAGGCGCTCTACCGGGAATCCTACCTGCCCCATGTGACGCCGACTGCCGGCTTCCTCGAACTGATCGCGCGCGCCGAGGCGGCGGGCGTGCCGATGGCCGTCGGGACAGCGGCTCCGCCGGCCAATATCGAGGTGGTGCTCGATACGCTCGGCCTGCGCCAGCGCTTCGCGACCATCGTCTCGCCGAGCCAGGGCTTCCGCGGCAAGCCGCATCCGGACATGTTCCTGGCCGCGGCCGAGCGGATGAAGGTCGACCCCGCTGACTGCATCGTCTTCGAGGATGCGCCGCTCGGCGTCGAGGCGGCGCGGCGCGCCGGCATGCGCGCCGTGGCGCTGCTGACCATGCTCGGTCCCGAGGGCTTCGCGGGCTACGACAACCTGATCGCCTCGGCTCGCGATTTCACGGCGCTGGACGGGCTGCCGGCGCTGCGCTTCAGTTAGTCAGTCTTTTCCAACCGCGGGTCATCCCGGACAAGCGGCGAAGCCGCGCCGATCCGGGATCCATGCCTGAGCCGTTCCGGAATGGATCCCGGGTCTGCGCTTCGCTTAAGCCCGGGATGACAGGTTGGAAGCAATTGCCGTAATCCAAGGTCGACCATGTCCTTCCGCGCCTCGATCCTGACGCTCTATCCGGAGATGTTCCCGGGGCCGCTCGGCATCTCGCTGGCGGGCGAGGGGCTGCGCAAGGAGCTGTGGTCGCTCGATACCCATCAGATCCGCGAGCACGGCATCGGCCGCCATCGCAATGTCGACGACAATCCGGCTGGCGGCGGTGCCGGCATGGTGCTGCGCTGCGACGTGCTGGCGGCGGCGATCGACGCGGCCGTGCCGGCGGATGATGCGCGTCCGCGCCTGCTGATGTCGCCACGCGGCCGGCCGCTCAAGCAGGAACAGGTTCGCGATTGGGCAGAGGGTCCCGGCCTGGTCATCGTCTGCGGGCGCTTCGAGGGCGTCGACGAGCGCGTGATCGAAGGGCGCAACCTGATCGAGGTCTCGATCGGCGACTACATCCTCTCCGGCGGCGAGATGGCGGCGCTGACGCTGCTCGATGCCTGCGTCCGCCTCATCCCCGGCGTGATGGGCAAGGTCGCTTCGGGCGAGGACGAGAGCTTCGAGAACGGGCTGCTCGAATACCCGCATTACACCCGCCCGCGCGACTGGGAGGGCAGGGGCCTGCCCGAGGCGCTGCTCTCCGGCGATCATGCCCGCATCGCGAAATGGCGGCGGGCGGAGGCGGAGCGGATCACGCGGGAGCGGCGGCCGGATCTCTTGAATCCTTCTCCCCTTGGGGGAGAAGGTGGCAGCGCGAAGCGCTGACGGATGAGGCAAGGAGGGCGTCGCGCTGCCCTCATCCGCCTGCCGGCACCTTCTCCCCCGAGGGGAGAAGGGCACTAACGATATTCCGTCACCGGCAGCTTCTCGGCCAGCCAGCCGCCCGGCCCGAGCATGCCGCCCCGCACACCCGCAAGATCGCGCCAGCCACGCCCGGCGAGCTTCTGTGCCACGGCAACCGCCTGCGCACCCGTGCGGTCGATCAGGACGATGCGCTTGCCGGGATTGTCGAGGCGAAGCCCGGCGATCCTGACCTCGAAGGCCGGTGCGTCGATGTCGAGAGCGAGAGCACCCTGCGGCAGGCCGGTATCGGCCCATTCCTGCGCATTGCGGATATCGACGAGCAGGATGCGCTTCGCCTGCGCCGCCTCATGAGCCTCGCGGGGCGAGAGCGTCGCCGCCGACTGCCCGAAAACGAAAGAGGCCGGGAGCATGAAGCTCCCGGCCAGAACGATCCGGCGCGTTGCGGCGCCTTTGGTCATGGTGCTCAGCGCAGCTCGGCGCAGAAGCGCTGGATGCGGCGGCAGGCCTCTTCCAGCTTCTCGTCCGAGGTGGCGTAGGAGATGCGGAAATTGGGGCCGAGGCCGAAGGACGAGCCGTGCACGGCCGCGACGGCTTCCGCTTCCAGCAGGCCCATGACGAGGTCTTCGTCGGTCTCGATCTTCTTGCCGTTCGGCAGGGTCTTGCCGATCAGGGCCGAGCAGTCGGGATAGACGTAGAACGCGCCTTCCGGCACCGGGCACTTCAGGCCGCGGGTCTGGTTCAGCATGGAGACGACGAGATCGCGGCGGCGCTCGAAGGCCTTCCTGAAGACCGGGATGTGATCCTGCGTGCCGTCGAGCGCCTCAACCGCGGCCCATTGCGAGATCGCCGAGGTGCCGGACGTCTGCTGACCCTGGACAAGGTCCATGGCGTTGATGAGCGTTTGAGGGCCAGCGGCGTAGCCGATGCGCCAGCCGGTCATGGCGTAGGACTTCGAGACGCCGTTCATGGTCAGCGTGCGCTCGTAGAGGGCGGGCTCGACCTGCGCCGGGGTGACGAAGGTGAAGTCGCCATAGACGAGATGCTCGTACATGTCGTCGGTGAGGATCCAGACATGGGGATGGCGCATCAGCACATCCGTGAGCTTCTTCATCTCGGCATGGCTGTAGGCCGCGCCCGACGGGTTCGAGGGCGAGTTCAGGATCACCCATTTGGTCTTCGGGGTGATCGCCTTCTCGAGGTCCTCGGGCTGCAGCTTGAAGTCGTTCTTGAGATGGGTCTCGGCATAGGTCGCCGTGCCCCCGCAGAGCGCGACCATCTCGGGATAGGAGACCCAGTAGGGCGAGACGCAGATGACCTCGTCGCCGGGGTTCAGCGTGGCCAGCAGCGCGTTGTAGATGACGTGCTTGCCGCCGGTCGAGACGATGGTCTGGCTCGCCTTGTAGTCGAGGCCGTTCTCGCGCTTGAACTTGCGGGCGACGGCCTCGCGCAGCTGCGGGATGCCGGAAACCGGGGTGTACTTGGTCTCGCCGCGCTTGATCGCGGAGATCGCCGCTTCCTTGATATTGTCCGGCGTGTCGAAATCGGGCTCGCCGACGGAGAGCGAGATCACGTCCTTGCCCTGGGCTTTCAGGTCGCGGGCCTTCTGCGTGATCGTGATGGTCGCGGACGGCTTCACGCGCTTCAGGGCATCGGCAAGAAAGGCCATGGGACTGATCTCCGGGGGAGGCGGACGGGTGAGCGCGGAAAAGGCGCGCGCGTGGTTTATGACTCAAGGCCAATGATCGCAAGCGCAACTGCTTGATGTTTTGCAGAAGCGTCATGAATTCCGGGCGGTTTGCTCTTGCACCGCGAGCATGCGAAGGCCCGTCCATGACAAGCTCTGCCGGACCGATCGCCGTTTATGTCGATGCCGACGCCTGCCCGGTGAAGGACGAGGTCTATCGTGTCGCCGGCCGCCACGGCCTGCATGTCTTCGTTGTCGCCAACAGCTTCCTCAATGTGCCGCGCGAGCCCTGGATCGAGCGTGTGACAGTGCCCGGCAATTTCGACGCGGCCGACGACTGGATCGCCGAGCGGGTCTCGCGCGGCGCGATCGTGATCACCGCCGACATCCCGCTGGCCGATCGCTGCATCAAGGCCGGGGCGGATGTGATCGGGCCGACCGGAAAACCCTTCACCGAGGCCTCGATCGGCATGGCGCTGGCGACCCGCGACATGATGGAAGACCTGCGCGCGATGGGCGCGGCCAGCGGCGGGCCAAAACCGTTCTCGGCGAAGGACCGCTCCGCCTTCCTGCAGGCGCTCGACCTCGCGGTCCAACGGCTGAAGCGGGCCGGCTTCGGCGCCTGATCCCTCAGATCTCCGAGAAGTCGCCGCCGCGCCCCTTGCCGGCAGCGAAGCGGCCGGCACCAGCCGCGCCTTCCGTCGCGATGGTGCGGACGCCGCGCTGCCACTCCTGCCGGAGAGCTTCCTGAACGGCCAGACCATGGCCGGCGATGGCGCTGGCACGGTCGGTACGGACGGCACCCTGCGGGAAGCGCGCGATCTCCTGCGCCATCGCCTCGGCTGCCGCACGGGCCTGACCTTTCGGGGCGACCGTCTCGCACAGGCCGATACGCAAGGCTTCTTCGGCGGCGACCTTGCGGCCGGTCATGATGATTTCGAGCGCGCGGCCCTGGCCGACGAGGCGAGGCAGACGAACCGTGCCGCCATCGATCAACGGAATGCCCCAGCGCCGGCAATAGACGCCGAAATAGGCATCCTCCGCCATCACCCGGATGTCGCACCAGAGCGCGAGTTCCATGCCGCCCGCGACGGCCGGCCCCTCGATCGCGGCGACCAACGGCTTGCTCATCTCCAGCCGCGAGGGGCCCATCGGCCCGCGGGGCGTCGTGCCGCCGGCGGCGGGAAAGGCGAGCTCTTCGACGATCTCGCTTTCGAAGCGCCCGGCATCGGTAAAGGCCTGGGCATATTTCAGGTCCCAGCCGGCGCAGAAGGCGCCGCCTTCGCCCCAGAAGACGATCGCCGCTATGTCCTCGTCGCCGTCGAGTTCGAGGAAGGCGCGCGTGAGCGCATCGGCGCTGTCGGGGTCCATCGCATTGCGCGCTTCCGGCCTGCTGTGGACGACCGTCGCGACCTTGCCCTGCCTCTCGATCCGTACCGCCATTGTCCGCCCTTCCTTTGTTTCCCATGCAGATTAAGCCGTGTTTTCGAGCCCATATCTGGCGCTGGACGCATGGCGCCTTTGCCCGTAAATCTCGCCGGAAAGCAGGCCCGCCATCCAGGCGGGTATCCGGGAGGAAGTCCATGTCGTTGACCCGCCGTTCCACGCTCGGCCTGATGGCCGGCGCCGTATTCGCTCCGTCCATCGTCCGGGCCGAGAGCTTTCCCAGTAAGGTCATCACCCTGGTCGTGCCCTATCCGGCGGGCGGGCCGACCGATGCCATCGCACGCTTCGTGGCGCAGGATCTGACGATCGCCTTCGGGCACAATGTCGTGGTCGACAACCGCGCCGGCGCCTCGGGCGCCGTCGGCACGCGCGCCGTCGCCCATGGCCCGGCGGACGGCTACACCATCGTCTTCGGCAACAACCAGACGCATGGCAACAACATGTTCCTGCTGAAGGAGCCGGGCTACGACGCGGTGAAGGATTTCGCGCCGCTCGCCGGCGTCGGCGCCTTCGAGCATGCCTTCGTCGTGCGCAACGGCCTGCCGGCCAAGAACATCCAGGAGCTGATCGCGCTCGCCAAGGCCGATCCCGGCAAGCTCAACTATGGCTCGACCGGCGTCGGCTCCGGCTCGCATCTGGCGATGGAGCTGTTCATGCAGCGCACCGGCATCAAGATGACGCATGTGCCGTTCCGCGGCGCCGCGCCGCTGGTGCAGGAAATCATCGCCGACCGCATCGATGTCGCCAACTCCACCTTGCCGAGCGTGCTGGAACAGATCAACGGCGGCGCGCTCAGGGCGCTGGCCCTGGCGAGCCCGGAGCGCAATCCGCGCGCCAAGGACATTCCGACGCTGCGCGAGCAGGGCGTGAGCAATGCCGACGCCGATTCCTGGGCGGCCTTTTTTGCCCCGGCGAAGACGCCGGACGCCGTGCTCGACACGCTGTCCAAGGCGGTGATCGCCTCGCTGAACAAGCCCCAGACGCGGGAGGCGATCCTGAAGCTCGGCTTCACGCTCAAGGTGCGCGATCCCGCGGCGTTCAAGCCCTACCACGCCCAGGAAATCGCGACCTGGAAGCAGATCATCGCGGATGCCGGCGTGAAGCCGGAGTAAGCGGGCACCGTCTCAACCATTCCGGCTGGCGCATCGCTCCGGCCGGAATGGCCGCGCCGATCGCCTCACTTCGTCGTGAGTTGGCTGCAACGGCTTGGCGGTCGGCAGCGTTCCCCTCTATCTCCGGTCTGTCGATCGGATGAAGCGAGGAGCGGACCATGCGGCGGTTGGGACTGGTTGGGGTGCTCGGGACGGTGCTGTTGGTCGCGGGCCTGTCGCTGCCTGCGTCTGCCCAGAAGCGCTACTCCTCGAGCGCCGGGGAGCTTTCGGTCGAGACCGTCGCAAGCGGGCTCGAAAACCCCTGGGGCCTCGCCTTCCTGCCGGATGGACGCATGCTGGTCACGGAGCGGCCGGGCCGGCTTCGGCTCGTCGAGACCGATGGCAAGCTCTCGCGGCCGATCACCGGCCTGCCGAGCGTGATGGCGCGCGGGCAGGGCGGTCTGCTCGGCATCGCGCTCGATCCCGCCTTCGCCCAAAACCGCCTCGTCTATCTGTCCTTTTCCGAGCCGCGCTCGGGCGGCAACGGCACCAGCGTCGCGCGGGGCCGGCTGAACGAGCGGGGCACGGCGTTGACGGCGGTTGAAGTGATCTTCCGGCAGATGCCGACGATCAGCTCCAACATGCATTTCGGCTCGCGCCTCGTCTTCGACCGGACGGGTGCGCTCTTCGTCACGGTGGGCGATCGCTACAGCCAGCGCGACCAGGCACAGAACCCGGCCAATCATCTCGGCAAGATCATCCGTATCCGGCCGGAGGGCGGGACGCCTGCCGACAACCCGAAGAAAGACGGCTGGGCGCCGGAGAACTGGTCGATCGGCCATCGCAACGTGCAGGGCGCGGCGCTGCATCCCGATACCGGGCAGCTCTGGACCGCAGAGCATGCGGCGCGCGGCGGCGACGAGGTCAACACGCCCAAGGCCAGGCTGAACTATGGCTGGCCGGTCATCACCTATGGCATCGACTATTCCGGCGCGAAGATCGGCGAGGGTACGGCGAAGCCCGGCATGGAGCAGCCGCTGTTCTACTGGGACCCGTCGATCGCGCCGTCCGGCGCCGCCTTCTATACCGGATCGGCCTGGCCGGCCTGGAAGAACTCGCTCTTCGTCGGCGCGCTCGCCGGGCAGATGCTGGTCAGGCTCTCGACCGAGGGCGAGAAGGTGACGGGCGAGGAGCGCCTGCTCACCGATATCGGCGCGCGCATCCGCGATGTCGTCCAGGGACCGGACGGCTTTCTCTACCTGCTCAGCGACGATGCCGACGGGAAGGTGCTGCGGGTGCGGCCCGCTCGCTAGGCGCCGGTCACGGCCCGCAATCCCATTCGCGCTCGATGACGAAGACCTTGCGGGTCGCGAGGCTGCCGTTCGGATCGTAGAGATCGCCGACATAGTATTCGGTGCCGGCGGCGTCATGGGCGCTGCGCTCGACCTGGAGCGACCAGCCGTAGCCGACCTGCTTGCTGCCCTGCCAATTGCGGTGGACGGCGCCCGCTGAGGGACCGGAGAGGATGCGCGCGTTCTCGTCGCTCGGGCTGCAGGTCGGGCCGGCGAGGGCTGTGGCGGGAGCGAGCATGAGGCCGCAGAGAATCAGTGCCGTCTTTTGCAAGGCAGTCGGTCCTGTCGAGGGAGGTGGAAGCGCGGCGCTCAGGCCTTGGCGTGGAAGATGAAGAAGGCGCCGGCCGCGATCAGGGCAAAGCCGACCGCATGGCTCCAGGTCAGCGATTCCTTCAGCCAGAATACCGAGAAGCCGGCGAAGACGGTCAGCGTGATGACCTCCTGCATGGTCTTGAGCTCGGCGGCGGAATAGACGGCGGAACCGATGCGGTTCGCCGGTACGGCCAGCATGTATTCGGGCAGGGCGATCATCCAGCTCGCGAGGATGGCGAGCCAGATCGCCGTGCTCTTGTAGCTGAGATGCCCATACCAGGCGAAGGTCATGAAGATGTTCGAGCCGAACAGCATGGCGATCGGCAGGAGATGGGCCATTGAGAGCGAGGGCATGCCGGAGGCCTTCTGCGCGGCGGCGGGACAGGTTGGCTGCATTCCGGCGTTCAGCCGAAGCGCAGCTTCATGGTGATGATGGCGAGGACGAGCAGCAGTGTCAGTGCATTGGCCGCGATGACCGGCCAGGACAGGATCTGGATGCCATAGCTCAGCCAGAGCGCGGTGCCGGTCGCGAAGAGCCCTTGCGTCCACAGGGAGATCGCGCGCGTATCGCGGGTGCGGATGGTCCGCCAGGCCTGCGGCAGCCAGCACAGGCTGGTCAGCGTGGCGGCGGCGAAGCCGAGGAGTTCGACAGCGGCTGGCGACATGGCGGGCGAATCGCAGGAGGGATGCAGGCTTCCCAATAGCCGGTTTCGCTTCTTCGTGCCGCCATTCTCGATGGTTAACCTCCCTTAACCACAGCGCCCTAGTTTCGCGTCATTCAAGCGATTCGGTGGAGACCCATGCGCGCGATCACATTGGCCTTGCCCCTCATCCTCATCGCCTCCGCCGCCTCGGCGCAGGGCGGCTTCCAGTCCTGCCTCAACGGGTTGCGGTCGGCCGCCGCCGCCAAGGGCGTCTCGGGCGCGACCTTCGACCGGGCCATGGCCGGCGTCGAGCCGGACATGAAGATCATCGAAGCCATGAACAATCAGCCGGAGTTCAAGACGCCGATCTGGGACTATCTCGGCACGCTGGTCGACGAGGAGAAGGTCGCGGAAGGTCGCGCGATGCTGCGCCAATACGCCTCCATCTTTGCCGCCGCCGAGCGGCGCTTCGGCGTCGACCGCCACACCATCGCCGCCGTCTGGGGCGTCGAGAGCGATTTCGGCAAGGCGCGTGGCAAATGGCCGCTGGTGCAGTCGCTCGCGACGGGCGCCTGCCTGGCGCCGCGCCGCAATGCCTTCTTCAAGGGCGAGCTGATCGCGACGCTGCAGATCATCCAGCGTGGCGACGTCAGGCCCGAGCGGCTGTTCGGCTCCTGGGCCGGCGCCTTCGGGCATACCCAGTTCATCCCCTCGACCTATCTCAGGCTCGGCGTCGACGGCGATGGCGACGGCCGGCGCGACCTGGTCGATTCGATCGCCGATGCGTTGCATTCGACCGCGAATTTCATGGACAAGGCCGGTTGGGTCACCGGGGCGGTCTGGGGCTACGAGGTGCGTGTGCCGGACGGCTATCGCGGCGCGGCCGGCCGCAATCCGAAGCGTTCGCTGTCGCATTGGGCGGCGCAGGGCATCGTGAAATACGACGGCTCGCGGCTCGACGGCCATGGCAATGCCGGGCTCCTGATGCCGGCGGGCCGCAACGGGCCGGCCTTCCTTGTCTTCAAGAACTATGACGCGGCCTACAGCTACAATGGCGCGGACTCCTACGCGCTCGCCATCTCGCTCCTGTCCGACCGTTTGCGCGGTCGGCCGGGCGTGCAGGGCGACTGGCCGACCGACGATCTGCCGCTGTCGCGCGAGCAACGCCGCGAACTCCAGCGCCTGCTGATCGCGCGCGGCTACAATGTCGGTGAGCCGGATGGCGCCGTCGGCTCGCTGACCCGTGCAGCGATCAAGGAGATCGAGGCGAAGATCGGCATGCCCCAGACCGGGCGGCCGGGCGAGAAGGTGCTGCGCGCGCTGAAGGGCGGGCGGGTCTGAGTTCAGCATCGAGGTGTGTCCGCTTTGTCATTCCGGGGCTTCGCGAAGCGAAGAACCCGGAACACACGGCTGGGCAGGTCGCCATGGTCTCGTTCCGTCGTAACGACCGAGGTCTCACCTGGTCGTGGGTTCCGGGTTCAGGCCTGCGGCCTGCCCCGGAATGACAAATGGCACCGCCTCGCAGAAAACGGGTGGCGTCGCGGGAGGGCTTGAGAAAAGCCTTCCCGCCGCATCTGAAGCTTCCGGAGACGCCATGACCCGCCGCCTGATTTCCACCGGCTCGCCCTTCGAGCGCAGTTTCGGCTATTCGCGTGCCGTGATCGACGGCGATCTCGTCTTCGTCTCCGGCACGACCGGCTACGACTACGCCACCATGATCCTGCCGGACGATCCGGCAGAGCAGGCGCGCAACATCTTCCGCACGATTGGAACCGTGCTGGAGGAGGCGGGCTCGTCGCTGTCGCAGGCCGTGCGGGCGCAGTATTTCGTCACCGATCGCAGCTATTGCGAGCCGGTGCTCGCCGTCTGCGGCGAATTCTTCCGCGAGATCAGGCCCGCTGCCGGCATCTATGTCGTGGCCGGGCTGCTCAAGCCGGAAATGAAAATCGAGATCGAGGTCACGGCTCGCCTGCCGAAGGCCTGAGGGCGCCACGAGCATTTCCGCGCTTCTTCGAATCGCGGAAATGCTCGTGGTCGTTGTTTTGTCGCAGTTTCTTCACGCGAACCGGTGCCCACTTCGCTCGAAAATGCTCTCGCCCCGCACAGGGCAGGGCTGCATCGCGACGCTTGCGCGCGCGTCGCAGCCCCCGTAATCACCCGCCAACGCAAACACGCGACGAAGCGAGGCGATCCATGGCGACCCACAAGCTCCTGCTGCTCCCCGGCGACGGCATCGGCCCCGAGGTGATGGGCCAGGTCGAGCAGATCGTCTCCTGGTTCGGCAAGCAGGGTCTCGGCTCCTTCGAAATCGAGAAGGGCCTTGTCGGCGGTGCGGCCTATGACGCGCACAAGCAGGCGATCTCCGAAGGCGACATGAAGCTGGCGCAGGACGCTGATGCCGTGCTGTTCGGCGCGGTCGGCGGACCGAAATGGGCGGATGTGCCCTACCAGCACCGCCCGGAAGCCGGCCTGCTGCGCCTGCGCAAGGATCTCGGCCTGTTCGCCAACCTGCGCCCCGCGATCTGCTATCCGGCGCTGGCCTCGGCCTCCTCGCTGAAGCCCGAGGTCGTCGAAGGCCTGGACATCCTGATCGTGCGCGAGCTCACCGGCGGCGTCTATTTCGGCGAGCCCAAGGAGATCGTCACGCTGGAGGATGGCTCGAAGCGCGGCATCGACACTCAGGTTTACACCACGCCTGAGATCGACCGGATCTGCCGCGTCGCCTTCGAGCTGGCCCGCACCCGCCGCAACAAGGTCTCCTCGGCCGAGAAGCACAACGTCATGAAGACCGGCGTGCTCTGGAAGCAGACGGTCACCGCGCTGCATGCGGCCGAATACAAGGATGTCGAGCTCGAGCATGTGCTCGCCGACAACTGCGCCATGCAGCTCGTGCGCTGGCCGAAGCAGTACGACGTCATCGTCTGCGACAACCTGTTCGGCGACATCCTCTCCGACGTCGCGGCGATGCTGACCGGCTCGCTCGGCATGCTGCCTTCCGCCTCGCTCGGCGCCGAGGACCCGACTACCGGCAAGCGCAAGGCGCTCTACGAGCCCGTCCACGGCTCGGCGCCGGACATTGCCGGCAAGGGCCTCGCCAACCCGATCGCGATGATCGGCTCCTTTGCCATGGCGCTGCGCTACTCGTTCGGCGCGGGCGAGGCGGCGGATCGGCTCGAAGGCGCGATCGCCGACGTGCTGGGCTCCGGCACCCGCACCAAGGACATCGCGGCTCCCGGCGCCAACGCCGTTTCGACCAGCGAGATGGGCCAGGCGATCATCAAGGCGCTGGAAGCGCGGAGCTGATATCTGCCGGACGTGACGAGGGAGAGAAATTCTCTCTCCCTCGTGAATTGCCGTTACCCCGCTTTCGTGGCCTAACAACCGCCAACGAAAACGGAGTATGTCCGTCATGCTGATCAAACGCCGTGCCGGCTGGGACATGCCGGAAAACCAGGCCACGCCCGAGAGCGTGTTCCTCAACCGCCGCCAGTTGATGGCCGCAGGCGCCGGATTGATCGCAGGAGCGGCATTGCCGGGCAGCGCGACCGCGCAGACGCCCGATCCGACTCTCGATCTCTACCCGGCCAAGCGCAACGCGGCTTACGTGCTCGGCGTGCCGCAGACGGCGGAAGACGACGCCGCCAACTACAACAATTTCTACGAATTCGGCATGTCGAAGGACATCGTCGACGCTTCGCGTCGGCTCGCCACACGGCCCTGGAGCATCCAGGTCGACGGCCTCGTCGAGAAGCCTTTCGAGATCGGCTTCGACGATCTCATCCGCAAGCTGCCGCTGGAGGAGCGGCTCTATCGCTTCCGCTGCGTCGAGGCCTGGGCCATGGCGGTGCCGTGGACCGGCATCCCTCTCAAGTCCTTCGTCGCGCTGGCCAAGCCGCTTGCGGGCGCAAAATACATTCGCTTCGAGACCTTCATGAATCCGCGCGTCGCGCCGGGGCAGAGCCAGCGCTGGTATCCTTGGCCCTATACGGAGGGGCTGACGATCGCGGAGGCGGCGAACGAATTGCCGCTGCTGGTCACCGGCATCTACGGCAAGCCGCTGCCGACGCAGCACGGCGCGCCGATCCGCCTGATCACGCCGTGGAAATACGGCTTCAAGTCGGTGAAATCGATCCGCAAGATCAGCTTCGTCGCGGAACGCCCGAAGACTTTCTGGGAGGGCTTGCAGGCCTCGGAATACGGCTTCTGGGCCAATGTGAACCCGGCCGTGCCGCATCCGCGCTGGAGCCAGGCGAGCGAGCAGATCCTGGGCTCGCGCGAGCGGCGGCCAACCCAGATCTATAACGGCTATGGCGAGCAGGTCGCGGGCCTCTACAAGGGGCTGGAGGGCGAGAAGCTCTTCATGTGAGGCAGGCGCTCGATGTGAGCTAGGCACTCGACAGGTTTCGGGTGCCGTCTCCTGCCGTCGGCGTGATAGATCTCATGTCATCCCAAGCCGGAACGACACGAGTCGAGCATGGCCAACCAGCATTTCCATCTGTTCGAGACCACGATCGGCCCCTGTGCCGTCGTCTGGGAGGGCGAGCGCTTCATCGGCGCGCAACTGCCCGAGCGGGACGAGGAGGCGGCGCGCAAGCGCCTGTCGCGGCGTTTTCCCGAAGCCGATGAAGTGCCGGCAGAAGGCTTCGTCGCCGAGGCGGTGGCCGGCATTCGCGCGCTGTTCGACGGCGAGAAGCGCGACCTCTCCCATCTGCCGGTGGCGCTGGAAAACGTCTCCGACTTCAACCGTAAGGTCTATGAGGTCGCGCTCGCCATCCCGCATGGCGAGACGCTGACCTACGGCGAGGTGGCACAGCGCATCGGCGATCCCGGTGCGGCGCGGGCGGTCGGTGTCGCGCTCGGCCAGAATCCGTGGCCGATCATCGTGCCCTGCCATCGTATCCTGGCCGCTGGCGGCAAGACCGGCGGCTTCTCGGCCGAGGGCGGCGTCGAGATCAAGCTGCGCATTCTGACCATCGAGAAGGCGCGCACCAGCGCCGAGCCCAGCCTGTTCGACGCCCTGCCGCTGGCGGCCCGGCCCGGACGGCACTGAGGAGCGGGAGGCCACCTGGCCTCTCGCAGCTTGAAATCACGCAATGTCCCCCTTGCAGCCCCGCTGCTTGCGTGCTCGGGCGCGCGGCCTCTACTGTTCCGGCCTTTCCACCCTCCACTGGGGACTATCATGGCCAAACTGAAGCTCGCCGTCATCGTGGGCAGCAACCGCCGCGAATCGATCAACCGCAAGCTGGCCGAGGCGCTGGTGAAGCTGGGCGCCGGCGCCTTCGACGCGACCATCGTCCAGATCGACGACCTGCCGATGTTCAACCAGGACCTCGAGCCGAACCGGCCGGAATCGACCCTGCGCCTCAAGCGCGAGATCGAGGCGGCCGACGCGATCCTAATCGTCACGCCCGAGCACAACCGCTCGATCCCGGCCGTGCTGAAGAACGCCATCGACTGGGCCTCGCGCCCCTATGGCAAGAATTCCTGGGCGGGCAAGACCGTCGCGGTCACCGGCACCAGCGGTGGCGCGGTCGGCACGGCCGTCTCCCAGAACGAATTGCGCATGATCCTGACCAACCTCGCCGGCGTCGTCGTCGGCAGCCAGGTCTTCGTCACCTTCAAGGACGATCTGATCGACGCCCAGCACAACATCACCAACGAGGCCACGCGCGGCTTCCTGCAAGGCTTCATCGATAATTTCGCCAAGATCGCCGGCAAGCTCGCCGCCTGATGGAAGCAAGCTCTGCGCTTGCTTAAGGCGTCGCCTCCGGGCGGCGCCTTTTTCGTTTGGTGAGCTCCAATTGCACGCTGGGCCGTCATTGCGAGGAGCGGAGCGACGAAGCAATCCAGGGGGATTGGGCTGAACGGTTCGACCCAGTCCCCCTGGATTGCTTCGCTATGCTCGCAATGACGACAAGGTCGGGCACGGAGCCGTCGGGCGAGACCGCGGGAAGAAGCGCGCGTCTCGAAAGCCGCCAGCCGTCAGGCAAAAAAGAGCCGGCGTCCCCAAGGGGAGCCGGCTTTGTAAGTTTGAAACATCTGGCGAAACCGCCAAACATCTCAGAGGGGAACGGCTGAAACGAACTCAACGCCGGGAGGAGATTGCGGAGCCCGTTTCGAACAACCGTGAGTTCAATATCGGCTATGACCTGCCGTTTTGCAATGCAACATATCTTGGGGCCGCCATGCGCTGATTGCATGAACCAAGGGCAGATGGCGTGAATTTGAGCCTAAATGATTGAGAAATATGCGTTCATTGCAGGGGCGGAGCTGCGCGGAAAGGTTGCAGGTCCTCCGAAAACCGGGATTTCGTCTGCTCCTGAACAGTTTTCAGGCGAACTGTCCGAATATGGCGCATGCGAAACGCAGGAATGGTCACAAAACCGCCAGAATCAAATCGGGCGCCTTCCGGCGCCCGATTCTTCGCGTAGGCAGGCGAAATCAGTAGGTCCAGCGCTGGGCCTTCTGGATGAGGAAGTCGCGGAAGACCTGGACGCGGGCGACCGACTTCATCTCCTCGGGATAGACCAGATAGCTTTCGAGCTGCGGCATCTCGGTCTCGCGCATCAACTGCACGAGGGGCGAGCCGGTCTCGATCAGGTAATCCGGCAGCACGGCGATGCCGGCACCCGAATCCACCGCGCGCTTCATCGCAGTGATGTTGTTGACCGTCAGGTGGATCGGCCGCGGATTGCGCTGGTCGCGCCCCATCGTGCCGAGCCAGTGCACCGCCGTCAGATAGGACGGCGAGGTGCCGCCGAAGGAGAGGATGCGGTGATTGTCGAGATCGTCGTAGCTCTTGGGCTCGCCGAAGCGCTTCACATAGGCCGGTGAGGCGTAGACGTGGAAGTGCACCGTGAAGAGCTTGCGCTGGATCAGGTCCGGCTGCTGCGGCTGGCGCAGGCGGATCGCGATATCGGCCTCGCGCATCGACAGGTCGAGTTCCTCGTCGGTGAGGATGAGCTCGACCCTGATGTCGGGATAGAGGTCCAGGAACTCGGCGAGGCGTGGCGTCAGCCAATGGCCGCCAAGGCCGCGCGTCGCTGTGACCTTGAGCTCGCCTGAAGGATGCTCGCGCGTCTCCGAGAGCTGCGAGCGTGTCCGCTCCAGCCGCTGCGTCATCTCGCGCGCCGCCCGCCAGAGCAATTCGCCCTGCTCGGTCAGGATCAGGCCGCGCGTATGCCGGTGGAACAGAGGCGCGCGCAGCTCACGCTCGAGCGCCCCGATCTGCCGGCTGACGGCCGATTGACTCAGGCCGAGAACATCGCCAGCTTTCGTAAAGCTGCCTGACTCCGCGACCGTATAAAAGATTCTAATGCGGTCCCAATCCACCGCGCTTCCCCCGCTATGCGTTTTTTGCATGATGGGGGATAAAGGCGTGGTGCGTCAATGTCTGTGTGGCAGAAGTCTGCGTTATTCGCCGTGAATCTGGTGACGCAACCCATCAGAGTCAGTGATGGGTTGCGCCAAAGGCTTCATTCCGCTGCTTCGCGGCGATCCAGCGCGCTGGCCGCGAGCCAGCGTTCGGCATCGAGCGCGGCCATGCAGCCCAGGCCGGCTGCCGTCACCGCCTGACGGTAATGCTCGTCGGTGACATCGCCGGCGGCGAAAACGCCCTCGACATTGGTCCGGGTCGTACCGGCCTCGACATCGAGATAGCCGGATTCGTTCATGGCGAGCTGGCCGACAAAGAGCTCTGTCGCCGGCTTGTGGCCGATGGCGATGAAGACACCGTCGGTCTTCAGTTCGCTCTCGGCGCCGGTCTTGAGGTTCTTCAGGCGCAGATGCGTGACACCGGGCGGGGTGGTGCCGCCGCAGATCTCGGCGATCTCGCTGTCCCAGATCACTTCAATCTTCGGGTGCTTGAACAGGCGCTCCTGCATCACGCGCTCGGCGCGCAAGGCATCGCGGCGGTGAATGAGCGTCACCTTGCTGGCGAGATTGGCGAGGTAGAGCGCTTCTTCCACGGCGGTGTTGCCGCCGCCGACGACCGCAACCTCCTTGTTGCGGAAGAAAAAGCCGTCGCAGGTGGCGCAGGCCGAGACGCCGAAGCCCTGGAAGGCCTGCTCGGAGGGCAGGCCCAGCCACTTGGCCTGGGCGCCGGTCGCGATGATCAGCGCGTCGCAGGAATAGGTCTCGCCGCCATCGCCCCAGAGCCGGAACGGGCGCTGCGAGAGATCGACACGGGCGATGTGGTCGGAGACCATCTTGGTGCCCATGTGCTCGGCCTGGGCGCGCATCTGCTCCATCAGCCAGGGGCCCTGGATGACGTCGGCGAAGCCGGGATAGTTCTCGACATCGGTGGTGATCATCAACTGGCCGCCGGCCTGCATGCCGGAGATCAGCACCGGTTCCATCATGGCGCGGGCGGCGTAGATCGCAGCGGTGTAGCCGGCCGGGCCGGAGCCGACGATCATGACGCGGGCGTGGGTGTGGGCCATCGTCTCAGTTCCTCTCCTGCGGGCTCGGGGCCGCAGTCTCGATCCGTCAGATACGCAGGCGTCGCGCCGAAACAAGAGCGGCCCGGTTCAGGAGCCCGTGAACCTCAATGCCGCCCGGTGGCGCAGCCAGCCTTGCCGTATCGCATCGGCTATGATCGGCGTTGAGTCTATCGGTTCGTAAGCCTCGCCTTCAAGGCGTCCACAGAAGCGATGCACAACGCCCTCGCGTTCCAGTGCCGAGATAAGCGCCGCGATCTTGGGGTGGCCTCCCGTCGGCTCGAAGACCAGCACGGGCACGCCTGCTGCTGCGGCCTCGCCGATCATGTTGGTCGAGTCGGCCGTCACGACCACCGCATCAGCATTGGCGAGCAGGGCGAGATAGGGATTCTCGCCCGTGCCGTCCCACCACCAGCCGCCATGCCTGGCGAAGACGGCAGCGACGGCAGCAGCCAGCGCGGGTGAGGTGCGTCGCGACGGCGAGCCCATCAGGTTCGCGCCCGAAGCGGCGAGCTCGTCGAGATGCTTGGCGAGGCGCTCGATATCAGTCTGATCGAAGCGGTGATGCCGGCTGTCGCCACCAACAAGCACCGCGACGCGCGGCGCGCTCAAGCCGGCGATAGCCGCGGGTGGCGCGGCGCGGGCGGCGGCCAGCTTCCCGGGCGTCAGACGATGCGGCGAGGTGGTGGTGACCAGGACGTTGTCGCCGCGCAGCCGGTCATGGCCGGAGACCCAGATCAG
Organism: Allobosea sp. NPDC055353; assembly: GCF_053644975.1. Taxonomy (NCBI): domain Bacteria; kingdom Pseudomonadati; phylum Pseudomonadota; class Alphaproteobacteria; order Hyphomicrobiales; family Alloboseaceae; genus Allobosea; species Allobosea sp. NPDC055353. Next base: position 548,300 of record NZ_JBSHMC010000002.1, on the reverse strand, counting down.
ATCGGCCGTGCCGGGGCCGGTGCGCGGGTCCTTGAGGAAGACGGTGTAGGTCGCGCCGTTCGAAGCCTGCTTCAGCGCGCGCAGATAGGCGACGGCGCGCCGGCCCGACGCGATTGCGATGTCGGGGAAGGGGGGCTTGAGCGGGCTTGCCGGCCGGTCCGGCGCCTCGCGCGGATCGATCGGCCCGCGCGGCATCAGCCAGGCCCAGGGGCGGCGCGGTTTCACCCGGCGGATTTCGGGTTCGACGCCCAATCGTTCGGCGACGCCCAGGCACTGGAGTTCGTCGCCGGCCTTGCCGTCGGTGAGGACCCAGACGGTCGGCCCCGGATTGTCGTGCATGGCGGTCTGGGCTTGTGGCATGCGCCTTGTATCGCTTGGCCGCGCCGTCTACACCAGCGCGACCTTCACGCGGGAATGTTCGTTGCGCCCCAAACTCGACGATATCGACCTGCGCATCCTGCGCGAGCTCCAGGCCGATGGGCGCATGACCAATGTCGAGCTCGCCAGCCGCGTCGGCATCTCGCCGCCGCCCTGCCTGCGGCGCGTGCGTGCGCTGGAGGGAGCCGGGCTGATCCGCGGCTATCATGCCGATCTCGACGAGCGGAAGTTGGGCTTCGAGGTCGTCTGCTTCGCCTACGTGCATCTGGCGAGCCAGGCGGAGGCGGATCTCGTCGCCTTCCAGGAGCGGATTCGTGCCTGGCCCACCGTGCGCGAGTGCTGGACGCTCTCGGGCGATATCGATTTCTCGCTGAAATGCGTCGCGGCCGACCTGAAGGCCTTCCAGGACTTCGTCGCCGAACTCACGGCGATGCCGAATGTCCGCAATGTCCGCACCGCGCTCGCCCTCGACCGGGTCAAGGACGAGCCGATCGTTCCCTTCGGCTGACAGCCGCGTCCTCAGCCCGCGAGATAGTGCCTGATCCACCAGGCATTGTTACGGGCGAGTGCCCTGAGGCGAAGCGGGTCGATATCCGCCACCAGGGGATTGCCGGCGCCGCTCGACGATTCCGTGGAGCGGATCGGGTAGCTGGCGAGCGGCCGGCCGCTGCGGTCGTAGAGCGTGGCCGTGCTTTCGAGATAATCGTCGCTGGCGCCCGAGAAGCGACCGCCCCGGATATCGCTGGCGAGCCAGAGGCGGCCGATGGTGACGACGAGGCGCGTTCCGGCGCCGCGTTGCAGCGTCGGTCCGAGAATCTCGGTCAGGGTTTTCGCCAGTTCGGCCTTCACCATCGGCAGGTTCGGCCCCCACGCCTCGACGACCGAGGGCAGGGCCTCGACCCTGATGCTGCCGACTGCAGCCCCTTGAGCCGCAGCGGGTGAAATGGCCGGCGCCAGGGCCAGCGCGGTGGCGCCGAGCGCGGATGCCAGAACATGTCGACGCGTCATCATGGTCGGATCTCCGAAAAAGCCTGTCGCTTCAATGTAGGTGCGAAGCCGCGATAGTCCATGGCCGCAGCCTTCCCGCCGATCATGCCCGGGGGTGGTTGCCAAGTCGTGTCGAAATGCGGCCTATCGAGGCGGGGGAGACGCGCGGCCCGTCGCGCGCGGCAGACAAGGGGGCACTATCGTGGATCGCTGGTTGACGGAGTTCGTGAAGCTCTGGGTCGTGATCGACCCGATCGGGACCCTGCCGGTCTTCCTGGCCGTCACGGCGGGCTTGAGCGCCGCTGCTGCGCGGCGCATCGCGCTGCACGGCTCGCTCGTCGCCTTCCTCGTGCTGCTGTTCTTCATCCTGCTCGGCCAGGTGCTGCTGAGCGCGATGGATATCGAACTGAGCTCCTTCCAGATCGCCGGGAACATCGTGCTGTTCCTGTTCGCGCTGACGATGATCTTCGGCGAATCGAAGCTGGAGGAGGACCAGAAGCTGCTGCGGTCCTCCGATCTCGAAAGGGCGGTCTACCCTCTGGCCATCCCCAGCATCGCCAGTCCGGGGGCGATGCTGACCGTCATGACCGTGACTGACAATTCGAAGTTCAGCCTCACCGAGCAGGCCGAGACCGTCGGCCAGATCGCGATCATCTTCGCGGTCATGCTGGGGCTGTTGTTTTGCGCCTCGCGGATCATCGCGGTGATCGGCAATGCCGGTGCCAGCGTCATCAGCCGCGTGATGGGGCTGATCCTGGCAAGCGTCGCCGTGGACGGCATCATCAAGGCGATGCGGGTCGTGCTGGCGGGGTAGGTGCCAGCAGGGCGTCATGGTCGGGCTTGTCCCGACCATCCATGTCTTTGCTATTCGAAAGCGGTGTTCAAGGCGTGGATGCTCGCCACAAGGGCGAGCATGACGGGTGTGGAAAAGCGTCGACTCAGCGGAAGACGACGCTGACGACTTCGTAGGACTTGCCGCCGCCGGGCGTGTTGACCTGGACGGAATCGCCGACCTTCTTGCCGATCAGCGCGCGCGCGATCGGCGAGCCGATCGAGACCTTGCCGGACTTCACGTCCGATTCCGGTTCGCCAACGATCTGGTAGCTCTTCTCTTCCTCGGTATCGTCATCGATCAGCTTGACCGTGGCGCCGAACTTGATGGTCTCGCCGCCGAGCTTGGAGACGTCGATGATGTCGGCGCGGCCGATCAGCGATTCGAGCTCCATGATCCGGCCCTCGTTGAGCGACTGGGCTTCCTTGGCCGCGTGATATTCCGCGTTCTCGGAGAGATCACCCAGCGCGCGCGCTTCGGCGATCGCGGTGATGATGCGCTGGCGCTGGACCTGCTGACGGTCTTTCAGCTCGGCCTCCAGGGCAGCGAAGCCGCCCGCGGTCATCGGAACCTTTTCCATTCTTTCCGTCCCATAAGCTCCGAAAGCGCGGCCCACCGGCGGCATATCGACCGCCGGTTCCCGCGCTTCCGCTCAATATCCGAATTCGCGACGAACGGCCTGTCAGGCCGCGCGTTCGAAATACGACTGCAAGGATCGTACTTCGAGATCGCCGCTGCAATAGGCCTTGATGCCCTCCGCCGCCGCGATCGCGCCTGCCAAGGTGGTATAATAGGGCACCTTGTGCAAGAGGGCGGTGCGCCTCAGCGGGCGGGAGTCCGCAAGAGCCTGCGGCCCCTCGGTGGTGTTGAAGACGAGCTGGATCTCGCCGTTCTTGAGCGCGTCGACGACGTGCGGGCGCCCCTCCAGGACCTTGTTGATCTTGGAGGCCGCGATGCCCTGCTCCTGCAGGTGGCGCAGCGTCCCGCCGGTGGCGAGGATGCGGAAGCCGAGATCGGCGAGGATGCGGACCGCCGGCAGGATGCGCGGCTTGTCCTCGTCGCGCACGGAGACGAAGACCGTGCCCTTGACCGGCACCTTCGAACCGGCGCCGAGCTGGCTCTTGGCGAAGGCGGTGTCGAAGGAGCGGTCGAGGCCGATGACCTCGCCCGTCGAGCGCATCTCCGGCCCGAGCAGGACGTCGACGCCGGGGAAGCGCGCGAAGGGGAAGACCGCCTCCTTGACGCCGACATGGGTCAGCGCCGGCGGCTTCAGGCCGAAGCTCGCGAGGCTTTCACCGGCCATGACGCGCGCCGCGATCTTGGCCACGGGGACGCCGATCACCTTGGCGACGAAGGGCACCGTGCGCGAGGCGCGCGGATTGACCTCGAGCACGTAGATATCGCCGTCCTTGATGGCGTACTGGACGTTCATCAGGCCGCCGACATCGAGCGCCAGCGCCATCGCCCTGGTCTGGCGCTCCAGCTCGGCGATCGTCTCGGCCGAGAGCGAGCGCGGCGGCAGCGAGCAGGCCGAATCGCCGGAATGGATGCCGGCTTCCTCGATATGCTCCATGATGCCGGCGACGAAGACGTCCGTGCCGTCGCAGAGGCAGTCGACATCGACCTCGATCGCGTCCGACAGGTAGCGGTCGAACAGCAGCGGGTTCTTGCCGAGCACCGTGTTGATCTGGCCGGTCTTGTCGTTCGGGTACTTGGCCTTGACCTCGGAGGGGATCAGCGAGGGCAGGGTGCCGAGCAGGTAGTCCTCGAACTGGACCTCGTCGCGGATGATCGCCATGGCGCGCCCGCCGAGCACATAGGACGGGCGCACGACGAAGGGCAGGCCGAGCTCGGAGACGATGATGCGAGCCTGCTCCACCGAGTAGGCGATGCCGTTCTTGGGCTGCTTGAGGTGCAGCTTGTCGAGCAGGCGCTTGAAGCGGTCGCGGTCCTCGGCGAGGTCGATCATATCAGGCGAAGTGCCGAGGATCGGAATGCCGGCCTCTTCCAGAGCGTTGGCGAGCTTCAGCGGGGTCTGGCCGCCGAACTGGACGATGACGCCCATCAGCGTGCCGTTCTGCTTCTCGGTCTCGAGGATCTCGAGGACGTCTTCCGCCGTCAGCGGCTCGAAATAGAGCCGGTCGGAGGTGTCGTAGTCGGTCGAGACCGTCTCGGGGTTGCAGTTGACCATGATGGTCTCGTAGCCGGCGTCGCGCAGCGCGTAGCAGGCATGGCAGCAGCAATAGTCGAACTCGATGCCCTGGCCGATGCGGTTCGGCCCGCCGCCGAGAATGACGATCTTCTTGCGGTCGGACGGATTGGCCTCGTCGGCGGCCTTGCCGGCGAAGGGCATGGCATAGCTCGAATACATATAGGCGGTCGGCGAGGCGAATTCGGCCGCGCAGGTATCGATGCGCTTGTAGACCGGGCGGACCTCAAGCGAACGGCGCAGGGTCCTGACCTCCGCCTCGCTCTGGCCGGAGACGGCGGCGAGGCGCTTGTCGGAGAAGCCCATCGCCTTGATCTGGCGGAAGGCGCCGGGCGTGGTCGGCAGGCCGATCTGGCGGATCTTCTCCTCGGTCTCGACCAGCTCGCGCATCTGGGCGAGGAACCACGGGTCGATCTTGCAGCTCTCGTGGATCTCCTCGTCGCTGAAGCCGGCGCGCATGGCCTGGGCGACCTGGAGGATACGGTCCGGCGTCGGTGTCGAGATCGCCGCCTTGATGGCGTTGCGGTCGTCGCCCTTGCCGTAGCCCTCGATCTCGATCTCGTCGAGGCCGTCGAGCCCGGTCTCCAGCGAGCGCAGCGCCTTCTGCAGCGATTCCTGGAAGGTGCGGCCGATCGCCATGGCCTCGCCGACCGATTTCATCGCGGTGGTCAGCGTCGGCTCGGAGCCCGGGAACTTCTCGAAGGCGAAGCGCGGGATCTTGGTGACGACATAGTCGATCGTCGGCTCGAAGGAGGCCGGCGTCGCGCCGCCGGTGATGTCGTTCTCGATCTCGTCGAGCGTGTAGCCGACGGCGAGGCGCGCCGCGACCTTGGCGATCGGGAAGCCCGTGGCCTTCGAGGCGAGAGCGGAGGAGCGCGAAACGCGCGGGTTCATCTCGATGACGATCATGCGGCCCGTGGCAGGATCGATCGCGAACTGGACGTTGGAGCCGCCGGTTTCGACGCCGATCTCGCGCAGCACCGCCAGCGAGGCGTCGCGCATGATCTGGTATTCCTTGTCGGTCAGCGTCAGGGCAGGCGCGACGGTGATCGAATCGCCGGTATGGACGCCCATCGGATCGAAATTCTCGATCGAGCAGACGATGATGCAGTTGTCCGCCTTATCGCGGACGACCTCCATCTCGTACTCCTTCCAGCCGAGGACGCTCTCCTCGATGAGGACTTCGCTGGTCGGGGAGGCGTCGATGCCGCGCTCGACGATGTCGATGAACTCGCCCTTGTTGTAGGCGATGCCGCCGCCGGTGCCGCCCATGGTGAAGGACGGGCGGATGATGGCGGGCAGGCCGATATCCTCCAGCGCGTCGAGCGCCTGGCCGAGCGTCTTGATGTGGTGCGAGCGCGGCGTGTCGAGGCCGATCTTGGTCATCGCCTCGCGGAAGAGCTCGCGGTCCTCGGCCTTGTCGATCGCCTCGGCGGTGGCGCCGATCATCTCGACGTTGAACTTCTCCAGCACGCCCATCTTCTTGAGAGAGAGCGCGCAGTTCAGCGCGGTCTGGCCGCCCATGGTCGGCAGCAGCGCGTCGGGGCGCTCCTTCTCGATGATCTTGGCGACGATCTCGGGGGTGATCGGCTCGACATAGGTCGCATCGGCCAGGTCCGGATCGGTCATGATCGTCGCCGGGTTCGAGTTGACCAGGATGATCCGGTAGCCCTCGGCCTTCAGCGTCTTGCAGGCCTGGGTGCCGGAATAGTCGAATTCGCAGGCCTGTCCGATGATGATGGGGCCGGCGCCGATGATCAGGATGGACTTGATGTCTGTGCGCTTGGGCATGATCTCGACCGGTCTTGGGCAGGCGCGCGCAAGGCCGCTCCGGTCGGGCGAGCGGAGCCGTGCGAGCGTCTGAATGAATGCTAGGCGCTCGCTATAGACGGCGAAGGTCGCGGGGGAAAGCTAAAAGCGCTTTCCCCTTCGCTCAACGCACAGGGCTTGCGCTCAACGCACAGGCCTTGGTGCTGGGATAACCAGATCGATCTCCAGCGGACGGGGCTGCCGGCGCTTGCGCCGCATGGCGACGAAGAGCACCGCGAGCGCCGCGACCTCGCAGGCCGCGCCGACGAAGCCGAGCGGCCAGGTGCCGGCATGGCGCATCACCTGCTGGCCCAAGGCCGCGCCGGCCGCGATGCCGAAATAGAGCGCCGAGGCATTCAGCGAGAGCGCGACCACAGCCGCATCCGGCGCCATCGCCGCCAGGCGCGACATCTGCGAGGGATGGCCGGCCCAGCCCGCCGCGCTCCAGACGAAGAGCGCGAAGGGAATCGGCCAGATCGCCAGGGCCGGCGGCAGGCTGACCGCGATCAGCGAGGCGGTGAAAAGCGCTGCGGCCAGGATCGACAGCACCACGGCAAGCGAGCGCTCGGGGCCGAAGCGATCGCTGGCGATGCCGCCGAGCTGGTTGCCGATCGCCGAGCCGATGCCGGAGACGACGAGCGTCGCGGCGAGCCAGGGGCCGGTGATGCCGGCATGGTTGGTCAGGAACGGCGCGATATAGGTGTAGAGAACGAAGGCGCCGGTGGTCCACAGCATGGTCGTGGCGAGCGCCAGCAGCACGTCGCCGCGGCCCGCGACCTGAAGCCGCTCGCGCATCGTGTTTGTGCTGTGCGGCAGGCCCCTGGGCAGTTGGACCAGAAGGCCCGCCAGCGAAAGCGCGCTCAAACCCGCGACGATCAGGAAGGCGAGGTGCCAGCCGCCGAAACCGACGACGGCCGTGCCGATGGGGATGCCGAGAATCAGCGATACCGTCATGCCGCCAGTGACGAGCGCGATGGCGCGGCCGCGCCGCTCGGGGGCGGATACCGCGACGGCGACCGCATTGGCGGCAGGCATGAAGACGCCGGCGGCGAGCGCCATGACGATGCGGGCGGCCATCACCACCCAGAAGTCGTTGGCAAAGGCGGCGCCGAGATTGGCGAGGCCGAAGACGGTCATCGCGCCAACCAGCACGGTCTTGCGGTCGGCATCGCCGAGGACGGTGGAGAGGATCGGCGAGCCGATGGCGTAGGCGAGGGCGAAGATCGAGATGAGCAGGCCGGCGGTGTCGACGGAGACCGCGAGGCCGGAGGCGAGATGGGGCAGGATGCCGGTGACGATCAGGCTGCCCGTGCCGATGGCGAAGGCGCCGCCGGCGAGCGAGAGAAGGCGCGTATCCATGGGAATGATCCTTGCGGATGATCGCTGTTTCGAAAGCACGGTTCGAAATTCAAGGATCGTTGAAATAAACCTGCCTCGCAATTACCACAAGGGTAATTTCAATGAATGTTGAATATTGTCAGGAGCGGCGGCATCGCCTATCTCGGAGGCGATGAAGCCGGTTTTTCACCCCGATATCGAGGACGTCGCGCCTGCCGACGTGTTCGGCGCGCTGGCCGATCCGATCCGGCTCGGCATCCTCGTCGCGCTCTCGGACGTCAACGAGGTCGACAAAGCGCGCTGCAGCCATTTCATCGCCTTCGCCTCGCCTTCGCTGCTGTCCTACCATTTCGCCAAGCTGCGCGAGGCCGGCATCACCCGCATGCGGGTGGAGGGCACGTCGCGCTATCTCAGCATCCGGCGCGAGGAGCTGAACCAGCGCTTTCCGGGACTGATCGACAGCGTGATCGAGACGGCGCGGCGCGATCCCAACCTGCCGCGGCTCGGGCCGGAATGGCTTTCCGGCAGCGACGAGGCGCAGGGTCAGTCTTCGTCTCGTTGACAGGCCTCCGAACAGGTTTAACGTCTTTGCTTCCGCGATGGCGTCGAGCCGGTTCGCGATACGGCACCGGCCACGCCCCAACCCGAGGAGCATGGCCATGCGTACTGCCGACCCTCAGAAACTCGATGCTTTGGTGGGGCGTCTCGTCGGTGATGTCGGCGCTTCCGTTACCGGCGCCCTGATCGTGCTGGGCGACCAGCTCGGCCTTTACAAGGCGATGGCCGACGGCAAGCCCGTCACCTCCCAACAATTGTCGGAGAAGACCGGCCTCAAGGAGCGCTATCTGCGCGAATGGCTCGCCGGCCAGGCATCGGCCGGCTATGTCGACTATGACGAAGGCAGCGACAGCTTCAGCCTTTCGGCCGAGCAGGCGATGGCCTTCGCCGAGGAGGACAGCCCGGCGTTCTTCGCCGGGGCTTTCGAGATCGTCCAGTCGATGTGGGTCGACGCGCCGAAGGTTGAGGAGGCCTTCCGCAGCGGCTCTGGCCTCGGCTGGCACGAGCATAGCAAATGCCTGTTCCGGGGCACCGAGCGCTTCTTCCGGCCGGGCTACAACGCGCATTTGACGGCGGACTGGATTCCGGCGCTGAACGGCGTCAAGGCCAAGCTCGAACAAGGCGCGACCGTTGCCGATGTCGGCTGCGGGCACGGGTCCTCGACCATCCTGATGGCGCAGGCCTATCCGCAATCGCGCTTCCACGGCTTCGACTATCACGGGCCCTCGATCGAACGGGCGCGGGAGGCGGCGGAGAAGGCCGGCGTCGGCGACCGCATCACTTTCGAGCGTGCGTCAGCCAAGGATTTCCCGGAGCGGAAATACGATCTCGTGACCATGTTCGACTGCCTGCACGACATGGGCGACCCGGTCGGAGCCGGCAAGCATGTGCGGGAATCGCTGGCCGAGGACGGGAGCTGGATGATCGTCGAGCCCTTCGCGCACGATCATCTCAAGGACAATCTCAATCCCGTCGGCCGGATCTTCTACGGCGCCTCGACCATGATCTGCACGCCGGCCTCGCTCTCGCAGGAGGTCGGGCTCGGGCTGGGTGCACAGGCCGGCGAGATGCGGTTGCGCAAGGTCGCGATGGATGCGGGCTTCCAGCATTTCCGCCGCGCAACCGAGACGCCGTTCAACATGGTGTTCGAGGTCAGAGCCTGAAGCCGCCTGGCTAATCACTGTTCGGCAGGCGCCTGTCGGGCGCTTGCCGTGCGATCCGTGTTGTCCACCGGCGGCGCAGAAGCGGGTTGAGTTTGCGAAGCGATAATGTAATGTTATAGTATTGCATTATGCCTTGGAGCTTCCCGTGCCTTCCATCCCCCTCGCTGCCGCCGGCCTCGCCGGTTGCCTGCTCGCCTCCGCGGCGCTCGCCCACGATCATGCGCCCCTGCGTGGGCGCCTGGTCTTCGCCGATCATGAGAAGCCGGTCGTCCGCATCCTCGACCTCGACAGCGGCGAGGTCACGCACAGCTTCGACGTGCCCAAGGCCAATCCCGGTTTCGCCGGCGTTTCCGGCGGGCGCTATGTCGTGATCAAGACCGGAGACGAGGCCGGCACGCTTGGTATCCTCGATACCGGGCTGATCGCGGAATCCCACGGCGATCATGTCGATCTCGACAAGGCTCCGCCGAAGCTGCTCGATTTCTCCGTGAAGGGCAATCGGCCGGCGCATGTGCTCTCCGGCCATGGCCAACTTGCGCTGTTCTTCGACGGGCTGCGGCCCTGGGAGGGCAAGAGCGAGCCGAAGGCGGTGCTGGTTGCGATCGATAGCCTCGCCAAGGACAAGCCTGCCGTTACGGTCTGGCCGAGCCCGGCGCCGCAGCACGGCATCGCGGTGCCGCTCGGCAACCGGCAATGGCTGATGTCGATCCCCAATCCCGCTTATGCCAGGGGCGACGACCGCAGCGCCTCGTCGCGGCCCAACGGCTTCGAGATTCTCGCCGAGGGTAAGGACTGGAAGCGCGTCGCGCTGTTCGACGATGCCGGAAAGCCCGACGCCTCCTGCAAGCTCTTCCACGGTTCGGCCGAAGCGCGCGGCGGACGCCATGTGTTCGGCTGCGCCGAAGGTGAGGGCGGCGGTTTGCTGGTGTTGTCGAAGGCCGGCAAGGGGACCAGTGCGGCATGGAGCGGGCGCAAGCTCGGCTATCCCGACGAGCGCCGCGTCAGCGCGCTGAAGTCGCGCGAGAGCGGGCGCCATCTTGTCGGCAATTACGGGCTGAAGGCGCCCTATGATGCGCTGCTGCGGATCGACCCGGACGCGAAGGCGCTGAAGATCGAAGACGTGCTGGCGGTGCCGGGCGGGCAGGCCGCCTGCCAGTTCGAGCTCAGCGGCAATGGCAGCCGGCTCGCCAATCTGACGCCGGACGGCAAGCTGAGGATCTACGAGATCGCGCCGGCCTGGAAGGAGCTGGTCGCCTTCGAAGCGGTCCCGGCCTTCGACTGCGCCTATGGTGCCAAGACGCCGACGCCGAGTCTTGCCGTGATCGGCGGCAGCGCCTTCGTCAGCGATCCCGCCAATGGGCGCATCCGCGAATTCCATCTGGATACGCTGAAGCAGGGGCTCGACATGCCCGTCGGTGGCATGCCGGCCAATCTGGCTGGCAGCGACGCCGGCTGACGGGCTTCCGCGAACCTACGGCATCCTCTAGGAAGCGCGGATGCCGCTTCGCCAGTATCCGCGCCAGTTCCGCCAGCTCGCCGCCTATGTCCTGGCCGGGGGGCTGACCGCCGTCGCGCATTACGGCGTTCTGATCGGGCTGGTCGAGCTTGGCCACGTCGATCCCGTGCCGGCGACGCTCGCCGGCTTCATCGTCGGCGCGCTGGTGTCCTACGCACTCAACCGCTGGATGACCTTCGATGCGACACGCACGCACGCCCAGGCCGGCTGGCGCTTCGCCCTGATTGCCGCTGGCGGCTTCGTGCTCACCGGCATCCTGATGCATCTCTTCGTGGCGCGGGCGGGCTTGCCCTATCTGCCGATGCAACTGGTCACCACAGGCGTGGTGATGGTGTTTTCCTTCCTCGGCCACAAGTTCTTCAGCTTCGCGGACAGGGCGGCGTGAGCCATAGGCTCGCACCGCCCTGTCCGGCTGTTACGGCGTCGGGGCGACGGTCAGCGTGAGCTGCCTGCGGCCGACACGGCCTTCCTTGTCGGTAGCCTCGATCTCGATGACGTGGCTGCCGCTCGGGACAAGGACGGAAGGCGCGTCGATCCCGGCCGGCGTGATGAACGGCTTGATCCGCTGCGTGATATCGATCGGCGGCTGGCGCCGGTAGAAAACGCGCACGGTCGCCGGGTCGATCGGCACGCCGTTGCTCGGCATGAAGCGCACGGCGAGGCGGAAGGGCTTGCCGTCGACGCCCTTGTCCGGGGTCGGCAGCGTGTCGATGCCGGGGCCGCGCGTCAGGTTGCGCGTGCTCGCCACGGTCTTTGGCGGGGCCGGCAGGCCAGCCTCCTCGCGGGTGATGAGGAGGATCGGATCGGCGGCTTGGGCCGCCGACAGCATGGCGGCGGTAGCGAGAACGGCAGGCAGCATGTGCCGAGCGAGCACAGACTTCATCATCGTCCTATTTCACTCCCAGGATTGCGGCGATGAGACCGGCGACCGCGGAAATGGCGGTGCCGGCCATCAGGATGGTGGTTTCGATGGTCTTCAGCGTTTCCATCGGCACCTTGCCGTGGACGGCCTGCAGCCCCTTTCGCAGTTCCGGCAGCGAAACGAGGCCACGCGCGGTCAGCGCAGCCTGCGTCACGCGCAGCAACATCCCCGAGAACATCGAGGCGCCGATGCTTAGCGCGTAGAACGAAGTCTCGCGCCAGGCTGCCGGCCCCTGCGGAAGGAGCGGTATGTTGTCGTGCCAACTCAGCAACGCGTTCATGGTCGCGACGGAAAAAATCGCGAAGGCGATGGCAACGCCGATATCGAAGGCGATCAGGCGCGGGCGGAGGCCGAAATAGATCAGGCCCGTCAGGAACGGGATCGCGATCGAGGACAGGCGCAGGGCCCAGAGCGGCAGGTCGAGCCAGAGGATGACCGCGCAATAGGCGAGCAGCAGCAGCACGAGGCCGAAGGGCAATACCCAGAAGCGCCGGCGCACGACCGGCAGGGCGCGCGGCTCGGCTTCCCGCCAGGGCCCGGCAGGCTCGACGGCGGCAGCTCTTTGAGGTTCCGCCTCCCAGGTGCGGGCTATGGCAGCGCGATCTTCTTCCGCGCTTTTCTCGAAGGCGGTGAGGCGCTGTTCCAGCGCTTCGAGGCGATGCAGCAACGGCAGCACGGGGGTGAGGTCCCGGCCGCAGCAGCGGCACGACAGCACGCCCCGATTGAGCGCGGCATCGCAGTAGGGGCAGACGAACTGGTCCTGCACGGAAATCTCGCGCCTTAAGGGGCAAGCCGCGCTCAAAGCCATATCTGATCCGCGAGATCAAGGCGTTTGGCGAATTTCCGTTAGGTAATACCGATGCAAGACGCCGAATTTCCTGCTCGAATTCTACTTTCGTCTATATCTTGGCCTTGGTTGCCTTGAACGTCATCCGGTGCGGATTGTGCCCGAAGTTCTTGGGTTGCTGCACATCGGCGAAGCCCGCTTCACGGATCAGGGCGGTGATCGCGTCCGCGGTATAGGTCGAAAGGCCGTACTGCGCCCTGAGCTTGCGGTAGTCCGAGAAGACGGTCCGGACGAGGCCGCCAAGCGCAGCCAGCAGGAAGCCGCCGCGCCAGGCGAAGGCGAGCAATTGCGAGGCGTCGGTCAGCGGGCTGACATCGGGCGGGATGACGTCGGCGACGACCAGTGCACCGCCGGGCTTCAGCCGGTCCCGCCAGATTTCGAGCAGCGCCTTCAGTTCGTCGCGCGAGAGATACTGGAGCAGGGAGTTGGCAACGACGAGATCGAGCGAGGCCGGGGGCAGGGCCTCGACCTCCTCCGGCGAGACCACGACGATATTGTCCTTGCGGCCGAACTGGGCGCGCAGCTTGTCGCGGACGTTCGGCGCCGCCTCGCAGAGATAGAGCTTGCCGCAGGCCGCGGCGACACGGGCGGCATCCAGCGCCTCGCCGCAGCCATGGTCGAGAACAGTGGCGTCGCCGGCCGGGATATGCGCGATGAGATCGGTCGCGATGGCGCGGTAATGCAGGGCCTTGTGGCGCGGCGAGACGTAGATCGAATGCTCGCCATTCCAGAAATCGCGCCAGGACATGTGTTCGGTCGACCCTCGGGTTGCAGAAATCTCTCGATGACTACGCACAAGCCGGGTGGCTCTGCAACAGCCGGGGGTTTCGAGGGCGCGGGGTTTCGGCTTTAGTTGGCGAATCGAGACGGGGGGCGTCCATGTTGCTGCTGCCGCGATTGCTCAAGCGGTTCATCCGCCACGGCCGCCTGACGGTCATCACGCCTGACGGCAAACAGCATGTCTTCGGCGCGGGGCCGGCGGAGCTGCTTTTCGCCGGCGTCACCAAGACGGCGCCAGCCGTCACCGTGCGCTTCCACGACAACCGCGTCGAGCGCGAGCTCTTCCTCAATCCCGAGCTCGCTCTGGCCGAAGGCTACATGGATGGGCGGATCGATTTCGAGGAAGGGACGATCCACGACCTGCTGACGCTGTTCTGGCTGCAGCGTAAGGAAATGCGCAAGGACCCGCTGCAGCAGGCGATCCGGAAGGTGCGGTTCAAGATCCGGCGCTGGCGGATGCACAACCCGCTCGGTGTCGCCGGCAAGAAGGTCAAGCATCACTACGACATCCCGACCGACTTCTATCGGCTCTGGCTCGACGAGACGATGACCTATTCCTGTGCTTACTGGCATACGCCGGAAGTCGGATTGGAAAACGCGCAGAAGGCGAAGCTCCGGCATCTCGCGGCCAAGTTGAAGATCGAGCCCGGCATGAGCGTGCTCGATATCGGCTCGGGCTGGGGGGAGCTTGCGATCTACCTCGCCAAGGCCTGCGGCGCGAAGGTGACCGGGCTTAACGTCTCGCCCGACCAGATGGCGGCCGCCCAGAAACGGGCCGAGGCGGCCGGTGTCGGCGATGCCGTGACCTTCATCAACAAGGACTATCGCGAACTTGGCGGCACGTTCGATCGCGTCGTCTCGGTCGGCATGATGGAGCATGTCGGCGTCGCGCATTACGGCGAGTATTTCGGTGGGATCCGCGAGCTGCTGACGCCGGATGGGATCGCGCTCGTCCATTGCATCGGCCGCGTCGGCCCGCCGGGCTTCACCGGGCCGTTCTTTGACAAGTACATCTTCCCGGGCGGCTATGCGCCGGCTTTGTCGGAGGTGTTCGCGGCGCAGGAGCAGACGGGCCTGTGGGCCTCCGACTGCGAGTTCTGGCGCCGCCATTACCACTGGACGCTGGAAGCCTGGCGCGAGCGCTTCATGGGCAAGCGCGAAGAGGTCGTCGCGATGATGGGCGAGCGTTTCGCGCGGATGTGGGAATTCTATCTCTGCGCCTGCTCGATCTCCTTCGATATCGGCGGCGACATGGTGTTCCAGCTTCTGCTCGGCCAGCATAAGAGCGCAGTCCCGATCATCCGCGACTATATCGCGGATGATGAGAAGGCGCTGGAGGCGAGAGGGTTCTGAACGGGGCCGCTTTCCGTCATTGCGAGCGAAGCGAAGCAATCCAGGCAGACCGGGTCGAAGCGCTCTGCCCTCCCGCCCCTGGATTGCTTCGTCGCTTCGCTTCTCGCAATGACGGCAAGGGCCGAGTCAGGCGCTTCACCGCTTGAGGTTGACGACGACGACCCCGGCGAGCGCCATGGCGCCGCCGATCAGCCCGAAGACGGTGGGGATTTCGCCGAGCCAGAGGAAGCCGATCAGCATCGCCATCGGCGGTACGGCGTACTGGAAATTCGAGGCGCGGGCGGCCGGCAGGCGCGAGAGCGTGATCGCCCAGGTGCCATAGGCGATCAGGCTCGGCACCACCGCGAGATAGACCACCGACCAGAAGGAGATCGCGGGGGCGGCCTGCGCCTGCGCAATTGCGCCGGGCAGGAAGGGCAGCAGCACGAAGCCGCCGATCGCCATGTTCCAGGCCGCGACATGGAGCGGCTTGTAGCGGGCGAAGAGCGGCTTCTGCACGACCGTGGTGATGGCGTTGCAGAAGGCGGCGCCGAGGATCAGCAGCACGCTGATGCCGATCTCGACATCGAGCCCCTTGCCGAGCGCGATGACGCCGATGCCGGCGAAGGAGATGGCCGTGCCGAGCCAGGCCGTCAGGCTGAAGCGCTCACCGAGGATCATCATGGCGAGCACGGCCGTCATGATCGGGTTGGTGTTGATGATGAAGGCAGCCGGGCCCGCCGGCACGACGCGCTGCCCGAAATTCAACAGCAGCGCATAGCCCGCGATGAAGATCACGCCGCCGACGAGGAAGCGCCAGATGTCGCCAGGCTCAGGCAATTTTGCTCGCGTCGCGAGGAGGAAGAGCGCGGCCGGAACGCCGGCGAGCGCGAAGCGCAGCGCCGCCATTTCGGCCGGGCCGAAGCCGGCCAAGCCAGCGCGGATCGCCGGGAAGGAGGAGGCCCAGGCCATGACCGTGAAGGTCACGGTGAAGACCAGCGTCGGGTCGAGGCGCTGGCTGCCGGAGGCGAGGGCGGGAGAGGCGCAGCTTGAGGAGGACATGATGTCGTTCCTTCGATGGGAAGAAGTTGCTCCCGATAAGCGCTTCGGCGAGCTGATTGACAAACGAACAATTCGCGCATGAGCTGTGAGAATGGATCACAGCTCGAACCTGCCGCCGCTCGATACCCTGCGTGCCTTCGAGGCGGCTGCCCGCACCGGCAGCTTCTCCTCGGCGGCCGAGGCGCTGAACCTGACCCATGGCGCGGTCAGCCGGCAGGTCGCCAAGCTGGAGCATTGGCTGGGCCTGCGCGTCTTCCTGCGGCAGGCGCGCGGCGTGTCGCTGACGCCGGAAGGCCAGCGCCTGCTCCAGCGCACGCAGGAGGCTTTTGCGCTGATCGCCGACAATTCCGAGCGCTGGCGTGAGGTGAGGGGCGCCTCGGTCGTGCGGGTCAGCGCGCCGCCTTCGGTCTGTGCGCTCTGGCTGATGCCGCGACTGGCCGTGCTGGAGGCCGGGACGCCCGCGCTGCGGATCGTGCTGCAGGTCGAGCACCGCAAGGTGGATTTCGAAGAAGAAGGCGTGGATCTCGGGATACGTTGCGGGCGCGGCGGCGCGCCGGACCGGCTCTCGCTCAAGCTGTTCGAGGAATGGTGCTTCCCGATCGCATCGCCGCAACTCGCTGCTGAGATCGGGAAGGGCGCGCCGCAACGCCTCCTTGCCCAGCCGCTGATCCACGACTCGGATGCCGCCGGCTGGAAGGCCTGGTTCGCGGCGCAGGGACTGGATTATCGCCCGCGCCCGCAGGACCGGCGCTTTGAGGACTATAATCTCGTGCTGGATGCCGCAGCGCATGGGCTCGGCATCGCCCTGGCGCGTCCGCCGCTGGCGCGCGAGCAACTGGCGGCGGGGAGAATCGTCCGTGTCGACGAGCGGGAGGCGCTGAACCCGGTTTCCTACTGGCTCGACCGGCCGCTGGGGGCTTTGCGGCCCTCAGCTGCGGCACTGGCCGAGCGGATCGCGCTAGAAGCGGGTGCCGGCCGAGGGGATATCGCGGCTTTTCTCAGCCGGGAGGCCAGAGCAGCCTGATCAGCGCAAGCTGTGCCGCGGAGCCGCAACCTCGCCGCGCTGGCTCGCGCGGGCCATCTCGAAGCTGTCGGCGATGCGCCGTGCCCGGACGATGAAGGCCTGTGCGATATCGGGCGGACAGACCTCGTGCGCCGTGATCTCGAACAGATCGAGCCAGCGGTCGAAATGCTTGCCTTCCAGCGGCAGGATCAGGTGCGGGCGCATCGGACGGCCATCATAGCGGCCGGTGCGCAGCATCACGCCGCTCCAGAAATCGGTGATCTTGCCGATATGGTGGTCCCAGTCCTCGACCGCGGCCGCGAAGACCGGGCCGATCAGCTTGTCCTCCCGGGCTCGCGCATAGAAGGTGCGGACGAGCTCGGCGATCATCGGCTCGCGCAGGTCGGGATGGGCAGCGCCCGGGTAGATCAGGGGATTGTCGGTCATCGCAGGATTGTTCGCGTTTCCGGTATTCTCTTAGGAGAGGGGCGCGAAGGCTAGGCCTGCGCGACCTCTGCGACCTTGTGAGGCAGGGCGGCGGACTGTGCGGGTTCGGCATGGCCTTGTTCCAGGAACAGCCGCATCTCCTCGGCGAGCGCGAAGAAGCGATCGCGCACGGCCTTGGCATGCGGATTGGCGCGCTCGATCGCCATGAAGACGTTGGGGGCGTCGTAGCGGACCATCTCGGTCGCCTGCATCAGGAGGTCGAAGCTCGCCGTGGTCATCGTCCTGGGCAGGGGTTCCATCCGGACCAGGATCTTGGCGATGAGATGGGTCAGGCCCTGCACCATCGCAACCTCGCGGTCATGCGCGTCGGCGGTGGTGACGATCACCTTGAGCTTCAGGACATGGCGCAGGAAGGCAGCGATCCGTGCTGTGCTGCGACTGCGGATCGGGCAAAGCGCGATCTTGAGGCCGGCAAGCCCGTTGCGGGCGCTCTGCGGGCCGAAGAGCGGGTGTGTGCCGATGATCTCGACATCGTCGGGCAGCGCCGCCTGCATGGCGCGGGCCGGGCCGATCTTGACCGAGCCGACATCGAGCACGATGGCGCCAGCCCGCAGATGCGGGCTCAGTGACGCGATCGCCTCGGGGATCGCCGGGACGGGCACGGCGAGGATGACGAGGTCGCAGGCCGCGACGTCCGCAACGGTCGCAGACTGCAAGCCCTTTCCGTTTGCATCGGCCGCGGGCGCGGCTGCCGGATCACAGACGCGCAGCGCGAAATGCGGCTGGAGCTGGCGGGCCATCAGGCGGCCGAAGGCGCCGAAACCCATGATGCCGATGGTGGAGATGGTTCTGATCTTGGAGGACATCGTTTTCGCTCGGTGGTGAGCCGCGATGCCGGGTGATCTGCCTGAATTCAACCGCCAGCGCGGCGGTTGAACATGGGAATGCCACCGCCTCTATGAGGACGGGGCGTAATAGCCGTGAAGGAAGGCGAACAGGCTGATCATGGCTCGCTTAAAGCGCGCGAGGCCGGCGCTTGTCAATCGAGCGGGGGCGAATAGGCGGTCAGCGTCATCAGGCGGTCCTCGATCGCGCCGACCATGTCGCCCTGCTCGATCTTGGTGACGCGCTTGATCTCGATCCATTCGGGATCGGCCATGAAGCTCGCCCAGGCCGCCGCCTTCGTCTCGGCATCGGGCCAGGCGAGGATATAGGCGAATTCGGTGCGGGCGGCGCTGGCCGTCTCCCACATCGCCATGATCCTGAAGCCGTGACGCGCCATGATGCGGGCGGCATGGTCGCGGAAACGGGCATGGAAGGCCGCCTTGTTGCGCTCGAAGATCTCGTAGATGCGCAACTGGTGGATCATGCCTGTCTCCTTCGGCATCAGGACGGCCCTCAGGCCGCCTTCTTCGCCTTCTCGGCCGCCATCAATTCGGTGAAGCGGATGAAGAGGTAGTGGCTGTCCTGCGGGCCGGGCGAAGCTTCCGGGTGGTGCTGGACGCTGAAGGCCGGGCGGTCGGTCAGCGCGATGCCGCTGTTCGAGCCGTCGAAGAGCGAGACATGGGTCTCGACCGCATTGCCCGGCAGGCTCGCCGGATCGACAGCGAAGCCGTGGTTCATCGAGACGATCTCGACCTTGCCTGTGGTCTTGTCCTGCACCGGATGGTTGGCGCCGTGATGGCCCTGCTTCATCTTCATGGTCTGGCCGCCGATGGCGAGCGCCATCATCTGGTGACCCAGGCAGATGCCGAAGGTCGGGACCTTCCGGTCGAGCAATTGCTTGATCACCGGCACGGCGTATTCGCCGGTCGCGGCCGGGTCGCCCGGGCCGTTGGAAAGGAAGATGCCGTCGGGATTGAGCGCGAGGATGTCCTCGGCGGTCGCGGTCGAGGGCACCACGGTGACGTCGCAGCCGGCCTTGGCGAGCAGGCGCAGGATATTGCGCTTCACACCGTAATCGATGGCGACGACCTTGAACTGGCTGCTGTCGCGCTTGCCGTAGCCGGCCGGCCAGATCCAGGGCGTCTCGTCCCAGTCATAGCGCTGCGCGGCGGTGACCAGCGGAACGAGGTCGAGACCAGCCATCGAGGGCAGCGCGGCTGCCTGCTTCTTCAGGCGCTCGATGTCGAAGACGCCGTCCGGGCTATGGGCGAGGATCGCGTTCGGCATGCCGTTGTCGCGGATCAGCGCGGTCAGCGCGCGGGTATCGACGCCGCAGATGCCGACGATGTTGCGAGCCTTGAGCCAGGCGTCGAAATGGCGGTTGGCACGCCAGCTCGACGGCTCGGTGATGGCGGCATGGAGCACGCAGCCGCGCACGCCGGAAGAGGCGGCAGCGTTCACCGTCTCGGTGTCCTCCTCGTTCACGCCGACATTGCCGACATGCGGGAAGGTGAAGGTGATGATCTGCCCGGCATAGGACGGGTCGGTCAGGATTTCCTGGTAGCCGGTCATCGCCGTGTTGAAGCAGACCTCGCCCGGCGCCTCGCCGATGGCGCCGAGGCCGAAGCCTTCCAGCGCCGTGCCGTCGGCCAGCACGAGGAGTGCGGTCGCGTGCGGTTCGGTCCAGCCGCCTGCGGCGGGGTTTCCTTCGGTGGCGGTCATGTCTATGTCTCGGTCCAGGCCGCGCCAGCGGCAGAATGCGGGGGCGGGGTTGTCGAAATCCACTCCGCCGGTCTGGAACGCGAGCCTTAAAGAGCCGGGCCCGGCCCGTCAATCAAAGCCGGCGCAGGCCGCACAAAAGAAAAAGGAACAACGAGATGACGAGCCTGCGCGAGCGCTTCACGGCCGACATGAAGGAAGCGATGAAGGCCGGCGAAAAAGCCAAGGTCGCGGCGATCCGCCTGATCAGCGCGGCGCTGAAGGAAAAGGATATCGAGGCGCGCGGCGCCGGCAAGGGCGAGGCGACCGCCGACGAGATCCTCGGCGTGCTCCAGAAGATGATCAAGCAGCGCCAGGAATCGATTGCGATCTACGACGCCAACAACCGCCCCGAGCTCGCCGAGGGCGAGCGCGTCGAGGTCGCGGTGATCTCGTCCTACCTGCCCAAGCAGATGTCCGACGACGAGGTGAAGGCCGCGATCGACAAGGCCGTGACTGATACCGGCGCGACCGCCGTCAAGGATATGGGCAAGGTCATCGCCAGCTTGCGCGCCGCCTATGCGGGCCAGATGGATTTCGGCAAGGTGAGCCCGATGGTGAAGGCCGCGCTCGGCGGCTGAACCTGAAGCTTTCGGCGATATTTCGCCACATCCGGCGGCCAGCTTTGGCGGCAAAGGAGGAATCCGATGCCGCATCTGACAAGCAAAGCCGCTGTCCTGGCCTGTCTCGCTTTGGGCGCGACGGGTCTCGCCCCGGCCCGGGCCGCCGGCTGGGACGCAAGCTACAACATGGGCACGCTCGCCGTCGGCGTCGCCACGCCCGAGAAGGCACGCCTGACCTTCTATTGCGGTGACGCGGCCGCGGCGCGCGCCAACCCCGCGATCAAGGGCGGGCCCTATCTGGAATTGTCGCTGCCGAAAGCTGCCGGGCTGGAGAAGGTCGCATCGATCACGATGGTGATCGATGGCAAGGGAACGACGATTCCGGTTGCCGCGAAGCCGGATATCGACAGCGTTTCCTTGAGCTGGGAGCCGGGCAAGAGCTTCGGGCGGCGCCAGATGAAAGGGGTCGTCGCACGGCTTGCCAAGGCAAAGGCGATTGCGGTCTCCGTCGCGGGAAGCGACGTGCGACTACCGGTGGAGGGCGCCGCGAAGGCGCTCGGCGAGGACCCGCTCGGCTGCAAGTGACGCCTGCTGACGCGCCCCTGTTGAATGCTGCGGATAACCCGGTTTCAGGCGATTGTCTGTTGGCTTCCGGGGCGCGGAGGTCCAGATAGAGCCCCATGAAATTCCCGCCCTCCGTCCTTGATGAGATCAAGGCGCGGCTGCCTGTCTCGGCGGTCGTGGGCAAGCGCGTGCGCCTCCAGAAGGCAGGGCGCGAATGGAAGGGGCTCTCGCCCTTCAATGCCGAGAAGACGGCCTCCTTCTTCGTCAACGACCAGAAGGCGTCCTTCTTCGATTTCTCGTCGGGCAAGAACGGCGACATCTTCAAGTTCGTGATGGAGACCGAAGGGCTCTCCTTCCCGGAAGCCGTCGAGAAGCTCGCGGCCGAGGCCGGCGTCATCCTGCCGAAGATCACGGCGGAGGCGCAGGTCCAGGAGGAGAAGCGCAAGGGGCTGCACGAGGTCGTGGAGCTCGCGGCGCAATTCTTCGAGGCCGAGCTGATGGGCGATCGCGGCGGGGGAGCAAGGCGCTATCTCGCGACGCGCGGGCTCGACGGCGAGGCGCGCACGCGCTTCCGCCTCGGCTATGGCCCGGTCGACCGTTTTGCGCTGCGCGATCATCTGGCGGGCAAGGGCGTTCCAGCCGAACTGATGATGGAGGCGGGGCTGCTCGTGCATGGCGAGGAGATCGCCGTGCCCTATGACCGCTTCCGCGACCGGGTGATGTTCCCGATCCATGATGCGCGGGGACGCGTGGTCGCCTTCGGCGGGCGGGCGATGAGTTCCGAGGTGGCGGCGAAATACCTGAACTCGCCGGAGACACCGCTCTTCCACAAGGGCTCGCTGCTGTTCAACCACCACAATGCCCGCAAGGCCGCGCATGACACCGGGCAGGTCGTGGTCGTCGAGGGCTATGTCGACGTCATCGCGATGTCGCTGTCAGGCTTCCCGCAGAGTGTGGCGCCGCTCGGCACGGCCCTGACCGAGGATCAGCTCGGCCTGCTCTGGCGCATGGCCGACGAGCCGGTGATCTGCCTCGACGGCGACAAGGCCGGCCGCAAGGCCGCGAGCCGGGCGATCGACATCGCGCTGCCGCTGCTGGAGCCGGGCAAGTCTCTTTCCTTCGCCCTGCTGCCGGACGGGCAGGACCCGGACGACCTCGCTCGCTCGGGCGGGCGGCAGGCGATCGCGGAGGTGGTCGCGGCGGCGCGCCCGCTGGTCGACATGCTCTGGCAGCGCGAGGTCGAGGCCGGCCCGCTCGATACGCCGGAGCGGCGCGCCGCCTTCGAGCGGCGCCTGAAGGAGCCGCTTGGCCAGATCCGGGACGAGACCACGCGCAAGCATTACCGCCGCGAGATGGACGAGCGGCTGGCACAGCTCTTTGCCAGCGCCGCCCCGGCGCGGCCGGAGCGCGGCGGCGGAGGCGGGCATTTTCAGCGCGGCCGGGGCGGGCAGTCGCCG
Source organism: Allobosea sp. NPDC055353 (assembly GCF_053644975.1). Lineage (NCBI taxonomy): Bacteria > Pseudomonadati > Pseudomonadota > Alphaproteobacteria > Hyphomicrobiales > Alloboseaceae > Allobosea > Allobosea sp. NPDC055353. The sequence continues at coordinate 525,890 of NZ_JBSHMC010000002.1, read as the reverse complement.
CGCGGCGGGTTCGGCCGGCAGGTGCCGCCCTGGCTTGCCGGGCCGCTCAAGGCGTCCAGCGCGGTGACACAGTCGCGCATGATGGCGAAGCTGCGCGGCGAGGACCAGCGCGAGGCCTTCATCCTGCTGGCGCTGGCGAGCCATCCCGATCTCATCCTGCGCTGCGCCGACGAGATCGCAGAGCTTTCGCTGGACGGGACCGCGGCCGAGCGTTTCCGGCAGGCGCTGCTCGATTCCGTCGAAGACACGCTCGACCGGGAAACTCTTGCGAATCGGCTGGCCCAGCCGCGAGTCCGGGAAGCGCAGGGCCATCTCATGGCCGTGACCGGGCCGGCCGAGCGGCTGAAACTCGCCCAAGATGCTGATCCTGAATCGGTTTTCGACTCGATTCATCAGGCTCTCGTCTTGCATCATCGCGCGCGGACGCTAAATAGCGAGTTGAGAGCAGCCGAGCGCGCCTTGGCTGACGACGCGACCGAAGCCAATTTCGCCTGGATCAAGGACGTCAAGGCCCGCCTCGAGACGATCGAAGGCACCGAGGCCATGTCCGAGGATTGATCGCCCAGCGAATGGTGGACGCGGGTCTTGCGCGCGCAAGCTGTCGGGTGGTTCACGATTCGTCAACGACGTCTGGTGCCATCTGCGAGCAATGATTTGGGTGGGTGAGCGCGCCGGGCCTGCGGTCGCGCCGCCCTTTTATGCGTCGGTATATGGCTTTCTCGGCCAGAGCCGGCGCGAGTGCGGAGCGCTGATTGATGGCGACTAAAGCGAGCGAACGGGAAAAGACCGATCAGGTCGCGCCGGATGCCCCCCCGACTACCGACGGCCCGTTGCTCGACCTGACCGATCAGGCCGTAAGGCGGATGATCAAGCTCGCCAAGAAGCGCGGCTATGTCACCTATGACGAACTGAACGAAGTTCTACCCTCCGAGGAATTCTCCTCCGAGCAGATCGAGGACGTGCTCGGCCAGCTCAGCGAGCAGGGCATCAACGTCGTCGACAACGAGGACCCGGAAGCCGCCGGCGAAGAGCGCGCAGCCCGCAAGGACGGTGGAGCCGACGAGGAAGAGCCCGAGGGCGGCGACATGGTCGACGCCTCGCGCCAGACCCTGCCGGTCGAGACCAAGCGCAACCTGGAGCCGACCGAGCGCACCGACGATCCCGTCCGCATGTATCTGCGCGAGATGGGCTCGGTCGAATTGCTCTCGCGCGAGGGCGAAATCGCCATCGCCAAGCGCATCGAGGCCGGCCGCGAGGCGATGATCGCCGGGCTCTGCGAGAGCCCGCTGACCTTCCAGGCCATCATCATCTGGCGCGACGAACTCGTCGACGGCAAGGTGTTGCTGCGCGACATCATCGATCTCGAAGCGACCTATGCCGGCCCCGACGGCAAGAACCCGGCCGTCGCCGGCGAGGAAGAGGCCGAGGAGAGCGAGCAGGCCGAAACTCCGGAGGGCGAGACCCCGCCGGACATGGACGACGACGACATGGAAAACAACGTGTCGCTCTCGGCCATGGAGGCCGAGCTCAAGCCGCGCGTGCTCGAAACCTTCAACGCCATCGCCGACGACTACAAGAAACTGCGCCGCCTGCAGGACCAGGACATCGCCAACCGGCTGGAGAACACCAAGCTCTCGCCGTCGCAGGACCGCAAGTACAAGAAGCTCAAGGACGACATCATCACCGCGGTGAAGTCGCTCTCGCTCAACAACAACCGCATCGAGGCGCTGGTCGAGCAGCTCTACGACATCAACAAGCGCCTGATCGGCCACGAGACGCGCCTGCTGCGCCTCGCCGAGAGCTACGGTGTCGGCCGCGAGGACTTCCTCAAGCAGCATGTCGGCGGCGAGCTCGACCCGAAATGGGTCCTGCGCGTCTCCAAGCTCGGCTCGCGCGGCTGGAAGGAATTCGTCGCGGCGGAGCTGGAGCGGATCAAGCAGCTCCGCGAGGAGGTGCACACGCTCGCCTCCGAGACCGGCCTGGAGATCCAGGAATTCCGCAAGATCGTGCTGATGGTCCAGAAGGGCGAGCGCGAGGCCCGTCAGGCCAAGAAGGAGATGATCGAGGCCAACCTGCGTCTCGTGATCTCGATCGCCAAGAAGTACACGAACCGCGGCCTGCAGTTCCTCGACCTGATCCAGGAAGGCAATATCGGCCTGATGAAGGCGGTCGACAAGTTCGAGTACCGCCGGGGTTACAAGTTCTCGACCTACGCGACCTGGTGGATCCGGCAGGCGATCACCCGCTCGATCGCCGACCAGGCCCGCACGATCCGCATTCCGGTCCACATGATCGAGACGATCAACAAGATCGTCCGGACCTCGCGCCAGATGCTGCACGAGATCGGCCGCGAGCCGACCCCGGAGGAATTGGCCGAGAAGCTGGCCATGCCGCTGGAGAAGGTGCGCAAGGTCCTGAAGATCGCCAAGGAGCCGATCTCGCTCGAAACTCCGATCGGCGACGAGGAGGATTCGCATCTCGGTGACTTCATCGAGGACAAGAACGCGATCCTGCCGATCGACGCAGCGATCCAGAGCAACCTGCGCGAGACCACGACGCGCGTGCTGGCCTCGCTGACGCCGCGCGAAGAGCGCGTGCTGCGCATGCGCTTCGGCATCGGCATGAACACCGACCATACGCTCGAAGAGGTCGGCCAGCAGTTCAGCGTCACCCGCGAGCGCATCCGCCAGATCGAGGCGAAGGCGCTGCGCAAGCTGAAGCATCCGAGCCGCTCGCGGAAGCTGCGGAGCTTCCTCGACAACTGAGATCAGAGCGGCTTTCTGCCGACCACGAACAAGGCCCGCTTCCGCACTGCGGAGGCGGGTTTTTCTTTGGGCGGCTCATGGCGCCCTTCGTTGGATCGTTTGTCCCACGAACGTAGGATGCCGCCGGGCCGGCCGCTGGCCAGTCTGCCGCCGCCTTGTGGCCCGGAGGTTGCTCATGCTGCCCTTCACCTATGACGCGCTTGCCGAACGCTTCGCCACGGTTCGTCCCTGGGCGAAAAAGACGATCGGCGACAAGACCAATCGCTGTGCCATTTGCATGGGCTATACGCTGCGGCTGACGCCGTCTGAGGACGATGCGACGATCGAGAAGCTGGCGGAGGTCGCAAGCCAGGTGAACGCCGATGCCGGACCCGCTGGCGGCGCGCGTCCGCTGACCACGCTCAGCGCCAACTTCTTCATCCGGGCGGCGGAGCTGGAGCCGCGCGTCAGGCGGGTTTATGGCGAGCCGGACATCCAGGGCGTCTCCAACAAGGTCTGGCGCTCGGTTCTCGGCAAGAAGGGCGTGCTCTATCTGGAGGACTGCTACCAGACAGAGGGCGACAAGAGCACGTCGTTCCTGTTCTTCCAGCGCGTGAACGGCGATCACTGGGACCTGTTCAACGGCATCAACATGGTCGCCGAGGAATACCTGCTCAGCGGCAACAGCCATGCGGGCCAGCTCTGCTTCTGGATGGCGCGATAGCTTTTCGTGTGGCGAGCGCATGGGGGCTCGCCAAGAAAAAAGGGCGCCGATGGCGCCCGTTCGTCGGGACCGGAATGGCCTTACAAGGTCCGCGCCAGCGCGACGAGTTGCTCCCAGGCTGCGCCCCAGCCGTCGTGGAAGCCCATCTCCTCGTGCTGCTTCTTGCCGGCGGCATCCTTGTGATAGGCGCGGGCGATGTAGAGCGTACCGCTTGCGTTCGGCTGGATCGTCACCGAGGCGGTCATGAAGCCACCCTCGATCGGGCGGAAGCCCGGGCCGAGCGCATCGGTGAAGAGCAGGAAGGTTTCCGGCACCACCGCCAGCACGCAGCCGTTATTGTCGTGCTTCTCGCCGTTCGGTCCTTCCATCACCGTGTGGAACTTGCCGCCGGGACGCAGGTCGAGTTCGCAGGCGGTCGTCTTCCAGGGCGCGGGCGTGAACCACTGCATCAGCAGCTTCGGCTCGGTCCAGGCGCGCCAGACCAGGCGCGGTGGTACGTCCGTCTCGCGCCGCAATTCGAGGTCGAGCGCCGGGTCGAAGGCGGTCGCATGCGTATCGGTCATCCGTTGTCCTCCTGATTTTGCAGTTGCAGCACCAGCCGGTCGAGCTGGTCGAGGCGTCTGGTCCAGAGCGAGCGCTGCGCCTCCAGCCAATGTTCGGCCGCGGCGAGCGGTTCCGCCCGCAGGGTGCAGGTGCGCACGCGCCCGGCCTTGCGGGTGGCGACGAGACCGCAATCCTCCAGCACCTTGAGATGCTGCAGGAAGCTGGGAAGCGCCATCTCGAAGGGCTTCGCCAGTTCGCTCACCGAGGCCGGCCCACGGCCGAGCGCCTGGACGACCGCCCGGCGCGTCGGATCGGACAGCGCGCGGAAGGTATCGTCGAGGGCAGGCTGGGTTGCGACCATGCGCCTCGATAACGTGCCGGTAATACTTAGGTCAATGCCTAAGTTTTGAGGGGGCGGCGGGACCTTGATCTTCGCTGCGGGAGAGGGCTTCCTGCGCATCCCGTTTCCGGAGGCACCCATGTCGCCCGAATTCCTCCTCACCTCCCTCATCATCGTCGCTTCGCCGGGAACGGGCGCGATCTACACCATCGCCGCTGGCCTGACGCGCGGCTCGCGGGCGAGCGTGCTCGCGGCCTTTGCCTGTACGCTCGGGATCGTGCCGCATCTGATCGCGGCGATGATGGGGATCGCGGCGCTGCTGCATGCCAGCGCGCTGGCTTTCGCCATCGTCAAATATGCCGGCGTCACCTATCTGCTCTACATGGCCTGGCAGACGCTCCGGGAGCATGGCGCGCTCAAGGTCGAGACCAGGGCGGATGCGCGCTCGGCCTGGCTGGTGCTGCGCGACGGGCTGGCGCTCAACCTGCTCAATCCCAAGCTCTCGATCTTCTTCGTCGCCTTCCTGCCGCAGTTCATCGCGGCCGACGAGGCAAGCCCGATGGCGCGCATGCTGGAGCTCTCCGGTGTGTTCATGGCGATGACCTTCATCGTCTTCGCGCTTTACGGGCTGTTCGCCGCGGCGATGCGCGACAAGGTCATCAGCCGCCCGGCGGTGATGGCGTGGCTGCGTCGCAGCTTCGCCGCCGCCTTCGTCGCGCTCGGTGCCAAGCTCGCGCTGACCGAGCGCTGATGGCGCGGCAGGCGATCCTGAGCGTCGAGACGCACGGGCCGGGGCTCTACGAGTTTACCGACCGCGCCATCTCCTTCGTCAAGGCCGGTGGCGAGGTGAGCGGGCTTTTGACGCTGTTCGTGCGCCACACCTCATGCTCGCTCCTGATCCAGGAGAATGCCGACCCGGATGTACGCCGCGATCTCGACGCGTTCTTCCGCCGGCTGGTGCCATCGGCGGATGATCCGGCGATGGCCTATCTCGTCCATCGCGACGAGGGGCCAGACGACATGCCGGCTCATATCAAGGCGGCGCTGACGTCGGTCTCGCTCTCGATTCCGGTGATGGGCGGGCGCCTCGCGCTCGGCACCTGGCAGGGCATCTATCTGTTCGAGCACCGCCAGCGGCCGGATCGGCGCGAGGTCGCCCTCCACCTTTCGGCGTGAGATCAGGCCGGCGGCGCCACCACGAGCGCGACGAGACGCCGGACGACCGGCAAGACCAGGAGCAGCGTCGGGAAGGCCACGACCCAGGACAAAGCCCAGGAGGCTGGCCAGGTCTGGAGAAACGCGGTGGTCGGACCGAGGGCTTTCAATGTCGAGATGCCGGAGACGACGAAGGTCATCAGGATCGACAGGAAGAACGGCATCACCACGCCGGCGTAGCGGGCGGGGAGGCGAGGGTAGGCGGCGCTGGTCATGGGACAGGCTTTCGCAAGGGGCAGGCCGTTCGGACGCATCCGATACGACTTGCGCCGAATGGATGCGTCGTCTGACGTGAGACGCTTACGAACGGGAGCGAAGCCCGATCGCGGCTGCATAGTCGATCGGAACGGGGTTGCCAAGCCGCCTACCGCGCCGCGAACATCTCAGGCTCCGGCAGCGGCTCCCAGGCCTCGCCCGCGCCGATGAAGCAGCTCCTGCCGGAGGGCGTGGTGGCCAGCAGCGTCCAGCTGCCGGTCGGTCCGACATAGAGTTCGAACAACACGCCGCTCTCGGCCAGTCCGCTGCCGATCATGCGCTCGCCGAAGGTGTCGCGCAGCTGGCCGACGACATGGTTGCGATCGGCGCAGGGCGGGCCGCGCGGCGAAGGGGACTGGGCGAGTACGGACGTCGCCAGCGTCGCGCCGGCCAAGCCCGCGATCATCAGGAATTTGCCGAGTGTCATGACCACCTCCCTGTCCGGAGGCAGCCGCTGGAGCGGCAGGATATCGGGAAGCCTTGCGGCTGCCCTGAACATTATCAATGTGGGAAGCGGCGAAACGCCGTTCAAGCGGCGGAGCCGACGATGGCGTTTGCTCGATCAGGCGAAACAGCGCTCCCCTTGGCGCGGTTCCTGCCCTATACCGGGCCGCAAGCAATGCGGAGGCACCATGTCTTTCTTCAAATCGCTGTTCGGGGGGCGCAAGCCGGCCGAGGACAAGCCTGCTGGCCCGGTCAAGAGCATCGAGCATAACGGCTTCACGATCCATGCCACGCCCTACCAAGAGGCGGGCCAGTACCAGCTCTGCGGCGTCATCGAGAAGGTCGTCGACGGCGAGACGAAGAGCCATCGTTTCATCCGGGCCGACCGCTTTCCCGGACAGGCCGAGGCCGCCGACTTCACCCTGGTGAAGGGCCAGCAGATCGTCGACATGGAAGGCGACCGCATCTTCCGCTGAGGCGAGAGCGCAGCAGTTTGGAATGATTCCTGCCGCTAACGCGCGGCAGGGCTGCCCCGCAGGCGCTTGCCCGGCGGATTCCAGTCGCTAAAGCTGCCCGGAGAAGAGCCATCTCCCAAGATATGGCCGCCGAGGAAGCATGTCCCAGGACGCCGACCGCTACCAACCCGATTCGTCCTATGCCTGGCTGAGGCTCGCCGTCGCGCTGCTGGTCGGTACGATCGCCTGCGTCGGCTCCTGGTCGGTCGTCGTCGTCCTGCCGGCGATGCAGGGCGAGTTCGACACGCTGCGGGCCGGCGCCTCGCTGCCCTATACCTTCGCCATGCTCGGCTTCGGCGCCGGCAACATCATCATGGGCCGGGTGGCGGATCGCTACGGCATCATGGTGCCGATCGTCATGGGCGCCTTCCTGCTTGCGGCCGGTTATGCCGCAGCGGCGATGTCGCATTCGCTCTGGCAGTTCGCGCTGGCGCATGGGCTCTTGATCGGCATGGGCAGTGCCGCCGGCTTCTCGCCGCTGATCTCTGACCTGTCGCACTGGTTCCGCAAGCATCGCGGCCTTGCCGTGGTCTGCGGTGCCTCCGGCAGCTATCTCGCCGGCGTGTTCTGGCCGCAGATCATCACCTGGGGCGTGGCCAACCATGGCTGGCGCGCGACCCATTTCGGCATTGCCGTCGTCACGCTGGTGGTGCTGCTGCCGCTCGCGCCGTTCTTCCGGCGCCAGCCGACGGCGGCGACCATGGCCGCGGCGGAGGCGAGCAGCGCCGGCGCGCGCGGCGATCTCGGCCTCAGCGCCGGCCAGCTCCAGCTCCTGCTCTGCGTCGCGGGCTTCGCCTGCTGCGTCGCCATGGCGATGCCGCAGGTCCATATCGTCGCCTATTGCGGCGATCTCGGTTACGGCGTCGCACGCGGCGCCGAGATGCTCTCGCTGATGATGCTGCTCGGCATCGTCAGCCGCATCGGCTCGGGCTTCGTCGCGGACCGCATCGGCGGCGCGGCGACGCTGGCGCTGGGCTCGCTGATGCAGGGCGTGGCGCTGTTCCTCTATCTCTGGTTCGACGGGTTGCAGTCGCTCTATGTCGTCAGCGGCATCTTCGGTCTGTTCCAGGGCGGCATCGTGCCGATGTATGCCGTCGTCATCCGCGAATACCTGCCGGCCAAGCAGGCGGGCATCCGGATCGGGCTGGTGATGTCGGTGACCGTGCTCGGCATGGCCTTCGGCGGCTATCTCTCGGGCGTGATCTTCGACTATTTCAGCTCGTACCGGATGGCCTTCCTCAACGGGCTCGCCTGGAACCTCGTCAATCTCAGCATCGTCTGCTGGCTGATGCTGCGGGCCCGGCGGTCGCTGCCGCCGCTTCAGGTCGCGGGCTGAGAGGGCCGGTAAGTGCCGAAGCACCAGACATGCCCTTCCGGGTCCTTGCAGATGAAGTCGCGGCTGCCATAGGGCTGGTCGGTCGGCTCCATGCAGATTTGGGCGCCGGCCTTGCGGGCGCGTTCGCAGCGCGCGTCGATATCGTCGGTGGCGATATAGGGCGAGGCGGTGGTGCCACCGAGCTCGACCGGGCGCGAGACCAGCTTGCCGAACTCGTTGCCCTCGGATGAGCCGAGCATCACGAAGCTCGAACCCATCCTGAGCTCGCCGTGGAGGAGCGTCCTACCGTCCTCCGAATAATAGGCAGCGTGCTTCTCGAAGCCGAAGGCCTCGATCAGCCAGTCATACATCCGCGGCGCATCGGCATAGCGCAGCGAGATGATGATCATCGGCTCGGGCTTGGGAGTGCTGGCGCTGGACATGGCATCGATCCCTGTTCGCGTGGCCTGCCGCGATTGTCGGCGACATCGCCGGGCAACGCAAAGCGTAGCCGCTTGCGCGCCCGCCGCAGCGTCAGCATCATCGGCCAAGCGGATTCCCCGCCTGCCTGAAGGACGCCCATGAGCCCTGCCACTGACGGACCCGAGGAAGCGCCGCGCGGGACGCTGACCGTGCGCACGATCGCCATGCCGGGCGATACCAACGCCAATGGCGACATCTTCGGCGGCTGGGTGATGTCGCGGATGGACCAGGCCGGCGGCATCGCCGGCGTCGACCAGGCGCAGGGGCGCGTCGTCACCATCGCGGTCGAGGCGATGACCTTCATCCGGCCGGTCAAGGTCGGCGACGTGCTGAGCGTCTATACCGAGATCGAATCCATTGGGCGGACCTCGATGAAGATCCATGTCGAGGCCTGGGCCAAGCGCTTCCGCACGACGCTGCACGAGAAGGTCACCGACGCCACCTTCACCTTCGTGGCGATCGACGAGGAGGGGCGGCCCCGGCCGGTGCCGAAGCCGGAAGGTTAAGGGAATTTAACCTCCTCTAACGTAACATGAATCCCGCTTCTGCCGCGGTGATTCAAAAGAATCCACTTTTAAGCGTTCTTTAAGCGCAATTGGAGGATGCTGCGCTCCAGACCGGGGGTGCGCCTCGGCTGGGGGACTTCCATGGCCTTTCGACGCTGCATGCGGATCCGCCCGCCTGGCTCATATGCCGGGGGAGGGAGGGGATTCGCGCATCAGTCTGATGATCGAGGCCGGTTCAGGGTGAACCTGAGCGGAAGTGTCCTCCTGTTTTCCGAGCTCCTCCCCAGCGTTGCGTGAATTCCGGAGTACGACTTCATGACGAAAGCCAAGCCCGCGCGTGAGGGCAAGCCGTTGCGGATCGGCATCGCGCCGCGCATCTACGCCGCTCTCGGCGTGATGACGGCCCTGACCATCGTCTCATCCTCGGTCGCCTGGTTCTCCTATAACAGCGTCGACCAGACGGTCGACGATCTGGTCGGGCAGAAGATGCCCGTCGTGGAACTCGCGCTCGAGCTCTCGCAGGCGGCGACGCAGTCGACTGCATTGGCGGCTCGCTTCAGCGAAGTATCGACCCTCCAGCAGCGCTCGGCCCTGACCGGCGAGCTCGACAGCGTCGAGGCGCGCCAGCTGGAGCTGCTGCGGCGCATCGCCGAGCAGGGCAAGGTCGACAAGTCCAAGCCGCAATCGGCGATCGACGACCTGGCGCGGCAGATCAACGACATCAACGACCTGACGGGAGAGCGGCTGCGCAACGCCGCCGATACCGCCACCGCGCTGGCCGCTCTGTCCAAGGCCCGCGAAGGTTTCAGCGCCATGGCCGATTTCGAGACGGCCGACGCCCAGTTCAACGTCAAGATGAACATCACCAGCGCCGCGCAGCTCAGCGGCGCCGAATTCGATGCCGCCCTGTCCAAGGTGCTGGACAAGGATCTGTCCTCGCTCCAGACCGCCCAGGCGCTCCAGCTTCAGATCAGCGAGACGGTCGGCCTGCTGCGCGAGATTTCCCAGGTCGACAGCACCGAAAAGCTCGAGTTCGCCAAGTCGCGCCTGAAGGCCCAGCTCGGCCAGGTTCGCGGCCTCCTGACGGCGGCGGACATGCTGCAGGCCAACCCGGCGCGTGGGCAGGCGGTCAGTGCCGTGACCGATCTCGGCGAAGGCGCCGGCGGTCTCGTCGCCATCCGCGAGCGCGATCTCGCGACGCAGGCCGCGATCGTCGCAGGCCTGAAGAATCTCGACCAGGCGGCGCAGAAGGTTCGCCGCGAAGTCGGCGAGCTGGTGACGGCTGCCCGTGGTGGCGCCATCGCCGGGCGCGACTCGACCAAGGCCCTGATCGAGCGGAGCGAGCTCACGCTCGCCGCCATCGGCATCGGCGCGCTCCTGATCGCGTTCGCACTGTCCTTCTTCTTCGTCCGCCCGATGATCATCGGGCGCCTCAACCGGCTCTGGGCCGCCACCCGTGCGATCGCCGACGGCGCGCTGGAGACCGTGGTCGACACCAAGGGCAATGACGAGATCTCCGATATCTCGAAGAGCGTGCTGCTGTTCCGCGACAACGCGGTGGCGTTGCGTGCCGCCGAGCTCGCCAAGGTCGAGGACGAGGCGCGGGCGCAGGAGCAGCGCCGCGAGATGATGCGCGAATTGGGCGAGGCCTTCGGCGTCGTCGTCGCGGCCGCCGCGGCCGGCGACTTCACTCAGCGCGTTGCCGCGCAGTTCGCCGACCCCGAGCTCAATGCGCTCGCCGGTTCGGTCAACACGCTGCTGGAGACGGTCCAGACCGGCCTGCTGGAGACCTGCGACGTGCTCGCCGAGCTCTCGGCCGGCCATCTCTCGACCCGGATCGAGGGGCTCTACCAGGGTGCCTTCGCCGAGCTCAAGGACGGCACCAATGCGCTCGCCGAAGAGTTCGAGAGCACGCTCGCCCGCCTGGCCGAGACGGTTACCGCCGTCCGCAGCGCGACCAGCGAGATCCTCGACGGCGTCACCGATCTCGCCGAGCGCACCAGCGAGGAGAGCAACGCCGTCTCGATGGCGACCAATCAGCTCGGCGCCTTCGCCGGCACCGTGAAGAAGACCGCGAGCGAGGCGGCCCAGGCGACCGGCATGGCGCAGGGGGCCGAAGAGCGCGCGCAGCAGGGCGAGAAGGTCGTGGCCTCGGCGCTGGAAGCGATGCAGCGCATCCGCCAGTCCTCGAGCAAGATTTCCGAGGTCATCGCGATGATCGACGAGATCGCCTTCCAGACCAACCTGCTGGCGCTGAACGCCGCGGTCGAGGCGGCGCGCGCCGGCGATGCCGGCAAGGGCTTCGCCGTCGTCGCGACCGAGGTGCGCAGCCTCGCCAAGCGCTCGGCCGATGCCTCGAACGACGTCAAGAAGCTGGTCGAGGCGGCACATGGCGACGTCAAGGTCGGCGTTGGCCTGGTCGAGGAAACCTCGGCGATGTTCGGCGCGATTGTCTCCTCGGTGAACGAGCTGACCGGGCTGATGAACGGCATCTCGCAGACGGCCCGCAGCCAGGCGAGCGACGTCTCGGCGATCAACACCGAGATCGACGGCATCGGCACGATGGCGCACCAGAACGCCGCGCTGGTCGAGGAGACGAACGCTGCGCTCGCCCTGACCGACGAGCAGACGCGGGCGCTGACCGAGCATATCGGCCGCTTCACCTTCCGCCAGGGCCACGCGGCCGAGCATGACGAGCGTGAGGTCCCCGCCGCAGCATGACGCGCGCGATCGGAGCGATCCCGCTCCCCTGAACGCAACAGGGCCTCTCGGCCGGCCGGGAGGCCCTTTCGATTCCGGCCGCATGTGCCTTGCTTGCCGGGCGGCGGCGATGCTAGGCGAGGAGCGGGCCGGTAGCTCAATGGTTAGAGCTCGCTGCTCATAACAGCGCCGGTGCCGGTTCGAGTCCGGCCCGGCCCACCACTTCCGTTTCAGATCAATGCCTTGGCCAGAGGATTGTGCCGAGGCATTCTGGTGCTCGATCCGGCCTCTAGGCGAGCGGCTTGAGTTTGGCCTCGATCCGCGCCCGCTGTGGCTCGAGGAAGGGTGGCAGCGCCAGCCGTTCGCCGAGCGTCTCAAGCGGTTCGTCGACCGCGAAGCCGGGGCCGTCGGTTGCGATCTCGAACAGGTTGCCGCCCGGCTCGCGGAAATAGAGCGAGCGGAAATAGTAGCGCTCGACCTCGCCGCTGGAGGGAATCCGGTTCTCCGTCAGATGACGCGACCAGCCCTTCATGCCTTCGAGGTCCGGAGTCCGGAAGGCGACGTGGTGGACGCCGCCTGCGCCTTGTCGCGCGACGGGCAGGCCAGGCTGGACCGCAACGTGCAGCTCCGCGGCCGGGCCGCCTTCGCCCATCGCGAAGACATGCACCTCGCCTGCGCCGTCCGGCGAGGCGTAGCTGCGTTCGCGGCGCATGTTCATGACCTGCGTCAGCACGGCTTCGGTCGGGCCGAGACCGGGCACGCTGATCGTGATCGGGCCAAGCCCGCGGATCTGGTGCTCGGCCGGAACGGGGCTGCCTGACCAGGCATAAGCATCGCCCGTGCCGCCATCATCGATGAAGCGCAGGCGCTGGCCCTCCGGGTCCTCGGCGTCGAACGATGCCCGGCCGTCCAGCAGCGACACGTCGTCCTTGGCGTAGCCGCCGGCCGAAAGGCGCTCGTGCCACCAGTTCAAGCTGTTCTCGCCCGAGACGCGCAGAGCCGTGCGCGAGATCGAGTGCGTGCCGCGCCGTTCGGGCGCAGCCGGCCAATCGAAGAAGGTGATGTCCGTGCCGGGGCTCGCCTGTCCGTCGGCATAGAACAAATGATAGGCCGAGGTGTCGTCCTGGTTGACGGTCTTCTTGACGAGGCGCAGGCCAAGCGTGTCGGTGTAGAAGCGCTTGTTTCCGGGCGCATCAGCAGTGATCGCCGTCAGGTGATGGATGCCGCTGAGTTGAAGAGCCATGATCGTCCCTTTCTGGTTTGTCCTGCCAGATATCGAGGCGCCGGCTTGGCACAGTAGGTGTCGTTTCAAGAACGGGTTGTTCGAGAATTGCGAACAGATGGTCCTTGCGACCTGATGTCACCATTTCTGGTTTGGTGTGCAAATCCGAATTGGTTCCGCGTCCTGCCATGACATCGCCCAGAAATGACCAAACCGGCTTCAGCCTGTGACCGCATTTGCACGGCCTGATACGGCTTCCATCGGCAAAACACAGGAGGATACTCCATGCGAACCGCCATGATTGCCATCGGCACTGCATTGATCGTCTCGGGCAGCGCGATGGCGCAAGCTCCGGCGTCGCCGACAGCACCCGCGCAATCGGCTCCCTCCACTCAAAAGGAAACGACGATCAAGTCGATCAGCGTCGTCGACATGGACGCATTGCCGGCTGCCGCCCAGGAGCAGGTCAAGCAGCAATCGGCGGCGCAGCCGGCCGGACAGCTTCAGCAGATCCAGGCCACGATCGAAAACGAGCCGAAACTGAAATCGGCCCTTGCCGTGAAGGGCTTCACGTCCCGGGACGTGGTGATGGCTGCGCTCGACAGCGAGGGCGAATTGACCATCGTCGCGAAACGGGCGGCGTAAACGGGATCGATCACCCCTCCCGGAGGATGCGGACGAGTTCCGTCTCGACCTCCGGGGGATGGCCGAGGGCTTCGAGCTTCGCGACCGTCGCTTCGATCGGATAGTCGAAGCTGCGGAGTTCGAGGACGCCATCCTGCCAGACCGCATAGCTCGGCCGAGGCTTGCCGCCGCGCGGCTGGCCGATGCTGCCGGGATTGACGACGGTCTTGGTCCCGATCCTCCGGATGAAGGGCATATGCGTGTGCCCGACCAGCAGCACGTCGGCATCGACGCTTTCCAGCTCGGCCGCCCAGCCATCCGCATCCTCCAGCAGGTAGCCATAATGCGGGTCCGACGGCGTGGCGTGGACGAGCCGGAACCGGGTACCGTCACGCACGGCCTGGACGGTCAGCGGCAGCTCGCGCAGATAATGCTTCTGCTCTTCGCTCAGCTCTGCCGAGGTATGACGGCGTGTCGCCTCGGCGATGGCGCGGAATTTTGGCGTCCAGCGGCTGTCGTCGTCAAAGCCGACGGCATGGTCGTGGTTGCCCTGGATCGCGATATCGGCCCGGTCTTGGACGATCTCGACGACTTCGCGCGGCTGCGGACCGAAATTGACCTGATCGCCGAGCACCCAGAGCTCGTCATAACTCTCGGAAAACGCCCGGAGCGCGTCAAGGTTGCCGTGGATGTCGGAGATGATCGCGATCTTCATAGGCTGGCTCGTCAGATTGTCGCGGATGGCTCATACGCGCATGAGCCATCCGTAGGTCCTGCTTAAGCCTGGCGCTTCGCGAAGGCGAGCCCGACCGGGGCTCAGACCGGGATCAGCGTCGCGACATGGCGATCCGTCGGGCGATCGCTTTCGGCAAGGCCTGCGGTCACGCCGGCGCGGTCGGCCGGGCTGCGGTTCTGGCTGAGCTTGCGCTTGCCTTCGAGTGTCGCGATCGGCATGCGCAGGCCGACGATGCCGCGCAACTGCGCCTGGATGAACTCGGGTGGCGCGTCGGAGACTGCCCAGGGCGCAGCGCGTTCGCCCTCGTGCAGATTGGTGAGGCGCGTCACGACATCGAGCAACCGGGCGGGGTCGTCGAAGAACTCGACCGGGCCGGAGGCGTGGACCGTGACGTAATTCCAAGTCGGCACGACCTTGCCGGTTTCCTGCTTCAGCGCATACCAGCTTGGCGTCACATAGGCGTCGGGCCCGGCGAAGATGGCGAGGCCGTTGCCGATGACGGGTGCGTGCCATTGCGGATTCGCCCTGGCGAGATGGCCGTAGATCACGCCATGCTCACCCTCCGCCTCATCGATGAAGAGCGGCAGCGGGGTCGCCAACGGGCCGTCCACCGTTGCGGTGATGAAGGTTGCGAGGCGCGCGGCCCGGATCGTGGCCAGCAGGCTGTCCCGGTCCTCGTCGCGAAAAGCCGGTGGGGTATACATGCGGGAACTCCTTGTGCCGGCGCCGTCATGCCTGCAATCTGGACCGATCGGAATATCCAGTTCTGAAGGTTTTCTGTGGTCCAGTTGGAAGCGCAGGGCGTCGCCCGTCGGATCATCGCCGCGATCAAGCAGCGGATCCATGGCGGCGAATACAGGCCCGGCGATCGCCTGCCGTCGAGCCGGGCGCTCGCCGTCGAATGGGGCGTGTCGCGCACCACGGTCACGGCTGCTTATGCGCAGTTGATCGCGGAAGGTTATCTGCTCAATCGCCCCGGCGCGCGTGCGGTCGTCGCGCGTGGGCTTGCCGCGGCGCCGGCACCCAAGGTTGCTGCGCCTGCAAGCGAGCGGACCCTGTCCGATTTCGCGCGGCGCCTGCTGTCCTTCCCCGCACCAGCCCGGTTCCAGACCTATCGCGTCGCCGATCTCCGCTATGGCGACCTGAACGGAGCGGATTTTCCGATGCTGGCCTGGCGCCGCGCGCTCAACCGGGCGAGCCTGCGCCGCGCCGAGCGTCTGCGTTACAGCGATCCGCAGGGCTCGGCTCCACTCCGGGCCGCCCTGCAGAGCTATTTGTGGCGCGCCCGCGGGATCAGCTGCGCGCCGGAGCAGATCATCGTGGTCAACGGCTCGCAACAAGGTCTCGATCTCTGCGCCCGGCTGCTGCTCAATCCTGACGATCGCTTCGTCATGGAGGATCCCGGCTATGTGCTGGCGCGGCATGCCTTCGCTGCCGCGGGCGGCGTGGCGGTCCCTGTTGCCGTCGATCGCGAAGGCATTCGGACGGACGGGTTGCCGACGGCGCGCGCAGTTTATGTCACGCCATCCCATCAGTATCCGCTGGGAAGCGTGCTTTCGGCGGCGCGGCGACGGGCCTTGCTGGACTGGGCCGCCGAGGCGCGGGCGGTGATCGTCGAGGACGATTATGACGGCGAATACCGGCACGGCGTCGCGCCAATTCCGCCCTTGCAGGCCTCCGCGCCGGATAAGGTCATCTATCTCGGCACGGTCTCGAAGACGCTCTCGCCGACATTGCGGCTCGGCTATCTCGTCGTGCCGCTCGATCTCTGCGGCGTCTTCGCGGAGGCCAAGCGCCTGACCGACCGGCATACGCCGCTGCTGGAGCAGGAGGCGCTGGCGGAGTTCCTCACCAGCGGGGGCTACGAGCGTCATATCCGCAGCATCCGCCGGCGGAATGCGGAGCGCAGGGCTGCGCTGTTGCAGGCTCTGGCAGTGGAATGCGGCGCGCGCCTGACCGTGACCGGCGCGGATACGGGCCTGCATGTCGTCGCCTGGCTGAACGGTGTTCCGGCGGAGCGCGAGGCGGCGGTTGTGGAAGCGGCCCGCGAGGCGGGGGTCGGCCTCTATCCGATCGGGCCGCTCTATGCGTCCGGGGCGGAGCGCCCACCAGAGGCCGGTTTCGTCATCGGCTATGCCGCGCATGATGTCGACGTGATCCGGCGCGGCGTTGCCGGGCTGGCCAAGGTGCTTGCGGCTATCGGCTGACCGTCAGTTTCGCAGGCCGCCGAGCATCAGGTCGCAATAGTCCTGAGCGAAGGACGCGGCGCGGCGGCCCTTGCCTGGCTTGAACCAGCGCACCATCCAGTTGAGCATCGAGAGCACGGCGCGGCTGGCGGTGTCGATATCGATCGGGCGGAAGGCGCCTTTGGCGACGCCGTCGGCGATGATCTGCCGCAGGGCCTGCTCGTGCTCGCCGCGCAGTTTCTGCGCCTCGGCGATCATCACGACATTCTCCATGCCGCCATAGCCGACGAGCATGGTGAGGAAGCCATCGTAGTGCTCCTCGAAGAAATCGGCATGGGCGGTCATGAAGCCGGCCAGCGCCTCTTCGGGGCCGGAGGTTTGCATCGTGGCTTGCAAGACATGCTGGCGTAAACCCTCCAGCGTGCGCACGATGATCGCCTCGTAGATCTCCTTCTTGTTCGGGAAATAGTGATAGATCGCGGCTTTGGTGACCCCGACGGAGGCGGCGAGTTCTCCCAGCGACGTCCCGTCATAGCCGTCGCGGGCGAAGAGCCGGGCGGCATCGTCGAGGATGCGGTTGCGTGCATCCGGAATGATCGGCGGGCGTCCCTGGCGCTTCGGTTTGATTTCGGTGTTACCGGGTGCCGACATGGCTTAAGTCAGCCGATCGCGCCGGAGGACCGCAGCCGTTCGATCTGCTCAGGTCCAAGGCCGAGATGCTCGGCCAGAACCGCGTTGGTATGCTGCCCGATCGCAGGCGGCGGCGTCGGCTCCCGGCCGGGGCTTGCGGACATGCGCAGCGGACTGCGGACCGAGCGGAAGCTGCCGATGGCCGGAGCGGGCACGGAGACGACGCTCTGGCGCAACGCCGCGATGTCGCTGGTCAGGGCCTGGCCGACGCTGCGGACTTCGCCGGCCGGGACGCTGGCGGCACGCAGGTCAGCGAGCAGCGCGGGCAGACTCAGGCTTGCGAAATGCTGTTCGAGCAGGGGGAGCAGCGTGTCGCGATGCTCGGTGCGCTTGCGGTTGGTCGCGTAGCGCGGGTCGTCGGAAAGATGGGCCAGGCCGATGACCCGGCAGAAGCGGCGGAACTGCTCTTCAGTCCCGACGGCGATGGCGATTCGGCCGTCGCTGCAGGCGAAGATCTGGTACGGCGCGATGCTGGGATGGGCATTGCCGTAGCGGCCGTGTTCCTTGCCGGTGTTGAGATAGCCCGAAGCGACATTCGCGAGGAGGAACAGGGCGCTGTCGTTGAGGCCGATATCGAGCCACTGCCCCTCGCCGGTGCGCTCGCGCATGTAGAGCGCGGCGAGCACCGCCTGCACCGCGTTCATGCCGGTGACGAGGTCGATGAAGGCGACGCCGAGCCGCATCGGCTCGCCGTCGCGCTCGCCGGTGATCGCCATGAAGCCGGATTCGGCCTGGATGATGAAATCGTAGCCGGGGCGTTCTTCGAGTTCGTGCCCGCGCCCGTAACCGGAGATCGAGCAGACAATCAGGCGTGGATTGATGGCCTTGAGATCGTCATAGGTCAGCTTGAACTTGCGGAGCGAAGCCGGCCGGAAATTCTCGACGAGGATATCGGCCTTGCGGGCGAGCTCGACGATGATCTCGCGACCCTCAGTCGTGCCGATATCGACGGCGAGGCTTTTCTTGTTGCGGTTGGCACCGAGATAATAGGTCGAGATGCCCTCGACCGAGGGCGGCATCCAGCCGCGCGTGTCGTCGCCGGCGCCGGGCTGCTCGATCTTCCAGATCTCGGCGCCGAGATCGCCCAGCGTCATGGTCGCCCAGGGGCCGGCGAGAACGCGGGTGAGATCGAGAACCTTGATGCCGTCCAGTGCCGCGCCCATCGCCTGTCGCCTCGCGTTCCCGATATTTACTTACCGGCTGGAAGGTATTTAACTGCCCCGCCTTGTCAAGGAAGCCCGAGCGGCCGGGCGAGAGCAAGCGAGGGAGACGGCGATGGCCTTGGACAGCGAGACGATGCAGGGGCTGCTGGAGAGTGTGGCGCGCTTCGTCCGCGAGCGCCTGCGGCCTCTGGAGCATCAGGTCGCGCAGGAGGATCGCATTCCGCCTGAGATCCGCCGGGAAATCGCGGAAATGGGGCTGTTCGGCCTGTCGATCCCGGAGGAATATGGCGGCCTCGGCCTGACGATGGAGGAGGAGGTCCGCGTCGCCTTCGAGCTCGGCCGGACCTCGCCGGCCTTCCGCTCGCTGATCGGGACCAATAACGGCATCGGCTCGCAGGGGCTGATCATGGACGGCACGCAGGAGCAGAAGCAGCGCTATTTGCCGCGACTGGCCTCGGGCGAGATCATCAGCTCCTTCGCGTTGACCGAGCCGGAGGCGGGTTCGGATGCGGCCTCGCTGAAGACTTCGGCGCGAAAGGTCGAGGGGGGCTATGTCCTCAACGGCACCAAGCGCTTCATCACCAATGCCCCGCATGCCGGGCTGTTCACGGTGTTCGCACGCACCGATCCGTCGCAACCCGGCGCGAAGGGTGTTTCGGCCTTTCTCGTCGAAGCGGGCACGCCGGGGCTCTCGCTTGGGCCGATCGACAAGAAGATGGGCCAGAGTGGCTCGCATACCTCCGACGTGATCTTCGAGGATTGCCGCGTGCCGACTGACGCCCTGCTCGGCGGGCGCGAGGGGCAGGGTTTCCGCACGGCGATGAAGGTACTCGATCGCGGGCGGCTGCACATCTCGGCGGTCTGCGTCGCGATGGCCGAGCGCGTGATCGAGGACAGCCTGCGCTATGCCGTCGAGCGCAAGCAGTTCGGCCAGCCGATCGCCGAGTTCCAGCTCGTGCAGGCGATGCTCGCCGACAGCCGGACGGAGGCCTATGCGGCGCGCTGCATGGTGCTGGAGACGGCGCGGGCCAAGGATCGGGCCGAGGATGTTGCGACCGACGCCGCCTGCTGCAAGCTCTTCGCCAGCGAGATGGTCGGGCGCGTGGTCGATCGGGCCGTGCAGATCCACGGCGGGGCCGGCTATATCGCCGATCACGGCATCGAGCGCTTCTACCGGGATGCGCGCCTGTTCCGGATCTACGAGGGCACCTCGCAGATCCAGCAGATCGTCATCGCCCGCAACATGGTGAAGGCGCTGGGCTGAACGAACTCAGCGCCGTTCGTCGAGCGCGTCGCGGACGCCGTCGCCGAGCAGGTTCACCGCCAGGATCAGCAGGCAGAGCCCGGCGCCGGGCAAGGCGATCAGCCAGGGGTCGAACAGGATGTGCTCGCGCCCTTCCGCGATCATCAGGCCCCAGGAGGGCGTCGGCGGCTGGGCGCCGAGGCCGAGGAAGGAGAGCGCGGCCTCCAGCAGGATGACGTTGGCGATCTCCAGCGTCGCGACCACGATCAGCGTGTTGCGCAGGTTCGGCAGGATGCCGTGCAGCATGATGTAGAGATGCGAGGCGCCGAAGGACTGGGTCGCCTGCACGAACTCGCGGCTGCGCAGGCTTTGCGCCGCGGCGCGCACGACCACGGCGAAACGGTCCCAGAGCAGGAGGCTCAAGACGATCGCGAGCGTCTTCAGGGAGGCGCCGCCCAGCGCCACCGCCGCGAGCGCAACCAGCACGATCGGCAGCGAAAGCCGGGTCGTCACGATGAAGCTGATCGCCATGTCGGTGCGGCCGCCGAAATAGCCGGCGGCGAGGCCGAGCATCGTGCCGATGAATCCGGCGCAGAGCGTGACGCCGAGCCCGATCAACAGCGAGACGCGGGCGCCATAGAGCAGGCGGGCGAGATAGTCGCGGCCGAGATGGTCGGTGCCGAGGAGGTGTGCCGGGTCCGAGCCCGGATACCAGAAGGGCGGGATCATGCGCTTGCCGAGATCCTGCGCAATCGGATCATGGCTCGAGAGCCAGGGCGCGAAGATCGCGACGAAGACGATGACGGCGAGCAGGCCACCACCGATGCGGATGGCGCTGCTGGCGCTCAGGCCCTTGAAGAGCTTGCGCCGGCGGATGGCGGGGCTGTCGGCGATCGACATCAGGCGCTCCTCAGGCGGGGATCGAGCCAGGCATTGATCAGGTCGGCCACTGTCGTCAGCGTGACGTAGATCAGCGAGAGGATCAGGATGATCGCCTGCACCACCGGCAGGTCGCTGCGCAGCAGCGATTCCCAGGCGAGGCGCCCGAGACCGTTGATGGCGAAGACGCTCTCGATCACGATCGAGCCCGAGAGCATCAGGCCGAACTGCACGGCGGCGAGCGAAACCAGAGGCAGCACCGCGTTGCGCAGGGCGTGGACCAGCAGCACGCGTGGCTGCGAGGCACCCTTGGCACGGGCGGTGCGGATATAGTCGGCGGTGAGCACGTCGATCATGCCGGCGCGGGTGAGGCGCATCAAAGCGGGCATGGCGTAGTAGCTGAGCACCACGACGGGCAGGATATAGCCCTGCCAGCTCTCGGTGCCGGAGATCGGCACGAGCCCGTACCAGACGCCGAAGACGACGATCAGGATCAGGCCGAGCCAGAAGCTCGGGATCGCCTGGCCGAGCACGGCGAGCATCAGGGCGATACGGTCGATCGTGCCGCCGGGCTTGAGCGAGGCGAGGATGCCGAGCGGGACGGCGACCACGAGCGCGAGCAGGAAGGCGAGAGAGCCGAGGACGAGCGTGACCGAGAGCCGCTCCGCGATGATCGGCGCCACCGGCAGGTTGAAATAGAGGCTCGTGCCGAAATTGCCGGTGAAGGCATTGCCGATCCAGCTCAGGAACTGCAGCGGGATCGGCCTGTCGAGGCCATAGGCCTGCCGGATCAGTTCGACATCCTGCGCCCGGCCGGCCTGGCCGGCGAGGACGACGGCGGGATCGCCCGAGACGAACATCAATCCGAAGGCGACGGCCGAGACGGCGAGCGCCACGAGGGCGGCGACGATCAGGCGGCGCGCGAGAAAGGGCAGCATGACGGCTCCGGGAATAGCGGGTCGGCCTGCCTGGCAGGAGAGGCGCCGCTACCGGGCGAAAACCAGTAGCGGCGCGGCGATGCGGATGAAGCTGTTACTTCCAGCTCGACAGCCACCAGCGGGCGAACTCGTCCGGATGGGGCTTGAAGGTCAGGTCCTTCGACAGGCCGTAATTGATGTTGAAGTCGTACATCGGCAGCCAGTAGGCCTGATCGGCGATCTTCTTCAGCGCCTTGGCATAGTTCGCCTCGCGCAGCGCGCGGTCCTGCGAGATGTCGGCCGCATTGACCAACTCCATGACTTCCTTGTCCTGGACGAGGTCGTCGGCGCCGCCGCCGAAGAAGTTGGAGATGATGAAGGCGACGTCGCCGGTGCCGTAGCTGCCCCAGTTGGTGAAGAAGGCCGGCAGTTCGCCCGCGCGCCATTTCTGCACGCCGGCGGCATATTGCTGCTCGTTCAGCGTGGTGCGGATGCCGACCTTGCCGAGATCGCTGGCGATCGCCTCGGCGACCGGACGCGGCATGGCGGCAAAGACCATCTCGATGTCGACGCCGTTGGCGAAGCCGGCTTCCGCCAGCAGCGCCTTGGCCTTGGCGGGATCGTAGGCGTATTTCGTCACGTCCTGGGCGCAGCCGAACTGCTTGGGGTTGCAGGCGGCGTTGAGGACCTGAGAGGCGCCGCCGGCGAAGGCCTTGACGATGGCCTCGCGATTGACGGCGTGGTTGATCGCCTGCCGGACCTTGAGATTCTTGGTCGGGTAGTCCTTGCCCTTGCCGGTCACGGTCATGCCGACATAGGAGATGCGCATGATCGGGCCGTTGACGATCTGCACGCGGCTGGCGAGGCGCGCGGCCTGGTCCGGCGGGATGCGCCAGGTCCAGTCGAGCTTGCCAGCCATCAATTCGGCGAACTGGGTGTTGAGCTCGGGGATGGTGCGCACGACGATCTTGCCGATCGCGGGCTTGCCCTTGGGGCTGCCGGCATAGTGGCCGTCGAAGCGCTCGAAGGCGTAGCGGATGCCGGGCGTCATCTCGGTGAGCTTGTAGGGGCCGGTGCCGACCGGCTTGGCCGCCATGCCGGCGGAGCCGACCTCCTTGAAATAGGCGGCCGGATAGATCGGCAGCGCATCGGCGAGCATCTCGACCGCGCCGGCGAAGGGCTTGGCCATCTTGATGCGGACCTGGAAGTCCGAGACCTTCTCGACCTTGTCGATCCAGTCGACGGCGATGCGGAAGCGCGTGCCGTAAGCCGGGTCGAGCACGGTGGTCAGCGTGTAGACCACGTCGTCGGCGGTGAACTTGGCGCCGTTATGGAAGGTCACGCCCTCGCGCAGATCGAATTCCATCGTCGTCGGATCGACGAAGCGCCAGGCCTTGGCCAGCGCCGGCTTGATCTCGCCGGTATCGAGATCCTTGTAGAGTAGCCCATCATAGATGTGCCGGGCGAGGATCAGGCCCTCGCGGCCGGCGATCTTGTAGGTGTCGAGCGCTTCCGGCTCGAGCGCGAAGGCGGCGTTCAGCGTATCGTCGGCCTTGCCGGCGAAGGCCGGCACTGGCGCCAGCGCGAAGGAGGCCGCCAGCAGAGCGCCGGCCAGCGCGGTCGTTCCCAAAATTTTCATCGGTCTGTTCCCCTGTGTTTTCTGGATGATCCATCCGGCCGGAGCGCGCCTCTATGGGCGATTCTGCGGCCGGGGCCTACGAGGCCCGCGATTTTTCGAAGAGCTTTCGCGCGCCGTTGATCTCGTCGATCCGTTCGCCCTTGCGGACGCGTTCGATGATGCCGGGCTCTGTCGCCTGCATGCCGGCGCAGGTCCGGGCCAGCGTCTCGGCCTCAGTGGGATCGATGATGCAGACGCCGTTCTCGTCGGCGAGGACGAGGTCGCCGGCGCGTATCGTAACACCGCCGCATTGAACCGTTTCGCCGATCGTGCCGCCCTTGCCGAGCAGTTTGGTCGTGAGCGGCGAGCGGCCACGGCACCACACCGGCAGGCCGGAGGCCCGGATCGCCGCGACATCGGTGACGAAGCCGTCGATGACCACGCCGACGATGCCGGCGGCCTGGGCTGCTGCGGTCATCACCGCGCCCCAGCAGGCATGGCGCTCGTCGCCCTGGCGGTCGATGACGAGGATGTCGCCGGGTTTGGCCTGTGTCAGGGCGCAGGAGAGCACCGCGCCGTCATCGGGCGGAACGCTGACGGTGAAGGCCGGCCCGCAGACGCGCGGGCCCTCGATGACGCACTGGATCGCGGGGACCATGAAGCCCTCGGTCAGGATATGGCCGAGCGTCGCGGTCTCGATCTTACGGAAGAGCGCGGCGCGCTGTGCGATCGAGGCTTCGGCCGATGATCCGGTCGCTGTCATGGTCGCCCTTGCGCTGGAGGATGTCGCGTTCTGCCGAACCTACGGAAGCGGTGAAACCGGGTCCAATAGACAGTTCCTATGCTAAGCATAGGCTTGCCGCGGCAGCGGGTTTGCATAAGGGACCGGAACCCCCATGGGAAGAGAGAGGCTCGCTTGAGCGGAACGAAGCCGAAGCTGCACCATCTCAACTGGAATCTGCTGCATACCTTCCTCGTCATCGTCGAGGAACGCAGCATCACGCGGGCAGCCGACCGGTTGCTCGTGCGCCAGCCGACGGTCAGCGCGGCGCTGCAGCGGCTGGAAGAGACGCTGGGAGGCCAGCTGATCCAGCGCGACAGCCGGCGCTTCGTCCTGACCAAGCGCGGCGAATTGCTCTACAAGGAATGCGTCGACATCTACCGCAGCGTGGCGCGCATCGGCGACCGGCTGTCTGAGGATCATGACGACCTGACCGGGCTCGTGCGATTGCTCGTCGTGACCCATGTCGTGCTGCCGCCGCTCGACCGGACGCTGACGCTGCTCAACCGCAAGCATCCCGGCGTCAGCGTGCGGATCGACGTCGCCAACAGCCAGGATATCGTCCGTGCGGTGTCGCAGAAGCTCAGCCCCTTCGGCTTCTGCCTGCTCGCCAAGCCCTTGGCCGGGCTCGATTGCCGGCCGCTGCTGCGCGAGGAATTCGGCATCCTGTGCGGGCGCGGGCACCCGCTCTTCGGGCTCTCGGACGTGCCGCTGGCCGAACTGCGCGACGAGCCCTTCGTCGCGCTCGCCTGCGGGCAGGACGGCGCGCTGGAGCCGATGGTCTCGGTTCGGGAAGGGGCGGGGCTCGGCAGCCGGGTCGTCGGCTCCAGCCCCAATCTGGAAGAGGTCACAAGGATGATCGCAGCCGGGCTCGGCATCGGCATCCTGCCGCTGGCCTCGGTGGCCGAGGCGCTGGAGAGCCGCTCGCTGTGGAACCTCGCGCGACCCGAGGACCTGCTCGGCGCCGATCTCTACTTCGTCTCGAACCCGGCGATGCAGCTCAACGCCGCGGAAGAGGCCTTCCTGCGGCTGTTCGAGCAGCAGCGCCTTGCGACGGAGGAGGAGCCGGCGGCGGAGGTCGCTGAGCCGGAGTTCAGCGATCCGCCCGTGCCATGACGGTGTGAAGCAGCACGTTGAGGCCGGGTTCGAGGTCCTCCTTCGTGCAGAGTTCGGCATTGTTATGGGTAATGCCGCCCTTGCAGGGCGCGAAGATCATCGTCGTGGGCGCATGGCGCGCGACGAAATAGGCGTCGTGCCCGGCCTGGCTGAGGATGTCCTGCGTGCGATAGCCCAATGCCAGCGAGGTCTGGCGGACGCTGTCGATCAGCTCCTGCGCGAAGATTTTCCCGCCCCATTTCCAGACATCGAGGATCTCAGCCGTGCAGCCGGCGCGGGCGGCGGATTCTCCGACGGCGCGGCGGACGCGCTCGGCCATGACCTCCGAGGTTTCCGGATCGGGATGGCGCACGTCGCAGACGGCCTGGGCCCAGTCTGACAGGATGCCCGGCTTGTTCGGCCAGGCGGCGAGGCGCGCGGCCGTCGCCTTGCCGCCGCCGGCAGCATAGGCCCAGCCGATCTCGTCGGTCTCGACCAGCAGGCGGGCGCCGGCCAGAAGGGCGTTGCGGCGGCGCTCCATCGGCCAGGGGCCGGTATGAGCGGTCTCGCCCTTGAACTCGACGAGCATGCCGGTGCTCGGGAAGCCGCCGGTGACGACGCCGACCTGCATGCCGTCGCGGTCGAGATAATAGCCCTGCTCGATATGGAACTCGACATAGGCGTCGAAGGCGTGCGGTGCCGCTTCCATTTCGCCGCGATAGCCGATCCGCTCCAGCTCCTGGCCGATCGTGCGGCCCTCCTCGTCGGTGCGCCCTTGCGCGAAGTCGAGCGTATAGGCGCCGACGAAGCAGCCGGAGCCAACCATCGGCGGCGAGAAGCGCGCGCCTTCCTCATTGGTCCAGTTGACGATCTCGATCGGCCGGCGCGTGCGGTGGCCGAGCGCATCGAGCGTGCGGCAGACTTCGAGCGCGCCGAGCACGCCGGCGATGCCGTCGAAGCGGCCGCCATTGATCTGGGTGTCGAGATGGCTGCCCATCACCACCGGCGGCAGGCTGTCATCGGTGCCGGCGCGGCGGGCGAAGATGTTGCCGATGCCGTCGACACGCACGGTGAGACCCGCCTCGCGGCACCAGCCGACGAAGACGTCACGGATGTCCTTGTCGGCATCGGAGAGGGCGAGGCGCGAGAGGCCGCCCGGCCGGCCCGGACCGATCTCGGCCGAGCGCTCGATCGTGGTCCAGAACCGCTCGATGTCGATACGGGCCGTGTCGAGGCTGGGCATGACGGTCTCCTCTCCGCCGGATTGGGCGGGAGCTGCTGCGGGGCGAACAGGTCCGCTCTGCCAGAGCGAGCGAACCATCCGCCGCAGGATTTCAGGCCGGGGGCGGCGCAGGCAAATAGATATTGCCTATGCTAGTCATCGGCGCGCCCGCGTCAGCGCAATTGGCCAGCCGCTTCGGCCGCTCGTTGCCGCGGCCGGACGATCGCCCAGGAGCCGACGAGCACGATGATCTCGGAGAGCGCGCCGCCGAGCAGCGCCCAGGACGGCGAGACCGTCAGCAGCAGGATGAAGACGACGAGCAGGCCGGCGGCGGCGGCGATCGCCGAGAGGATGGCGATCGAGCGATAATCCTGCGCGATCTCCAGCCAGATGCGCGGCATGACATAGAGCATCGGCAGGCTGCTCATCACCCAGGCGAGCACGGATATCTCGAAGAACCGCGCGCCTTCGAGGCTACCGGGCTCGATGAAGGGCAGGGCGATCAGGACGGCGACGCCATAGAGGAAGCCCAGCCCTGCCAGGGCCGGTGGCCACCGGCGCAATCGCTGCCCGACCCCGGCGAAGTCGCGATGCGCCATGAGCGTCGATAGCTCGGGATGCAGCATATTGGCGAAGCCGGCGGAGACGATGCGCAACGGCGCGAAATTGACCAGCGCCGCTGCGATCGGGGCGTAAGCGGCCGGGCCGGCCATGGCCGCGACCATCAGGGCCATGCCCTGGCCCTGCAGATTGGTGATCGTCACGCTCAGCACCGACCATTTCAGCTCGCGCCAGAGCCGCCGGTAGCGCCGCCAGACATGCCGGCCGAGGCTGGGCCGGATGGCGCCCCGTCCAGGAACCAGCATCATCGCGATGCCGAGCGCATTGGCTGTGGCCATGACGATGAAGGTATGGTGGAGGATGTGGGTGTCGTTCCAGATCACCCAGGCCGTCCCCGCCGCGCCGCTCAGCGTGAAGGCGAGGTCGCTGGCGCTGACGAGCATTTGCCGGCCGCGGGCGAAGAAGACCATGCGGATATGCGCCCGCATCGCCCACAGGCCGACGAAGGCGCCGCCGAACAGCGCACCCTCGTCGAGCCAGACGCTGAGAGCGCCGGTGACGGCGAGGCCGAGCAGAAGCGACAACAGCATCGCCGCCGAACCGAAGCTGACCTCATAGGCGCCTGCCGCACCGGAACGGCGGCTCTGGGCGATCGCGATGCTGGCGGGCAGGGCGGTGAGCGCGCGGATATAGGTCAGGCCGAGGCCGCCGACGACCATAACCAGCGCGAAGATACCGTAGTCGCGTGCCGGGACCGAATGCAGCAATGCAATGTTGAGGCCGAGATGGAAGGCGCTCTGCATCGCCTCGCCGCCGACCATGACGACGAGCCGCAGGATGATGCGGCGGATAGCCTGGAGGTTCATCGCAGGCCGGCCGGGCTCTGGCGCAGCATGTCGTCGGCGACGGCGGCGATGGCTTGTGCCACGGCCTGCTCGCTGAACAGAGCGGTGAAGCGCTCGCGCCCGGCCCGGGCCATCGGCGCGAGGATGTCCGGTTTGCCGACGATCTCTGCAAGAGCCTTCGCGAGCGCGTCCGCGTCACCCGGCGGCAGCAGACGGCCGGTTATGCCGTCTTCCACCACCTCGCGCAGACCGCCGATGGCGGAGGCGAGCGGCGGGCGGCCGAAGGCCATCGCCTCGATCGCGACGCGGCCGAGGGATTCAGGCCGGCGCGACGGCACGGCGACGATATCCGCCCAGCGATAGAGCGGGGTCGGGTCGTCGAGGAAGGGCTCGACGCTGACATGGGAGGCGAGGCCGGCGCTGGTCACGGCTTCGCGCAGGGCGATTTCGAGGCCGGGATCCTCGAAGGCGCTGCCGACGATGCGGGTCTCGATCCGGTCGCGAATCTCCGGCGGCAGGGAGGCCAGCGCCGCGAGCAGGATTTCCTGGCCCTTGATGCGGTTGATCCGGCCGAGCATCAGCACGCGCAAGGAGCGCTTGCCGTCATAATCGGTCGGCGCCCAGTCGGCAGGGCCGGCGACGCCGTTATAGATCACGTCCGAGGGAAGGGTGGGCGGGGGCTCGAAGGCCTCGCGCGTCGCCCGCGAGTTGAAGATCAGCCGGGCACGGCCCCAGAGGATGAGGCGGCGCAGCAGCGTGCGGGTCGCGCCTTCGGGAATCTCGTGGATGTGCTGGAGCGCCTTGCCCGGGAAGGACCGGGCGGCGAGGACGTGATCAACGATGACCGAGGTGTTGATGTAGACGAGATCGCAACGCCTGAAGCGTCGTGCGGCCCGGAGAACGGCGCGGGGGAGGACGACCGGCGCGGTTGCGATCAGCCGGGGCAGGTCCTTGCGCCTGAGCACCCAGAGCGGCTCGAGCACGATCCGGCTGGCGCTGCCTTCGAGCAGCCCCCGGATCGGCCCCTCGCGTGGCAGAACGACCTCGATCTCGGCGGAAGGATAGGCTTGGCGCAGGGCCGCGACGCTTTCGGCGAAGCTGCGATCCGAGCCATAGAGCTCGTAACCCTGGTGAATGCAGGCAATGCGGAGGGTCACGATCCATTTCCGTTCGAGGCCGCGGCGGCCCGTTCCGGCACGTCCGGAATTCGGGAAAGCAGACCCTAACCATTCCAAATGAAAGGAGGATAAATCACGGTTCTTCAAGGCATAATAGGAGATGCGATGCTTCACTCGCGATTCTGCGCGAGCCGGTTTGGACAGTTCGAAAATGGCTACCCCTCCCACCCTGCTGATCCTCGGAACACGCGGGATTCCGGCAGCGCATGGCGGTTTCGAGACCTTTGCGGAGAAACTGGCGCTCTTTCTCGTCGAGCGTGGCTGGCGCGTCGGCGTCTATTGCCAGGATGAGGTGACGACCGTCACGCAGCGCTTTCGCAGCGAGATGTGGCGAGGCATCGAGCTGATTCGCACGCAGGTCTCCTCGGAGGGCCCGCGCGCCACGCTGGAATTCGACTGGCACTGCGTGCGGGACGCGGCGCGGCGCGAAGCTGTCAGCCTCGTGCTGGGCTATAACGGGGCCGTCTTCCTGCCCTGGCTGCGCCTCGCCGGGCGGAAGGTCCTGACCAATATGGACGGCATCGAATGGCGCCGGCCGAAATGGTCTTTTCCGGTCCGTGCCTGGTTCTGGGTCAATGAATGGATCGCGGCCTGGTCGTCGCATCGGCTCGTTGCCGATCATCCGATCATCGCCGATCACCTGGCGACCCGCCGCCCACGCTCTGCCACGGCGATGATCCCCTATGGCGGCGTGCCGATCCCGTCGGCGTCGACGGCCCCGCTCGCCAGGCTCGGCCTCGAAAGCGGGCGCTATCTCGTCTCGATCGCCCGGATCGAGCCGGACAATTCGATCCTGACGCTGGTCGAGGCCTTCTCGCGCAAGCCACGCGGCATGAAGCTCGTGGTCCTCGGCACGCTTTCGGACGAGATCGAATACCATCGCCGGATCGTGGCCGCGGCCGGGCCGGAGGTGCTGACGCCCGGCGCGATCTATGATGCGGGCATCGTGCAGGCGCTGCGCTTCCATGCCCGCGCCTATATGCACGGTCATACCGTCGGCGGGACCAACCCGTCGCTGGTCGAGGCGCTGTGGGCGGGCAATCCGGTCATCGCGCACGACAATCCCTATAACCGCTGGACGGCGGGCGATGCGGGGCTGTTCTTCTCCGACGAGACAAGCTGCTCCGAGGCGATCGAGCGGCTGATCATCGACGACGCTCTCGTCGCGGCCCTGAAGGTCGCGGCGCTGGCGCGGGCACGGGAGAGCTTCGAGTGGGAGACCGTGCTCGAACATTACGAGCGGGAGGCGCTGGCTCTGATGAACCGGGGCGCCGAGCCGGAACTGACCGCCGTCAAACTGGCGGACAAGGGCTGCGGATGAGCTTCAGCCGCCGGGCCGTTCTGGCGGGCGCTGCAGGAGCGGTTCTCCTCGGCCGGGATCGGGCGCGGGCGGCGGGTCCGATCGTCCTTCGGCGCGGGATCAACCTGTGGCCCTGGTTCTCGCTGACGCGGGAATTTCCGGCGCCACGCACCGACTATGACTGGCCGCCTTTCCAGCTCGACCGACCGGTTCCGACCGCGCGCGATCTCGGGCAGTTGCGGCGGGCGGGCTTCGATTTCGCGCGCATCCCCGTCGACCCCGGCCCGATCGTGGCCGCCGCACCGCGGCAGCGGGCGGTCCTGCTCGATCAGGTCATGGCGGCAGTCGCGTCGGCACTCGGCCAGGATCTTGCGGTCGTGCTCAATCTCCACGCGAATGCCGCGACGCATCACTGGACGCCGGCGCATTTCTTCGGCAGCGAGACCGCTCCCGGCTTTCCCGCCTATCTCGCACTGATCGCCGAACTGGCGCGGCGACTCGCCCGGCTGGATCCGGACCGCGTCGCGCTCGAACCGGTCAACGAGCCGTTCCAGGCCTGCGGCGCTGCCGAATGGGAGCGGCTCCAGAAGCGAATGCTCGGCGCCGCCCGCAGCGCCGCGCCCGGCCTGACCCTGGTCGCGACCGGAGCCTGCGGCAGCATGATCGCCGGGCTGGAGCCGCTGAAGGCGAGGGCACTGGCGGCTTTCGAGCCGCTGCTCTTCACCTTCCATTTCTACGAGCCCTATCTGTTCTCCCATCAAGGCGCGAAATGGATGAGCGAGCCGTTCTATCCGGCCCTCAACGCGGTGCCGTGGCCGGCCTCGCGGGGAACGCTGGAGACGACGCTGGCCGCCGTCCGCGCCCGGATGGCGGAGCTCGGCCAGCCGGCAACGGGACGCGGTGCGGCCACCTACCGGGAGACCGAGCGGGTGCTGCAGGAGTATTTCGACGCCCGGCCGGACCGGCCCTTCATCGAAGGCTATCTGCGGAACGTTCGAGCCTGGTCGGAGCGCGAGGGCGTCGCGTCCGGCCGCATCCTGATGGGCGAGTTCGGCGCCGTCCGCACAGGGGCGGGCATCGCCGCTTCCGCGCCCGCCGACCGGGCGCGCTATGTCCGGGATGTCAGGCTGAGCGCTGAGACGCTCGGCTTTCCCTGGGCCTTCTGGAACCTGTTCGACAGCCTCGGCCTGCTGGTCGACGATGTCAGCCGGCGGCCCGACCCGGCCATGATCGAGGCGCTCGGCCTGCGGATGCCCGGTTGAGCGGGATGGTTCGGGCCGAAGGTTCCGGCCGGTAGAGGCAGAGCACGACGATCGCGAATTTGGCGGGCAGCGTGGTTTTCGTCGCGATGCTCTCCGAGCCGTTCAGGAGGATGATCCAGACGACCATCGGCAGCCAGACGCCGCCGGCCCGCCCCAGCCGCGCGAGCTCGTACATGAACAGGCCGAAGGCCACGGTGACCAGCGCGGTGACGATCGCGCCCTGGTAGAGGATCATGCGGATGAAGGGGTTCTCGATGCCCCATTCCAGGCCGTTGACGCGCCGGAGCGTGTCGACGAGCTCGTTGTCCGGGCCGAAGACGAGGTCGCCCAGCGAGAACATGCCGAGCAGGTCGAGCATTTCCTTGCGGGCATTGGCGCTGCCGCCGTCGGAAATGAAGCGCGTGGCCAGATCGTCGAAGAAGCCGATCACCGCCAGTCCGCCGATCGCGACCGGCAGCAGCGCCGCCAGCAGGCAGCCGATCGCGGCGCCGACCAGCGAGACCCTGCCGCGGCGCAGCGAGGCGAACAGCATGACGAAGCCGTAGCAGAGGCCCAGTGCCAGCGAGGCCAGAAGCGCGGTGCGCCCGCCGAAGACGACGAGAGCGGCGCTCTGCAAGGCGATCAGCGTGCCGCGCACGGACGGCGACAGGGGGCGGGCGCCGCTGATCAGCGCCATCAGGTAGCAGGCCGTGATCATCGCATTGGCGAGGGGATGGCCATGCAGCGCCGCCGATCGCGTATCGGTCTCGAAGGCGATGCCGTCGAAGCGGTAGGGGAACAGCCTGATCTGGGTGACGAATTCGGCGAGCGCGAGCAGGGCGTTCAGCGTCATCACGACATGCAGCAGCGTGGTCAGCGTCGCCATGGTCTCGTCATCGGCATCGGCCAGCAGGAAGACGAGGAGGCAGGCGGCGACATAGGTGTCGACCAGACCGCCGATGCCGGCGCCGCCGCGCAAGAGGGTCACCACGATGACGGCGATGGTGACGACCAGCATCAGCAACGTTGCCGGCCGGGCGCTGGCGAGATGGATGCCGCGGCTGACCGGGTCGCCGCTGGCGATCAGGCTCCAGCAGAAGACCAGCACGATCATGTAGGTCGAGGGGTGGATCTTGGTGGCGGCGGAGCCGGCGAGGCCGTCGTAATTATAGCCGACAAGCCAGAGCATGCCGCCGGAGACGCAGAACAGCACGAGCGCCGCGGCGAGCGTGCCGATGCGGCTCAGGCCGCCGAGGCGCGCCCAGACCGGTGTCGCCCGAAGCCCTGCGGCGGCGCCGGGGCCGGAGGCGCGCATCAGGCGCGCCCGCCCGAGTCGACGAGGATCGTCGCCGTGATGGTGCGGCCCATGATGCGCGCGGCTTCCATGGCCTGGACGATGTCCTGCTGGCGCGTGCCATAGAGCCGCGCGACCAGCACGATCTCCTCGGCCATGCCGACGAGCGGGGCGATCCGGACATTGCGGCCAAGCGCGCCGCCATCCATCACCACGAGATCGAAATGGCGGCTCGCATCGGCCAGCATCCGCGTCGCGAAGGTGCGGCCGACGCCCTTCTGTGGCGGGGCCTTGCGGCGCCCGCCCGACATCATCGCGACATCCTTGCTGGCGCCGAAATGGATCGCCGCCTCCAGGCTGCTTTCGCCACGGAGCAGGTCCATCAGGCCGGGGCCGGTGTCCTCCGGCGCCTTTTCGAGATCGGCATCGACCAACAGGACGCGCTCGCCCTGTTGCACGGCGGCTTCCGCAAGGAGATCCGTCACGCGCTCGCGATCGGCCGCGTCGGCCTCGACCGAGGTCAGGAGGAGGCTGCGGGCCGCCGTCGCACCCGTTTCAGGCGCGTTGAACAGGCGCAGCAGCGCGAGCCCGGCCTCGCCATCGGCTTCCGCTGGCGCGGGTGGCGCCTTCCACAGGCGCCAGCGACGTTTCGTGGCGGGCTTGCGGGGGCGCATGATGGCGATGACCGGCACGCCCACCAGCGCCTCCGTCTGGGAACGGGACATCAGATGAGGCGCGGCGTATTCCCCGATCAGCGCGAGGCCCGCGCCAAGGCCGAGGCCCAGCATTCCGGCGGCGGCGACAAGCGGAAGGGTCGGCGGCCAGCTCTTCTGCTGCGGCGGCTGCGCCCGGCTGATGATGCGGGCATTGGTGGTGTCGAGATTGGCCTGCTCGCGGGTTTCCTGGGCGCGCAGCAGGAAATTGGCATAGACGGTGCGGGCGGCCTCGAGATCGCGCTGGAGATCGCGCAGCCGGACCGAGGCCTGGTCTGCTCCCTGCGTTTGCCGGGTCAGGGCTTCCAGCTTCCCTGCGAGCAGCTTCTCGTTGCCGAGCGCGCGCTCGTAATCGGTGCGCACGGATTGCTCGACGCGGGCGATTTCGGTCGCGATCATCTGGCGGATATGGACGAGCTGGCTCTGGGCCGCGCCGATCGAGGGATGGCGCGGGCCGAGCTGGCTCTGCAGATCGGCCGCGCGCTGGACCAGCGTCGCCTCCTGCTCGCGCAGCTTGGCGACGACCGGCGACTGGATCGCCTCGGTCGAGCTGCCGGCGAGGCTGCCGCCGCTGCGGCGCTGCTGGGCGATCTGCTCGACCTGGGATTTGAGCGCGGCCGTCCGCGCCTGGGCTGCGGAGAGCTGGTTGCTGATCTCGCCGAGCTGCTGGTCGCTGATCAGCCGACCGGAGGAGGCGACGAGATTGTTCTCCTGGCGATAGCGCTCGACGGCATTCTCGGCTTTCTCGACACGCTTGCGCTGTTCGTCGAGCCGGGCGGTCAGGGAATCGGCAGCCTCGGTCGCCGCCTTGCTGCGGGCATCGGCCTGGTCTGCGAGATAGGCCTCGGCGATGGCATTGGCGAGTTTCGCGGATTTCTCCGCATCCTTCGTCGTCACGACGACGTCGACGACGAAGACCTTGTCGGCGCGGCGCACCGAAAAGATGCGGCGCAGATTGGTCAGCGTGCGCGTTTCCGCCGGGGTCAGGCTGCCATCGGCATTCGGCGGATCGGCGGCGCCCCGGCCGAAAAGGCGCGAGAACAGGCCCCGACCATTGAACTCGCTATCCTCCGCGAGATGCGTGGCGCGGATCGCGCGCATCAGCACGCTGGTGGACTGGATGACGCTGGTCTGGCTCTCGACCTGCGCCAGGCCGCCATCCGGAGAGACGGTGCTGGGATTGACGTCGTTGCTGACGACGTTGCGATCACGCGGGTCGATCAGGAGCTGGGCCGAGGCGGTATAGAGCGGCGAGGTCACGACGCCATAGGCCAGCGCCAGGCTCGCCAGCAGGCCGGCGATGCCCAGGATCATGAAACGGCGGTGCCAGAGAATGCGCCAGAGCTCGGAAATCTCGACAGCGCCATCCGGGCGCCGGCGATAGCCTTCCCGAGGAGCCGGCTGCACCGCTTCCTCCTGCCGATGATCGCTCGCAGCCAGGCTGGCCATTCCTCTACTCTACTCAACGCAACAATGCCGGCACAGCGGCTTTTCCAGGCCGCTGCACCTCCGGGACCATGCCAGCGACTCCTTAACAAGCCCCGTTCGGCCGTGGCTCCGCTGCGGCGTCAGGGCTAACGAAATCGAAATCCCGGCATGGCAGGCTGCCCGCTGCTGGCGCGCCGCTCGGCGCGCGCCGCCGCGTGGGATGGGGCATGCGACTGACGTTGACGATCGGTGCTTCGCCGTTGCGGCGATGGCATCTCCTGCTGATCGATCGCCTGAGCGGTATTCCGGGCCTCGATCTGTCGATTTCGCTGCCTGAGGTCGATCCGGCCGACCAGAGCGGGCTCGGCCTTCTGTTTCGCGTGGAAGGCCTGCTCCATGGCCTGCGGCCCGATAGCCTGTTCGCCACGGCGTCCCGCAGCGATGTGACGATTCCGATCGGCTGGCCTGCGGGAGCTGCCGATCTGGTTCTGGATCTCGGCAACGGAGCGACAGGCGTGCCGGAGCGTCGCTGGACCCTGCATGTCGACGGAGAGGCGGGAGAGGGCGCTCTCGTTGCTGCCTTGCTCGCCGGGCGGATGCCGCTGGTCGAACTGAAGGAAGGCGGCGAACTGATTGCCGCCGGCCGTCCGGGAACCGAATATGGCCGTGTCCTCCTGGCGACGCTGGATGATGTCCTCAGCCGGCTGGTGACGCTGATCGTTGCCGCCGTGTCCGGCGGGCGACTGCGTGTTCCGGCCCTGCCGGTCACGGAAGCCGGGCAGCCGGCGACGTCCGCGCCGCAGGCCGGCATCGCGAAGGCCATCGTCAAGGCCGGGGTCTCGAAAGCGCTCGCACTGGTCTACCGGGCCTGTTTCCACGCGCCGCATTGGCGGGTCGGCTGGCGCAGGTTCGACGGCCCCGACCTGTTCGCACTGAAACGGCATCCCGAGAGCGGCTGGACCGACCTGCCGGATGACGGCACCCGCTTCTATGCCGATCCGTTTCCGATCCTGCACCAAGGCAAGCTCACGCTCTTCGTCGAGGATTTCGTCCATGCGACCGGCAAGGGCATCATTTCGGCGGTCGAGTTCGGGCCGGATGGTCCGTTGGGCAGGCCCGAGCCCGTCTTCGAGCAGCCGGGGCACCTGTCCTATCCCTTCGTCTTCGCGCGGGACGGGGAAATCTGGATGATTCCGGAAAGCTGCAGCGCGGGGCGCGTCGACCTGTTCCGGGCCACCGCTTTCCCGGGCGGCTGGGTGAAGGAGGCCACCCTGATCGAGGGCATCGTCGCAAGCGACGCCACCCTGATCGAGCGGGACGGGCGGTGGTGGCTGTTCGCGACGGTGCGCGATGGCGGCGGGGCGTTCTCCGACGCGCTGCATCTGTGGTCGGCGCCGGATTTTCGGGGCCCCTGGACCCCGCATCCGCGCAATCCCGTGCTGATCGACATCGCCTCGGCGCGCCCCGCCGGCCGCATGGTCCTGCGTGACGGCCAATTGCTGCGCCCGGTGCAGGATTGCCGCCAGGGCTACGGCAAGGCGCTCGGCATCGCCCGCGTCACCCAGCTCGACGATGCCGGTTTTGCGCAGGACATCGAGACCATCCTGGAGGCCGGTCCGCTCTGGCCCGGCCGTCGCCTGCACAGCCTGAACAGTGCCGGCGGCTTCGAATTCATCGATGGCTCGGCGATGGTTCGGCGGAATCCGCTGGCTCGGCGGAAGCCGGCGGACGCGAGCGCCAGTTCCTGAGGGCATGGCCGGCGCCATCGGCCATCATGGCGAGCCGTCCGACCAGCGTGCGCGCGCCGGTCACCGAATCCAGCGTCTCGGATTGCGTGGCGAAGCGCCGCTTGAAATCCTCGCCGCCGCACATGAAGTCGACCATCTCCTGCCCCTGGTCGATCGACCACTGGATATAATCCATCATCAGGACCATGCCGGGTGAGGCGCGCTCGAATTCCAGGTCGTAGGTGGTGATGAAGGCCATCATCCGCCGGCGCTGGACGACGTTGATCGAGACCGCGACGACGGTGCCGGCCAGTTCCAGCACGAAGACATGCAGGATGCCGAGCCGGGCCATCACGCCGACCAGCGCGGCAAGCGCCGGCGTGCCCTCGTCGAACAGGTCGGAGGCGCGGCCGTGCCGCTCCAGCCATTTGCGCTTGAGGGCGGCGACGCGGGCGAGCACCGGCTCCAGCGGCTCGTCCGTTTTCATCAGGCGGAAGTGAAGCTCGCCGCTTTCCTCCATGAATTTCCGGCCGCGTCGGTAGTTCTGCCGCGTCTTCTTCGACTGCGCCTCGAACCAGTCCGTGCCGCGCTGCCAGGGACCGGCGACGCGATAGCTGATCTCGCTGCGATGGTTGGGGCGCAAGGTGCCGGCCGTGACGTCCGAGGCGATGATGCCCCGGATGGCGGCATCCGGCAGGAGCCGGTTCAGATAGAGCATGTCGAAGCGGCCGGCTGCGGCGATTTCCCACCACAGCGCGGCGACGGCGTCGCGGTTCCGGTCTGGGGCGAGGAGCGCGTCGCCATAGTCGCTATGCTCCTTGGCAGCCCATTCCAGGACGGTGACGCCGCGGCGCCGGATCGTGGCGAAGGGCAGCACGGCTTCGAGCTCAGCGCCGTTCCAGACCAGGCCGATCACGAGGTCGCGGTCGTCGCGGCGTGTCGCGGTGCGCCACCAGGCATCGATCCAGGCATGGCTCTGGAAGACGAGGCCGTCGGCACGCTGCCACAGGGCGTTCCAGGCCGGCGCGAGCGCGGCGAACTCCTGATAGGAGGTGATCGTCTCGATCTCACGGCCG
The DNA here is from genome assembly GCF_053644975.1 of Allobosea sp. NPDC055353. Classification (NCBI taxonomy): domain Bacteria; kingdom Pseudomonadati; phylum Pseudomonadota; class Alphaproteobacteria; order Hyphomicrobiales; family Alloboseaceae; genus Allobosea; species Allobosea sp. NPDC055353. The sequence continues at coordinate 488,367 of NZ_JBSHMC010000002.1, read as the reverse complement.
CCTGCCGCAGCGAGCCGCTTCTGCCCGCTCACGATCGGGTTTCCTCGATATCCGGCGTGGCCTGCTGCTGGCTGGCGCGGGGGCGCAGGCGCAACCTGATCTGCCGCCACATCCGCTTCAGCGGCATCAGATAAAGGCCGGAGAGGGACTGGTAGTCGCGGACATTGCGCTCCATCAGCCCAAACCTGAAGTCCTCGTCGGGCTTCGGCACGCAGAGCGTCCCGAAGAAGCGATCCCAGAACGAGAACAGCAGGCCGAAATTCTTGTCGTAATGGCGCGGGTCGACGCTGTGATGCAACTGGTGCCAGTGCGGGCACAGGACGACGTTGTTGAGCGATCCGAACGAGATCTTGAAATGGGTGTGCCTGACGAAATCCATCATCAGGATGTTGCGCATCACATAGACATTGATGCCGAAGACGGTGAGCTCGACCAGGTTGAGCGAGACCAGCGACCAGATGCCGAAGCAGATGCCGGGGATCACGCCGTCCCAGGCGCGGTTCATCAGTTCGTCGAGCGGGTGGACGCGGTCCTTGGTGATGCCGACCATCACCTCCGCGGAATGATGGACCTTGTGCAGCTCCCACAGGATCGGGAAGCGGTGTTGCGCGACATGGTAGAAATAATAGGAGATGTCGTAGGCGAGCAGCATCGTCACGGTGAAGATCACCGTTGTGACTGGTCCGGCCGGGCCGGGGATCAGTGGCGCGTCGATCTGGAAGAGCGCCGCCAGCAGCCGGTTGGTCGCATAGCCGACGGCGACGACGAAGGTGATGCCCGCCGGCAGCATCAGGAAGGGCATGAGCGCCTTGCGGGTGACCCAGAACAGCAGGTCGGCCTTGGCTGAAGGATGGGTGATGATCTCGTGGGGAAACACGAAATCGAAGAACTCGCGGAAGCTGCGCTCCTTCGTTGTCCTGAGATAGGCGACCAGCGCGCTCACGAGCGCCGTCAGCAGGAGCATCCCGGTCGCGACCAGGCTCGTCGCCGAGATCTTGTCGAGGATCTTGCCGATAAAATCGGCCATTTGCGCAAACATCGGCATCTCAATCATCGATGCGGGGCCACATGGCTGGCCCGCGGGTGATTAAACGTTTAGCCGAGGGGATGAAAGGCCAAGGCCCAAGGTTAAGCCATTTCTGGTTAAGCCCGGACGACCGCGTTTGCAGAATGTGGAGGGTCAGCGATCGGGCGAAAGCTCCGCATAGACCAGGCGGTTGCGACCTTCATTCTTGGCGCGGAACAGAGCGAGGTCGGCGGCATTGACCAGCCGGGCGGGGTCGCCCTCGGCATCCGGCCAGGCGGTCGCGACGCCGACGCTGATCGTCACCCGGTCAGTGCGATGAGCGATGTTCAGGTCGCGCACGCCCTGCACCAGTCGCTCGGCGACATGGCTTGCGCCTTCCTGCGGCACGCCGGTCAGGATCACCACGAACTCCTCGCCGCCGAAGCGCGCGGCGAGGTCGGTCGAGCGGGTCGAGCCGTCCTGGATCACGCGCGCGACCTGCTTCAGCACGTCGTCGCCGGCGAGATGGCCATAGGCGTCGTTGTAGCGCTTGAAATGGTCGACATCGATCATCAGCACCGAGAGCGGGCTTTCGGTGCGCTGGCAGCGCTTCCATTCGGCGGCGAGGTACTCGTCGAAATAGCGGCGGTTGCCGAGGCCGGTGAGGCCGTCGATCCGGGTCAGGCGCTCCAGTTCGAGATTGGCGCGCATCAGCTCGCGCTGACTTTCGCGCAGCGCGCGATAGGCCTCGTCGCGCTGGAGATGATCGAGATAGGCGCGGGTGTGGTAGCGCACCCGGGCGATCAGTTCGATCTTGTCGGGCAATTTGACGAGATAGTCGTTGGCGCCGGCCTGGAACGCCTCGCTCTTCGTCGAGGGGTCCTCCTTGGTGGAGAGCACGATGACGGGCACGGCATGCAGCGCCGGATGCTTGCGATATTGGCGGACGAGGTCGAGCCCGTCGACGCCGGGCATGACGAGGTCCTGGAGGATGACCGTCGGCTTGACGCGCTGGGCTATGGCGATCGCCTCCAGCGGGTCGGTGCAGTAGTGAAAATCGAGATCGCCGTGATGGGCGAGCGCGCGCCGCACCGCCTCGCAGACCATGACCTGGTCGTCGACCAGCAGGACCATGGACAGGTAGCTGTCGGCCGGAGGCGGGACGTCGGGCAGGGAGGGTTTCGTTTCGCCTGTCATGGGGCAACCTTCATCAGGACGACGGAGCGCACGCCTCGGTCAGGCGAGGGGCGATCGCGGCCAGCGGTAGAATCTCGGCGGCCGCGCCGATGGCGGCTGCAGCCTTGGGCATCCCGTAAACCGCGCTTGTGGCTTTGTCCTGCGCGATCGTCAAACACCGCCTGTCGCGCAACAGTTTCAGGCCACGGGCGCCATCGCGGCCCATGCCCGTCAGCAGGACGCCGACCGGGTCTCCCTGCCAGCTTTCCGCGACGCTCTCGAAGAACACGTCGACCGACGGACGATAGGGGTAGTCGCGCGGCTCGGCCCGATAGCCGAGCTCGCCGCCCGCCTTGAAAACGAGATGATCGGGGCTTGCCGCGATCAGCACAGTGCCGCGCTCCGGCCTGTCGCCTTCGCAGGCGGGCCGAACGGGCAGGCGGCAATGCTGGCTGAGCCAGCTGGCGAAGCCCGGCACGAATTGCTCGTCGAGATGCTGGACGAGGATGATCGCGGCCGGGAATTCGGGGGACAGGCCGCCGAGCAGGGTCGCGACCGCCGCCGGCCCCCCGGCCGAGGCGCCGATGGCGACGAGACGTTGGGAGAGAGAGGCCGGCGCGAGTGGCCGGCGCGGGCTCGGAGACACCCGCGGCAGGTTGTGCGACAGGCGGCCGATCGTCGCGATGCGCGCCAGCAGGGCGGCCGTCTGCGCCGAGGTATGGCCGCCGAGGCCGACGCTGGGAATGTCGACCGCATCGAGCGCGCCATGGCCCATCGCCTCGTAGACGCCGGAGACATTGGCATCGACGCTGGCGGTGACCAGCAGGATCGGGCAGGGCGTCTCGGCCATGATCCGGCGCGTCGCCTCGATGCCGTCCATCTCCGGCATGTTCAGGTCCATCAGGATCAGGTCGGGCCGGTCGCGCCGGCAGGCCTCGACAGCCTCGCGGCCGTTCATGGCTATCCACGCCACTTCGTGCTCTGCCGTCGAAGCGATGACGCGTCGCAACAGCTCGACCGCCATCGGCAGGTCGTTGACCAGACCGATCCTCATGGAACGCCCCCACAGCGCATGCCCGGATTCATGGCTCGCCGATCAGGTCGACGACCGCATGGATCAAAGTTTCGTCGTGGAAGCTGCCTTTGGTCAAATAGTAATCCGCGCCGGCATCGAGGCCGCGGCGGCGGTCCTCCTCGCGGTCCTTGTAGGAGACGATCATCACCGGCAGGTTGCGCAGGTTGGGATCGCGCTTGATCAGGGTGACGAGTTCGATGCCGTCCATGCGCGGCATGTCGACATCGGTCACGACGAGGTCGAACGCATCCGAGCGCACCGCGTTCCAGCCGTCCATGCCGTCGACGGCGACCTCGACCTCGAAGCCGTGATGGGCGAGCAGCTTGCGTTCGAGTTCGCGCACCGTCAGCGAATCGTCGACGACGAGCACGCGCTTGCGCCGTTTCTGACCCGTCCGCGTCACGCTGCGTTCCAGCGTCCTGAGGCGCCCGCCCGAGACCAGCTTGTCCATCGAGCGGATCAGGTCCTCGACATCGAGGATCAGGACGGGCGAGCCATCCTCCATCAGGGCGGCGGCGCTGACATCCTTGACCTTGGCGAGACGCGGATCGAGCGGCCGGACGACCAGCTCGCGCTCGCCGAGGAAGCGGTCGACCACCAGCGCGTAGAGATTGTCGCCTTCGCCGACGACGACCGTCGCCAGCTCCGCGCCGTCCGCTGCCGCTTCGCCTCGGCCAAGAATTTCATGGGCCGTGACGAGCCCGATCTGCTGCTCGTCATGGCGGAAATGCGGGCGGCCTTCGAGCAATTCGATCTTGTCTCGCGGCAAACGCAAGGCGCGGACGATCGCGGTCAGCGGCAAGGCATAGGGCTCGCCGTCGATCTCGACGAGGAGCGCGCGGATCACCGACAGGGTCAGCGGGAGCTGGAGTTGGAAGCGTGTGCCGATGCCGGGCTCGGAAGCGACAGTGACCTGGCCGCGGACCTGCCGGACCATGGCCTGCACGGCGTCGAGGCCAACGCCGCGGCCGGAAATGTCGCTGACCGTCGCCTTCATCGAGAAGCCGGGCAGGAAGAGGAATTCGAGCAGCTCCTCCTCGCTGAGGTCCCAGGCCGTCTCGGCCGTGGTGAGGCCGCGCGCCAGCGTCGCCTGGCGGAGCGCCTCGATATCGATGCCGCCGCCGTCGTCCGAGACGATGATCTGGATCAGACCGGCATTGTGCCGCGCCTCCAGGCGGATCAGGCCCTCAGTCGGCTTGCCGGCGGCGCGGCGCTGCTCGGGCGCCTCGATGCCGTGATCGACGGCATTACGCAGGAGATGGCCGAGGGGCGCGTCGAGCTGCTCGAGGATGTCACGGTCGATGCTGGTGGCGCCGCCGACGATGTCGAGGCGCACCGTTTTGCCGAGCGCCCGGCCGATATCACGGACATTGCGCTGGAAATGGCGGACGCCGTCCTCGAACGGCCGCATACGGCTTGCCAGCGTCTCGTCGTAGAGCCGGTTGGCGAGATCGGTCGCGCGCCGGTCGACCGTGTCCATCTCGTCGAGGCGCTGCGCGAGGAGCGCCTGGCCCTCCGCCAGCTTGAGCTGTGCGGCCGCTAGCGCCTGCGTGGCGCGGTCGTCGCCATCGGCGGGTATCGCGGCCCGCAGGTCCTCGAAACTCTTGGCGAGCTCGGCCTGGACGCGCCGCAGTCGCAAAAGTCCGTCATTGAACGGCCGCAGGCGGCGCGCCGACATCAGCGATTCACCGGCGAGGCCGAGCAGGCGGTTCAGGCTGTCGGCGGTGACCCTGACCATGCGCTCGCCGGTCGCGGAATCACCGATAGGCGCAGGCGTTTCGGGGAGGGCAGCAGGCGGGGGAGGCGGCTCTGCGCCGGGTGCCATGCCCGCCAGGTTGGCGTCTGGACCGGATGCGCCCGGCGAGGGTGCGTCGCTCGTCTGGGAAGCGCCGCGCAAGGTCTGTGCGAAGGCCTCGATCCGGTCCCTGGTCTGAGTGTCCGGCTCGCCTGATCCGGAAGCGATTTCGCCGAGCAGGTCGATGCCGGCGAGCAGCGCGTCGATATGCCTGCGGTTCAGCCGGATCTTGCTCTGCTGGGCGGCGACGAGGCATTCCTCCATCTCGTGCGCGACCTGCACGGCGGGCGTTAGATCGATGATGCGGGCGGCGCCTTTCAGCGAATGGGCGGCACGCATGCAGGCTTCGAGATGGGCGGCCGCGGCCGGATCACGTTCCAGGGCGAGCAGGCCGGTCGTGAAGGCCTGCGACTGCGCCGCGAGCTCGGCCCGGAACAGGTCGAGCATGGAGAGGTCGCTGAGGTCCTCGCCGCTCATGCGATGCTCCGGTCGATCAGGGAGAGCAGACGCACCGCATCGAGGCAGCCGACCGCGCGACCGTTCCACGGGATCATCGTTTCCACGACGCTGGCGGCCGCGCGGCCGACCGTCGCGGGCACCGCGCCGCGCTCATGGGCGCGATAGCCGTGCAGGCCGTGGACCTCGTCGACCTCGAAGGCGACATGGCTTGCTTCATCGCCGGTGACGACGAGGCGCGGGAAGACGGCAATCCGTTCGGTGCCGCGCGCTGCGGCTGCCGCGCCGATGCCGAGCAGGGCGGGCAACGAGACGCAGATGAGGAGTTCGCCGCGGACATTGACGATGCCGCGGACAGCCTCGCTGCGACGATGCGGCAAGGAATGGACCGGGCGCGGCTCAGCGATCTCGCGGCAGATCGCGGCGGGCAGGCCAAGCCATTCCTCGCCGATGCGGAAGATCAGAACGCTGTCGATCTCCTCGCCTTCGGGCGCCTTCTCATCGAGCCTGGCGAAATGTCGTGTCCATTCGTCGCGATAGCCCGGCGGCACGGGGCGATCGAGCAGCTTGCGGGCGATCTGCGCATGGGTCGGGCAGTTGCGACAATGGAGATGCTCGTCCAGTTCCGGGCAGGAGCGGTCGCCGCTGACGCCGATCTCGCGCCAGCACTCCTCGATGTCGTCGGTCGTCATCGGATCGGTATCGGCGGACATCAGGTGCCGCTCCGCTTCGTCAGCCGGTCGAGCCGGTCGGCCAGGGCCTTGGCGCCGCTATGGTCGCCCAGGCGCTGCTGGAGCAGCCTGAGCTGGGCCAGCGCCCGCTGGTGATCCGGCGCGAGATAGAGCGCCTTGCGGTAGTTCCGCATCGCGTGCTCGGCGGCGTCGGCCGCATCATGGGCGAGGCCGAGCCAGTAGAAGGCATCCGGCGAGGGGCCGAATTCCGCGATATGGCGCTCGGCGGCTGCGCTCACCTCGGCGAGCCGCCCGGCATCGGCGGCGCGCTCGATCCCGGCAAGGCTGGCGGCTGCCCGATCCGGTGCAGGTGCGGCTGGCGCGGCGGGGGGCGCCTTCTGCGTGAAGGGACGCGGCGTCGAAAGCGGGGCGGCCGTCCTGGCCTGGAACGAGGGGGCAGCCTTCGCCGGCGTCGGCCGCGGCTTTCGCGCAACCGGCGGCTCGGCGGGTTTCACGCGGGCGGCCTGTGCCTTCACGAACGCGAATGCCCGCGGAAAGCGCACCGATGCGAAGCCGAGCAGGGGCGGCAGGCCGGATTCGGCCGGGCCGACCAGCAGCAGACCGTCATCGGCCAGCATCTGCCGGAGCCGGGTCAGCGCCGCACCTTGCGTCTCGCGATCGAAATAGATCAGCAGGTTGCGGCAGAAGGCGATGTCATAGGCCTCCTGGCCGGCAGGCGTTGCCGTGGCCAGCACATTGCCAAGGCGGAAGCGGACCTGCCGGCGGACGATGTCATGCGGCTTGAACCCGCCTTCGCAGGCCTCGAAATAGCGATCGCGAAAGGCGATATCCGCGCCGCGGAAGGAGTTCCTGCCATAGATGGCGCGCTCGGCGTGGACGAGGTTGCGGGTGCTGATGTCGATCGCATCGATCTGGAAGCTGCCATCCGGAAAGCCGGCATCGAGCAGGGCCATCGCGATCGAATAGGGTTCCTCGCCGGTCGAGCAGGGCAGGCTGAGCAGCTTCAGCGGGCGGTTGCCGGCCCGGTTCTCGCGCAGATGCCGGACCATCGCGCCGAAGGCCTCGCGGTCGCGGAAGAACCAGGTCTCGGGGACGATGACGGCATCGACCAGCTCCTGCCGCTCGGCGGGGTTGCCCGTCACGAAAGCCCAGTAGGCGTGGAGGTCCGGGATGGCGCAGGCCGTCATCCGGCGCTTCAGGGCATGGCGGATGACGGAGGCGCCGACCGTCTCCATGCTCAGGCCGATGGTTTCCCTGAGCAGCGTCTCGAAATCCCGGATCGGAGCGATCTCGTCCATCACGGCTCTGCCGCTTGCTGATGGAACAGGATGTCGCGGATTTCGGGCGTGAGCAGGGCCTCGCCCCGGACCCACTGGATCAGGCCGCGCTCGTCGCTCGCGACCGGGCCGAGATAGGACGGCATGCCGGCCTCGACGCCGGATGTGGTGAAATCCATCGGATCGCGCTCAATGGTCTCGACGGCCTGTTCGACCAGCAGGCCGAGAAGGTCGTCGCGGCCGGGGCCAGAGGGATAGCGCAACAGGATGATGCGGGTGCTCAGGCGCGGCTCGGCCGGGCGCCCGAGCGCCAGCAACGCGAGATCGATGACAGGCACCGGCCGGCCGCGATAGCTGATCGCGCCGGCCACGCCCGTGGGCGCGCCGGGCAATTGCTTGGTCGCGAGCAGCGGCAGCACGGCCGCGACCTGCCCGGTGTCGAGCACGTAGCGGTCCCGCCCAAGCTGGAACATCAGAAACAGCATCGCGCGGTTCCGTTCCGCCTTTCCGTCTGGAGCATTTCCGCGTTTCTCCGAATCGCGAAAATTCTCCAAGCTATTGTTTTGGCGCATTTTCTTCACGCGAACCGGTAGCCACTTCGCTTGAAAATGCTTTATGCGCGCAGCTTGAAGCGCGAGATCGAGCTGCGCAGCCCGTTCGAGACCTGGTTGAGCTCGTCGATGGCGAGCGTCGACTGCTGCAGGGATTCGACCGTCTGCTGGGCGGCCTCGCTGAGCTGGGACAGCGCCTCGCTGATCTGGCCGGCGCCGGTCGCCTGTGCCTGCATGCCCTCGTTGGCGCCCTCGAAGCGCGGCACCAACCCCTGAACCTGCTCGATGATCTCCGAGAGCTGGCCGCCGACCTGCTGGACCTCCTGCATGCCGCGCCGCACCTCTTCCGAGAACTTATCCATGCCCATCACGCCCGCGGCGACGGCCGACTGGATGTCCTTGACCATCTGTTCGATATCGTAGGTCGAGACGGCGGTCTGGTCGGCGAGGCGGCGGATCTCGGTCGCGACCACGGCGAAGCCCCGTCCGTACTGCCCGGCCTTCTCGGCCTCGATCGCGGCGTTGAGCGAGAGCAGGTTGGTCTGGTCGGCGACCTTGGTGATGGTGGTGACGACCTGGTTGATGTTGCCGGCCTTCTCGCTGAGGATCGCGAGCTTGGCGTTGATCGCGCCTGCGGCCTCCATCACCTGCCGCATCGTGCTTTCCATGCGCGCGAGCCCGGCCTGCCCGCCGTTCGCGAGGGTGGCGGTCTGCTCGGCGACGGCCGAGACCTCGTCCATCGTATGGGCGAGCTCGTTGGAGGTTGCGGAAATCTCCTTGGCGGTGGCGCCGATCTCGGTCGTGGTGGCGGCGATCTCGTTGGCGGTCGCCTGCTGCTCCTTCGAGGTCGCGGCGACCTCGGTGATCGAGGTGTTGACCTGGATGCTCGACTTCTGGACCTGGCCGATGAGCCCGGCGAGATCGTCCGCCATGGCGTTGACGCCGTCGGCGAGCGTGCTGAACTCGTCGCGCCGGGCGAGCGTCAGGCGCTCGCTGAAATCGCCCTGCCGCATGTGATCGACGATGCCGAGCAGCTTGCCGAGCGGCACCGTGACAGCCCGGAACAGCAGGTAGCCGCAGAGGATTGCGAGGACGACCGCGATCACGAAGCAGACGATCAGGCCAAGCTCCGCGGCGCGGACGATCGAGACGATCTTCCGGGTCGAATCGTCAGCCTCAGCCTTGTTGAAATCGACCATCTCGCGCAGCGCGCCGCGCATCTTCGCGGCTGTGGGCTCAAGATCGCTACGGACGGCAGCGGATTGATCGGGAGCTTGACCGCTTGCGATCGCCTGCCTGCCGGCGGCCAGGATCGCATCCTCGGCTGCTGCGAACTGATCGAGGAGCTGTGCCGCGGCAGCGTGATTGCGCCGATCGGCTTCGGAAATGATCGTGCCTTCGTAGGATTTGAGCAGCTCGCGCATCCGCGTACGGTTGGCCAGGAGCGCATCGGAAACCTGGCTCTTCGCCGCGATGGTGTCGGCGCGGCCCATCTCCCTGGCCAGGCGTGTGGCATCGGCCCAGACCACCATCAGCTGCGCGCTGTAATAGAGGCCCGGAACGGTCTTGGTCTCGACCTCGACCACCTCCCGCTCCGTCTGCAGGAACCAGAAATAGCTGGCGCCGGCCATGGCAGTCATCACCGCGAGGATCGCGGCGAAGCTGATCAGGATGCGGCGGCGTATCGTCAGGCTCTTCATCGCTCAATCCATCGTCGCTGCACGCCCGGTCGCTTCCGGCTGCTGCATGAGCCAAATCGTTCGCAGATCATCGTTAGCGAGGAGTTATTGCGTCTCCGTTGCGGAAACGCGTCGCAATGATAGCTGCTGAGCGCCGCAGCGGTGCCGTCAGGCGCTGCGGGCCTGCGGCAGGAAGCGTTCGGCGGCGAAGGGCGAGGGGTCGCACAGTGGCGGCGCGCCGGTCATCATTTCCGCGAGCAGGCGGCCGGTCGCTGGTCCTAAAGTGAAGCCGTGATGGGCATGGCCGAAGGCGAACCACAGGCCGCGATGCCGGGGTGCCGGGCCGATGATCGGCAGCATGTCGGGCAGGCAGGGGCGGGCACCGCGCCAGGGTTCGGCGTCGAGCCGGCGGCCCAGCGGCACGATCTGCCGGGCGATCCGCTCGGCCTGGTCGAGCTGCCAGGAATCCGAGGGCTCGTCGCGGCCGGCGAGCTCGATCCCCGTGGTCAGGCGGACGCCGCGCTGCATCGACGTCAGCACGAAACCGGCCTGGGCATCGCAGAGAGGATGCTGCGGCGCAGCTCCGTCGGCGCTGTCGTAATGCATGTGGTAGCCGCGCTTGAAGCCGATCGGGAAGCGATAGCCGAAGCGCTCGATGAGGTCGCTCGACCATGGGCCGAGCGCGACGACGGTCTCCGGTGTGCGCCATTCCGCACCGTCGATCGACAGGCGCCACTGCCCGTCCTCCTGATGCAGGCCGGTCGCGTCGGCCGGCTTCAGCAGGCCGCCGCGGGCGACGAACAGCGCAGCATAGGCGCGCGTCACCGCGCCGGGGTCTCTGACCGTGACGGGGTCGCGCCAGTGCACCGCGCCGGCAGTGCTGCCGGCGAGCAGCCCGGGTTCGAGGCGACGCAGCGCGTCATCGTCGAGCAGGTCATAGGCGAGGCCGTAGGCAGCCAGTTCGGCCGCCCCACGGGCCGCCAGATCGAGGCCTTTCTGCGTGCGATATAGCTCGATCCAGCCTTCGCCGCGCATGAGGGCCTCGGTGCCGGCCGCTTGCGTCCAGCGCCGGTGCTCATCGATGCAGCGCTCGATCAAGGGCAGGATGGCGCGGCCGAGCTTGTCGAGCCGGTTGGGGGCCGAGTTCCACCAGTAGCGCGCGAGCCAGGGAGCCATCTGCAGCAAGGCCGCCGGCCGATAGCGCACGGCGATCGAGCGGTTCGAGGCCAGGCTCGCCAGTGTCGCGAGATCGCGCGGGAAGGCATAGGGCACGACGGAGGAGCGCTCGATCAGCCCGGCATTGCCATGGCTGGTTTCGGCGCCCGGCTCGCCGCGATCGACGAGCAGTACGCTCTTGCCACGCTCCTGCAGGTGCAGCGCCACGCTGACGCCGACGATGCCAGCGCCGAGCACGATCACATCGGCCTGTCCTGTCGCGGTCGCCATCGTCTTTGGAATCCGTTCCATCTGCCCCAAGCCGGGCATAGCGGAAACGAGCCCCAGTTGAACAGGTTTTGCAAGAAAATAAAAAACGTTTGACAGTCTGAAAGAAAAATTTCTTGATCTTCCGGAACGCGGGAGTGCCGATGTCGCAGACGCTTCGCCAGAGATTGCAGGCCTGCCTCGCCAGCGGCTCGAAAGCCGACAAGGCGCTGGCGAGCTACATGCTGGCGCAGATGCCGAGCCTGCCGTTCGAGACGGCGGCGAGCCTGGCCGAGAAGGTCTCGCTCAGCGAGCCGACGGTCGGGCGCTTCTGCCGGACGCTCGGCTACAAGAGCCTGAAGGACCTCAAGGCCAGCCTCGCCGAGGAAATCGGCGACCGGCCCTGGCTGATCAGCGACCGCCTGCGCGATTTCCAGCAGCGCAGCCTTGCCGGCGACGACCAGTTGGCGCGCAGCCTCCAGCTCGAGATCGCCGGCCTCGTCCGCATCTACGAACTCGCCCAGAGCGAAGAGTGGAAGCGGGTGGCCCGCCGCCTGGCGACGGCGCCTTCCGTCCATGTCACGGGCTTCCAGACAGAGCGCGGCCTCGCGCAATACCTTGCCAACCAGCTCCAGTATTTGCGCGACGGCGTGCATCTGGCCGATCTTGCGGCCGGAAATTTCTCCGACCTGCTGCTGTCGGCGGAGAAGGAGCGCTGCCTCGTGATCTTCGAAGCGCGGCGCTATTCGCGCATGGCCAAGGTGCTGGCCGAGCAGGCGAAGGCGGCGGGCATCAAGACCACGCTGATCACCGATTCCTTCTGCGACTGGGGGCAGGGGCTCATCGACGAGATGCTGGTCGTCTCGACCGAGTTCAACCTGTTCTGGGACTCGACCGCCCAGATGGCGAGCCTCAGCAACCTCCTGATCAACGCGGTCTTCGTCGAGCTCGGGCCGCAGGTCGAGGCGCGGCTGAACCGGATGGCCGCGCTCTACGGCCATTTCACCGGTCATGCCGGGGACAGTTCCGGCCCGCTCGACTGACGGCCGGGACCTAAGCCGTTTGCAACATCTCGAAAACAAAGGGGAAGCGGGATGAAGACGATGATCAAGGGGAGCCTGCTGGCGCTGGGCCTGTCGGCGCTCGCGGCCAGCACGGCGCTGGCCCAGGAAGCCACGTTCGTGATGACCGCGCGCCTCGTCGGTGCGCCGACCTACAACCCGATCAAGGCGACGAAGCTCAACACGGCGACGACGCTGATCTTCGACCGGCTGGTGGTGCAGGATGCCGACCAGAGCTTCCACGGCCAGCTCGCGACCTCCTGGGAAACGAGCCCGGACGGCATGCTCTGGACCTTCAAGCTGAAGCCCGGCGTCAAGTTCCACAATGGCGAGCCCTTCAACGCCAAGACGATCGAATGGTGGGTGCCGCAGTTCAAGGGCACCGAGAATGCTTTCACCGTCGAGGCGATCGACAAGGTCGAGGTCGTCGACGATCTGACGGTGCGCTTCCATATGAAGCATCCCGACCCGAACCTGCTGTTCAACCTCGCCAGCTCGTTCATGTGTGTGCCGGAGCCGAAATCCTACGAGGCGCTCGGCGACAAGTTCGGCGTGACCGAGGCGATCGGCACCGGCCCCTACAAGATGCAGCAGTTCACCGTCGGCCAGCAGACCGTGCTCGTCCGCAATGACGACTACAAATGGGCCTCCGACCTCTCGAAGAACCAGGGGCCGGCCAAGTTCAAGAAGCTGACCTTCCGCGAGATCGGCGAGGAATCGACCGCCTATCTCGAACTCAAGACCGGCGGCGCCGACCTGCTCGTCAACGTGCCCACCGACTTCCTGCCGCGCATCCAGGCCGACAAGGCGGTGAAGCTCGTGACCATCCCAGGCAACGAGCTGGTCTATATGCCGATCAACACCAGCGTCGAGCCGTTCACCGACATCAAGGTGCGCGAGGCGACCGCTTTCGCCGTGAACCAGAAAGAAATCCTGACCAGCCTCTATGGCGGCAATGGCGCCGTCGCCGATACTTTCCTGATCTCCTCGCTGAAGGAGGCGCAGGTCGATCCGAAGTACAAGATCTCCTACGATCCGGAGCGCTCGAAGAAAGTGTTCGACGCGGCCGGCTGGAAGCCGGGCCCCGACGGCATCCGCGTCAAGGACGGCAAGCGCCTCGAGGTGAAGCTCTGGGCCCAGAACGGCACCGAGTTCAAGCGCCTTGCCGAGATCGTCCAGGCGCAGCTCAAGGCCGTCGGCATGCAGGCCGAGATCAGCATCATCGATGCCGGCTCGATCAATGCGCAGTACCGCAAGAAGACCGAGCACCAGCTCGCGATCCGCTCCTATCAGTGGACCAATGCCGATATCGTCGACTGGTTCTTCGCGGCCAAGCGCGCCGGCTACCCCAATGTCTCGATGTTCAACGATCCCGAGGCGGAAAAGCTCAACGACATCGCCATGAACAAGTCCAAGACCTGGGACGAGCGCGTGGCGAACTTCACCAAGTACCACGAGTACGTGCTGTCGCAGTATCCGTTCGCGCCGATCTACCAGCCGGTGCAGAGCGTGGCCTATGGCAAGCGCATCACCGTGCCCGAGACGATCCGCGGCACCGGCTTCTACGGGCCGACCATGCTCGACATCGCCCCGGCCAACTGAGCCGGAACGACGTATCACGCGGGAGATCGATCCTTGCTGCGCTTCGCGATCCGGCGCCTCGCCATGCTGGTGCCGGTCTTCCTCGCCGTCTCGCTGGTGATCTTCATGATCATCCATCTCGTGCCGGGCGACCCGCTGGAGCATCTGATCCAGGTCGGCTCGTCGCCCGAGCAGCGGGCGCAGATGATCGCGCGCTACGGGCTCGACCAGCCGCTGCTGGTCCAGTACGGGCGCTGGCTTGCCAAGGTCGTCACGGGCGATTTCGGCGACGCCATCGTGATGCGCCAGCCGGTTTCGCAGCTCATCGCCGAGAACATGCCGCACAGCCTCGCGCTCGGCGGCACGGCGCTGCTCTTCTCGACGGTGGTCGGGATCGTGACAGGCGTGCTCGCGGCCTCCTTCCGCGACAGCCTGTTCGACCGGGCGGTGATGGGCTTCATCCTGCTGGGATCGACGCTGCCGAGCTTCTGGCTGGCGCTTTTGATGATCCTGATGTTCGCGGTGCAGTTCGAATGGTTCCCGGTCTCGGGCGCGCGGACATGGGACGCGCTGGTGCTGCCGGCGCTGACCATCGGCATCGGCGGCACGGCGCTGATCGCCCGCGTCACCCGCGCGGCCATGGTCGAAATCTCGCAGCGGGACTTCGTGCGCGTGCTGCAGGCCAAGGGCGTGCCCTTCTGGCGCATCCAGCTCCGGCACGTGCTGCAGCAGGCGATGCTGCCGGTGATGACCATTTTGGGCCTGCGCATCGGCTGGATTCTCGGTGGCGCGGTCACGGTCGAATATGTCTTCGCCCGGCCAGGGCTCGGCTCGCTGCTGATCACCGGGCTCGGCCAGCGCGACTATCCGCTGGTGCAGGGCTGCCTCTTGATGCTGGCGATCGCGGTGATGCTCGGCACGCTGATCGGCGACCTCGCCCAGGCGGCGCTCGATCCGCGCCTGCGCGAAGCGATGGGTGCACGATGACAGGTGCGCGATGAGCCGCAAATCCCTCGCCGGCCGCATCCTCCGCTCGCCACGCGGCGCCATCTGCGCGCTGTTCCTGCTCGCGCTCGTGCTCTGCGCGATCTTCGCGCCCTGGATCGCACCTTACGACTACGCCGCGCAGAAGCTCTCCATGGCCAACACGCCGCCCTCGGCTGCGCATTGGCTCGGCACCGACGAGTTCGGGCGCGACCTGCTCTCACGGATCATCCAGGGTGCGCGCACCTCGCTCAGCGTCAGCGTGCTCTCGATCGCCTTGTCGGTGCTGATGGGCGCGACGTTGGGCGCCGCCGCCGGCTATTTCGGCGGCATCTTCGACAGGATCGTCACCGTCTTCGTCGACCTGACCTGGTCCTTTCCGGACATCCTGCTGGCGCTGATCCTGATCGCGATCCTGGGGCCCGGACTGCATTCGACGGCGATCGCCATCGCGATCGCCTATCTCGCGCAGTTCACCCGTTTGACGCGGGCGCAGGTGATGGCGCTGAAGGGCGAGCTCTTCGTCGATGCGGCGGTGACGGCGGGCGCCAGGCCGGGGCGCGTGCTCTTCCTGCATCTCCTGCCCAACGCGATGACGCCGGTCATCGTCGCCGGCATGCTGGCGACGGGCGATGCGATCGTGCTCGAAGCGACGCTGGGCTTCTTCGGGCTGGGCGCGCAGCCGCCCGTCCCGAGCTGGGGGGCGATGATGAGCTCCGGCACGGCGCAGATCTTCATCGCGC
Organism: Allobosea sp. NPDC055353; assembly: GCF_053644975.1. Classification (NCBI taxonomy): domain Bacteria; kingdom Pseudomonadati; phylum Pseudomonadota; class Alphaproteobacteria; order Hyphomicrobiales; family Alloboseaceae; genus Allobosea; species Allobosea sp. NPDC055353. The sequence continues at coordinate 472,869 of NZ_JBSHMC010000002.1, read as the reverse complement.
CCTGGATCATCATCTTTCCCGGCCTCGTCATCGCCACCACCGTCATCGCCATCAACCTGTTCGGCGATGCGCTGATCGAGGCGCTCGATATCCGCCGTCCGCTGCGGGACGGCTGACGACCACCATCGGACACAGAGAGAAAACCGCGAGGAACGCCATGAGCTTCACCGTCCTGACCGCCGAGTTCTCGCATGAGAGCAATACCTTCAGCCGCTGCCCGGCCGACTACGCTGCCTTCACCGATCGCGGCATCCAGCTCGGCGATGACGCGATCGCCGCGCGGGCCGAGGCCAACACGCCGATCGCCGGCTTTCTCGATATCGGCCGTCCGGCGGGGTGGAAGGTCATCCATGCGATCAGCGCCGCCGCCCAGCCTTCCGGGCCGGTGACGCGCGATGCTTTCGACCGGATCGCCGGCGTCATCGTCGAGGCTGCAAAGACCCATGCCGGCAAGATCGACGGCGTGCTGCTCGGCCTCCACGGCGCCATGGTGACGGAGTTCTGCGAGGACGGCGAGGGCGAGTTGCTGGAGCGGGTCCGCGCCGTGCTCGGGCCGGACGTGCCGATCGGCATCACGCTTGATCCCCATGCCAACGTTACCCGCAAGATGACCGATCTCGCCAATATCGTCGTCTCCTACAAGACCTATCCGCATGTCGATGTCCGCGAGACCGGCAAGCTTGCGGCCGGCATCATGCAGCGGACCATGAAGGGCGAGATCAGGCCGGTGACGCTGCGGGCCGAGCGGCCGATGCTGGAGGAGGTCAATGGCGGGCGTACCGATATCGGCCCGATGGTCGAGCGCATCGCCAAGGCCAAGGCCTATGAGAAAGAGGCGGGCGTCTTTGCCGTCAGCGTCAATGGCGGCTTCGGCAATGCCGATATCCACGAGGTCGGCCCGACCGTGCTCGTCACCTGCGACGGCGAGCGCGAGAAGCATCAGGCCTTCGCCGAGGCGATGGTCGAGGACATGTGGCAGCGCCGCTTCGAGAAGGTCACGGACTTCCTCTCGGTCGAGGATGCCGTTGCCGAGGCGCAATCCTATGTCGGGGCGAAGGGGCCGCTGATCATCGCCGACTACGCCGACAATCCCGGCGGTGGCGGCTATGGCGATGCGACCGGCCTGCTCAAGGGCATGATCGCAGCCGATCTCAAGGACGCCTGCTTCGGGCCGATGGTCGATCCGGAGGTCGCCGCCGAACTGCGCAAGGGCAAGCCGGGCTCGACCGTCTCGGTCAAGCTCGGCGGCAAGGTCGATCCCGCGATCGGCGGCGGGCCGCTTGAGCTGACCGGCACGCTCGTCAGCACCAGCGACGGCGATTGGGTCGGCGACGGCCCGATGATGGGCGGGTTGCAGGCGAGCTGGGGGCCCTGTGCCGTGCTGCGCGTCGGCGATATCGAGATCCTCGTCACCACCATCCGCGCCCAGATGAACGACCTGCAGCAGTTCCGCGCCTTCGGCATCGACCCGGCAGCCAAGCGCGTTGTCGGATTGAAGTCGATGCAGCATTTCCGCGCCGCCTTCGAGCCGATCGCCGGCAAGGTCATCGTCTGCGACAGCGGGGCGCTCTGCACCCCCGATCTCAGCAAGCTGCCCTATCGCCGGGTGCGGCGGCCGCTCTACCCGCTCGACAAGGTGGCGTGAGGCCGCGAGCAGAGCCGAGAAATCGACGGGGCCGGTGCGGCAACGCACCGGCCCTGTTCGCATCGGCGCGGGAGTGCGGTACCCTATCTAAATTTTGAGATTCGATTGCCCTGCGAGAGGCCCGATGTCCATCCGCTTCGATGAGATTGGCAAGCGCCTCAAGGCCTATCGGCTGGGGCGTGGGCTTCCGGCGGAGGATGTCGCCGAGAGCCTGGGAATTTCGCGGGCGGCCGTCTACCGGATCGAGAGCGGCGGCGTCGTCAAGATCGAGACGCTGGAGCGGCTGGCTGCCGTGCTGGAGACGACGGTCGCGTCGCTGCTCGGGGCCGGTGTCGAGTATTATTCGAGCCCGGTCAGCTATTTCGAGCGCATGCGGCAGATCGAGGAGCAGTCCGATCAGGTCGTGGCGCATTTCCCGCCGCTCTCCTACCTGCTGACCTCGGCGGCTTATTCCGACTTCCTCCGGGCGACCCTGATCGAGGCTCTGCCGGCCCATCTCGCCGACCGCGACGGGGCTGTGTCCGAGATCGACGCGATCATCGCGATCCTCGACGAACGCAAGGCGACCCGGAAGCGCCGGCGGCTCAGCGTCGTCAACTTCGTCAATGTGCTGGAGATCGAGCGCTGGCTGAAGCTCGGCGTTGTCGGCCGCTTCAGCCTGCCGCCGGAGGAGCAGGCGCGCCGGCGCCGGGCGGCCCGTCACGAGGTCGAGCACCTGATCGCACTGATCGAGGCCGAGCCGATGGGCGTGCAGATCGGGCTGATCGAGGAAACGCTGCCCAATATCACCTTCCAGCTCTTCCGCAGCGAGGAACGGACGCTGCTGGGCCTGAGCCCCTATCGGCTGGGCGGGGAACTGCCGAATGTTCGCTCCGGCATCGCCATGCTGACTGCCGACGAGCAGCCGGTGCGGCTTTACGAGCAGTTGAGCGACGATCTCTGGAGCCGCGCCCGCAAGGGCGGCGAGGCTGGCGCCGCGCTGCGGGCGGTGGTCGAGCGGTCGGGCATCGCGCCGGGCTGACGCCTGTCGATTTCGCACCGAAACACGCCGTCATCGCGGGCGGCCGGCAGGGTTGAGCCCGCTCCTGAGCACCAGGCTTACGGCGTCATGGTCGGGCTTGTCCCGACCATCCACGTCTTCTACGCCGAGGTCGCGTTCAAGACGTGGATGCTCGCCACAAGGGCGAGCATGACGATGGCTGGAACAATGTCGTGTCCATGTGTTCCGGGCTCTTCGCTGAAGGGAAGCTCGGAACGATAGGAGCAAGTCGTTTTTACCATTGTCGCAAAATTGAGATTTGATCTTGTAATTGAGATTAAGCTGTGCGACGGATTCGCATGGCGCCGGGCGCGGCTATGGTCCGGCGGCTTTCAAAATTCTCGTGGCGGGGCCGGAGCCCAGGACCACCAAGCGGCGCGCAAAGCGCCCCGAGAATGAGGGCTCAAGGCCCGAACTCATGAGCAGGATCTGCGCAGGGGCGGACGCGCATGCGTGCGTCGGTTCACTGTTTTCCGGTGCCCGGCGGCGGTTCGAGACAACAAAAGGGGCTTTCATCATGAGCGATATCGAGGCATCGAGCGTGGGCTCGATCGAGGGTTCCGGCCCGACCGAGGTCGACGGCAAGGCGCGGAAGGCCTTGTGGGGTGCGGCGATCGGCTATGCGATGGACGGGTTCGACCTCTTGATCCTCGGCTTCATGCTGCGGGCGATCTCGGCCGACCTCCAGCTCAGCCAGGCGCAGGCCGCCTCGCTGGTCACCGCGACGCTGGTCGGCGCCGTGCTCGGCGGCATCGGCTTCGGCATGCTCTCGGACCGTATCGGGCGCGTCCGCGTGCTGACCTGGACCATCGTCCTCTTCGCCGTCTTCACCGGCATGTGCGCCTTGGCGCAGGGCTATTGGGACCTGCTGATCTACCGCACCATCGCGGGCTTGGGCCTCGGCGGCGAGTTCGGCATCGGCATGGCGCTGGTCGCCGAGGCCTGGCCGGCCTCGAAGCGGGCGCGCGCCTCTTCCTATGTCGGTCTCGGCTGGCAGGTCGGCGTGCTCGCCGCGGCCATCGCCACCCCGATCCTGCTGCCCACGATCGGCTGGCGCGGCATGTTCGCCATCGGCATCCTGCCGGCGGTCGCGGCCTATTTCATCCGCCACTCCCTGCACGAGCCCGAGGTCTTCGTCGCCCGCTCCAAGGACCGGCCGAAGGAATCGGCGCTGCGCCTGCTGGTCAAGGACCGCGAGACCACCAAGCTCAGCCTCGGCATGGTCATCCTCTGCTCGGTCCAGAACTTCGGCTATTACGGCGTGATGATCTGGCTGCCGAACTATCTCGCCACGCGGTTCGGCTTCCAGCTCACCCAGTCGGCGGTGTGGACGGCGGTGACCATCGCCGGCATGGCGCTCGGCATCTTCGCCTTCGGCCATATCGCCGACCGGATCGGCCGGCGCCCGGCCTTCTTCGGCTACATGATCGGCGCTGCCGTGATGGTCGTGGTCTATTCGCGCCTGACCGATCCGATGCAATTGCTGGTCGCCGGCGCGGTGATGGGCTTCTTCGTCAACGGCATGCTCGGCGGCTATGGCGCGCTGATCAGCGAGCTCTTCCCGACCGCGGCCCGCGCCACCGCCCAGAACGTCCTGTTCAACATCGGCCGCGGCGTCGGCGGCTTCGGCCCGGTCGTCGTCGGCGCAATCGCGGCGGCTTATGGCTTCCAGACCGCCATCGCGCTGCTCGCCACCCTCTACATCCTCGACCTCATCGCCATGTGGCTCCTCATCCCCGAGAAGCGCGGCGCCGAATTGACGTGAGGCAGGCATGAGCCAGCAACCCATCATCACGGCCGGCGGGTGTTCCGCCGGCTGGAAGCCAAGCATCGTCGCCGAGCTGGCGCGGGTCGTGCGCCACGCGGCGGTCAATGCCGAGTACCGCCATCTCGTGCTCGATTGCAGCGATGAGGCGGCCGCGGCGCAGCCCGGCCAGTTCTTCCAGTTGCTCTGCCCGCACCCGGTGGGCGAGCAGCCCTTCCTGCGCCGGCCAATGAGCCTTTACGGTGCCGACCCGGAGAAGCGCCAGGTCGAATTCCTCTACAAGGTCACCGGGGCAGGCACGCGCGGCCTCGATACGCTCGTGCCGGGCGACAGCCTCGACATCATGGGCCCGCTCGGCACCGGATTCACGCTGGACGAGAGCATGGGCCATATCGTTGCTGTCGGGCGCGGGGCGGGGCTCGCGACACTGGCACCGCTTGCGGCTGCGGCGAAGGCGAAGGGGATCAAGGTCACTGCCATCCTCAGCGCAAGGCGGCCGGAATTGCTGGTCTCGGTCGATCTGTTCGCAGGTCATGGGGCTGCGGTCATCGCGGTCACCGATTCCGAGCAGACGAGCGGCCCGGCCAATGTCGAGCGTATCCTGCGCCGCGAGATCGCCGAGGGGCGCTGCGACGCCTTCTTCACCTGCGGGTCGAGCCGCCTGATGCGCGTGCAGCAGCGCCTTGCCCGCGAATTCAACCAGCCCGGACAGGTCGCGATGGAGCAGCAGATGGCCTGCGGAATCGGGCTTTGCTATTGCTGCGTGCGCGACTTCAACGTCGATGGCGAGATCGTCAATCGCCGTGTCTGCTGGGACGGGCCGGTCTTCGACCTGATGGAGGCGCTGCCATGAACGCCGCCGCCGTGAGGCCCGCGATCGATCTCTCTGTGAAGGTCGGCGGGCTCACCTTGCGCAATCCCGTCATGCCGGCCTCGGGCACCTTCGCCGAGGGGCTGGAGAAGGTGATGGACTTCAACCGGCTCGGCGCCTTCGTCACCAAGACGATCACGCGCGAGTTGCGCGCCGGCAATCCGCTGCCGCGCGTGGTCGAGCGGCCGGGCAGCCTGATCAATGCGATCGGCATCCCCTCGAAGGGCGTGCCCTATTTCGTCGAGACCACGATGCCGCATTACGCGGCCTATGACACGCCGCTCGTCGTCTCGATCTCGGCGCCGACGGCGGAGGGTTTCGCCAGTCTCGCGGCCGAGCTCTCGATCCCCGGCATCGCCGCGATCGAGGCCAATATTTCCTGTCCGAACATCGAGGAGGACGGCAAGGCCTTCGCGATGCGGGCGGAGTCGACCGAGAAGGTGACGCGCGAACTGCGCCGGGCGACCAAGCTGCCGCTCTGGGTCAAGCTCACGCCCAATACAGGGGACGTGCCGGAGGTGGCGCGCGCGGCCGAGGCCGCAGGCGCGGACGCTGTCGTCGTCGCCAACACCATCCTGTCGATGGCGATCGACCTCAAGACCTTCAAGCCCTGCCTCGGCAACATCATGGGCGGGCTCTCCGGCCCGGCGATCAAGCCGATCGTGCTGCGCCAGGTCTTCCAATGCGCCAAGGCGGTGTCGATCCCGGTGATCGGCTGCGGCGGCATCTCCACCGCCGATGACGCCATCGAATACATGCTCGCCGGTGCCACTGCCGTGCAGGTCGGCACCGCGACCTTTCTCCAGCCGGCGGCGATGACGACGATCATCGACGGGCTCGAGACCTTCTGCCTGCATCGCGAGATCCCGCGCGCTGCCGACCTGATCCGCGGCGTCGTGATCGAGGAGGCGGACGAGCCCGAACTCTCCTGGCTGGACCCGGTGTCATGAGCGTCGCCGCGATCGAACGCCCGAACGGCTTTGCGGGGAATGCAGAGGACCGGGCGCTGGCCGAGGCATTGTTTGATGCGCTGAAACAGGCGACCGGCGACGGCGTCGGCATCACGCGCGAGGCTTATGGGCCGAAGGAAAGCGAGGCGCTCGACATCGTCGAGGCACGGGCGCGTGAGCTGGGGCTGGCGACGGAGCGCGATGCCGGGGCCAATCTCGTGATGACGCTGGAAGGCAGCGAGCCGGACCTGCCTTTCCTTGCCTGCGGCTCGCATCTCGATTCGGTGCCGCAGGGCGGGAATTTCGATGGTGCGGCCGGTGTCATCGCGGGGCTCGCCGTCATCGCCGGCTTCCGGGCCGAGGGATTCGTGCCGCGCCGGACGATCAAGGTCTATGGTCTGCGCGGTGAGGAAAGCTCGCGCTTCGGCCGGGCCTATATGGGTTCGAGCGCGCTGTTCGGGAAACTCTCGGCCGCCGATCTCGCGGTGAAGGATGCGAAGGCCGGACGCACGCTCGCCGACTGCATGGCCGATGTCGGCGTCGATATGGGCCGCGTCAGCAAGGGTGAGCCATTGCTCGATCCAACCGCGGTCTTCGCCTGGATCGAACTGCATATCGAGCAGGGGCCGGTGCTGGTCGCGCGCGATTTGCCTGTCGGCATCGTCACCGGCATCAGGGGCAATATCAGGCACCGCACGGTGGAATGCGTCGGCGAGGCCGGCCATTCCGGCGCGGTGCCGCGCTGGCTCAGGCGAGACGCGGTCTTCGCCACCGCCGAGCTCATCACCCATCTCGACCGGCATTGGCGCACGCTGCTGGAGCGCGGCCGCGACGTCGTCGTGACCTCCGGCGTGTTCGGTACCGATCCGCAGGAGCATGCCATTGCGCGCATCCCCGGCAGGGTGAATTTCTCCTTCGAGGTGCGCAGCCAGAGCCGCGAGACGCTGGAGGCCTTCTACGACCTCTTCCTTTCGGAATGCGGGATGATCGGCGAGGAGCGCGGCGTCGATTTCAAGCTCGACCGCCGGCTGGAGGCCGAGCCCGCCGTGATGGACGCCGGCTGGATCGACAGGCTCAAGACCGCGGCGCGCGACCTCGGCCTGCCCGATGAGGAGATTCCGAGCGGGGCAGGGCACGACTCGGCGGTTTTCGCCAATGCCGGCATTCCCAGCGCCATGCTCTTCGTGCGAAACGAGCACGGCTCGCACAACCCGCACGAGGCGATGGAGATCGACGATCTCCTGGCCGGCATCGCGGTGATGCGGGCAGCGATCCGGGAGGCGGTGCGATGACGGTGACTCAGGCGATCCGCCCGGAGCGGGAGATCAGCCATGCGGTCGCGCGGCTGCTGCTGCGTGCCGGCGCCGTCCATGTCAGCCGGCAGCAACCCTTCGTGCTGGCGGCCGGCTGGGCGAGCCCGGTCTATGTCGATGTCCGCCTGCTGCTCGGCGAACCGGACCTGCGCCGCGCGGTCACCGAACTGGCGGCGAGGCATGTCCGCGCAGGCTTTTCGGATGGCGGTTTCGATGCGGTCGTCGGCGCGGAGACGGCCGGCATTCCCTTCGCCGCCTGGCTTGCCGATGCGCTGGACCTGAAGCTGCGCTATGTCCGCAAGCGCCCGCTCGGCGTCGGCCGCAATGCCCAGGTCGAGGGCGGGCCGGTCGATGGCCTGCGCGTCCTCCTGATGGACGACCTGACCACGGATGGCGCGAGCAAGCTCAATTTCGTGCGTGGCCTGCGCGCGGCGGGGGCCGATATCGGCGACGTGCTGACGATCTTCTATCATGACGCCTTCCCCGGTGCCGGCGAGCGCCTGACCGAGGCGGGACTAAGCCTGCATGCGCTGGCGACCTGGGCCGATGTGCTCGCGGCCGACGACGAGAACCGGCTGGCGCGCGAGGATCGCGCCGAGATCGAGCGTTTCCTCGCCGATCCCGTTGCCTGGTCGATGCGCCATGGCGGCCGTTCCAGCCTGACGCCGCGCGTCTGAGGCGCGGCCTTCAGATTCAGGCCGGAGCGACGGTGGCCTTGCGGGCGATCATCTGCCGCAGCAGGACGGGCGCGCCGATGATGAGACCGGCCACGACCGAATAGGGCGTGGCGAGGATCATCGGCAGGGCCGCGAGCGCAAGGACCAGGCGCTCCCACATCGCGAGCGGCGCCAGAAGCCAGCCGGAGAAAGCGGCCGAGAGCAGGGTGATGCTGGCGAGGCAGGCGGCGGTCGAGCCGATGAACTCCATCCAGGTGAAGCCCGGTGCCATGATCAGCATGGAGGGCGAGAACACGAAGACGAAAGGCACCAGCACCTTGCCGAGCGCCAGCCGGAAGGCGGTGTTGCCGGTCTTGAACGGGTCGGCGCCGGCCATGCTCGCGCCGGCATAGGCGGCGATCGCGACCGGCGGCGTGATGTCGGCGAGGACGCCGTAATAGAAGACGAAGAAATGCGCCACGAGCGGGTTGACGCCGAGCATGCCGAGCGCAGGCGCCGCCACCGTCACCATGATGATGTAGTTCGCCGTGGTCGGCACGCCGCAGCCGAGCAGGATGCAGACCATGCCGGTCAGCAGCAGCGTGAAGAACAGCGTCGCGCTCTTGATGTCGAAGGGCAGGAACGGGGCGATGTCGATGAGGCCCTTGGCCCATTGATCGGCGAGCGAGGTTACGATCCAGGAGATCTTGAAGCCGACGCCGGTCAGCGTGACCACGCCGACAATGATGCCGACGGTCGCAGCCGCGGCGCCGACGCCGATGGCGTATTTCGCGCCGAGGACGAAGGCATCGACCATGTCGTTGACGCGCCTGCGGCCCTCGGTCGAGCGCAGCAGCACGCCATGCGCCATGACGGCGAAGGCGGCGGTCACCAGCGCCGCGTTCACGCCCGGCACGCGCAAAAGCTCGGTCGGTGCGGCGATGCCGATGGCGAGCGCCAGGGCCAGGGCCGCGCCTGCCCGGTAATGCGCGAGGCCCACCAGCATGCAGCCGGTGATGCCCCAGAAGGCGGCGAGATAGGGTGTGTAGCCGGTGAAGAGCACGACGATCAGCGCGAAGAGCGGGGCGATGGTCGGCCAGTCGCGGGCGAAGACCTCGCGCAGCTTCGGCGCCTCGGCATCGGTCATGCCGCCCATGCCGGTGCGGCGGGCCTCGAAATGCACCTGCATCAGCACGCCGAAGAAATGCATGAAGGCCGGCACGATCGCGGCGATGACGATGGTCGCATAGGGCAGGTTGAGGAACTCGACCATCAGGAAGGCGGCGGCGCCCATGATCGGCGGGGTGATCTGGCCGCCGGTCGCAGCGGTCGATTCCACCGCTGCCGCGAAATGGCGCTGGTAGCCGAGGCGGATCATCATCGGGATGGTGAGCGAGCCGACCGTGACGGTGTTGGCGACCGAGGAGCCCGAGATCATCCCGAACAGGGCCGAGCCGAAGATCGAGACCTTGGCCGGGCCGCCGGCGAAGCGGCCCGCGACGGCGGCGGCGACGCCGAGGAAGAGGCGGCCGAGGCCGATGCGCGTGGCGAGAACGCCGAACAGCACGAAATGGAAGACATAGGTCGCGACGACGCCGAGCGCGACGCCGTAGACGCCCTGGCTGGTCAGGTAGAGATGGTTGACGAGGTTCGACCAGGTCGAGCCCGGGTGCAGGAAGATGCCGGGAAACCAGTTGCCGAAGAGCGCGTAGACGATGGCGAAGAGCGCGATCAGCGGCAGGCCCCAGCCGATGGCGCGTCGCGTCGCCTCGATCATCAGGACGATGGTGATCGTGCCCATCGCGACATCGAGCGGCGAGGGATTGCCGACGCGGAAGACGAGATCCTCGAAGATCCAGGGCACGTAGAGGCTGGCGATGGCGACCGCGACCGCGCAGATCCAGTCATAGAGCGGCACGCCGCCGGGGCGGAAGACGGTCGAGGGATAGACGGTGCCGGCCTCGCTCTTGCGTGCGCCGAAGACGAGGAAGATCAGCCCGAGCACGAAGGCGAGGTGGATGCCGCGATGCGTGGTCTCGCGCAGCAGGCCGAAGCCCGCAGTGTAATAGTGGAAGGCCGAGAGCGCGAGCAGCAGGCCGCCGATCAGCAGCGCGGTGCCATGCGGCACCTTGCGGAACTGCATTTCCGGATCGAGTTCTTCCTCGAGCTTGGCGAGTTCGGCGGCGGAGGGCTGGTTGGCCATGGGACACTCGACGGAGAACCCCTCTCCCGCATCGAAATCGGATACATCCGACTTCGACACTCTGCGAGAGGGGCAGGGGTGAGGGAAGGACGGCAAAGAAAAGGACGGGGATGGAGACGTTGCGCCGGTATCGGCAACGGCAGGCCCTCACCCCAGCCCTCTCCCATCCGGGAGAGGGAGCACCGGCGGTGGTTCGCGCGCCTTACTTCAGCAGGCCGGCTTCCTTGTAGAACTTCTCGGCGCCCGGATGCAGCGGCACGCCCTGCAGGCCCGACAGCGCGGTCTCCTTGCGGATCACCTTGCCCTTGGCGTGGCCGGCATCGAGCGCGGCGCGGGCCTTGTCGCTCCACAGGCCCTTGGTCACGGCATAGACGGTGTCGGCCGAGATCTTGGACGAGGTGACCCAGTGGGCGCCGACCGCGACGGTCTTCACCGCGCCGACATCCTTGTAGGTGCCGGCCGGGATCTCGTCGGCGGCGAAGAAGGGCGAGTCCTTGGCGAGCTTCTCGGCCGGGGCGCCGGTGATCGGCAGGATATCGATGCCCGAGCCGGTCGAGGCGAGCTCCGAGATCGCCGCCGCCGGGAAGCCGCCGGTGAAGAAGAAGGCGTCGACCGAGCCGTCCTTCATCTTCTCCGCCGCCTGGTTCGGCTTGAGATACTCGGCGGTGATGTCCTTCTCGGTGACGCCGAAGGCCGCGAGGATCGCCTTGGCATTGAGCAGCGTGCCGGAGCCGGGCTCGTCGAGCGAAACCTTCTTGCCCTTGAGATCGGCGACGCTCTTCACGTTCGAAGCCTTGCGAACGACGAGATGGACGCTCTCGGGATAGAGATTGGCGATCGAGCGTAGTTCGGCGACCTTCGGCTTGCCCTCGTAGACGCCGGTGCCGGAATAGGCCCAGAAGGCGACGTCGGCCTGGACGAAGCCGGATTCAGCCGCGCCGCCGACGATGGCGTTGACATTGGCGACCGAGCCGTTGCTGGCGACGGCGGTCGCGACGAGCTGCGGCGGGGCGGAGATCGCGTTCGCGATCAGGCCGCCGATCGGATAATAGGTGCCGGCCGTGCCGCCGGTGCCGATGCGGAAGAAGGCCGGGGCCTGGGCGACGGCGATGCCGGCTACCAGCGCCACGGCGCCGAGCGCGAGGCCGGCGGCGGTCAATTTCGAACGAAGACGCGGAGACATTCAGTCAACCTCCCATGAAAGCGGGCAATCTCGGCAGGATCGGGCGCGGGATCAATCGGAAATTGGACTCAGGTGGTGCGATCAACAGCGACATGGCCGAATCTGACGGCTTTCGGGGTGCGAAAGCGGAGCCAGGCATGCAGTGAGGGCATTCCCGTGGTGCCGGCTCATGAAATTGTGCCGGCGCCAGCGATCCTCTAGAGCCTTCAACCGCGTCCCGAGGCGGGAATCGGCCTGCCGGAGACGCCGCGGGACTAAGCCCAGATGACCGCCAGCGCGCCGACCGCTTCCCTGCCGCAACGCGCCATGATGCCGGTGCTGATCGCGCTGAGCTTCACGCATCTGCTCAACGACATGATCCAGTCGCTGATCCCGGCGATCTATCCGATCATCAAGGAGGCCTACCGGCTCGATTTCGGACAGATCGGCCTGATCACGCTGACCTTCCAGGTCTCGGCCTCGCTGCTGCAGCCGGCGGTCGGGCTCTACACCGACAAGCACCCGATGCCCTATTCGATGGTGGTCGGCATGGGCTTCACGCTCTCCGGCCTGATCGGCCTCGCCTATGCCGGCAGCTACGGGTTCCTGCTGCTCTCGGCGGCTTGTGTCGGCATCGGCTCCTCGATCTTCCATCCCGAGGCGACGCGGATGGCGCGTAACGCTTCCGGCGGGCAGCATGGTCTGGCGCAGGGCATCTTCCAGGTTGGCGGGCAGACCGGCGGGGCGCTCGGGCCGTTGCTTGCCGCCTTCATCATCGTGCCGCGCGGGCAGGGCAGCCTCGCCTGGTTCTCGGTCGCGGCGCTCATCGCGATGATGCTGATGGTCTGGACCGCGGCGAGCTATGCACGGCTCGACAAGGCGAGGCCCCCGAAGGCCGCAGCGGCTGCGGCGCCCGCCCGTCCGGGCAAGCGCTCGGTCGCTTTCGCGATCACCATCCTGATCATCCTGCTGTTCTCGAAGAACGCCTATTCGGCGAGCTTCACCTCGTTCTACACCTTCTACCTGATCGGCAAGTTCGGCATCTCCGTGCAGAACTCGCAGGTGATGCTGTTCCTGTTCCTCGGCTCCTCGGCTGTCGGCGCATTGGCCGGTGGCATGCTGGGCGACCGGATCGGCCGCAACAAGATCATCTGGTTCTCGATCCTGGGCGCGCTGCCGTTCACGCTGATCCTGCCCTATGCCGACCTGTTCTGGACCGGCGTGCTGACGATCCTGATCAACCTGATCATGTCGAGCGCCTTCGCCGCGATCCTGATCTATGCGCTGGAATTGCTGCCCGGCCGCGTCGGGTTGGTCGGCGGCTTCTTCTACGGGCTGTCCTTCGGGCTCGGCGGGCTGGCCGCCGCGCTGCTCGGCGAGTTCGCCGACATCCTCGGCATCGAGGCGGTCTACAAGATCTGCTCGTTCATCCCGCTGATGGGCCTGCTCGCCTGGTTCCTGCCGCGCCTCAGCGAGGGCACGCGCGGCGCCAGGGTCGGGCATTAGGCGGCAAGCACTGGCACTAGAACCACGCGGTCATCCCGGGCTTGACCCGGGATCCATGCCGGAACGCTTCCGGAAAAGGTTCAGGAATGGATCCCGGATCTTCGCTTCGCTGCGTCCGGGATGACCGCGATTGCTGAGGTGACTGAAGCTGTCGGCGTCAGAGCGCGAGCTTGCCGGCCTTGGCGGCGGCGTAGCGTTCGTTGACCTTCTTCCAGTCGACCACGTTCCACCAGCCCTTGAGATAGTCGGCGCGGCGGTTCTGGTATTTCAGGTAATAGGCGTGCTCCCAGACGTCGTTGCCGAGCAGGACCATCTGCTTGTCCATGATCGGACTGTCCTGGTTCGGCTTGCCGAGCAGCGCGAGCTTGCCGGCCTTGTCGACGGTGACGAAGACCCAGCCGGAGCCGAAGACGCGCAGGCCCGCCGCCTCGAAATCCGCCTTGAACTTGTCGAAGCCGCCGAGGTCGCGGGTGATCGCGGCGGCGACGTCGCCGGTGGGAGCGCCGCCGGCACCCGGCCCCATCACCTCCCAGAACATGCTGTGATTGGCATGGCCGCCGCCATTGTTGCGGACGAGTGTGCGGATGCTCTCGGGCAACTGGCCGAGATCGGTGATCAGCTCTGCGACCGAAGCCTTGGCGATGACGCCGTTGTCCTTGGCAGCATTGTTCAGCGCGGCGACATAGGCCGCATGGTGGCGGTTGTAGTGGATGTCCATGGTAGCCGCGTCGATATGTGGCTCGAGCGCATTGGCCTCGTAGGCGCGTTTGGGCAGCGAAAACGGGCCGGCCGGTGCTGCCGGCGCGGCGGCCTGCGCCCAGACCTTCGGGGCCGCGGCGACGGCGAGCGCAGCGGCACCCAGGCCGATCAGGCTGCGGCGGGAGACGGCGGACATTGCGGTCATGGAATTCCTCCGGAAAGCGTTGCGGCGTGTCGGCTTCCTGCTCAACGCGCGTGTCCCGTTGCGGGTCCGTCGTCGATCGCTCCAGCTATAGCACGGCCCGGCGCGGCGGTTGACCCAAGGGCAACATCACAATCCCGCCGTGCATGACGAAAGTGGTAAATCGCCCGATCGCGCTCTTAACCGGCGATTTACCGCGTTTCTCTACGGTTCCGGCAAGAAATCTTCCCGGGTTGAAGGGGCGTCCCGCCATGCACGCACTGGCTCGCAAGCTCGATCTGCCCGTTGACGCGGTAGTGCAGGACCTTGCCGGCGAGCCGACAGAGGCCGGTGCCGAGCGCGCGGTGCGCGAGATTGCCGCCCGTTTCGGCAAGCTCAGCGCCGAGATCACCGATATCGCGGGGCGCGTCGGCGATGTGACGCAGCAATTCGACCAGCAGACGGCGGGCTTGCGCCGCGTGGTCGGCGCGGTCGAGCAGGTGTCGCAGGCGAACAACGCGATCCGGCAGGCGGCCGAGGGTGCGCAGGCTGCCGCGTCCGGTGTCCGCAACGGCCTCGAGCGCGTGACCAAGTCGGTGCGGCTCGGGCTCAATGCAGCGCAGGCCGATATTGCGACGCTGTCGCAGGAAGCCCAGTCGATGTCGCAGGTGCTGGCGCAGGCCGTCGGCGACGCGCACAAGGCGCGGGCGTCAAGCGACGCGATCCAGTCGATCACCCGCGAGATCCAGCTCCTGTCGATCAATGCCGGCGTCGAGGCGGCCCGCAGCGGCGAGGCCGGCAAGGGCTTCGCGGTCATCGCTGCCGCCGTGAAGGCGCTGGCCGAACAGACCCGCGCGGCGACGGCGGCGAGCGCAGCCCAGCTCGACCTGCTGGTCAAGGCGGTCGACGCCGTCGCCCGGCGCAGCCAGGAAAACGCGCAGACGGCGCAGCGCGCGCAGGCGGGCAGCCAGAATATCTCGCTGCAGATCGGCGAGTTCGACAGCTTCGGTCGCTCCGTCGTCGAATTGATCGGCGAGATCGAGGCCGTATCGCGCCCGACGCGGGAGAATGCCGAGGCCTGCGCCAAGGCCGGACAGGACCTCGCCGGCCTCGTGGCCGGGGTCGATGCGTCTACCGACAATCTCGAGCAGGCGGGACAGCGCACCGAGGCGCTGGTCGCGATCAGCGAGGGCATCCTTGGCTCGATCGCGGCGTCTGGCGTGCGGACCGCCCAGTCGGAGCTGATCGCGACCGCCATGGAGACGGCGGGCACGATCGGCGAATTGTTCGAGGCGGCGCTGGCGCGCGGCGATCTCACGCTCGCAGACCTGTTCGACGAGGCCTATCGGCCGATCCCGGGATCGGATCCGGTCCAGCACATGACCCGCTTCGTCGCCCTCACCGATCGGCTGCTGCCGCCGCTGCAGGAGGAACTCCTGACCTCGAACGGGCGGATCGTGTTCTGCGCTGCGGTGGACCGCAACGGCTTCCTGCCGACGCATAACCGCAAATATGCGCAAGCCCAGGGCAGCGATCCGGTCTGGAACAACGCCAATTGCCGGAACCGGCGGATCTTCGACGACCGCACCGGGCTCGCCGCCGCGCGCAACCGCAAGCCCTTCCTGCTGCAGAGCTACCGGCGCGACATGGGCGGCGGGCAGTTCCTGGTGATGGAGGACCTGTCGGCGCCGATCATGGTCAAGGGCCGGCACTGGGGCGCCTTCCGCTTCGGCCTCAAGGTCTGACGCTTCGTCCGTGCCTGCCCTGTCGAGTTGAGTGAGCGAGTTCCCGAGTCAGCGCCATGCATATCGCGCCATCCTTCCCCAACCTGTCGGTGCTGCTCATCGATCCGAGCCCGCATTACCGCCGTATCGTGCGCACGATGCTGTATCAGGCGCAGCTCAATCGCATCTTCGAGGCGGCCGACCTTTCCTCGGCGGCTTCGACCTTCATCCAGAAGCAGCCGAACATCGTCATCCTCGACTGGGACATGCCCGAGGGCAACAGCATCAAGTGCCTGGCAGCGATCCGTTCGTTCAAGACCTCGCCCTTCGCCAAGGCGCCGGTGCTGGTGATGATGGAACGGCCGGACCGGCGCTCGGTCGTCCAGGCGGCGAAGCTCGGTGCGCATGAGATCATCACCAAGCCGATTTCGCCCAACAATCTCTGGCTTCACCTGTCGGGCGTCATCAACGTGCCGCGAAAATACCGGGAGGCGACCGGCAAGATCACGCTGGTGCCGCGCGCGATCAGCAACAACATGTTCTGAGGCTCGTGGCTGCGTGCCGCAATTGCCACGAAAGCGCCAAGAGTATTGATAGGCGCCTCCCCATTTAGCGAAGTTTTTACCAGTTTGCCGCGATGCTCCAGGCGCAATCCTGGGTCGCCCTCCATGCTCATCACCGTTTCGCTTCCCCCTTTCCTCGGCCGCTCCGAGGCCGCGGCGTTCCGCAACCAGCTTCTGGTGGCGCTGGAACAGCGGGAAAGCATCGCCGTCGAATGCGCCGAGGCGGGAGCCCTCCCCAGCCTCTGGATTCAGCTTCTCCATTCCGCAGCCACCAGCGCCGCCGCGCGGGGGCTTTCGGTCACGCTCAAGGCGGCTTCCGAGGAATGCCGCGAATCCTTGCGGGCGATCGGCTTCGATGCCGCTCACAGCGCTCTCGTTCTGGAGTGACAGGCATGAAAATCCTGGCGATCGACGATACCAAGACCCTGCTCAGCCTGCTCAGCCTGACGCTGCGCAATGCCGGCCACGAGGTGGCCGAGGCCGAGAACGGCGAGGACGGCCTCAACAAGTTCGAGCAGTTCAAGCCCGATCTCGTGATCACCGACCTGAACATGCCGATCATGGACGGCATCGAGTTCACCCGCGCCTGCCGCTCGCGCCCGGCCGGGCAGAACACGCCGATCATCGTGCTGACCACGGAGAACGGCGCCGAGATCAAGGCGGAGGGCCGCCGCGCCGGCGCCAGCGCCTGGATGGTCAAGCCTTTCGAACCCAACACGCTGCTCGGCCTCGTCGCGCGCTACCAGAACTGAAGGTCGGCCGATGGACCCGTTGGCAGAACTCAAGCAGACCTTCTTCCAGGAATGCGAAGAACTCCTCGGCGCGCTGGAGCAGAAGCTCCAGGCCCTCGATGAGGGCTCCGTCGATCCCGAGGACGTCAATGCCGCCTTCCGCGCCATTCACTCGATCAAGGGTGGGGCCGGCGCCTTCGGCTGCACGGAGCTGGTCGGCTTCGCGCATGTCTTCGAGGCCTCGCTCGACCATCTGAGGTCCGGCCGCGTCGCCGTCGAGGATGCGCCGTTCACGCTGTTCCTGCGCTGCGCCGATGCCGTCGCCGATCTCGTCTCGGCCGCCCGCAACGACGAGCCCGCGACCGAGCGGCCGGATCTGCTGGCCGCGCTCGAGCAGGTCGGCAAGGAGCCGCAGGCACCCGTCGCCGCGCCAGCTCCGGTTGCGCCCGCTTCGGCCCCGGTCGCCCCTGCTGCCGACAACGATGCGCCCATCGGCATCGCCGCGCTCGGCAACCTGCTCGCCATGGTCGAGGCGAAGACGGCGGCTCCCGCCGCTGCCGCCGACGATGGCTGGGACGACGAACCCGCTGCCGCGCCTGCCCCTGTCGCCGGCAAGCCAGGCCGCGACGTGCAGTTGCGCATCGCGCCGGAAACAGATCTGTTCCGCCGGGTGATCGAGCCGCGCGTCGTCCTGGGCTCGCTGCCGGCCGCCGACATCGTCTCGATCCGCTGCGACCTGAGCCAGGTGCCGCCGCTGGAAAGCCTCGATGTCAGCGATTGCTGGCTGCGCTTCGATGTGGCCTTGCGCACCGAATTGTCGGTCGAGGACCTGCACGGCCGCTTCGACTTCAGCCTGGCGAACGAGGAATTCGAGATCGCCTTCGCCGAGGAGGCCGTGGTCGCGGCACTCCCGGCGAGCGAGCCGGAGGCCGCTGCACCCGAGGTCTCTAGCGCGGTTGCCGCCGACCTCTCGGCGATCCTGGCCATGCTCGGCCCGGCACCGGAAGCGGCGAACGAGCCCGATATCAAGCCCGCCCCGGAGACAGCGGTCGCCGCGGCGCCGGTCGTCGCCGCGGAAGCGCAAGCGGCCGCCCGCGCCGCGCCGCGTGCTCCGGCTGCCCCCGATGCCTCCGCACGCCAGCGCCAGGCCGTCAGCGTGCGCGTCGATCTCGACCGCATCGACAAGCTGATGAATCTCGTCGGCGAGATCGTCATCACCCAGTCGATGCTGGTCGAATGCGTGCGCTCGCTGCCCTATGACGTCCACGCCAAGACCGCCGAGGGCATGCTGACCCTGTCGCGCCAGACGCGGGAGTTGCAGGACCATGTCATGGCCGTGCGGGCGCAGCCGGTGAAGGCCGTGTTCCAGCGCATGCCGCGCCTGGTGCGCGAGCTCGCCCAGACGCTGGGCAAGGAAGTGCGCCTCGTGCTCGAAGGCGAGAACACCGAGGTCGACAAGACGATCATCGAGGAACTCGCCGATCCGCTGACCCATATGATCCGCAATTCGATGGATCACGGGCTGGAGACGCCCGACGAGCGCATCGCGGCCGGCAAGCCGCGCGAGGGCACGATCAGGCTGATCGCCGAGCATCGCGCCGGCCGCATCGTCATCTCCGTCACCGATGACGGGCGCGGCATCGGCCGCGACAGGCTGCTCGCCAAGGCGCGCTCGCGCGGTCTCGTCGGCGCCGACGAGAAGCTCGCGCCCGAGGAGATCGACCAGCTCATCTTCGCCGCCGGCCTGTCGACGGCCGAGGTCATCAGCGACGTGTCGGGCCGCGGCGTCGGCATGGACGTCGTGCGCCGCAACGTCGAGTCGCTCGGCGGCCGCATCAGCGTCGATTCCGAGCCGGGCCGGGGCTGCAAGTTCACGCTCGCCCTGCCGCTGACGCTCGCCGTGCTCGAAGGCATGGTGATCCGCTGCGGCGACGACCGCTACGTCATCCCGATCGCCTCGGTGATCGAGACGCAGCATCTCGCCTCGACGCCGATCGAGCGGCTGCCCTTCGGCCAGGAGGTGCTGCGCTGGCGCGGCGAGGTGACACCGCTCTATCGCCTCGGCGACGTGATGGGTTCGATGGGCCAGACCAACGAGAACATCGTCATCATCGCCGAGACCGAGCGCGGCAACAATGTCGGCATCGCCGTCGACGAGATCGTCGGCCAGCAGCAGGTCGTCGTGAAGAGCCTCGAGGCCAATTACGGCGCGGTCAACGGTGCCTCGGCGGCAACGATCCTCGGCGACGGCCTCGTCGCCCTGATCCTGGACATCGACTCGATGCTGCGGCTGGCCGCTTCCGGCAGCCGCTCCCCCCAATCTGACCTCAAGATGGCTGGATGACCATGAGCCTCCAACTCGGCGAAAAGCACTTCTCGTCGGCGCAGCCGGAATCGGCGGCGCGCCGCATCGTGACCTTCAAGGTCGGCGACCGCACCTTCGGCATCGATGTCGGCATGGTCCGCGAGATCAAGGGCTGGCAGGCGACGACGCCGCTGCCGCATGCGGCCCCGCATGTGCGCGGCGTGCTCAACCTGCGCGGCGTGATCCTCGCGGTCTACGACCTGCGGACCGCGATCGGGCTTGGCGCCACCGATGCCACTGCGACCCATGTCATCGTGGTCGTCGATGTCGAGGACAAGACCGCCGGCCTGCTGGTCGACTCGGTTTCGGACATCGTCGACGTGCCGGTCAGTGCGGTGCGCCCGGCGCCGGAGCTGGAGCGTGACGAGCACGGCCTGATCGAGGGCCTCGTCCTGCTCGACACCGACATCGTCGCGCTGCTCGACCTCGCGGCGGTGATCCGCGACGGTGGCGCCGAGGCCCAGATCAAGACCAGCCGGGCCGCCTGACCTTTTCGAGACCAGCCCGAGCGTAGCGTTCAAGAAGCGGGCGAGAACAAGAAACGATCGACCCATATGGGCAGCGCGCTCGGCCCCTTCTCACGTCTCTCGGTCAGCCAGCCGCTGCTCGCCGCCGGTTCGGCGGCGCTCGCCGGCAGCCTGGCATCCTACGCGGCACTGGCCGGTGCTCCCGCGCTGGGGGCTGCCGCCGTTGCGGGCGTCGCATTGCTCGGCGGCCTTGCCGCCTGGGGCGCGGCCCGTCCGCTCGCGCGCAGCGCGGCGGCTGCGGCTCGCCTGGCCGAAGGCGTCGAGGTCACGCTTCCCGACGCATCCGGATCGGGTGAAGGCGCGGAGCTGTCGCGCGCGCTTGCTGCCATCCGCGAGCAGGGCCAGGAAGCCGAAAGGCTGCGCGCCGCGCTCGATCAGGGCCGCGCCAGCGTCATGCTCTGCGATCCCGATGGTCGGGTGGTCTATGTCAGCAAGGCGCTGCTGCGCTTCTTCGGCGAGGCGCAGGAAGATTTTCGCGCGGCCTTTCCGGGTTGCTCGGCCAAGGACATGCTGGGCCGCGTCATGGAGCGCGTGCAGGGCGAGCATCAACCGACCAGCGGCCAGCCGGTGCGCCTGACGCTCGGCCGCCGCACGATCTGCCTGACCCTGACGGCCATCACGCAGGGCGATGGCCGCAGCCTCGGTACCGCCGTGGAATGGCGCGAGATGACCGGGGATCTCAAGCTCGCGGCCGAGATCGTGGCGCTGGTCGAGGCGGCCGAGGCCGGCGACTTTTCCCGCCGCCTGTCGCCGGAAGGGCAGCCGCTGCCGCTCGGCCACGCGGTCAAAGGCCTGAACCGGATCAACGCCGCCCTCGAGGATACGTTCGACCAGATGGCCCATGCCGTCTCGGGGGTAGTCGAAGGCGATTTCGATCGATCGATCCCTGTGACCAGTCAGGGCAGCCTCGGTTTTCTTCAAGACAGCCTCAACGAGGCCTTCGGGCATGTCGGCGCGACGCTCGCGACCATTCGCGACAGCGCGGGCCGGGTTTCGCAGGCCGCTGCCGAGGTCGATGCAACGACCACGGAGCTTGCGGCAGGCGCCGGGCGGGCGGCTGCCGAGCTCGCCGAAGCGTCCGCCGCAGCCGAGCAGGTCGCGTCGTCGGTTGGGCGCAGCAGCATTCGTACGCGCGAAGCCGGCGAGCTCGCCGGCGAGACGATGAGTGTCGCGCAGCAGGGGCAGGGCGTCGTCGCCCGCGCCGTCGACGCGATCGGGCGCATCGAAAGCTCGTCGCTGAAGATTTCCGAGATCGTCGGCGTGATCGACGAGATCGCCTTCCAGACCAACCTGCTCGCTCTGAACGCCGCCGTCGAGGCGGCGCGCGCGGGCGATGCTGGCAAGGGCTTTGCGGTCGTCGCCTCCGAAGTGCGCTCGCTGGCGCAGCGCTCGGCGCAGGCCGCGAAGGATATCAAGGGTCTGATCGCCTCGTCGAACGGGCAGGTCGCCGAGGGCGTCGGCTTCGTTCGCGAGACCGGCACGGCGCTGGAGCGCATCGTCGCTGCTGCCGGCAAGGTCGCGACGACCGTGTCCGAGATTTCCACTGCGACCGCCGAACAGGCGCAAGGTGCCGGCGAGATGGGTCGCAGCGTGACGAAGATGGACAAGGGCACGAGGCAGAACGCCGATCTGGCCCGGCGCAGTGCTGAGGCTGCTGCCGCGCTCGCCGAGCAGGCGGCGGCGCTTCACGCCTCTATCGAAGCGTTCAGCGCGGGTCATGCGGCAGCCGGCGACGCCTTGCCGCCACGCCGCAGCAGCACGCCACAGGCAATCGCGCCGCCGTCACGGATGATGCCGCAGCCACAGCCGCGCCGCGTCGCCGCTGGCGGCCGCATGGGGATTTGAGAGATGAACAGATCCGCTCCGTCCAATCCCTTCGCGCTCGCCCAGCCTGCCATGGCCGACGTCACGCTGACGCGCGACGACATGAAGTTCATCGCGACGCTGGTCTATGAGCAGGCCGGCATCGTCATCCGCGAGCACAAGGAGGCGATGACGCGCGGGCGGCTGGCGCGGCGCGTCAAGGCGCTCGGCATGGGCTCGGTCGCGGAATACTGCGCCTTCCTCAAGACGCCGCAGGCGGCGGGCGAGCTGCCGGAGCTGATCAATGCGGTGACGACCAACCACACCGCCTTCTTCCGAGAGCGCCACCATTTCGACCATCTGCGCAAGGACGTGATGCCACGGCTCCTGCAGGAGCGAGGTGGGCGGCGCGGCCGAATACGCATCTGGTCGGCCGCCTGCTCGTCCGGCGAGGAACCCTATTCGATCGCTGCCTCCTGCCGCGACGTGATGGGTCCGCGCAGCGATGTCGATTTCAGGATCCTGGCGACCGATATCGATACCGATATCCTGGTGCGGGCCGAGGCCGGCATCTATCCGGCGGAGCTGTTCGAGCGCCTGCCGGCCGATGTGAAGCCCTTGCTCAAGCTCGAAGGCGGGGCCGGGCGGGGCGACGCCCGCATCGTCGAGGACCTGCGCCGGATGATCGCCTTCAAACGCCTGAACCTGATCGAGAAATGGCCGATGAGCGGCCCGTTCGACGTGATCTTCTGCCGCAACGTCTTCATCTATTTCGATACGCAGACCAAGGCCTCGATCCTCGACCGTTTCGTGGCGCTGCTGGCGCCCGGCGGCTTCCTCTATCTCGGGCATTCGGAATCGCTGCCGCAACCGCATCCGAAGCTGCGCCTGATCGGCCGGACCATCTACGAGAGAACCGCATGAGCGTTTCACGGTCCTCCCGCCGTTATTTCGATCCGCGTTTCCAGGCGACGATCATCACGGTCGCGCCGGGCGAGCACGAGATCACCTCCGCCAAGGACGAGATCGTCGCGACGGTGCTCGGCTCCTGCGTCTCCGTCTGCATGCGCGATCCCATCGCCGGCGTCGGCGGCCTCAACCATTTCCTGCTGCCGAAGAACAACGGCAACGCCGATCCCAGCGCCGGCGAGCGCTATGGCGACACGGCCATGGAAGTGCTGATCAACGACCTGCTCAAGCGCGGCGCCAAGCGCAACAATTTCGAGGCGAAGGTCTTCGGCGGTGCGCGCGTGCTCTCGGGCGCGACGATGCTCGCCATCGGCGACGGCAACATCGCCTTCGTCAACGAGTTCCTGAAGGTCGAAGGCATTCCCGTGGTCTCGCGCGATGTCGGCGGCACGCGGTCGCGGCGCATCCATTACCAGCCCTCCACGGGCCGGGCCTGGGTGCAGCACGTCCAGCCGACGGCGCGCGACAGCGGCCACGAGCAGGAAATCGCTTATCTCAACCGGCTCAAGACGCAGCCGGTGGCCGGTGAAGTGGAGGTCTGGTGATGAATATGCCGCTATCCTCCGCAGGCCCGGTCAAGGTCCTCGTGGTCGACGATTCCATCCTGATGCAGAAGCTGATGACGCAGATCATCGACTCTGCGCCGGGCTTCAAGGTGATCGGCGTCGCCGGCAGCGCCGAAGAGGGCTGGGACGCGATCCAGGAACTCCGGCCCGATGTCCTGACGCTCGATCTCGAACTGCCGGGCCGACACGGCCTCAAGCTCCTGGCGCGCGTGCTCAAGCAGGATCCGCTGCCGGTGCTGATCGTCTCGGCCTTCGGCGGGCCGGGCGCCGACAACACCATCCAGGCGCTGGAGCTCGGCGCCATCGACTTCATCGAGAAGCCCGATGGCACGACCCATACGCTCGACGGCTTCATGAAGCATCTCGTCGCAGCGCTGCAGCGCGCGGCGGCCAGCCGCAAGATGCTCGCCGCCGCGCGGCAAGTGGCGCTGGCCGGGGCCGTGCCCGCTCGTCCGGCGGCGGCTCCGCCGCGAGAGACGGCGCGCAGCGGCAAGACCTCGCTGATCGCGATCGGCGCCTCGACCGGCGGCGTCCCGGCCGTTCAGACGGTGATGCGGGATCTCGCTCATCTCAGGCTGCCGATCGTCGTGGTGCAGCATATGCCGTCGGGCTATACGGCAAAATTCGCGGCCCGGCTCGCGACCGCGACCGGTCTCGATGTCCATGAGGCCGTCGACGGCGACAGGCTGAAGCCAGGGATGGCCGTGGTGGCGCCCGGTGGCTCGCGCCATCTCGAGATCGAGGAGCGGCGCGGCGAGTTCGTCTGCGCGCTGCGCGAGGGGCCGCTGGTCAGCGGTCATTCGCCTTCCGTCGACGTGATGTTCCATTCCGTGGCACGCAGCGCCGGCAGCCATGCGGTCGGCATCCTGCTCACCGGCATGGGGCGCGACGGCGCTGACGGTTTGTTAGCCATGCGCAAAGCCGGGGCCGAGACGTTAATCCAAAGCGGTGAGACCTGCGTGGTAAACGGGATGCCGAAAGCGGCCTATGAATTGGGAGCGACCGAGCGGGTCGTTCCGCTTACCCAGATTGGTACCGCGGTCAGCCAGTTGATCGGCGAGAGGCCGAACCTGCGCACCGCGTAAGGAGATTGTGATGTCAAAGGCCAGAAGCGAATACCGCATCCTGGTGGTCGACGACCAGAAAAGCATGCGCGGCCTGGCGACCTATTTCCTCAAGCAGATCGAGTTCCAGGACATCGACGAGGCGGAGAACGCCCGCGAAGCGCTGATGAAGATGCAGACCAAGCGCTACGACCTGCTGCTGCTCGACTGGAACATGGACGGCATGAGCGGCATCGACCTCCTGCGCGCGATCCGCTCGGTGCCGGAACTGAACCAGATCAAGATCATCATGGCGACCTCGGAGCGTTCGGTCGACAAGATGGACGAGGCGACCAGCAACGGCGCCGACCACTACGTCGTGAAGCCCTATGAATTGCGCGATCTCGAAGTGCGGGTGAAGAAGGTCCTCGCCTGCTGAGGATTGCCTGCCGGGGCCTGCCGGTCTCGCCATCGTGAAGCGGAGCCCCGCGCCGGCCGGCTGCGGGGCTTTCTGCTTTGGGGCATGATGCCGCCCGTTCGGTTGTCGGATCGGAGAGAAGCCATGCTGCCGTCGCGCCGCCAGATCGTCGCCGGGATCGCCGGAGCGGCTTCTGCTAGTCTCATCTCTCGCGAGGCTGCGGCGCAGGCTCTCACCGGCGCCCATGCTTTCGGCTTCGACAAACCGGGGGGCGGGCGCCTGCCGCTGGCCGATTATCGCGGCCGGCCGATCCTCGTCGTCAACACCGCGACGCGCTGCGGCTATGCCGGGCAGATGGCGACGCTGGAGCAGCTCTGGCAGCGCTACCAGATGCGCGGCCTGATGCTCGTCGCGGTGCCGAGCAATGATTTCGGCGGGCAGGAACCGCTCGACGGCGCCGCCATCGCCGAGGCCGCCCGGCAGAGCCACGGCGCGACCTACACCTTCGTCGAGAAGAGCGTGGTGCGCGGGCCGGAGGCGCATCCGTTCTATCGCTGGGCCGCCTCGGAGAAGCCGGCGGACACGCCGCGCTGGAACTTCCACAAATACCTGGTCGGCCGCGACGGCACACTGCTCGGCGGCTTTCCGGCCGCGACCGATCCGCTCTCGCCGCAGCTCGTGCAGGCGATCGGGCGGGAGTTGGCGGCGGGGTAAGCTTCCTCATCCGCGCCATAAAAAGCGCGGCTGGGCGGTAGCCGACTTACTTCTTCGGCCGGAACGCCGCGATCACTGCCGGATCGGTCTCCAGCCACGGCCCTTCGATCAGGTCGATGCAATAGGGGATCGCCGGCATCACCGCGTCGAGGCACTCGGCGATGGCGCGGGGGCGGCCGGGCAGGTTGACGATCAGGGATCTGCCCCGGATGCCCGCGGTCTGGCGCGAGAGGATCGCGGTCGGAACCTTGGCGAGGCTGACCTGGCGCATCAGTTCGCCGAAGCCCGGCATCGGCTTCTCGACGACATCCTCGGTCGCCTCCGGCGTGACGTCGCGCGGGGCGGGGCCGGTGCCGCCGGTGGTGACGATCAGGCAGCAGCCTTCGCGGTCGGCGAGATCGCGCAGCGTTTCGGCGATCGCTGCGCGGTCGTCGGGGATGACGCGTGCCACCGCTTCCCAGGGCGAGGTCAGGACCTTCGCGAAATAGGCCTGGATCGCCGGCCCGCCCTCATCGGCGTAGATGCCGGCCGAGGCGCGGTCGGAGACCGTGACGATTCCAATCCGGGCTGTCGCGGTCATCGGCTCTCTCCTGCGGGCGGGCCTGCTCTATCGGTGGCGTGGATGAATGGTCAAGTCGGCTCCCCCATGTCAGGAAGGGCCTCGCTCATGTCGATCCCGCCAAGGCGTCGTCGCGCTACTGGATCGACACCCTGCATTTCAACCCGGAGGTCGGCCGCTGGCTGCTCGGGCGGATCGGGCTCGGGCGGCCTCCCGCAGGCGCCGCAGCCACATCCGGCTGAGGGCCGCAACCTGCGCTGCGCCGGGGCGGCCGGGGCCGACGCGGATGATGGCATTGGCCATCTCGCGACGCTCGCCCCAGACATAGGTGCCGGCATCGACCCCTTCGCCGGCGCCGCTGTCGAAGAAGGCCGGCGGCGTCCCGTTGAAATCGGCCTGCAGCATGGCGATCGTCAGGGTCCGGCCCGGCGAATGGCGGCCTTGCGTCTCGTCATAGGCGATCTTGAGAAAATGCCGGCGGTTGCCGCTCTCGACGAGCAGGCCCATGGCGATGGCGCGGCCGTCATGCAGCAGGGTGTCGATCAGCAGCGTGTCGTCGTTGGCGCAAAGCTCGGCCAGGCGGCGGATATAGGCGGCGTCCGCCGGCAGGCAGGCGATGGCCGTGCCGGCTTCACCCTTCCAGCCGGAAGCTTCGAGCGTCAGGAAGGCGTCGAGCGCCTCCAGCGCGCCGCGGCCCCGGTTACGCCGGAAGGTGAGGGCGCCCTGCTTCGCCACGGCCCGGAACTGCTGCATCCGCTTCTTGTAGGCGGAGCCGAGCGCGCGGCGCAGATAGCTCTCGAAGCTGTCCTCCGGGCGCGGGGTCATCACCGGCCGAACCCAGCGCTCATAGGTCGAGATCGCGCTGCCGGTCTGGCGGCAGGCTTCGGAGAGGGCGGCATAACAGGGGCCGTCGAGCGGCAGCAGCGGAAGCAGCAAACGGTGGGGCAGGTCGCGTGAGGCGAGCAGATAGCGCATCAGGGCGCGGGCCGCTTCCGATGCATGGTCGCGATCGAGCACCGGCAGCGAAGAGACTTCGTAGAGCGGCACGAGCGGTGAAGCGAGAGCGGGGGTGAAGCCGCTGCGCCAGCCCTTCACGCGCCGGAAGGCCCAGATTCCGACGAGCTGTTCGAAGTCGAGCGCTTCGCTGAGCCAGGCGCAGAGCACGACGATCTCGTCCTCGGGGATGAGCAGGGTCGCGGCCGAGATGGCAGCCGGTGCCATATGCGGATTGGGCTCGAGCGCATGGCGCGCGAGCTCCGCGAAAACCGGCCCCAGCTCCGCGTAAGCGGCGGGGCCGAGGCGCCTGACGACGATTCCCGTGCTCAAGACCGATGGCCGTCCCGGTTCGGCAGACGCCATTCGCCGCGCAGGGCGAGCACGAAGGCGATCACCTGCGCCGTGGCGCGGTAGAGCTCCTCGGGGATCTGGTCGTCGAGCTCGACCGCCGAGAGCGCCTGCGCGAGGATCGCGTTCCGCTCGACCTCGACATCATGCTCCCTGGCTGTCTCGACGATGCGCTCGGCCAGTTCGCCACGGCCCTTGGCGGTGACGCGCGGCGCGCCATGCCCGTCATATTCCAGCGCGACGGCGATGCGGGGCGGCCGTGGCGTGCTCATGACAGGCGGTCCAGGAACTGGCCGGCGGTCGGCTGCATCACGTGGGGCTGGCCGGTATGGATGTCGATGACGCCGCTGGCGAAATCGGCATCGAGCAGCGCGCCTTCGAGGCCGGGCGCGGCGCCGCGCAGCAACTGGCTGGTCTCCTCGCGCTCGGCCCAGATCGAAACGCCGACATCGCGGCCCTGCAAGGTGACGACGCCTTGCAGCGGCCCCATCGGCTCGACATCGAGCGCGAAGCGGATGCGCCAGAGCGGCAGGCTCGCCCCTTGCGCGTTGCGGCGCGGGGTGTCCCGCTCGACCTGGAGCGGCAGGATCGCTGTGCCCTGATGGAAGGCTATCGGGATTTCGGCGAGCCAGCGCTGCGGTGCTTGCGTGCCGTCCTGCCGGGTGGGCTCGAGCGGCAGCGAGGCGTATTGCGCGAGCTTGATCCGGTCGAGCGCGGCTTCGGTCTGGTCGAGCAGCGTCTCGGCGATGGCGAGCGGCTTCTCGGCCGGGTGAAGCGTCGGCTCGACGGCGGGTTGCGGCGCGAGCGGGCCGTCCCGGCGCGGCGGGGCGAGGCGGGCGGGCTGGTCGGTGGAAGCGAGGTCTGCCTGTCGATCCACCGCCTGGCCGTTGCCCTGCTCCTGTCGACCCGCCTTCGGGTCCGGCGACAGGGCGTCGATGATCGGCAGCAAGGTCTCGCGCAGCGCCTGCAGCCCGGCCTTGAGGTCACCCTGCCGGGGTTGCGGCAGGCCCGCGGCCTGCCGCGTGTCGAGGAAGAGCCCGGAGGCCTGGAAGGCCTGCTTAAGCCCTGCCGCCGTCGGCGCCTGCCGCTCGGCCGGAACGGCCTGGGCGAGCACCTGCTGGATCGTGGGCGGCAGCGTTTTCGGCAGGGCCAGCGAAATCGTTCCCTGCGCCAGTGCGCGCAGGTTGGCGAAGAGCGGGGCAAGCCCCGCCTGCCGCTGCAGGACGGGACCGAGCAGCGGTCCGGCGATCGCGCGGGCGATCGCGGCTGACGGGATGGCGGGGAAAGCGGCTGGCGGGACGGCTGCGGTCGCTGTCGAGGTTGCCGGGGGCGTGCTGGCCGGAGCTTGACCGGCGAGCGCTGGGGAAGCGGGCGCCGCAGTGGCCGGTGCTGGAACAGAGGCTTGAGCCGCAGCAGGGCCGAGCGTTTGCAGGGCTTGCTGCAAGAAGGCCTGCTGCATCGCCACCGGGGAGGGCGGGTGCGCGGCCTGTGCGACAGCCGGCGCGGCCGGCGTAGCAGTCTGTGGAGCAGGCGAGGGTGCCGGCGCTATCGGCGGGCGGACCGAAACCGGTGATGTGGGGGCTGCATCCGGTTGCGCAGGCGTGGGCGCAGGGACTGGTTGCGGCGGGGCTTGCCCGGGCGCTGGCGTATTGGGCGGGCGTATTTCGACCAAGGTAGCGCGGAGATCGCCGCCTTGCTGTTCGGGTGGATCGAGGCGCAGCAGCAGGGTGGCGCCCGGCTGCAGGGCCGCCTGCCTCGCCTGCGGACCGGCCAGGACCAGCGCGACCCTGGTCTCGCCGATCATGGCGGTCGCGGTGCCGTCCGGTTCCAGCGAGGCGAGCCTGGCCTGCACCGTCCGGCCAGCCGCCAGCTCTCCGCCTGCGTCGAGCGCCTGCAGCAGGGTGGCGAGGGTCTGGCTCTTGACGAGCTGGGCGAGATTCATCGGGTGACCACGTGAGGACGCAGTACCCTGTCACGAAAGATTAAGCATTTCCTTGCCGACCGGCCGCGTCGTGCAGGGCGTGCCTGCGCGCCGGGCGCTGGCCTCGGACGCGCCGCTGCGGCAGGGTTGGCCATCGCGTTCGAGGATTTCAGCCATGGATTACCGCCGTCTCGGCCGTTCCGGCCTCAAGGTTTCGCCGCTCTGCCTGGGCACGATGATGTTCGGCGGGCCGGCCGACGAGGCGACCTCGCGCCGGATCATCGACAGCGCGCACGACGTCGGGATCAATTTCATCGATACGGCCGATGCCTATAACGAGGGCCAGTCCGAGGAAGTGACCGGCCGCGCCATCGCCGCCCATCGCTATGACTGGGTGCTGGCGACGAAGGTCGCCAATCCCATGGGCAAGGGGCCGATGCATGGCGGGCTGTCGCGGCGCTGGGTCCTGCGCGCCTGCGAGGACAGCCTGCGCCGGCTCGGCAGCGAGACCATCGACATCTACTACCTCCACAAGGAGGATCACACGACGCCGCTGGAAGAGACGGTGCATGCGATCGCCGATCTCGTCCGGCAGGGGAAGATCCGGCATTTCGGCGTCTCGAACTATCGCGCCTGGCGATTGGCCGAGATCTGCCGGCTCTGCGACGAGCTCGGCATCGACCGCCCTGTGGTGAGCCAGCCCTATTACAACGCGATGAACCGCATGCCGGAGGTCGAGCATCTGCCGGCCTGCGGCTATTTCGGGCTGGGCGTCGCCTCCTACTCGCCGCTGGCTCGCGGCGTTCTGACCGCGAAATATGCGCCGGGGCAGGCGCCGGCGGAGGGCACGCGCGCCGGGCGCGGCGACCGGCGGATGATGCAGGCGGAGTGGCGCGAGGAGAGCCTGGTCATCGCCCAGACGATCAAGGACCATGCGGCGCGGAAAGGGCTGACGCCGATCCAGTTCGCGGTGCGCTGGGTGCTGAACAACGCCTTCGTCACGGCGGCGATCGCCGGCCCGCGGACTTTCGAGCAGTGGGAAGCCTACCTTGCCGCGCTCGATGCCGGCTTCGACGCGGAGGACGAGGCGCTGGTCGACCGGCTGGTGCCGGCCGGCCATCCCTCGACGCCGGGCTACAGCGACCCGGCCTATCCGCTCGAGGGGCGCGTCAGCCGCGCCTGAGGGGCGACTGCCCTCAGTTCATCATGCAGAAGCCGTTGACCACGACATCCGTCTGGCACCACGGCTTCTTGACTTCGCTGTTCGCGGAGAGGCGCAGCGGCACGGATTCCTCGCGCTGGGCAGTCGCCGGCGGGAAAGGGACGCGCTGGGGCTGGCCAGTCGCGGCCTGTGAGCGGTTCGCGCCGGCGGCGATGCCGGGCACGACGACGACGCTGCGACTGGTCTTGGCTGGCGCGGCCGAGCTGCGCCCGCCAGCGCGGAACTTGGCGGCCTCGGCCTGAACGGGCAGCAAGGTGGCGGTCGCGAGCAGGCAGGCGAGGGTGGCGATGCGGCGCATGAGAACGGTCTCCCGGTTATCGACAGGATGCCGCGATCTGCCGCAACGGCAAGGAAAGCCTGGAATCAGTCTCAGCGAGGCGTTAACGCCGGTTCTCAGGCGGCTGCGCGCGCCCGGGTGAAGCTGTCCCAGGCCGCCATAGCGCCCTGGGCGATCATCTCCAGCATGGGCCGCGAAGCGCCGTCGCGCGCCTGGATCGACATGCCCTGCTGGACGGTGACGTAGTAGCTCGCGACCGGATGCGGATCGAACGCGGCCGGCAATTCGCCCTCGGTGACGGCGCGCCGCAGTCGCTCCTCGATCATGGTCACGCTGCCGGCCCGCATCTCTCGCAGGATGCGGCTGGTCTCGTCGCCGACGCCGATGGCGTTGACCGCCGATAGAACGACCATGCAGCCGGGCGGGCGGCCGGGCCGGGTGAAGATCCGGGCGCTTGCCATCAGATAGCCTTCCAGAGCCGCGCGGGCCGTCGGAGCGTTCAGCAGGGGCGAGAGGATGTCGTCGCTCTCGGTCGCAGCGAAGTGATGGATGGCCTCGCGATAGAGCTCTTCCTTGCTGCCGAAGGCGGCGTAGAGGCTCGGCGAATTGATGCCCATCGCCTCGGTGAGGTCGCTCATCGCGGCGGCCTGGTAGCCGCGCTCCCAGAACACCTCCATGGCGCGCTCCAGCGCTGCCAGCCGGTCGAAACTGCGTGGACGGCCCCGTTCGGCCATGCGTCGCCTCCTCGAAATTATTCTGTATCGTTCGTTATATATTTTACTTGACGACGGCTGGCAAGCGCGCCAGTTATTATGTATCGATCATTATAGAAATGGAGTTTGCCATGTTACGCCTTGCCGGAAAGCGCGCTCTCGTCACCGGCGGCAGCCGCGGAATCGGCGCCGCCATTGCCCGCAGGCTCGCCACTGAGGGCGCCGATGTCGCGCTGACCTATGAACGCTCTGCCGACAAGGCGGCTGCGGTCGTGAAGGAGATCGAGGCCCTCGGCCGCAAGGGCTTTGCCATCGCTGCCGACAGTGCCGATCCGGACGCCGTAAAACGCGCAGTCGATGAGGCTGTGAAAGCGCTCGGCGGGCTCGATATCCTCGTCAACAATGCCGGGATCTATCGCGGCGGCCCGGTCGCCGACTGGAGCCTCGCCGATATCGACGCGACGCTCGCCGTCAATGTCCGCGCGGTGGTGCTGGCCTCGCAGGCTGCGGCGGCGCATCTGGGCGAGGGCGGGCGGATCATCTCGACCGGCTCCTGCCTCGCCGACCGGGTGGTTGAGCCCGATATCACGCTCTACGCGATGAGCAAGGCGGCGCTGATCGGCTTCACCAAGGGGCTGGCGCGCGATCTCGGGCCACGCGGCATCACCGTCAACATCGTCCACCCCGGCTCGACCGATACCGACATGAACCCTGCCGGCGGCCCGGGCGCCGATGCCCAGCGCGCGCGCATGGCGATCCCGCGCTATGGCCAGCCGGAGGACATCGCCGGGCTCGTGGCCTATCTCGCCAGCGAGGAGGCGCGCTTCATCACCGGCGCCGGTTTCGCCATCGATGGCGGCGTGAACACCTGACGCCGAGCCGGTTCGAAGGAAGCCCGTCATGGTCGGGCTTGTCCCGACCATCCACGTCTCCCTTCGCGTTGCGCGGTGCTCAAGACGTGGATGCTCGCCACAAGGGCGAGCATGACGGGGGCGGCTTCGTGTCTGGCCCTAGTGCCCGGGCAGTACGATCATGGTGGGCTTGGCCGGCAATGTCGCCTTGCCCAGCGTGATCGTCGCATGGTCGCGGCGCTCCACCGGCCAGAGGTCCTGCGTGCGGGCAAGGAAGCGGTTCAGCGTGCCGCCGCCGAAGAAATGCATGGGGATCATCACCCGCGCCTGGATCGATTTCAGGACATCCAGCATGCCGGACTGGTCGAGCGTATAGCTGCCGTCGACCGGGAAGAGCACGATGTCGACCCGGCCGAGCGCCTGCAGATGGCCGGGCTCCAGCGGATGATGCAGATGGCCGAGATGGGCGATGCAGAGCTCGCCGATCTCGAAGATGAAGATCGAATTGCCGTCATAATCCGTGCCGCCCTCGTAGGTGCGGATGTTCGTCGGCACGTTGCGGACGCGGACATCGCCGAAGGTGAGGTCGTGCTGCGCCGCGCCCCGGCCGGACAGGTCCCAGCCGGGCAGGACATGCTTGATCGCCGGGTCGGGATTGCGCGAGTTATGGGTCGAGTGCGCCTTGTTCATCGTGGCGATGTCGGGCGTCACCGGCGGGCGGACATAGTCGTTGTAGTCGGTCGCGATCTTCACGCCGCCCGGCGTCTCAATCAGGAAGGTGGCGTGGCCGACGAAGGTCAGCCTGGCTTCGTCCTTCGCCAGTTGCACCCGCTGGATCGGCAGACGCAGGCTCGCCATTTCCGGCCGGCAGCCGGGCTCGTTCGACTGGGCACGGGCGGGAGCAATGGCAAGCAGAGCGAGCGCGAAGCTCGCAAGGACACGCAACAGGACGGCGGGCAGGCTCATCGGCGGGCTCCGGCATCACTCAGGCCATGGGAGCTTCCGGCAAAATCCGGGCCGGGGGAAGGGCGCCTGGATCGCTCTACCGGTTTTGTGAAAGGCACCTGCTCCACCGGCAGGCGGTTGCGGGCGGCGCGCCCGGTCGCTACATAGCGGCCAGATTTCCCGACATCCCCGTGTCGCAGCCCCCCGAAAGCGGAGTCCGCTCGCCTCATGTCCCGCCAGTTCATCTACCATATGCGCGGCCTGTCCAAGACCTATCCGGGCGGCAAGCAGGTGCTGAAGGACATCCATCTGTCCTTCTATCCGGATGCCAAGATCGGCGTGCTCGGCGTCAACGGCGCCGGTAAGTCGACCCTGCTCAAGATCATGGCTGGCTTCGACAAGGAGTGGACCGGCGAGGCCTGGGTCGCGGAAGGCGCGCGCGTCGGCTACCTGCCGCAGGAGCCGAAGCTTGAGGAGACGCTGACCGTCCGCGAGAACGTGATGCTGGGCGTCGCCCCGCAGAAGGCGATCCTCGACCGCTACAACGAGCTCGCCATGAACTACTCGGACGAGACCGCCGACGAGATGACCAATCTCCAGGACGAGATCGAGGCCAAGGGCCTGTGGGATCTCGATTCCAAGGTCGACCAGGCGATGGACGCGCTGCGTTGCCCGCCTGACGACTGGGCCGTCGACAAGCTCTCGGGCGGCGAGCGCCGCCGCGTCGCCATGTGCAAGCTGCTGCTGGAGCAGCCGGAACTGCTGCTGCTCGACGAGCCGACCAACCATTTGGACGCCGAGACCACCGCCTGGCTCGAAGGCCATCTGCGGACCTATCCGGGCGCGATCCTGATCGTCACCCACGATCGCTACTTCCTCGACAACGTCACGAGCTGGATCCTCGAGCTCGATCGCGGCCAGGGCATCCCTTACGAGGGCAACTACTCCGCCTGGTCGGTGCAGAAGCAGAAACGCCTCGCCCAGGAAGGCCGCGAGGACGTCTCGCGCCAGAAGACACTGGAGCGCGAAGCCGAATGGATGGCCGCTTCGCCCAAGGCCCGCCAGGCCAAGAGCAAGGCCCGCATCCAGCGCTATGACGAGCTCGTCCAGAAGGCCAACAACAAGGGGCCGGACACCGCGCAGATCATCATCCCGATCGCCGAGCGGCTGGGCAACAATGTCGTCGATTTCGAAGGTCTCTCGAAGGGCTTCCAGGACAAGCTCCTGATCGACGATCTCTCGTTCAAGCTGCCGCCGGGCGGCATCGTCGGCGTGATCGGCCCCAACGGCGCCGGCAAGACGACGCTGTTCAAGATGATCACCGGGGTCGAGAAGCCGGATGCCGGCACGATCAAGGTCGGCGAGAGTGTCCAGCTCGGCTATGTCGACCAGAGCCGCGACTCGCTCGACGACAAGAAGAACGTCTGGGAGGAGATCTCCGGCGGCAACGACATCATCTATCTCGGCAAGAAAGAGATCAATTCGCGGGCCTATTGCTCGGCCTTCAACTTCAAGGGCGGCGACCAGCAGAAGAAGGTCGGCTCGCTCTCGGGCGGTGAGCGCAACCGCGTCCACCTCGCCAAGATGCTGAAGTCCGGCGCCAACCTGCTGCTGCTCGACGAGCCGACCAACGATCTCGACGTCGACACGCTGCGCGCGCTCGAAGAGGCGCTGGAGGACTATGCCGGTTGCGCCGTGATCATCAGCCACGATCGCTGGTTCCTCGACCGCATCGCGACCCATATCCTCGCCTTCGAAGGCGACAGCCATGTCGAGTGGTTCGAGGGCAATTTCGCCGATTACGAGGAAGACAAGAAGCGCCGCCTCGGCATCGACTCGACCATTCCGAAGCGGATTCAGTACAAGAAGTTCTCGCGCTGAGCGCCTGATATCTGATTTAAAAAGCCTCGCGGCGCCGCAAGGTCCGCGGGGCTTTTTCATGTGTTGCTTTAAGACGGTTCGGCACGGCGAAGCGGCTGGGCACCGCAGGCGCTGGACTACAGTCGCGCCGCGGCCTCAACTGACGGCATGCTCACTCTCGACCATCTCACGGTGATCGCTCCGACGCTCGCAGAGGGCGTCGCGCATGTTCGTGACTGCCTCGACCTCGATGTGCCTTTCGGCCAGCGGCACGGCTATATGGTTACCCATAATCACCTGCTTCAGCTCGGCGACATGGCCTATCTGGAGATCGTCTCGCTCGATCCCGACGGGGTGAAACCCGGGCGCGCCCGCTGGTTCGGGCTCGATGACCAGAAGCAGGTCAGGCGGGATTGGGATGCCGGCCGTCGCTTGCGCGGCTGGGTCGCCCGCACCGATGGGATCGACGATGTCCTGAAGGGCAGGGAAGCGATCTTCGGCCGTAAGATCGGGCTGCCGACGGACGCTTCGGCCTTCGATTTCGCCATTCCCGATGATGGCTCGCTGCCCTGGGGCGGGGCGGCTCCCTCGATCATCGATCGGCGCGGCAAGCCGCGCTCGATGGCGACGATCGCCGATCTGGGCGCCCGATTGCGCGGGTTCTCGCTGGAGCATCCGGAGGCCGAGGCCATCGCAGCGCTGTTGCAGGAACTGCGGACGGAGCGGGGGCCTGTCGTCAGTCACGGGCCGGAGCTGCGTTATCGGGCACAGATCGAAACGCCCGCCGGGCCCAGGGAATTGTCCTGATCGCAGCGCCTGACCAGTATGGCTCTACATCCGCTCGCCGGGGATCCGGCTCGCCTGCCTGACCCAGTCCGAGAACTGGGCTTCGTCGAAGGCGTCGTTCTCATGGATGTCGAGATAGCGCACCTCCTTCTGCTTCGAAGGGCCGGGCGGCACGGGGTTCAGCGCCGCGCCCTTGAAGAAGGAGACCTTCACATAGCGGGTGAAGCAATGGATGCCGAGGAACCAGGTCTGGTTGCCGGTGCCGTAGAGCGGCGAGTTCCACTTCACGGCCTTCGTGACATCGGGGAAGGCCTTGACGATCAGGTCGTCGATGCGCCGGCCGAGCGCGCTCTTCCAGCCGGGCATGGCGGCGATATAGGCCTGCACCGGCGCGTCACCGTCGCCCTTCGGAATCTGCGGGTTGCCGCCGGATAGAAGGCGTGGCGGGGCGTCTGAACTCATGCGGTCGCTCCTGCCGGGTAAGTCCCGGTGCGGCATGTTATGGAAGCCGATCGGCTGCTGGCAACCGCAGTGTTCGTCGCCGGAGTACCCCGCTGCGACGCTATGTCATGACCCCCGCCAGCCGGGCTTGCAGCGTTTTTCCTTTGGGAATCAATGTAATTTAGCCGGGGCTACGAGTGGCAGGCAGACCCGCCATGCAGTTCTCGTCTGACGACTTAAGTTATGATTAAGGCAGCGGCTCCTAGGAGCAGAGTCGCGTCCAAAGCAATTCTACGCCTTGGAACTGATAAATCCGATCCGGGACTGGTCAAGTTATTGATCGTGTTCTTGCTGCCATGACGTGAAGGTTGATTATGACTAGCCAGTATATCCAGGGTATGGTGCAGGATGTGAAGGAAGGCGGCCTGTCGCGGCGCTCCTTCATCCAGAAGATGGCGGCGCTCGGTATCACCGCGCCGATCGCGACCCAGATCCTCTCCTGGAACGATGTTGCGATGGCCAATGCCACGCTCGAATACAAGCCGACCAAGGCCGGCGGCGGCGGACCGCTGAAGATGCTGCTCTGGCAGGCCCCGACCCTGCTCAACCCGCATTTCGCCTCGGGCACCAAGGACCAGATCGCGTCGCGCGTGTTCTACGAGCCGCTCGCCGGCTGGGACAAGGAAGGCAACCTGATCCCGCAGCTCGCGGCCGAGGTTCCCAGCAAGGCCAATGGCGGCCTGTCCGAGGACGGCACGACCGTGACCTGGAAGCTGAAGAAGGACGTGAAGTGGCATGACGGCAAGCCGTTCACGGCCGACGACGTCGTCTTCACCTGGGAATATGCCGCCGACCCGGCGACCGCCGCCTACACCACCGGCGCCTACAAGGACATCAAGGTCGAGAAGGTCGACGATCTCACCGTCAAGGTGATCTTCGCCAAGCCGACGCCGTTCTGGGCCGATCCCTTCGTTGGCGTCGCCGGCATGATCATCCCGAAGCATCATTTCGGCGAGTACAAGGGCGCCAAGTCGCGCGAGGCTCCGGCCAACCTCAAGCCCGTCGGCACCGGCCCCTACAAGTTCGCCGATTTCAAGCCGGGCGACATCCTCAGCGGTACCCGCAACGAGAGCTACCACGTCGCCAATCGTCCGCATTTCGACACGTTCGAGATCAAGGGCGGCGGTGATGCGGTCTCGGCGGCGCGCGCCGTCCTGCAGACCGGCGAATACGACTACGCCTGGGATACGCTGGTCGAGGACGAGGTCCTCAAGCGCATGGAGATGGGCGGTCGCGGCAAGATCAGCGCTGCGCCGGCCGGTGACATCGAGTTCATCACGCTGAACACGACCGATCCGTGGACCGAGGTCGATGGCGAGCGTTCCAGCGCCAAGACCAAGCACCCGACCCTGTCGGACCCGGCCGTGCGCCAGGCGATCAACCTGCTGATCGACCGCGACTCGATCCAGAAGTTCATCTATGGCCGCGCCGGCGCTGCCACGGCGAGCTTCGTGAACGAGCCCAAGCAGTTCAAGTCGGAGAAGCTCAAGTACGAGTTCAGCATCGAGAAGGCCAACAAGATCCTCGACGAGGCCGGCTGGAAGAAGGGCTCGGACGGCATCCGCGAGAAGGATGGCAAGAAGCTCAAATACGTCTTCCAGACCTCGATCAACGCTCCGCGCCAGAAGGTGCAGGCCATCATCAAGCAGGCCTGCCAGCGCGCCGGCATCGATATCGAGCTGAAGTCGGTGACGGCCTCGGTGTTCTTCTCGTCGGACGTCGCCAATCCCGACACCTATACCAAGCTCTATACCGACATCGAGATGTACACGACCACGCAGCCGCAGCCCGATCCGGAGCGTTTCCTCAACCAGTTCACCTCCTGGGAAGTCGCCAGCAAGGAGAACAAGTGGCTGGGCCGCAACGTCTCGCGCTACACGGATCCGGCTGCCGACGAAGCCTACAAGGCCGCGCAGAAGGAGCTCGACCCGGCCAAGCGGGCCGCCTACCTGATCAAGGTCAACGAGATCTTCTGCGAGGCCAACGTCATCCTGCCGATCCTGTCGCGCAAGAAGGTTGTCGCTGCGTCGAACACCCTCTCGCATGATCATTCGGGCTGGGATGTCGACACCTGGAACCTCGCGTCCTGGTATCGCGCCTGAGGCAAAAATCGCCCTTGTGGAGAGTGATCTCCGCAAGGGATGCGCAATGAAGAAGGCCCGGCGGAGGTATCCGCCGGGCCTTTTCTATGGTCGTTCGTTGCGTGGCTGGGGAGCCGCGTCAGCTCGCCAGCCGCTTGATCGCCCCGGCGCGGCCGCCGACGAGGATGCGCTCGTCCACGTCCTTGATGTCGCGCAGGCCGCAGAGCGCCATGGTTGTGTCGAGCTCCTTGCGGATGATGTCGAGCGCGGCGGTGACACCCGGCTCGCCCATGGCGCCGAGCCCGTAGAGGAAGGCGCGGCCGATGAAGGTGCCGTGGGCGCCGAGCGCGACCGCCTTCAGCACGTCCTGGCCCGAGCGGATGCCGCCGTCGAACAGCACCTCGATGCGGTTGCCAACCTGTTCGACGATGCCAGGCAGGGCCTCGATCGAGGAGAGCGCGCCATCGAGCTGGCGGCCGCCATGGTTCGAGACGATCAGCGCGTCGGCACCGCTCTTGGCCGCCATCTCGGCGTCTTCCGGATCGAGGATGCCCTTGAGGATCAGCTTGCCGCCCCATTGCTCCTTGATCCACTGGACGTCGTCCCAGTTCAGCTGCGGGTCGAACTGGCTGGCGGTCCAGGAGGAGAGCGAGGACATGTCGGCGACGCCGGTGACATGGCCGACGATGTTGCCGAACTGCCGGCGCGGCGTGTCCAGCATCTTCAGGCACCAGCGCGGCTTGAAGGCGAGGTTGATCAGGTTGGCGATGGTGGGCTTCGGCGGAGCGGAGAGGCCGTTGCGGATATCCTTGTGACGCTGGCCGAGGATCTGCAGGTCGAGCGTCAGCACCAGCGCCGAGCAGCCGGCCGCCTTGGCACGCTGGATCAGGCGGGAGATGAAGTCGCGGTCCTTCATCACATAGAGCTGGAACCAGAACGGCGCGCTGGTGTGGTTCGCGACATCCTCGATCGAGCAGATGCTCATGGTCGAGAGCGTGAAGGGCACGCCAGCCTTGGCGGCGGCCTTGGCGGCGAGGATCTCGCCATCGGCGTGCTGCATGCCGGTGAGGCCGGTGGGGGCGAGCGCGACCGGCATCGTGACCGGCTGGCCGATGATCTCCGAGGCGAGCGAGCGGTTGGTCATGTCGACTGCGACGCGCTGGCGCAGCTTCACCTTGGCGAAATCGGTCTCGTTGGCGCGATAGGTACCCTCGGTCCAGGCGCCGGAATCGGCGTAGTCGTAGAACATGCGCGGCACGCGGCGCTTGGCCAGAAGGCGCAAGTCTTCGATGGTCAGGGGCT
This sequence comes from Allobosea sp. NPDC055353, assembly GCF_053644975.1. Lineage (NCBI taxonomy): Bacteria > Pseudomonadati > Pseudomonadota > Alphaproteobacteria > Hyphomicrobiales > Alloboseaceae > Allobosea > Allobosea sp. NPDC055353. The sequence continues at coordinate 433,094 of NZ_JBSHMC010000002.1, read as the reverse complement.
GGGCCATGTCTCGTCTCGCCGTTGGCGTCCCGTCTTGTCCTTCCGGCTTGCTCGCATGCTGGCGGACGGGGCGCAACCGTTCGCCGCGCAAACGGGCCTGCGTCAGGAGATCGCCCTGTGCCAAGACACGGAGCATGCTGACGAAACCTTGACGAAGGGCGGCAGGGCCTGCCTGAGCTTTCATCTCGACAAGGATCGGTTTTCGGTCAATCCTACCTTACCGGCATAGGGGCCATGCGTTCAGTGCCGGTGAGAGACGCTTTGGCTTCGAGGGATGTGGCGATGGCGACCGGAACCGTGAAATGGTTCAATACTGAGAAGGGGTTCGGCTTCATTCAACCGGCGGAAGGCGGCAAGGATGTGTTCGTTCACATCACGGCCGTGAAAGAGGCCGGCATGATGACGCTGACGGAAGGGCAGCAGGTTTCGTTCGAGTTGAAGACCGAGCGCGGCAAGACGGCCGCGGGCGATCTGAAAGTGCTCTGAGACTGCTCTGTTGCCGTGAGGTTCGCCTGCCGCGCGTGGCGGGATGCTGGCGAGCGCGTGCCTGAAAGATAACGACCGGATCGGCGTTGTCGCCGTATGTCCGGCGCTGCTTCTTTGATCCGACATGATGCACCGAAAGCTCCGTCCAGGTCTGGCCTGCGGGGTTTTCTTGCTTGAGAATCCGTGGGATGCGCGGAGTCGGACGCACCAGCGGCCCTCTGGTTCTTTCGCTCACGCACAAGCGCCGCGCGGCTGACGCGGGAAGATCGCGCGCCCATCCGTCTCGGCTTCGCCGAGCTACCTTATCCCGGCGGGGAGAAGGAAGAGTCCGTCCTATCTTCCGCACGACAATCCGCTTGCACGAACGGCGCGTTCGATATAAAGATATCTTTATATCTTTTTCCTTGTCGACAGAGGACGCCAGCGCGTGCGGCAGCCGACGACATTGTCTTCCGATGTGCTTCTCGCGGGCCTGCGCGCCGCCGGCGAGGAGACGCGGCTGCGCATTCTCGCGCTGCTCTCCGAGGGCGAGCTTTCCGTCTCCGATCTCACCGACATTCTCGGCCAGTCGCAGCCGCGCATCTCGCGCCATCTCAAGCTGCTCGCCGAGGCCGGGCTGGTCCGGCGCTCGCGCGAGGGGGCCTGGGCCTTCTTCCGGCTCGACGAGACCGGGCCGGGCGGTGCCTTTGCCGCCTCGTTGGCCGCCTGGCTCGACCTGAGCGATCCGGTGCTCGCGGCCGATCGCGAGCGGCTCGCCGCTGTCAGGGCGACGCGGGCCGAGGCCGCGCAGTCCTATTTCGCCAGCGTCGCGCGCGATTGGGATCGTCTGCGCGGCCTGCATGTGCCTGACCATGCCGTCGAGGCGGCTGTCGAGGAGGCGGTCGGCGAGGGCTCGCCCGGCGCGATGCTCGATCTCGGTACCGGTACGGGCCGGATGCTGGAGCGGATCGCGCCGAAATTCGGCCGGGCCGTCGGCGTCGACGCCAACCATGCGATGCTGGCGGTGGCGCGTGCCAATCTTGAGCAGACGGGGCTGTCGCGCGTCGAATTGCGGCAGGGCGACATCTATGCGCTGCCCTTCGCGCGGGGCTCCTTCGATCTCGTCGTGATCCATCAGGTGCTGCATTTCCTCGATGATCCCGGCCGGGCCGTGCGCGAAGCTGCCGCGATGCTGGCGCCTGGCGGGCGCCTGATCGTCGTCGATTTCGCGCCGCACGAGATGGAGTTCCTGCGGACCGAGCATGCGCATCGCCGGCTCGGCTTCTCCCGCCAGCAGATCGCCGCCTGGTTCAGCGAGGCCGGCCTGTCCTGCGATCTTTCCCGCGAAGTCACCCTGGCCGATGGCGGCTCCGGCCAGCTCCCGGTCATGCTCTGGCGCGGCCGCGACCGGCGCGTCCAGGCCGATCCGCCGGCCCGCACGATCAATCTAGAGGTTGCGTGATGAATGCTTTCCGCCCCAGCCGCCACGGCTCGCGCCGTCCGCGCGTGTCCTTCGAGTTCTTTCCGCCCAAGACGGAGGAGATGGAGGTCGCGTTGTGGGACAGCGTGCGCCGGCTCGAGCCGCTCGGACCGAGCTTCGTCTCGGTGACCTATGGCGCTGGCGGCTCGACCCGCGAGCGCACCCACGCCACCGTCAAGCGCATGGTCGACGAGACCGGGCTGAAGCCGGCGGCGCATCTGACCTGCGTCTCGGCCTCGAAGGCCGAGGTCGACGAGGTCATCCGGTCCTATTGGGATGCCGGCGTGCGCCATGTCGTGGCGCTGCGTGGCGATCCGGCCGGCGGGCTCGGCACTCCTTACGAGCCGCATGCGGACGGATATCACCAGACCTCCGACCTCGTGGCGGGCCTGAAGCGCATCGGCGATTTCGAGGTGACGGTCTCGGCCTATCCGGAGAAGCATCCGGAGGCCGCTTCGCTCGAGGCCGATATCGATGCGCTGCAGAAGAAGGTCGATGCCGGCGCGACGCGGGCGATCACCCAGTTCTTCTTCGATAACGACGTCTATTTCCGCTATCTCGACAAGGTGCGCGCGCGCGGCATCGAGATCCCGATCCTGCCCGGCATCGTCCCCGTCCAGAACTTCAAGCAGACCGCCAACTTCGCCCGCAAGACCGGCGCCAGCGTGCCGCAATGGCTGGCCGACCGGTTCGAGGGGCTGGAAGACGACGTCGCGACGCGCCGTCTCGTGGCCGCCGCCGTCTGCGCCGAGCAGGTGCTCGACCTGATCGACCGCGGCGCCACCGACCTGCATTTCTACACGATGAACAAGGCCGACCTCGTCTATGCCATCTGCCATCTCGTGGGGTTGAAGCCCGAGAAGCCGGCGGCGCAGGCCGTGGCGGCGGAGTAAGCCTGATGTCCGACTTCATTCCCGCTCCCGTCGACGGCGCCGAAATCGAGCGCTCGCTGCGTCAGGCCGCGCGCGAACGCATCCTCGTGCTCGACGGCGCGATGGGCACGCAGATCCAGAACCTGAAGCTCTCGGAAGCCGATTTCCGCGGCGAGCGCTTCAAGGGCTTCAATCACGACCTCAAGGGCAATAACGACATCATCGCGTTGACCCAGCCCGAGGCGCTGCGCGACATCCATCTCGCCTATTTCCGGGCGGGCGCCGATATCGTCGAGACCAATACCTTCTCGGGCACCTCGATCGCCCAGGCCGATTACGGCATGGAGGCCTATGTCTACGAACTGAACGTCGCCTGCTCACGGCTCGCCCGCGAGGCGGCCATGATCGCCGAGAAGGAAGACGGGCGCCGCCGTTACGTGGCCGGCGCGATCGGCCCGACCAACCGCACGCTCTCGATCTCGCCCGACGTCAACAATCCCGGCTTCCGCGCCGTGACCTTCGATCAGGTGCGGGATTCCTATGCCGAGCAGGTCAGGGGCCTGATCGATGGCGGCTCCGAATTGCTGCTGATCGAGACGATCTTCGACACGCTCAACGCCAAGGCCGCGATCGTCGCGATCGAGCAGGTCTATCGCGAGAAGGGCATTCGCCTGCCGGTGATGATCTCCGGCACGATCACCGATCTCTCGGGCCGCACGCTCTCGGGCCAGACGGTCGAGGCTTTCTGGAACGCGGTGCGCCATGCCGCGCCGCTGACCATCGGCCTCAACTGCGCGCTCGGCGCACGCGAGATGCGGGCGCATATCAAGGACATGTCGCGCATCGCCGGCACGCTGGTCTGCGCCTATCCGAATGCCGGCCTGCCCAACGAATTCGGCCTTTATGACGAGCGGCCGGAAGCGACCGCCGACATGCTGGCGGAGTTCGCCGATTCCGGCTTCGTCAACATGGTTGGCGGCTGCTGTGGCACCACGCCGGACCATATCCGCGCCATCGCCCAGGCTGTCGCCGGCAAGGCGCCGCGCCAGATTCCCGAACCCAAGCCCTGGCTCCGTCTGGCGGGTCTTGAGCCCTTCACGCTCGACGAGACCATTCCCTTCGTCAATGTCGGCGAGCGCACGAACGTCACCGGCTCGGCCAAGTTCCGGAAGCTGATCACGGCCGGCGACTATGCCGCCGCGCTCGACGTGGCGCGCGACCAGGTCGCCAACGGCGCGCAGGTCATCGACATCAACATGGACGAGGGCCTGCTCGATTCCGAGAAGGCGATGACCGAGTTCTGCAACCTGATCGCCTCCGAGCCCGATATCTCGCGCGTGCCGATCATGGTCGACTCGTCGAAATTCCCGGTGATCGAGGCCGGTCTGAAGACGATCCAGGGCAAGCCGATCGTCAACTCGATCTCGATGAAGGAGGGCGAGGAGGCCTTCCTCGAGCAGGCGCGCATCTGCCGGCAGTACGGCGCGGCGGTCGTCGTGATGGCCTTCGACGAGGTCGGGCAGGCCGACACCTTCCAGCGCAAGATCGAGATCTGCACGCGGGCCTACAAGCTGCTGACCGAGACGATCGGCTTCCCGCCCGAGGACATCATCTTCGACCCGAACATCTTCGCGGTGGCGACGGGCATCGAGGAGCACGACAACTACGGCAACGACTTCATCAACGCGACGCGGGCGATCCGCGAGACCTTGCCGCATGCCCATATCTCGGGCGGCGTCTCGAACCTGTCCTTCTCGTTCCGTGGCAACGAGAAGGTCCGCGAGGCCATGCATTCGGTCTTCCTGTACCATTGCATCAAGGCCGGCATGGACATGGGCATCGTCAATGCCGGCCAGCTCGGCAGCTACGACGATCTCGATCCCGAACTGCGCGAGCTTTGCGAGGACGTCGTCCTCAACCGCCGCAAGGATTCGACCGAGCGCCTGCTGGAGGCTGCGCCGCGCTTCAAGGGCGATGGTTCGGTCGCTGCGTCCGGCAAGGACCTCGCCTGGCGCGAACTGCCGGTCGAGAAGCGGCTGGAGCATGCGCTCGTCGCCGGGATCACCGAGTTCATCGAGGCCGATACCGAGGAAGCGCGCCAGCGGGCCGATAAGCCTCTGCACGTCATCGAAGGCCCGCTGATGGCCGGCATGAACGTGGTCGGCGACCTGTTCGGCGCCGGCAAGATGTTCCTGCCGCAGGTGGTGAAGTCGGCCCGCGTGATGAAGCAGGCCGTCGCCTATCTCATGCCCTATATGGAGGAGGAGAAGCGCCTCAACGGCGGCTCCGAGCGCTCGGCCGCCGGCAAGGTGCTGATGGCGACCGTGAAGGGCGATGTCCATGACATCGGCAAGAACATCGTCGGCGTCGTGCTCCAGTGCAATAATTATGAGGTGATCGACCTCGGCGTGATGGTGCCGACCCAGAAGATCCTGGAGACGGCGCGCAAGGAGAAGGTCGATATCATCGGGCTCTCCGGGCTGATCACGCCCTCGCTCGACGAGATGGTGACGGTCGCCTCCGAGATGGAGCGCGAGGGCTTCGACATCCCGCTGCTGATCGGCGGGGCGACGACCAGCCGCGTCCATACGGCCGTGAAGATCCACCCGGCCTACAACGCCGGCCAGGCGGTGCATGTCAACGACGCCTCGCGCGCCGTCGGCGTGGTATCGAGCCTGCTCTCGTCCGAGCAGAAGCCGGGCTATGTCGCCGGCGTTCAGGCGGAATATGCCAAGGTCGCCGAGGCGCATCGCCGCTCGGAAGCCGACAAGCAGCGCCTGCCGCTGGCCAAAGCGCGCGCCAATCCCTTCAAGACGGATTGGGCAGCCTACCAGCCGCCGAAGCCGAGCTTCCTCGGCACCCGTACCTTCCGCACCTATGACATCGCCGATCTCGTGCCGGTGCTCGACTGGACGCCGTTCTTCCAGACCTGGGAACTGAAGGGCCGCTTCCCGGCGATCCTGCAGGACGAGAAGCAGGGCGAGGCCGCGCGCGCGCTCTGGGACGATGCGCAGTCGATGCTGAAGCGCATCGTCGAGGAGCGCTGGTTCAATCCGAAGGCGGTGATCGGCTTCTGGCCGGCGAATGCGGTCGGCGACGACATCCGCCTCTATACCGGCGAGAGCCGGGCCGAGGAGCTCGCGACCTTCCACGGCCTGCGCCAGCAGCTCCTGCGCCGCGACGGCAAGCCCAATCTTTGCCTCTCGGACTTCGTCGCGCCGGAAGGCGTCGCGCCCGACTATATCGGCGCCTTCGCCGTCACGGCCGGGGCTGAGGAGGAGCGGATCTCCGAGAAGTTCGCGCGCGACAACGACGACTACCGCTCGATCATGGTCAAGGCGCTGGCGGATCGTTTCGCCGAGGCCTTCGCCGAGCGGATGCATCAGCTCGTGCGCAAGGAGTTCTGGGGCTACGCACCGGACGAGGCCTTCTCGAACGAGGACCTGATCCGCGAGGAGTATCGCGGCATCCGCCCGGCGCCGGGCTATCCGGCCCAGCCCGACCATACCGAGAAGGCGACGCTGTTCCGGCTGCTGGAGGCCGAGCGCCGCGTCGGCGTGAAGCTGACCGAGAGCTATGCGATGTGGCCGGGCTCCTCGGTCTCGGGGCTCTATTTCTCGCATCCGGAGGCGTATTACTTCGGCGTCGCCAAGGTCGAACGCGATCAGGTCGAGGATTATGCCGCGCGCAAGGGCATGACGATCGAGGAGGTCGAACGCTGGCTGGCGCCGATCCTCAACTACGACACCTCAGCCTATCGCCTGCAGGCGGCCGAGTAGTTGCCTTCCAGCGCTGCTGCGGGCATCACGCCTGCCGCAGCGAGGGAGCGCGTTCGTGACGACTGACGAGGCAAGGCTGATCCGCAAGGCGGAGCCGGCGGACCAGCCGCGCATCCATGCCATCCGCATGGCCGTGCGCGAGAACATCCTGAGCGATCCCTCGAAGGTGACGGCCGAGGAGGTCGCCTGGTATCGCGAGCAGGCGATCTTCCTCGTGGCGGAAAGCGCGGGCGAGGTCGCCGCCTTCGCCTGCGCCAACCACCAGACCGGATTGGTCTGGGCTCTGTTCGTCGATCCGGCGCAGGAAGGGCAGGGCCATGGCCGGGCGTTGCTCGATGCGGCGCTGGCCGGGTTGAAGGCGGCGGGGCATGCCCAGGCCTGGCTCGAAACCGGGGCGGGCACGCGGGCGGAGCGCTTCTATGTCCGCCACGGCTGGCGCGACATGGGCCGGGGCCTCGACGGACAGGTCGTCTTCACGCGGCAACTCTGAGCTTTTGGGCGGCCTAACCCGAGAGCGCTGTTCGGCTGACGGCCGTGACCGGGCCGTCGAAGACGCGGATGCAGTCTCCGCCGGCGAGGCCGGCGACATGGAGTGCCGCCTCGGCTTCCGCGAAGATCTCGTTCTGCTCGCAGCAGCCCTCCGTCTTCAGTAGGGCCGCGCCGATCGAGGCCGTGAAATCGATGACGAGGTAGCCGCGCGGGATCGGCCGGCACAACAGCTTGCGCGTGCCGGTGAGCATCGCGGCCAGGTAAGCCTTGTCGCCTGGCATTCGCAGCAAAAGGGCGAAAGCGGCCGGGCCCGTCTGGTCGATTGCGAGGGCATCGGGAAAGAGCCGGCGCAGGCGCTCGCCGAAGCAGCGGATGACGTCGTCGCCGGCGGCCCGGCCATGGTTTTCGACGATTGTCGGAAAGCGATCGATCTCGAAGATCGCGAGAGCGAGGCATTCGGGTGCCCGGCCCCGGTCCTGCCGGACCTGCCTGAGGATGTCGGTGAAGCTGCGGCGTGCTGCGGGGCTCGTTGGGGACTCCGCTCGCGTGAGGCAGGAGACGCTGTTCCACAAGCCCTTCTCGGCGGTGACATCCTGCTTCGAGCCGAAGATGCGGCTCGGCCGGCCATGCTGATAGCCGACGCCGACGATGAGGCGCATCCAGCGCTTGTCGCCATTCACCGCCCTGATCCGGCAATCGAGCGCGAAGCCCTGCCCGGTGCGGATGGCGTTGCTGCGATGCTGCTCCATCTCGCGCCGGGACCCCTCCTCGTAGAGGTCGAGGGTCGCCTTGCGGTAGATTTCGCTGCCGCGCTGCAGGCTGAACAGGTCGTAGACCCCGTCGGTCCAGCTCAGGGTCTCGTTGGCGAGGTTGCATTCCCAGGCGCCGAGCGCGGCGGGCGCGAGCGAGCGCTCGTAGAGCGGCCTGGTGGCTGCGATGAGCTGCTGGCTATCCACGGCGCCCTCCTGCCGGTCGACCGGTGGAAGGCAGCCTAGGCCCGCGAGCGTTAAGCGAACCTTGCGTCACGCGGATATTCCACCGTTCATTGGTGCGCCGCTGCCCCGCTCTTTCGGCGCACACCCGTTCAGGCCGTCCGCGAGCCCTGCGCGTCCGCGAGCAGGTCGCGCAGCGTCGTGATCGTCGAGGAATCGGCGATGCCGTCGACCTTTTCCGGGCGCCAATGGCGCTGGAAGGCGGCGACGATCGCTTCGAGCCTGTCGTCGAAGACGCCGTCGACCGTGACGCCGTAGCCGAGCATCGCGAACATCGCCTGAAGCGCCTCGACCGGCTGGCCGCTCTCGCCGCGCGCGAAGAAGCGCCCGCCGCGGATCGGGGCCGGCTCGCTCCACAGGCCGACGCCGCCCTCACTGAGCCGCCGCCACGGGAATTTCTCGCCGGGATCGATCTTGCGGCCGGGCGCGATGTCGGAATGGGCCAGCACGCGCTCCGGGGGGATGGACCAGCGTTCGCAGATATCGCGGCAGAGGTTCAGCGTCGCGACGATCTGCTCGTCCGGGTAATCGGGCAGGCCGCCGGGATGACCGGGATTGGCGATCTCGATGCCAATCGAGCAGGAGTTGATGTCGGTCTCGCCGGCCCAGTGCGAGGCGCCGGCATGCCAGGCGCGCCGGCCTTCCGGCACGAGCTGGAGCGTGTGGCCGTTCTCGAAGACGAAATAATGCGAGGAGACCTGCGCGACCGGGTTGCAGAGCCATTGCAGCGCTTCGCCCGCAACCGGCATGCCGGTGTAGTGCAGGATCAGCATGTCGGGCCGGCGGCCGGGCGTGCCGTCCGGGTTCTTCCGCTCGCCATGGTTGGGCGATGGGAAGATCTTTGCGGCAAAGCGGCTGTCGGGCCTGGCAACGTCCGGCGGGGCGATATCGGTCATATGGGCGGCTCAGGCGGGTTGGGGCGCGAGGCTGCGGCTCATGCCGCGTTCTTTCTGGATCGCGTCCCAGGCGGCATTGATGGCGGCGATGCGGCGCGTCGCGATGGCGATCGCCTCCGCGGGCAGGCCGCGAGCGATCTCGCGGTCAGGATGGGTTTCGGCGACGAGGTGGCGGTAATGGCGCTTCAGCTCGGCGTCGCCCATCTCGCGGCTGGCGCCGAGCACGAGATAGGGGTCGTCCGGGCGGCGGGCATGGCGGGCCTCGATCCGGGCGAAATTGGGCTCGGTGATGCCGAAGATACCGGCGACCGACTGGAGATAGGCGTGCTCGGCCTCGTGGATCGCGCCATCGGCAGCAGCGATCAGGAAGAGGCCGTCGAGCACGTCCTCCAGCAGGGCAGGCTCGTCCTTGAAGGCGCCGGCGATCTGCGAGGCATAGGCCTCGAAGCCGGCGCTGGTCTGCTTGGCGAGATCGAACAGGGCCTCGATGCGCTGCTGCTGATCGGGCGGGACCTCGACGATGCGGCGGAAGGCGGTGATCTCGTCGCAGGTCACGACGCCGTCCGAGCGCGCCATCTTGGCAGCGAGCGCGACGAGGCCGGTGGTGAAGACGAGCTCGCGCGGTGCCGGGCCGAACGGCGCGCCCTCGCGATCGACCAGGACATGGCCGGCGAGCGCGCCGACGAGCGCGCCCAGCGGACCACCGATCACGAGCCCGAGCCCGCCGCCGCCCAGAGCGCCCCAGAAAGAGGAAGCCATCACACAATCGATCCCGGTGAATCTGAATGCGCGGATGATGGAAGAAGGGGGGTTGTTCGCGCAAGAGCACCCGGTGCGACGGCCTGCCGCGCCAAAAAAGCACATCCGGCCGGGAGTGAGGCTGAAATGAGGCGGCTGGTTCGCGTGCTTGATTCGCTTCCGGGGGCGGGGAGCCGGCGAAGTTTTTCAGTGGAGCCAATACATATGAATACTGAATAGTTAAATATAGAATATATTCCTGTTTACGCTAATTGTTATGCGTTTTCCTATGGAATATGCCAGATTATCGACACATTCGACCATCAGTTGAGCGCCCCCATCGGCCAGTCATGGCTCAATGGGGTTCAATTCGACATGCGATATATCTGTGGTGGTCTCGCGGCTGCGTGCCTGATTAGCCTCTCCGGGGGTGCCCTGGCCGAGGATTTCGTCAACGCGGAAACGGACCCCAGGGCTATCGTTCTTCGCGACGCCGAGATCGCCCGCGCCAAGGCCGCCGAAGGCAAGGGCGAAGAGGCCCAGGCCGGGGCTCCCAAGGCGAAATCCGCGACCCGCGCCGCCAAGGCAGAAGCCGTCAAGGTTGAGACCGAAAAGCACGAGAGCCGCGCCAGCCGCGCGCTGGCGGCTCCGGCCGGAACCGAGGGCATCAAGGCCATCGTCGCGCGGCATGCCGCCGCCAATGGCGTGCCGTTCTCGCTGGCCGATGCGGTCGTGCGCGTGGAAAGCCGCTACAATCCCCGCGCCTCGCATGCGGGCAATTACGGCCTGATGCAGATCCGCCACCAGACGGCGCGCGGCCTGGGCTATTCCGGCAGCGCCAGCGGCCTGCTCGATGCCGAGACCAATGCGCGCTACGGCATGAAGTACCTCGCCATGGCCTACAAGATGGCCGGCGGCGACACCTGCCGCACGGTGATGAAGTACCAGAGCGGCCATATGACGAACCGGATGAGCGGCGCCAACCGCGCCTATTGCGCCAAGGTGCGCACCATTACCGCCCGCAACTGACGGTCGTCGCACGGCAAGGCTCGCCATCCCGCGAGCCCTCGTCCTGAGGAGCCATTCCGAAGGGAATGGCGGCTCGAAGGGCGTTTCAGGAGGCGCTGGAATTCGCTGGAGCATCCTTCGAGACGCAGCCTCCGGCTGCTCCTCAGGATGAGGGCTTGGTTCCTAGGCGATTCTCCACGCTTGACGCGGGCCGCGCCAGCGCGCATCTCCCCCTCGCCAGTCGGCCGGACGGCCGCTCTCGCTCGCGAGGGAGGAAAGTCCGGGCTCCACGGAAACACGGTGCCGGATAACGTCCGGCGGGGGCGACCCCAGGGAAAGCGCCACAGAGATCGAACCGCCCTGCGCTGGAGAGCTTCGGCTTTTCCGGCAGGGTAAGGGTGAAAAGGTGCGGTAAGAGCGCACCGCGGACCCGGCAACGGGGACGGCATGGCAAGCCCCACCGGGAGCAAAACCGAATAGGGACGATGCTGCCTGCGCAAGCGGGCAGGGGCAGGTTTCTGTGCCTGGTCGTCCGGGTTGGTTGCTCGAGGCGCGCAGCAATGCGCGTCCCAGAGGAATGGCCGTCACGTTATCGGAGCAATCCGGTAGCCATCCAGAACCCGGCTTACAGGCCGGCTGGCACCTCACTTCCCAGCGTTCGACGCTACTCCCAAAATGCGCGTCATCCCGGGCGACCGAAGGGAGACCCGGGATCCATTCCGGAGCGCTTCCGAGGAAGGTTCAGGCATGGATCCCGGATCTCCGCTTCGCTGCGTCCGGGATAACGCACGTGGTCGTTGATGGTGGCCTCAGGTTACCGTCGTCTCGACCGGGATGTTGCCCTTCGTCGCGTGCGAATAGGGGCAGACCACATGGGCCTTCTTGACGAGGTCCTCGACTGCAGCCTTGTCGAGGCCGGGCACGGAGACGGTCAGCTTCGCGGTGATGCCGAAGCCCTGGCCGTCGTCGCGCGGGCCGATGCCGATATCGGCCGAGACCTTCGCATCGTCCGGAATCTTCACCTTCTCCTTGCCGGCGACGAACTTGAGCGCGCCGAGGAAGCAGGCCGAATAGCCGATGGCGAAGAGCTGCTCCGGATTGGTGCCGTCGCCGCCACCGCCGCCGAGTTCCTTCGGCGTATTCAGCACGAGCTTGACGTTGCCGGTATCGGTCGCGGCCTGGCCTTCGCGGCCGCCGGTGGCGGAACCATGGGCGGTGTAGAGCGTCTTCATGAGCGGTGTCCTTCCTGGGGTGAGCTGATGGTTGTTATTTAGATTGTGCGCAATTATATTGTCAACAATTAATTTTATCGGAGCTGAGGGTGGTTGATAATCAGGTTGCTTTCGGCTTTCCGTGAAGCTGGGCTAAGGGCGAGGTATGATGGCTGAAAAGGATAGGGCCGGAGACGGGATGCCGCGTCTGGAGCAGCAGCTCTGCTTCGCGATCTATCAGGTCGGCCATGCCTTCAATCGGGCTTATCGCCCGATCCTGGCCGCGCTCGGGCTGACCTATCCGCAATATCTGGTCATGCTGGTGCTCTGGGAGCAGGACGGGCTCACGGTGAAGGAGCTCGGCGAGCGGCTGATGCTGGACTCGGGCACGCTGACGCCGCTGCTGAAGCGGCTCGAAGCCTCCGGCCTGATCCGGCGCGAGCGCGACGTCCGCGATGAGCGGCAGGTGCGCATCCATCTTGCCGAGAAAGGCGAGGGGTTGCGCGAGCAGGGGCGCTGCGTCCAGGAGGCTGTCGGCGAAGCGCTGGGCGGGACGGCGGGCGATGCGGGGCGATTGCGCGACCAGCTCGGTCTCGTCCGCGATGCGTTGCTGACGTCGGCGCGCGAGGATTGAGCGGGGGCTTTTTGCGGTAGACGCTACCCTTGTCATTCCGGGTTCGCGCCTGCGGCGCGCCCCGGAATGACAAGGGCGGTTCCCTCCCTGCGCCTTCCGAACGGGGCCGCCTCGCGGCCTGCCGGAAATAGCGGCGCGATTTCGTAAAAATTTTTCGCAGCGGTGACCCGATGTATCGCCGGCCCACGCGGCCGGGTGGTGCCGAATTGCGCGTGCTTACGGATACTTAACCTTAACAAGCTGTGATGCCGGAGAGACCCGGCAGGTGCGTCGCTGCGCCTGTGATTCCATTGACGCCCATAAAGGCCCATGCTATCCCAAATCATCCCGTCGAAGCCGGCAGGCAATCCAAGGGTCAAGCTCCGTGTGCCGCGCGGAATTTGGCTTGCGGGCGTGCCTTGCCCGCCTCGACGGGGGGACTTTTCGCCGCTTGCCCATCTCAGCGGTGGCGCCTTGAAGAGCAGGCCGGGAGGCGGCGTTGACGGACCGCTTCGTCTCGAATTTCACGAACCGGCTCGACGCCAAGGGGCGCGTCTCCATTCCCTCCAGTTTCCGGTCGGTGCTGGCGAAGGACGGCTACGAGGGGCTCTATGTCCATCAGGGCCTCGACCTGCCGGCGCTGGATGCCGGCGGCAATGCGCTCCGGGCTACGATCGACGATATTCTCGCGCGCTTCTCGCCGTTCTCGGACGAGTGGGAATTGCTCTCGACGGCGCTGAACGGCACCTCGGAGGTGCTGAAGGTCGATACGGAGGGGCGGATGGTGCTGAGCGAGGCGCTGAAGGCGCATGCCGGGATCGGCGACGCCGTGACCTTCGTCGGCCACGGCCACAAATTCCAGATCTGGGAACCGGAGCGGTTCCGCGCCCATCTCGAGACGGCGCGGACAAGGTTGCGCGACGTGAAGCGCACGCTCGGCAGCTTGACCATCCCAACGGGAGGCATGGGCACATGAGCGACCATGGCGACCGTTCCGGCGGAGCCATTGGCGGACCGGTTCGTCATGTGCCCGTGTTGCTCACTGAGGTTCTGGAGGCGCTCGCGCCGCAGTCCGGCGGGCGCTATCTCGACGGCACTTTCGGGGCAGGGGGCTATTCGCGTGCGATCCTCGATGCCGCGCCTGAGGTCACCCTGCTCGGGCTCGATCGTGATCCGACCGCGATCGCTGGCGGGGCCGATCTCGTGGCCGCGATGGCCGGACGATTGACCCTGTCCCAGGCCAATTTCGGCGAACTCGCTGAGGAGGCCGAGCGCTTCAGGATGGCGCCGCTCGACGGCGTCGTGCTCGATATCGGCGTCTCCTCGATGCAGATCGACCAGGCCGAGCGCGGCTTTTCGTTCCGCTTCGACGGGCCGTTGGACATGCGCATGAGCAGCTCCGGGCAGAGCGCCGCCGACCTCGTCAACGAGGCCGAGGAAGGGCTGCTCGCCAATATCTTCTACCACTATGGCGAGGAGCGCCGCTCGCGTGCCGTCGCCCGCGCCGTGGTCGAGGCCCGCCGTAAGGCGCCGATCACGACGACCAAGCAGCTTGCCGATCTCGTCGCCGGGATCGTGCGCGGCGAGCCCGGCGGCGCGCATCCGGCGACGCGCGTCTTCCAGGCGCTGCGCATCGCGGTCAATGACGAACTCGGCGAACTGGTCCGGGCGCTGCACGCGGCCGAGACGGCGCTGAAGCCGGGCGGGCGGCTCGTCGTGGTCACCTTCCATTCCCTCGAAGACCGCATCGTCAAGCAGTTCTTCGCCGAGCGCTCCGGCCGGGTGCCGGCGGGCTCGCGCCATGCGCCGGCAGTGGCCGTTGCGCAGCCGACCTTCAGGCTGGTCGAGAAGGGCGCGGTCGCACCGTCAGAAGCCGAGATGCGCGCCAATCCGCGGGCGCGCTCGGCCAAGTTGCGCGCCGCCGAACGCAACGACGCGCCGGGTCGCCGGGCCGATGCCGGGCTCGTCGCGCTCTCCATCGTCCCCGCCCCGCAGCCGCGCCGGAGGCCCTGAGCGTGATCAAGCTCCTGCACATCATCGCCATCGGCGCGCTGGTCTCCTCGGCGGTCTATGCCTATTCGATCAAATACGAGACGACGCTGGCGACCGAGCATCTCCAGAAGCTCAAGGGCAAGACCCAGCGCGAGCGCGACGCGATCCAGGTGCTCAAGGCCGAGTGGCAGTTCCTCAACCGGCCCGACCGGGTCCAGATGCTGGCGGAGCGCCATCTCGACCTCCAGCCCTTCGTGGTGACGCAGGTGGTCAAACCCTCGGACATCCCGAATCGCGGCCCGAAGGTCGATGCCATCGGCCGCAAGCTCGAGGATCTCGGGCTCGGCCTGCCGACCGAGACCCCCAGGGATCGCAAGGCGAGCGCGACGACGCCGGGAGCCATGCCATGAGGCAGTCGATGCATCACGAAGCGACGGAGCAGCAGGCCGAGGCGACGGAACCCGTCGTGAAGCGCGGGCGCCTTGCCTGGTTGCGCGACGTCTTCCGCATGAGCGGGGAAAAGAGCGAGCCGCGCGTCGGCCTCGTCATCCTAGGCTTCTCCGCCCTGTTCCTCGCGATCATCGGCCGGCTGGTCTATCTCGGCGTCGCTCCCAACGAGCAGGTCGGCCTGCGCCGCGCCACCTCCAACGCCATCTCCGCCGCCCGGCCCGACATCGTCGACCGCAATGGCGATGTCATGGCGACCGATATCCGCACGGTCTCGGTCTTCGCCGAGCCACGCCGCATCCTCGACAAGGACGAGGCGACCGAGTTGCTGACGGCCGTTCTGCCGGACCTCGACGCCAAGGAGCTGCGCGACAAGCTCGGCACCAAGAAGGGCTTCGTCTGGGTCAAGCGCGAGATCACGCCGCGCCAGCAGGCCGAAGTGCACCGGCTCGGCATTCCCGGCGTCGGCTTCGTGCCCGAGAACAAGCGCGTCTACCCGAACGGCAATGCCGCCGCGCATGTGCTCGGCTTCGCCAATATCGACAATGTCGGCATCGCCGGCATCGAGAAATACATCGACTCGCAGGGCCTGCAGGACCTGAACGGCGCGGGCCTCGCGACCGAGGCGTCCGACCTGAAGCCGGTCAAGCTTTCGATCGACCTGCGCGTCCAGCACCTGCTGCGCGACGAACTGTCCAAGGGGCTCGAGCGCTTCAAGGCGATCGCGGCGGCGGGCGCGATCATGGACGTGAACACAGGGGAGGTGATCGCGCTGGTCTCGCTGCCGGATTTCGACCCGGGCAACCCCGTCGACGCGCTGGAGAAGGACCGGATCAACCGGATGAATGTCGGCGTCTACGAGATGGGCTCGACCTTCAAGGCGCTGACCATCGCGATGGCGCTCGATTCCGGCAAGGTTAATATCAATTCGAGCTTCTCGACCGCCGGCGGCATGATGCGGTTCGGCCGCCAGGTCATCAAGGAATACCATGGCACGGGCCGCACGCTGACGGTGCCGGAGGTGTTCCTGCATTCGTCGAACATGGGCTCGATCAAGATGGCGCTCGCCGTCGGCGTCGAGGGCCACAAGGCCTTCCTCAAGAAGATGTGGCAGCTCGACCGGATGACGACGGAGCTGCCGGAAAGCGCGGCGCCGATCGTCCCGCAGCGCTGGGGCGAAATCAACACCGCGACCATCGCCTTCGGCCACGGCCTCGCCGTCGCGCCGCTGCAGGCGCTGGCGGCGGTGGCGGCGCTGGTGAATGGCGGCTACCTGATGAAGCCGACCTTCCTGGTGCGGTCCGAGGAGGAGGCCCGCAAGGTCGCGACGCGCGTCATCAAGCCGGAGACCTCCGAGGCGATGCGCTTCATCATGCGGCTCAACGGCGAGAAGGGCTCGGCCCGCAAGGCGAATATCGAAGGCTATTTCGTCGGCGGCAAGACCGGCACGGCCGAGAAGGTCATCAACGGCCGCTACGCCAAGAACAAGAACTTCACGACCTTCACGGCGATCGCGCCCTCCGACAAGCCGAAATACCTGTTCCTGGCGATCTATGACGAGCCGAAGGGCTATGCCGAGAGCGGCGGCTATTCGACCGCGGCGTGGAATGCCGGCGTCACGACCGGCCGGGTGATCGAGCGCGCCGCGCCGATCCTGGGGCTGAACCCCCGCTTCGATCCGCCGCCGTCGCCGTTCCCGCTGATGGCGAGGCTCGGTGCCTGGGGTTCGCGCTGATCTCGACCTATAACGGTGGCCATGACGATGACCGGATACCGCCTCGGAGACCTCTTCCCCGAGATGTTCGAGACTGAGGCCGCCAGCCAGCAGGTGCATGGCGTTGCCTTCGACAGCCGCAAGGTGACGGGGGACGACGTCTTCGTCGCGCTCGCTGGGGCCAAGGCGGATGGCGCCCGCTTCATCATGGATGCTGTCGGGCACGGCGCCGTCGCGGTGGTCTCGGGTGGGCCGCGCCCCGCGGATCTGCCGGCCGGCGTCGCTTTCGCACAGGTCGAGGACCCGCGCCTCGCGCTGGCGCTCGCTGCGGCGAAGATCCACCCGCGCCAGCCCCGGACCATCGTCGCGGTGACCGGCACCAGCGGCAAATCCTCGGTGGCCGATTTCACCCGCCAGATCTTTCAGGCGCTCGGCCATGAGGCGGCGAGCGTCGGCACGATCGGTGTGGTCACGAGCAAGGGCGCCGATTACGGCTCGCTGACGACGCCGGACCCGCTCTCACTGCACGCCTCGTTCGACAGGCTCGCGGGCGAGGGCATCACGCATCTCGCCATGGAAGCGTCCTCGCATGGGCTCGACCAGCGCCGCCTCGACGGTGTGCGGCTGAGCGCCGGCGCCTTCCTCAATCTCGGGCGCGACCATCTCGATTATCATCCGAGTGTCGAGGAATACCTCGCCGCGAAGCTCCGGCTCTGGGAGCTGCTGCCGGACGGCGCGCCGGTGGTGATCAACCGCGACGAGCCTTATGCGGACGCGGCAGCCGAGGCTGCGGCCAAGGCCGGGCATCCGATCATCGGCATCGGCCGCAAGGGCGAGACGTTGACGCTGCTGCGCAACGAGCGCGACGGCTTCTCGCAGCGCCTGACGGTCGGCTTCGACGGGCAAGAGCTCTCCGTCGCCTTGCCGCTCGTCGGCGATTTCATGGCCGGCAATGCGCTGGTTGCGGCTGGCCTCGCCATCGCGACCGGTGAGGACAAGGCTGCGTCGCTCAAGGCGATATCCGGGCTCATTGGTGTTGCCGGACGACTCGAACGCATCGGCGAGGCCAATGGCGGGCTCGTCGTCGTCGATTACGCCCATAAGCCGGATGCGCTCGTCGCGGTGCTGACCACGCTCAGGCCCTATGCGACCGGGCGCCTGATCTGCGTCTTCGGCTGCGGCGGCGATCGCGACAAGGGCAAGCGCCCGCTGATGGGCGCGATCGCGGCCGAGAAGGCCGATATCGCCATCGTCACCGACGACAATCCGCGCAGCGAGGACCCGGCGACGATCCGGGCCGAGATCATGGCGGCATCGCCGAGGCTCCAGGAGATCGGCGACCGCGAGGAAGCCATCCGTGCCGCGGTGAAGATGCTTAAGCCTGGGGATTTGCTGGTCGTGGCCGGAAAAGGCCATGAATCCGGCCAGATCATAGGCGACCGCACGCTGCCTTTCTCGGATCAGGACGTGGTTCGCAAGGCGCTATCGGAGATCAAGTGATGAGCGCCCCGCTCTGGACCGGAGACAAGCTGATCGCTGCGCTGCGCGCGCGGCCCGAGGGCGCCGTGCCGCCGGTCGTGACCGGGGCGTCGATCGATACCCGCACGCTGGAGCCCGGTGACGTCTTCTTCGCGATCACCGGCGAGGCCCGTGACGGGCATGATTTCGTCAGAGGCGCGCTCGACAAGGGCGCTGCGCTCGCCGTGATCGACGAGGCGCATGCGGCTGAGTTCGAGGGGGCAGGCGCGCTCGCCGTCGTGCCGGACGTGCTGAAGGCGATGGAGCATGCCGGCACCGCGAGGCGTGCCGAACTCAAGGCCGGCATCGTCGCCGTCACCGGCTCGGTCGGCAAGACCGGGACCAAGGAGGCGCTGCGCCTCGTGCTCTCGCGCCAGGGCAAGACTCATGCGCCGGTCGCTTCCTACAACAACCACTGGGGCGTGCCGCTGACGCTCGTCCGCACGCCGGCCGACATCGCCTATGGCGTCTACGAGATCGGGATGAACAGCCCCGGCGAGATTCTGCCGCTGGCGCGGATGGTGCGCCCGCAGGTCGCGATCATTACCACGATCCAGCCGGTGCATCTCGCCGCCTTCGCCTCGCTCGAAGGGATCGCCGAGGAGAAGGCCGGGGTCTACTGGGAACTCGAAGAAGGCGGCACGGCGATCGTCAATGCCGACATCCCGCAATCCGAGCTGCTGCGCGACATCGCCAGATCCGGTCCGGCCGGGCGGATCGTCACCTTCGGGGAAAGCCCGGATGCCGATGTAAAGCTCATCTCCTGCGCGCTGAAGCCGGACATGTCGGTGGTCGAGGCCCGTGTCCTCGGCGAGCCCGTGACCTATCGGCTCGGCAGCCCGGGCAAGCATATCGTGCTGAATTCGCTCGGCGTGCTCGCGGCCGTCCATGCGCTCGGCGCCGATCTCGCGCTGGCGGCGCTGGCGCTGGGCGATCTCAAGCCGCCGGCCGGGCGCGGCGCGCGCCAGGTGCTGCAGGCGCCGGGCGGCAGGATCACGCTGCTCGACGAGAGCTATAACGGCAACCCCGCCTCGATGCGGGCCGCGATCGAGAATCTCGCCCGCCTGCCGGTCGAGGGGCGCGGCCGGCGCATCGCCGTGCTCGGCGACATGCTGGAGCTTGGGCCCACCGGCGCAGAGCTGCATCGCGGGCTGGCCGAGCCGCTGGTTTCGAACGGGATCGACAAGGTGTTCACCTGCGGCCCGCTGATGAAAGGGCTCCACGAGAGCTTGCCTTCCGCCATGCGGGGGGCTTATGCCGCCACGGCGAGCGAACTGGAGCCGCTCGTGCTCGATGCGATCCGCGGCGGCGACACTGTCACGGTCAAGGGATCGCTGGGCACGCGCATGGGTCCGATCGTCAAGGCGATCCTCGCGCGCTTTCCTGCCGTGCCTGCCGAAGACTGACCTGCAAGAGAGCCCAGAAGCATGTTCGCCCTGCTCGCCGAACTGTCCGGCACCTTCCCGGTGCTGAACGTTTTCCGCTACATCACCTTCCGCGCCGGCGGGGCGACGGCGACGGCGCTGCTCTTCCTGTTCTTTTTCGGACCCTCCGCCATCTCCTGGCTCCGGATCAAGCAGGGCAAGGGCCAGCCGATCCGCACGGACGGCCCCGAATCGCATCTCGCCAAGCGCGGCACGCCGACCATGGGCGGGTTGATGATCCTGACGGGGGTGTTCGTCGCGGTGCTGCTCTGGGGCAACCTGCGCAACCCTTATGTCTGGATCGTGCTCGGCGTCACCGCCTCCTATGGCGCGATCGGCTTCTATGACGACTATCTCAAAGTCACCAAGCAGTCGCACAAGGGCTTCTCGGGCAAGGCGCGCATCTCGATCGAGGTCGTGGTCGCGCTGATCGCCTGCTATTTCATCATGCAGACGCAGCCGCCGGCGATCGGCTCGGATTTCGCGATGCCCTTCCTCAAGGAAGCGATCATCCCGCTCGGCATCCTGTTCCCGCTGGTCGCATCCTTCGTCGTGGTCGGCGCCGGCAACTCGGTGAACCTGACCGACGGGCTCGATGGGCTCGCCATCGTGCCGGTGATGATCGCGGCCGGTACCTTCGGCTTCATCTCCTATCTCGTCGGCAACGCGATCTTCGCCAACTACCTGCAGATCCACCATATCCCCGGCGCCGGCGAACTCGCGGTGATCTGCGGCGCAGTGATCGGCGCCGGCCTCGGCTTCCTCTGGTTCAACGCGCCGCCGGCCCAGATCTTCATGGGCGATACCGGTTCGCTCGGCTTAGGGGGCCTGCTCGGCACCATCGCGGTCGCGACCAAGCATGAGATCGTGCTGGCCATCGTCGGCGGCCTCTTCGTCGTCGAGGCGCTTTCGGTGATCATCCAGGTCTTCGTGTTCAAGCGCACCGGCAAGCGCGTCTTCCTGATGGCGCCGATCCACCACCATTTCGAGAAGCTGGGCTGGACCGAGCCGCAGGTCGTGATCCGGTTCTGGATCATCTCGGTCGTGCTGGCGCTGGTCGGCCTCGCCACGCTGAAGCTGCGCTGAGATGACGCCCGTCACCGTTTTCGCCGGGCGCCAGGTCGCCCTGTTCGGCCTCGGCGGCTCCGGGCTTGCGACGGCACGCGCGCTCAAGGCGGGCGGTGCCACGGTCGCGGCCTGGGACGACAACGAGAAGAGCCGGGAGAAGGCGGCTGCCGATGGCATCGCCGTCGTCGATCTGGCGGGCGCCGACTGGTCGGGCTTTGCGGCTTTCGTGCTCTCGCCCGGCGTGCCGCTGACCCATCCCGAGCCGCACTGGACCGTCGGCAAGGCCAAGGCTGCCGGTGTGCCGATCATCGGCGATGTCGAACTGTTCTTCCTCGAGCGGGCGAAGGTGGCGCCGGGCTCGCCGGTCGTCTGCATCACCGGCACCAACGGCAAGTCCACCACGACGGCGCTGATCGCGCATGTGCTCAAGGAAGCCGGCCGCGACGTGCAGATGGGCGGCAATATCGGTACCGCCGTGCTGGCGCTGGAGCCGCCGGCCGAAAACCGCATCCATGTCATCGAGTGTTCGAGCTACCAGATCGACCTCGCACCTTCGCTCGCGCCCACCGTCGGTATCCAGATGAACCTGACGCCGGATCATCTCGACCGGCACGGCTCGCTGGAGAACTATGCCGCCATCAAGGAGCGGCTGGTGACGGCGGCCGATATCGCGGTGGTCGGCATCGATGACGAGGCCTCGAAGCAGATGGCGCGCCGTCGCGCTGCCGGCGGCCGCCCGCTGGTGAAGATCAGCGGCGAGCAGCCGCTCGACGAGGGAGTCTTCGCCGGTGTCACCGCTAATCAGGGGCGGCTCGATACCCGCATCGTCGAGGTCAAGGACGGCAAGCCGCGCGTCGTCGCCAATCTCGCCGGTATCGGCTCATTGCGCGGTTCGCATAATGCGCAGAACGCGGCGGCGGCCTTCGCCGCCTGCTCGGCATTAGGCCTGAGCGCGGAAGAGATCGCCGAGGGCTTCAGGACCTATCCGGGTCTGGCGCATCGCATGGAGGAGCTCGGCCGGATCGGCCGTGTCGTCTTCATCAACGATTCCAAGGCGACCAATGCGGATTCGACCGAGAAGGCGCTGACCTCCTTCCACGGCATCTTCTGGATCCTCGGCGGCAAGGCCAAGGACGGCGGCATCGAGTCGCTTCGCCGCTATTTCCCGAACATCGCCAAAGCCTACCTGATCGGGGCGGCGAGCGAGCTCTTCGCCGCGACCTTCGACGATGACGGACGCGTCGGCTACGAGCGCAGCGTCACGCTCGACAGGGCGTTGGCCGATGCCGCGCGCGACGCGCTGGCGGCGACAGGCGAGGGCGAGATCGCGGTGCTGCTCTCGCCGGCCTGCGCCTCCTTCGACCAGTTCCCGAATTTCGAGGTCAGGGGCGATGCCTTCCGCAAGCTGGTGACAGCCCTGCCGGGCTTCGAGCCGTTCGGCAAGACGAAACCGCGATAGATCGCGGCGCTGCCGTCATTCCGGCACGCGGCCCGTGAGCCGGAAGAACAGGTTGGACGTCACCTGCACGGCAGGATCGGACAGGTGGTTCTCCAGCGCCGCCATCTCCTTTTCGAGGTCGGCTCGGGCGATGAAGCCTCCATCGACGAGCTTGTCACGGATGTTGTCGATGAGGCCGCGCGGGAACCAGCGGCGTTCATGGCCGGCGGGAAAGACATGGAGAATGGCGTCGACCTCGATATCGACCACGCCTGCATCCCGGAACAGCCGATGGATCTTCCGGCCGACCGACAGATCGATCCCCTGTGCCTGCGCATAGGCCGCGTAAGCCTCGATGAGGCGGCTCCAGGCCGGCAGGGGCGGATCGAGGCAGTGCGGAAGATAATCGGCCTCGAAGCTCGCGACCCAGCCGCCGGGCCGCACCAGGGAGACCAATTCACGCACGATCCGCTCGGGCTCCGGCACATTCACCAGCAGCAGCCGCATATGGGCGCCGTCGAAGGCCGCTCGCGGCAGGCCGGTCTCATAGGCATCGCCCTCGCGCAGCTCGACCTGGGGCAATCCGCGGTCGGCGATGAAATGGCGCGCCAACTCGACGAAATGGCTGCCGCGATCGATGCCGAGGACCGAACCGGTCGGGCCGACATGCTCTGCCAGCAGATGCAGGACACCGCCGGGGCCGCAACCGAGATCGACGACGCGCTCCCCGCGCTTTATGCCGATCCGATCGAGCTGTGCCCGGGAGTCGGGTGCGAGATTCAAGATCTGACGCTTGAGCCGATCGACTTCGGCCTCGGCCCGCCCAAGCAGATAGATGTCCGGCTTCGTCATCACGCCTCCATCCTGGTGCGCCGGGGCCGTTTCCGACCCGGCTGAACCGTTATGGTTTCATGACCTCGCTTCTTGCTGGCGCGAAGCCACGTTCGTGGGCTCGAAAGCCGCTCCAGACGATCGGTCTCAGCCGCGCCGGGCGGCCTCGATCTTGGCGACATCGATCTTCTGCATCGTCATCATCGCGGCGAAGGCGCGCTTGGCCTCCTCGCCGCCGACGGCGAGCGCCTCACTCAGCACGCGCGGCGTGATCTGCCAGGACAGACCCCATTTGTCCTTGCACCAGCCGCATTCGCTCTCCTGGCCGCCATTGCCGACGATGGCGTTCCAGTAGCGATCGGTCTCCGCCTGGTCCTCGGTGGCGATCTGGAAGGAAAAGGCCTCGCTGTGCTTGAACATCGGCCCGCCATTGATGCCCAGGCAAGGAATGCCGAGGACCGTAAAGGTGACGGTCAGCGTGTCGCCGGCCTTGCCCGAGGGAAAATCGGTGGGGGCGCGGAAGACCTCGTTCACCGCGCTGTCGGGGAAGGTTTCGGCATAGAACCGGGCGGCAGCCTCGGCGTCCTTGTCGTACCACAGGCAGATCGTGTTCTTGGCGATGGCCATGATCAGTCCTTTCGCTGTCGAAACTGGTGCAGGGTGCAACTCCTCCCATGGGACGACAATGCGTGTCAGGAGCGGCCTTTGCATCTGACCGGCAGCATGAGACCGATTTGAGGCGCTCGGCCGATCGAAGCGGACAAGCCTGCGTCGAAGAGGCGGTAAAATCCGGCGCGCCGCTGTGGATCGTGCTGCGCTGAGCCCGCCGATCCCGCGCATCGGAATCAATCGGTTAACCATTCATTGACAGAGTGATTCGTCATGCAGGCGCGGCCTTGGTTGCGCGGAATTTGTCGATGGGATGCCCGTCATGGTCTCGCGCGCGGAACCTTCTCTCAGTGGCCGCTGGTGGTGGTCGATCGACCGCCTCATCCTGACCGCACTCGTCGCCCTGATGGTCTCGGGCGTCGTGCTGCTGATGGCGGGCGGACCGCCGGTGGCCGAGCGGCTCGGGCTCTCGACCTTCCATTTCGTCAACCGGCAAGCAGCCTATCTCGCCGTCGCGCTGGTGATCTTTCTCGGGGTGTCGCTGATGACGCCACGCCAGGTGCGCCGCGCTGCGCTGCTGATCTATATCGGCTCGCTCGTCATGGTGGTGGCGACGCTTTATTTCGGCGTCGAGGTGAAGGGCGCGAAACGCTGGCTGACGCTCGGGCCGCTGGGCTCGGTCCAGCCATCCGAATTCCTCAAGCCCGCCTTCGTCGTGATGGCGGCCTGGGCCTTCGCCGAGGGCACGCGCCGGCCCGACCTGCCGGGCACGATCCTGGCGCTGCTGCTGCTGCCCTTCACCATCGTGCCGCTCGTCCTGCAGCCGGATTTCGGCCAGACCATGCTGGTCAGCCTGGTCTGGTGCGGGCTGTTCTTCGTTGCAGGCCTGCACTGGTTCTGGGTGATCGGGTTAGGGGGCGTCGGCGCCGCCGGCATCTTCGTCGCCTATGAGCTGGTGCCGCATGTCCGCGCCCGCATCGAGCGCTTCATGGACAAGGGCTCGGGCGACTCGTTCCAGGTCGACACGGCGCTGGAGAGCTTCGCGCAGGGCGGCTGGCTCGGGAAGGGACCGGGCGAGGGCACGGTGAAGCGCATTCTGCCCGACGCCCATACCGACTTCATCTTCGCCGTCACGGCCGAGGAGTTCGGCATCGTCGTCTGCATGCTGCTGGTCGCGCTCTTCGCGGTGATCGTGATCCGGGCGCTGTTCGTGGCGCAGAAGGCGGAGGACCCGTTCATCCGCCTCGCCGTCACCGGCCTAGCGCTGCTTTTCGGCATCCAGGCGGCGATCAACATGATGGTCAACCTGCACATGATGCCGGCCAAGGGCATGACGCTGCCCTTCATCTCCTATGGCGGCTCCTCGCTGCTCTCGCTCGCGGTCGGGACGGGCTTCCTGCTGGCATTGACCCGGCGGCGGCCGCGCTCGGTCGAATTCGGGCGCTGATCCGATGACGACGGACAAGCTCGTCATGCTGGCTGCCGGCGGGACCGGCGGCCATCTCTTCCCGGCCGAGGCATTGAGCCACGCGCTGCATGCCAAGGGTATGCGCGTCGTGCTGATGACCGATACGCGCGCCGCCGAATACGCCGGGAGCTTTCCGGCCGAGGCCGTGCATGCGGTGCCGGCGGCGACCCCGTCCGGCCGCTCGCCATTGCAGAAGGCGGCGGCGCTGTTCAACATCGCCAAGGGCACTTTCGCGGCGCGCGGGATCATCAAGCAGGTCAGGCCGGCCGTCGTCGTCGGCTTCGGCGGCTACCCGACCGTGCCGCCGGTGCTCGGCGCTTCACTCGCTGGGGTGAAGACCCTGATCCACGAGCAGAACGCCGTGATCGGCCGGGCCAATCGCTTCCTCGCCGGCCGTGCCGACGTGATCGCGACCGGCTTCGCCAAGGTCGGTGGGCTGACCGAGGCACAGCAGGCCAAGTGCCGCCATGTCGGCAACCCCGTGCGTCCCGCGGTGATCGCGGCGGCCGGCCACGATTACGACTGGCCGGGCGAAGGCAGGATCAGGCTCCTCGTCTTCGGCGGCAGCCAGGGTGCGCGCATCATGGCGGACATCGTGCCGCCGGCGCTCCAGCTCCTCACCGATGCCGAGCGCGCGCGCCTGAGCATCGCCCAGCAGGCGCGGGCCGAGGATGACGAGCGCGTGCGCGGGATCTACGAGAAGCTCGGCGTCAAGGCGACGATTGCGCCCTTCTTCAAGGACCTGCCGGCGCAGATGGCGGCGGCGCAGCTCGTCATCGCCCGCTCCGGCGCCTCGACCGTGGCGGAACTCACCGTGATCGGCCGCCCGGCCTTGCTGGTGCCGCTGCCGGGCTCGCTCGATCAGGACCAGGCGGCCAACGCCGCCTTCCTCGAAGGCGTGGGCGGAGCTGTCCGCATTCTCCAGCCGGACTTCACGCCGCGCCATCTTGCCGCCGAATTGTCGAAGCTTATCGCGCAGCCTGCCCACTTGACGACGATGGCCGCAAACGCGAAGAGCGCCGGCATCCCCGATGCCGCCGACCGCCTGGCCGATCTCGTGATCGCCACGGCCAACCTTCCGCACTGACAGGATTCAAGACCCATGAAGCTGCCGCCGAAGCTCGGCTCCATCCATTTCGTCGGCATCGGCGGCATCGGCATGTCCGGCATCGCCGAGGTCCTGCACAATCTCGGCTACAAGGTGCAGGGTTCGGACGCTTCCGACGGCGCTAACGTCAAGCGCCTCGCCGACAAGGGCATCACCACCTTCGTAGGACACAAGGCGGAGAATCTCGGCGAGGCCGAGGTCGTCGTGGTCTCGACCGCGATCAGGCGCGACAATCCCGAACTGCTCGCCGCCCGTGAGCAGCGCCTGCCCGTGGTGCGCCGCGCCGAGATGCTGGCCGAGCTGATGCGGCTCAAGAGCTGCGTCGCCATCGCCGGCACCCATGGCAAGACGACCACGACATCGCTGGTCGCGACGCTGCTGGAGAAGGGCGGGCTCGATCCGACCGTGATCAATGGCGGCATCATCAACGCCTATGGCACCAATGCCCGCATGGGCGAGAGCGACTGGATGGTGGTCGAGGCCGACGAGTCGGACGGCACCTTCCTGAAGCTCCCGGCCGACGTCGCGATCGTCACCAATATCGACCCCGAGCATCTCGACCATTTCGGCACTTTCGACGCGATCAAGGCGGCTTTCCGCTCCTTCGTCGAGAACCTGCCCTTCTACGGTTTCGCGGTGATGTGCATCGACCACCCGACGGTGCAGGGGCTGGTCGGCCAGATCACCGATCGTCGCGTCGTCACCTATGGCGAGAACCCGCAGGCCGATTTCCGCCTGATCGACATCGACCTCTCGGGCGGGCAGGCCAAGTTCACGCTGCTCATCCGCGACCGCAAGACCGGCCGCGACGAAGTGATCCGCGATCTCGTCATGCCGATGCCGGGCCACCACAACGCGCTGAACGCCACGGCTGCGATCGCGGTCGCCTATGATCTCGGCATTCCCGTGCCTGTTATCCGCGAGGCGCTGGCCGGTTTCGGCGGCGTCAAGCGCCGCTTCACCAAGACCGGCGAGTGGAACGGCGCGCTGATCTTCGACGATTACGGCCACCATCCGGTCGAGATCGCCGCCGTCCTCAAGGCCGCCCGCGCCTCGACGAAGAGCAAGGTCATCGCGATCGTCCAGCCGCACCGCTATACTCGCCTGTCGAGCCTGTTCGACGATTTCGCCGCCTGCTTCAACGATGCCGATACCGTGATCGTGGCCGACACCTACGCGGCCGGCGAAGCGCCGATCGCCGGTGCCGACCGTGATTCGCTGGTCGCCGGCATCAAGGCCCGCGGCCATCGCCATGCGCTGCCGCTGGAAAGTTCCGACAAGCTCGCCGGCATGGTGGCGGAGCTGGCGGGGCCGGGCGACTACGTCGTCTGCCTCGGCGCCGGCAACATCACCCAATGGGCCTATGCGCTGCCGGGGGAACTGGCGGCGCTCAGGGGTGACACCTTGCCTCTTGCTTCCCTTCTCCCCTTGCGGGAGAAGGTGGCGCGATAGCGCCGGATGAGGGGTCGCGCGACGATTTTCACCGTCATCGCATGACATCCTCGCCCTTTTGGAAAGGGACGGCGCGACCCCTCATCCGTCCCGGCTTCGCCGGGCCACCTTCTCCCGCAAGGGGAGAAGGGCCAGCGCGGTTAGCACCATGCCCTTCGCAGACCTTTCCTCCGACATCCGCGCCTCGGCTCCCGATCTGCGGGGCCGGCTTCTCGCCAATCAGGAGCTTTCGGGCCTGACCTGGTTCCGCGTCGGCGGTCCCGCGCAGATCCTGTTCACGCCGGCCGATGACGAGGACCTCGCCTATCTGCTCTCGAAGCTGCCCGAGGACGTTCCCGTCACGGTGATCGGGCTTGGCTCCAACCTGATCGTGCGCGATGGCGGCATCCCCGGCGTCGTGGTCAGGCTCGGCGGCAAGGCCTTCGGCGAGATCGCGCTGGAAAGCGGTGACCGCCTGCGCGCCGGCACGGCCGTGCCGGACGTCAAGGTCGCGCGCGCTGCGGGCGATGCCTCGCTCGACGGGCTTGCCTTCTATCGTGGCATTCCCGGCTCGATCGGCGGGGCGCTGCGGATGAATGCCGGCGCCCATGGTGGCGAGACGACTGATGTTCTGGTCTCGGTGCGCGGCGTCACCCGCAAGGGCGAGATCGTGACGCTCTCCCATGCCGAGATGGGTTTCACCTATCGCAACAGCGCGGCCTCGACCCGCGACATCATCTTCACCTCCGCCCTGTTCCAGGGCCGGCCGGGCGATCAGGCGGAGATCCAGGCCGAGATGGACCGGGTGACCCAGGCGCGCGAGGCGGCCCAGCCGATCAAGGAACGCACCGGCGGCTCGACCTTCAAGAACCCCGAAGGCGGCAAGGCCTGGAAGCTGATCGACGCTGCCGGCTGCCGCGGCCTGCGCGTCGGTGGGGCGCAGGTCTCGGAGATGCACTGCAACTTCCTGATCAATACCGGCGGCGCGACGGCCGCCGATGTCGAGGGGCTGGGCGAGGAGGTCCGCCGCCGGGTCAAGGACAATTCGGGCTTCGAGCTCCAGTGGGAGATCAAGCGGCTCGGCGTTGCGGCGTAGCTGCCGGGCTTTGAAAAGGGCAGGGGCACTGCAAGCCGGTTAACTCCCCGTTAACCAAGTTTAACGAGGTTGGACGCATCGCAGGAGCGAAGCGTCGATGACCAGACATGTTGCAGTGCTGATGGGCGGTTGGTCCGTCGAGCGGGAGGTCAGCCTCAACAGCGGCGCGGCCTGTGCGCGCGCGCTGGAGAATGTCGGCTACCGGGTCACCCGCGTCGACGTGCAGCGCGACATCGCCGAGGTGCTGGCGAAGCTCAAGCCCGATGTCGCCTTCAACGCCCTGCATGGCCGCTTCGGCGAGGACGGCACGATCCAGGGCGTGCTCGAGATCCTGCGCATTCCCTACAGCCATTCCGGCGTGCTGGCCTCGGCGCTGGCGATCCGCAAGGACCGGGCGAAGACGGTGGTGAAGGCGGCCGGCGTGCCGGTCGCCCACGGCGTCAACGTCTCCCGATTCGCCGCCGCCAAGACGCATGTCCTGCCGCCCCCTTACGTGCTCAAGCCGATCGACGAGGGCTCCTCCGTCGGCGTCGTCATCGTCAAGAAGGGCAGGGAGCACCCGCCTCAGGAAATCGCCCGGCCGGACTGGCCTTGCGGCGAGATGCTGCTGGCCGAGACCTTCATCGCCGGGCGCGAGCTGACCTGTGCCGTGATGGGCGAGCGCAGCCTCGGTGTGACCGAAATACAAGCCGCAACCGGTGAGTTTTACGACTACGACGCGAAGTACGCGAAAGGCGGCTCGATCCACATCTGTCCGGCTCAAATTTTACCGAAAATTTACCAGCAGATCGAAGAGTGTGCGTTAACGGCGCATCAAGCAATCGGATGCCGGGGCGTCAGCCGATCTGACTTCCGCTACCACGACGAGAGCGACACGCTCGTCTGGCTGGAGGTCAATACGCAGCCCGGGATGACCGAGACCAGCCTGGTGCCCGAGTTGGCTGCCCATGCGGGCCTGGATTTCGGTGAGCTCGTCAAATGGATGGTGGAGGACGCCTCCCTCGATCGGTGAAAGCGATGACGACGAAGACCGTTGCCATGCCCCGATTCGCGCCTGCCCGGCCGCTCTCCCGGCTCCCGGTCGCGCACGCCGCTCCCCAGCTTCTGGTGGGTGAGCAGCGCCAGGGTCGCTGGATGCGCCGCTCGCGCCGCAGCGCCATCGCGGTGCCGCTCGCCCAGCGCCTGCCGGCGAGCCTCGGCACCTGGCTGGCGCTCGGCTTCCTCACGCTCAGCCTCGGCACGGGCTTCGTGCTCGGCGGCCACTGGCAGACCATGCAGGACAATTACGGCGAGCCGCGCCACATGATCGCGCGGGCGCTCGGCTTCGGCATCGACCGCGTCACCATCTCCGGCCTCTCGGGGCTGTCCGAGCAGGAGGTCCTGGTCGCGGCCGGCATCGATTCGAAGACCTCGCTGGTGTTCTTCGACGCCGACGAGGCCCGCAAGCAGCTCGAGGCGACGCCGCTGATTCGCGAGGCCGCCGTCCGCAAGCTCTATCCGGGCGAGGTCTCGATCGCGCTCACCGAACGCGAGCCCTACGCGCTCTGGCAGGTGAAGGGGGAGCTCTTCGTGATCGCGGCTGACGGCACGGTGATCGACAAGATGGATGACGGCCGCTTCGCCTATCTGCCGCTGGTCGTCGGCAAGGACGCCAACAACCGCGCCGCCGAATATCTGGCGATCCGCAGCCAGGCCGGCCCCTTCGCCCAGCATATCCGCGCCGCGACCCTGGTCTCCGGGCGTCGCTGGAACCTGAAACTCGACAACGGCATGGATGTGCGCTTGCCCGAGACCAAGCCGGAAGCCGCGGTGCAGCGCCTCGTGTCCCTGGAGAGCGACTATCGCATCCTCGAGAAGGACGTGCTCGCCATCGACCTGCGCCAGCCCGACCGGGTGACGATGCGGCTCTCGGAAGAGGCCGCCGCCGCCCGCGCCGACCAGCTCAAGAGCAAGTCCAGGAAGAAGAGGGGCGAGGCGTGAACCACGTCACCTCCCAGGGTCTGACCCCGCGCATGCGCCCGCTCTCGTCGCGCAAGAGCGCGACCTTGTCGATTCTCGATATCGGCACCAGCAAGGTCGTCTGCCTGATCGCCGAACTCAGCCCGGCCGAGACCAACGAGCGGCTGCGCGGACGCACCCATGTCGCCCGCATCATCGGCATCGGCCATCAGCGCTCGCTCGGCCTGAAGGGCGGGGCGATCGTCGATCTCGAAAGCGCCGAGCGCGCGATCCGCGCCGCCGTGGACGCAGCCGAGCGCATGGCCAAGGTCGAGGTCCAGTCGGTCATCGTCAACCTGACCGGCGGGCGCATCGGCTCGCAGCACTACGCCGCCAGCGTCGACCTGCGCTCGGGCTCCGTCGGCGACGCCGATGTGAAGCGCGTGCTGGCGACCGCCGCGACCCATGCGCTGCGCCCCGGCAAGGCGGTGCTCCATGCCCTGCCGACCGGCTATGCGCTGGACGGCGTGCCGGGCGTGCTCGATCCGCGCGGGCTGATCGGCGGCAAGCTCTCGGTCGACATGCATGTCGTCGCCAGCGAGGCGGCGGCGGCGCGCAACGTCATGCTCGCGGTCGAGCGCTGCCATCTCGAGGTCGAGGCGGTAGTCGCGACCCCCTATGCGTCCGGCCTCTCGGTCCTCGTCGACGACGAATCGGAGATGGGCGTCGTCCTCGTCGATCTCGGCGGCGGCTCGACCTCGCTCGGCGTATTCTCGGGCGGGCATCTCGTCCATGCCGACGCGATCGCCGTCGGCGGCAACCACATCACCATGGACGTGGCGCGCGGCCTCTCGACCCGCGTCTCGGCGGCCGAGCGGCTGAAGACGCTGCACGGCTCCTGCATCGCCAGCGCCTCGGACGAGCGCGACATGATCTCGGTCCCGCAGGTCGATGACGACGAGCGCGACATGCCGAACCATCTCGCCAAGTCGCATCTGGTCCGGATCATCAAGCCGCGCGTCGAGGAGATCCTCGAACTGGTGCGCGACCGGCTGAACAATGCCGGCTTCTCGGCCCAGGCCGGGCGGCGTGTCGTCCTCACCGGCGGCGCCTGCCAGCTCACCGGCCTGCCGGAAGTGGCACGGCGCATCCTCGGCGGCCAGGTCCGGACCGGCCGCCCGCTCGGGATCAAGGGCCTGCCGGAAGCGGGCAAGGGCCCGGCCTTCGCGGCGGCGGTCGGCCTCTTGGTCTATCCGCAGGTCGCCCATGTCGAGCATTTCGAGCCGCGTGCCGCCGGCGCGCGCTACTTCGCAACCGGGACGGACGGCTACTTCTCGCGTGTCGGGCGGTGGCTGAAGGACAGTTTCTGATCATGGCGCGAGCCATGGTCGAGAATTGAGTGAGTACGGTTCGTTCGAGAGGGCGGGCCGCGGCGTCAAACGTAGCAATCGGGACGGCTCCCGCCAGGCGCCGGACAAGGGATCAAAAGAGGCAACCATGGCGATGAATCTGCAAGCCCCGGACATCCGGGAACTGAAGCCCCGGATCACGGTGTTCGGCGTCGGCGGCGCCGGCGGCAATGCGGTCAACAACATGATCGAGGCCGGCCTCGACGGCGTCGACTTCGTCGTCGCCAACACCGACGCGCAGGCTCTCGCCCTGTCGCGCGCCTCCCGCATCGTCCAGATGGGCCTGCAGGTCACCGAAGGCCTCGGCGCCGGCTCGCAGCCGGAAGTCGGGCGCGCGGCGGCCGAAGAGGTCATCGACGAGATCCGTGACCATCTGGCCGGCGCTCACATGGTCTTCATCACCGCCGGCATGGGCGGCGGCACCGGCACGGGCGCGGCCCCCGCGATCGCCCGCGTCGCCCGCGACATGGGCATCCTGACCGTCGGCGTCGTCACCAAGCCGTTCCAGTTCGAAGGCCAGCGCCGCATGCGCATGGCGGAGGCCGGCATCGGCGAGCTGAACGAGGCGGTCGATACCCTGATCGTCATCCCGAACCAGAACCTGTTCCGCGTCGCCAACGAGACCACCGGCTTCGCCGACGCCTTCGGCATGGCCGACCAGGTGCTCTATTCGGGCGTCGCCTGCATCACCGACCTGATGGTCCGCCCCGGCCTGATCAATCTCGACTTCGCCGACGTGCGCGCCGTGATGCGCGGCATGGGCAAGGCGATGATGGGCACCGGCGAGGCGCAGGGCGAGAAGCGCGCGCTGACCGCGGCCCAGGCCGCGATCAACAATCCGCTGCTCGACGACGTCTCGATGAAGGGTGCGCGCGGCCTGCTGATCTCGATCACCGGCGGGCGCGACATGAAGCTCTATGAGGTCGACGAGGCCGCCACCCGCATCCGCGAGGAGGTCGATTCCGAGGCCAACATCATCGTCGGCGCGACCTTCGACGAATCGCTCGAAGGCACCGTGCGCGTCTCCGTCGTCGCGACCGGAATCGACAAGCCGATCTCGTCCCAGGCCGAGAACGACGACACCGAGGCGCGCATCGCCCAGGTGGCGGAGCGCCTGAAGGCCGAAGCCCGCCTGCGCAGCAACGCCGCTGTTGCCGCTGCCCGCCCGGTCGCGCCCGCCGTGCCGGCGATCGAGACGGCCCGCGTCGCCCCGCTGCCGGAGCCTGCTCCGGCAGCCCATGTCGCGCAGGACATCCGCATCGAGCCGGTGCAGCCGCGTCCGGTGATGGCCGCTCCGGCGCCGGAGCCCGTCCAGCATGCCGAGCCGAGCCTGAATTTCGATGAGAGCTTCATCCCGCCGATGCCGGAACGCGCGGTCGTCCGCCCGACCCGCATGCCCCGCGTCGAAGACCTGCCGGCCCCCGGCCAGGCCCAGCTCAATGCGCATCGCGGCGTTCAGCCCGCGCCGCAGCCGCCCAGCGCCGTGGAGCAGAAGCGGATGTCGCTGATGCAGCGCCTCGCCTCGGTCGGCTTCGGTGGCCGCAAGGACGATGAGATGACGGAGCCGCAGCAGGCGCCGGTGCGTCAGGTCCAGGCTCCGGTCGCCCCGCCGATGCCGCAGGCCCCGGCGCCGAGCGCCGCCCATGCCGAGTATATGCGCCGCCCGGTGCAGCAGCAGCCGGCCTCGCGCCCGGCGCAGGGCCAGCTCGATCCGCATGGCCGCGCTGCTCCGACTCGCTCCAGCGAGGAAGATCATCTCGAGATCCCGGCCTTCCTCCGCCGCCAGGCGAACTGAGTCGGAAGGCGCCCGGCAGCGCCGTCTCACGGCTTTGCAACACAACCCGCCGCGGCATTCCGCGGCGGGTTTTGGCGCGTTAAAAAATCGTTATCTTTCAGCTTGTTATAGTCCGTCCTCGATCGCTTCCCCGTTGTAACACAGCGAAAGAAAGCGTGATTTTGAGAGGCGGCCTCAAAAGCTTATGTTGCGGCCGCATCGGGACAACGGCCTCGTCGGGACCATTCCGGCCTGGCCTTGAAGACATCGCCGGCTGGACGATCCCTGCATCGGCAGGTGACCGCGGCCTTCGCGATCAGGATTGGATAACGGTATGACCTTCGATCGGCAGACGACCTTGCGGGCAGCCGTGACCCTGACGGGGATCGGCGTTCATTCCGGCGCCCCCGCGAGCATCTGCCTGAAGCCGTCCAGCGCCAATACCGGCGTCGTCTTCCTGCGGACAGGCATCGAGGGCATGCCGCCCCAGCTCATTCACGCCAAGCACACCAAGGTCAGCGCCACGGAGCTCTGCACCGTGATCGGCGACCGCGGCCCGGCCTCGGTCTCGACGATCGAGCACCTCATGTCGGCCTGCGCGGGCCTCGGCCTCGACAACGTGCTCGTCGAGATCGACGGGCCGGAAATGCCGATCATGGACGGCAGTGCCCGCGAATTCGTCGTTGCCATCGAGGCGACCGGCATGACGACGCTCACCGCGCCGCGCCGCTATCTCAAGGTCCTCCAGCCGGTCCGCATCAAGCAGGGCCGCGCCTTCGCCGAACTGGCCCCGGCCGAGCACGGCTTCCGCCTCGATGTCGAGATCGATTTCGACAGCGTCGTGATCGGCCGCCAGCGCAAGATCTTCGATCTCGACGCGCAGGCTTATGCCAGCGAGATTTCGAAGGCCCGCACCTTCGGCTTCATGCGCGATGTCGAGCAGCTCTGGAAGGCGGGCTTCGCTCAGGGCGCCTCGCTCGAGAACACCGTCGCGGTCGGCGATGACAAGGTCATCAACCCCGAGGGCCTGCGCTACGGCGACGAGTTCGTGCGCCACAAGGTGCTCGACGCGATCGGCGACCTCGCGCTGGCCGGCTATCCGATCATCGGCGAGTTCCGCTCCTATTGCGGTGGCCACCGGATGAATGTCCGCATCCTCGAGGCGCTTTTCGCCGATCGTGCGAATTTTGCGATCGTCGAATCCCAGCCGGTCTTCGCGGCGCCGCGCGCCGTGCAGATGGCTGCGTCAGCTCCGGCCGCCTTCGCGCCGGATTTGCACTGAAGCGCGGCGAAACGCGACTTCGCCTTCCAATCGCCTGTTTCTTGTCCCAGATGCCGCAGCGATGCGGAATCACGTCATAACCGGTTTTCGGCAGTGGCGCGGGGGAAGCGTCTGAGGTAAGGCATGCTTCCCGCCAGCGGGGACGATCGAAAGAGGACGGACGACGTGAGCGTGACGCGGCAAAGCCTTCCGGCAATCCATCGCGGTCTTTCTCCGCGCAGGGGCATCGCCCTTGCGCTGGGCGCCGCCATGCTGCTCGGCGGCTGCGATACCCTGTCCTCGCTCAATCCCTTCGACAAGCCCGAGGTCTACAAGCCGGACCTGACGCCGCCGACGCCGGCTGACAAGCTCTACAACGAAGGCCTGGCCCGTCTGCAGAACGGCGATAGCGAGGGCGCCTCGAAGAAGTTCGAGGACATCGACAAGACCGCGCCGTTCTCGCCCTATGCCCGCAAGGGCCTGCTGATGACGGCCTATACCAATTTCCAGGCCTCGAAGTGGGAGGAGGCGATCACCGCCTCGAAGCGCTTCATCGCGCAGAACCCGGCGAGCCCCGACGCCGCCTATGCGCAGTACATCCTGGCGATGTCCTATTACAACCAGATCCCGGACGCGACCCGCGATCAGGAGCGGACGGCCCAGGCGATCCAGGCGCTGGAGCAGCTCATCGCCAACTATCCGAAGTCGGAATACATCATCGACGCCAGGGAAAAGCTCCTGGTGGCGCGGGATCAGCTCGCCGGCAAGGAGATGAATGTCGGGCGCTACTATCTGGAGAAGCGCAACTATACCGGCGCGGTGAACCGTTTCCGCGAGGTCATCATCAAGTACCAGACCACGCGCCATGTCGAGGAGGCGCTGATGCGCCTGACCGAGGTCTATATGGCGATGGGCATCACCAACGAGGCGCAGACGGCGGCGGCCGTCCTCGGGCACAACTTCCCCGATAGCCAGTGGTACAAGGACGCCTACGCCCTGCTGCAGAGCGGCGGCCTGGAGCCGCGCGAAGATCGCGGTTCCTATATCAGCCGTGCCTTCCAGGGCTTCTCGCGCACGGTCGGCGGCCTGGTCGGACTGAACCGCCTCTGACGAGCGAGGGCGCCCCTTGCATGACGAGCCACGGGCGATCCTGCCGGCTCCGAAGGATGGGTTGAGCGTCGATGCTGGCGCAGCTCTCGATTCGCGACATCGTCCTGATCGACAGGCTCGACCTCGGCTTCCATGAGGGGCTGAGCGTGCTCACCGGCGAGACCGGTGCCGGCAAGTCGATCCTGCTCGACGGTTTCGCGCTGGCGCTCGGCGGGCGCGGCGATGGCTCGCTCGTGCGCCATGGCGAGGCTCAAGGCCAGGTCAGCGCCGTGTTCGACCTGCCGATGACGCACCCGGCCCGCAAGCTGGCGCAGGCGCAGGAGATCGACACCGACGGCGATCTCATCCTGCGCCGCGTGCAATATGCGGACGGCCGCACCCGCGCCTTCATCAACGACCAGCCGGTCTCGGTGCAGATCCTGCGGATGGTGGGCACCGCCATCGTCGAGATCCACGGCCAGCATGACGACCGCGCCCTGACCGATCCGGCCCAGCACCGCACGATCCTCGATGGTTTCGGCGGGCTGGAGGCAGAGGCCGAGGCCGTAGCAGGGGCGAGCGAGACGCTGAAGCGGGCGCGGCAGGCCCTGCAGTCGCAGCGCCTGCGCGTCGAGGCGGCGCGCAAGGAAGCGGATTTCCTGCGCCATGCCGTCGAGGAACTCGGCAAGCTCGCGCCGCAGGCGGGCGAGGAGGATGCGCTCGCGACCATCCGTCAGGCGATGATGCAGGCGGAGAAGGTCGCGCGCGATCTCAACGAGGCCTATGAGGCGGTCGGCGGACAATCCTCTGCGGTGCCGACGCTCGCCGCCGTGCTGCGCCGGTTGGAGCGCCGTGCGAGCCAGGCACCGGAGCTGGTCGACCCCTCGATTGCCGCGCTCAACACCGCGATCGTCGCTTTGGAAGAGGCCGGCGAGGCGCTCGCCGCCGCGACGCGCGCCGCCGAATACGATCCGCGCGAGCAGGAACGCACCGAGGAGCGGTTGTTCGCGCTCAGGGCCGCAGGCCGCAAATACGACGTGCCGGTCGATGGCCTGTCCATCCTGGCGGCGACGATGGCGAGCGACCTTGCCGCGCTCGACGAAAGCGAGACCTCGCTCTCCCGGCTCGAAGCGGAGCTGATGGAGGCTGAAACGGCCTTCCTCGGGCAGGCGCAGGCCCTGTCCGAGGCGCGCCAGGCGGCTGCGGCAAAACTGGATACGGCCGTGAAGGCCGAATTGCCACCGCTCAAGCTGGAGCGGGCCCGCTTCATCACCCGGATCGAGAGCGACGCCAACGCGCGCGGGCCGGAAGGCTTCGACAAGGTCGAGTTCTGGGTCGAGACCAATCCGGGTACGCGACCGGGCCCAATGATGAAGGTCGCCTCCGGGGGCGAGCTCTCGCGCTTCATGCTGGCCCTCAAGGTCGTGCTGGCCGAGCGCGGCTCCGCCCCGACGCTGGTCTTCGACGAGATCGACACCGGTGTCGGCGGCGCAGTCGCCGATGCGATCGGCGAGCGGCTAGCGCGATTGGCCGGTCAGGTCCAGGTGATCTCGGTGACGCATGCGCCGCAGGTCGCGGCCAAGGCCGGGCAGCATTTCCTGATCGCCAAATCGGCGGAGGAGGGCGAAGCCTCACGCACCGTGACGCGGGTTACGGCGCTGGAAGACCAGGCGCGGCGCGAGGAGATCGCACGGATGCTGGCCGGCGCCTCGATCACCGAGGAAGCGCGCGCCGCCGCCGGGCGCCTGCTGCAGGCGGCGGGCCTGCGCGGCTGAAGGCTGTCCTGGGCCGGACGCTTACTCAGCTTACGCGGGGAACCCTCTCCCATAGGGAGAGGGCAGGGTGAGGGGTAGGCCGCTCACCGAATTGCCGTGAGGTGGTTGCTGCTGCTGTGAAGTGGGCGCCCAACTGGTCCAAGGGCCTACACCTCACCCTGCCCCTCTCCTTACAGGAGGGGTTCTCCGCGCGTGCTGGGTATGACGTGGTTTCGGCCGCGGACTACACAGCGACCAATTCGTAGCCCGCACCCTTCTTCACGACCCGCGTGAAACCCTCGACATGACCACCCGAGACGAGCCAGTTCTCGTGCGCGGCGCGCTCCAGGATGCCGCGGCGGGAGGCCAGCGCGGTCGCGGCGTCGAAATCATAGACGAAGCCGATATCCGGGTCCGAAGCCTGGAGGTCGGAGAGATGCAGCGCATCGCCCCAGAGCAGCAGGCTCTCGCCGGCGCCCTCGATCAGATAGCCGCTATCGCCGTAGGTATGGCCGGGCAGGGGGATCAATGTGATGCCCGGATGGGCCCCACCAGCCGGGACAGCGCGGATGCGGCCGGCATAGTGCTTCTTCAAACTCGCGGCGATGGCGAAGGCGCCCTGCTTCTTCTCCGGGGTGCGTGCGCGGTTGGCCTCGTCGCCATAGAAGCCGAAATCCGCTTCGGGGACGATGATCTCGGCATTCGGGAAAAATGGGCTGTCGCTATTGAACAGGCCGAGAGCATGATCGCCATGAAGATGCGTGATCAGGACGTGGGCGACGTCTTCGGGCGCGATGCCCGCAGCCGTCATCGCAGCCGGGGCATGGCCCATCGCTTTGCCCCAGGACGGGCCGGTGCCGGCATCGAGGAGGGTAATTCCGCTCGCGCCCTTCAGGGCAAAGCAGTTCACGACGATGCTGACCTTCGGCTTGCCCCAGCGCGAGACCGCCTCATTGCGGGCGGCCTCGCCATCGGCATGGATGAGCACGTCGAGCGGCGCCTCGAAGATGCCGTCATGCAGGACTTGGACCTCGTAGGCGCCGATGCGGCGGGAGTGCTGGACCATGGGCTGTTCTCCGCTTCGGCATCGCGCGCGTTCGGTGAGGCCGGGAAGCTAGTGGGGGCGGCGCCTCGCCGGCAAGGTGCGTCCGGCCCGGCTCAGCCCTGCGCCGGGCGCGGGAATGCCGCATTTCCTTTTGTATCGCTTTAGTTTAAGAGCCGCTGTCATCCGATGGTGCAGCTGCCCGTTAGATCGCCATGCGTCCTTCCCGACGCCGGGGGTGCGATCTGATTATTTGTTTTGGCATCGGATTTTCCGAAAAGCGCATTCCGCTTGTCGGTCCGATTGTCTAGTGCCGCCTGAACCTATCGCCACGCTTCGCGCCGTTCCTTCATCTTACGCCGCAACCCTTAGGCCCATATCGCATGTCCTTTTCTCTCACGAGCCCGCCGCTCGCGCGCGCGCTCGCCGATCGCAATTACTCCGACCCGACGCCGGTGCAGAGCGCCGTCCTCGAAGACGGCGCCCGCGGGCGCGACCTGCTGGTCTCCTCGCAGACCGGCTCCGGCAAGACCATCGCCTATGGCCTCGCCATCGGCGAGACCCTGCTGGGCACAGCCGAGAAGCTCGGCCCTGCGGCCGAGCCGCTCGCCCTGATCATCGCGCCGACGCGCGAACTCGCCTTGCAGGTGCAGCGCGAACTTGCCTGGCTCTATGCCCAGACCGGCGCGCGGGTGATCTCCTGCGTCGGCGGCATGGACCCGCGCCGCGAGGCGATGCTGCTCGACGAGGGCGCGCATATCGTCGTCGGCACGCCCGGCCGCCTGCGTGACCATATCGAGCGGCGTCGCCTCGACGTCTCCGCGCTCAAGGCGGTCGTCCTCGACGAGGCTGACGAGATGCTCGATCTCGGCTTCCGCGACGATCTCGAATACATCCTGAAGACCACCCCGGCGGAGCGCCGCAGCCTGCTGTTCTCGGCGACCTTCCCGAAGGCGATCGTCCAGCTCGCGCAGAGCTACCAGCGCGATGCGCTGCGGATCGAGGTGGAAGCGACGCGGCGCGGCCATGCCGACATCGCCTACAAGGCCGTGCGCGTCTTCCCGAAGGAAGCCGAGCTCGCGGTCGTCAACCTGCTGCGCTTCCACAATGCGCCGGTGGCGCTGGTCTTCTGCAACACCCGCAATGCCGTGCGCCATCTCGAGGCGATCCTGCTCGAGCGCGGCTTCACCTCCGTCGCGCTATCGGGCGAACTCGGCCAGAACGAGCGCAACGCGGCGCTCCAGGCGCTGCGCGACGGCCGGGCGCGGGTCTGCGTCGCGACCGATGTCGCGGCGCGCGGCATCGATTTGCCGGGGCTCGATCTCGTCATCCATGCGGAGCTGCCCAACGATTCCGAGGTGATGCAGCATCGCTCGGGCCGCACCGGCCGCGCCGGCAACAAGGGCACGAGCGTCCTGCTGGTGCCGCAATCGCGCCGCCGCAAGGCCGAGCGCCTGCTGATGGAAGGCAAGGTCGAAGCCGAGTGGATCGCCCCGCCGACGGCGGAGGAGATCCGCGTGCTCGACCAGGAGCGCCTGCTCTCCGATCCGTTGCTGAACGGCGACGGCTCCGAGGACGATGCCGGCATGATTGACGCGCTGATGGCGGGCCGCGAGGCGCGCGATATCGCCGCCGCGCTCGTCCGGCTCTACCGCACCCGCCTGCCGGCCGCGGAAGAGGTCGGCGATCCCGGCTTCGGCCGCGACGAGCGTCGGCCGGTCCGTACGAACGAGGATTATGCTGCCAAGCGCCGCCCGTTCGGGCGCGACGAGGGCGAGGATGGCGAGCGCCCGCGCAAGCCGGCCGGCCCGCGTGGCGACACCGTCTGGTTCCGGCTCGATATCGGCCGCAAGCAGGGTGCCGATCCGCGCCAGCTCCTGCCGATGCTGTGCCGCCGTGGCCGGATCACGCGCGACGAGGTCGGCGCGATCCGCATTTTCGACCGCGAGACCAAGGTCGAGATCGATGCCGACGTCGCCGATCGCTTCTATGATTCCGTGCGGATCCCGGATCGCGACAAGATCGTGATCGAGCCGACGACGGAGGCCGAGCGCCGCCCCGCCAAGTCCTTCGCGGACAAGGCCGAGCGTCCGGCCGCGCCCCGCAAAAGCTGGGGTGACGATCAGGCTGCTGCCGTGGATAGGCCGCAGCGGCCGCGTTTCGAGCCCCGGGATGCGAATCAACGCGCGCCGCGGAGCGACGAGCGCAAGCCGTATCGCGCCGACAGCAGGCCTCCGCGCGACGATGCGCGCCCGCCGCGCCGCGACGACGGCAAGCCCGGTGGCGGCTTCAAGAAGCCATATGAGGGGAAGGGCAAGCCCTTCGCCGCTAAACCCTTCGCGGGCAAGCCCGCCGGCGGGCGCCCGGCGGGTGGCAAGCCCTTCGGCAAGGGCAAGCCGCGCGGCGACAATCGCGGCTGAGCTTCAGCCTTTACACAAAAGCGCCGTCATTCCGGACAAGCAGCGAAGCTGCACCGATCCGGAATCCATCGTAGGGCTTAAGCGCTCTATGATGGATTCCGGGTCAAGCCCGGAATGACGGCGCGATTTCTTTGAGAATGGCGCATCCCAGGCGCCGGTGGCCGTCGGCGACCGTTCTCGCCCTCCTTCCTCAGCGCAGGCCGAGGAAGGAAAGGATCGCGAGAACGACGACGATAAGACCGATGATATAAATGATGTTGTTCATGAAAAGCCCCCTGGCTGACTGGAGCCTTGCGGCTCGATCTGGCAGGGGGTGAACCCGTTTTGGGCGCCAAAGGTTCCCCTTGGCGCCTGTGGACCTCAGTCCACCAGCTTGCGGTAGAGATGCCAGGTGGCGTGACCGAGCACCGGCATGACCACGATCAGGCCGACCAGCATGGGCAGGCAGCCGAGCACCAGCAGCCCGGTCACTATCAGGCCCCAGTACATCATCACGCGCGGATTGGCCTCGACGGCGGCGATCGAGGTGCGGATCGCGGTCGGTGCATCGACATGCCGGTCGATGATCAGCGGGAAGGACACGACCGAGATCGAGAAGGCGAGGATGGCAAGCAGCAGGCCGACCGCATTGCCGATCACCATCATGATCCAGCCATCCGCGGTGGTGAACACGGCCCTCAGGAAATCGGCTGTCGAGACATCGGCCGGCAGGCCGAGGATACCGCGATAGAGGAACCAGGCGCTGAACAGCCAGGCGAGAAAGAGCCCGGTCAGCATCGCGCCGAGCAGGGCGATCTGTCCGATCGAACGCGAACGCAGCACCGCGAAGGCGTGAACCCAGGATGTATCCATGCCCTTCTCGCGGCGGCGGCTGATCTCATAGAGCCCGATCGCGGCGAAGGGGCCGAGCAATGCGAAGCCCGAGAGCAGCGGGAAGAGCAGGGGGAAGATGTTGTAGCTGACTGTGAGTTGCGCCAGCAGGATGCCGGCGACGGGATAAATCAGCGCGATGAAGACGAGATGGCTCGGCTGCGCCTTGAAATCGTCCCAGCCGCGCAGCAGCGCCTCGTGCAGATCCCGCGTGGTGATGGTCCTGATGCGCGGCTGCGAGAGCGCGGCAATATCATGAACTGTGCCGTCGAGATTGGCCATGGCGTGTCTCCCGGTTCCGGCCCGGTTCGCCATATGGCTGTCGACGTGAACCTTGGCGTCAACGGCCTGCGGCGTCGAGCTTCCAATTCCCAGCCCGCAAACTATACGCGCCAAAGCCGGTTTTGTCGCAAGCTTTCGGGGCGGCACCGCCTTGCACCGACTGCAAAAAGGCTGCTGCCCTTCCTCGTCACGATCATCTCGCCTAATGCTGTCCCATGAGCGACGCCGACGATTCCGCCCCCTCCGAAACGCCGATCGCAGAGCTGACACCGCGCAAGGCGAAGGCCGAGCACAAGCTGCTGGCGGCCGCGGTGCAGGCCGCGAACGACGCCTATTTCCAGGACGACCAGCCGATCATGGACGATGCGGCCTATGACGCGAAGCGTCGCCGGCTCGTCGCGCTGGAAGAAGCCTTTCCGACGCTGAAGCAGGAGAGCGACGTCAGCGCCAAGGTCGGCGCCAAGCCTTCCGGCAAGTTCGCCAAGATCCGGCATCGCGTGCCGATGCTCTCGCTCGACAATGCCTTCTCCGACGAGGCCGTCGCCGAGTTCGCGGCCCGCGTCTATCGCTTCCTCGGCCGCAAGGAGGAAGACGGCATCGCCTTCACCGCCGAGCCGAAGATCGACGGACTTTCGCTCTCGCTGCGTTACGAGAAGGGCGAGCTGGTCGCTGCCGCGACGCGCGGCGACGGCGAGGAGGGCGAGGACGTCACGCTGAACGCCCGCACCATCTCCGAAATTCCCAAGACGCTCGCCGGGCCGGATGTGCCGGAGATCGCCGAGGTGCGCGGCGAGGTCTATCTGGGACACGCCGATTTCGCCGGGATCAACGAACGCCAGCGCGAGAAGGGACTGCCGGAATTCGCCAATCCGCGCAATGCGGCGGCGGGCTCGCTGCGCCAGCTCGATGTCAGCGTCACCGCCGCGCGTCCCTTGCGCTTCTTCGCCTATGCCTGGGGCGAGATGCCGGTGCTGCCGGCGCCGACGCAATCGGGCGTGGTCGAAGCGTTCCGGCGCTGGGGTTTTCGCACCAATCCGCTGATGAAGCGCTGTGAGAGTGTCGCCGAACTGATCGCACAATACCGGCTGATCGAGAGCCAGCGCGCGACGCTCGGCTACGATATCGACGGCGTCGTCTACAAGGTCGACGATCTCGCGCTGCAGGCGCGGCTCGGCTTCGTTTCGCGGGCGCCGCGTTGGGCAATCGCGCATAAATTCCCGGCCGAGCTCGCGACCACCCTGCTTGAAGCCATCGACATCCAGGTCGGGCGCACCGGCGCACTCTCGCCGGTGGCGCGCCTGAAGCCGGTGACGGTCGGCGGCGTCGTCGTGACCAATGCGACGCTGCATAACGAGGACTATATCCGCGGCTTCGATTCCAAGGGGCTGCCGATCCGCGACGGCACCGATATCCGCATCGGCGACACCGTCACGGTGAAGCGGGCGGGCGACGTCATCCCGCGTGTCGAGGCGGTCGATCTTTCGAAGCGCCCGGCGGATTCGAAGCCGTACGAATTCCCGATGCTCTGCCCGGCCTGCGGCAGCCATGCGACGCGGGAGCTCAACCCGCGCAGCGGCAAGGAAGACGCCATCCGCCGCTGTACCGGCGGCCTGATCTGCCCGGCGCAGGCGGTCGAGCGCCTCAAGCATTTCGTTTCGCGCGACGCGCTGGATATCGACGGGCTCGGCGACAAGCAGATCGAGTTCTTCCACAGCGATGCGGAGCTTCCCGTCAGGGAGCCGGCCGATATCTTCACGCTGGCGGCACGCGACGCTGCCAACCCGCTGAGGAAGCTCAAGGCCAAGGAGGGTTTTGGCGCCCAGAGCGTCGCCAAGCTGTTCGAGGCGATCGAGGCTCGGCGCACGCCGCCGCTCAACCGCTTCATCTTCGGGCTCGGCATTCGCCATATCGGCGAGACGACGGCGCGTCTGCTGGCGCGGCATTACGGCTCGTTCGAGGCGCTGCGGGCGGCGGCCATCGCTGCTGCCGACGAGGCCTCGCCCGAGCGGCAGGAACTCGGCGCCATCGACAGTGTCGGTCCGACCGTGGTCGAGGCGCTGATCGAATTCTTCGGCGAGCCGCATAACGAGGAACTGCTCGACCGATTGCTGGCGCAGGTCTCGCCGCAGCCATTGGAGGCCGTCGCCTCGGCCAGCCCCGTCGCCGGCAAGATCGTGGTCTTCACCGGCGCG
Source organism: Allobosea sp. NPDC055353 (assembly GCF_053644975.1). Taxonomy (NCBI): domain Bacteria; kingdom Pseudomonadati; phylum Pseudomonadota; class Alphaproteobacteria; order Hyphomicrobiales; family Alloboseaceae; genus Allobosea; species Allobosea sp. NPDC055353. The sequence continues at coordinate 388,376 of NZ_JBSHMC010000002.1, read as the reverse complement.
CTGGAGCGGATGACCCGCGACGAGGCCAAGGCGATGGCCGAGCGGCTCGGCGCCAAGGTCGCGGGCTCGGTGTCGTCGAAGACCGATCTCCTTGTCGCCGGGCCGGGCGCCGGCTCCAAGCTCAAGGATGCGGCCAAGCACGGCGTCGAGGTGATCGACGAGGCGGGCTGGTTCGATCTGGTGGGCGGGTAGGGAACTGTCCATTCCCCGTTGTCATCCCGGGCGGAGCGGAGCGAAGACCCGGGATCCATTCCGGAACCATTATCGGGAGCGTTCCGGAATGGATCCCGGATCGGCGCCGCTTCGCGGCTTGTCCGGGATGACAGCGTGGATCGAGCGGGGAACTACTCCGCCGCCCTCACCGCCGGCGTGAACATGGCCGCTGGCGGCGCCTCGCCCGCCGCCCGGACCTGGCTCGGCGCCAGGCCGGTGATGCGCTTGAAGGCGCGGCTGAACGAGGCTTCCGACTCGTAGCCGAGGCGCTGGGCCACCACCGCGATCCGCAACTTGTCGCGGGCGAGCCATTGCCGGGCCTGATGCATCCGCACCTGCGCGACATAGCGGGCGGGTGTTTCGCCGACGACCTCGGCGAAGCGCTCGGCGAAGCCGGAACGCGAGGCGCCCATCAGCTCGGCGAGGCTCTCGACCGTCCAGTCGGTCTCGGGATGGGCGTGGATCGCGGCCAGCACCTTGCCGACCGTCGGGCAGCGCGCGGCTGCGACCCAGCCCTTGGCGGCGCCGCAGCCGCCCTCGACCCAGGCGCGGATGATCGCGGCCGCCAGCACATCGGCGAGGCGGGCGAGGATGCCGCCGGCGCCGACGCGGTCCAGCATGACCTCACGCCCCATCGCCTCCAGCAGATGCGGGATGCCGGGCTCGTTGGCGATGAAGTCACTCATCCGCATCAGGTCGGGCATCAGGCGCAGCAGCGGGTGGTCGAAATCGACATTGAAGGTCATGCGGCCGGTGAAGAGCAGCATATGTGCGCCGGTGCCGCCGCCTTCGACATCGAAGATGTTGCCGTAGGCCTCGCGCACCCGGCAGTCGCAGGGCGGTGAAGCGACGACATCCGGCGAGCTCGCCAGCACATGGCCGCCGCCGCGCGGCAACAGCACGGCATCGCCATCCGCGAGCTTCAGCCATTCACCGGCCGGCGTCTTCAGCCAGCAACTGCCGCGCGAGATGAAATGGAAATAGGCCTGATGGGTCGGCGGGTAGACGACGCCCCAGGGCGAGGCCAACTGGCAGCGGCTGTAGTCGACGCCGTCGAGCCTCAGGCCCCGGAGCATCTCGGTCAGGTGGTCGGTGGAAGCAGTCATGGCAATCCTGGACGAACGGTCATGAGATGCGGATGATATAGCATGGAAACTCCATGGGGCCACGCCCATCTTCCGGCGACCTCATGGAGAACCCCATGTCAGATTCCCTGTCTGCCACTGCACTCGAATTCGACGATACAGCCGAGGAGGCCCGCGACAAGCCGGCCTGGGCTGCCGTCACATCCCTGACCTTTGGCGTCTTCGGCCTCGTCACGGCCGAGTTCCTGCCGGCGAGCCTGCTCACCCCGATGGCGGCCGATGTCGGCGTCTCCGTCGGCGCCGCCGGGCAGGCGGTGACTGCGACCGCCGTGGTCGGCGCCATCGCCGGCCTCGCCGCGGCAATCGTGACGCGCGGCATCGACCGGCGCATCGTGATCTGGTCGCTGACCGTCCTGCTGATCGTCTCCAGCGTCATCGCGGCAATCGCCACCAACCTGACCACGCTGCTCTTCGCCCGCGTCCTGCTCGGCATCGGGCTCGGCGCCTTCTGGTCGATGGTCGCGGCGACCGCGATGCGGCTCGTGCCGCCCAGCGCCCTGCCCAAGGCGATGTCGCTGATCTTTGCCGGCGTCTCCCTCGCCACCGTCAGCGCCGCGCCGATCGGAGCCTATCTCGGCAATGTGATGGGCTGGCGCTTCGTATTCTGGCTTTCGGCGCTGGTCGGCGTCGCGACGCTCGTTATCCAGATCGCGGTGCTGCCGCGTCTGCCGGCGCGCGGCTCGCCCGATATCCGCACGCTGTTCCGCCTGCTCGGCCAGCCCAGCATCGCGCTCGTGCTCGCCGGCATCGTCGTGGTGATCTCCGGCCATTTCGCGGGCTTCACCTATGTGCGCCCGTTCCTGGAGCAGATCCCCAAGCTCTCGGTCGAGGCGATCTCGCTCGTCCTGCTGGCCTATGGCGTCGGCGGCTTCTTCGGCAATTTCGCGGGCGGGGCGATCACCGCGCGCAGCGCCAAGGCCTCGGTGATCTTCGGTGCCTTCCTGATCGCCGCGGTGGGCGTGAGCCTGCTCTTCGTCGGATCGTCGCCGATCGCCTCCGCCATCGCGGTTGGGCTCTGGGGCTTTGCCTTCGGTGCGCTGCCGGTCGGCTTCCAGACCTGGCTGGTGCGCGTCGCCCCGGAGGATGAGGCCGAATCGGCCGGCGGCCTGATCGTTGCCGCCTTCCAGATCGCGATTGCGAGCGGTGCCATCTTCGGCGGTTTGCTGGTCGATGGCTTCGGGACGCTCGGGGTCATCGCCTATGCCGCGGCCGCGACGTTGGTCGGTGGGACGGGCGTGCTGCTGCTGGGCTCGAAGAGCCCCGAGCGGGTCGGTGCAGGGGCGGCTGCGCACGCCCTCTGACGCTCCATCCAAGAATGGCAAAACCGATCGGGCGCGTGATGCGCCCGATCACTTTTCTTCAAGACAGTATGGCGGGCTTCTGCGCTATCCTTGGGCATGCAGTCGATCTCGCAGGAACAGGCCTTGCTGGAGACCCCGCTCAGGGCGGGGGAGAGCGCGCACCTGTTCGCCACGCGCCGCTTCGACGGGCTCGAGTTCCTCGCCGCGACCTTCCGTACCCATGCCTATGCCCCGCATGCCCATGACACCTATGCGATCGGGACGATCGAGATGGGCTGTGAGGTCTGGCATGCGCGTGGGCAGAAACTCTATGCCGGCCCCGGCGATATCGTGATGAACCACCCGCTCGACGTCCATGACGGCGCGCCGAGCGAGGGCGGCTATCGCTACCGGATGAGCTACCCTTCCGTCGAATTGATGCAGGAGATCGCAGCGTCGCTGACGGGCGGCGAGGCTGTCGGCACGCCGTTCTTCCGCGATCCCGTGGTGCAGGACCCGGCGGGTGCCGCACTGTTCAGCGCCGCGCATCGCTTGCTGGAGGAAGGCGCCGACGCGCTGGCGGGCGAGGAGGCCTTGCTGCGCGCCTATGCCCATATGCTGGCGCGCCATGCCGACCTGACCGTGCAGGCGGTTGGGCGCGAGGACGGGCCGGTGGCGCGAACGCGCCGGGCGATCGAGGCGCGCTATGAGGAAGACCTGTCGCTGGCCGACCTCGCGCGATTGGCAGGGTTGCCGCGTCATCACCTGATCCGGGCCTTCCGGCGCGAGACCGGGCTGACGCCGCATGCCTATCTCATCGATGTCCGGGTCCGGCGGGCACGCGAGCGCTTGCGGCGCGGCGAGACGCTGGGCGAGGTCGCGGCGGCGACCGGATTCTGTGATCAGCCCCACCTGACGCGGGCCTTCAAGGCGCGGCTCGGGGTCACGCCCGGCGCCTTCCGCGCGGCGCATGCCGGCTGAACGACAAGCTTCAAGAGAACCAACAACTCATGTCCACGATGCGTGACGATATCAGGCGCGGCCTGAACGATATCTGGCCGGCTGCGGTGGCCGCGGCGCCGATCGGGCTGCTCTTCGGCGCGGTGGCGGCCAGCAAGGGGCTCTCGCCCCTCGAAGTCTTCCTGATGAGCATCATGGTCTTCGCAGGCGGGGCGCAGTTCGCCGCGATCGAGCTTTGGGCAAGCCCGGCGCCGGTAGCGGCACTGGTGTTCTCGACGCTGCTGATCAATGCGCGCCATGTGCTGATGGGTGCTTCGCTGGCGCCGAAGCTCCAGGGCTTCAGCCGTTGGCAGAAATTCCTCGGCCTCTATTACATGGCCGACGAGAACTGGGCGCTGGCCGAGAAGCGCGCCCGCACCCACCGGCTGACGCCAGCCTACTGGTTCGCGATGGTGATCCCCTTCGTCGCCGGCTGGCTGATCAACTCGACGCTGGGCGCGATGATCGGCGCGGTGCTGGGCGATCCCAAGCGGCTCGGCGCCGATTTCGCCTTCACGGCCCTGTTCATCGCACTCGTCGCCGCCTTCTGGAAGGGGCGGGTGACGTTCTGGACGGTCGCAGCCGCCGGCATCGCCTCGGCCGTGACCTATCGGTTGGCCGGGCCGCCCTGGCATGTCGCGGCAGGGGCGCTCTGCGGATTGCTGGCGGCGTGGCTTGCCGCTGGTGGCGAAGAGCAGCCGGTCACCGAGGAGGCCAAGGCGTGAGCGTCGATCCGATCAACCTTCTCGCCTTCCTGGGTATGGCGATCGTGACCTATTTCACGCGCGTCGCCGGACTGGCGCTGGCCGGGCGGCTCAGCCTCTCGCCGCGCGCGCAGGCCGCCTTCGACGCGATCCCGCCGGCCGTCTTGATCGCGGTGATCGCGCCGAGCGCGCTTGCCACCGGCTGGGCGGAGACGGCGGCGGCGGCGGTCACGGCACTCGCCGCGACGCGGCTGCCCTTGCTGGGCGTGGTCGCTGTCGGGGTTGTCGCAGTGGTCGGGTTCCGGATGGTATTCTAGCGCACCGTCATGCTCGGGCCTGGACCCGAGCATGACGTGACCGCCCTTGTCATTCCGGGGCGCGCCTTCAGGCGCGAACCCGGAACCCACGACTGGGCGAGCCGCCGGCCACTGAACACAGGATGTCTCACCCGGTCGTGGGTTCCGGGTTCTTCGCTGCGCGAAGCCCCGGAATGACAATGGTGGTTACAACCGCGATGCGGCAGTTTTCTCGCGGTAGAGACGCCTCACAAAGCCCGGCAAGCCGCCTCCAGCCACGCCTTCGCCTCGCCCTCGACCTGCGGCGAGAGCTTCTCCCAGACCTTGGCGTGATAGGCGTCGATCCAGGCGATCTCGCCGGCATCGAGCATGTCTTTCTCGATCAGGGCGCGCTCATAGGGGCACCAGGTGATCGTCTCGAAGCCGTAGATCACGCGCTCGGCCCCCGGAATCTGGCGCTCCTCGACCACGATCAGGTTCTCGATGCGGATGCCGTATTCGCCCTGCTTGTAGTAGCCGGGCTCGTTGGAGAGGATCATGCCCGGCTCCAATGGCGTGGTGCCGAGCTTGGAGAGGCGCTGCGGCCCCTCATGCACCGAGAGGTAGCTGCCGACGCCGTGGCCGGTGCCGTGGTCGAAATCGAAGCCGCCCTGCCAGAGCGGCAGGCGCGCGAAGGCGTCGAGTTGCGCGCCCGACGTTCCCTTGACGAAGACCAGCCGCGAGATCGCGACATGGCCCTTGAGCACGCGGGTATAGCGGTCGCGCATTTCGGAGGGGGGCTCGCCGATCACCATGGTACGGGTGATGTCGGTGGTGCCGTCCTCGTACTGGCCGCCTGAATCGACCAGGAAGATGCCGGGCTCCAGCTTGCGGTTGGTCGCCTCGCTGACGCGATAATGCGGCAACGCCGCATTGGGGCCGGCGCCGGCGATGGTGGTGAAGGAGACGTCCTTGAGCAGGCCGGTCTTGAGGCGTTCGGCCTCGAGCGCGGCCACTGCATCGATCTCGGTCAGGCCGCCTTTCGGCGCCTCGCGCGCCAGCCAGGAGAGATAGCGCACCATCACGGCGCCGTCGCGCAGATGGGCGTTGCGGGCGCCGTCCAATTCGGCGGCGTTCTTGCGCGCCTTCATCAGGGCGATCGGGTCGGTGCCGGCATCGGGCGTGCCGCCGGCATCGCGGATCAGGGTCGCGAGCGCCGAAGCTGCGGTCGTCGCATCGAGCCGGACCTTGGCCTTGGCTGCGCCGAGCTTGGCGATCTGCTTGTCGAGCTCGGCCGGAGGGGCGATCTCGCCGACGGCGCCGATCGCGTCGCCGGCCTCGTTGGTGATCTTCTCGGGCGCGAGGAAGACGGTCGGCCGGCCCTCGCGCGGGATGATGGAATAGCCGAGCGGCAGCGGCGTGTGCTCGACATCGCCGCCGCGGATGTTGAAGACCCAGGCCAGGGCATGCGGATCGGAGACGACGAGCGCGTCGACCTTGGCCTCGGCAAGCGCCTTCTGGATGCGGGCGAGCTTCGAGACGCTGTCCTCGCCGGCGAAGGCTGCCGGATGGGCCTTGACCGGCGCGGTCGGCGGCGCCGGGCGGTCACTCCAGAGCGCGTCGATCGGGTTGGCCTTGACGGCAATGAGGCTGCCGCCGGCTGCGGCCGCTGCCTTTTCGAGGCGGGCGAGGCCATCGACCGTATGCAGCCAGGGATCGTAGCCGAGCTTGCCGCCAGCCGGCAGGTTCTGCTCGACCCAGCGCTCCAGCGGCGTCTCCTCCATGCGAACCGGCGTGACGACCGTGGTGTCGGTCTGCTCGGCCGACTGGATGGTGTAGCGGCCGTCGACGATCAGCGCGGCCTTGTCGGCCAGGACCACGGCGTTGCCGGCCGAGCCGGTGAAGCCGGTCAGCCATGCCAAGCGGGCCATATGGGCGGGGACATATTCGCCCTGATGTTCGTCGGCGCGCGGGACGACGAAGCCGTCGAGGCCTTGCGCTGCCAATGCCTTGCGCAGGGCGGCAACGCGGCCGGCAACCAGCCTGGGGTCGCTCGGTTCAGAGAAGGACTGGAAGCGGCAGGTCGGCAGGGTCGAATCGGTCATGGCGGGGTCCGGCTTGGTGTCGCGGCATCGTCGCCTCGCACCGGCAAAAGCGCCAGCGCAAATCCGTCGGTTTGGAGATGCCTGTTTGATAGGGCCGCGCTGCCTTCCTGCTCCGCATTGTGCCGATTGGTTATGCAATATACGCAAACATTAATGGATATGGACGGATCGCATGCATTTTCTGCATGTCTCGCATATGCGAACATATCTTCTCGCAAGTGCGAAATGGCCCCATCTTGATCGCATAAGAGAACGAGGAAGCGACCGGGACTGTCCTTCGTTTTTCGGAGATAGACCCATGACTTACGTGTTGAACAATGCCGACGTGCTGCCCGTAACGGGCCGGAGCCATGGCGAAACCCGCGCCAGCAAGCCGGGGCTGATGCAGCGCTTCTATGCCGCGCTCGTCGTGAGCCGCGCGCGTTCCGCAGCCCGCCAGTTGCGCGCCCGCAACCTCCTCGTCAACGAGGCCGAGATCGTGCTGGGCGGCTACCCGTCCGCGACGCTGTCGAGCGACGTCTCCCTGCCTTTCAACCGCTGAATTCACGCCGCTGCGGCCTCGCGCCGCGCAGCTGACAATCTTCAAGGACCTTCATCATGATCGCCATCATCAAGCATATCGTCGAGCAGATCGCCGACGCCGCGAAGTTCACTGCCGCCGTCTGGCACGATGCCCGCAGCCTGCAGGCCGAGGCCGAGAAGAAGTACGGCTATATCGGCTTCTGAGCCGAGCGAGTAACGATCTCGCGCTTCTCCGGAAGCGCCGGAGGTCAGGCAAGGCGGCGCGGCCTCTGGGCTGCGCCGCCTTTTTTCATGACCAGCGTCGCCCAGCCTTCGCGCAGCGAGTGGCTGGCGAGATGGACGCCCTGGTGCCGGTAGGCCGAGACGACGCCGGCGACATCCATCGCCAGCAGGCCCGACAGGATCAGCGTGCCGTTCGACGAGAGCACGCGCGCGATCGACGGAGCGAGGCGCCTCAGCGGGCCGGCCAGGATATTGGCGAAGACGAAATCGAAATGGCCGGGGCGCCAGGCCTTGGCATGGCGCAGGCCCGGCGCGACATAGAGGTCCAGCGCGTTCGGTGCATGATTGAGCCGGGCGTTATGGGCGGAGACCTCGACCGCGACCGCGTCGATATCGCCGGCGACGACCTTGCGCTTGATCTGCTTGGCCAGCGCCAGCCCGAGAATGCCGGTGCCGGTGCCGACATCGATGGCGTGGCGCGGACGGCGCTTCTTCAGTTCGGCGTCGAGCGCCAGCAGGCAGCCGGCGGTGGTGCCGTGATGGCCGGTGCCGAAGGCGAGCGCGGCCTCGATCTCGATCGCGACATCGTTGGTGCGGACGACGTGCCGGTCATGCGCACCATGAACGAGGACACGGCCGGCGCGGACGGGCTTCAGGCCGTCGAGGCTGTTGGCAACCCAGTCCTTGGTGTTCACCGTCGTGAAGGGTGTCGTATCGACGAGATCGCCGACGATCGGGCGCAGCAGGTCGCGCACCGCATCCTCATCGGGCGGGTTGGCGAAATAGATCTCCACCTTCCACGGGATGTTCATCGAAAGGGTGGTGATGCCGTCCTCGACCTCGAAGGCGGAAATCGCCGTCTCGGTGGGATCGAAGATCTCGCCGAGCAACTCGGTGAGGGCCCGGGCCTGTTCGCCCGAGGTGGAGAGTTCGAGGACGGTCGCGACCGTCGCTGGCAGGAGGCCTTCGCGCATCGCGCGGGCTTAGCAGGCGCACCCGCCCCTGTCATCGGAAATGGCCATGGCTGTCGCTGCGAAACCCGGCGTTCAGAATTCCCTGTTACCCGCAGGCCATGACGGCCTCGACGCGTTCGATCATCCTGAAGGCAAGTCTCGCGACGCTGCTGTCGATCGCGGCTTCGCTCGGTCTGGCGGTGACCGTCGTACCGATGCTCGGCGGAGTCGTGGACGGCACCGCCTGGCTGATGTGCATTCTCTGTCCGCTCTTGATCGCCTGGCCGGCCAGCGCCTGGCAATTCCGGCAGGCACAGCGCCTGAAGGACGCCCATGGCGAGATCGCGCGATTGCACGGTGAATTGTCGGCGGCACATGAGGCCCTGCTGGAAAGGGCGCGTCGTGATGGCCTGACCGGGCTCCTGAACCGTGAAAGTTTCCTCGCCGAGTTGAAGCAGGCGATGATGCCGGGCGGCAAGGGGACGCTGCTTTTCATCGACGCCGATCATTTCAAGCAGGTCAATGACCGCTTCGGCCATCCGGTCGGCGATGATGCCTTGCGGAGACTGGCGCAGGCGATTGCGGGCGCAGTGGGCGAGGCCGGCCTCTCCGGCCGGCTCGGGGGTGAGGAGTTCGCGGTCTATCTCCCGCGAACCGCCCTGACTGAAGCACAGGCCATCGCGAAACAGGTTCTTGATGCGGTTCGGCGGCTCAGGATCGTGGCACCCGGCGGCGAGCCGGTCAGTCTGACCGTGAGCATCGGTGCCGCCGGTTGGGCCGGCGACACCACAATCGAGCGATTGATCGCCGAGGCCGACGCCCAGCTCTACCGCGCGAAGATGCAGGGCCGGAACCGGGCTGTCTCCGCGTTGAATATCGCTGCGGTGGCCTGAGGCGCGCTCGGTTCAGGCGTGCTGCGCGTTCAGCGTCGTGAAGACCTGATTGAAGCTGCCGGTCGCCTCGGCGAAGCGCAGCGGCTTGCAGCGCTCGACGATGACCTCGGCGGCCTCTGGCTGCGTTGCGAGGATCGTCATCACCTCATTGGTGAAATCGGCGAGCGGCATCGCGGCCGGGTCGACCGCCTGATGCGGGCCGAGCAGTTCGGTCTGGACATAGGGCGGGGCGATCTCGATGACCTCGACCGAGGTGTGCTTGAGCTGCTCACGCAGGCCGATCGACCAGGAATGGATCGCCGCCTTGGTCGCGCTATAGGTTGGGGTCGACGCCAGCGGTACGAAGGCGAGGCCGGACGAGACGGTCAGGACCGTCGCCTGCGGTTGCTTCAGGAAATGCGGCAGGAGCGCCGTCGTCAGGCGGATCGGGCCGAGCAGGTTGGTCGCGACCGTCTCCTCGGCGATGGCGAGATTGTCGGTGGCCGGGACGTTCTCCGGCTTCATGATGCCGGCATTGTTGATGACGGCATTCAGGCTCGGGAAGCGCTCGATCGCCTGCCGGGCGAAGGCGGCGATATCGGTCCCGTCCTGGATGTCGAGCAGCATCGATTCCATGCCCGGGTTGCTGGCGGTGACCGCGTCGAGCACGGCTTCGCGGCGCCCGGCGATGACGACCTTGTTGCCCCTGGCATGCAGGGCCTCGGCCAGCGCCCGGCCGATGCCCGAGCCGCCGCCGGTGATGAGGATGGTGTTTCCGGAAATCTTCATGGCAAAGCCTTCTCGTGGTTGCACGAGACGAGATGGCGCCCATACTCTTCAACGGAAAGAAGGCGCCCGAAGGTGCCATACGCACCAAAAGGAGAGTGTCGGATGCAGGCGATCCGGGCCGCGATGGCGGCGATGCATCAGCGCAGCGAGGCGATCCCGCCGGTCAGCCCGGCGGTGGAGTCGCTGGTGCGGCAGGTCATCGCGCAGGTCGCCGACAAATGGACGATGCTGGTGCTGGAAGCGCTGGAGGAGCACGGCACGCTGCGCTTCACCGAGGTTGGCCGGATCGTCGGCGGCATCAGCCAGAAGATGCTGACCAAGACGCTGCGCGAGATGGAGCGCGACGGGCTGGTGATCCGCACCGTTCATCCGGTGATTCCGCCGCATGTCGACTACACGCTGACGGAGCTGGGGCGCGAGCTGAGCGCCGCCTTCTGCGGCGTCTGGACCTGGGCCGAGACCTATTACGCCGAGGTTTCAGCGGCGCGGAAAGCCTTCCGCGAGCGGGAAGGCGGCGCCTGAACGCTTAAAGGTCCTTGGTCAGGTAGACGCGGGTCGCGCCTGGCGGCTTCGGTGCGATCTCGCCGAAGACCTGCCAGCCGAGCTTCTTGTAGAACTCCGGCGCCTGGAAGCTGATGGTGAAGAGCACGGCCTTGCTGCAGCCGCGGCGCCGCCCTTCCTCCTCGGCCATGGCGAGGATGCGGCTGCCGATGCCGGTGCCGCGCAGGTCCTTCGGCAGGTACACGGTGTCGATGAAGAGCAGCCCGAGCGAGGTGCGCCCGGCGAGCCCGCCGATCGGCTTGCCGGTTTCCGGATCGGTGATGCGGATCTGCAATTCCTGGCGATCGTGCCGGCCGATCGTCGTGTCGTTATAGTCCTTCAGGCCTTCGCCGAGCAGCTTGCGAAAGGCGTCGTCTTCGGCGTCGGTCAGGGTGATCTCGGGAGGCATGGTTGGTCGTCTGCTCAAGAGTAATGTGTGTCGGCTCAGCCCGCCTTCTGCACGAACGAGTCCAGCACCATCTTCCGCCCGGCCTTGTCGAAATCGACGGTCAGCTTGTTGCCGTCGACGCTGGCGACCGAGCCGGGGCCGAACTTGACGTGGAAGACGCGGGCGCCGGTGCCGTAGGCGGATTCGCCGGAGGATTTCGCCGTCAGCTCGCCCTCGATCATGAGCGGGCCGCGCTGGCGTGAACTGCCGAACCCGCCCTGGTTGAAGCCACCCTGGCCGAAGCCGCGGCCGCTTTCCGAGAATCCGCTGCCGCCGCCGCTGTTCTTCGCCCGGTTTTCCTGCGCACGCTGCCAGCCCGGCGTGTTGTAGCTGGAGCCGAAGCTCTCCATCCGGTCGAAACGCGAGGCGCCGTAGCCGCCCTGCGAATAGCTGGACGCTGCCTGCTCGACCTCGACATGCTCCTCCGGCAACTCGTCGATGAAGCGGGAGGGCAGGCTGGTCTGCCAGAGGCCGTGGATGCGCCGGTTCGAGGCGAAATAGAGCTTCAGCTTCTTGCGGGCGCGGGTGAGGCCGACATGGGCGAGGCGGCGCTCTTCCTCCAGCCCGGCGCGGCCGCTCTCGTCGAGCGCGCGCTGGTTCGGGAACAGGCCTTCCTCCCAGCCGGGCAGGAAGACCGTGTCGAATTCCAGCCCCTTGGCGGCGTGCAGCGTCATGATTGAGGCGCGGGCGCCGGAATCGCCATCGGCGACATCCATCACCAGCGAGACGTGCTCGAGGAAGGCCGGCAGGTCCGGGAATTCATCGAGGGAGCGGACCAGCTCCTTGAGGTTCTCGAGGCGCCCGGCGGCATCGGCCGAGCGGTCCTTTTTCCACATCTCGGTATAGCCGCTCTCTTCCAGAACCAGCTCGGCGAGCTCGCCCTGCGGCATATGCTCGGCGCGGGACGACCAGCGGCCGAAGGCATCGACCAGCTCGCGCAGGGAGGTGCGGGCCTTGGGCTTCAACTCGTCGCTCTCGACCGCGGCGCGGGCCGACTGCATCAGCGAGAACCCGGTGGCGCGGGCATGGTTGTGCAGGAGCTGGACCGTCGCGTCGCCCAGCCCGCGCTTGGGCACGTTGACGATACGCTCGAAGGCGAGGTCGTCGGTCGGCGATACCACGCAGCGCAGATAGGCGAGCGCATCGCGAATCTCGGCGCGCTCATAGAAGCGCGGGCCGCCGATGACGCGATAGGGCACGCCGGCCTGGACGAAGCGCTCCTCGATCTCGCGCATCTGGGCGGAGATGCGCACGAGCACCGCGACCTGGCCGAGGTCCTGGCCCTTCGCCTGCATCGCCTCGATCTCGTCGGAGATCAGGCGGGCTTCCTCCTGGCTGTCCCAGGCGCCGGTGATGGTGACCTTCTCGCCGAGCGCGTCCTCGGTGCGCAAAGTCTTGCCGAGGCGGCCCTCGTTGCGGGCGATCAGCTTCGAGGCGGTGGCGAGGATATGGCCGGTCGAGCGGTAGTTGCGCTCCAGCCGGATCACGGTCGCGCCGGGAAAGTCGTGCTCGAAGCGCAGGATGTTGTCGACCTCGGCGCCGCGCCAGCCATAGATCGACTGGTCATCGTCGCCGACGCAGCAGATGTTGCGGCGGCCCTGTGCCAGGAGACGCAGCCAGAGATACTGCGCCGTGTTGGTGTCCTGGTACTCGTCGACGAGGATGTAGCGGAAGCGGTCGTGATAGGTCTGGAGCACGTCCGGATAGTCGCGGAACAGCGTCAGGCAGTGCAGCAGGAGATCGCCGAAATCGACGGCGTTGAGCGCCTTCAGCCGCTCCTGATAGGCGGTGTAGAGCTTGCCGCCCTTGCCGTTTGCGAAGACGGCGGCCTCGCCGGCGGGCACGTCCTTAGGTGCAAGGCCGCGGTTCTTCCAGCTATCGATGAAGCCTGCCAGCATGCGGCCGGGCCAGCGCTTTTCGTCGATATCCTCGGCCTGGATCACCTGCTTCATCAGGCGGATCTGGTCGTCGGTGTCGAGGATGGTGAAGTCGCTGCGCAGGTCGAGCAGTTCGGCATGGCGGCGCAGCAGCTTGGCCGAGATCGAGTGGAACGTGCCGAGCCATGGCATGCCCTCGGCGACCGGCCCGACGAGATGGGCGACGCGCTCCTTCATCTCGCGCGCCGCCTTGTTGGTGAAGGTGACGGCGAGGATCTGCGAAGGATAGGCGCGGCTGGTCGAGATCAGATGGCCGATGCGGGTGGTCAGCACGCGGGTCTTGCCGGTGCCGGCGCCGGCGAGCACCAGTACCGGACCGTCAGTCGCCTCGACCGCCTGGCGCTGCTCCGGGTTCAGCCCCGCCAGATAGCCGGCCGCCGGCTGCGCGGCTGCACGCGCGGCGAGGCCGCCGGGGCGGGGCGGAGGAGCGGAAAAGGGGTCTGCGTCGGACAAGGGTGTGCGCTGCTCGTGCGTGATTCGTTCTCCGGCGAATATAGGGCGTCGCTGTCAGGATTGCGCCCTGCCGGAGCGATCATTTTATATCCCGCTCCACAGGGAGGTGGCAGCAATGGCCGAACCAAGCGGACCTGAGAGCTGGGAGATTACCAATCAGGTGCCGGCGCTGGCCGGCTACGACGCCTTCGCTGCCGATCCGGTGCTGCCCGGCATCCTGTCGGCCTTCGGCGCCGACTGGGCGCGCGAGCGGCTGCATGAGGCGGGGCGGACGGTCGGTTCGGCCAGCGTGCAGGAGCTGGCCTATCTCGCCAATCGCTACACACCGGAACTGAAGGCCTTCGACCGCTTCGGCAACCGGATCGACGAAATCGCCTTTCATCCAGCCTGGCACGACCTGATGGGGCTCGCGATCAGGCAGGAGACGCATGCGCTCGCCTGGAACCGGCCGGAGCCGGGCGGACAGGTGGCGCGAGCCGCCCTGCAATATCTCTGGTACGGGGCCGAGAGCGGCATCTGCTGTCCGATCAGCATGACCTACGCGGCGGTGCCGGTTCTGCAGCAGGACGCAGCGCTGTGGGAGCAGTGGGGCTCGCTCGTCACCTCCAATCGCTACGATCCGCGGCAGGGGCCGGCTCATCTCAAGACGGGCGCGACCGTCGGCACGGCGATGACCGAGACGCAAGGCGGCTCGGACCTGCGCCAGACCCAGACCGTGGCCGAGGACAATCGCGACGGGACGTGGTCGCTGAATGGGCGGAAATGGTTCTTCTCGGTGCCGCATTCCGACCTTTTCCTGACGCTGGCGCGAACGGGCGAGGGCGTCTCCTGCTTCGTCGTGCCGGGCTGGCTGCCGGATGGGACGCGCAACGGCGTCGCGATCCAACGCTTGAAGGACAAGGTCGGCAATCGCTCGAATGCCTCTTCAGAGGTCGAGTTTCGCGGCGCGATCGGCCACCTCATCGGCGAGCCGGGCAGGGGCATCCGCACCGGTCTCTCGATGAACCACAATTCGCGGCTCGACATCGCGGCGGCATCGTCGGGGTTGATGCGCATGGCAGTCTCGCTCGCGGCCCATCACGCGCAGCATCGCCGGGCCTTCCAGAAGGCGCTGATCGACCAGCCGATCATGCAGAACGTGCTCGCCGATCTTGCGATCGAGGCGGAGGCCGCTGCCTGGCTCGCCTTCCGGCTGTTTGCGGCGCTCGACCGGCAGGAGGAATCGCCGAGCGAGCGCTTGCTGGCGCGCGTGGGCGCGCCGATCGCGAAATACTGGATCACGCGGCGCGCGCCGGCCGTGGTCACCGAGGCGCTGGAATGCCATGGCGGCAATGGCTTCATCGAGGAGAACCCGATGGCGCGGCTCTACAGGGAGGCTCCGCTCAACGCGATCTGGGAGGGCTCCGGCAACGTCATCTGCCTGGACGTGCTGCGCTCGCTGGCGCGCGAGGAGGGCGCGGTCGATGTGCTCCGGGCGGAATTGATGGCGGCGGCGGGCGCGGACCGGCGCTACGACGCGGCGCTGAAGCGGCTGGAGGGCGCATTGCCCGAGATGACGCGCAACGAGGGACAGGCACGGAGGCTGACGGAGAAGCTGGCGCTCATGCTCCAGGGCTCGCTGCTGCTGCGGTATGCGCCGGCTGCGGTGGCAGATGCGTTCATTGCCACGCGGCTGGATGGCGGCTGGTCGGGGCAGTTCGGCGACTTGCCGCCGGCGGTTGATGCGGCGGCGCTGGCGCGACGGGCGGTGCCGATCATCAATTAGGCTCTGACAGCGCGGGGAACCCTCTCCCGGAGGGAGAGGGCAGGGTGAGGGGTAGGTCGTTGGACGCTTTAGCCGTGACCTGACCGCTGCTGCGGTGAGGGTGAGCGCAACTGGTCAAACGGCCGACACCTCACCCCTGCCCCTCTCCTTACAGGAGAGGGGTTCCCCGCGCTTTCTGGTTCGAGAGATGCTTGGGTCAAGCTGGAGCATGACGCATGCGCGTCAAGCCGCTTCCGGTTCGAAATTCATCGCCTCGCCGTTGATGCAGTAGCGCAGGCCGGTGGGGGGCGGGCCGTCGGGGAAGACGTGGCCGAGATGGCCGCCGCAATTGGCGCAATGGACCTCGACGCGGAGCATGCCGTAGCTGCGGTCCTCGGTGGTGCCGACAGAGCCTTCCAGCGGCTGGTCGAAGCTTGGCCAGCCGGTACCGCTCTCGAATTTCTTGCCGGACTTGAACAGCTTCTGGTCGCAGCCGGCGCAGGAGAAGGTGCCGGCGCGCTTCTCGTAGTTGAGCGCGCAGGAGCCGGCCCGCTCGGTGCCATGGCCGCGCAGGATGCGATACTGCTCCGGGGTCAGGCGCGTGCGCCATTCGGCGTCCGTGAGCTGGAAAGGGAAGCTTTCGTCCTGCTTCTTCTCGGCTCCGAACATGCTCATCAGACCCATTGCGATCTCCTTCCTGGCGGGAGCGCCTCAGCGGCTTTCGTGCTGCTAATATGGGGCTTCGCGCCCAAGATTTCAGCCCCGGCACCGGCATGCATTTTCACGATGCCGTGGCAATCGAGGCAGCATCGTCACCTGACCGTCACGCGACTCCTCTAGCAGCCCGGCCACCCGCAAAGGGAGGAAAACCGGTGACGCAACAGGCGACCCAAACGGCCCGCGCAGCCCGCCGCATGACCAGCTCCGGCCTGGGGCAGGCCGTCCGGCGCAGCAAGACGCTGTCCAAGGCCGGCTTACTGGAATGGCTGTTCGCCCGCGCCTTTTCCGGTCTTGTCTATCCGCAGATCTGGGAGGACCCCGTCGTCGACATGGCGGCACTCGGGCTCAAGGCCGACGACCATGTCGTGGCGATCGCGTCCGGCTCCTGCAACATCCTCTCCTATCTGACGGCGGCGCCGATCCGGGTCAGCGCGGTCGATCTCAATGCCACCCATATCGCGCTCGGGCGGCTCAAGCTCGCGGCGCTGGCGCGGATGGAACGCCAGGAGGATTTCCTGCGCTTCTTCGGCCGGGCGAATGAGAGAGCCAATGTCGCGCTCTACGACCGCGAGATCGCTGATTATCTCGATGCCGTTTCGCGTGGCTACTGGGAAGGGCGGGGGCTCGATGGGCAACGGCGGATCAACCTCTTCGCTCGGGGTTTCCATCGCTACGGGCTGCTCGGCCGCTTCATCGGCACGGGCCATATCCTGGCGCGGCTGCTCGGAGGCAATCCCAGGGCGATGCTGGCGGCACGCGACCGGGCCGAGCAGCGGGCGCTCTACGACAGGCACCTTGCGCCGGTGTTCAAGCGCAGGCTGATCCGCTGGCTGGTGCGCCAGCCGGCCTCGCTCTACGGGCTGGGCATCCCGCCGGCACAGTACAAGGCGCTGTCCGCCGATGGCGAGGACGGCATTCTGGGTGCGCTGAAGCTCCGACTGGAACGGCTCGCCTGCGATTTCGACCTGAAGGACAATTATTTCGCCCAGCAGGCTTTCGGCCGGCGCTATGGCGAGGGGCCGGATGCAGCCTTCCCGCCTTATCTCCAGCCGGAACATTTTGCGGCGGTGAAGGAACGCGCTTCGGGCGTGTCCTATCGCCAGAGCGCGGTGACCGCTGTCCTGGAAGACCAGCCGGCCGAGAGCTGCGACGCCTATGTGCTGCTCGATGCGCAGGACTGGATGAACGATGCCGATCTGACAGCGTTGTGGTCGCAGATCACGCGCACGGCCCGGCCGGGCGCGCGGGTGATCTTCCGCACGGCCGCCGACGAGAGATTGCTGCCCGGCCGCGTGCCGGCGGCGATCCTCGACCAGTGGGATTACGAGGAGGAGAAGAGCCGCGAGCTCTGCCGGCAGGATCGCTCGGCGATCTATGGCGGCTTCCACCTCTATGTCCTGAAGGGGCAAAGCCGGTGAGCGCGGCGGAGACGCCGGCCGGCCAGGCCGCCGGGCTGATGGACCGGATCTACCGGCACCAGCGCCACATCTACGATGCCAGCCGGAAGTTCTACCTGCTCGGCCGCGACCAGCTCATCGACGGGTTGCAGCCCCCGGCCGGCGCGACCGTGCTGGAGATCGGCTGCGGCACCGGACGCAACCTGATCCGGATCGCCCGGCGCTATCCGGATTGCGCCTGCTACGGGCTCGACGTTTCCAGCGCGATGCTGGCGACGGCGCGGATGTCGGTCGCGAAAGCGGGCCTCGATGACCGGATCAGGCTTGCCCAGGCCGATGCCACCGCTTTGGATCCTCAAGCGCTGTTCGGCCTTGCCGGCTTCGACCGGATCGTCATCTCCTATGCGCTGTCGATGATCCCGCCCTGGCAGGGCGTCGTCGCCGAGGCATTGCGCCGGCTCGATGCCGGCGGCTCGCTGCATATCGTCGATTTCGGCGATCAGGCCGGGTTGCCGTGGCCGTTCAAGGCCGTGCTGCTGCGCTGGCTCGCGCTCTTCCATGTCACGCCGCGGGAGAACCTGCCGCAGGCCGTGTCGGCCATTGCCGAAGCGGCCGGGGCCGATTGCCGGCTCGGCGCGCCCTATCGCGGCTATGCGGCGCATGCCGTCGTCACGCGCTGCCGGGCGGCGTAGCGGCACGACGCGTGAATGCTTATGCTGCCGGCGATGGATGCCGCCGACGCCCCGCCCGATCCGAGCCGCTTCGAAGCTCTCCGCGACCGGCTGCGCCAGCTTTATCATGGCCGCTCGCCCGCTGCCTTGCGCTTCCAGGCGGTGACGACGGTCGTCGATCTCCTGATCATCGCCTTCTTCATCCTGACGCCGCTGCTCAGGGAAAAATCGGCCTTCCTCTGGATCGATTATTCGGTTGCGGTGATCATGATCGCCGAGATCGCGGCGCGCCTGCTCGCCTCGACCAACATGTTCAGGCTGCTGCGCCAGCCGACGATGCTGCTCGACCTGTTCATCCTGCTGACGCTGCTCATGCCGCAATGGCTGGAGAATTTCGGCTTCCTGCGCATCCTCAGGCTGTGGTCGCTCTCGCATAAGGGCATCGTCTGGGCCCAGTTCCGCGAAACCCGCTTCCGCGAATGGGAGAATGTGGTCCGGGCGCTGAGCAATATCGCGACCTTCCTCTTTGTGGTGACCGGCTTCGTCTACACATTCTTCTTCAGGCACGAGGGCGGGCTGGAGAGTTATGTCCAGGCGCTCTATTTCACGGTCGCGACGGTGACCACGACAGGGTTCGGTGACGTGGTCCTGCCGGGTATCGCCGGCAAGCTGACTTCGATCCTGGTGATGATCGTCGGGATCACGCTGTTCGTGCGCCTGGCGCAGGCGCTGTTCCGCCCGAACAAGGTGCTGTTTCCCTGCCCGGAATGCGCGCTCCAGCGCCACGAGCCCGATGCGGTCTATTGCAAGGCCTGCGGGCACAAGCTCAAGATTCCCGACGACGACCCCTGAGGCGGCGATCGTTCAATGCCGGGTTTCGGTCTCGGTCTCGCGCTCAGCCTTGTCCTCGACCCGGATCGCCGATTTCCGGGGCATGCCGATGATGCGCCCGATCGTGACCGGCAGCGGCATCATCCTGTGGGCCGCCTTCATCAGGGCGATATTGGCCAGGATATCGGCCGGGAAGGGCGTGACCTTGCGACTGATCATGTCGACATGCAGCGACAGGTTCTCGCTGGTCGCCGCGAGCCAGCCCTCGTTGGCGTGCCGCATCTCGAGATAGTAATGCAGGCGCTTGTCGTCGAAGGCGATGAGCTGCGCGGTGATGCGCACGGTATCGCCCTCGGTCAGTTCGCGCTTGTAGAGGATATGGCACTCCGCCGCGAAGGTGGAGGCGTGGCGCGTCTCGACATAGTCGCGGGTCAGGCCGACCAGCGAGAAGACCTCGTCAACCGCGCGGTCGAACAGCACATGGTAATAGGCCATGTTGAGATGGCCGTTATAGTCGATCCATTGCGGCTCGACCCGCATCGCCGAGGAGACGAAGGGGGCGAAGAACAGCGCCGGGGCGCGCGTATCGTGTTTCATGATCGCCTCCCTGACAGGCGCCTCGTTCAAGGGCCGGCGGCATTATTGCCGCTGCCCATTTCATCGTCGCATGATCTAGTATGCATCGCTCGCAAGCGGCGTCAGCATCTTGGACCGGCCAGTATGGCAGGACCATGTCGAAGCGTAACCAATTGCGAAACCGATCTGTTCCAAGTCTAAGTGCCAGAACCGGATATTGACAATGAGCCTGCCTGCCACCGCTCCTCATGACAGCCCTGTCCCAGCCGCAGTGCTGCCGCCCTCTCCGGAGGCGATCGCGGCGGTGACGCAAGGCCTGGCCGCGAGCTTCGGCAACCGGCTGGTGACCAGCCTGGCCGTGCGCCAGCAGCACGGCCACACACTGACCTGGATTCCGAACCAGCCGCCGGATGCGGTGGTGTTCCCGCAGAACACGGACGAGGTCTCCGAGATCGTGAAACTCTGCGCCGCCCATGGCGTGCCCGTCATCGCCTTCGGCACCGGCACGTCGCTGGAGGGCCATGTCAACGCCGCCTTCGGCGGCGTCTGCATCGACATGTCGCAGATGAAACGGATCATCGCGGTTCACGCCGAGGATCTCGACGTCGTCGTCGAGGCCGGCGTCACCCGCAAGGAACTCAACGAGCATCTGCGCGACCAGGGGCTGATGTTCCCGATCGATCCCGGCGCCGACGCCTCGATCGGCGGCATGGCCGCGACGCGCGCCTCGGGCACCAATGCCGTCCGCTATGGCACGATGAAGGACAATGTCCTGGCGCTGACCGCGGTGATGGCCGATGGGTCGATCGTCAGGACCTCGACGCGGGCCCGCAAGACCTCGGCCGGCTATGACCTTACCCGCCTGCTCGTCGGCTCGGAAGGGACGCTCGGCATCATCACCGAGGTGACGCTGAAGCTGCACGGCATTCCGGAGGCGGTTTCCGCCGGCGTCTGCCCGTTCCCCTCGGTGAAGGCGGCCTGCGACGCCACGATCCTGACCATCCAGACCGGGCTGCCGGTGGCGCGCATCGAACTGCTCGACGACGTGATGATCCGCGGCGTCAATCTGCATGCCAAGCTCGGCCTGGCCGAGACGACGATGCTCTTCGTCGAATTCCACGGCACGGAGGCCGGCGTTAAGGAGCAGTCCGAGCGCTTCGGCGAGATCGCGGCCGAATTCGGCGGCGGCCCGTTCGAATGGGCGACCAAGGCCGAGGACCGCTCGAAGCTCTGGCAGGCCCGGCACGACGCCTATTGGGCGGCGAAGGCGCTCAGGCCCGGCTTCGACTCGGTCGCGACCGATGTCTGCGTGCCGATCTCGCGACTGGCCGAATGCGTCGAGGAGACCAAGCGCGACATTGAAGCCACCGGCCTGATCGCGCCGATCGCCGGCCATGTCGGCGACGGCAATTTCCACACGCAGCCGCTGGTCGATCTCGCTGATGCCGCCGAGGTCGAGCGGGCGCAGGGCTTCATCGACCGGCTGGTGAAGCGCGCGCTCGCCATGGGCGGCACCTGCACCGGCGAGCACGGCGTCGGCCAGAAGAAGATGAAGTATCTCGAACTCGAGCACGGGGCCGAGGCGCTCGCGGTGATGCGGGTGCTGAAACGGTCGCTCGATCCGCGCAATATCCTCAATCCCGGGAAAATCGTCGCCCTGTGACGTCGTCGCGGCTTGCGCCATTCGCTTGCTTCGCCGAAATGTCGTGATCTCGCCGCGACTTGCGGGCAGGATGGGGTTAAGCTCCGGCATTGGCCGTCATTGCGAGGAGCGGAGCGACGAAGCAATCCAGGAGGGCTGGGCTCGACGTTTCTACCCGGTCCTCCTGGATTGCTTCGCTGCGCTCGCAATGACGTCCCAGGTTGGCGGCGTTCCACCATGGCGACAGGGGCAGATAGCGGAATTTGCGTGAGAGTCTGACAGTTCTGGCCGGCCTGCTGGTGCTGACGCTGCTGGCGGCCCTGATCGGCCCCGGTTTCGTCGACTGGCAGGCCTATCGGCCGCAGATCGAGGCGCGGCTGAGCGAAGCGCTCGGCGTCGAGACGCAGATCGGCGGCGGGATCGGCCTGCGGCTGCTGCCATCGCCACGCATTGCGCTCGCGGATGTGCGGATCGGGCCTGGCGACGGTGCGGCAAGTTCAGCCACGGCCGAACATGTGACCGTGGAACTGGCGCTGGCGGCCCTGGCCCGCGGCGAATTTCGTTTCTCCGAAGCGCGGCTCGACGGTGCGGCGGTTTCTCTCTCGCTGGACGAGGCGGGCGTCATTCGCCTGCCCGAGCGAAGCGGCAAGGGTATTCCGGCCGGGGCGAGCCTCGACCGTCTGACGATCAGCCGCTCGACCCTGATCTGGCGCGAGGCCGGGAAACCAGCCGTCACGCTCTCGCCGATCGCGGCCGAAATGTCGGCGGTCAGCCTTGCCGGCCCGTGGCGCTTCGAGGGCGAGGTTGCGGGCGCGTCGTTGCGCGTCACGACGGGCGAGATGGAGGCCGACGGGCGGCTGCGGACGAAAGCCTATCTCACCGGTGAGGACCTGCAGCTCGGCTTCGACGGAGCACTGCTCTTCCCGAAGGGCACTGACGGCTTCGGGGCGGAACTGGACGGTGCCTTCAACCTCTCGCCGGGCGGGGCGGTCGCGCTGACGGGTCGCGTCAAGGGTGGCAGCCGGCAGCTCGACCTCGCCGGGCTCACGCTCGATGTCGCGGGCGGGGCGGCGCGCCTGGAAGGGGAGGGGCAGTACCTGCCCGGAACGGGCAAGGGCTCGCTGGCGCTGCGCGCAAGGCGGCTCGATGCCGATGCGCTGATGATGGCGCTGGCCGAGCGGCAGGGTTTTGAGCGCGCCTTGCAGGGCCTGCCCGGCGCTTTCGATCTCAGCCTCGATCTCGATCAGTTGATCTGGCATGGCGAGGATTTCTCGACGCTCGCCCTGCGCGGGCGCCTGCATGACGGCGGCCTGAGCGATGCCTCCGCTTCGGTGCGCGTGGCCGGCGCCTTGCTGGGCGCGAGCGGAAGCCTGAATGCGGAAGGCGCCTCGGGCCGGTTCAACCTCAAGGCCGACGATGCCCGCCGTGTCGGGCTGGTGCTGGCGCGGGCCGGGCTCGATCCGGCCCTGGCCGATTTCATTGCGCGCCTCGGGCGGATCGATGCCGATGCCGTCGGTGCCTGGACGGGTGAGGGCGGCCGGTTCCAGCGGCTGCTGGTCGCGGGCTCGTCGGGTCTGCGCCTCGATGCTTCCGGCGAGATCGCACCGAACCGGATCGCGGCGAAGGCCTCCGTGAATGGGCTTTCGCTCGATACCCTGCCGCCCGGCACCAGTCTCTCCGGCCTGCTCCGGCAGCGGGACGTGGCGCTGGAGCTCGCGCTCACCAATCTGCGCTTCCGCAACGCGCCGCCGGGCTCGGCCAATCTCGACCTCCGGCGCGAGGGCGATATCTGGCGCCTGAGCCGGCTCTCGGTCGAAGGCTTCGGCGGCGTGGCGATTACGGGCGCCGGTGCGCTTCTGGCCGAAGGCGGCGAGATTTCCGGTCGGGTGCGGGCGCCGCGCTTCGAGACATTGACGGCGCTGGCCGGGCCGCTGCTGCCGGAAACCGCGGTGCAGGCGCTCCGGCGCGTCAGCGAGGGGTTGGCGCGGCTCGATACCGGTTTCCGCCTGACGCGCGCAGCCTCGGGCGAGACCAGCCTGTCCGCCGAAGGCACGGCCGCGGCCGGCCAGCTCAAGCTCGATGGACGGATCGACCGGGCCGGCAACTGGAGCCGGGTGGGGCTCGCCTTCGACCTCGGCGATCGGCGGCAGGCTTTCGCGGCTTTCGGCCTGCCGCTGCCGCAGCAGGGCGGCGCGGGGCGGTTCAACCTCGAACTGGACCGGGGCAAGGCAACCGGTTCGCTGGCGGGGCAGGGGCTGTCCGTTGTCGTCGAGGATAGCGGACAGGGGCCTCGACTGAGCTTGCAGGCGGACGGGCCGGGACAGATCCTTGCCGAGGGGCCAGCGCGGTTGCTGCCGGACGGCGTCATCGATGCGCATGCGCGGCTCACGATAGCCGAGGAGGCGATCCGGCTCGACGAGATCACCGCCCATCTCGGCGGGATGGCGGCAAGCGGCTCGCTGCTGGTGCCGCGCGAGGGGCGCTCGTCAGGTCGTATCGCGGTCCCGACCGTCGATCTGCGTCCGCTGATGAATGCGGCGCTCGGGCAGGTCGCCGCTGCTCCCGGTGCGATCTGGTCGACCGGGCGCTTCGGGCGCATTGCCGGGTTCCCCGATTTCGACATTGCGGTCGAGACCGGCGCGCTGCTCGCCTTCGAGGACGGCACGATCCGCAACGCCGCTTTCACCCTGCGGACGGATCAGGACGGCCTCAGGATCGACGATATCCGCGGCAGCTATGGCGGCGGGCAGGTCGCCGGGCGCCTCGGCCTGCGGCGCGACGGCGGGCTGGCCCAGCTCAACGGGCGGCTCAGCCTGATGGCAATCGATCTTGGCGAATTGACCAGGGGCGCCGTCGGCGGCAGGGCTTCCGGGCAGATCGAGTTCGGCGGTTCGGGCGAGACGCCGGCGCGGCTGGTCGCGGGCCTGAGCGGTGCCGGCAGCCTGACGCTCAACGGCACGCGTCTCGCCCGCTTCGACCCCAACGCCTATGCGCGCGTCATCGCCGGGACTGGCGAGGATGCGTCCGAGAGCGACGCTTCGCGCTTGCGGGACCGTCTCAGTGCGGCCCTCGACAAGGATGCCTGGGCTCTCGGTGACATTGCATTGCCGTTCACCCTGGCCGGCGGATTGATCCGGCTCCAGCCCTTCGCCTTCGAGCGCAGCGGGTTGCGTGCCGAGGCGAGCGGCGTTCTCGACCTGCGCGCGCTGACCGCCGATCTCAGGCTCGGTCTGAAGCCGCTGGGTGCCCTGCCCAAGGGTTGGCCGGGCGACGCGCCGCAGATCGGCATCGCCTGGCGCGGGCCGCTGTCGAATCTCCGGCGCGAGAGCGATGTCAGCGCCTTGTCGAACACGGTTGCGGCGCGGGCGCTGGCGCGCGAGATCGAGCGGGTCGAGGCTTTCGAGGCCGATGCGCGCGAGCGTTCGCTCCATGCGCGCCGGCTCCGGGCGGAGCGCGAGATGCGTGAGAACGAGCGCAAGCTGGGCGAGTTCCTGAAGGCGCAGGAGGAGGCTCGCCTCGCCGAGGAGAAGCGCCAGGAAGAGGCGCGGCGCATCGAGGAGGAACGGCGCCTGGCTGAAGAGAAGCGCGCCGAGGAGATCAGGCGCGCCGAGCAGGCCCGTGCCGAACTGGAAGCGCGCCGACGGGCGGAAGCCGAAGAGCGCGCCCGGGCCGCAGCCGAGCGGGCGGCTGCGCAATCGACGGCGCCGCAAGCTCAGCCACAACCGCAGCCCGGCCCGCTCGTGCTGCCGGGGGCGCCGCGCAGCAGCGCGCCGGAAGGGGCGGTGCAACCTCCGACCGGCGGTGTCGCTCCGCTGCCGCCGCCGATGCAGATACAGCCGGCACCGCAGCCGCGCAGCGCGCCGATGCCCTGAGAGGTTGATTCAAGCGCTTCGCGATTTGATTCCGGAATTCGCTGCAAGTCATTGAGCAGGAGCGGATTTGTTCGCGGCGGTTGCGCCGGCTCCGCACACGAATCTCTTGTCATTCCGGGGCGCGCCGCAGGCGCGAACCCGGAACCCACGACGGGGTCGAACGTCCAGGCCGGGTTACCAAGGGCTCGCCCAGTCGTGGGTTCCGGGTTCCTCGCTGCGCGAAGCCCCGGAATGACAAGGAGGAGCCTGATCCGAAGCGGCTCGGCGATCGTCCGCACCGCCTCAGATGTTGCCCGCCAACTTCCGGTAATGCGCCAGTGCATGCAGCCGCAGGGCGGAGGAGAGGTTCAGTTCGCCCCGCCCGGAATCGACCTCGGCGACTAGCGCCGCGATCGGGCGATCCTCGCTGGCCGCGATCTCCTTCAGCGCTTCCCAGAAGGGCGCCTCCAGCGAGATGCTGGTGCGGTGGCCGGCGATGCTGAGCGAGCGCTTGCGCTCAGGTCTCATGCCGGCTCCGGCTCGTCGCGGTCGCGCTTGTGCCCGTCGATATGGCGGGTGGCCTTGTCGCGCTCGGCCTCGGTGAGCTTACGCTCGGCCTTGGTCCGGCCGAAGGAGATGCGGTTCTGCTCGGCCGTCTTTTCAGCCTCCGCACGTGCCTTCTGCTTGCGCGCCTGACGGAGGTTGATGATCTCGGCCACCGGGCGAGCCTCGCGTCAGGCCGGGCCGAGCATCAGCTCGGGCTTGACTGTGCTGTCGAAGAGCTCGGCATCGACGCCGGCCTTGAGCGCTTCCTCGCGCAGCGTCGTGCCGTTGTGATGGGCGGCCTTGGCGATGCTGGCGGCTTTGTCGTAGCCGATCGCCGGCGCCAGCGCCGTCACCAGCATCAGCGAGCGCGAGAGCAGCTCCTTGAGCTGCGCCTCGTTGGCCTCGATGCCCTCGACGCAGTTGACGCGGAAGCTCTCGGCCGCGTCGGCGAGCAGCCGGACCGATTGCAGGAAGGCGGCTGCGATCACCGGCTTGAAGACATTGAGCTCGAAATGGCCCTGGGATGCTGCGAAGCCGATCGTCGCCTGATTGCCGTGGACCTGGGTCGCGACCATGGTCAGCGCTTCGGCTTGCGTGGGATTGACCTTGCCCGGCATGATCGAGGAACCGGGCTCGTTCTCCGGCAGGCTGATCTCGCCCAGCCCCGAGCGCGGGCCGGAGCCCATCAGGCGGATGTCGTTGGCGATCTTGAACAGGTCGGAAGCGAGCGCGGCGAGCGCGCCATGGGCGGCGGCGAGCGCGCCATGGCTCGCCAGCGCCTCGAACTTGTTGTCGGCGCTGCGGAAGGGCAGGCCGGTCAGCGTCGCGGCTTCCTTGGCGAAGAAGGCGGCGAAATCCGGATGGGTGTTGAGGCCGGTACCGACGGCCGTGCCGCCCTGCGCCAACGCATAGAGCCCGCCGAGCGCGGCCTCGATCCGGCCGATGCCGAGATGAAGCTGCATCGCATAACCGGAGAATTCCTGGCCGAGGGTGACCGGGGTCGCATCCTGGAGATGGGTGCGGCCGATCTTGACGAGATGCCTGAAGGCCCCGGCCTTGGCGTTCAACGCCTTTTCGAGATTGCGCAGCGCCGGCAGCAGGCGGCGCGTGATCTCCAGCACCGCCGCGATATGCATCGCGGTCGGGAAGGCGTCGTTCGAGGACTGGCCGCGATTGACGTGGTCGTTGGGGTGGACCGGACTCTTGGCACCGAGCCCCGCGCCGAGCAATTCATTGGCGCGGTTCGCCAGGACCTCGTTGGCGTTCATGTTGGACTGGGTGCCCGACCCGGTCTGCCAAATCACCAGCGGGAAATGCCCGTCGAACTTGCCGGCGAGCGCCTCGTCCGCGGCATGGGCGATCGCGCCGGCGACGCGCTGGTCGAGCAGGCCGAGCCTGGCGTTGACATGGGCGGCAGCCTTCTTGACCAGCACCAGCGCATGGACCAGCGGCAGCGGCATGCGTTCGCTCTCGCCACCGATGCGGAAATTCTCGAGGGAGCGCTGCGTCTGCGCGCCCCAGTATCGATCCGCGGGCACCGCGATCGGGCCGAAGGAATCGGTTTCGGTGCGCGTTTCGGTCATGGCGTCCGTCGTTGTCAGGGCTTCTTGCGGAAGGAATCGAGGCTGACCACCTCGGCGCTGCCGCGGCTGTCGTCGCCCTCGGCAGCCGGTTCGGCTTTAGCCGATGCGGCGGCGGGCTCGGCGGCGGGTGCCTTGCCCTTGGCGGCGGGAAGGGCGGCCGGCATGATCTTCGCCGGCGCCGGAGGCACCTCTGCGGGCTCGGCTTCCTGCGAAACTGCGTCTTCGGCCTGGTCTTGGGCCTCGAATTTCAGGCCGAACTGGACCGAAGGGTCGAAGAAGGTCGAGATCGCGTCGAAGGGCACGAGCAGCCGCTCCGGCACGCCGGAGAAGGAGAGGCCGACCTCGAAGGAATGCTCGCCCACGCTCAGGTCCCAGAACTGATGCTGCAGGACGATCGTCATCTCGTCGGGATGCTTCTCGCGCAGGCGCTGCGACAGGCGCACGCCCGGCGCCTGGGTGCGGAACGTGACATAGAAATGGTGCTCGCCCGGCAGCCCGTCGCGTGCGGCCTCCGTCAGGATCTTGCGGACCACGCCCTTCAGCGCGTCCTGCACCATGAGATCGTAACGAAGAACATCCTTGGACATCGAGGCGCGATTTCCGCTTGTTGCGTTCCGGCGGGAACAGCCGGCAGGCCGTCAGAAAAAGAAGTGGAGGCTTCTGTTGCCAGGCGCCTCCGAGCCCCGCCTTACGCGGCTAAGCGCAAGGGCTTTGGTTTGGGAACCAGCACCGCTTACGCGGCGACGGCAACCCGAGCATTGTTGTCGTTGGCAACTATGCTTTGGCCCGATAACGGCGGAACCATGCCGAGCAAAAGGATAACCTTTACACCCTCGTCGATCCTGTTTCGCCCCCGCCGCAGCCCTGCAACCATCCGGCTGCAAGTTCCTGCTGCTCGCGCCGCAGGGCTGGGGTGGAGGCGCCGGGTACTGCCCCCGGGTCCGAAAGGCTTATTTCGAGATCCGTTTATCGCCATAGCCGTTCTTGCGAGCGGCACCTGCGAATATAGGGAAGCCCGTGGCGTTGGGAAAGGGTTCTCATGCGTTTTCGACAAAGAGTGAGGCTTCACCGCCTCAATCGAGAATGCGACCATTTCTGATGTCGATGTCGAGGCTCATCTCGTCGTCCTCGGCGGTGCGGCCGGCAACCTCCCAGCGATCACCGGAGCGGACGATCTCCTCGACATGGACGAGCCCGGCGCTCCAGGCGATGTCGCGGGCCTGCCGCTCGGAGATCATCGGGCTGGCGAAGGTCTCCTCGCCATGGGCGGAAACCGCGGCCACGGCATTGAGAAGCAGCGCCACCAGCAGACGGCGCGGGCGGGTCAGGGTCGGCATGTCGACTATCCCTACGAATCGAGCGCGCGATGAGCGGCGCCGATTGGGGCGGGTTTGCGGACGGGAAGGCCTCACGGGCTGTCGCGTTTGCGTGAGGGGACAGGTTCCCGCCATACGCTGGCAGGAGGTGCGGCAAAGGCTGGGGATGCCTGCCTGCCGGACAGGGCCAAGCGACGCGTCAGCCGCTATAGTCGCGCGCCTTCCAGAGAGTCGCCATGCGCCAGTATCACGACCTGCTCCAACGCGTCCTGACCGAGGGCGTCCGCAAGGACGACCGCACCGGCACGCTGGCCGTCTTCGGCCACCGGATGCGCCTGTTCCAGTTCTTCGTTGCGAACGGCAGGCTCTCCGGCCAGCTCTACCAGCGCTTGGCCGATGTCTTCCTCGGCGTGCGTTTCGTTCCCGGCATGGCAACGCACGTCGATGAATGGCTTTCTCGGCATGTACGGACTTTTCCAGAGCAGCGTGCAGCATAGCGCTATGATCAATGAGTGATCGAAGTTCCTGTCGAGGGAGCGGCTGCGGCAGGCGCTGTAGCCAGATCTCGATTGGCTTGACGGATCGTTATCCGCCCGCATTTCCGATGCGGTGCGGGTGAAAGCTGCAGGAGGCAGGAATGAGCGGGCGGCACCCGGAATACCAATTTCTCGATCTTCTCTCGAGCGTTCTGGAACACGGCGACGAGAGGCTGGATCGTACCGGGGTCGGCACCCGGTCCATCTTTGGCGCGATGGCCCGCTTTGATCTATCGGACGGGACGGTCCCGATTCTCACAACCAAGCGCATCTTCTGGAAAACGGCAGTGAAAGAAATGCTCTGGTTTCTGACCGGGCAGACCAATATTCAGCCGCTGATTCGCGAGAATGTGCGAATATGGACGGACTGGCCGCTGGCCAAATACCGCCGCGAAACCGGGCTAGACATCAATCAGTCCGAATTCGAGAAGCGCATTGCGGAGGATGACGAGTTTGCCAGAGAATGGGGTGATCTGGGCCCCGTGTACGGCAAGCAATGGCGTCGGTGGCTGGGGCCTGATGGTCGTGAGCACGATCAGATTGAGGGTCTGATCAAGACATTGCGTAATAATCCGTCGAGTCGTCGGATGTTGTTCCACGGCTGGAACGTCGCCGAGCTAGGTCAGATGGCGCTTCCGCCGTGCCATATGGTCTATCAGTATCACGTTACCTCTGATGGTCGCCTGAACTCTCTGTGTTTCCAGAGGTCGGCAGATTTGCTCCTTGGGGTCGGATTCAACTGGGTAAACTGCTGCGCCCTTCAATTGATGATAGCGCAACAAGCCGGATTGAAACTGGGTAGTTTTGTTTGGTTTGGCGGAGATGTGCATCTCTACTTAAATCATCTTGAACAGGCTCGAGAGCAGATGGCCCGTGACCCACGTCCGTTGCCAAAAATGCGCCTGACGCGGCACGCTGCGAGCATCGATGACTACCGGATCGAGGACTTTGAGGTCGAGGGCTATTCGCCTCACGCCGTCATCAAGGCAGACGTCGCGGTCTGAGTTCAGCGATGGCCGGCCACCACGATATCTCGGGATCTGACTGGAGTCGGAGCTGATCCGGTTCCGAGCTGCCTGGTCCGCTGATCTGAGCCCTTAAAACTGGATCGCTTCGGGTTAGAGTTTTCGGCGTCGTTTCTCTTGGGGCTGGGAGGAGCGGAAGACGATGAAGGATTCGAAGCGCGCCGCGATGAAGGATTCGAAGCGCGCCGCCAAAAGGCTCAACGCACTTGGCTGCGAGAACGACGCTCGCCCAACATCGAAAGGATCTGAATCCTTCCGATTTGCTGTCGATGAGCTGACATTCAATCCGGCGACCGGCCAATCGGGCGGGTTATCATCTCGAACTCCTGGCTCGGCAAATCAACCGAAAGACGTCCTTATCGTGCCCCAAAGTACTTTCGCCCGCTCTGCGATCGTAGCTGAGAGCTCCCGGCCCAATCGCGAACGGCTTTGCCAGGCGGGGAAAACGAAGCCGTAGCGCAGTTCGATGACGGGGCGGAACGGCCGGAAGATCAAGCCTGGCGTTCCGCTTGAATGCGCGACGAAGGGGTCCGCGACGCAACAGCCGAGGCCGCGCGCAGCGAGTTGGCATGCGATCATGCCGCTCTGCGTCTCGAAGCGCGAATCCGGCGCAACGCCTGTCTCGTCCGCCTGGCGCTCGATCTCCTTCTGGATCAGCGAGCGGCGGTGGGTGGCAATGAAGCTGGTGCTGGCGAGGTCCGCGACCGTCACGGCCTCCAGCCGCGCCAGCGGATGGCTGTCCGCCATGGCTGCCACGGCCTCGATGCGCAAGAATTCCTCGGTCTCGAAACCGGCATGGCTGATCGGGAGAACGGTGATGCCGAGATCGAAATGCTCCTGGCCCAGCCAGTTGTCGATGTCGATGCGAACCCGGGAATCGACGCTGGCCGTGAAGCGGGGCGCGCTCCGGGACAGCGTGGCCACCGCATCGATGACGATCGCTTCGGCGACATGCGGCGCGGCGAGCACCCGGATGTGGTGGCGCCCGCCGCGGCGCAGTTGGGAGGCAAAGCGCTCGAGCCCGTCATGGCCCTGCAGCAGCCGCTCGACATGCTGGTAGAACTCACGGCCTTCGGCGGTCAGCGTCAGGCGTTTGTTGTGCCGATCGAAAAGCTGGAAACCGAGCTCGGCCTCGAGCGCGCTGAGCAGCCGCCCGATCTGCGGCTGGGTACGTCCGAGCCGGACCGCAGCCTGCGATACCGTTCCGGCCTCGACGAAGGCGCGCAGCGCCTCCAAACCTCGCAACCCCAGCATTCGGCTCCGCCCTTATGTGAAAAAGGCACTATTCATTCGTTATTACGCATTTGACGCATATGTCGAGTGTTGCGACGCTCGCGTTTCAAACTGGAATGGTATGAAACGGGCGATTGCGATGGCGACCGAGAATCCAGCCTGGCGAGTGGCTCCGTGGGCCTATCTGAAGGAGCGGAAGCGCCCCTACGGCGTCTCGAAGAAGCCCTTCTCGCACTATGTGGCGATGCCTGACGGCTGCAGGCTCGCCGTTGATGTCTACCTGCCGCAGACTCCGGAAGGCCTTGCGGCCAAGGGGCCGTTTCCGACGATCACCATCTTTACCCCCTATTACCGCCGCTTCGCGCTGGCGGACACCACGAAGGGCGACGAGGTCACGCCTGGCTCCTTCCGCTATCGCGACAATTTCGTACCCGCCGGCTATGCGCTGGTGGTGATCGATGTGCGCGGCACGGGCGCGAGCTTCGGCACGCGCGACAGCTTCCGTTCGCCGCGCGAGCGCGAGGACTGCCGCGCCATCGCGGACTGGATCGTGGCGCAGCCCTGGTCGAACGGGGCGATCGGCGCCACCGGCGTGTCCTATCTCGGCGCGGCGTCCGACTTCCTCGCAAGCACCGGCCACAAGGCGGTCAAGGCGATCGCGCCGCTCTTTGCGGTCTGGGACACCTATTCCGACCATTATTATCCAGGCGGCATCCTGCTGAAGGAGCTGGCGCGGGTCTATGACGACCTGATGATCGCGATGGACCACGACCGGCGCGACCTGCTGAAGAACGTCGCCTATTACGCCAACCCGAACTATGCCGGCCCGCAGCCCGTGGACGAGGATGCGGACGGGGCGCTCTGCCGGCAGGCGATCACCGAGCATATCGGCAATTTCCACATGCCGGACTTCATCACCGAGTTCAAATTCAAGGGCGACACGCTGCCCTATGACCCGGAATTCACCTCGGCGAAGTTCAGCCCCTACGGCTTCTATGAGGGGATCGACCCGGAGGTGGCGGTCTATTCGGTCTCGGGCTGGATGGACGGCGCAGGCTACGCCAACGGCTCGATCAGCCGTTTCCTGACGCTGCCGAACCCGAAGCGCCATCTGCTGCTCGGCCCCTGGGACCATGGCGCGCGCATCGACTGCTCGCCCTGGCGGCCGAAGGTGGAGCCCGACTTCCCGATCGTCGGCGAAGTGCTGCGCTTCTTCGACGAGTACCTGATGGGGCTCGACACCGGGCTCCGCGACGAGGCGCCGATCCACTACTACACCATGCATGAGGAAGCCTGGCAGGAGGCGACCTCCTGGCCGCCGATCGAAGCCAGCGAAACGCTGCATTTCGACGGCGGTGCGCGCCTCTCGCCGCAGGCCGGCGATGCGGGCGCGGACGCGTATCAAGTCGATTTCAGCAGGGGCACCGGCGGCCAGACCCGCTATGAGCGCATCGCCGCGATCGACAGCCGCGACTACTATATCGACTGGCAGCGCCGCGACGAGGCGATGCTGCGCTACGATTCCGCGCCGCTGGAGCGGGACTGGCAGGTTTCGGGACATGTGATCGCCGATCTGCTTGTTTCGTCGAGCGAGCCCGACGCCGCAATTTTCGTGTATCTTTCTGAGGTCGAGGCCGACGCCACCGTGCGCTACGTCACCGAGGGGCTGCTACGGGCGTTGCATCGCAAGGAGAGCGAATGCCCGCCGGAGCATCGCACGACCTGGCCGTTCCGCAGCTTCACCCGGGCCGACGCCGCCCCGATGCCGGTCGGCGAGCCGCAGCGCCTGCATTTCGCGCTGCTGCCGACGTCGTGGACCTTCAAGGCAGGCAGCCGCATCCGCATCGCGATCGCGGGCGCCGATGCCGATCATTGCGGGCAGGTGCCGCATGGCCGGCCGCCGAAGCTGACGCTGCATCGCGGCGGCGCAACGAATTCGACGATCAGATTGCCGGTGAGGCCCGCAGTCTGAGAAGGTCGCAAGAGATCACGCCCGGTCATGAGGAGATGGGCGGGCGTGAAGACTGATCCTGAAACGGGACGTAGGGGAACGATGATGACAACTCGGATCATGACGGCGGCGTTGACCGTCGCGGCAGCGCTCGGCCTCGGGGCCGGCGCGGCCCAGGCCGGCAAGGCGGACGACACGCTGGTCTTCGCCTCGGCCAGCGAAGTCGACACGGTCGATCTTTACTACCAGAACCTGCGCGAGGTCGTGATCATCGCGCAGCAGATGTGCGACACGCTGATGTATCGCGACCCGATCAAGGGCGAATACAAGCCGCTGCTCTCGACCGGCTATCGCTGGATCGACGATAAGACGCTCGAGTTCAAGCTCCGCAAGGGGCTGAAATTCTCGAACGGCAAGGAGCTGTCGGCGGCCGACGTCGCCTACACCTATAACCACGCCCGCCAGCCCGACAGCGGCGTGGTGACGAGGCTCCTGGTCGACTGGATCGAGAATGTCGAGGCGCCCAGCGCCGACACGGTGATCTTCAAGGCCAAGGCGCCGACGCCGGCCGCGATCGAATACTTCTCCGGCATCACGCCGATCTATCCGGAAGGGCATTACGACAAGGCGCCGACCGTCGACACCGGCGGCAAGGCGCGGCGCGACTGGGGCGCCGTCCAGCCGGTCTGCATCGGCCCCTACAACCTCAAGGAGTTCAAATCCGGCTCCTCGGTGACGCTGGTCAAGAACGACGCCTATTTCGCCGACAGCCCGAAGGGCAAGCCATCGATCGGCACGCTGATCTACAAGACCATCCCCGACACCGACACCCAGCTCGCCGAGCTGGTGACCGGCGGGCTCGACTGGATCTGGGGCGTGCCGTCCGAGAACGCCAAGCAGCTCGCCGCGATGCCGAGCGTCACGGTCAAGGCCGCGCCGACGACGCGCATGTCGTTCCTTTCGCTCGACGCGGCGGGTCGCTCCGGCGACAACCCGATGAAGGACGTGCGCGTCCGCCGGGCGATGTTCCACGCCATCGACCGGGCGGCGATCTCGCGCGAGCTCGTCGGCGAGGGCTCCGAGGTGCTGCGCTTCATGTGCGACGCCCGCCAGTTCGGCTGCGACACCAAGACCGAGGAATATGCCTACGACCCCGCCAAGGCCAAGGCGCTGCTGAAGGAGGCCGGGCATCCCGACGGCTTCACCATCCCGATCTACGCCTATCGCGACCGGCCCTACACCGAGGCGGTGATGAACTATCTGCGCGCCGTCGGCATCAAGACCGATCTACGCTACCTGCAGTGGCGGGCGCTGCGCCCGATCCTGCAGGAGGGCAAGGCCGAGGTGGCGCATCTGAGCTGGGGCTCGCAGGGCGTGCTCGACGCCTCGGCCTCGGTGAGCAACTACTTCAAGTTCAGCATCGACGATTATGCCCGCGACGCGCAGGTGCGCGACTGGCTGCAGGCGGCGGACACCAGCGTCGACCCGGAGAAGCGCAAGGAGCTTTACGGCAAGGCGCTCGCCCGCATCAACGAGCAGGCCTATATGGTGCCGCTGTTCAGCTACGGCCGGACCTATGCCTTCAACGCCGAACTCGACCTGCCGGTGACGCCGGACGAGCTCGCCCACTTCTATCTGGCACGCTGGAAGAAGTGAGCATGGAGGCGGTCGCCGCAGCCTGATCGAACATCATGTTACGCTTTCTCGCGCGGCGACTGCTCGTCACCATGCTGGTGATCGCCTGCACCTCGGTGCTCGCCTTCTCGCTCGTCCATCTCTCCGGCGATCCCGCCGCGGCGATGGCGGGCGAGGGAGCTTCGCCCGCGGATGTGGAATCGATCCGCCGGCTCTACGGCTTCGACCAGCCGATCCACACGCAGTACTTCGCCTGGCTCGGCAAGATCCTGTCGGGTGAGTTCGGCCGGTCCTTCTATCTGCGCCAGCCGGTGGTGAGCGTGCTGGCCGAGCATGCGCCGGTCACCGCAAAGCTCGGCCTGTCGGCGCTCGCCTTCGCGCTGCTGCTCTCGATCCCGCTCGGCATCCTGGCCGGGCTCTATCGCGACACGGTGATCGACCGCTTCGCGCTCGGGCTCGCAGTCGCCGGGCAGGCGCTGCCATCCTTTCTGTTCGCGCTCCTGCTGGTCTACATCTTCGGCGTGCAGCTGCGCTGGTTGCCGATCTCCGGCTCGGCGACCTGGCTGCATTTCGTGCTGCCCTCGGTGACGCTTGGCTATTACGCGGCGCCTGCGCTGATGCGGCTGACGCGTTCGGGCATGATCGACGTGATGCAGTCCGACCATGTCCGCACCGCGCGGGCCTATGGCCTGCCAGCCTGGCGTGTCGTGCTTCTGCATGCGCTGCGCAGCGCCATCATCCCGGTCGTCTCGCTCGCGGCGGTGCAGCTCGGCTTCATGCTCGGCGGCTCGATCGTTGTCGAGACGGTGTTCTCGCTGAAGGGGCTGGGCCTGCTCGCCTGGCAGTCGATCCAGCGCTCCGATATCGAGGTGATCCAGTCCATCCTGCTGGTGATCGCGCTGATCTATGCGCTGCTGACGCTGCTGGCCGACCTCCTGAATGCCCTGATCGACCCGAGGATCCGCATCTCATGACGGCGGCGACACTCACGGCGATGAGTCCCCGCCGGCTCGCTTTGCACCGCCTGCTGCGGCATGGCAGCTTCTGGTTCGGCGGCGGCGCGATCCTGCTGATCCTGCTGGTCGCGCTCGTCGGGCCGCTGTTCACGCTCGACCCCGTGGCGCAGAACCTCGGCGCCCGCCTCGTCCCGCCGGTCTGGGACGTGCGCGGCAGCTGGGCGCATCCGCTCGGCACCGACCAGCTCGGGCGCGATCTGCTGGCGCGGCTGGTGGACGGCGCCCGCGTCTCGCTATTCATCGGCCTCGCGACGGTGCTGGTCTCGGGCCTGATCGGCACGGCGATGGGCATGGCCGCCGGCTATTTCGGCGGCCGCGTCGACCTCGTCATCAACTTCCTGATCACGATCCGGCTGACCCTTCCGGTGGTGCTGGTCGCGCTCGTGGTGGTCGCGGTCGTCGGTTCCTCGCTGACGGTGCTCGTCGTGGTGATCGGGCTGTTGCTCTGGGACCGGTTTGCAGTGGTCACCCGCAGCGCGACGCAACGGCTGGCATATAGCGACTTCGTCATCGCGGCGCGCGCCATCGGCTCCTCGACGCCGCGCATCCTGCTGGTCGAGATCCTGCCCAACATCGTCGGGCCGCTGATCGTGGTCGCGACCGTCGAGGTCGCCCATGCCGTGCTGCTGGAGGCCGCGCTCTCCTTCCTCGGCCTCGGCGTCAAGCCGCCGCTGGCATCCTGGGGGCTGATGGTGGCGGAATCGAAGAACCAGCTACTGTTCCGCCCCTGGCTGATCGCGATCCCCGGCGTCGCTCTGGTGACGCTGGTGCTGGCGATCAACCTGCTCGGCGACGCGCTGCGCGACGTCGTCGCGCCGGAGGGCCGGGCATGAGCGCCTTGATCGAGCTCGAGGATCTGAAGATCACGATCCCGACCGCACAGGGCCGCATCCTGCAGCCGGTGCGCGGCATCGCGCTCTCGGTCGCGCGCGGCGAGACGCTGGCGATCGTCGGCGAGTCCGGCTGCGGCAAAAGCCTCACCGCGCTCTCGCTGATCGGGCTCGTGCCGAAGCCCGGCCGCGTCGAGGCCTCCAGGCTGAGCTTTTCGGGACAGTCGCTGATCGATCTGCGCGAGGCGGAGTGGCGCAAGCTGCGCGGCCCGCGCATCGCGATGATCTTCCAGGATCCGATGACCTCGCTCGATCCCTGCTACACCATCGGCAGCCAGATGACCGAGGTGATGCGCACGCATCTGGGCATCGGCCGGTCCGAAGCGCGCGAGCAGGCGGTGTCTCTGCTGGCGCGGGTCGGCATTCCGTCGCCGGCGGCGCGGCTGGAGCAGTATCCGCACCAGCTTTCCGGTGGCCTGCGCCAGCGCGTGATGATCGCCATGGCCTTGTCCTGCGACCCGGACCTGATCATCGCCGACGAACCGACGACGGCGCTCGACGTCACCACCCAGGCGCAGATCCTCGGCCTGCTGGCGCAGCTGCAGGACGAGACTGGCGTCGGCATCATTCTGATCACGCACGATCTCGGCGTGGTGGCGACGATGGCCCACCGCGTCGCGGTGATGTATGCTGGGCAGGTGGTCGAGACCGGCGATACCGCAGCCGTCCTGACCGCGCCGGCGCATCCCTATACCGAAGGCCTGCTGCAGGCGATCCCGACCCCGGGACGCACCGCGCGGGGCGCTTTGCTGGGCTCGATCCCCGGGATCGTGCCGCCGCCGACCGGCGCGGTGAAAACCTGCCTGTTCATGGAGCGCTGTCCCTATGCGCGGCCCGTCTGCGCCGCGCCGGTGCCGCTCGTGCCGCAGGGCGGGGGGCGTGCCCTGCGCTGCGTCCGTCCCGTTGCGGAGCGGGCGGGCGAACCGGGTTTCGAAGAGCAAGGCGAGGTGGTGTCGTGAACGCGCAGGCCGCCCTGAGCATCGTCGGCGCGACGCGCGACTACGCCGTCTCCTTTCACGGCGAGCGGCGGACGCTCAGGGCGCTGCGCGGCATCGATCTTGAGGTGGGGCAGGGCGAGGTTGTCGCGATCGTCGGGGAATCCGGCTGTGGCAAGACCACGCTCTCGCGGCTGATGCTCGGCATCGAGCCGCCGAGCAGCGGCACCGTCGCTGTCGCCGGCAAGCCGATCGCGTCCTATCACCGCATCGAGCGTGCCGGGCTGATCCAGCCGGTCTTCCAGGACCCGTATTCCTCGCTCAATCCGCGCCAGACGCTCGGCAGCATCATCGCGGCGCCGCTCGCCGTGCGCGGCGAAGGCAATGCCCGCAGCCGCCAGGCCGCGGTGGCGGAGATGATGCAGGCCGTCGGCCTGCCGCCGCATCTGCTCAACGCCTATCCGAGCCAGATCTCGGGCGGGCAGCGCCAGCGCGTCGCGATCGCGCGCGCGCTGATCGCGCAGCCGCGCATCCTGATCTGCGACGAGCCGACCTCGGCGCTCGACGTCTCCGTGCAGTCACAGATCATCAACCTGATCGGCGCGCTGCAGAAGAAGCTCGGGCTGACTGTGCTGCTGATCAGTCACAACCTCGCCGTTGTCTACCACATGGCCGAGCGGGTGGCGGTGATGTATCTCGGCACGGTGGTCGAGACCGGGCGGACCGAGGAGTTGTTCGCGCGGCCGCGCCATCCCTATACGCGCTCACTGCTCGACGCCGTGCTGCCGCCGACGCCCGGGCAGCGCCCATCCTGGTCGGAGGTTATCGCCGAACCGCCGAACCCGGTCGAGCCACCGCCGGGCTGTCCGTTCAACCCGCGCTGCCCGCGGGCGAGTGACATCTGCCGCACGCAGATGCCGGAGCAGACCGCCGCCGCCGGGGGGATGTTCCGCTGCCACCACCCGCTCGAAGCGGCAGCGTGACGCCTCCACCGGAAGGTCGTGCGATCAGGCCGGATGAAACCGGCCTGGCGTTGCGAAACCAGAGCCACGCCCATCGATCTTTTCGCTGCAGATAGCGAAGTTGGCTCGACCAGCGCAGCGCCCGCTCGCGATACAGCTGGGTCCGAACTGGTACCGATGCCGACAGTTGAGCGGTTTCCGGCTTCGCTCCATCGATTGCCCGGCAGCGGCGCCGGGCAACCCATGTGCACAAGCCCTGGCCGTAGTGTAAGCGTGAGCCTGTCTACCGCTGATTCTTGTCCCGCCTCAGCAACCGGAGAACCCGCCATCATAGCGATTCAGGGCAAGACAGGGGTCACCGGAAAACCCTCCGATATCGCGAGCTCTGCGCTGCTGACTCATATGGTGGCACAGGTGACGGGTTTCGGCGTCGGCGATTTCGTGCATTCCTTCGGCGACACCCGTCTCTCTGTGAACCATCTCGGCCAGACCCGGCTGCAGCTCGCACGTGAGCTGCTGCCGAAGCTCCCGCTCAATCCGGCGGTGACGCGGCTGGAGGATTTCCAGTTCGAGGACGTCACGATCCCCGATTACGACCCGCATCCCGGCATCAAGGCTCCGATCGCAGCATGACCCTCTCCATCCGTTCCGCCCGCCCCGACGAGGCCGGGCTCGTGCTCGGCTTCATCAGGGAACTCGCCGAATACGAGAAGCTGCTGCACGAGGTTGTCGCGACCGAGGCCGAGATCGAGGCCGCGCTGTTCGGGCCGGACCCGAAGGCGTTCTGCGATATCGCCGAATGGGATGGCGTGCCGGTCGGCTTCGCGGTGTGGTTCTACACCTATTCGACCTTCAGCGGCCGGCACGGGATCTGGCTGGAAGATCTCTTCGTGCGGCCGGACCAGCGCGGGCGCGGCATCGGCAAGGCGCTGATCGCCGGGCTTGCGCGGCGCTGTGTCGCGGAGAAACTGCCGCGCCTGGCCTGGTGGGTGCTGAACTGGAACGAGCCCTCGCGCGTTTTCTACCGGGCGCTCGGCGCCACCGCGCAGGACGAGTGGACCGTGAAGCGGCTGGAGGGCGAGGCGCTCGCGCGTTTGGGCGCGGAGGTTTGAATCATGGAGAAACGTCCGATCGTGCTGATCGCGGCCGTCGCCGACAACAATGTGATCGGTGACGACAATCGGTTGATCTGGCGGTTGAAGGCCGACCTCAAGCACTTCCGCAGCCTGACGCTGGGGCGGCCGGTGCTGATGGGGCGCAAGACCTTCCTGTCGATCGGCAAGCCCTTGCCGGGGCGCGAAATCGTCGTTCTGAGCCGCGATTCCGGCTTCTCGGCGGAGGGGGTGAGCGTCGCGCGTTCGCTCGACGAGGGGCTTGAGATCGGACAGCGGCTGGCTGCGGCCAGCGGGGCGGATTCCGTCGTGGTCGCCGGTGGCGCCGAGATCTACCGCCAGGCCCTGCCGCTGGCCGACCGGCTCGAGCTCACTCTCGTCCATGCCAAGCCATCAGGCGACGCGCTCTTCCCCGACTGGGAGCGCGATGCCTTCGAGGCCGGTGCCAACGACCACCACCCGGCCGACGCCGAGAACGAGCACCCCTATACCTTCGTCACCTGGCGCCGACGCGGCTGATCGCCGCTTTCCATTCACGATGAATGGCTTGCGCCGTTGACGAATCCATGGCCCATGACCAAGTCAGCCCAGCGCCTTCGGCCGAAGGCGCTGACAAGCGGCCGTCATTTGCTTATGGCTTGGCCTCGACAGAACGAAAGGGAACGGCTCGAGAATGCCTTGGAGCAATCAGAGCGGCGGTGGCAGCGGCGGGGGAGGTCCCTGGGGTCAGCGCGGAGGTAGTGGTGGCGGCGGTCCCTGGGGCGGCGGTTCCGGCGGCGGCGGGGGCAACGGCAACCCGCCCGATCTCGAGGAAATCCTGCGGCGCAGCCAGGACCGGCTGAAGAACCTGGTTCCCGGCGGCAATATCGGCGGGCGCGGCCTGCTTCTCGGCCTTCTGGCGCTGATCCTGATCTGGCTCGGCTCCGGCATCTATTTCGTGCGGCCCAACGAGGTCGGCCTCAATGTCGTGTTCGGCCGCTTCGCCGGCAAGACCGGCGAAGGCCCGAACTGGAACTGGCCCTATCCGATCGGCAGCGTGATCAAGCCGCAGGTGACGAACGTCATCACCACCGAGGTCGGCTTCCGGACCGTCGAATCGATCCGGACCTCGCGCCAGACCGATGTCACCGAAGAAAGCCTGATGCTCACCGGCGACGAGAACATCGTCGACATCGATTTCATCGTGCAGTGGCAGATCGACCCGGCCGCGCCCGAGAACTACGTCTTCAACATCCAGGACCCGTCCGGCACGGTGAAGGCCGTGGCCGAGAGCGCGATGCGCGAGATCATCGGCCGGCGCAACATCCAGCCGGTGCTGACGACCGATCGCGGCGCGATCGAGACCGAGGTGCGCCAGCTGATGCAGGACACGCTCAACGGCTACAATGCCGGCGTGCGGATCAGCCTCGTCCAGCTCCAGAAGGTCGACCCGCCGCAGCAGGTCATCGACGCCTTCCGCGACGTCCAGGCGGCCCGCGCCGACCAGGAGCGCCTGCGCAACGAGGCGCAGACCTATGCCAACCGCGTCGTGCCCGAGGCACGCGGCCGCGCCGCGCAGCTGACGCAGGCGGCTGAAGCCTTCAAGGAGCAGACCGTCGCCGAGGCGCGCGGTCAGGCGAGCCGCTTCAACGCGGTCTACGAGCAATACAAGAACGCTCCGGGCGTGACGCGCGAGCGTCTCTTCCTGGAGACGATGGAACGCGTGATGGGCGGGACCGACAAGATCATCCTCGACTCGACGGGCAACGGGCAGGGCGTCGTGCCCTATCTGCCGCTCGACCAGCTCCAGCAACGGCGCCCGGCTCCGGGCCAGCAGCAGGGAGGGGCCCAGCGATGAACTCCCCCGTGTTGCGCGGCGTGCTCTTCTTCGCCGTCGTCGTCGTCGCCGTCGTGCTCTATGCGTCGACCTTCGTGGTCTCGCAGACGCAGTCGGCCCTCGTCCTGCGCCTCGGCGCCATCCGCAGCGTCGTCACGGCGCCGGGGCTGTATTTCAAGCTCCCGGCCCCGTTCGAGCAGGTCACCCTGCTCGATAACCGCATCCTCGATCTCGACCTCCCGGCCCAGGAAATCATCGCCTCGGACCAGAAGCGTCTCGTCGTCGATGCCTTCACGCGCTACCGGATCTCCGATCCGCTGCGCTTCTACCAGGCGGTCAACAACATCCCGCGGGCGAACTCGCAGCTCGCCTCGATCGTGAACGGCAACGTCCGCTCCGTGCTGGCGGAAGCCAGCTTCACGGCGATGGTGCGCACCGAGCGGACGCGATTGATGAACCGCATCCGCGACGACGTGAACCGCGAAGCGGCGCGTTTCGGCATGACCGTGGTGGATGTCCGGCTGCGGCGCGTCGACCTGCCGGCGGCCAACTCCGCGGCGGTGTTCCAGCGCATGCAGACGGAGCGCCAGCGCGAGGCGGCGGAAGCACGCGCGCTCGGCGGCCAGCAGTCGCAGGAGATCAAGGCCCGGGCCGACAGGGAGTCGACCGTGATCGTGGCTGAGGCGCAGCAGCACTCCGACGAGATCCGCGGCGCGGGCGAGGCGGAGCGCAACAAGGTCTTCGCCGAAGCCTTCGGCAAAGATCCGGAGTTCTTCGCCTTCTACCGCTCGATGCAGGCCTATGAAGCCAGCATCAAGCCGGGGGATACGCGGATGGTGCTGACGCCGGATTCGCCGTTCTTCCGTTTCTTCAACGGCCCGAACGCGCAGCGTCAGGACGGCCAGGCCACCGCTCCGGCGGCGCCTGCCCAGCCTGCGCCGGCCCGGCCCTGATCATGGCGAGCGACGCGGATGCTTGATTTCGTCGCGGCGCTCGGCCTGGTCTTCGCTATCGAGGGCATTCTCTTCGCCGCGATCCCGCATCTGGCGAAAGATGCTCTCCGCAGCGCCGCCGAAACGCCGGTGGACCGGATGCGGCTCATCGGCATCGGTTCGGCGGTGCTGGGCGTGATCCTGGTCTGGGTCGCGCGCGGCATCTGGTAGAAGGGGAGCAGGCACAGGATCGTGTTCGATGACATGATCGTGCGTCGCCCTTCCGCCGCATTTCGGAGTTCAATCATCGGGGGCGCCCGTCTGCCTCGCATGGTCCGGGCGCGCCTGCCTTTCATCGATCGGCCCGCACTTTCCGACATGAGGACCCCTATGGCATCGAACACCCTTTCCGCAGCCCGGCCTGTCCGCATCGCTCTCGCTGCCGGCGTCGCCGGCCTCGCGCTGCTGGCCGTGCCGGTGCTGGCGCCGGGGCATGCGCAGGCCAATACGCCGCTCCTCCAGGGGCAGACCTCGCTTGCCGATCTCGTCGAGAAGGTGATGCCGGCGGTGGTCAACATCGCGGCCGTCACCACCAACGACCAGAAGGGGCGCAACCTGCCGCAATTGCCGC
This sequence comes from Allobosea sp. NPDC055353, assembly GCF_053644975.1. Classification (NCBI taxonomy): domain Bacteria; kingdom Pseudomonadati; phylum Pseudomonadota; class Alphaproteobacteria; order Hyphomicrobiales; family Alloboseaceae; genus Allobosea; species Allobosea sp. NPDC055353. The sequence continues at coordinate 345,368 of NZ_JBSHMC010000002.1, read as the reverse complement.
AGCTCGGCCCCGATACGCCCTTCGGCGACCTGTTCGAGGAATTCTTCAACCGCCGCAATCAGCAGGGCGAGCGCCAGGCGCCGCAGCAGCGCCGCTCGCAATCGGCCGGCTCGGGCTTCGTCATCGATCCGTCGGGCATCGTGGTCACCAACAACCACGTCATCGGCGACGCCAACGAGATCACGGTGATCTTCAACGACGGCCTCAGGCTCAAGGCCGAGGTCATCGGCAAGGACACCAAGGTCGACCTCGCGGTGCTGCGCGTGAAGCACGACAAGCCGCTGCCGGCGGTGAAGTTCGGCGATTCCGACAAGATGCGGATCGGCGACCCCGTCATGGCGATCGGCAACCCGTTCGGCCTGGGCGGCTCGGTCTCCTCCGGCATCGTCTCGGCGCGCAACCGCGACATCAGCCAGGGTCCGTACGACACCTATATCCAGACCGACGCGGCCATCAACAAGGGCAACTCGGGCGGCCCGCTGTTCAACATGGCCGGCGAGGTGATCGGCATCAACACGGCGATCCTGTCGCCGACGGGCGGCTCGGTCGGCATCGGCTTCGCGGTGCCCTCGACGCTGGCGACCAATGTCGTCGACCAGCTCAAGGAGTTCGGCGAGACCCGCCGCGGCTGGCTCGGCGTGCGCATCCAGACCGTCGATGACGCCACTGCCGAGGCGCTGGGTCTCGGCACGGCGCGCGGCGCGCTCGTCGCCGGCGTCGATGAGAAGGGCCCGGCCAAGCCGGCGGGACTCGAGACCGGCGACGTGATCGTCAAGTTCGACGGCAAGGACGTGAAGGATTCGCGCGACCTGCCGCGCATCGTCGCGGCGACGCCGGTCGGCAAGGACGTGCCGATCGCGATCATTCGCAAGGGCAAGGAAGAGACCAAGACCGTCAAGCTCGGCCGTCTCGAGGATGGCGAGAAGGTCCAGTCGGCCTCGGCGAACAAGCCGGCGGCGGAGCCGGCCAAGCCCGCCGTCACGACCGCGCTCGGCCTCGAATTCTCGCCGCAGACGGACGAGCTCAGGAGGCGCTACACGATCAAGGACGGCGTCAAGGGCGTCGTCATCACCAAGGTCGACGCTAATTCGAACGCCGCCGACAAGCGCATCCTTGTTGGCGAACTGATCGTCGAGGTCGGCCAGGAGCCGGTCAACGCTCCGCAGGACGTGACCAAGCGGCTCGATGCGCTGAAGAAGGAGGGCAAGAAATCCGCCCTCCTGCTCGTCTCGAACGGCCAGGGCGAGGTCCGCTTCGTCGCCGTCTCGATGAACTGAGACCGGCTGTATAGGCAGAATGCGAAGGGCGGTCCGTCAGGGCCGCCCTTTTTCATGCGGTTGTCGATGTGCGCTATGTCTGCCCCGTCATTGCGAGGAGCGCAGCGACGAAGCAATCCAGGGGGACAGGGTTGGACGCTTCGACCCAGTCCCCTGGATTGCTTCGCTGCGCTCGCAATGACGGTTCTGCCTGGTGAAGGACCGGACTAGATACGGGGTGAAGTGGCGCGGATAGGGCGCCTGGAGAGACCGAGATGAAGATCAGCGAAATTCCCTTTGTCACCACCGACTGGTCGACGGTTCCCGTCGAGCGGCACGCAGGCGACAGCGGCGAGGCGACCTGGCGCGTCCAGCATTTCGGCCCCGAGGACAACCGCATCCGGGTGCGGATGGTCGAGTATTCGCCGGGCTATGTCGCCGACCACTGGTGCTCGAAGGGGCACATCATCCTGTGCCTCGAAGGCGAGATGGAGACCACGCTCGCCGACGGGCGCGTGCTGCCGCTGCGGGCCGGGATGAGCTATCAAGTCGCGGATAACGCGGAGGCGCATCGCTCCGCGACCAAGACCGGCGCGAAGCTTTTCATCGTCGATTGAGCAAGCCTTATCCAGAGACGCGTGTCATCCCCGGCGACCGCAGGGAGACCCGGGATCCATTCCGGAACGCTTCCGATAAAGGTTCCGGAATGGATCCCGGATCTTCGCTTCGCTCCGTCCGGGATGACCCACGGTTTTGAGCGTAAGGTCAGTTCCGCACGATCTCGCTGCCCGCATAACCCTGGGCATAGAGCAGGGCGGTGAGATCGGCATGGTCGAGCCGGGCGTTGGCTGCGGCGGCTACAGCGGGTTTGGCACGGAAGGCTGCGCCCAGTCCCGCTTCGCCGAGCATGGCGAGATCGTTGGCGCCGTCGCCGACGGCCATCGTCTGTTCCGGCGCCAGCTTGAAACGGGCGCGCAGTTCGATGAGGGCATCGAGCTTGGCCTGCTTGCCGAGGATCGGATCGGCGACCGTGCCGTTGAGGATGCCGTCATCAGCGAGCAGCGTGTTGGAGCGGTGCTCGTCGAAGCCGATGGTCTGGCCGATCGGACCGGTGAAGACGGTGAAGCCGCCCGAGACGAGGGCGGTGTAGCCGCCATTCGCCCGCATGGTCTGGACGAGCGCGCGCCCGCCCGGCGTCAGCGTGATGCGGTCGCGGATGATCTCGCCGACGACGGAAAGCGGCACGCCTTTCAGCAGGGCGACGCGCTCGCGCAGCGCCGGCTCGAATTCGATTTCGCCGCGCATCGCCCGCTCGGTGATGGCTGCGACATGCTCCTTGAGGCCAACGAAGGCGGCGAGCTCGTCGATGCATTCCTGGCCGATCATGGTCGAATCCATGTCGGCGAGGAACAGTGCCTTGCGACGCGTCGCCGCTGGCTGGACGATGACGTCGATCGCGGCGCCCTCCAGCGCGTTACGGATATCGGCTTCGAGCTTGCGCGCGTCGGCGGCTTCCGCGAAGAGGTCGGCAGCGACCGCGCCGTCGAGCACAGCCGTGCGGTCGATGCCGGGCAGGGCGCGGGCGAGGCGGGCCAGCAGAGCGTCGTCGACGAGCGCCTGGCCATGGGCGGATACGAGTGTGGCGGCGAGCATGTGAGGAACCGGGTGAAGGCGGCAGGGGAATTCGGCGCGGTGCTCATCGCAGGTCCGACCGCGAGCGGCAAGTCGGCGCTGGCGATCGAGATCGCGCGCCGCACCGGCGGCACCGTCGTCAATGCCGATTCCATGCAGGTCTATGCCGATCTGCGCGTGCTTTCGGCGAGGCCGAGCGAGGAAGAGGAGGCGATGGTGCCGCATCGCCTCTACGGGCATGTCGATGGCGCGGTGAACTATTCGGCGATGCGCTATGCCGCCGATGTGACGTCTTTGCTGGCGCAGCTGCGGCAGCGTGGCTCCCTGCCGATCCTGGTCGGCGGCACCGGGCTCTATTTCAAGGCCGTCACAGAAGGCTTTTCGGCGATGCCGCCCGTGCCGGACGATGTCCGGGCTGCCTTCCGTGCCGATGCCGAAGGGCGCGAGACGGCTGCGCTCCATGCCGAGCTTGCGGCCTGCGACCCCGCCATGGCGGAGCGATTGCGCCCGAGCGACCGGATGCGGATCATGCGGGCGCTGGAGGTTTTCCGGGCTACGGGGCGTTCGCTGGCGAGCTTCCAGGGAGAGCGCGAGCCGGGGCCGCTGGGTGGCGTGCCGATGCTGCGGCTCTTCGTGCATCCCGACCGCGAGGCGGCGAAGGAGCGGATCGACCGGCGCTTCGAGATGATGATGGGCGAGGGTGCACTCGACGAGGTCGCGCAGTTGAAGCGGCGCGGTCTCGATCCCCTGCTGCCGATCATGCGCGCCCATGGCGTGCCCGGCCTGATCGCCCATCTCGACGGCGCGATCACCCTGGACGAGGCGATCCGGCGCGGCCAGGCCGATACGCGTGCCTATGCCAAAAGGCAGGTGACGTGGTTCCGCCACCAGATGGAAGGCTGGGAAGCGGTTGCGCCAGCGGCTGCGCTGGAGGCGGCCGTCCGGCGCCTCGGCTGCTGAAGGTCAGGCTGCTTCGGCGACAGGAAGCGGGTCGGCGAGGCCGAGGCGGTTGCGGCCCTCGTTCTTGGCGCGATAGAGCGCCTGGTCGGCACGGGCCGTCAGTGATGCCAGCGTTTCGCCGGGGTGGCGGGCAGCGATGCCAAGGCTCGCCGTCACCTTGAGCGCCAGGGTTTCGGAGACCGGCATCGCGCGGCTGAGCAGGGCGTCCTGGATCCGACGGGCACTCGCTGCGGCGGAGGCCAGGTCGCAGCCCTGCAGGAGGATGCCGAACTCCTCGCCGCCGAAACGGCCGACCAGATTGTGCTCGCTGCGATACTGGCCAAGCAGGAGGTCGGCGCAGGCGCGGATCACCGCATCGCCGGCCGGGTGGCCATAGGTATCGTTGACCTGCTTGAAATGGTCGAGATCGACGATGATCATCGCCAGTGCGGTGCCATCCGCCTCGCTCGCCGCGATGGCGGCATTCGCCTTGTCGGTGAAGGAGCGGCGGTTGAGCAGTGCGGTCAGCGGATCGGTCTCGGCGAGGCGGCGGAGCTCTTCCTCACGCTCCTCGCGCAGGCTGATCTCCTCGGAGAGGGCGCGGCGGGTGGCCCGTTCGCGGCCGATCTCGAGCGCCAGCGTGGCGGCGCGCATCTGCAAGGTCTGGTTGGCGACGGTGAGGTCGGTGATATCGGTCAGCGTCAGCAGCAACCCGTCGCCCAGGGGGGCGATCGCGACCCTGAGCCAGGTCGTTGCGCCGTCATGCGTGAATGAGGTTTCCAGGGTGTCGGCGCGCTGCAGGTCGATGGCGAAGAGGCAGCGTCGCCAGACCGAAAGGTCGGACAGGAAGGTCAGGCTCTCGCGGCCGTCGGTATCGAGCAGGTCGGTTTCGGGGCGCCCGCTCAATTCGGCGGCACGCCGGTTGGCTGTGACGACGACGGCTTGCTCGATCTGGCCGGCGGCGTCTCGGATGGCGCGCAGGGCGACGATGCCGCTGGGCGAGCTTTCAAGCACGGCGTTGAGCAGATCCTCGCGAAACTGCATCGGCCGGCTGAAGGCGACGACGAAGCGGCGCCCGTCATGCGTGACAGTCGGCAGGATGAGACGCTCCCACAAGGCGACGCGCACCGTCTCGGTCGAGCGATGCACGGTATAGAGCGGCCGGTCCTCGGCCAGGGCCTGGTCGAAGCTGTCGGCCGAGAAGCGGGCAACCTGCTCGCGCATCCCCGAGAGGCGCTGCCCGAGACGGCTGGCGCCGGAATAGCGGATGAGCTCGCGCCCGAAATGCAGCCAGCGATAGTCGCCGTCGTCGGTCGGTTCGAGGATCATCAGGTCCTCACCGAAATCCGGGAGCAGCGCGGCTGCGAGCTCTTCATAGACCACGGCCGAGCCGTCGCGGCGATGAAGCGCGAAGCGGCGCAGGATCTGCGCGATCTCCGGCGCGTGTCCGCGCGCCGCGATATTCTCGGTGTGGACTTCGTAATACATATCCGTCCCGGTTCGAGCGCGCGGAGGCTAAGGGGGAACGCATTGAAAAATCGTTCTGCCACGGCAGTGGATTTTCCGGTGTGCCGCAGACCGGTCGGTAACCATGTTGTTGATGCTTGACCGGCCGCGCGCGCTCCGCTAGCGTTCGGCAACTTTCGTCAAGGATCACGAGCGCGATGCGCAAGCTTATTCTCGTAGAGGTGCGCTGGTAGGGGCCGGTTTTCAAACCGGGCGTCCCCAACGCCAGCGCACGCCCAGGCCCCTCCGAGGGCCTTTTTTATTGCCCGCATTCCAGACAGATCAGAAGACCAGCCGCAGGAGAGCGTAATGAGCGAGATGATGACCGGCGCCGAGATGGTCGTCCGCGCGCTTCAGGATCAAGGTGTCGAGCACCTGTTCGGATATCCGGGCGGCGCCGTACTTCCGATCTACGACGCCATCTTCCAGCAGGACAAGGTCAAGCACGTGCTCGTCCGCCACGAGCAGGGCGCGGTCCACGCGGCCGAAGGCTATGCCCGCTCCGGCCCCGGCAAGGTCGGCTGCGTGCTCGTCACCTCCGGCCCCGGCGCGACGAACGCCGTCACCGGCCTGACCGACGCGCTGCTCGACTCGATCCCGCTCGTCGTCATCACCGGCCAGGTCCCGACGCATCTGATCGGCTCCGACGCCTTCCAGGAATGCGACACGGTCGGCATCACCCGCTCCTGCACCAAGCATAACTATCTGGTGAAGAGCATCCACGACCTGCCGCGCATCCTGCACGAGGCGTTCTACGTCGCCGCCAACGGCCGCCCGGGCCCGGTCGTGATCGACATCCCCAAGGACATCCAGTTTGCCTCGGGCTCCTACACCCGGCCGCGCGACAACCAGCACAAGACCTACCGCCCGGTGGTCAAGGGCGACCTGAACAAGATCAAGGCCGCGGTCGAGCTGATCGCCGGCGCGAAGCGCCCGGTCTTCTATACCGGTGGCGGCGTGATCAATGCCGGCCCGCATGCCTCGGCGCTGCTGCGCGAACTGGCGCGGCTGACCGGCTTTCCGGTCACCTCGACGCTGATGGGACTGGGCGCCTTCCCGGCGGCCGACAAGCAGTGGCTCGGCATGCTCGGCATGCACGGCACCTACGAAGCGAACCTCGCGATGCATGACTGCGACGTCATGATCAATATCGGCGCGCGCTTCGACGACCGCATCACCGGGCGCATCGACGGCTTCTCGCCGCGCTCGAAGAAGATCCATATCGATATCGATCCGTCCTCGATCAACAAGACGGTCAAGGTCGATATCGGCATCGTCGGCGATTGCGCCCATGTGCTCGAGGACATGGTCCGGATCTGGCGCGAGACCGGCGCCCAAGCCGACAAGACCGCGCTCGCCGCCTGGTGGACGCAGATCGAGGGCTGGCGCGGGCGCAAGAGCCTCTCCTACAAGCGCTCGGACACGATCATCAAACCGCAATACGCGCTGGAGCGCCTCCATGCGTTGACCAAAGATCGCGATACCTACATCACGACCGAGGTCGGCCAGCACCAGATGTGGGCGGCGCAGTATCTGCATTTCCAGGAGCCGAACCGCTGGATGACCTCGGGCGGCCTCGGCACGATGGGCTACGGCCTGCCGGCTGCGATCGGCGTGCAGATGAAGCATCCCGAGGCACTGGTCATCGACGTCGCCGGCGAGGCCTCGATCCTGATGAACATGCAGGAGATGTCGACGGCGGTGCAGTACCGGCTGCCGGTGAAGATCTTCATCCTCAACAACGAGTACATGGGCATGGTGCGCCAGTGGCAGGAGCTGCTGCATGGCGGGCGCTATTCGGAGAGCTATTCGCAGTCCCTGCCGGACTTCGTGAAGCTCGCGGAAGCCTATGGCGGCCACGGCATCCGCTGTTCCGACCCGGCCAAGCTCGACGCCGCGATCATGGAGATGATCGAGACGCCCGGCCCGGTGATCTTCGACTGCCTCGTCGCCAAGGAAGAGAACTGCTTCCCGATGATCCCGTCGGGCAAGGCCCATAACGAGATGATCCTGCCCGATTTCGAAGGCGATACCGGCGAGATCATCGACGCCAAGGGCAAGCAGCTCGTCTGAGGTCGAATCCTGTAGCTGTCATCCCGGACAAGCCGCTTAAGCGGCGCCGACCCGGGATCCATTCCTGAACCGTTCCGGAATGGGTCCCGGGTCTGCGCTTCGCTGCGCCCGGGACGACCCCGAGAAATGGGCTAGGAACACCATGGCTACCATCGGTCTGATCGGCGGGATGAGCTGGGAATCGACTGCGGTCTATTACCGGCTCCTCAACGAGGGCGTGCGCGCCCGTTCGGGCGGGCTGCACTCGGCCGACGTGCTGCTGCATTCGGTCGATTTCGCGGGGATCGCCGAGATGCAGGCGAAGGGCGACTGGGCGGCGGCCGGGGCTGCGCTGGCCGCGAGCGCGCGCCGCCTGGAACAGGCCGGAGCCTCCTGTCTCGTGCTGTGCACCAACACCATGCATAAGGTCGCCGACCAGATCATCGCCGCGACGAAGCTGCCCTTCCTGCATCTCGCCGATGTGACGGCGCGGGCGGTGCTGGCTTCGTCCTCACGCCGGCCACTCCTGCTGGCGACGCGCTTCACCATGGAGCAGGGCTTCTATCGCGACCGGCTCAGGGCCTTCGGCGTCGAGGCGCTGGTGCCGGCTCCCGAGGAACGTGACGACGTTCATCGCATCATCTACGAGGAACTGTGCCGCGGGCGGGTCGAGCCGGCCTCGCGTGAGCGCTACCGCGCCATCGTCGCGCGGGCGGCCAAGGAGGAGGGCGCCGACGGCGTCATCCTCGGCTGCACCGAGATCGGCCTCCTGCTCTCGCAGGGCGATGTTTCCGTCCCGGTGTTCGACACCACGGCCCTGCATGTCGCGGCGGCGCTCGATTTCGTCGACGAATGGGAGGTTGCCGCGGCATGAAGCTTCTGATCGGCAATAAATGCTATTCGTCCTGGTCGCTCAGGGCCTGGCTTCTGATGCGCGCGAGCGGGATCGCCTTCTCCGAGCAGCTCGTGCAGCTCGACGAACCCGGCTTCAAGGAGGCGATCTTCGCGGCAGCGCCCGGCAGCGGCGGAACCGTGCCGACGCTTGTCGATGGCGAGATCGCTGTCTGGGAGACGCTGGCGATCTGCGAATATCTGCATGACACGCAGCCGCAGGCCGACATCTGGCCGCGCGACAAGGCCGCTCGTGCCCATGCGCGCGCCATCTCCAGCGAGATGCATGCGGGCTTCACGGCCTTGCGCGGTGCCTGCCCGATGAATCTCGGCAAGCGCTTCGCCGCGCGCGGCCGTGGTCCGGGCGTCGCTCGCGATGTCGAGCGCCTCACCGGGCTGTGGCGACAGGCGCGCGAGCGCTTCGGCGCCGGCGGGCCTTTCCTGTACGGCGCCTTCTCGGCGGCGGATGCGATGTTCGCGCCGGTCGTCACGAGGCTCGATACCTATGGCATCGCCGTCGATCCGGTCTCGCAGGACTATATGCAGGCGATCCTCGCGCTTCCCGCCTATCGCGAGTGGCTTGCCGCGGCGCTGGCCGAGCCCTGGATCGTAGCGCAGGACGAGGTCGACGAACCCGCCCTCGTCAACCTCCGCTGACCCCGATTTTTCTCGATTTCATCCGCTCCAACCGCCTCACAGGTCCGTCATGTCGAAGCCCGCTACCCATTACCCGAATGCTCCCAAGGCCCAGCCGACCGCGCGCCACACCCTGGCGGTGATCGTCGACAACGAACCGGGCGTTCTTGCCCGCATCGCCGGGCTGTTCTCGGGCCGTGGCTACAATATCGAGAGCCTCACCGTCTCCGAGACCGAGCATGAGAAGCATCTTTCGCGCATCACGGTTGTGACTTCGGGCACGGCCAATGTCATCGATCAGATCAAGGCGCATCTCGACCGGCTGGTGCCGGTGCATCGCGTTGTCGACCTGACCGAGCAGGGCGAGGCGCTGGAGCGCGAACTGGCGCTGATCAAGGTCGTCGGCAAGGGCGATCACCGCGTCGAGGCGATGCGGCTCGCTTCGGCCTTCGGCGCGCGCGTGCTCGATGCCTCGCTGACCTCCTTCGTCTTCGAATTGACCGGCGCGACCGAGGAAATCGAACGCTTCATCAAGACGATGACGGCGGTGGGGCTGACCGAAGTCTCGCGTACCGGCATCGCCGCGATGAGCCGCGGCCCGGACTCGATGTGACCACTGGCTCTTGCCGGTGACGCGCCGCTACGAGATCGCGGTTGCCGGCTGCGGGCCGGCGGGCTTGGCCGCTGCATTGCTGCTGGAGCGCGCCGGCCACCGCGTCACACTGGTCGAACGCTTTGCGACGCCGCAGCCGCTCGGCTCCGGTCTGATCCTGCAGCCGACCGGGCTCGCTGTGCTGCGCGAGTTGGGTCTTGCCGACGCGCTGATCGCGCGCGGCAGCCGCCTTGATCGACTTTATGGGTTGGGCTCGGCCACCGGTTCGGTTGTCCTCGACGTGCGCTATGCCGCACTCGGCCCTGATGCCTTCGGGCTCGGCATTCATCGGGGCAGTCTGTTCGAGGCCTTGTTCGCCGCCGTGGCGGCACGCGGGATCGCGGTCGAGACCGGCTGCGAGGTCACGGATCTCGAGAGCGGCAGCGGCGGGCAGGTTTCGCTCGCTCTGGAGAATGGCCGGAAGCTCGGGCCGTTCGACCTCGCCGTCGATGCCACGGGCGCGCGCTCGCCCCTGATCGGCCGGGCGTTGCGGCCGGTACGGCAGCGCCCGCTGGTCTATGGGGCGGTCTGGGCCAATGCACCGCTTGCGGCGGGGTTCGATCCGCATGCGCTTGAGCAACGCTATCACCGGGCGAGCGTGATGGTCGGCGTGCTGCCGATCGGCCGGCGGCCTGACGACGAGACGCTGCTCGCTTCCTTCTTCTGGAGCCTGAAGCCGGCCGAGCACGCGCAATGGTTGGCACGGGGGCTCGATGCCTGGAAGGCGGATGTGCTCAGGCATTGGCCAGAGACGACGCCGATGCTGGAGAGCATCACGTCAGCCGAGCAATTGCTGCTGGCCAGCTATCGGCATCACACCTTGCCGGTCCCGGCCGGGCGCGGCCTCGCCTTCATCGGCGATTCCGCCCATTCGACCAGTCCGCAACTGGGGCAGGGCGCCAATATGGGTTTGCTCGATGCCTTCGCGCTGGCCGCGGCGCTGAACGAGGCCGCGGATATCGTTGGGGCGCTCGATCGTTACGCGGCGCTGCGGCGTTTCCATGTCCGGCTCTACCAGGCGGCGAGCCGCCTGTTCACGCCGTTCTACCAGTCCGACAGCCACCTGCTGCCGCTGCTCCGCGACCGGCTCGTGCCGCCGCTGGCGCGCCTGCCGGGCATCGACAGGCAACTGGCCCTGCTCGTCGCGGGGCTGTATGGCGATCCCTTGCGGGCCCTGAAGCTAGGACCGGCCTTCCCGACATTGTCCACCATCGCGAGTGCCAGGGCATGATGACACCGAGCCTCGAACAGATCGCGCTTCTCCTCGGCATCGCCGGCTTCGGCTGCTTCGCCTGGCCGATCATGATGCGCCTTTCCGGCAAGGGGCAGGCCGAGCCGCTCGGCAGCGGCAAGAGCCTGCGTTCGCCGCTCTGGTGGGTCGGTTTCCTGCTGACGATCGCAGCGATCTTCCTGCAGCGCATCGCCAGCCAGCAGGCCGGCTGAGCCTCAGCCGCTGAAGCCGCCCTCGTCGAGGAAGGCGCGCTCCTGCGCGGTAGTCTCGCGGCCGAGTACCGGATTGCGATGCGGGAAGCGGCCGAAATCGCGGATGATGTCGCGGTGGATCTCGGCATATTTCACGCCGTCGGCATCATCGGCGGCGGTGCAGAGTTCGATGCAGCGCTCCTGATCTTCCAGTCCTTCGGAATGCATGAAGGGCATGTAGAAGAAGCGCTTCTCCGGCGGCTGGTAGGCCTCGTCGAAGCCGCGGGCGATTGCGCGCTCAGCGATCTCGACCGCTTGCGTGTCGGTGGCGAAGGCGCGCGGGCTGCCGCGGAACATGTTGCGCGGGAACTGGTCGAGCAGGATTAGCAGGGCATAGACGCCCTCGGCTGTTTCCTCCCAATCGGCGAGCTTGCCTGCGGCGGCGGCTTCATGGGCGGGCAGGAAGCGCCGGGTGATCTCGGCGTCGAAGGCCGCATTCTTGAGGAACCATTTTTCGGGGCCTGCCTCGCGCCAGAAGCTGACGACGGCATTGGCGCTGGGCAGGGTCATGGGTGGCTCCGTTCCTCGAACTCAGATGATCGAGAGATAATTCTTCTTCGGCCATCCGCCAGTCGCGAATAACGCTTGCGGGCCAGCCACCGCTGCGATAGATGCCTGAACCGTAACGTACGGTACTGGATTATTCCCGCCCCATGACGCGAGCTGCTGCAGAGACGCAAGGCGAGGCGCTGACAGCGCGCCAGCAGGCCGTGCTCGATGCCGTGCTGAGCCTGATGGTCGAAAAGGGCAGCGGCCTGACCATGACCGCCGTGGCGCGGCGCGCGAGCTGCTCCAAGGAAACGCTCTACAAATGGTTCGGCGACCGCGACGGTTTGCTGACCGCGACCGTGCAGTGGCAGGCCTCGAAGGTGAGGGCCGGCAATTACGACCGGCAGAATCTGGATGCCGGCACGCTGCGCGAAAGCCTCAAGGGCTTCGCCACGAACTGGCTGGAAGTGATCACCTCGCCGACCTCGATCGCGCTCAACCGCATCGGCATCAGCCAGGCGGCGTCGCGTGATGGCAATCTCGGCTCGATCGTGCTGGCCAATGGCCGCTTCGCCATCGGCGAGCGCCTGAAGCCGGTGCTCGATGCGGGGCGCGAGGCGGGGCTGCTCGCCTTCGACGATACAGAGACGGCTTTCCGCACCTTCTTCGGCCTCGCCGGCCGCGATGTTCAGATCCGCCTCCTGCTCGGCGATACGCTGACGCTGAGCCGGGCCGAGATCGCCGCTGATGCCGAGCGGGCGACCGAGCAGTTTCTCACCCTCTACGGCGCGGGGCGACATGCCTCGGGCCGGGACAAGTCCAACGCGTGACAAAGGAGACACCCATGCGCGTTTATTACGATCGTGATGCCGACATCAACCTGATCAAGGGCAAGAAGGTCTGCATCGTGGGCTACGGCTCGCAGGGCCACGCCCACGCGCTCAACCTGCGCGATTCCGGCGTCAAGGACGTCATCATCGCGCTCAAGGCCGGCTCGGCCACGCGCAAGAAGGCCGAAGAAGCCGGCTTCAAGGTCATGACCCCGTCGGAGGCTGCCAAGGTCTCGGACATCATGATGATGCTGACCCCGGACGAGCTGCAGGGCGACATCTATCGCGACGAGCTGCATGCCAACATGAAGGAGGGCGCGGCTCTCCTGTTCGCGCACGGCCTCAACGTCCATTTCAACCTGATCGAGCCGCGCAAGGACCTCGACGTGCTGATGGTCGCCCCGAAGGGCCCCGGCCACACCGTCCGCTCCGAGTATCAGCGCGGCGGCGGCGTGCCGACCCTGATCGCGATCCACCAGGACGCGACCGGCAACGCCCATGACCTCGGCCTGTCCTACGCCTCGGCCAATGGCGGCGGCCGCGCCGGCATCATCGAGACCACCTTCAAGGAAGAGTGCGAGACCGATCTCTTCGGCGAGCAGGTCGTGCTCTGCGGCGGCCTGGTCGAGCTGATCAAGGCCGGCTACGAGACGCTGACCGAGGCCGGCTACGCTCCCGAGATGGCCTATTTCGAGTGCCTCCACGAGGTGAAGCTGATCGTGGACCTGATCTACGAGGGCGGCATCGCCAACATGAACTACTCGATCTCGAACACCGCCGAGTATGGCGAGTACGTCACCGGCCCGCGGATCATCACCGCCGAGACCAAGGCCGAGATGAAGCGCGTCCTCAGCGACATCCAGTCGGGCAAGTTCACCCGCGACTGGATGCTGGAGAACAAGGTCAACCAGACCTCGTTCAAGGCGACCCGCGCCCGCTACGCCGCCCATCCGATCGAGGAAGTCGGCGCCAAGCTCCGCGACATGATGCCGTGGATCAAGGCCAAGGCCCTGGTCGACAAGACCAAGAACTGAGCTGGCGACAGCCTGCATTGGCAATCGCCGATGCGGGCTTTCCAGATTGATTCAAGAGGTTCCGGATCTGATTCCGGATCGCCTTTTAGTCGACTGATATCAAACGATTTTCGATTTTCGGGCGGTGGCCGGGAGGCCGCCGCCCGCTTTCTTTGAAGCGCTGGCGGGAACCGTCCCGGCGCCGGAGCGTTTTCCTTGCGGTGCATGGCCCATCGGGCCTGCGAGACCTCAAGGAGACGGTCATGACGGTCGATACCCGACCCAGAGTGCCGGTCGAGGATTTGGACAAGGCCCGTGGCGGCGATCCGATTCCGCCGATGCGCGCCGATGATCACAGCGATGCCGATCCCGCGGTGGAGACGCCGATCGAGGCGCGGCAGGGCTTTCTCGGCCGCCCGGTCCTGATGGTGCTGATCGCGGGGCTCATACTCGTGACGATCGCGTGGTTCGCCGTGGAGAAGCTGGTCTACTGAGTTCTGCGAAACCGTTCGTGTTTGCCCGATGCAGGGGAGGCAGTGATGGTACTCTTACGCATTCTTGAAACGCCCGTGGCGATCCGCGTCGTGATGGCGCTGTCGCTGGCGATGATGCTCGCGGTGATCCTCGGCCTGGCTTGAGGCATCGCTTCGAGTTCTGAACGACGAAGCCTCCGGTGCCCGGCGCCGGAGGCTTTTGCGGGCGTGGGCCGAGCGAAAGGCGATTCCGGTCCTGGGACAGGGCGGGACCGGGCTTCAGCGAGTGAAGAACTCGCTGGCGCGCCCCACCGCGTAGAGCAGGCTGAAGCCCCAGGCGAAGGAGGCCAGCCAGTTGGCGAGCTGGAAGGCCCAGAACGGCATCGCGACGATGCCGGCGACGATGGCGATCACCGCCCGGAGCGGGCCGAAAAAGTGCCCGATCAGGATGCTGGCGATGCCCCATTTCTCGAAGAAGGCATGGCCGCGATCGAGCAGTTGCGGGTTCTTCCTGAACGGCCAGTAATCATGGACGCGCGGCCCGAGCAGGAGCCCGGCCCAGTAGGACACCCAGAAGCCGCTGCCCGCGCCGAGCGAGGCCGCCAGCGCCAGGGGCACGAGATTGAGGCCCGAGGCGCCTGCGACGGCACCGAAGGTGGTGAAGAACACCGTGGCCGGGACCAGCCAGGAGAGAATCGCGACGCATTCGGCGAAGGCGACGGCGAAGACGATCGGCACGGCCCATTGCTGGTGGACCCGCATGAATTCGACGAGCGCCTGCATGGCTTGTTCGAGTTCGGCCATGGGATCGTGTCGGCTCCAGCGGTCGGGGTCGGCTGAGGCCATATGGCCGGGCCGAACGCGCGATGCAAGCGGTGGGCGGTCACAGGCCGGTCGTTGCCTTCCCCGGGCGATCGCCTATTAATTCCGGCAACGCGGAAAAGCTGGCGGCCCGGCACGGCGCCTGACGGGGAAACGGATTTCATGGAGTTGCAGGATCGCCCGCACCAGGGTGCGGGAGCAGGGACGGGTCCGTCGGGCGATCCGGCGGTCAAGCTCGGCGGTGTCGACATCACCTTCCATCTCGCCGATGGCGGCCGCTACCAGGCGGTCAAGGGCATCGATCTCAAGGTTCATCCCGGCGAGTTCGTCTCGATCGTCGGGCCGACCGGCTGCGGCAAGTCCACGCTGCTGAACGCGGCGGCGGGGCTGCTCTCGCCCTCGGCCGGTTCGGTCGGGATTTTCGGCAAGCCATTGTCCGGGCTGAACCGGCGCGCCGGCTATCTCTTCCAGCAGGATGCACTGATGCCGTGGAAGACCGCGCTGGACAACGTCAAGGTCGCGCTGGAACCGATGGGCGTGTCGAACCAGGAGGCTGACCAGCGCGCCCGCGAATGGCTCGGTCGCGTCGGCTTGAGGACCTTCGTCGACCGCTATCCCCACATGCTCTCGGGCGGGCAGCGCAAGCGCGTCAGCCTCGCGCAGATGCTGATCCGCAATCCCGAGATCCTGCTGATGGACGAGCCCTTCGGGCCGCTCGACGCGCAGACCCGGCAGATCATGGGCAATCTCCTGCTCGACCTGTGGTCGCGCGACCGCAAGGCGCTGATGTTCGTGACCCATGATCTCGAGGAGGCGATCGCGCTCTCCGACCGGGTCGTGGTGATGTCGGCGGGGCCCGCGGCGGGGATCGTCGCCGACTACAAGGTCGACCTGCCGCGCCCGCGCGACATCGCCGATATCCGGCTGGAGAAGGCTTTCCACGAAATCCATCGCGACATCTGGTCCTCGCTGCGCGTCGAGGTGCAGAAGGCTTATGCGATGGGCGAGGGCCGCGAACTCGTCGGGGGAGACGCATCATGAAGCGGGTGAAGCTCATCTCGCTCCAGATCCTGGTGATGCTGGCCTTCCTGCTGGTCTGGCATGTCGTGACGACCACGAGCCTGTTCGGCGACGTCAAGACGATGCAGTTCTTCTTCTCGACGCCGGTCGCGGTGCTGACGCGCACCTTCAAGCAGCTCACCAGCGCCGATATCTACTGGCATCTCGGCATCACCCTGACCGAGACGGTGCTCGCCTTCGTCATCGGCTCGCTCGCCGGCATCCTGTTCGGCTTCGCCTTCGCCCGGCGCGAGCTGCTCTCGGCCGTGTTCGACCCCTATATCAAGGCGGCGAACGCCCTGCCGCGCGTCGTTCTGGCGCCGATCTTCGCGCTCTGGTTCGGTCTGGGCATCTGGTCGAAGGTCGCGCTCGGCTTCACGCTGGTTTTCTTCATCGTGTTCTTCAACGTCTATCAGGGCGTGCGCGAGGTCTCGCCGACGATTCTGGCCAATGCCCGCATGCTCGGCATGAACGAGCGCCAGCTCTTCAAGCATGTCTACTGGCCGTCCGCGCTGACCTGGATGTTCTCCAGCTTGCACACCTCCGTCGGTTTCGCGCTGGTCGGCGCGGTAGTCGGCGAATATCTCGGATCGTCGGCGGGGCTCGGCTACAAGATTCACGAGGCCGAGAGCGTGTTCGACGTCACCGGCGTGTTCTCGGGCATGCTGATCCTGACGATCTTCGTCATCGCGATCGATGCGCTGGTGACGCTGGTCGAGAAGCGCTTGCTGGTCTGGCGACCCGGCCAGAGCTCGACCACGGCGACCTGAAGGAGGGGGCGATGCGGATCCCGGCGCTGCTCCTGTCCTCCGCGGTGGTGGCCGGCCTGTGCTGCGCGACGCTTCCGGCGCAGGCGCGGACGGAGGCGATGCTCCAAGTCAATTCCGACGGGCGCGCCAACGCCAAGCGCAACCGCCTCGTGCTGACCAGCAAGGCGAGCGGCGGCCGCGACGTGATGGTTGTAATCTCCTGCCGCGTCGACGACATGTCGACTTATGGCGTCGCGCTCGATTTCGGAGCGGGCGCCGTCTGGGCGGTCGAGGGCGAGGACGTTACGATCTCGCGCGACGGGGGCGAGGACATCGTCCAGCACATGGACAGCCGGGACGACTACCTGACGCTGGGCGGGAGCAAGGCGATCGGGCTCTTCCGGCAGTTGCTCGCCGGCAAGTCGATGGCGTTCGCGGTCAAACGCAAGTTCACCGCCTCCTTCGACCTCGCGCAGGTTGAGCGCCATGTCTCGCGCTTCCGCCAATTGTGCAATCCCCGTTAGATTTCGCTCGCTTGCCGTGGACAAATGATCTCGCCTATCGTTACGGCGAGTGCGCCATCGAGAAGCGCCTTCTTCATTCGACCGGAGGTTTCGCCATGAAGTTTACCCGCCGCGGCGCATTGGCCGTGCTCGCTCTTTCCACCGCTCTCGGCGCTGCGCCGCATGCCGCGCTCGCCCAGAATGCCGAGAAGCCGAAGCTCACGCTCGGCGTCGGCGGCAAGCAGCTCCTCTATTATCTCCCGCTGACGGTCGCGGAGAGGAAGGGTTATTTCAAGGACCAGGGCCTCGATGTCGAGATCAACGATTTCGGCGGCGGAGCGAAATCGCTGCAAGCGCTGGTCGGCGGCTCGGTCGATGTCGTGACCGGTGCCTATGAGCACACGATCCGCATGCAGGCGAAGGGCCAGGACATCCGCGCCGTGATCGAACTCGGGCGCTTCCCGGCCATCACCATCGCCGTGCGCAAGGACCTCGCCGACAAGGTCAAGTCGGCGGCCGACTTCAAGGGCCTCAAGATCGGCGTCACGGCGCCGGGCTCCTCGACGGCACTGACCGCGCAATATGCCATGGTCAAGGCGGGCCTGAAGGCGACGGATGCGGCGATCATCGGCGTCGGCGCCGGTGCCAGCGCGGTCGCTGCGATCAAGCAGAAGCAGGTCGACCTGATCTCGCATCTCGATCCCGTCACCTCGAAGCTCGAGGCCGATGGCGACATCGTCTCGCTGATCGACACCCGCACCGAGGCCGGCACCAAGGCGCTGTTCGGCGGCTCGAACCCGGCGGCGGTGCTCTATCTCAAGAACGACTTCGCCGAGAAGAACCCGGTCACGACCCAGAAGCTGGTCAATGCGCTGATGAAGTCGCTGAAATGGCTCGAGACCGCCAAGCCCGAGGATGTCGCGGCACTGGTGCCGGAAGAGTATCTGCTCGGCGACAAGGCGCTCTACATCCGCGCGGTCAAGAACTCGCAGGAGAGCTATTCGCGCACCGGTATCGCCACGCCCGACGCGATGAAGAGCATGTATGACTCGCTCAAGCTGCTCGACCCCGAGCTGACCAACTCGAATGTCGACCTGTCGAAGACCTTCATCGACAGCTTCGCCAAGAAGGCCGCCTCCGGCTCCTGATCGCATGCCTGAGCGCGGCGCCTGTCTTTTGACGTCGCGCTCGGTCTGCGTTCCGTGCATGGTGCGCGGATTCGCGCTGGGGGAATCACGTGAACGGCGAAACCGGCTTCCTGGACGGCGGCGGCGCGATGGCTGCTGCCATCCGGGCGCATGATTGGAGTTCCACGCCGCTAGGGCCGATCGCCGGCTGGCCTGCCGCGCTGAAGATCGCCGTCGGCATGATGGTCAATTCGCGCTTTCCCAAATGTATCGTCTGGGGCGCGGACCTGATCACGATTCACAACGATGCCTTCCAGCCGATCCTGGGCGACAAGCCCTGCGCGCTCGGCCGTTCGTTCCGCGACGTCTGGTCGGAGGTCTGGGACGATATCGGGCCGCTGATCGACAATGCGTTTGCGGGCGAGGCGATCTTCATCGAGGATTTCCCGCTGACCACCGATCGCTACGGCCACCCGGAAGAGGTCTGGTTCACCTTCTGCTACAGCCCGATCCGCGACGAGAACGGCCGGGTTCTCGGCATCATCGACACGGTGATGGAGACGACCGGCAAGATGGAGGCGGAGCGCAATGGCCGCCTGCTCAATGCCGAGCTCGCCCATCGCATGAAGAACACGCTGGCAATGATCGCGGCGATCGCCAGCCAGACCTTCCGCTCGGCGGAGACGCTTGAAGAGGCGCAGTCGATCCTCAGCGACCGCATCGCGACCTTGGGCGAGGCGCACAACATCCTGACCCGGTCGAGCTGGAGCAGCGCGCCGATCCGCACCGTGATCGACGGGGCGCTGGCGCCGCATCGCTCGGATATCGGCACGATTCGCATCGACGGGCCGCCGCTGCAACTGACGGCCGACCAGGCGATGACACTGGCACTGGCGGCCAATGAGCTTGCGACCAATGCGGTCAAATACGGCGCGCTCTCGGTCGAGACCGGCGAGGTCGCGATCCGCTGGTCCGTCGGCCGGCCGCAGACCGAGGATGTCTTCCGCTTCGAATGGATCGAGAGCGGCGGGCCGCCGGTCGCGAAGCCACGGCGGCAGGGCTTCGGCTCGCGGCTGGTGGAGCGCGTCATGGCGCAGAAATTCCAGGGCGAGGTCGAGCTGGATTACCGGCCGGAAGGCCTGCGCTATGTCCTGACCACGACAATGGCCAACATCGCTCCGCGGGAATAGCCGCTCTGCGCGAGCGATCGGTTCCTTCACCGCTTTCGATTTGCGCCTCGCGCCGGAGCCGTTAGGTTCGCGCTCCCACCGCGAACGGGGTATCGCTTCGGACCATGAATATTCTCTCGATCCAGTCCCATGTCGCCTATGGCCATGTGGGTAACGCCTCCGCAACCTTTCCGATGCAGCGGCTCGGTGTCGATGTCTGGCCGATCCATACGGTGCAGTTCTCAAACCATACCGGCTATGGCAGCTGGAAGGGCCGCGTCTTCGACGGCGGCATGATCGACGAGGTGATGGAGGGCATCGCCGAGCGTGGCGTGCTCGCCAATTGCGATGGTGTGATCTCCGGCTATATGGGCTCGGCCGATATCGGCCATGCGATCCTCTCGGCGGTGGAGCGGGTGCGGGCAGCCAATCCCAAGGCGCTCTATTGCTGCGACCCGGTGATCGGCGATGTCGGGCGCGGCGTCTTCGTGCGGCCGGGCATCCCGGAGTTCATGCGCGAGCAGGCGGTGCCGGCCGCCGATATCGTGACGCCGAACCAGTTCGAGCTGGAATTGCTGACCGATGTCGAGATCAAGACCCTCGCCGACGCGCATCGCGCCGTGGAAGCGCTGCGCGATGCCGGCCCGAAGGTCGTGATGGTGACCTCGCTCGTCACCGAAGAGACGCCCGCCGACTCGATCGACCTGATGGCGGCGGATGCCAAGGGGAGCTGGCGTGTGCGCACGCCCAAGCTCGATGTCAGCGTCAACGGCGCGGGCGATGCGATCGCGGCGCTGTTCTTCACCCATTACCTGCGCGAGGAATCGGCGGCGGCTGCACTGTCGAAGGCGGCATCCTCGATCTACGGGCTGCTGAAGCGCACCAAGGAGGCGGGCTCGCGCGAGATCCTGACGGTGGCGGCGCAGGACGAGTTCGTCACGCCCTCGCAGGTCTTCGCGCCGGAAGCGATTTGAGCGCCTCGCGATGAAGCTGCGCGTCGGCACCTTCAATGTCGAGAATCTGCTGACGCGCCATCGCTTCGAGCCGGGCGGGCGCACCGAGACGGCAGCGGCGATGTCACTGTTCCATTTCCCGCGCGCCGACGAGCGCGACGCCGTGGAGCGTTCGCTTGCGGTCGCGCTCGAGGACGACAAGCGCCAGATGACGGCGCTCGCCATCGCCGAGGCACGGGCCGATCTCTGGATGCTGCAGGAGGTCGATTCTCTCGCCAGCCTGCAGGCCTTCTTCGCCAACTATGTCCACCGCATTGCCGACCACCGCTACGGCCATTTCACGCTGATCGACGGCAATGACCGCCGCAGCATCGATATCGGCTTCGCGGCGCGGCGCGACCTGTTCGGGCAGGGGCAGGTCACGGTGCGCTCGCACAAGGACCTCACCTTCGCACAGGCCGGCGTGCATGACCGCGAGCTCGCCCTGTTCGGCATCGGGCCGCAGGCCAAGGTGTTCGCGCGGGACTGCCTGGAGGTGGAGCTGACGCTCGACGGGCGACGGCTCAGCCTGTTCGGCTGCCATCTCAAGTCGATGAACAACGGCCGGGAGGACGGGCGGACGGCGACGCTGCCGGTGCGCCGCGCTGAAGCGCGGGCCGTGCGCTGGCTGATCCAGCAGCGCTTCGGCGGCGGCTGGCGCGAAGCCAACTGGATCGTGCTGGGCGATCTCAACGGTTATCGCCATGGCCTCGGCCCACGTGCCGAACTGGTCGATGAGGGCGATAGCGGCATCGAGCCTTTGCTCGATGATTTCGCTGTCGATCCGATGGAGACGCTGCCGGCGCATGAGCGCTGGACGCATTTCCGGCGCTACTGGTCGGAAAGCCAGGAGAGGCTGGTCGACAGCCATATGCCGCTCGACCGCATCCTGCTCTCGCCTGCGCTGGCGGCGGTGAACCCGAAGCCAGCCATGCAGATGATCCGGCGCGGACTGCCTTACCGCGTGCCGCTCGATCCGCGCGAGCCGGACCGCTCGATGGCGAAGCTCGCGACCTGCGCCAACCGCTATCCGCGCGTCGGCTGGGACCGGCCCAAGGCCTCCGACCATTGCCCGCTCACCATCGATCTCGACATCCCGGAAGGGTGACCTGATGAAACGCCGCTTCGTCACGCTCGACGTCTTCACCACGCGCCGCCATGCCGGCAATCCGCTGGCGGTGGTGCTCCAGTCGGAAGGGCTCGACACCGAGGCGATGCAGGCCATCGCCCGGGAGTTCAATCTGTCCGAGACGGTCTTCGTCGCGCCGCCGGAGAAACCGGAGCACCGCGCCTCCGTCCGCATCTTCACGCCGGGAGGCGAGCTGCCCTTCGCCGGCCATCCGACTGTCGGTACGGCGGTCTGGCTGGCGCTGACCGACGAGGCCGAGGGCAAGCCCGCCGACATGCTGGTGCTGGAGGAGAAGGTCGGGCCGGTCTCCTGCGCGGTCTCGATCAAGGGCAGCCATGCCGGCCATGCCACCTTCACCCTGCCGCGCCTGCCGGAGCAGCTCCCGCAGTCGGTCACGGAGGCACAACTGGCGGAGGCGCTCGGGCTCGATCCGGCCGATCTCGGCTTTGATGCGCATCGACCGAGCGTCTTCTCGGCTGGCGTCGCCTATACGATCGTGCCCGTCGCCGGCCGCGAGGCGATCGCCAAGGCGAGGATTTCCGGTGCTTTCGAGCGGGTGATGGCGGCGACGCCGAACGGCAACACCTTCGTCTACTGCCGCGAGACTGCCGAGGTCGGGCATCACTACCATGCCCGCATGTTCTGGCCGGGCGCCGGGGTCGTCGAGGACCCGGCGACGGGCAGTGCGGTCGCAGCCTTCGCCGGCGCGATCATGGCCTATGACAAGCCCGAGGATGGCGACCACCGCCTCGTCATCGAGCAAGGTTACGAGATGGGCCGGCCGTCGCAGATCGCGCTGGAACTGAGCGTGCGCGGCGGCATGCTCGCCTCCGCACGGATCGGTGGCTCGGCAATCGTGGTGAGCGAGGGCGTGCTGCTGTGAGCGATGGTGTCGAGAACGGCACGATCGTCTTGCTGTCGCGTGTCGATGCCCTGGTCGAGCCCTATGACTGGGCCTTCGCGCGCGAGAATGCTGCGCTGATCGCGGCGCATTGGACGAAGATCAGTGCCGGCAAGCCGGCGATGTTTAACGGCCGCATCATGCTCCAGCATCGCGCCGCGATCCGCGACGGCGTGTTCGAGGCCGGCTATTTCGAGACCGATTATGCGGCCTTCATGACCTGGCGCGATGTTGGCCATCCGGGGCCCGTCATCCGCAACGGCTTCGCCATGGCGGCGCTCAGGGCCAATGACGATGCCTTCCTCTGCGGCAGGATGGGCGACCATACCGCCAATGCCGGCAAGGTCTATTTCGCTGCCGGCACGCCGGACCGCGAGGACGCCCGCGCCGACGGCACGCTCGACCTTGCCGGCAGCGTCACCCGCGAGCTCGCCGAGGAGACCGGCCTGCGCGTCGAGGAGCTCCAGGTCGGCGAGGGCTGGACGGCTCTGGTCGAGCAGGGCCGCATCGCCTTCATGCGCGAAGTCCGCATCGATCTTCCTGCCAATGAAGCGCGGGCGCTGATGCTGGAACGGATGAAGCACCTCGAAGAGGAGGAGCTTTCCGACATCGTCATCGTGCGCGATCTCACTGATACCGAAAAGCACGACATGCCGCCCTTCATGCGCCGCTATCTCGCACATATCTTCGACGGCGAGTGATCCTGCCTGTCTGACGAGAGTGATCCGATGAATTCTGCCGCGACCGCCTATCCCGAAGCCTTGCTGCTGCCGGCGGAGAACCCGTTTGCTACGCGCTGGGAGACGCCGTTCCGATTGCCGCCCTTCGCTGCGATCAAACCGGAACATATCCGCCCGGCTTTCGAGGCGGCGCTGGCCAAGCATAAGGATGAGATCGCGGCGATCGTGGCCGACAAGGCCACGCCGGACTTCGCCAACACGATCGAGGCGCTGGAGCGGGCAGGGCGCGCGCTCAGCCGCGTCGGCGGCGTGTTCTACAACCTCACCGGCGCCGATACGAACGAGGCCTTGCAGGCGATCGAGCGCGAGATGTCGCCGATCACCTCGCGGCACTGGTCGGCGATCATGATGGACGAGGGGCTGTTCGCTCGCGTCGATGCGGTCAATGCCAAGCGCGATGGGCTCGGCCTGAACCCGGAGCAGGCGCGCCTGCTGGAGCGCAGCTACAAGGGTTTCATCCGCTCGGGTGCGAAGCTCGATGTCGAGGACAAGAAGCGGCTTGCCGCGATCAATGAGTGCCTGGCCGGGCTCGGCACGCAGTTCAGCCAGAACGTGCTGAAGGACGAATCCTCCTATGCGCTCTTCATCGAAGACGAAGCCGGGCTTGCCGGCTTGCCGGAGTTCGTGAAGGTAGCGATGGCGCGCGCCGCCGCCGACCGCGGCAAGCCCGGCCAGCATGCGGTGACGCTGTCGCGCTCGATCATCGAGCCGTTCCTGACCTTCTCGACCCGCCGCGACCTGCGCGAGGAAGCCTTCATCGCCTGGAGCAAGCGCGGCGAGAATGGCGGTGAAAGCGACAACCGCGCCATCGTCGCCGAGATGGTGAAGCTCCGCGCCGAGAAGGCGAAGCTCCTGGGTTATCCGACCTTCGCGCATTTCAAGCTCGACGACGCCATGGCGAAGACGCCGCAGCATGTGCGTGATCTGCTCGAATTGGTCTGGAAGCCGGCCAAGGCGCGCGCAACCCGCGAGGCCGCGGATCTCGCGGCGCTGGCGCAGAGCGAGGGCGAGAACGGCCCGATCCATCCCTGGGACTGGCGCCATTATGCCGAGAAGGTCCGGCAGAAGACCTATGCGCTCGATGAGGCCGTGCTGAAGCAGTATCTCCAGCTCGACCGCGTCCGGCAGGCGGCCTTCGACGTCGCCGGCAAGCTGTTCGGGCTGTCCTTCGCGGAGCGGCCGGAGCTGAAGGGCTATCACCCGGACGTGCGCATCTTCGAGGTGACGGAGAGCGCTAGCGGGCGCCATATCGGCCTGTTCGTCGGCGATTATTTCGCGCGCGCCTCGAAGCGCTCGGGCGCCTGGATGAGTGCCTTCCGCGGCCAGCGCAAGCTCGACGGCGAGACCCGGCCGATCATCGTCAATGTCTGCAATTTCGCGAAGCCCGCCGAGGGCAAGCCGGCGCTGCTCTCGCTCGACGATGCGCGCACGCTGTTCCACGAGTTCGGCCATGCGCTGCACGGCCTGCTCTCGGACGTGACCTATGGCTCGCTCGCGGGCACCTCGGTTGCGCGCGATTTCGTCGAGCTGCCCTCGCAGCTCTACGAGCACTGGTTCCTGACCCGCGAGGTGATGCGCGAATACTGCCACCATGCGGAGACCGGAGAGCCGATTCCGGAAGCGCTGATCGAGAAGATCGAAAAGGCACAGACCTTCAATCAGGGCTTCGCCACGGTGGAATACACCTCCTCGGCGCTGGTCGATCTCGCCTTCCACTCACTGGAGGCGCCCGCAGAGGTCGATCCGCTTGCCTTCGAGGCGGCGGAGCTCGCGCGCATCGGCATGCCCAGCGAGATCACGATGCGGCACCGCACGCCGCATTTCACCCATGTCTTCTCGGGCGACGGCTATTCGGCCGGCTATTACAGCTATCTCTGGTCCGAGGTGATGGATGCCGACGCCTTCAACGCCTTCACCGAGACGGGCGACGTGTTCTCAGCCAAGGTCGCGGAGAAGCTGAAGCGCTACATCTACTCGGCCGGCGATACCCGCGATGCGGCCGAGGCCTATACGCTCTTCCGGGGGCGGTTGCCGACGCCGGATGCGTTGCTGGAAAAGCGGGGGCTGGCGGCGTAGGGAATTCCTTCTCCCCTCGGGGGAGAAGGTGTCTGCGAAGCAGACGGATGAGGGCAGTCTTGACTGCGCCTCACCCGGTCTTCCCTCATCCGACCCGGCTACGCCGGGCCACCTTCTCCCCCAAGGGGAGAAGGGTTCAGCCCGGATAACCGAACTTCGCCTTGGTGGCGCGGATCTGGCCGGTCGCGCCGGCATCGTTGCCGGCCGAGCAGGCCGAGCGGGCACGCGAAATCTCGCCGCTGACCCGGTCATGCACGCTCTTGGTCGTGTGGCCGGTATTCAGATCGTTGTCGATCACCGCCTGGAAACGCTCGACCTCGCCGGAGCAGCCGGTGCCCGAGGGCATGTGGAAGGTGCTCGGCGTTACGCCCGGCGCGGCCTGCGACGGTGGCGGAGCCGGGGGCGGGCCGCCGGACGGCGTCTGGCAGGCGGAGAGCAGGAGCGCGGCGAAGGCCGGGACGAGGACGGTTGAGGCGCGCATCGGGGAGGCTCCGGCTGATCAAGCTGGAAGCATGCCCGATTCCGCGGGTCCGGCAAAGCCGCGGTCAATCGGGCTCGGGCATGAAGAGCGCCACGATCGTGAAGAGGGCGGCGGCGCCTGCTGCCAGCCAGACCGCATCGAGCCCGATGCGGCCATGGGCGACAGCGCCGGCGATGGCGCCGCTGAGCAGACCGAGCCAGAGAACGAGGTGGCGCAGGAAGGCGAGCTTCGGCCCGCTGAGCAGGGCGCCGGCGATGCGCTGCCCCATCTTCACCAGCGTGCCGGTCATATAGGTCAGGCCGATCGTGACCTCGCCGTCGCGCTGGAAAACGCCGTTCTCCGCGCCCATCGCCATGGCCAGGACACCGGCGCCGGCCATGCCGAGCCCGATGGAATCGAGACCGGCCGAGAGCAGCAAGGCGAGCGTGACGAAGGCCAGAACCGCCGCCTTGCGCTGGCGCCCGGCAAAATGCCCGGCAAGCGAGCCGCCGACCACGCCGAGCACGAAGAGCCCAAGGGTCATGGCCGCGAGCGCGATGCCGCCGGCATGGCGGCCGGCGAGCTCGATGGCGAAGCGGGTGGTGTTGCCGCTCATGAAGGAGACGAAGAACCCGCCGAGGCTGAGGAAGCCGAGCGCATCGACGAAACCCGCGAGGCCCGACAGGCAGAAGGCAAGCCCGATAACAGGCCGGTCATAGCGCATCATGGTGCGGTGCTCCGCTATTCCACGCCGGCTGCCAGTATCCCGCGACCGCCGGCCGAATCGCGCTGCGCCATCCTAATTCACAGGAGCCGTCTGTTCTTAATTCAAATCGGCATGCGACATATGCTTGCGCTGGACCCTGTGCTTCGGTTACATCCTGTCCTGTCGATGTGAGGAACGCCCGTGGTTTCGACCGCCCGCCATGACCAGACGAAGGACTGCGCCGCTGCGCAGGTCGTCGGCATGCGCGCTCGCGCTCCGTTCTCGCTTCTTGGCCTTCTTCTCCTTAGCTGCCCCTGAGGGCCGGCCGGGCATGCTGCCTGGGCGCTCAGGGGAGTGACGAGAACCGCCGACAGAAAACCCAGCGCCCGCCTTTCCCAGAATTCCGCGGCGCGCCGACACCCGGAAGCAGAACCATGACCAATCCGACCCAGTCCGGCTCCGTCCAGAAGCCCTCGGACAAGGACCGCGTCCTGATCTTCGACACCACCTTGCGCGACGGCGAGCAGTGCCCCGGCGCCACCATGACCTTCGAGGAGAAGCTGGAGATCGCCGAGATGCTGGACGCCATGGGCGTCGACATCATCGAGGCCGGCTTCCCGATCGCCTCCGACGGCGATTTCGAGGCGGTGTCCGAGATTGCGCGCCGCCTGAAGCGCGCGACCGTCGCCGGTCTCGCCCGCGCGATCAGCGCCGATATCGCCCGGGCCGGCGAGGCTGTGCGCCATGCGGTCAAGCCGCGCATCCACACCTTCGTCTCGACCTCGCCGATCCATCTGGAACACCAGATGCGCAAGACGCAGGAGCAGGTGCTGGAGATCATCACCGCGACGGTGACCCAGGCGCGCAATCTGGTCGAGGACGTCGAGTGGTCGGCGATGGACGCCACCCGCACGCCGATCGACTATCTCTGCCGCACGGTCGAGGCCGCTATCAGGGCGGGCGCGACCACGATCAACCTGCCTGACACGGTCGGCTATGCCACGCCGGACGAGTACCGCGCTATGTTCAAGGCCGTACGCGAGCGCGTGCCGAACGCCGACAAGGCGATCTTCTCGGCGCATTGCCATAACGACCTGGGCCTCGCCGTCGCGAATTCGCTGGCGGGGATCGAGGGCGGCGTCCGGCAGGTCGAGTGCACGATCAATGGCATCGGCGAGCGCGCCGGCAATGCGGCGCTGGAGGAGATCGTGATGGCGCTGCGTGTGCGCGGCGACGCGATGCCCTACGACACCGGCATCGACGCGACGCAGTTGATGCGCGTCTCCAAGGCGGTCTCGACCGCCTGCTCCTTCCCGGTGCAGTACAACAAGGCGATCGTCGGCCGGAACGCCTTCGCCCACGAGAGCGGCATCCACCAGGACGGCATGCTGAAGAACAACACCACCTACGAGATCATGACGCCGGAATCGGTCGGCGTGACCAAGACCTCGCTGGTAATGGGCAAGCATTCGGGCCGCGCCGCCTTCCGCTCGAAGCTGAAGGAGATGGGCTACGACCTGGGCGACAACCAGCTCGAGGACGCCTTCACCCGCTTCAAGGCGCTGGCCGATCGCAAGAAGCATGTCTACGACGAGGATATCGAGGCGCTGGTCGACGAGAACATCGCCACCGCCCATGACCGCATCAAGCTGGAATCGCTGACCGTGATCGCCGGCACGCGCGGCCCGCAGCGCGCCACCATGAAGCTCGATGTCGAGGGCAAGCACGTCACCGAGGAGGTCGAGGGCAATGGCCCGATCGACGCGATCTTCAATGCGATCAAGGCGATCGTGCCGCATGAGGTGACGATGGAGCTCTACGACGTCCATGCCGTGACCGAGGGCACCGACGCGCAGGCGGAGGTTTCCGTTCGGCTGTCGCGGGACGGCTCGTCGGTCACCGGCCGTGGCGCCGATCCCGATACGCTGGTCGCCTCGGCCAAGGCCTATCTCGCTGCGCTCAACAAGCTGATCGCGCGGGGCGGGCGCCTGCACGCGCAGGCGGCGGAGTAGGCGAGGGGGCGACTGGAGGGCGTCCTTGGGGAAAGGGTGTCATCCCGTGCGCGCTGCAGCGTGAAACGCTGCTGCGCAGACACGGGACCGCGTGACCAGTAAGGCGTCCTTTCTTCAAGCTCTCCGTCAGGCAGTCTCTTCCGGAGAACGGTCCCGTGTCTGCGCCGCGGCATTGCATGCCGCAGCGCGCACGGGATGACAGCGTTGGCCGCGTACGCCACGCGCCCCCTTCGATTCCGGTGGATGACGCCGGCGCGATCTGGCGCCGGCTCGCGTTTTGCTCTCATCTGCACGTCCGGTGCGGTCGCTCCCCCGGCGACCCTGGGGAGCGCGATGCCGATGGGCTATTTTCCGAACTGGACACTGAAAACCTCCGGCGCCGTGATGCCGGACGAGCGGCTGCCGACCGGCCAGACGGTCGTGGCCGGCCTGCAGCATGTCGTCGCCATGTTCGGTTCGACAGTGCTGGCGCCGGTGCTGATGGGCTTTGACCCGAACGTCGCGATCTTCTTTTCGGGCATCGCGACGCTGCTGTTCTTCGTGATTACGCGGGGGCAGTTGCCGAGCTATCTCGGCTCCTCCTTCGCCTTCATCGGCGTCGTCATCGCGGCGACAGGCTATGCCGGCTCGGGCCCCAACCCGAATATCGCGGTCGCGCTCGGCGGCATCATCGCCTGCGGCGCGGTCTATGCGGTGATCGGCCTGATCGTCCAGGGCGTCGGCACGGCCTGGATCGAGAAATTGCTGCCGCCGGTCGTGACCGGCGCTGTCGTGGCCGCGATCGGCCTCAACCTGACCTCGGTCGCGATCAG
Organism: Allobosea sp. NPDC055353; assembly: GCF_053644975.1. Lineage (NCBI taxonomy): Bacteria > Pseudomonadati > Pseudomonadota > Alphaproteobacteria > Hyphomicrobiales > Alloboseaceae > Allobosea > Allobosea sp. NPDC055353. Next base: position 316,260 of record NZ_JBSHMC010000002.1, on the reverse strand, counting down.
CATGATCTCGGCCAGCCCCTATACCAAATGGATCGCGCTGTTCACGGTCGTCGCGGTCGCACTGGTCGCGGTCTATGCGCGCGGGCTGCCGCAGCGCCTTCCGATCCTGATCGGCGGGCTTGCCGCCTACATCCTCTACGCGCTGACGGCGTCGAGCTTCGGTGCGCCGGTGATCGATTTCGGCAAGATCGGCGCTGCCGCCTGGTTCGGCCTGCCGCAATTCGTGGCGCCGGTCTTCGAGATGAAGGCGATCACGCTGATCGTGCCGGTCGCGATCATCCTGGTCGCCGAGAATCTCGGCCATATCAAGGGTATCTCGGTGATGACCGGGCGCAATTTCGACCGCCTGATCGGTCGCGGCTTCTTCGCCGACGGTCTCGGCACCATGATCGCCGGCTCGGGCGGCGGCACGGGCGTCACCACCTATGCCGAGAACATGGGCGTGATGGCGGTGACGCGGGTTTACTCGACGCTGGTCTTCGTCGCGGCCGGCATCATCGCGCTCCTGCTCGGCTTCTCTCCGAAATTCGGCGCGGTGATCGGCACGATCCCCGTCGCGGTGCTGGGCGGTCTCGCGGTCGTGGTCTTCGGCCTGATCGCGGCGACGGCCGGCCGGATCTGGGTCGAGAACAAGGTCGACTTCTCCGAGCCGAAGAACCTGATCACGGTCGCGACCGCGCTGATCCTCGGTGCCGGCGACCTGAAGCTGCCGATCTTCGGCTACGAGCTCGGCGGAATCGGCACCGCGACCTTCGGTGCGATCGTGCTCTATCACCTGCTGAACCGCCGTACGGCCTGACAATCCACAGCGCGGCCGGGCCATTTCGGCCGCCTATGAAAAATCTGTCACAGATGGGTGGACAGGGGGCGGGGCCTTTGCTACACGCCCCCTGCCTGACGCGGCTGACGCCGCTGACCGGCGGCGCTTCGTGGCGTATGGGTGATTAGCTCAGTTGGTAGAGCAGCTGACTCTTAATCAGCGGGTCGTAGGTTCGAGCCCTACATCACCCACCACGATCTTTCTTTTAAAATCAGATAGTTAGATGCGGTGGCCGGGTTCGGTCGCCGGAACAGGGCGCGAACATCGCGCCCTTTTTCATGTCGTAAAGTCGCACGGCGTCGCGAGCGGCTGCGCGTGGGGCGCAACCGCCCGCTCCGCATCGTGCCGGGCTCAGCGGGCCGCGGCGAGGGCTGCGATCATGCCCGTGATGCTGTTGATCAGGATGAACTGATTATCGACCCTGACCCAGCGCTGGCCGCGGCCTGGCGCACGCAGATGGTAGCGGTGATAGTCCCGCACATAGCTCTGCCGGTACTGCCGGGGCAGGGCATGCCCGCGCGCCCAACGATCCTTGCGGATGATGACCTTCTTCGTCACGTGCTTCTCGACATGGACCGGGCCGTGACGAGCGGGGCCGTGATGCTGTGCCCGGTAAGACTGAGCGAAGCTGGGGGCGGTTGCTCCGAGTAGAAAAGCGCCCGCGATTGCAGAGGCGATAATTTTCTTCATGGCGATATCTCCTGTTCTCGGTGGAGTTATCGTGAAGCATCGTCATTAAACGGGAGATGAATAGTTAGATTAATTCTCTGTAATGTTCCTGTAAGCTGTAATGAGTTTTTCAATTTTGATCGTTGCTTGCTTGCGCTTGGCGTTGCTCTGACGGAGTAGCGTTTTTCGGAGTGGGAGGGAGCCTTTCGGCGGCTCGGGCGTTCCTGACCGAAAGGACAGGTTCGCATGATGCAAGTCGATCACGGCCTCACCGCCGCGCCTGGCAATACGCCGGCCATCCCCGATCCGCCGCCGGAGGCGCCGCCGCTGACGCCGGGCGAGGTTCCGCCGGCTCCGCCGGTCGAATCGCCGCCGGACGAGGAGCCGCAGGGCATTCCCACCGAGCCGCCGCCCGAATTGCCGCCAAATGCACCGCCGGAGGCTCCCCCGGCGACGCCGATTGATCTGCCTCCCGGTCGCAATCCGCGCCAGCCGCAGGAATAGTCGCGCTCAGACCTTCGGGGCGTTGCCCGAGCCGATATCCCAGTAGAGCCCGGCCATGGCGGTCAGGCCTTCACGGGCGATGGCGGCCGGCAGGTGCTCGTCCGGGGCGTGCTGCGAGCAGCCCGGATAGGAATGCGGCACCCAGATCGTGCGTAGCTTCAGGATCTCGGCGAAGATGTCGTTCGGCAGCGAGCCGCCGAGATTGGGCAGCAGGGCCGGCTTCTTGCCGGTGCTCTCGGCGATCGACGCGATGGTGAAGCGGACCCAGGCATCGTCGGGATCAAGCCGCGTCGCGCCGAAGCGCTCGGTGCCGGGCATGACGATCTCGACCATGTCGAAGCCGTGGCGGTCGAGATGGCGGCGCAAGGCCGGGGCGACGTCGCGCGGGTCGATGCCGACGACGAAGCGCAGGGCGACGCGCGCCCAGGCGCTCGGCGGCACGGCATTGACCGGCGTTTCCGGGACGCCCGACTTCATCGCCAGCACGTCGAAGGAGCACCAGCCGAAGACCTGCTCGGCCGGGGAGAGGCCGGGCTCGCCCCAGTTCGGGTCGATGGCCGGGCCGCCCGGGCCGCCGTCGATCTCGCAATCGGCGAGCGCGCGGCGCACGCCGTCGGGCAGCTCTTTCGGCACCCATTCATGGATGCGAATCTGGCCGGTGGGCGAGGTGATCGAGGCGATGGCATGGGCGAGCTGGATCGCCGGATCGGAGAGGATGCCGCCCCAGTTGCCGGAATGATGGCCGCCGTCGCGCGCGGTGATCTGCAGGTCGAAGGTGATGACGCCGCGGGCGCCCAGAAAGACGGTGGGGCGCTCGGCATTGAGGCGCGGCCCATCCGAGGCGATCAGGATATCGGCCTTGAGCAGTTCCGCCTCGTCCTCGCAGAGTTCGCGCAGGCCCGGCGAGCCGGATTCCTCGCCCATCTCGATCAGGTATTTGGCGTTGAAGCCGAGCTTGCCGCGCGTCTCCAGCACGGCGCGCAGGCCGTTGATGTTGATGAGGTGCTGGCCCTTGTTGTCGACGACGCCGCGGCCGTACCAACGGCCGTCACGCTCGACGAGCTTCCACGGCGAGAGGCCTTCGCTCCACTGGGCGTCTAGGCCGCGGATGACGTCGCCATGGCCGTAGCCGATGATGGTCGGCAGGGCGGGGTCCTCGATGCGCTCGGCATAGAGGAAGGGGCCGCGCGCTTTGGCATGGGTCAGGACGCGGCAGGTGAAGCCGAGGGATTCGAGCAGGGGCTGCATTTCCTTGTCAAGATATTCGCCCAGCACCGGGGCACGGTCGGGATTCTGGCTTTCGGTGGGGATCGCGACGAGCCGGCCGAGATCGGTCTTCATCCGGCCTGAATCGAAATAGTCCTGAGCTTTCGCGATCGCCTGCGCGCGGGTCATGGTCTTGTGGTCTCCCCAATAGGTGCCGGCACAGTGCCGGTGGACGGAAGCGAACGCCAGTGCCAAGAGAGCCGGGCGCGCCATGCCTGCCGGGCAGGGCGGGCGCCGCGCCGACCGACAGGGCTCCTCCGACCGCATGACCATGATCCCGCATCCGCACCAGCTCGTCGCTCGCGACGCCATCCTGGCGGCGCGGGCCAAGGGCGCGGCCGGCTTCCTGCTGGGCGACCTCACCGGCCTCGGCAAGACGCTCTCGGCCTGGCTCGCGCTTTCGGCGATGCCGGAGCAGGAGGTGCTGGTGATCTGCCCGAAAGGCGCGATCCCGCAATGGCGGCGGACCATGGCGCTGTCGGGCCTGCCGGCGAAGCGCGTGACGCTGATGAATTTCGAGAAGACCAAGTCGCTGCTTGCGCCCGTCGCCGACAGCAAGAAGCGCTCGACGCGGGCGAAGAATAACGAGATCGCCAAGCATGGCCGGCCGAAGCGCGCCTGGCCGCTCGTCGTGATCGACGAGGCGCATCGCATCCGCAATCCCAACTCGCAGCAGGGACTGGTCTGCCGGCAGATGGCGGAAGCCGCCGATTTCACGATCTTCATGAGCGCGACCGCCGGGCAGTCGCCGCATGAACTGTCCTATCTCGCGGGGTTGCTGGCCAAGGCCGCCGGAATGCCGACCGCCGATCTCGACGGGTATCGCGTGCTGATGAAGCGATTGAAGATCGGCCGCGCCAAGGGCCGCTGGAAGAACTGGAGCTGGGAGCCGAACGAGGCCGACCGCAAGGTGATGGCCGATCTGCTCTATCGCGGCGCGAATGCCATCGGCCTGCGCCGCCGGCCGGAGGAGATCGCCGGCTGGCCGGAGGTGCAGCGGGAACTGGCGCCGGTCGCGCTCGATACGGCTGCGCGCAAGCTTTATGACGCGACCTGGCGCGAGTTCCGCAAGGAGTTGGGGCTGGCTGGCGGCTCGACGCGCAAGCCGCAGGGCTGGGCCGCTGATCTGCGCTTCCGCCAGAAGGCGAGCCTGCTGCGCATCCCCGGCACAGCGGATTTCTGCGAGGACCTCTTGGGCAATGACGAGCAGGTCGCGATCTCCGTCGCCTTTCTCGAGACCAGTGCGATGCTCGCCGAGACGCTCAGGGGGCGGGGCTGGCGCACGGCCGAGATCAATGGCGAACGCTCGGGCGCGCAGAACGAGGAGACCCGCATCGCCTTCCAGACGGGGCAGCTCGACGCGGTGATCTTCACCGTGACCGAGTCGATCTCATTGCATCGTGGCGAGATGCCGGGCGGCGAGCGCGAGCGGGCGCTGGTCATCCACGACATGCGCCACAGCGCGATCCAGCTCCAGCAGATCGAGGGCCGCTGCCATCGCGACGGCCAGCACGCGACGATCTTCTATGCCTATGCCGAGGATACGGTGGAGGAGGCGATCGCCGGCACGGTGATCCAGCGCATGGCGGCGATGGAAGGGCTGGCCGGCGACGACACGCGGATGCTGGAGGCGATCGCGGGTATCGTCGAGGGCAAGGCGGCCGCGTAAGGCGCCTCAGTTCCGCGCGCGCTCGCCGAGTTCCTTGGCGCCCTCGACCGACGAGCCGGTCAGCCGCACAATGCTGTTCCAGGCGTCGCGCGTATAGGCGCCCTGATGGACGACCGCGTCATAGCCGATGACCAGCACGATAATGATCAGAAGCAGGCGGAACACGAACGAAAACCCTCCTCGATAGCGACGCATCAACGCCGCGATCGAAGGAGGGTTCCGGTTTGGCCGTGCCTCAGCCCGCTGGCAGCAGTTCCTTCAGCCGGAACAGCGCGATCTTCTCGACCTCGGCGAGCGCTGTCGTGACTTCCTGCTCCGGCGTGTTCTTCAACCGCGCGTCGAAGGCGGCGAGGATCTGGGGCTTGGTCGCGCCCTTCACCGCCATGATGAACGGGATGCCGAAGCGGGCCTTGTAGGCCTCGTTCAACGCGGTGAAGCGGACACGCTCGTCGCTGGTCAGGCGGTCGAGCCCGGCGCCGGCCTGTTCCTGCGTCGATTCCGGCGTGAGTTCGCCCGCCGCCGCGAGCTTGCCGGCAAGGTCGGGATGGGCGGCGAGCAGGGATTTCTGCTGCTCGGGCGAGCCCTTGCGCACGCTTGAGACCATCGCCGCGTGTAGGCTTTCCGCCGCGTCGTTACTCGCGCCGATTCCGGCATCGTAGGCCGCGTCGGCGACCCAGGGCGAATGCTCCCAGACACGGCCGAAGACCTCGGTGAACAGCGCCTTCGGCAGCTTCGAGGGGACATAGCCGCCCTGAGGCGGCTGCGTCCTGACCCAGTGGCGGGCGATGTCGAGCCGGGTCGCGACCCAGACCCGATCATGGCACTGCACATAGTCGAGGAAGCGGGCGAGCGCGGCGGCGCGGCCCGGCCGACCGACGAGGCGGCAATGCAGGCCGATCGACATCATCTTCGGCGCGGTCTCGCCCTCGGCATAGAGCGTGTCGAACGAGTCCTTGAGATAGGTGAAGAACTGTTCGCCGGTGTTGAAGCCCTGCGGGGTGGCGAAGCGCATGTCGTTGGCGTCGAGCGTATAGGGCACGGCGAGCTGCGGCCCCTTCGGCCCGCTCAGCCAATAGGGCAGCTCGTCAGCATAGACGTCGGCCGTGTAGAGAAAGCCGCCTTCCTCCATCGTCAGGGGAATGGTGTTCTCGGAGCTGCGGCCCTGATAGCAGCCAAGCGGGCGCTCGCCGGTGAGTTCGGTCTGGATGCGGATGGCCTCCAGGATATCGGCGCGCTCGCGCTCCTTGGCCACGTCGCGATAGTCGATCCATTTCAGGCCGTGGGTGGCGATCTCCCAGCCGGCCTCCTGCATCGAGCCGACGATCTCGGGATAGCGGGCGAGCGCGCTGGCAACGGCGAAGACGGTCACCGGCATGTTGCGCTGCGTGAACATCCGCCAGAGCCGCCAGTAGCCGGCGCGGGAGCCGTATTCGTAGGTCGACTCCATGTTCATGTGGCGCTGGCCCGGCCAGGGCGCGGCGCCGACGATCTCGGAGAGGAAGGCCTCGGAGGCGGCATCGCCATGGAGGATGCAGTTCTCGCCGCCTTCCTCGTAATTGATCACGAACTGGACGGCGATGCGCGCCTCGCCCGGCCAATGCGGATGGGGCGCCGCGCGGCCATAACCCTTCATGTCGCGCGGATAGGTGGTCTGGCTCATGATGGTCTAGCTGCCGCGATAGGTGGAATAGCTCCAGGGCGAGGCCAGGAGCGGGACGTGATAGCGCCCCTCGGGCTCGGCGATGCCGAAGCGGACGGGAACGAGATCGAGGAAGGCGGGCTGCGGCAAGGCGGTGCCGAGGCCGCGGAAATAGGCGCCGATCGCGAAGGTCAGTTCATAGGTGCCAGGCACCAGCGTTCCCGAGAGCAGGGCTGAATCGGTGCGGCCATCGGCATTGGTCACGGCCTCGGCCAGCCGCTCGCGCGTGCCGTCGGCACTGATCCGGTCCAGCGCCACGGCGATGCCGACGCCCGGGCGACCGTTGACCGTGTCCAGCACATGCGTCGAGAGATGTCCCATGCGCCGGCTTCTCCTGAAGGCGTCGATATCCGGCGGGCGCCGATTCCGGCGTGGCCACGGACCTTCGCGACTGTAAAGCGACCGGCGCGAAAATCGATATCAGCATTTTCGCCAAGGTCATCTTCCCGGAAGGCCGGCGCCGGGACGATTTCAGAGACGGCGAAAGCAGGTTAGTTTCTGCCTTCGAAGCCGCATCTTCCGGATTCGGGACGATCATCAGCCCTCGCGGAGCGCAGCGCCATGCTTGCAGCTTATCTGATGGAATGGGGCGGCATGATGCTGCGTTGGCTCCATGTCATCACGGCGATCGCCTGGATCGGAGCCTCCTTCTTCTTCATCCATCTCGATGCCTCGCTGAAACCGGCCGAGGACATTCCGCCCGGCACCGGCGGCCGCGCCTGGCAGGTGCATGGCGGCGGCTTCTACGAGATGCGGAAATACATGGTCGCGCCGGCCGTGATGCCGGCCGAGCTGACCTGGCACAAATGGCAGAGCTACTGGACCTGGATCTCCGGCTTCTTCCTGCTGGTCTGGGTCTATTATGCGCAGTCGGAACTCTATCTGATCGATCCGGCGGTGATGCAGCTTTCGCCCTTGGCGGCCGGCGCCATCGGCATCGCGGCGCTGGTGATCGGTTGGCTGATCTACGACCTGCTATGCAAGTCGCCGCTCGGAAAGCATGACGCGTGGCTGGGCCTTGTCGGCTTCGGCTACGTCGTCGCCGCGAGCTGGGCCTTCGCCAACGTATTTTCCGGACGCGGCGCGCTGATCCATACCGGCGCGCTGATGGCGACGATCATGACCGCCAATGTCTTCTTCAACATCATGCCGGGCCAGCGGAAGGTCATCGCGTCGCTCGTCGCTGGAGAGATGCCCGATCCGAAATACGGCAAGGCCGCCAAGCAGCGCTCGACGCATAACAACTACATCACCCTGCCGGTGCTGTTCCTGATGTTGTCGAACCACTACCCGGTGACCTATGCCAATTCGAGCGTGATCCCGCTGCTGGTGGCGCTGGTGATCGTGGCCGGGGCACTGATCCGGCATTTCTTCAATGTCCGGCACTCCGACCACGCGAAATCGCCCTGGTGGTGCTGGGCGGTGGCGATCCTGGCGCTCTGGCTCGCCTTCTGGGTGGCGATGTCGTCCTCGCCCGGCGGGCGCGAGCAGCTTGGCCTGAAGGCTGGCGAGGCGGCGAAGCCCGTCCTGCTGGCGGGCATGACACTGCCGCCGGTCGAGGTCTCGAACATCGTCACCGGGCGCTGCGCCATGTGCCATGCGCCGGAGCCGTCCTGGCCCGGCATCCAGATCGCGCCCAAGGGCGTGATGCTCCACGAGCCCGAGCAGATCGCCATGCATGCTCGCGCCATTCGGACCCAAGCCGTGATGACCCATGCGATGCCGCCGAACAACCTCTCCGGGATGACCCCGGCCGAGCGGAAGGCATTGGCGGGCTGGTTCGCTGCCGCGCGCTGAGGCGTTGCGCCGTCATGCTCGCCCTTGTGGCGAGCATCCACGCCTCGAATGCATCCTTTGAACAAGGAAGACGTGGATGGTCGGCACAAGCCCGACCATGACGGAGATGTGCTTCGGGGCGCCGTAACCCCGTCCTTCGTACATCCCATTTCCGCTTTCTTCAGCCTGTCGGCATCCCCGCTCACGGATGCGTGATCGCGTTCAGATTCGGTTCAGGTACGCGGCGTCATGGTCCGGCCACTGACAGGGCTGGAGACAGGTTCCCAGAACGGGGCCGTTCGTGCCGAGGACCGTGGGGGTCCAGTTTGAGACGCGTTGATGCAAGGGGCGCCGGCTACCTGCTGGCGGCCATCGGTTTCGTCGTGGCATGGGGCATCCTGTGCTGGCCCTGGCTTTCGGGGGCGGTGACGATTCCGTTCGACGCCAAGGCGCATTTCCAGGCGCAGGTGCAGTTCCTCGCCAACGCGATCCATACCGGGCAGTCTCCGTTCTGGAATCACAACGTCTTTGCCGGCTCGCCGCAGATTGCCGATCCGCAATCGCTGATCTTCTCGCCTGCGATCCTGCTCGCGCTGATCTCGCCTGCGCCGAGCTTCCGCGAGGTCGATGCCTATGTGCTGGCGCATCTGCTCGCCGGTGGGCTCGCGCTCATCCTGTTCTTCCGCGATCGCGGCTGGCATGCGGCCGGCGGCCTGATGGCGGCGCTGGTCTTCGCCTTCGGTGCCTCGGCGGCCTGGCGCGTCCAGCATGTCGGGCAGATCGCGAGCTATGCCTTCTTCGCCATCGCCTTCTGGCTGACGGCGCGGATGCTGCAGCGTTCATCCGTCCTGTCCGGTGTCTTCGCCGGCCTCGCCGCCGGCATGATGGTGCTGGAGCCGGACCAGGTCGCGCTGCTCGCCTGCTATGTGCTGATCGCCATGGTGGTGGCGCATTGGGTCTCCGGCGGCTGGGCGGCCTTCAAGGCGAGCCTGCTGCCGATTACGGCGGCGAGCGTGGTCGGCCTCGCCGTCATCGCCATGCCGCTGATCTGGACCTGGCTCTTCGCCGAGGCGACGACGCGGCCCGAGATCGATTTCGCGTTCGCGGGCCGCGGCTCGCTGCATCCGGTGTCGCTGCTGTCCGCCTTCATCGGAGATCTGTTCGGCGCCAAGGACCCGGCCGTCGAATTCTGGGGGCCGTACGGCAATCCGCAGGTGCTCTATCTCTCCCAGAACATGGCGCAGGTCTATTTCGGCGCGCTGCCGCTGCTGCTGCTGCTGGCGCCCGGCCTGACGCGCGGCTGGCTCTGGGACAAGTCGGTTCGCCCGCTGACGCTGATGCTGGCCTTCATGGTGCTGTTCGCGCTCGGGCGCTACACGCCGCTGTTCCATCTCGCCTACGAATACCTTCCGGGCGTGAAGCAGTTCCGCCGGCCGGCTGACGCGACCTTCCTGATCGGTGGCATCGCGGCGATCCTTTCGGGCTATGTGCTGCATCGCATCCTGACGGCGGAGGCGGGAACCTCGTTCCGCCGCGACATGCTGATCGGGGCGGGGCTGGTGCTCGGCACGCTCGTGCTCGCGCTCGCGGTCTCGCGCGGCTGGGGGCATCTGGCCGATGCCTGGAAGCCGGTCGCAATGGCGCTCGGCTGGTTTGCGGTCGCGGGCGGAGCGTTCTTCATCCTGCAGCGCTGGCGCGGCGCGCTCGGCACTGCCGCCGCGGCGGTCCTGGTCACCGGCGTCGTCGCCGCCGATCTCGGCGTCAACAATGGCCCCAACGAATCGACCGCGCTCGCGCCGCAGCTCTACGATGTGCTGGAGCCGGGCACGAAGAACGACACCATCGCACTCCTGAAGCACCTGACCTCCCAGCCCGAGGGCTCCCCGCGCCGCGACCGGGTCGAATTGCTTGGCATGGGCTTCGAATGGCCGAATGCCGGCATGGTCCACGGCTTCGACCACACGCTCGGTTACAACCCGCTGCGGCTGGAGGATTTCTCGGAGGCTGTCGGCACGGGCGACGGCATCGCCAGGCCAGCCGACCGCAAGTTCACGCCGCTCTTCCCGTCCTATCGCTGCCGCCTCGCGAACCTGCTGGGCTTGCGCTACATCGCCTCGCCGATTCCGATCGAGCAGGTCGACCACAGCCTCGGCGAGAACGATCTCACCCTGATCGCCCGGACGAAGCAGGGCTATGTCTACGAGAACCCGCGGGCCCTGCCGCGCGTGCAGTTCGTCGGCGGCTGGCAGTTTGCCGATTTCGAGAGCATGAAGCTGTCGGGCCGCTGGCCGGAGACCGACCCGACGCAGGCCGTCCTGCTCGATGTAGAGCCACCCGTCGTGACGCCGGAGGGGCCGGTCGCGACCCAGGCCGAGGTCAAGCTGACGCGCTATCGCAATGCGCGGGTCGAGATCGAGGTCACGACGCCGGTCGCCGGCTTCGTCGTGCTCAACGACATCTGGCATCCTTGGTGGAAGGCCGAGGTCGACGGCGTCGAGAGCGAGATCCTGCGGGCGAATGTGCTGTTCCGCGCCGTGCAGGTGCCGGCCGGCACGCACAAGGTGCGTTTCAGCTTCCAGCCGCTCTGGGGCGCGCTGGCCGAGCTCAAGGCGCGCATCGAACCGCAGGAGCCGGATGACATGCTGCCGCCCGCTCCAAGGCATGACGAGCCGCAGATCGTCACCGCGCCGGGCGAGATTCCGAGGCTGGCAGGGCCGTCCGAAAGCGTGCGCAATTCGCTCGGCCTCGGCACGGGCAATGGCCAGCCGGCGCGCAACGGCACGGCCGCCGCGCATATTCCCGGCGACGCCATCGCGCATTGAAAAAGCTGCGGCGGGAGCCGCGGCGTTCAAGGACGGGGCGTCATCCCGTGCGCGCTGCGGCATGGAATGCCGCTGCGCAGACACGGGACCGTCCCCCGGAAAAAGGCGCCCTTGCGGAGGCTGTGAGGACGGGAGTTCCAAGCGGGACGCGGTCCCGTGTCTGCGCAGCAGCGTTTCACGCTGCAGCGCGCACGGGATGACACGCTTCCCCCTAGAAACGCTCAGGCGACGCCGAGCTTCTTCTGCAGGCTGCTGGAAGAGGTCGTGTACTGGAAGGTCAGCCGCTTTTCCGGATAGACGTAGCGGTGGACCTTCTGGGCGCAGAGCGCAGCCTCGTGGAAACCCGAGAGGATGAGCTTGAGCTTGCCCGGATAGGTGTTGATGTCGCCGACGGCGAAGATGCCGGGCACGCTGGTCTCGAATTTCTCGGTGTCGACCGGGACGAGGTTCTCGTTGAGGTTCAGGCCCCAGTCGGCGATCGGGCCGAGCTTCATGGTCAGCCCGAAGAAGGGCAGCAGCGTATCGCAGGCGATGTCGAAGGGCTCGTTGTCGGTGCCGCGGCAGACCACCGCCTCGAGCTTGCCGTTCTCGCCCTTCAAGCCCGTGACCTGGCCGAGCTTCATGTCCATCTTGCCCTCGGCGACGAGGCTGCGCATCTGCTCGACCGAATGCGGCGCGGCGCGGAAATCGTCGCGGCGATGCATCAGCGTGACGCGATTGGCGATCGGCTGGAGGTTCAGCGTCCAGTCGAGGGCGGAATCGCCGCCGCCGACGATCAGGATGTTGCGGCCGCGGAAGGCCTCCATCTTGCGCACGGCATAGAAGACCGAGCCGTTCTCATAGCCTTCGATGCCGGGGATCGGCGGCTTCTTCGGCTGGAAGGAGCCGCCGCCGGCGGCGATGATCACGCTCCTGGTGTCGAAGACGGTGCCGGCATCGGTGGTGACGCGGAAGCGCGGCGCCTCCGGCGTGCCGGTCGGTTCGACCGCCTCGATCATCTGGTTGAGATGGAAGGTCGGCCCGAACGGCTTGATCTGCTCGAGCAGGTTGTCGACCAGCGCCTGGCCGGTGACCATCGGGAATCCCGGAATGTCGTAGATCGGCTTCTCCGGATAGAGTTCCGCGCACTGTCCGCCGACCTTCGGCAGGATGTCGACGAGATGCGCGCGGATATCGAGCAGGCCGAGCTCGAAGACGGCAAAAAGGCCGCAGGGGCCGGCGCCGACGATGACGACGTCGGTGGTGATGACTTCGTTTTCGTTGGCGGCAGCCGCGTCGCTCATGATCCTACCTTCGAGCCGGTCCAAGCTGTCCGATTTAACGAACTCGCGCGCAGGACATGAGGCTTCGAAGGCCGGTTTGCAAGTGCAAAATGCTGAAACAGCGGAGCGACCGGGGGGAGGGGAAAAGCCTTCTCCTTCCCCCGGTCGCGGCAGTGGAATCAGGCTCCCGTATCGGCCTTGAGCCCGGCGGCAGTGATGCCGGCGCAGGCGGCGGCCTCGTCATTGTCGGAGGTGTCGCCGGAGATGCCGACCGCGCCAAGGACCGCGCCCTCGGGCGAGCGGACCAGCACGCCGCCGGGCACCGGCACCAGCGAACCGCCGACGGCATGGGTCGCCGCTTCGATGAAGTAGGGCCGGTCCAGCGCCATCTTGTGGAGCGCGCGCGAACCCAGGCCGAGCGCGACCACGCCATGCGCCTTGCCGAGTGCGATCTCGCCGCGCTTCAGGCTGGTGCCGTCCTGCGCGGCGAAGGCCTTCTGCGCGCCGCGCGCGTCGAGAACGGCAATGGCGAGCGGCTTGAAGCCGGCGGCTTCGGCGTGGGCGAGGGCGGTCTGGAGGATCGTCTGGGCCTGGGCGAGGGTCAGCATGGGGGAACTCCGGTTTCGTCAGCGACGTTCTTGCCAGCCGCGAGACGTGCGGGAAAGGCCGGTCGGGCCCGCTTTGCGCAATCGGTGCTAGCCGGCAAGCAAAACACCTTTTCCGTAGCGACTTGCATAGGACGGCGCGACAGGGCTTGATAGCGCTGCGACAGGAGGAGGTTTGTTCATGGGTCTGTTCAGTTTCATCAAGGAAGCCGGCGCCAAGATCTTCGGCGGCTCGGCCAAGGCGGCGACCGCCGACGATCTGCAGAAGGAACTCGCCGGGCATGGCTTGCCTGCCGACGTCAACATCCAGATCGACGGCGACAAGGTGAAGGTCTCCGGCAAGGCCGTTTCGACGGAAGAGGCCGAGAAGATCATTCTCGCGCTCGGCAACACCACGGGCGTGGCCCAGGTCGAATCGGACCTCGCCGTGACCAAGGAAGCCGCGGCCGCCGTGTTCTACACGGTGAAGAAGGGCGACACGCTCTGGAAGATCGCCGAGGAGCATTACGGCAAGGGCCAGGGCGCGAAATACACCGAGATCGTCAAGGCCAACACGCCGCCGGTCAAGAATCCCGACCTGATCCAGCCGGGCTGGGTCCTGCGCATTCCGCCGAAGGCCTGAGGGCTTTCCGTGACAGGGCAGCCGCGCGCCTCGTGCACGCGGCTGCTTTTCGTTTCTGGCATCCTGAGGCGCGACCGAACGGTGGCGCTTGCCTGGTTGCCGACCTATCTCAACGGCTCGCCTGACCGAGCTGGAGTGGCCTGCCCATGATCGTGAACGACCTCGATATCGACGCCGTGAAGGCGGGCCTTAGCGACGGCTCGATCCTGCTGGTCGACGTGCGCGAGCCGCATGAGTTCGCCGCCGGACATATTCCGGGCTCGGTGTCGCGTCCGCTGTCGCAATTCGATCCTGCCGACCTGCCGAACCAGCCGGGCAAGCGCATCGTGCTCTCCTGCGCAGCGGGCGTGCGCTCGCGGCGGGCGCTGGAATTCGCCCAGTCGGCCGGGCTCGACATCGACAGCCATTATGCCGGCGGCTTCAAGGACTGGCTGATGCACGGCGAGCCGGTGACGCAGGATTGAGGCCCAACGCCCGATCCGCGCCCTGCGCCGCCTGTAGACGAAGGATAAAACCATGCTGACCCGAGCTTTCTTCCTGAGCGCCGCCTACGCCGCTGCATTGCTGCTGGCTGCTCCGGGAGCCGGCTGGGCACAGAGCGCCGCGACCGTTCCCGCCGGCAGCGCCAGCAAGGCCGCCGATGACGATCTCCAGGCCGCGATCACCAAGTCAAACGCCTATACCGGACTGATGAACCGCACGCTGCGGGCGATCCAGTCCTGGGAGCGCTATGACAGCTGGGTCGACATGAAGAAGGGCCCGACCGGCAAGGAGCGCTACATCACCTACGGGCTCTACAGCCTTTACGACGTCAACAGCGAGATCAAGAAGGCCGAGGAGGCGATGGCGCGCGAGCCGAAGCTGCCGGCGATCGACGAGACCATGGGCCGCTATATCAAGGCCTATCAGGAGCTGGCGCCGCTGATCACCAGGGCCGAGCGCTATTATGACCGCAAGGACTATCGCGACGACAATCTCGCGGAGGGCCAGAAGCTGCACGCGCTGATGGTGCCGGCGGCGAAGACCTTCCTCGAGGAGCGGGCCAAGGTCGATGCGCTGATGCGCGTCTACAAGCGCGGGCTCGACCAGCGCGAGCTCGCCTCGGTCGAGCAGCGCGAGGGCAAGTCGGCCCGCTGGCAGGTGCGCAACATCATGATCAATGCGCGTGCCGTGATGGACCTGATGCCGAGCAACGAGAGCCCGATCGTCGACCTCAAGTCCTTCAATGCCGCGATTGCCGACTATGCCGCCGCCGTCCGCGAGATGGATGCTTTCAAGGACAAGGAGCCCAAGGGCGTGCCCTTCATCGAGAGCCAGGCGAGCTCCTGGCTCGGCAAGCTGCGCGATTTCAGCGACAAGCTCGCCAAGAGCAAGGGCGATGTCCGGCGCGGCGCGGCCAATGACGCCAACTGGATCGTCAACAACTACAACACCATGGTCTCGCTCTCGGAGACGGCCATCCGCATGTCGCGCTGAGGTCGATGCACGCGGCGCATTCCCGGCGCGTGGTCCGCCGGGGCTGACGTGGCGCGTTTTATGCTCCAGTCTTTCATGAGATAATTTCTTGATTGGATGGGGTCGTCATTGCGAGCGTAGCGAAGCAATCCAGAGGCGGCAGAGCTCTACGTCTCCCTGGATTGCTTCGTCGCTTCGCTCCTCGCAATGACGGTACCTGCGTCCTCCTGACCGGAATGCGCTTTAGACCTAACTGAGGATATGCCTCATGCGTCCCATGAAATTCGGTTTCGGCCAGCCGGTGCGGCGGGTTGAGGATCAGCGCCTGACGACCGGCGCCGGCCGCTATACGGATGACATCGCGGCCGAGGGTGCCCTGCACGCCTTCGTGCTGCGCTCGCCTTACGCCCATGCCCGCTTCGCCGTCGCCGATGTCGAGACGGCCTGCAAGATGAAGGGCGTCAAACTCATCCTGACCGGTGCGGATGTCTCGGGGTATGGCGATCTGCCATGCAAGGGGCATGTGAAGACGACCTCCGGCGAGATGTCGGAATCCCTGCCCGTTCCGGTGCTGCCGACCGACACGGTGCGCCATGTCGGCGAGGCCGTCGCTTTCATCGTTGCGGAGACGCTGGCGCAGGCGCGTGATGCGGCCGAGGCCATCGCGATCGACTGGGACCCGCTGCCGGCCGTGACCGGCATCGCCGAGGCGCTGGAAGCGGATGCGCCGCAGGTCTGGCCCGACCGCAAGGGCAATGTCGCTTTCGAAGCCGAGCAGGGCGACCGCGAGCGGACCGAGAAGGCCTTCGCCAAGGCGGCGCGCACCGTTTCGCTCACCGTCGTCAACAACCGGCTCGCCTCCAACTACATGGAGACACGCGCCTGCATCGCCGAATATGACAAGGCCGACAAGCGCTGGACCCTGACATTGGGGAGCCAGGGTAGCCACGGCATGCGCGACCTGATCGCGACCTATGTGCTCAAGGTCGATCCCAAGCGCATCCGCGTGGTGACGCCGGATGTCGGCGGCGGCTTCGGCACCAAGATCTTCCTCTATCGCGAATATCCGCTGGCGATGATCGCGGCCGAGAAGCTGAAGCGTCCGGTGCGCTGGGTTGCCGATCGCAACGAGCATTTCCTCGCCGACACGCATGGCCGCGCCAATCTCGCGACGGCGACGATGGCGCTCGACGCCAAGGGCAAGTTCATCGGCCTCAAGGTCGATCTCTCGGCCGAGATGGGCGCCTGGCTCTCGCAATATGGGCCCTTCATCCCCTGGGTCGGCACGACGATGACGCCGGGCTGCTACAATATCCCGGCGGTGCATGTCGTGTTCCGGGGCGTGCTGACCCATACGACGCCGGTCGATGCCTATCGCGGCGCGGGTAGGCCCGAGGCCGCCTATCTGATCGAGCGGCTGGTCGACGCGATCGCACGCGAGACCGGCAAGGCGCCGGAGGCGGT
Organism: Allobosea sp. NPDC055353; assembly: GCF_053644975.1. Taxonomy (NCBI): domain Bacteria; kingdom Pseudomonadati; phylum Pseudomonadota; class Alphaproteobacteria; order Hyphomicrobiales; family Alloboseaceae; genus Allobosea; species Allobosea sp. NPDC055353. The sequence continues at coordinate 299,627 of NZ_JBSHMC010000002.1, read as the reverse complement.
GCGCGCCCAGAACTTCGTCAAGCCGACGGAAATGCCGCACAAGACGCAGACCGGCCCGGTCTACGATTCCGGCGATTTCGCTGGCCATATGCGCCGCGCCATGGATGTCGCCGACTGGAAGGGTTTCAAGGCCCGCCAGAAGGCCTCGGCCAAAGCCGGCAAGATCCGCGGCATCGGCATGGCCAGCTATATCGAGGCCTGCGGCGGCGGCGGGCCGGAAAGCTCGACCGTGATCCTGGAGAAGGACGGCACCGTCACCGTGCTGATCGGGACGCAGTCGAACGGGCAGGGGCATGAGACCGCCTATTCGCAGCTCGTCTCGCAGCATCTCGATATCCCGATGGACCGCATCCGCGTCGTGCAGGGCGACACCGACCGGGTCGAGACCGGCTCGGGCACTGGCGGCTCACGCTCGATTCCGGTGGGAGGGGCCGCGCTCGACAAGGCGACGGGCATCCTGACCGACAATCTCAAGCAGCTCGCCTCGGAGAAGCTCGAGGCGGCGGTCGGCGATCTCGAGATCACTGAGGGCGCAGTGCGCATTGTCGGCACCGACAAGTCGCTCGACCTCGCCGCGATCGCGGCGCTGCCGGGCGCGACGCCGGCCATGCTCAAGGTGCACCAGAGCTGGCAGCCGCCGGAGGCGACCTATCCGAACGGCACGCATGTCTGCGAGCTGGAGATCGATCCCGGTACGGGCGGGACGGAGATCCTGAACTATGTCGTGGTCGATGATTTCGGCGTGACGCTGAACCCGCTGATGCTGCAGGGCCAGGTCCATGGCGGCTCGGCCCAGGGCATCGGCCAGGCGCTGATGGAGGAGATCCGCTTCGACCCGGACGGGCAGATGCTGACCGCGACCTTCATGGACTATGCCCTGCCGCGCGCCATCGACATCCCGAACTTCCATTTCGAGACGCGCAATGTCCGCTGCCTGACCAACGCCATCGGCGTGAAGGGCGCGGGCGAGGCCGGTGCCATCGGCGCCTGCCCGGCGGTGATGAACGCGATGGTCGATGCGCTCGACCGTGCGGCCGGCATCAAGGCGATGGATATGCCGGCGACGCCGCTCAAGGTGTTCACGGCGCTGAAGGAGGCCGGATATCGGCTTTGATGCAAGGGCGGGCTTGCGGTGTTGCAAGCCCGCTCACGCAAAAGCGACTGGCTTAGGTTGCGATCATCGTTTGATCTGGACGAGTTCAAAACAGCGCCGGATGGCGCGAACTTGTCTGTGAGGGGAACTGAATGATCCGCACCGCTCTCGTTCTTGCCGGCCTCGGGCTCGGCCTTACCGCCGTGATGGCGCAGTCGAACCCGATCGCGGAGCGCCAGCAGACGATGAAGGGCGTCGGCGGGGCCACGCGCGAGGGGGCGGCGATGGCCAAGGGCGAAGCCGCCTTCGATGCCGCCAAGGCGCAGGCGATCTTCAAGACCTATGCCGATGCGGCCAAGAAGATGCCCACCCTGTTCCCGGATTCCTCCAAGACCGGCGGCGAGACCACGGCTGCTCCGAAGATCTGGGAGGACCAGGCCGGCTTCAAGGCGGCCTTCGCCAAGTTCGAGACCGATGCCGCCGCTGGTGCGACCGTCGCCAATCTCGATGGTTTCCGCACCGCCTTCGGCGCGGCCACGAAGAACTGCGGCACCTGCCACGAGGTCTACCGCATCAAGAAGTGACCGGTCTCGCGGCCGGTTCCGGAAGCGGGCGCCAGCGATGGCGACCCGCTTTTTCGTGGCTGAGGGAGCTTTTGGCCGCTCACGGGCGTTGAAAACGGGCCAGTCTGGAATTGCTGCGATTTCAGGGTTGCCGATGACGTGCCAGCCCGTCCAATCTGCCGGACGTGCTGACGGGAGACCTCGATGCTGTTGCTGCGCCGCCTTTTCGTGACCCTCGTCCTTCTGGCGGTCGTCGCTTTCGCGGGCTTCTACGTGCTGACCGACCCGCGTGTGGTTTCACCCTCGCCGGAGATCGGGGCGTTGCCGGCGGCGGATGTCGAGAACGGCAAGCTGCTGTTTTCGGCCGGTGGCTGCACCTCCTGCCATGCGACGCCCGGACAGGACGACAAGCTCAGGCTCGGGGGCGGGCTTGCGCTGGCATCGCCTTTCGGCACCTTCCATGCGCCCAACATCTCGCCGCACACGCGTGACGGCATCGGCAACTGGGGCGTGCAGGATTTCGTCGATGCGATGGCGGCGGGCGTCTCGCCCTCCGGGCAGCATCTCTACCCGTCCTTCCCCTATACTTCCTACCGGCTGATGCCGCCGAAGGCGCTGGCTGATCTCTTCGCCTATATCCGCACGCTGCCGCCGGTCGAGGGCAAGGCAGCGGCACATGATCTCCGCTTCCCCTTCAACATCCGGCGGGTCGTCGGCGGCTGGAAGCTGCTGTTCTTCGAGGGCGCTCCGTTCCGGCCCGATCCGGGCCAGAGCGAGGCCTGGAACCGCGGCGCCTATCTGGTCAATGGCCCCGGCCATTGCGCCGAGTGCCATTCCGCCCGCAACGCGCTCGGCGCCATCGTCCCGGCGACCCGCTTCGCCGGCGGTCCCGATCCCGAAGGCAAGGGCTGGGTGCCGAACATCACGCAATCTGAGAACGGTCTCGCCAAGTGGTCGAAGGAGGAGATCGCAGAACTGCTGAAGACCGGCTTCACGCCGGATTTCGACAGCGTCGGCGGCTCGATGGCGTCGGTCGTGCGCAATATCGCGCAGTTGCCCGAGGCCGATCGGATGGCGATGGCGGAATACCTGAAGTCGCTGCCGGCGGTGGAAGGGCCGGCGCGGCCGCAGGCCAAGGCGCCCTGAAGCGCCGCAGCGAGGCGGCATGCGCTTCAAGGCCGTCATGGTCGATGTCGATGGCGTCGTGATCGTACACCCCGATCCCCGGGGATGGGCCGCCCATCTCGAATGCGATCTCGGCCTGTCGCCGGCGCTGCTCCAGTCGGCGTTCTTCGAACCGCACTGGCAGGACGTCATTCTCGGGCGTGCGGGTTTGCGGGAGCGCCTCGCACGGGTGTTGGCTGAGATCGCGCCGGGGCTCGGGGTCGACCGGCTGATCCGCTACTGGTTCGAGAACGATGCCCATCTCGATCAAGGGCTGTTGGCGCAGCTCGCGCCGATCCGGGCAGGCGGGGTGAAGCTGCATCTCGCCACCGTGCAGGAGCATGAGCGCGCCCGCTACATCTGGGACGCGCTCGCGCTGAAGCAGCATTTCGACGGGATGCACTATGCTGCCGAACTCGGCTGGGCCAAGCCTAAGGCGGAGTTCTTCCAGGCCGCGGCGGCACGATCCGGCTTCGCGCCTGACGAGATCTTCTTCATCGACGACAAGCAGACGAATGTCGACGCGGCGCGCGGGGAAGGATGGAGCGCGGCGCTCTGGGACGGAACCCGGCCGTTGGCCGGCCTGCTGGCAGAAGCGGCGAGAAACCGGTAGCGGCAGTCCCAGTTCGGGGGCGTTAAGCTGCCCTGGCGACCGGTTCGAGCTTCGTAATCTCGATGCGGTTGCGGCCGAGCATCTTGGCCCGATAGAGCGCGCGATCGGCGGCGGCCAGAAGCGCGATCAGGTCGGCCTGCTCGCCGCTGGCCTCGGCGAGGCCGATGCTGACGGTCGCTGCAATCCCGAGGCCCTCGTGCTGCGCGGCCGTCTCGGTGAAGCGCCGGGCGATGCTCTGCCCGATCGCATGGGCGTCGGGACCTTTGGTGTTCGGCAGCAGGATCGCGAATTCCTCGCCGCCGAGCCGCGCGCTCATGGCCTGCGGCCCGGCGATTTCCCGCGCGATGTCGGCGAAATGCTTGAGGACCCGGTCGCCTGCATCATGGCCGTAGCGATCGTTGATGGCCTTGAAGTGATCGAGATCGAAGGCGAGCAGGGAATGCGGCATATCCCTCCCGGCGCTGCTCAAATGGCGGGGAGCAAGCTCGAAGAAGCCCTGCCGGTTGTTCAGCGCGGTCAGGAAGTCGGTACGGGCCGTCGCCAGGAGGTTGGCCCTGTCCTCCTCGCGCACGAGCGCCAGAAGCGACATCGGCATCGCGACCGTGAAGAGCACGGCCTCGTACATTGTGATCTCCGCCACGAGCGCGAGCACGTCGTCGCCATGGATCGACGCGATGACCGGGACGACGAAGGTGCGGGCGGCATAGAACAGGGCGTGGCCGGCAAAGACCGCGACGGCGATCGGGCGGGAGCGTAGCGCCTGAACGGTCAGGCTGCGCAGCAGCACGAATGCGGTCAAGCCGCAGACGACCGCGATCGGAAACGAGCTGACGTGATTCCAGAGGAGACCCACCGCACTGACGCCGGCAGCGAACCAGGCGATTCCCGTGACGGCCAGCCAGCCGAGGATCAGGGCGGGGTGCAGCCTACGGCCGTCCAGTGCCAGGGCTCCCTGGAGCATCAGGAAATAGCCGAGCATCATGATGATGTTGGTGACGGCGGAGCCGGAGACGCCGGGGAACGCATCCCGGTTCATCGCCACGATGCAGCCCGCGGCAAACACGACATAGGCGACCGCCCAAAGACCGAGCTCGTGCGAGCGCTGGGCCTGCGCCTTGCGCTCCCAGAGGGTCATGATGGCTGCGATGAGCGCCGTTCCGGTGGTGAGATACCAGAGGGTTGCGAGATCCATCGGTATCGCCGTCAATGCTGCCAGCGTTCGGCTTCAGGCATGATCAACTGCTCCCCATGCGCCCAAGCCAAGGTTCTATCTAGCCCAGAGAAGTTAACTCCAGCTTGTGCCGATGCGTGACAAGGCGGGGTATCCGGGGGCAGGAGGAAGGAGACCCGCGACATGAGCGATGACGAACGGGCGATCCGGCAGGTGGTCGACACCTGGATGACGGCGAGCCGCAGCGGCGACCTCGACACCATTCTCGGCCTGATGACCGAGGACGTGATCTTCATGGTCCCCGGGCAGGAGCCCTTCGGCAAGGAGGCTTTCGCGGCCCTCTCGAAGGGAGCGGCCGGCGGCCGGATCGATGGCACCAGCGAAATCGTTGAATTGCGGGTCCTCGGGGACTGGGCGTTCATTCGCAATCGCATTGCGATGCAGGCGATGCCGCCGGGCGGCGAGCCTGTTCGCCGGGCGGGCTATACGCTGACCCTGCTGCACAAGGAGGCCGACGGCCAATGGCGGCTCGCGCGGGATGCCAACCTGCTGGCGCTACAGGACTGAAATCCGGCGCGGTTGGGCGGGAGCGTGACTACTCCATCACCGCGGCCTTGAGGATGCAGACCATCAGAGCGGTTCCGGGCTCGGCTCCGACACAGCGAACGACATGGCGGCGATCGCAGCGATAGCGCAGCGTCTCGCCGGCCTTGGCGCGCTGGATGATGTCGCCGACCTCGACCTCGAACTCGCCCGAGGTCACCGAGAGCGATTCGATCGAGCCGCGCTGATGGCCCTCGGAATCGAGCTCGCCGCCGGGCTCGGACGAGACCTCGTACCATTGCAGCCATTCGACCGTCTTGATCCAGCCGACGATGGCGAGGCGCAGCTTGCCGTCCTCGGAGACCAGGATCGGCGTGTCGGCGCGAGTGGTCTTGTCGATGAAGGGCTCTTCCTCGCCGCTGGAGAGGACGCGCTCGATCGAGATGTCGAGCGCCTGCGACAGCCGCCAGATCGTCGCCAGCGTCGGATTGGTCTCGTTGCGCTCGATCTGGCTGATGATCGACTTGGCGACGCCGGACTGCTCGGCGAGGTCGGAGAGCGAGAAATTGTAGGCCTTGCGCAGGCGCTGGATGGTCTTGCCGAGCTGGCCCGAGATGACCTGAGCCCCGGATTCAAGCTCCCGCCCGCCGCGCTCTTTCGTCTCGATTCCCATGCATCCGGCCCCTTTTCGACTGTGGCGTCGTTTGTAACGGCGGACGATCGTTTGAACAAGCGAACTGTGCCCGCGTCCAAGCGATGTCGTCAGGTCATGCGGCTGGGGCCGACCTCGCGCTGCTCGCGGCGGGCAAGGCCGAGCTGGCGTTCGCGCAGGATCACGTAGATGCCCGAGGCGATGACGATGGTCGCACCGATCAGGATCGCCAGAGCCGGCCATTCGCCGAACCAGAACCAGCCGATCGCAACCGCCCAGAGCATGGTCGAGTATTCGAAGGGCGCGATCAGCGAGGCGTCGCCGTAGCGATAGGCCTGGACGATCAGGATCTGGCCGAGGCCGCCGAGGATGCCGATCAGGACCATCATCACCGCATCCTGAAGATTGGGCATGTTCCAGCCGAGCAGGATGGTCGAGAGGCCGAGCAGGCTGGTCAGCAGCATGAAGTAGAAGACGATGGCACCGGTGCGCTCGGTCGCGGTCAGGAGGCGCACCTCGACCGAAGCGAAGGCCGAGCAGAAGGCGCCAGCCAAGCCCAGCATGGCTCCAAGCGCCGCATTGCTGCCGACAGGATGAGCGCCGGCGCCGAGATGCGGCGAGAGCATGATGAGCACGCCGACGAAGCCGATCGTCACCGCGCTCCAGCGATAGATGCGCACCCGTTCCTTGAGGACGAGCGCGGCCAGCACCACGACGGCCAGCGGGGCGGCATAGCCGATCGCGACGGCCTCCGAGAGCGGCAGGAACTGCAGCGCCGCGAAGCCGCAGAACATACCGGTCGAGCCCATGATGCCGCGTTTGAGATGGCCGCGCAGATTGTCGGTCTTCAGGGCGGCGGGCAGCTCGGAGCGCCAGGCCAGCCAGATGAGCAGCGGGATCATCGCGAAGAAGGAGCGGATGAAGACGATCTCGCCGGTCGGATAGCGCGTCGAGATCGACTTGATCCCGGCCGACATCAGCGTGAAGGCCAGCGCCGAGACCAGCTTGAGGGTGATGCCGAGAAGAGGGGACAAAGCGCGCGGCCGAGGAGCTTAGGATGGTTTCGAGCGAAACCGTTCGCTCCTTAGATCATGTCGAAGCCGGGAAGCGAAGCGTGAACGTCGCAACCCGGCTAGGTCATTGGCGTGGGACTGCCCTCAGAAGGTGCCGCGGAAGGCGCCGCCGTCGATCAGGAAGTTCTGGCCGGTGATATAGCCGGCATGGGCGCTGGCGACGAAGCCGCAGAGCTTGCCGAACTCGTCGGGCGTCCCGAGGCGGCCGGCAGGTACCGCGGCGAGCCGGTTCTTGGTGGCCTGCTCGATGCTGATGCCCTGCATCTCGGCGACCTTGTTGGTCGCGGTCTTGATCCGGTCGGTGTCGAAGACGCCGGGCAGGATGTTGTTGATGGTGACGTTGGCATGCGCGACCTCGCGGGCGACGCCGGAGAGGAAGGCGGTGAGGCCGGCGCGCGCGGCCGAGGAGACGTCGAGCCCGGTCAGCGGGGTTACGACGCTCGCCGAGGTGATGTTGATGATCCGGCCGAAGCCGCGCTCGACCATGCCGTCGATGACGCGCTGCACCAGCTCCAAGGGGGTCGCCATGTTCTGGACGACGCCTTCGAGCAGGCCCTCGCGCGTCACCTGACGGAAGGGCTTGGGCGGCGGGCCGCCATTATTGTTGACGAGGATATCGGGATTGGGGGCGGCGGCCAGCAGCGCGTCCTGGCCGGCCCTGGTCGAGACGTCGGCGACGACGGCGATCACGGTTGCGCCGGTCGCGGCGCGAATCGCGGCGGCGGTGGCTTCCAGGGTGGTGGCGTCGCGGCCGTTGATGACGACGGTGCAGCCGGCCTGTGCCAGCGCCTCGGCGCAGCCGCGGCCCAGCCCCTTGCTGGAGGCGCAGACGATGGCCGTGCGGCCGGCAATTCCAAGATCCATGGTGGTCTCCGATCAGCGTGGAGGCATTCGAGGCGTACACCCTGAGCACGGATCGGCCGCGCCGTCATCAAAGCGCAACGCAAATCAGACACACGGCCCTCGCATCGCAGCAGCAGGGGCTTTCCGGCATGAGCGACGAGGATAACAGCAAGCGGGTCCGCAGCATCTTCATCTCGGATCTGCACCTGGGCACCCGCGGGGCCCAGGCCGATCTCGTGCTGGAATTCCTGCGTGCCTATGATGCGCCGCAGATCTATCTCGTCGGCGACATCATCGACGGCTGGCGCCTGAAGAGCGGCTGGTATTTCCCGCAGGCGCATAACGACGTGATCCAGAAGCTGCTGCGCAAGGTGCGCAAGGGCTCGAAGCTGATCTACGTCACCGGCAACCACGACGACTTCCTGCGCGACTTCACCGGCCTGCAGTTCGGCGGCATCACCCTGGTCGACGAGATCGTCCACGAGACCGCCGACGGCAAGCGCATGCTCGTCATCCATGGCGACCTGTTCGACCTCGTGGTGCGCAACGCCAAATGGCTCGCGCTGCTGGGCGACTGGGCCTACACGGTCGCGCTCGCGCTCAACATGGTGATCAACCGGGTGCGCCGCGTCCTGCGTCTGCCGCACTGGTCGCTCTCGGCCTGGGCCAAGGCCAAGGTCAAGAACGCGGTGAACTATATCGGTGAGTTCGAGGGCTGCCTTGCCGCCGAGGCGCGCCGCCACAAGGCCGATGGCGTGATCTGCGGCCATATTCACCATGCCGCGCAGCGCGAGATCGATGGCCTCACCTATATCAACACCGGCGACTGGGTCGAAAGCTGCACCGCCTTCGTCGAGCACGAGGACGGCCGCTTCGAGCTGATCCGCTGGCCGCAGGGGCGGCTGAAGACGATGCCTGCCGAGCCGGTGTCGATGCCGGTGCGCCCGGCTCCGGTCCGGGACCTGATCGAGGCCGCGTGATGCGCGTGCTGGTCGCGACCGATGCCTGGCGGCCCCAGGTCAACGGCGTCGTGCGCTCGCTGGAGCAGATGATCGCGGCGGCCCCCGGGCTCGGCATCACGGCGCGGGCGCTGACGCCGGAAGGGTTCCATCAGGTCGGCCTGCCGAGCTATCCCGATATTCGCCTGGCGCTGGCGACGCGCCGGGCGCTCGCGGCGCGCATCGCCGATTTCGCGCCCGATCATATCCATATTGCGACCGAAGGGCCGATCGGCTGGCTGACGCGGGCGGCCTGCCTGGCCGAGAAGCGGCCGTTCACCACGAGCTACCACACGCGCTTTCCGCAATATGTCGCGGCGCGCTGGCCGATCCCCGAGAGCTGGAGCTACCGGCTGCTGCGCCGTTTCCATGGCCCGGCCGCCGCGGTGATGGTTTCGACCGGGACGGTGGAAGAGGAGCTGCGCCAGCACGGCTTCGAGAAGCTGGTGCGCTGGGGGCGCGGCGTCGATCTCGGCCTGTTCCACCCGCGCCCGCAGAGCCTGCTCGACCTGCCGCGGCCGATCTTCCTGTATGTCGGGCGTGTCGCGGTCGAGAAGAATGTCGAGGCCTTCCTGTCGCTCACGCTGCCGGGCAGCAAGGTCGTGGTCGGCGACGGGCCGGCGCGGGCCGATCTCGCGCGCGCCTTTCCCGAGGCCCGCTTCCTCGGCCTGAAGGAGGGCGAGGAACTGGCCGGAATCTACGCCTCCTCCGATGTCTTCGTCTTCCCGAGCCTGACCGACACCTTCGGCATCGTCCTGCTGGAAGCGGCGGCGAGCGGGCTGCCGGTCGCCGCCTTTCCGGTCCAGGGGCCGCGCGATGTCTTCGCCGGCAGCGGTGCGGCCGTGCTCGACGAGGACCTGCGCCGCGCTGCCATGCAGGCGCTCAGGGTGCCGCGCGCGGCCTGTCTGGAACTGGCGGCCCGCCATAGCTGGGCAGCGAGCGCCGCGCAGTTCTACGGCCATATCCGGCGCGTGGCGCGCGAGGCCGGCTACCTGCCGCGCGAGGCTGAAGGCTCGACCGTTGCGCTTACAGCCTTCGCGAGCGGGCGTGGCGGGGAAGGGCGCGGGCTGCCGCGGCGCCTGATGGCTTGAGCTGGGCGCGGAAGCCGTCGCGACGTTCATGGACCGAAGCGATGACGAGGCCCATGGGCACGCCGAGTCCGACCAAGGCCGCTTCCGACAATTGCAGGCTGGCCTCGATGGTTTCGGGGACCGCGTCGTTCACGCCGAGCTCATAGAGATGGCGGGCATGGGCCGCATCGCGCGCGCGGGCGACGATGACGATGTCGGGGCGTAGCGAGCGGGCGGCGAGGACGATGGCATCGACAGCGCGGGGATTGTCGATCGTCACGATCAGCGCGGTTGCTTCCTCCAGGCCGCAGAGGCGCAGGAATTCCGGCTTGGTCGCGTCGCCGTAATAGGTGGGGCGCCCGGCGCGGCGTTGCGCGGTGATCAGCGAGGCATCGGAGTCGATGACGATGTGGGACTTGCCGTGCTCGTCCAGCATCGAGCCGACGAGGCGGCCGACCCGCCCGCCGCCGACGACGATGGCGCGCGGCGTGCGATCGTCCGGCGGCAGCACGGCGGCCTCATCGGGAAGCGTGACCGGGGCTGCGAGCTTCTGGCCGAGATTGCGGGCGATCCGGGCCAGCAGCGGCAGCGCGACCATGGTGAGCGAGACGGCGGCGAGCACGATGCTGGTGGCAGCGGGATCGATCAATTGAGCGCCGGTCGCGGCATTGAGCAGCACGAAGGCGAATTCGCCGCCGGGCGCGACCAGGATCGCGGTTTCGAGCGCGGTTGCCGTGGCGAGGCGGAAGCGGCGTGCCAGCACGAAGATAATGGTGCCTTTGACCAGGATGAGCCCGGCCGCGCCGCCGAGGATCGCGAAGGGATGAGCTGCGATGTCCGCCGGGTTCACGCCCATGCCGACGGTGAGGAAGAAGACGCCAATCAGCAGCGACTTGAACGGGTCGATCGTGACCTCGATCGCGCGGCGGAACTCGGTCTCGGCCAGCAGCAGCCCGGCGATGAAGGCGCCCAATCCCATCGACAGGCCGGCAGCCGCGGCAATGAGGCCAGTTCCGAGTGCGACCAGCAGCGTCGCCGCCATGAAGCTCTCGGTCGAATCGGTCGAGGCGACCAGGCGGAACAGCGGACGCAGCGCCAGCCGGCCTATGACGACGATGGTGGCGATCGCCGCGAAGGCCTGGATGAAGGCCTGCGCCAGGCCGGCGAGCAGCGAGCCCGAGCCGTTCTGTGCGTCGAGCACGCTGATCAGGAAGAGCAACGGGATGACGGCGAGGTCCTGGCAGAGCAGGATCGCGAAGCTGGAGCGGCCGGCCGAGGTCGTCATCCGCTTCTTCGCCGCCAGCAATTCGACGACCATCGCCGTCGAGGACAGGGCGAGGCCGAAGCCGATGATGAGGGCTGCCGCGGCCGGCTGGCCGAGCGCGTAGGCGGCAAGCCCGATCGCGGCGGCGCAGAGCCCGACCTGGCCAAGGCCGAGACCGAAGACCAGACGCTTCATCGTCATCAGGCGCTCGAAGGAGAGCTCCAGCCCGATGACGAAGAGCAGGAAGGCGACGCCGAGCTCGGCCGGGCCGGCCAACGCCTCGGCATTCGAGACGGTGATCGTGCTCAGCAGCGGAAGCTTGGCTGCGAGGCCGCCGAGGCCGAACGGGCCGAGCAGCGCGCCGCAGGCGACGAAGGCGATGATCGAGTTGACCTTGAGGCTCTTGGCCAGCGGCACGACCACGCCGGCCGTCGCGAGCACGACGACGGCGTCCTTGTAGACGGAAGGGTCGACTGTTCCGGCCAAAGGGCGGACCTTGCGATTCGGGGGCTGCGGGATGCGCCGGCAATTCTTGCGGTTTGCGGCGGCGCAGCACAACCTTGGAATCGCTGCGGCGGAAAGAAATTCGCCTTGCGGCGCGAGCCTTTAGGCGAGGCCGCTCAGATGCCGCCGGCAAAAAGCGGTTTCCGCGCCCGCAAAGGATGGGCTAGCGTCCCGCCATTGGCTCAGAAGGACCGTACATGCGTTTTGCCGGCACCGAAAACTACGTTGCGACCGAGGATCTCACCGTCGCCGTCAATGCCGCGATCCGGCTGGAGCGCCCGCTGCTGGTGAAGGGCGAGCCCGGGACGGGCAAGACGGTGCTGGCCGAGGAAATCGCGGCGGCGCTCGGTGCGCCGCTGATCACCTGGCACATCAAGTCGACGACCAAGGCGCAGCAGGGCCTCTATGAATACGATGCGGTGAGCCGCCTGCGCGACAGCCAGCTCGGCGACCCCCGCGTCTCCGAGATCGGCAACTACATCAAGCGAGGCAAGCTCTGGGAGGCCTTCGCCGCGCCGGTCAGGCCGGTGCTGCTGATCGACGAGATCGACAAGGCCGATATCGAGTTCCCGAACGACCTGCTGCTCGAGCTCGACCGCATGGAATTCCATGTCTACGAGACCGGCGAGACCATCAAGGCGGGGCAGCGGCCGGTGATGATCATCACTTCCAACAACGAGAAGGAGCTGCCGGACGCCTTCCTGCGCCGCTGCTTCTTCCACTATATCCGCTTCCCCGATGCCGAGACGATGCAGCAGATCGTCGAGGTGCATTTCCCCGGCATCAAGAAGCGGCTGATGGAAGAGGCGCTGCGCCTGTTCTTCGAGGTTCGCGAGGTTCCCGGCATCAAGAAGAAGCCCTCGACCTCCGAATTGCTCGACTGGCTGAAGCTGCTCGTCGCCGAGGATATCGGGCCGGAGGTGTTGCGCGAGCGCGACCCGCGCAAGCTGATCCCGCCTTTGCACGGGGCGCTGCTCAAGAACGAGCAGGACGTCTCGCTGTTCGAGAAGCTCGCCTTCATGACGCGGCGGGAGAGTCGCTGAGCGCGAGTTTTCAGTCGGGCTTCATGCGCAAGGGGCCGCCCAGATGACCATGGAAGAGGTCTCCTTCGCTGCAAGAGTGCTCCGCAAGGAGGAATTCCTGCCCCGCTATATCGTCGTGAAGCCCGAACATGTCCGGGGGCGTACGCGCGCTTTTTCCGCTGACGTGATGTTGAACGATGCAGGGCCGTTCAGGCGAAATATCCGTCCTTGGGGTAAGGGATCGGACGTTTTCTTCTTCAACCTGACCGCGCCTCAATGCGACAAGGCGGGGCTCGGCACGAACGATATGTGCACGGTCACGATCGTCGCCAAGGACTGAGCTGCTGGACGACGGGTCTCCGCTTGGCCCACGGATGTATGCTGCCCCTCGCAAATCGATGCCACCATCGCTAGGTTCTCTCCATGCGACGCCTCATGTTACTGCGCCACGCCAAGTCCCACTGGCCCACGGGTGTGGCCGATCGCGACCGACCGCTCGCGGCGCGCGGGCGCGAAGCTGCCCCGGTGATGGGGCGTTATCTCGCCGATGAACTGCTCCTGCCCGATCTCGTGCTGGTCTCGCCGGCCAAGCGCACGGTCGAGACCTGGGAGATGGTTGCGCCGATGCTGCCGGAGCGGCCGCCGGTTCAGTTCGAGCCACGAATCTACGAAGCCAAGACCGAGAGGCTGCTCGATGTCGTGCAGGAGATCGAGGGCGACGTCCGCACGCTTCTGCTCATCGGCCACAATCCCGGCTTCGAGGAACTGGCGCATCTGCTGACCGGCCATGGCGATCGCTATGCCGCAGCCCGGATGAGCCAGAAATACCCGAGCTCAGGGCTCGCGGTGATCGATTTCGCCACCGAGCATTGGCACGCGGTCGCGGCGCGGGAGGGCCGACTCGACCGTTTCGTGACCCCGGGTTCGCTTGGCGAAGGCCCGGACGAGTGAGCGCCGCGGCGCCGTGAGCGACACCTCCTATCTCGACAGTGCCCGCAATGCGGCTCTCGCTTTCAGCGACAGCCTGCTCGGGTTTGCGCGCCCGCGCCTGCGGGTCGGCGTCACCGGGCTGTCGCGCTCGGGCAAGACGGTCTTCACCACCGCCCTGATCCAGAACCTGATCGAAGGCGCCAAGCTGCCGGTGCTGAAGGCTTCATCCGAGGGGCGGATCGCCCGCGTGCGACTTGTGCCGCAGCCCGATCCGGACGTGCCGCGCTTTCCCTATGAAGCGCATCGCGCGGCGATGAACGGGCCGGATCGGCGCTGGCCGGAATCGACCCGGCGGATCTCCGAACTCAGGATCGAGATCGATTACGAACGAGCTGCCGGCTGGTTCAAGGGGCCGGCGACGCTGACGCTCGATATCGTCGACTATCCCGGCGAGTGGCTGCTCGACCTCGCGCTGATCGGGCAGGACTACAAGGCCTGGTCGGCGCAGGCTGTCGCCGACGCCCGCAAGGCGCATCGGCGCGAGGCCGCGGCGGAGTGGCTTGCGGACCTGCCGGGGCGGGACCCGGACGGCGCGCCGGACGAGCTGGCGGCGGAAGCCGCGAGCGACCTGTTCAAGAGCTACCTCGCCCGTTTGCGCGCCGATCCTGAAGCGGTCGCGGTGACGCCGCCGGGGCGCTTCCTGATGCCGGGTGATCTCGAAGGCTCGCCGGCACTCACCTTCGCGCCTGTTGATCTCGGCCATGACCGGGAGGTGCGGCCGGGCACGCTCGCAGCGCTGATGGCGGAGCGCTTCGAGGCCTATAAGCGGGTCGTGGTGACGCCGTTCTTCCGCGATCATTTCGCAAGGCTCGATCGGCAGATCGTGCTGGTCGACGTGCTGGCCGCGCTCGATGCCGGGGCACCGGCCCTGGCCGATCTCGAAACCGCCTTGGGGCAGGCGCTCGCGGCCTTCTCGGTCGGGCGCAATTCCTGGCTGTCGAGCCTGTTCGCGCCGCGCATCGAGCGCGTGCTCTTCGCCGCGACCAAGGCCGACCATATCCACCATTCGAGCCATGATAGGCTGGCGGCGGTGATGTCGCATCTCGTCGGGCGGGCGCTGTCACGAGCGCAAGGGGCCGGCGCGCGGGTCGAGGCGATGGCGCTCGCGGCCGTGCGGGCGACGCATGAGGTCCGGATCAAGGAAGGCCGCGAGGAATTGCCGGCCATCGCCGGCGTACCGGAGGCCGGCGAGACGATCGACGGGCAGGTCTTCGACGGGATCGCGGAAGCGGCTGTCTTCCCCGGCGAATTGCCCGAGCGGCCCGAGGCGATCTTCGATCCGAAGGCACACTGGCAGGTCCGGGCGCCGCGGTTTCGACCACCGCTGGTCGAACCTGATGCGGGCGGGCGCCTGAAGCCTCCGCCGCAGATCCGCCTTGACCGTGCGCTGGAATTCCTGATCGGCGACAGGCTGGCGTGAGGATGTCGGCATGAACGGGTTTTCGCGATGAGCAAGGCACCGCGCGCCATCCGCCTCGATAGTCCGCAGCCGGGCGAACCGGTCGGCGAGATGCCGTTGCGGCAAGGCGATCTCGCGATCCTGCCCGAGAGCGAGCCGATCGATGCCGCCGTGCCGGTCGCCCCTGTAAAGCCCAGGCGTCGTTTCTCCTGGGGCTCGCTGTTCGTGGCCGGGCTGTCCGGCTTTCTGGCGCTGGCGGCCGGCGTCTGGGTCGAGAACACCATCCGCGCGCTGATGAGCCAGAATCCGGCGCTGGGCTATGCCGCGCTGGCCTGTGCGGCGATCGCGACGCTGGCGCTGCTGGTCATGCTGGCACGGGTGCTGCGCGACATCCTGCGCGAGCGCAAGGTCGAGGCGTTGCGCGAGCGCGCCGTCGCGGCGCTGACAGGGGGCACGCCCGACGAGGGCCGGGCGATCGCCGACGAACTCGTCTCGCTTTACAAGGGGCGGGCGCAGACGGCTCAGGGCCGTGCCGCCCTGCAGGAGGCCTTGCCGCAGCTCTTCGCGGCGCGCGACATGCTGACGGTGGCGGAACGCAGCCTGCTCGCACCGCTCGATGCGCTGGCCACCGCCCAGATCGCGTTAGCCGCGCGGCGCGTCTCGCTGGTCACTGCGGTCAGCCCGCGGGCGCTGGTCGATGTCGTCTTCGTGCTGGTCGCCTGCGCGCGATTGCTGCGCTCGATCGCCGGCATCTATGCCGGGCGGCCCGGCACGCTCGGCCTGCTCCGGCTGGCCCGGCAGGTGATGAACCATCTCGTCCTGACCGGCGGCATGGCGGCGGGCGATGCCGTGATCCAGCAGGTGGTGGGGCAGGGGCTCGCCGCGCGGCTTTCGGCCAAGCTCGGCGAGGGTGTGATCAACGGCATGCTGACGGCCCGGATCGGGCTCGCGGCGCTCGCGGTGTGCCGGCCGCTGCCTTTCGTCGAGGTGGCGGCGCCGACCCTGTCCGATGTCGCGGGCGATCTCGGCGGATGGCGTGGCGACAAGGATGGGGAAGCCTGAGCCCGGCAGATTCTGCCGGCCCAGCGGTTTCTGCCCGGCTCCGACTGCCGTTTTACCTTTCGTAAACGATCCAACCCCTTGAAATAGCACGGTTCTGCGCATGGCACGCCCCGTGCAGATACCGCCTCGAAGTTGTGGGCCGCCCTTGGGGGGCTGCCGGTCGAGGTGAGGGTTCCATGGGTGTTTTCAGTGCGCTGACCACGGCGGTTTCGGGAATGACGGCGCAGTCCTATGCGCTCGAGAACATTTCCGGAAACATCGCCAACTCGCGGACGGCGGGCTACAAGCGCGTCGATACCGCCTTCGCCGATCTCGTGCCTGACGCGGCGCTGAACCGCCAGGTCGCCGGCTCGGTCGCGGCCTTCAGCCAGGCGACGAACTCGATCCAGGGCGATCTCAACCCGACCCGCATCGACACCAATATCGCGATCAACGGCGACGGGTTCTTCGTGGTCGACCAGCGCCAGAGCGGCGTCGGCGCCAACACCCAGTTCTCCAACAGCAACCTCTATACGCGGCGCGGCGATTTCGACTTCGACGCCAACGGCTACCTCGTCAACGGCGCGGGCTACTACCTCAAGGGCCTGAAGATCGACCAGGTGACCGGCCAGCTCGTCGGCACGCAGCCGGACGTGCTGCGCATCACCAAGGAGCAGTTCCCGGCCAAGGCGACCAGCTCGATCGAGTACCGCGCCAATATCCCGGCCGTGCCGGCGACGACGCAGAAAAGCCAGGGCGGCACCGAATTCCTGAACCCTGCCTCGGTCACGGCGGCGGGCGCGGCGCCGAACCCCTATGCCGGCAACGCCGCGGTGATGGGCAACAATATCAGCAGCTTCCTGGCGACCTCGATCCCGGGCGGCTCCGTGACCGTCTATGACGAGCTCGGCAAGGCCACCAGCGTCGAGATGCGCTGGGCCAAGATCGACAACGGCAACCCGGCCGCGGTGCCGCCGACGACGGGCACCTGGGGCCTCTTCGTCGCGCAGGATACCGGCGCGACCGCGGCAGGCGACGTCGCCTATGTCCAGGCCGGCCAGAACGTCACCTTCGGCGCCACCGGGCAGATGGTTTCCCCGGCCAGCGGCGACATCACGCTGCCGACCATGACGATCAACGGAACCACCATCACCGGCATCAACCTGACGACCGGCGGCAATGGCGTGACCCAGAACGGCGATGTCAGCGGTCAGATCGACGCCCGCAGCATCCGTCAGGATGGCTACACCGCCGGCACACTCGATCGCGTTTCGGTCTCGGCCGAGGGCGCGGTGATCGGTACCTTCAGCAATGGCCAGGTCGTGGCGCTGGCCCAGGTCTCGGTCGCCCGCTTCAATGCCGACAACTCGCTGAAGCGGCTCGACGGCGGCGCCTTCGAGGAGACGATCGAATCCGGCCCGCCGATCATCGGGCTGGGCACCTCGCAGATGGTCGGCGGCAGCGTCGAGCAGTCGAACACCGATATCGCCGACGAATTCTCCAAGATGATCGTCACCCAGCAGGCCTATTCGGCCAATACCAAGGTCATCACCACAGCCCAGGAGATGCTGACCGCGGTGTTCAACATCATCCGCTGAACGGCGCATCTGCCTAAGCTGCGGCCCAGGAGGGCCGCATCTCGCAACAGGAGTTGACGATGGGCCTGAGCACTTCCCTGAACACCGCGATCGGCGGCCTCAACGCTGCGCAGGCCGGCATTGGCATCGTTTCGCAGAACGTCGCCAATGCGGGAACGACGGGCTATGTCCGCCGGACCGTCTCGACCGCCGACAGCCTGAGCGGGCTGACGGTCGGCGTGCAGAGCACGCAGGTCCAGCGTCTCCTCGACAAGATCGTCCAGCATCAGCTCTGGCAGGAGGCTTCGGGGGCGGCCTATACGTCGACCCGCGCGAGCTCGCTGTCCAATCTCGACAAGCTCTATGGCGCGCCGGGCAGCGCCACGGCGCTGGATACGATCTTCAACAAGTTCACCGGCGCGCTGCAATCGCTCCAGAACGATCCGTCGTCCTACAGCCTGCGCGCGCAGGTGCTCGACAATGCGACGCAGCTGGCGCGCCAGCTCAACACGCTCTCCAACGGCGTGCAGTCCCTGCGCAGCCAGGCCGAAAGCGGCATCGCCACCGCGGTCACCAAGGTCAACGACCTGCTGGGCGCGCTGTCCAAGGTCAATACCCGCATCGTCGGCAGCCCGAACGACAGCGCGACGGCCGGCCTGAAGGACCAGCGCGACCTGATCCTGTCCGAGCTGTCGCAATATGTCGACATCAAGACGACGGAAGACGCGCGCGGCTCGGTCAGCGTCGTGACCGGCTCGGGCACGCAGCTCTTCGACGGTACGGCTGCCGTCACCTTCAAGTTCGACGAGCATGCCGGGCTGGGGCCGGACGACCAGTGGGATATCGACCCGGCCAAGCGCAGCGTCGGCACGATCAAGATCATCGATGCCTCCGGCAACGCTTCGGACGCCATCGCCAACCGGATCTTCCGCTCCGGCGAGATCGCGGCCAATATCGAATTGCGCGACAAGACGCTGGTCCAGGCCCAGGCGCAGCTCGACGAGATCGCCGCGCAGATGTCGAAGGCGCTTTCGGAGAATTCCCTCCAGAGCGTGGCCTACCCGCCGTCACCGGCGGCGCAGACCGGCCTCGATCTCGATCTCGGCTTCGATCCCGCCAAACAGCGCCTCAACACGCTGACCTTCGACTACACGCCGACACCTCCCGGTCCGACGCAGCGCTTCACCTTCGTCAATGCGCCTGCGGGAACGGTCCTGCCGATCGGCAGCGACCCGTCCAACAAGACGATCGCGATCGATTTCTCGGCCGGCCCCGCTTCGGTCGCCGCGCAGATCCAGAATGCGCTCGACACGAACGGTGCGACGGGTTTCACGGTGGGCAATCCCAGCGGCTCGCTGCTGCGGATCACCGAGCCGGGCGGCCGGGTCTCCGGGCTCGGCGCCAAGACCGGTGTGCTCGCCGCCGATTCCGCGACCTCCGGGATGCCCCTCTTCGTCGACGCGGACAACAAGCCCTTTGTCGGCTCCTATGACGAGGCCACGCGCAAGGTCGGCCTGGCGGGCCGCATCGCGGTCAATGCCGATGTCATCCGGAACAGCGCGCTGCTGGTTGGTCCGGCCGGTACGGCGGCTGGCGATGCGACGCGGCCCAAGGCGCTGCTCGAGAGCCTGACGAGCAGCGTCCGCAGCTTCGACAATTCGTCCTCACCAGACGGGGCGACGGCATCCTTTTCCGGCACGATCACCAATTTCGTTCAGCGCGTGGTCTCCTCGCAGGGGCAGGCGGTCGAGGCTGCCAAGCGCCTCGACGAGGGCCAGCAGGTCGCGCTCGCCTCGATCCAGAGCCGCTTCCAGACGACATCCCAGGTCAATGTCGACCAGGAGATGTCGATGCTGATCGAACTCCAGACCGCCTATGCCGCGAATGCCCGCATCATCTCCACGATGAAGGAGATGATGGACGTGCTGATGAGAGTGTGAGGCCGCGATGACCATCACCGCTTACGGAACCGGCGCCTATCGCGCGGCGAAGCCCAACGAATTCGTTTCGACCCGGGCCCAGTTCGACGATCTCCAGCGCCAGCTCGACACCAAGCAGCGCAGCACGAGCTATGGCGACCTCGGCATCGACCGGCGCGTCAGCCTCGATCTCAACGGCAAGGTTTCGCAGCTCGATTCCTGGCTCAGCGGCATCGAGCTGACCAATGTGAATCTCAAGCTGTCGTCGCAGAGCGTCGAGAACTTCGCCCAGCTCGCCAACGAGACACGCACCGATACCCGTTCCAACAGCTATGTGCCGAGCGCCAGTGGCCGCTCTGCGCCGCAGCTTCTGGCCGAGGAGAAGTTCAAGCAGGCCCTCGACCTGCTGAATACCGCGGTCAACGGGCGCTATCTCTTCTCGGGCAAGACCTCCGATACCGAGCCGACTGTGGGCTTCGACGAGATCATGAACGGAGACGGGGCCGGCAAGGCCGGGCTCAAGCAATTGATCGACGAGCGCAAGCAGGCCGATCTCGGCTCCGGTCTCGGACGGCTGACGACCGGCATCTCCGGCACGACGAGCGTCACGGTCGCCGACGAGAACCATGTTTACGGCTTCAAGCTGGCCGGAGCCACGTCGAGCTCCTCGGCCCTTGCCGTGACTTATAATGCGGGTACGCCGGCGAACCTGGCCGTCGACGTGACGGCTCAGCCCCAGCCGGGCGACAAGGTGACCCTCAAGCTGACCTTGCCCGATGGAACGCAAGAAGAGGTGACCCTGACCGCCCGGGCCGCCGGAACCGATGGCTCGGCCGCCGACAGCTTCCAGATCGGCGCGACGCCGGCCGATACCGCAGCGGCGCTGAAGGCCTCGATCGACGCCGCCCTTGGCAGGGAAGCGAAGACGACGCTCCCTGCCGCCTCCGCGCAGGTGGCGGCCGAAGATTTCTTCGCCGGCAGCCCAAGCAATCCGCCGAAGCGGGTGCCGGGCCCGAACTTCGCGACGGCGACCGCCCCGCCGAGCAATGCCGGCACGGCTGCGACGACGGTGACCTGGTATCGCGGTGATGACGGCAGCGACCCTGCCCGCAATACGGCGACGGTCCAGATCGACCAGGGCCAGGTCGTGGGAACAGGCGCGCGGGCCAACGAGCAGGCCTTCCGCGTCGGCCTCGCCCAGTTCGCGATCATGGCGACCGAGACCTTCCCGGCCAGCGACACGAATGCGCAGGCAGGTTACGAAGCGATGGCGTCGCGGGTCGGCGACAAGCTCGGTTTCGGCGACTCCGTCCAGAAGCCGGCTGAGATCATCACCGAGCTCGGCTCGGCCCAGACCGCGCTCGCCAGCGCCAAGGAGCGCCACCAGAGCACCAAGAACTACCTGATCTCGACACTCTCCGGCGTCGAGAACGTGACGACGGAGGAGGTCGCGACTCAGATCCTGTCGCTGCAGACGCAGTTGCAGGCGAGCTATCAGGTCACCTCGATGCTGTCGAAGCTGTCCCTGACCAACTACCTCTGAGGACAGGGAGATATGGAAACAGAAACGCCGCCCATCGGGCGGCGTTTCTGTTTCTCGGGTCTTTCACGGAAAGGTATCAGCGGCCGCGTAAGCCTGCCGCGATCTCCCGGTTGATGCTGATCAGCGCGCCAAGGCCCTGCGGCTGCGGATCGGCCGAGATCTTGAACGTCTGATTGAAGATGAAATTGGCCAGGCCGAGGATGTTGGTCTTGATGCCGACCGGCAGAGGGTTGTCCTCGGCGATCATGGCGGAGACCAGCAGGGTCCAGAGGCGCCGGTTGTACGTGAGGGCTTCGTCGATATCCCGCCCGCGCGTCTCCCAGTCATCGGCGACGGCCTGAAGCCGGGTCGCGGCCTTGATCAGCAGGGAGGCTTCCAGTTCGCGGGGCGAAACGACGGATTGGGCAGTCTTGGCCGCAGCGGCGTAGGCGTTAAACCCGTTTTGCATTCTCGATCAATTCCGCTTCATAGGCGATCAGCTTTCTGGCCGCCTTCAGAGCCTTGTACAGGTCGTCGCTTAAGATGCGGTTATTGATCTCATGAACATGCGGCAGAGCGCTGGGCGCTGCATTGATGAAATCGCGCACGAGCTGGAAATAGGTCTCATGCTCATGCGTCGGGTCCTGCGCCAGGTACATCAGCTGGATGGCGAGGTAGATCTTCTTGGCCGGGGTGTCGGCGCTGGCTGCGGTGAGAATGTCCTTCTCGCGCAGGATGGGCGCATCGCCCTCGATGAAGAAGCGCGTGCGCTGCTCGTCGTTGCGGATCACCACCTGGCCGATGATGATGCGCTCCTTGGGCTTGAGCTCGACCTTGAGGGCCATGTCTTGTCCTTGCCTTCTGGCGGAGGGGAGGGCTGTGCCGTCTTCGGCGTCAGCCGAAGAGGCGGAGCACGCCCTGGTCGGCCTGCGAGGCCAGCGACAGCGCCGTCTGCGAGAGCTGCTGGCGGGTGTTGAGCGCGAGCAGCTTGGCGCCTTCCTCGTTGGAATCGGCGAGAACGAGGTTGTCGGCGCCGATGGTCAAGGTGTTGATCATGTTCTTGGTGAAGTCCTGACGGGTCTGGACGACCGAGAGCTGCGAGCCCATGCTCGACGCGGTGGAGCGCAGCGAGGTCAGGGCACTGGTCAGTGCGTCGGCCGTTGCGATAAGAGCTGCGTCGTCCTGGAAATCGATGCCGCCTGTGCCGCCCGCGAGACCGATGCCGAGATTGGTCGCCGTGATCTCCTCGCCCTGGATGTCGAGCTTGTTCTGTGACGTCCCGGTCTTCTCGTTGAAGACGACCGAGAGCGCATCGCCGGCGAGCAGGTTGATGCCGTTGAAGCCGGAGTCCTTGGCGAGTTCGTCGATCTGCGTCCGGATCTCGTTGAACTGATCAATGAGATTGGAGCGGACGTCGGAGTCGATGTCGGCACCCGTATGGGCGGCATCGAAGCCAGTTCCGCCGGTGATCGTGTCAGCGCCGGCGATGGTGAGTTCGGCGGAGCCGACGCCTTTGATGATCAGTTCGCCGGCATTGTTGATCGAAGCCGTGGCAACGCCCGAGTCGTTGACCTTGTTGACGAGGTCACGGAACGTATCGGTCGCGGTGATCGTGACGGTGGCGGCAGTGCCTCCGGTCGGTGTCAGCGTGATCGTGCCGGCGGCGGCGACCGTATCGGCGAGGACGCCCGACTTTGTGGTCTCGGTCGAACCTGTGGCTGCGGTGAAGGTCGGACGGTTCTGGGCGGCGTCGGCCTGGGCCTGCTTGATCGTCGACTGGGCCGACTGGACCAGCTTCACGATCGCGTCGATGCCCTTCGAGGCGGCCTGGATGGTCTGGATCCCATTGGAGATGCCGTCGAGCAGTCCGCCCAACTGGTTGGAACGGTCGTTGAGGCCCGCCGCGGTGAAGAAGTTGATCGGGTTGTCGATCGCCGAATTGACGCGTCGACCGGTCGCCAGGCGATTCTGGATCGCACCCTGCTCCGATGTGGTCTGCTGCAATGTGAGCAGGTTGTTGCGCACGCCACTGGAAAGAATCGTGTTGGCCATCTCTCGGTCCCCTGAAAGCGCGGCGCTACGCCTGCCCGGATTACTTTGGACCGATCATCATTTGTTAAGGCTAACAAACGGTTAATCGCAGCGGAGATTCCCTGCTTGCAACGAGAAGGCGGCGGAGCTTGCGCTCCGCCGCCTTCTTTTGTCTTCGGCCCACATTCTGTGGGCAAGCCCGCTTCTGCGGACGAAGGATCAGAACAGGCGCAGCACGGCCTGATCGGCCTGGCTCGAAAGCGACAGGGCGGTCTGGGAGAGCTGCTGGCGGGTCTGCAGAGCGAGCAGCTTGGCGCCTTCCTCGTTGGTGTCGGCCAGCACCAGGTTGTCCGCACCCTGGGTCAGGGTGTTGATCATGTCCTTGGTGAAGTCCTGGCGGGTCTGGACAACGCCCAGGCTGGAGCCCAGCGACGAAGCCGTCGAGCGCAGCGAGGTGAGGGCGTTGGTCAGGGCGTCCGCAGCCCCAGAGAGAGCGGCATCGTCCTGGAAGTCGATCGCCGTGCCGGCCTCGTCGATTCCGAGGTTGGCCGCCGTGATCTCCTCGCCGCGGACGTCAAGCTTGTTCTGGTCGGTGCCGGTCTTCTCGTTGAAGACGACCGAGAGCGAGTCGCCGGCGAGCAGGTTGATGCCGTTGAAGCCGGCGTCCTTGGCGAGCTCGTCGATCTGGTCGCGCAGGTCATTGAACTGATCGACGAGATTGGAGCGGACGTCGGAGTCGATGGCGTCACCCGTATGGGCGGCGTCGAAGCCAGTTCCGCCCGTGATCGTGTCAGCGCCCGCGATGGTGAGTTCGGCGGAGCCGACGCCCTTGATGGTCAGTTCGCCGGCATTGTTGATCGAAGCCGTGGCAACGCCCGAGTCGTTGACCTTGTTGACGAGGTCACGGAACGTATCGGTCGCGGTGATCGTGACGGTGGCGGCGGTGCCTCCGGTCGGTGTCAGCGTGATCGTGCCGGCGGCGGCGACGGTATCGGCAAGGACGCCCGACCTCGTCGTCTCGGTCGAACCTGTGGCCGCGGTAAAGGCCGGACGGTTCTGGGCGGCGTCGGCCTGGGCCTGCTTGATCGTCGACTGGGCCGACTGGACCAGCTTGGTGATCGCGTCGATACCCTTCGAGGCGGCCGTGATGGTCTGGACGCCGTTCGAGATGCCGTCGAGCAGGTTGGTGAACTGGCCGGCGCGATCGTTCAGGCCGGCGGCGGTGAAGAAGTTGACCGCGTTGTCGACGGCGGAGTTGACCTTCTTGCCGGTGGCGAGACGGAACTGACCCTGCTGCGAGGCGGCGGTGGTCGAGGAGAGCGAGGAGAGCGCGTTGCGCACGCCAGCGGAGAGAGAGATCGTCGAGGCCATAATGAGAAACCCTTCTGGGATGATGCCTTCTGGCGCCGTGGCCGTTCTGGCCGCGACGAAAGGACCCTGCCGCGGCGCTTCGTAACGAGACGTAAATTTCGACGTTAGAATGCGCCGCTGACGGGGCAGCCTGCCGGTATGGTGAACGGCGGATTAAAGGCGGCGAGGGAGCCTGGAAACGACGAAGGCCCGCTTGCGCGGGCCTTGCGGGGGGCAACCGGGACGTCGTGGAGCAGGCCGGCTTCAGGCGGTCCGCTCGATCTGGTGGGCCTCGCTGGCCTCGCGCGCCTGTTCGCTGAGCTCGCGCGAATAGGCGCGGAGTTTCAGGAGGACTTCGTCCGGCAGTTGCGAGATCGTCTCGCCGGTGTGCGGGTCCTTCTTCTGCAGCACGATCGCGCGCGTCTTCGGGTCGATGATCAGCTTGCGCTCGACCGTCTCGTCGGCGGTGCGTGTGGCGGCGCGGTTGTTCCGGTCGTTGGCAAATGCCCGGCGCTCGCCATCGGCGCGGCTCTGGGCGTCGCGTGCCTCGGCGCGGACCTCGACATTGACGGCTGCGCCGGCAGAGGCGGATTGCACGGTCTTTTCGGGGGGAAGGTCCACGGCGACGCTGCCGGCCTGCGCCGTGACGTCCGAGCGGGTGACGGGCGGCGCGGCAGTTGCGGCTGCGAGCCTGGGGGCGTTGCCAAAATCCATGACCACTCCTTCTGGAGTCGTTCACGGCGCCGTTGCGCCGCTCTCGTCCGGTGCCGGGAGCAGGACGAGCCACCCGACGCTGCGAGGATTGGCAGAAAAGATTGAATCCGGCGTCAAGAAATTAGGTAAATCTTTAGGGTTTCCGGCGCAGCCGGCGCTTAAACCCTTTATATACCAAGGGGCTGGCCGTTGCTGCCATTCAGCTGGAGCCGACCTCTCCCAGCGGAAGCTGCTCAAAGCCGGCGCGAGACGACCAGCGGCCCGGAATTGGGACGGGCGAAGACACCGGCGCCGACGGTCGCGGCTGGACCGTAGCCATTGGCCCGCATCGGCCTGTTGGCATCGGCGGCGAGATCGCGCACGACCGATTCCGAGACGGCTCGCGCCGTGGCGAGCACGATCTGGTTGGTCTCGATCAGGCCCTGGAAGGCGTTGTGCGCCTCCTTCAGCCGCTTGACCTCTCCCGGCACGAAGCGGGCCAGCGCCACGGCGTTCAGCTTCACCTGCTCGACGCCGCGCATGTAGATGCCGGCGAGCTCGGTCTTGCGCGGCTCGCGGGTCATCGCTTCCGGCAGGCGGCCGGCACGGACCAGCTCGGTCTCCTCGCCGACGAGATGCGAGAGGGCACCGAGCGCCTCCAGGACCGCTTCGATCAGGGCGCGGGCACCAAGCGCGTCGGCGATGCGCGGGCGTTCGTCGAGGACAGGCTTAGCGACCGGCATTCTGGACTCCGCCCGCGGCCTGTTCCTGGAGATTGATCAGGTCGCGCATGATCTGGTTGGAGAGGCCGATGCCGCCGGCCTGCTGGATCTGCTTGGCGTATGCTTGCGTGAGCTGCGAGCGCCAGATGCCGCCGCCGGTGCCGTTCTCGCCGAGCGGGCCTTCGGTGCCTTCGCTGGCGAAGAGCTTCTCCGTCATCTGCTCGAGGAACATGGTCTCGAAATCGTCGGCCTGCTTCTTCGCCTTGGCCTTGGCCGGGTCGAGCGCATCGGCGATGCCGCTGGCGACCTTGCCGGCAACGCCGAGGGCGAGATTCGCGACGGGAAGCGCGAGGGCAGCAGTCATCACATCACCTCGATTTCGGCCTGCAGCGCGCCTGCCGACTTGATGGCCTGGAGAATGGAGATCAGGTCGCGCGGGCCGATGCCCAGCGCATTGAGCCCGTCGACCAGCTCGGCCAGCGTCACGCTTTCCTTGACCAGGGCGAGCTTGTTGCCGCCGCCGGTATCGACCTTGACGCTGGTCTGCGGCGTCACGACGGTGCGGCCGCGGGCGAAGGGCTCGGGCTGGGAGACCTGGGGCGTCTCGCTGATCGTGACGGTGAGGTTGCCCTGCGCCACGGCTACGGTCGAGACGCGGACGTCCTTGCCCATCACGATGATGCCGGAGCGCTCGTCGATGACGATGCGGGCGAGCTGGTCGGGTTCGACCCGCAACTGCTCGATATCGGTGAGCAGCTTGATCATGTTGCCCTTGAAGCGGGCCGGAATCTGCAAAGCCACGGTCGAAGGATCGGTCGGCTCGGCCGAGTCGCCGCCGACGAATTCGTTGATCGCGGCCGCCATGCGGCGAGCGGTGGTCAGGTCGGGATTGCGCAGCGACAGGCGCAGCGTCTGGAGCTTGTTCAGCGCGAAGTCGATCTCGCGCTCGACGACGCCGCCATTGGCGATGCGGCCGACGGTCGGCACGCCGCGGGTGATCTTGCTGGCCTCGCCCTCGGCCGAGAAGCCGGAAATCGCGACCGGACCCTGCGACACCGCATAGACCTCGCCATCGGCGCCGAGCAGCGGCGTGACCAGGAGGGTGCCGCCCTGCAGCGACTTGGAATCGCCCATGGCGGAGACGGTGACGTCGACGCGGGTGCCCTGGGTGGCGAAGGGCGGCAGGTTGGCGGTCACCATCACGGCGGCGACGTTGGCGGTGCGCATGTTGGCGCCGCGGGTGTTGACGCCGAGACGCTCCAGCATCGCCTGCAGCGACTGCTTGGTGAAGGGCGTGTTGTTGAGGGTGTCGCCGGTGCCGTTCAGGCCGACGACGATGCCGTAGCCGAGCAACTGGTTGGTGCGCACGCCCTCGACGGAGGCGAGATCCTTGATGCGCGAGAGCGCAAATACCGGCTGCGACGACAGGCCGACGACCACGGCCAGCAGAGCGGCCAGCGGCTTCAGCAGCGTCTTCAGGGCGGGGTTGCGGAACATGCGTCTGGCACCGGAGGTGGTTGAACTCAACCGACCCTTGCGAGGGCCATGCCAAATCGCTCGAATTTGAAAAGCCTTGTTTGTCAGTCCTTTGCAGTTCGTCTGCATGTTTGCGGAGGCTCCTGGAGCCTGCGCTTCCTGCCGGGGCGGCAGTTTTTGCCGGGTCATTTACCGGCTGTTAACCGTCTTCCGACAAGGTTTCATTAACCCTTCACGAGGCCGCCGATGATCAGGATCGACCAGCGCGCGCCCGTTTCGAATGCCGGCCCGGCCAGTTCCGCGAGGCGCTCGAGCGGCGCCGCCTTCACGCTTCCGACGCAGGATTCCGTCACCGCGACCCGCAGCAGCGGCGTCAGCGCGTCCGGGCCGCTCGATATGCTGCTCGCCGTCCAGGCGCAGGAGGATTCGCAGGAGCGCAAGCGCCGGCAGGCCAGGCGCGGACATGACCTGCTCGACGGGCTCGACCGGCTGAAGGCGGCGCTGCTCTCTGGCCGGGTGCTGCCGTCGGAACTGGAGCGGCTGCGCACGACGCTGGCGCTCAGGCGCGAGACCACCGACGACCCGCGGCTCGATGAGGTGCTGGCGCATATCGAACTGCGCGCCGCGGTGGAGCTGGCGAAGTTGAAGCGCTGAGGCGTTGGAACCGTCATGCTCGCCCTCGTGGCGAGCATCCACGGCTTGAACACCGTACGGTATCGCTGAAGACGTGGATGGTCGGGACAAGCCCGACCATGACGAAGCACTACCGAATGAACTGATCGACATAGTCCGCGCCCAACCCGTTCTGGGCGTAATGCGCGCGGCATTTGTCGATGCGGGTGAAGGTGTCGTCATAGCCGAGGCATTTGCCGTCCGGGTCGACATAGATCATCGCGCCGTTGACCTGGAACATGGTGATCATCTCTTCCGTCTCGGGATCGACCACCAGCGTGTGGGTCTCGCCGGGCGCCTCATAGACATAAGAGCCTTCGGTCGCGACCCAGTCATGCTCCAGATAGCGCCATTGCCCCTTGAGCACATAGCCGTGGACCGGCAGCGGGTGGCGATGGCGCGAGAGCACGCCGGCGCGGCGGACCTTGAGCAGGTTCATCCAGTAGCCGCGCGAGACGCAGAAGAGCAGGGGGCGGAACCAGACATTGTCGTCGACCGGAACCCAGACGCGCTCGTCGGTCGGGATCACGTTCGGGACGATCAGCTCCGGCGGCGATTCCTTCGGCTGGGGATGGCGATAGGGCGTCCAGCGCTCCTCCTGCGTGGCCGCGACGGGCATCGGGCTCGTCTTGTTCATGGCGTCTCTCCCGGGCTGATGTTCTGATTCAATGCGCTTGCAATTCGATTCAGGTTTCCGGCTCAAGTCGTTGGCCCGGAATCGCTTTCCTAGACCGCAAGATAGCCGCCATCGACCGGCAGGATCGCGCCGGTGACGAACTGGGCCGCGTCCGAGAGCAGGAAGGCGATGGCGCCGCCGACATCGCCGGGCTTGCCCCAGCGGCCCATCGGCGTGCGGGCGAGGATCGGCGCCGAGCGTTCGGCATCCTCCACCAATGGCCGGGTCAGCTCGGTCTCGATCCAGCCCGGCGCCACGGCGTTGACGCGGATGCCGTCCGGCGCCCAGGCGGCGGCGAGCGACTTGGTGAGCTGGCCGATGCCGCCCTTCGAGGCGGCATAGCCCGGCGCGAAGGGCGAGCCGTGGAAAGTCAGCATTGAGGCGATGTTGACGATGGCGCCGCCGGTCTTGTCCGCGCCCTTGGCTGCGAGCTTGTCCCTGGCGGCGAGGCACATCCGCATCGTGCCGTTGAGATTGACCTCGATGGTCAGGCGGAAGGCGTCGATCTCGAACTCCTTGCCGCCGCGCTGGATCATGCCGGCGCAGTTCACCAGCGCGTCGAGGCGCGGGCAGGTCGCAACGATGGCCGCGACCTCCGCGTCGCGGGTCACGTCGAGCCGGGCATGGCGGATGGCGGGATGGGCGGGGGCCACCGCCACCTCCTCCGCGGTCAGGCCGGTGGCAAGGACCTCGTAGCCGGCTTGTGCCAGGGCAAGCGCGGCGCCGGCGCCGATGCCGCGGGTGCCGCCGGTGACGAGAGCGAATTTGGTCGAAGTCGGATTTGTCATGGAGCGAAGCTAGAGCGCTCCGGGCCCCCGGGGAAGGCAGCATGATGCAGGCCGCCATGCGATGGCGGCCGCGCCGGTCAGTCCCATTTGTATTTGAAGGAGAGCAAGGCCCGGCCCTGCGTCTCGAAATCGCTGGCGACGAGCGGCACCTTGCGCGCCAGCGTCAGGTCGAAGGAGGTCTGCCAGGGCAGGTCGGCGAGTTTGGCGAGATCGACCGAGAGCTTCATCTCCGGCGTGAATGCCGTGTGGAAGCCGTCGCCCGGCGCGAAAACATAATTGCCAGCCATGGCGAGCCGGGAGGTCAGGGTGAGATGCGGGAACAATTCCTGCCGGTAGCCGATCACGGCCTCGCCGGTCTGTTCGGGATTGCCGTAGAGCGAGCCGCCGCCGCCGGTCGCGAGACTCCAGATGAAGCCCTTCCCGGCAACGGCCGGCTTGCCCAGCCGCCAGCGCAGTTCCGCGTCGCGCGTCGCTCCGACGCTCGCCGGATCGGAGAGCGTGGTCGAAAGCGAGAAGATGTCCCGTCCGAGCTTGAAGCCGACGGAGCGGTCCTGCGCCGCGCTGGTCATGGTTTGGCGCGCGGCGAAGCCCTTGCGGATGATGTCGACGGGGATCGGTGCCCGCGCCCGCAGATGGGCGCCGGAAGCAGCTGCCGCCCGGCCGAGTGCGGCCAGTCCCGGATCGAAGACGAGGGCATCGGGGTCATCGGCGGCAAGCGCCGGGGCCGCCATCGCGTCGGCATCGGGGTCGATCAGCGCACCGCGCGGGACCGGCAGCGGGGCGGTGGGTGTTTCCTCGGCCGTGAGCGGCGTCGAGGCCAAGGCGGGACTGAGCGTCGCCGCGAGAAGGATTGCGGCCGGCTGAAGACCGGCGCGGAGGTCGTGAATGAAGCGGAACACGTCGTTCGTCCTGTCGCTATGACGAGCGGCAGGACAGGCTAGGCCGGGAAGGTGCCGATTTTGCGGCAATGCAGCATAATCATTGTTGCATAAGATTGCCCGAAAGCCGCGCTTCCCCCGCCGGCTCTAACGAGCTAGGAAGCGACCCAGCCGCGGGCCGCGGCCAGAAGCCGGCCCCGGATCGTTCTATCTGGAGAGAACAGGGGTCATCGCATGAGCAAGATCAAGGTCGCCAACCCGGTCGTCGACATGGACGGCGACGAGATGACCCGGATCATCTGGCAGAAGATCAAGGACACCCTGATCTTCCCGTATCTGGATCTCGAGCTCGACTATTACGACCTCTCGGTCGAGAACCGCGACGCGACCGACGACCAGGTCACGATCGATGCCGCCAACGCCACCAAGAAGCATGGCGTCGCCGTGAAATGCGCCACCATCACGCCGGACGAGGGCCGCGTGAAGGAGTTCAACCTGAAGTCGATGTGGAAGTCGCCGAACGGCACGATCCGCAACATCCTCGGCGGCGTGATCTTCCGCGAGCCGATCATCTGCAAGAACGTGCCGCGCCTTGTGCCGGGCTGGACCCAGCCGATCGTCATCGGCCGCCATGCCTATGGCGACCAGTACCGCGCCACCGATTTCAAGTTCCCGGGCAAGGGCACGCTCTCGATCAAGTTCGTCGGCGAGGACGGCAACGTCATCGAGAAGGAGGTCTTCAAGGCTCCGGACGCCGGCGTCGCCATGGCGATGTACAATCTCGACGACTCGATCCGCGATTTCGCCCGCGCCTCGCTGAACTACGGCCTGATCCGCAAGTACCCGGTCTATCTCTCGACCAAGAACACCATCCTCAAGACCTATGACGGGCGCTTCAAGGATATCTTCGAGGAGATCTACCAGACCGAGTTCAAGGCCAAGTTCGACGAGCTCGGCATCACCTATGAGCACCGCCTGATCGACGACATGGTGGCCTCGGCGATGAAGTGGTCTGGCGGCTATGTCTGGGCCTGCAAGAACTATGATGGCGACGTGCAGTCCGACACCGTGGCGCAGGGCTTCGGCTCGCTCGGCCTGATGACCTCGGTGCTGATGACGCCGGACGGCAAAACCGTCGAAGCCGAGGCCGCCCACGGCACGGTGACGCGCCACTATCGCGAGCACCAGAAGGGCAAGGAGACCTCGACGAACTCGATCGCCTCGATCTTCGCCTGGACCCGTGGCCTCAGCCATCGCGCCAAGCTCGACAACAATGCCGAGCTCGCCAAGTTCGCGGCGCTGCTGGAGAAGGTCACGGTCGACACGGTCGAGGCCGGCGACATGACCAAGGACCTCGCCCTGCTGGTCGGCGCCGAGCAGAAGTGGCTCTCGACCACCGGCTTCCTCGAGAAGGTCAGCGACAACATGCGCAAGGCGATGGCCGCCTGATTTGGGGCGCATCATTGCGTGGAATGAGAAGCCCGGCCGAAAGGCCGGGCTTTTTTCATCAGCGGTGACGGCAGGACGTCATGACTTGAACCTGCCCGTCGCTGCGCGACCGGGTCAATTGACGGCGAAGCAGTAAAGGCGCCCGGCGCCGCCCGTGCCTTTCAGGGCGTCCTGGCTGCAGCCGCCGCGCGAGGCATGTGAGCTGTTCCAGGATTTCGCGGGTGGCGACTCGTCGAGCCCGGTGCGGTCATGGTGGCCCATCATCACCGCGCCCTCCGCGCCGCTTTTCGTATAGTTCCCGCAGGTGCGATCCTCGCCCGCGGCGAAGGCCGTGCCGTCGGGCTGCGAGCCCGTCAGGATGTCATGCTCGTTGGGCGTGTCGCCGCGGCCGTTGACGGCTGCGCCCTTCTCGGTGAGCGCCGTCTGCTTGGTGAGGTTCGCCGCGCCGCCATGCAGGTCCGCGACGCTGTTCGCGATCACCGCACCCTTGGCATTGCGCCAGGGGCCGGCGCCGATCCGATCGCGCGCATCGACCGCGGCGGTGCTGCCGGCTGCCTGCGTCGACAGATAGGCGTGCCAGGTCTTGCTGCCGGCGCCGGCCGCCTGGGCGAGGCGCTGGCAAATCGCATCGGCACCCGCCAGCCCGCCGAGATCAGCGCCCTTGCCGGAGCCAGCGCTCGTGATGAAAAAGGTCATATCCGAGGTCTGAGCCTGGGTGGTGCTGCCGGTTAGCGCCAGCAATCCGAAGGTCGCAGCAAGCGTGACGAATTTTGCGCTCATCGTTCGGTCTCCCTGGTCTTCTTCGCTCTTGGCTACGTTCGTTCAGCGACGCCCGCAGCCGGTGCAGGGGCAGCCTAACATGGCTTTCGGCCTGTTGGGGGCGGCCTCGGCATAGTCGCAAGGAAGTGACTGAAGGGGGGCAGTTCAGGCGGCCGGGGCGGTTTCGCTCACGCCGCATCGCGATGTGTCCGGTCATTCCACCCTGACCGGCCGCCGCGCCAGGATGCGATGCTCCGCCAGCGGCGCATGCAGGATGTAGCGCAATTCATAGACACCCGGCTGGTCCGGCGCTTCCAGCGTTGCCTCGACATTCTCCGCGGGGAAGAAGCGCGGGCCGTCCGTGTCGGCCGGCGCGTCCGGCTTCACCAGCATCACGCGGTCCTGCTCGCCATTGGGGCCGATGCCGCGCACCGGCACGCCCTGGCCGCGGCCGACACGCTCGGGCGCAGCGAGCGTCGCACTCGGCTCTGTCGTCGCGAGCGGCTGGCGCAGCAGGATCGTGGGCGCGCCGGCCTTTTCCACCGTCAGGCGCAGTTCGTAAGTCCCGACGGCGCCGGGGGTGGGGAGAGCCGGCACCGTGGTCCTGGGCTCGACGACGACGATCGCCTTGTCTGCCGGATCATCCGGGCGCGCGATGGCAAGGCGCGCGCCTTGCGGCATGCGGGTGAGGAAGACGCTGAGCGGCGCGCCGGCGACGATGGTGCGCGCCGCGGAGAGGGCGGGGGCATCGTTACGGCGTTGGGCGGGCTTCGTCTGCGCGGCGGCAAGCGCCGGCAGGAGCAGGGCGGCAAGCCCGATCAGGAAGCGGCGTTTCACGTTCATCCTCTCGCCAGCGTCCGGATGCGCTCGGCAAGCCGGGGATGGCGTGTGGTCAGTGCCCGGAAATCGATGGGGTCGAGCACCAGAAGCTTGGAAGGAGCCGTCGCTACTGCCGCTTGCGGGCAAGGCGAGTGGCTCGCGATGGCAATATCATCAAGCTGGAGTTCGCCGAAAAAATGGCCTTCGTCGAGCCGGTCGCGACTGTTGGCGAGCGCGACCTCGACCTCGCCGCTGGCGATGAAATAGAGCGCCCGG
The DNA here is from genome assembly GCF_053644975.1 of Allobosea sp. NPDC055353. Lineage (NCBI taxonomy): Bacteria > Pseudomonadati > Pseudomonadota > Alphaproteobacteria > Hyphomicrobiales > Alloboseaceae > Allobosea > Allobosea sp. NPDC055353. The sequence goes on along the minus strand of NZ_JBSHMC010000002.1, from coordinate 266,017 downwards.
CCGGGCTCGCCCTGATGCATGATGACAGCGCCGCTGCGCACCGTCTGCGCGCGCAGGAACTGCATCACGGCAGCGATCTCGTTCGCATCCAGCGCGCCGAACAGCGGCACGCGCGCGATCATGCTCCAGGTGACGACGAATTCGCGCCGATGAATCTCCTGGGCGAAGGCGGTGGCGACGATGCCGACCGGCAAGGCGAGCATGACGAGGCCGAGCACGGCAGTGACGGCCGCTACCGCCTTGCCCGCCACCGTGACCGGAAAGACATCGCCGTAACCGACCGTGGTCAGGGTGATGATCGCCCACCACATCGCGTCGGGAATGGTGCCGAACTTGTCGGGTTGGGCCTCATGCTCGACCAGATGCATCGCGCTCGCCGCCACCAGCATCACGCCCATCAGGATGACGAAGCAGGCGACCAGCGCCTTGCGCTCGGAGGCCAATGCCGCCGCAAGCGAGGCCATGCCGGGCGAATAGCGGCCGAGCTTGAAGAAGCGCAGCAGGCGGAGCAGCAGCAGGATACGGATCTCGCCGAAGCCAAGCAGCGCAACCGCGAGCGGCAGGATCGCGAGCAGGTCGATGATGGCCGGGAAGGAGCGAAGATAGGCAAGCCGTGCGCGCGTCGCGCTGAGCCCGCGATAGCGGGCATGCTCGGGCGCGATCCAGATGCGGATGGCGTATTCGACCGTGAAGACCGCGAGCGAGATGCGCTCCAGCAGGTCGAAGGCAGGGCCGAACCGGGCGGCGAGCGCGGGAACCGATTCCAGCACGATCGCCAGCACGTTGGCGCAGATCAGGGCGACCAGCGCCCGGTGGATCACGGTGGCGACGAGATCGTCGCCGGCACCGTGATCGAACCACAGGTGAACTTGCCACCGCCAGCCCCGTCGAGGCGTGGCGGCGGCCATCTCTCGGTCAGCGCATCGCAGCCGCGACGGCATCGAGCGCGGCTTGCGCCTTGCTGCCGTCCGGCCCGCCGGCCTGGGCCATGTCACGGCGGCCGCCGCCGCCCTTGCCGCCGAGCTGCTCGGAAGCCGCGCGCACCAATGCGACAGCGTCGAAGCGCTCGGTCATATCAGGCGTGACGCCGACGACGACACCGGCCTTGCCATCATCGGCGACGCCGACGATGGCGACAACGCCAGAGCCGACGCGGGCCTTGGCCTCGTCGGCGAGGCTCTTCAGGTCCTTCATCTCGATGCCGGTGACGGCGCGTGCCAAGAGCTTGGCACCGGCGATCTCCTGAATCGGGTCCTCGGCCGCGCCGCCGCCGCCCATGGCGAGCTTCTTGCGGGCCTCGGTCAGTTCGCGATCGAGCTTGCGGCGCTCCTCGATCAGCGCGGCCAGGCGGTTGCCGGCCTCGGCTGCGGGGACCTTGAGCAGGCTCGCGAGCCCGTCGAGCAGGCGCGATTCCTCGTTGAGGCGCAGGCGCGCGCCATTGCCGGTCATCGCTTCGAGACGACGCACGCCGGCTGCGACGGCGCCTTCGCCGACGATGCTGACGAGGCCGATATCGCCGGTGCGCGAGGCATGGGTGCCGCCGCAAAGCTCGACCGAATAGGCGCGGCCGGCCGGGTTCTTGCCCATCGCGACGACGCGGACCTCGTCACCGTATTTCTCGCCGAAGAGCGCGCGGGCGCCCGAGGCGATCGCCTCGTCGACGCTCATCAGGCGGGTCGTGACCGGCTCGTTCTGGAGGATGATCGCATTGGCGATCTCCTCGACCTCGCGCAACTCCTCGGCGCTGATCGGCTTCGGATGCGAGAAGTCGAAGCGCAGACGATCGGCCGAGACCAGCGAGCCCTTCTGCGCGACATGGTCGCCGAGGACGAGGCGCAGCGCCTCGTGCAGCAGATGCGTCGCCGAGTGGTTGGCGCGGATCGCGGAACGGCGCTCGTGGTCGACGACCAGTTCGACGGCGGCGCCGAGCTTCAGCTCGCCTTCCTTGACCGTGACGCTATGGGCGAAAACGTCGCCGAGCTTCTTCTGGACATCGGAGACCTCGACCACCGTGCCCGGCGCCTTGACCTGGCCGGCATCCCCGACCTGGCCGCCGGACTCGCCGTAGAACGGGGTCTGGTTGACCAGCATGAAGCCGCTCTCGCCGGCCTTCAGCGAGGGGACCTCGACATTGTCGCGGATCAGCGCGGTGACCACGCCCTCGGCGGTCTCGGTGTCGTAGCCCAAGAACTCGGTCGCGCCGACCTTGTCGCGCAGCGGGAACCAGAGCGTCTCGGTCGCGGCCTCGCCGGTGCCGGCCCAGGCGGCGCGCGCCTTGGCCTTCTGCTGCTGCATGGCGGCATCGAAGCCCTCGGTATCGACCGTGATCTCGCGGGCGCGCAGCGCATCCTGCGTCAGGTCAAGCGGGAAACCGTAGGTGTCGTAGAGCGTGAAGGCGACGTCGCCCTTGAGGCTCTGGCCGGCGCTCAGATCCTTCGAGGCGTCGTCGAGCAGGGTGAGGCCGCGCGCCAGCGTGGTGCGGAAGCGGGTCTCCTCCAGCTTCAGTGTCTCGGTGATCAGCGCCTCGGCACGCAGCAATTCGGGATAGGCGCGGCCCATCTCGCGGGTCAGCGCCGGGACGAGCTTGTGGAGCAGCGGCTCCTTGGCGCCGAGCAACTGCGCATGGCGCATGCCGCGACGCATGATCCGGCGCAGGACGTAACCGCGGCCTTCATTCGACGGCAGCACGCCATCGGCGATCAGGAAGGCCGAGCAGCGCAGATGGTCGGCGATGACGCGGTGGCTCGCCTTCATCGGCCCGTCCGGATCGACCGAGGTCAGGTCGGCGATGGCCGTGATCAGGGCGCGGAACAGGTCGATATTGTAGTTGTCATGTGTGCCCTGGAGCACGGCCGCGATGCGCTCCAGCCCCATGCCGGTATCGATCGAGGGGCGGGGCAGGTCGGTGCGGATGCCGCCGGCCGCTTCCTCGTACTGCATGAACACGAGGTTCCAGATCTCGATGAAGCGATCGCCGTCTTCCTCGGCCGAGCCGGGCGGGCCGCCCCAGATATGGTCGCCGTGGTCGTAGAAGATCTCGGAGCAGGGACCGCACGGGCCGGTATCGCCCATCCGCCAGAAATTGTCCGAAGTCGCGATACGGATGATCTTGTCGTCGGTCAGGCCGGCGATCTTCTTCCAGAGCGCGTGCGCCTCGTCGTCCTCGGAATAGACGGTGACCGTGAGCTTCTCCCTGGGCAGGCCGAATTCGCGGGTGACCAGCGTCCAGGCGTGGTGGATCGCCTGTTCCTTGAAATAGTCGCCGAAGGAGAAGTTCCCCAGCATCTCGAAGAAGGTGTGATGGCGCGCCGTATAGCCGACATTGTCGAGGTCGTTGTGCTTGCCGCCAGCGCGGACGCATTTCTGGGCGGTGGTGGCGCGCGAATAGGGGCGCTTCTCCTGCCCGGTGAAGACGTTCTTGAATTGCACCATGCCTGAATTGGCGAACATCAGCGTCGGGTCGTTGCGCGGCACGAGCGGGCTCGACGGCACGATCTCGTGGCCCTGGGACTTGAAGTAGTCGAGGAAGGTCGACCGGATATCGTTGACGCCGCTCATCGCTCTTTTGCGCTCTGATCTTGGGCAGGAGGCCGGGCGCGCCCGGCAGGAAGGACCGGTTCTAGTCAGGCGGCTTGCCGCTGTCCAGAAAGCTTGACGCAGCGCACACCGGGCAAGGCCTTATCCGCAAACGAAAAGGGCGGCCCGAAGGCCGCCCGCGTCTTCGTCCTGGACGGTACAGGCTGTGATCAGGCCTCGCCTTCGTCGAGATCGTCCGCGGTCGGGTCCGCCTGATCGAGGATGCGGTCCGCGACGAGGCCGGAATTCTGCCGGATCGTGGCCTCGATCTTGGCGGCCAGGTCAGGGTTGTTCTTGAGGAAGGTCTTGGCGTTCTCGCGGCCCTGGCCGAGGCGCTGGCTGTCGAAGGAGAACCAGGCGCCCGCCTTCTCGACCATGCCGGCCTTGACGCCGAGATCGATCAATTCGCCGACCTTCGAGATGCCCTCGCCGAACATGATGTCGAACTCGACCTGCTTGAAGGGCGGCGCGACCTTGTTCTTGACGACCTTGACGCGGACCTGGTTGCCGGTCGCCTCGTCGCGCTCCTTCAGCGTCGAGACGCGGCGGATGTCGAGGCGCACGGAAGCGTAGAACTTGAGCGCGTTGCCGCCGGTGGTCGTCTCCGGCGAGCCGTACATCACGCCGATCTTCATGCGGATCTGGTTGATGAAGATGACCATGCAGTTCGAGCGCGAGATCGAGGCGGTGAGCTTGCGCAGGGCCTGGCTCATCAGGCGGGCCTGCAGGCCGGGCTGGACATCGCCCATCTCGCCCTCGATCTCGGCGCGGGGCGTGAGCGCGGCGACGGAGTCGATGACCAGCACGTCGATGGCGCCGGAGCGGACGAGGGTATCGGTGATCTCGAGCGCCTGCTCGCCGGTATCGGGCTGCGAGATCAGCAGGTCGTCGAGATTGACACCGAGCTTGCGGGCATAGACCGGATCGAGCGCATGCTCGGCATCGACGAAGGCGCAGACGCCACCCTTCTTCTGGGCCTCGGCGATGGTGTGCAGCGCCAGCGTGGTCTTGCCGGAGGATTCCGGTCCGTAGATCTCGACGATGCGGCCCTTGGGCAAGCCGCCGACACCGAGCGCGATGTCGAGCCCGAGCGAGCCCGTTGAAATGGTCTCGATCTCGATCGACGGCGCGTTCTTGCCGAGCCGCATGATCGAACCCTTGCCGAAGGCGCGTTCGATCTGGGAGAGCGCTGCATCGAGCGCCTTGGCCTTGTCCATCGAGGAGCCTTCCACGAGTTTGAGATTCGCCTGATTCACGGTTCGGGCTCCTTATGGCAGGGCGACGGGGACATCTCAATGCGTCTTGACATGAGGATGGTCATGCTTTGTTCTTGTTCACAAGTTCTTTTTTTGTTCTCGGTGTCAGTTTCTGTCAGGAGGGGTGTCAGGAGCTGTCACCGGGAGGGCGGCCGCAGCGGAATATGGCGCCCGGATTGTCCGGGCGCCGCCGGCCTCAGCCCATCGCCGCCTTCACGGTCTCGACGAGCTGCTTCATCGTGAAGGGCTTGGGCAGGAAGTGGAATTCCTCGCCTTCCGGCAGGTTCTTGCGGAAGGCCTCCTCGGCATAGCCGGAGACGAAGACGACCTTGGTTTCCGGGTTGCGCTTGCGGAGTTCGCCGAGCAGCGTCGGGCCGTCCATCTCCGGCATCACCACGTCGGAGACGACGAGGTCGATCTTGCCGTCGTTCTGCAGGAAGAGATCCAGCGCCTCGACGCCGGAGGCCGCTTCATGGACGGTATAGCCGCGCGAGACCAGCATGCGGGCGTTGAGCGCGCGCACCGCATCCTCGTCCTCGACCAGCAGGATGACGCCGGCGCCGGTATGATCGGCGGCGAGCTTCTTCGGCGCTTCCTTGGCCGCTGCCTCGGCGGCGATCTCCTCCGGGCTCGGGACGTGGCGCGGCAGGAAGATGCGGAAGTTCGTGCCCTTGCCGATGGTCGAGTCGACGAAGACATAGCCGCCGGTCTGCTTGACGATGCCGTAGACCATCGAAAGGCCGAGGCCGGTGCCCTTGCCGACCTCTTTGGTGGTGAAGAAGGGCTCGAAGATCTTGTCGAGATATTCCTGCGGGATGCCGGTGCCGCTGTCCTCGACCTCGAGCAGGACGTAGTCGTCGGCGGGCAGGGCGTCCTGACCGAAGGAGGCGCAGTCCTCGCGGGTGACGTTGCGGGTGCGCACCGCGAGCTTGCCGCCGTCGGGCATTGCGTCGCGGGCATTGACCGCGAGGTTGACGATGACCTGTTCGAGCTGGCCGAGATCGGCCTTGACCGGCCAGAGGTCGCGGCCCTGGCGGACGTCGAGCGTGACCTTGTCGGCGACGACGCGCTTCAGCATCAGCGAAAGATCGGAGAGCACCTCGCCGAGCTCCAGCACCTGCGGGCGCAGGGTCTGGCGGCGCGAGAAGGCGAGGAGCTGCCGGACCAGCGCCGCGGCGCGGTAGGCATTCTGCTTGATCTGCATGATGTCCGGGAAGGACGGGTCGGTCGGCCGGTGGCTCGCCAGCAGGAACTCGGAGGCGTTGATGATGACCTGCAGCACGTTGTTGAAGTCGTGCGCGATGCCGCCGGCGAGCTGGCCGACCGCCTGCATCTTGCCGGCCTGGTCCATGTTGTCGCGCAGCTTGCGCTCGGCCGTGGTCTCCAGGGCGTAGACGATGGCGCGTTCGCCGTCACCGCCTTCGGTGCCGGCGACGGGGGTGAGGTAGAGCTTGGCCGAGCGGCCATCCTCGCCGGCGAGCGCCAGATCCAGCGGGGCGCCACCCGAGCGCCCGGCGACCACCTCGGCCAGCGCCGCATCGAGGCCGGCACCGGAGGCGACGAGGTCGTAAATGGTCTGCGGCCGCAGGCCCGCCGGGATCAGGCGGGCGAAGGCGGCGTTGGAATGCAGGATGGCGCCGGCCTCGTCGATGGTGGCGATCGCCATCGGCGTCGAATGGAAGAAGCGGGCGAAGCGGACCTCGGCGTCGCTGCCGCCATCGGCGCCGGCCTCGCCCGCCGTGCGGTTGAGGACGAGGGTGCGCGAGGGGCCGGCGCGACCGTCCTGGCCGAAGGCGACCTGATGGTGCAGGCGCACGGGCAGGGGGGCGCCGTTGCGGCGCTTCAGGTCGACATCGAGCACCTCGACGCGGACATCGCCGGGCTGGCCGCGGATCGCCTGGAGCAGGGCGGCGGCGGAGGGCGTGCAGACATCGTCGAGATGCAGCCCGCCGGAGCCGAAGCGGGCAAGGTCGAAATCGAGCCAGCCTGAGAGCGTCGCGTTGAGATAGGAAATCTCGCCATCGGCATCGATCGAGATGAACCCGGCCGGCGCGTGGTCGAGATAGTCGATCGCGTGCTGGAGTTCCTGGAAGGCGTTTTCCTGGCGCTCGCGGTCGGGCGTGATGTCGGCGACCGACCAGAGCGTCGCGGTCGAGGCCTCGCGGCGGACGGGCGAGACCCGGACGCGGTACCAGCCGACCTCGCTGCGTCCGTTCAGGGCGGGCTCGAGCCGGACCTCCTCGACCAGGCGGCGATGCTCGCGGGCGGCGGTGGCGAGCCGGTAAATCGCTTCGGAGACGTCGGCGCGGCCGGTCAGCAGGCGGCCCACGGGCTTGAGGTCGTTGGCGCCTGTCGCGCCCGCCAGTGCCAGATAGGCCTCGTTGGCATAAACGATCTCGTTTTCGCTCTCGGTCACCACGATGCCGTCATCGGCGCCGTCGACGACAGCCTTGGTCAGGTCGTTGCGGGCGGCGCGGCCGGAAAACTGCACGAGTCCGATGGCGAAGGCGAAGAGCCCGAAGACGCCGACGACCGAGAGCAGGGCCAGCAGGCCGAGGATCAGCGGCTGCGCCCATTCATTGGCGAGGAAGCCGAGCGCGATGGCCGCGCCCACAAGCAGGGCGGCCACGAACAGGATGATCCCGATATGGCCGGGCTTGTCGGAGCGATCGATCGTATTGGTCGCCGTGGTGCCGCTCATTGCGGTGGAGTCCGTTCGCTTGGGGCCGCTGCGGAAACCCCGCGGCCATCCTTCCTTCGCATCCCTGCCGAGTTAGGCGCGCCGACCCTTCAGGCGCAAGACGTATCCGATGACTTCGGCGACGGCCTGATAGTGTTCGACAGGAATTTCTTCGTCGATGTCGACCGTGGCGTAAAGCGCACGCGCCAAAGGCGGGTTCTCGATGATCGGCACGCGGTGCTCGCCGGCGACCTCCCGGATCTTCAGCGCCATGGTGTCGACGCCCTTGGCGAGGCAGAGCGGTGCCGCCATGCCGGGCTCGTATTGCAGGGCGACGGCGAAGTGCGTCGGGTTGGTGATGATCACCGTCGCCTTGGGCACCGCCGCCATCATCCGCTTGCGAACGCGGCTGGCACGGATCTGGCGCAGCTTCGCCTTGACCTCGGGATTGCCTTCCGAGTTCTTGAACTCGTCCTTCATCTCCTGCTTCGTCATCTTCTGGCGCTGGTACCAGGAGAAGCGCTGCCAGCCGAAATCGCCGATGGCAATGATGGCGAAGAGGGAGAGGACCGCGCCCATCAATTGGATGGCGAGCGACAGCGTCGCCGGCATCAGCGCCTCGACGCCCATCTGCGCGAAGCCTTCGAGCCGGTCATGCTGGCCCCAGAGCGTGTACCAGACGACGACGCCGATCAGCGTCGTCTTGGCGAGGCCCTTGGCGAAGTTGACCCAGGCTTCCTTGCCGAAGAGCCGCTTGGCCCCGGCCATCGGCGAGATCCGGTTGAACTTCGGCATCAGCGGCTCGAAGGTCCAGAGCGGCTTGTGCTGGAGCATGGCGCCGGCGAGGCCGGCGCAGAGGATGAAGGCGAAGGGGAGGCCCAGCGCCATGAAGCCGGTGAGCACGCCCTGCCGGGTGACCTGCATGAAGGCAGCGCCGTCCGATGGGACCTGATGCGCGTTCATCAGGAAGGAGCGCAGCGACAGCGTCGCCTCGCGGGCAGACCAGCCGGCGGCGACAAGCAAGGCGAGCGTGAAGCCGCAGAGGACGAAGAAGGTACCGATCTCCTGCGATTTGGGGACGTCGCCTTTCTCGGTGGCGTCGTCGAGCTTTCGCTGGGTCGGGTCTTCTGTTCTGTCTTCGTTTTCGGTGTCCTCGGACATCGCGACCTCAGCCCGTGAACTGGCGCAGGAAGGCGCCGAGATCATCGATGAAGACGCTCATCATCACGCCGATCACGACGAGCAGGACCAGCATGCCGCCGAAGATCGAGGCCGGCACGGCGAGGAAGAAGACCTGCAATTGCGGCATCATCCGCGCGAGCACGCCGAGGCCGAGATTGAACAGCAGGCCGAAGACGAGGAAGGGCGCGGAGATCTGGATGGCCAAGGCGAAGCCGCGCGCCGCCGAGCGGATCGCCAGCGCCATCACGTCGGTCATATCGACGGCACCGCCCGGCGGCAGCAGGCGATAGCTCTCATGGATCGCGGCGATGGCGATGTGGTGCAGGTCCGTGGTCAGGATCAGCGTGATGCCGAGCATCGTCAGGAAGTTGCCGATCGAGGGGTTCTGCATGCCGCCGGTCGGATCGACGGTCATGGCGAAGCCCAGCCCCATGGTCTGCGCGACGAGCGTGCCGGCGGTCTGCAGGCAGGCCATCACCAGCCGGGCGCAGAGCCCGATGACGAGGCCGATCAGCAGTTCGCCGACGAGCAGGGTGACGACGCCGGAGACGTCGCCGGGCACGCGCAGGGAAGGGCGGGCGACGGGCACGATCATCAGCGCGATGAAGAAGGCGAGCGAGAGCCGCGCCCGCGAGAAGATGAAGCGCTCGCCGATGCCGGGCATCAGCATGACGAGCGTGCCGACCCGCGCGAAGACGAGCACGAAAAGGGCGCTGATCTCTGGCAGGATCGCGATCTGCATCGTGCCGCGGGCACCTTTGCGCCAAGGACTTGCACGCCAGGACGGGCGCCGCGGCCCCGCGCCGGCGAAGGCCGGCAGCAGGCGTGACGGGCTCATCCGCCCGTGGCGATTCGGGCGGCGACTCGCCCCATATAACCCGCGAGAGCGTCTCCCATGAACGGGAGAAACAGCAGCAATGCAGCAAAGACGGCGATGATCTTCGGCACGAAGACCAGCGTCTGTTCCTGGATCTGCGTCAGCGCCTGCACCAGCGACACGATGAGGCCGACCGCGAGCGCGATCAGCATCAGCGGGCCGCCGACCTTGAGAAACACGACGATGCCGTCGCGGGCGATGTCGAGAATGGCTCCGGAAGTCATGACGTCTACCCGATCTTTCAGCCGTCAGACCGGCATCCGCATGATTTCCTCATAGGCCGCGATGACCCGGTCGCGCACCGCGACCAGGGTCTCGATCGCGGCCTCGCTCTCGGCCACCGCCGTCACGACATTGACGATGTCGGCCCGCCCGCCAGCGACGCTTGCGGTCTGGGCATCGGCCTCACGTCCGGCAGTGGCGGTGGCGTCGAGCGCCTTGCCGAGCAGGGCGGAGAAATCCGGCCCGCCCGCTTCCGCGCCGCCCGCGGCGAGCGGTTTGCGCATCAGATTGCCGGCACCCATCCCCTGGATGGAGGCATAGGCGCCCGCGGCGAAACCCGGAGTGGCCATGGCGGTCTAGTCCCGTTCTGGAGGTCTGCGGTTCAGGCGCGCAGGATGTCGATGGTGCGCTGGATCATCCGGCGCGTCGAAGAGATCAGGTTGAGATTGGCCTCATAGCTGCGCTGGGCCTCGCGCATGTCGACCATCTCGACCAGCGAATTGACGTTCGGCATCTGGACATCGCCTTTGGCGTCGGCCGCCGGGTTGCCCGGATCATGCTTGACCTTGAAGGCGCTCTGGTCGCGCTGGACCTTACCGAGCGCGACGAGCTGGGCGTCGAGGGTGCGGTCGAAATGGCGCTGGAAGGTCGGGACCTTGCGCCGATAGGGCTCGGCGCCGGGACGCTCCGGGCCGGAATCGGCGTTGGCGATGTTCTCGGAGATGACGCGCATGCGCCCCGACTGACTGCGCAGGCCTGAGGCGGCGACGGCGATGCTCTTGATCAGGTCCATGATCAGCGCCCTTTCCCGATCGCGATCTTCATCAGGCCGAGGCCCTTGCTGTAGAGCGAGGCGGCGAGCTGATAATCCGACTGGTTCTGCGCGACCTTGAGCATCTCGTCCTCGAGATTCACCGCGTTGCCGTTGGGCGTGGTCTCGAAGCGCGGGGCACCAGTGCCATCGAAGCCGCCATTGGCGCTGGTCAGGCTCATATGGCCGGCATTGGTCTGGGCGACCGCTACACCGGCGCGCGCCGGGTCGACGCTCGGCGGCTTGAGGTCGACCGGGCGGAAACCGGGGCTGTCGGCATTGGCGACGTTCTCGGCGAGGATTTTCTGGCGCGACTGCTGGTAGTGCATGCGCAGTTTCAGCGCCTGCATCAGGCCGCCGCTGACGTTCAAGCCGTCGTTCGCCATGGCTCCCGCTCCCGTATTCGCCACCGGCGAGGCCGGTCTACTCGGCAAATCCTGCCGGGTGCATGGTTAATATCCGGTTAAGGAGCGGGGTTTCGCAGGTGTGGTTAACCACACGTTCACCATGTTTCCCGATAGCGAAAGCGTTATGCTATAGCCAAGGTGTTCAACCATGGGCGGGACTTAACGGCCGTCCGGGCGGCCGTCGCGTAAGAGGCAGACCTTGCAGAGCTTGTTCGGATTGGAACTCTCGACCGCGCAGAAGGTGATCGTCGCCTCTGTCGTCATTCTCGTGCTGCTCGCCCTGCTGGGCCTGTTCGTGCGGCAGATCCAGGGCGGGCGGCTCAGGCTGCGCGGCCAGGCCGGGGGGCGCCAGCGCCAGCCCCGCCTCGGCGTGGTCGATACCTACGACCTCGACCGCCAGCGTCAGCTCGTCCTGATCCGGCGCGACAATATCGAGCATCTGGTGATGATCGGTGGCGCGTCCGACGTCGTGGTCGAGACCAATATCCTGCGCAGCGGCGCTCGCGCTGCGGCGCCGGCCTATGTCGACACTGCCGCGGCGGATCGGCCGCTGCCGCCGTTCGAGACGCTGGTGCCGCCGAGCGAGCCTGCGATGCGGGCGGGCGATGAGGCGCGCCGCGCCGGTTACGCTCCCGAGGGGCCGGAGCTGCTGCCGCCTTTGCCGACCCGTCCGGCTTCGGTCCCGGTCGAGCCGGCGCCGCCGACCCCTGCGGCTGCGACCGCTGCCGCCGCAGGCGTTTCCGCCGCTCTGGGCGTTGCAGCCGCCGAAGCGGTTTCCGCCGCTGCCAAGCCTGCGGTCCCCGCGATGCCGGCGCCGCCCGTCACCTCCGGACCCGCGCCCAGCTTCGCACGCGAACATGCGCCGCAGCCCGCCGTCAGTCCTGGTGAGCTCGACGACATGACGCGCCAGCTCGAGGAGGCGCTGAAGCGGCCCTTCTCCGCCGTGCGCCCGGCCAATCTCTCCGGCGAGACAGCGGCCGAGAGCGCTGCGCCGGCCGTGGAGCCCCCTGTTCCGGCAGAGAAGCTTTTCCCGGCGCCTGTCGTCGAGGAGGAAGCGCCGCCGGTTGGAGAGGCTGCGCCCGTGGTCGAGCCGCCCGCCCCGGAGCCCGAGATCGTGCCTGAGCCCGAGCCGGTCGCTGTGCCGACTCCGGCGGCTACGCCACGCCAGAAGCCGATTCCGAGCGATGTCGAGGCCGAACTTGCCGCGGCACTCGGGCTGACGCTGGATCGCCCCCTTTCGAAAGCGCCCGAGCCCCGGCCATTCGAGGCCAAGCCGGCCGAGATCCATCATCCGGAACCGGAACCTGCGCCCGAACCCGAATCGATCGCCGAGGAGGAGCCCGCTCCCGCGGAGCCGGCCCCTGCCGCCAGCCCGGACGAGCCGGCCCCGGCCGAGAGCCCCAAGGCGCAGCCCGAGCCGGAAAAGCCGGCCGAGTCGGCTGCGAAGGAGATCGATCCCTTCTCGGTCGACGCGATCGAGGCTGAATTCGCCCGGCTGCTCGGCCGCGACCCCAAGGCCAAATCCTGAGGCGGCAAGCCGCAGCCTGATGGCGGCGCCCTGACGGCGGCCGACCATCAACAGGATACTCGGCCATCCCGGCTCATCGACGCCGCGCATCGGTTGCGCGGCGTTTTCGCATCGGTAGCCTCGGTGCGCCCGGTCGGTTGAGTCGGGCATTGGCGGCGCGCGTGAACTTCAGCAGCAGACGAACGAGACGGTTTCGAAGCGGGCGCACCCTGGCGGCGGCCGTGCTGCTGCTCGCACTTCAGACGGTGCCGGCGCTGCCGCAGACGCTGTCGCTCGATCTCGGGCAGGGCGGTGGCGTGGCGGAACGGGCGCTGCAGCTCATCGCCGTCATCACGGTGCTGTCGCTGGCGCCGTCGATCCTGATCATGGTGACGTCGTTCACCCGGATCGTCGTGGTGCTGTCGCTGCTGCGCTCGGCGCTGGGCACGCAGACCGCGCCGCCGAACGCGGTGATCCTCGGGCTCTCGCTGTTCCTCACCGGCTTCGTCATGGCGCCGACACTGCGCGAGGCCTACACGACGGCCGTCCAGCCGCTGGTCGCGGGCCAGATCCAGCCGCAGGAGGCCTATAACCGCGGCGTCGTCCCGTTCAAGACCTTCATGCTCAAGCATGTCAGGGAGAAGGACCTGGAGCTGTTCCTCGACATGTCGCAGGCGCCGCGCCCGCAGCAGCCGCAGGATGTCGGCGTCGAGATCCTGGTACCGGCCTTCATGATCTCGGAACTGCGCCGGGCTTTCGAGATTGGCTTCCTGCTGTTCGTGCCCTTCCTGATCATCGACCTCGTCGTCGCCTCGATCCTGATGTCGGTAGGCATGATGATGCTGCCGCCGGTGACGGTGGCGCTGCCGTTCAAGCTGATCTTCTTCGTGCTGGTCGACGGCTGGGGGCTGGTCGCGGGATCGCTGGTGAAGAGTTACGGCAGCGGGTGAGGCCTTAAACAGCTAAGCGAGGCCTTAAACAGCTAAGCGAAGATTGCGCGGGAACCCTCTCCTGTAAGGAGAGGGTAGGGTGAGGTGTAGGCCGTTGGACGTTTGGCCGGAGCCTAACCGCTATCGCGGTCGCTACGAGGCGCTTCGCTGGTCGAGGGCCTACACCTCACCCCTGCCCCTCTCCTTACAGGAGAGGGGTTCCCCGCGGCCTTATGGATGCAGGCAGAGTTTCACCCCACGACCACCCGGCCGCGCTGGATGCGCAGGCTGAGCGAGCCGTCCTTGAGCGCCAATGCCTTCTCGCCGAAGACGCTGCGACGCCAGCCCTGCAGGGCCGGCACCTCGGCAAGGTCATCGGAGGCGATCGCCTCGAGATCGTCGGTGGAGGCGATGATCTTGGGCGCGACGCGCTCGGCATCGGCGACCGCCTTGAGCAGCACCTTGAGCAGATCGAGCACGGCGGCGCTGGTCGGCCGGCCGCGCTCGCGCTCCAGGCGAGGCAGGGTCTTCGGATCGATGGCGGCGGCGCGCTCGATCGCGGCGAGGACCTCGGCGCCGTTGCGCGAGCGCTCGAAGCCGTTGGGGACGGAGCGCAGCTCCGCCAGCGCTTCGACCGAACGCGGACCGCGCTGGACGATATCCATCAGCGCGTCGTCCTTGAGCACGCGCTGGCGCGGCACGTCGCGAGTCTGCGCCTCGCGCTCGCGCCAGGCGGCGATCTCCATCAGGTTCGGCAGTTCGCGCGGCTTGCGGATGCGGCCCTTGAGGCGCAGCCAGGCATTCTCCGGCTTGACCTCGTAGGTCCCCGGCGAGGTCAGCACGGACATTTCCTCGGCAACCCAGCTCTCGCGGCCGCTGGCGTCGAGATCGGCCTTCAGGGCGAGGTAGATGTCGCGCAGATGGGTGACGTCGGCCTCGGCATAGACGAGTTGCGCCTCGTTGAGGGGACGGCGCGACCAGTCGGTGAAGCGCGAGGACTTGTCGATGCGCGCCTTGGCGAGGTCGTTGGCGAGCTGTTCATAGCCGACCGAGTCGCCATAGCCGCAGACCATGGCCGCGACCTGCGTGTCGAAGAGCGGCGTCGGCAAGACACGCCCGAGCAGCCAGACGATTTCGAGGTCCTGCCGGGCGGCGTGGAAGACCTTCACGACGGCGTCGTTGACCATCAGCCCGAAGAAGGGGGCGAGGTCGAGATCGGGCGAGAGCGGGTCGACCAGCACCGCCTCGTCCGGCGAGGCGAGCTGGATCAGGCACAGCTTCGGGTAATAGGTGGTCTCGCGCAGGAACTCGGTGTCGACCGTGACGAAGGGGTGGGTCGCGAGGCGGTCGCAAGCGGCGGAGAGCGCGGCGGTATCGGAAATGAGATGCATGGCTTCGGCTTAGCGGAGAAGGGGGAGCGGCGTCGAGTCGGATCAGTCTCAGCGACTGATCCGACACCGCCCCCAGAGCTCGCCCTTATAGGCAGGGCTCGCGGGGGCGGACCAGTAGTCGCGGCGCGGGCCGGGTTTCAGCTGGGCGTGCTGGGCGAAGATCCGCGCATAACAATCCGGGTTCGCGTAGTTGCGCTTTTGGGCGATCAGCAGGCCCGTGGCGTAGGCGCTTCTCGGCTCTGGCCGGGCCTCGGCGCAGTCGATCGAAGATCCGAATGCGATCATCGCCGCCGATGCTGCAAGACAATGGACAAAAGGTCGGCTGGTCATGGTGGGCTCGCTTGGGCAGGCCGGGCTGAACGTCACGATCGTAGCGGCGGCAACAGCTGATGTCGCGGGCGTTCTTGACATTTCGGGCGCGCGCGTGTGCTTAGCCGCAAGCTGCGGCTGGTCCTACGGACCGGCCTTTGACGTATTTCCGAAAGACCGATCCCGTGACCCTGCATCGCTATCGTTCCCATACCTGTGGCGCACTCCGTGACAGCGATATCGGCCAGAATGTGCGCCTGTCCGGCTGGTGCCACCGCATTCGCGACCATGGCGGCGTGCTCTTCATCGACCTGCGCGACCATTACGGCATGACGCAGGTGGTGATCGACCCCGATTCGCCGGCCTTCGCGGATGCCGAGACGCTGCGCTCGGAATGGGTCGTGCGCATCGACGGCAAGGTCAAGGCCCGCCTCGAAGGCACCGAGAACGCCAACCTGCCGACAGGTGCGGTCGAGGTCTTCGCGACGGCGATCGAGGTGCTCGGCCCGTCGGCCGAACTGCCGCTGCCGGTTTTCGGCGATCTCGAATATCCCGAGGATACCCGCCTCAAGTACCGCTTCCTCGACCTGCGTCGCGAGAAGCTGCACAACAACATCATGCTGCGCACCAAGGTCATCGACTCGATGCGCCGCCGCATGAAGGATTCCGGCTTCTCCGAGTTCCAGACGCCGATCCTGACCGCGTCCTCGCCGGAAGGCGCGCGCGACTTCCTGGTGCCGAGCCGCCTGCATGCCGGCAAGTTCTACGCGCTGCCGCAGGCGCCGCAGCAGTACAAGCAGCTCCTGATGATGGCGGGCTTCGACCGCTACTTCCAGATCGCGCCCTGCTTCCGCGACGAGGACCCGCGCGCCGACCGTCTGCCGGGCGAGTTCTACCAGCTCGACGTCGAGATGAGCTTCGTCGAGCAGGAGGACGTGTTCGCGACGATGGAGCCGGTCATCACCGGCGTGTTCGAGGAATTCGCCGAGGGCAAGACAGTCGCGCGCAACTGGCCGCGCATTCCCTATGCCGAGGCGATCGCGAAATACGGCTCCGACAAGCCGGACCTGCGCAACCCGCTGATCATGCAGGATGTCTCCGAGCCTTTCCGCGGCTCGGGCTTCAAGGTCTTCGCCCGCATCCTCGAAGGCGAGAAGAACCGCGTCTGGGCTATCCCTGGGCCCAAGGGCGGTTCGCGCGCCTTCTGCGACCGGATGAACTCCTGGGCGCAGGGCGAGGGACAGCCGGGCCTCGGCTACCTGATGGTCAAGGAAGACGGCGAGGGCCAGGGGCCGATCGCCAACAACATCGGCCCGGAGCGCGTCGCCGCGATCATCAAGCAGATGGGGCTGAAGGGCGGCGATGCCTGCTTCTTCGTCGCGGGTGATCCGGACAAGTTCTACAAGTTCGCGGGCAGCGCCCGCAACAAGGTCGGCCAGGATCTCGGGCTGATCGACGAGAACGCATATGCCTTCGCCTGGATCGTCGACTTCCCGATGTTCGAGTACAACGAGGACGAGAAGAAGGTCGATTTCTCGCATAACCCCTTCTCGATGCCACAGGGCGGCCTGAAGGCGCTCAACGAGGAAGACCCGCTCTCGCTCAAGGCCTTCCAGTACGACATCGCCTGCAACGGCTTCGAGCTCGCCTCCGGCGGTATCCGCAACCACCGCCCCGAGGCAATGGTGAAGGCGTTCGAGATCGCCGGCTATGGCGAGGAGACGGTGATCGAGCGCTTCGGCGGCATGTATCGCGCCTTCCAGTACGGCGCGCCGCCGCATGGCGGCATGGCGGCGGGCGTCGACCGCATCATCATGCTGCTGGCCGGTGCCACGAACCTGCGCGAGGTCGCGCTGTTCCCGATGAACCAGCAGGCCGTGGATCTCCTGATGGGCGCCCCGGCGGAAGCCTCGCCCAAGCAACTGCGCGAGGCGCATCTGCGCGTCAATCCGCCCGAGAAGAACGGCTGACCACCATGCCTTCCCTGCCTGCCGGGCGAGCCCTCTCGCTCGCCTGCTTCCTGACGCCGCTGCTCGGCGCCTGCGTCGCCCATGGCGAGAGCAGCAGCGGGCGTGCTTCGGCGCTGGCGACGACCGTGTCGCGCGCCATCACCTGCAGGGCGGGCTCGCCGCAGCGCACGACGCTCGACCGCTTCCTCGCGGCCGAAAAGGCGCGCGGCGCCGACGATCAGCAGATCGCGGCAGCGCGCTCGGCCTATATCGGCGTCTCCGAAGCCGAGATGGTCAACCAGGGCGTGCGGCCGCAGGCCTGCACGGCCGAAGAACGGGCCGAACTGAAGGCACGGATGGGCCGCATTCGCGCCGGGGATTTCAACACGCTCTGAGCGCCCAATGCCGATGCCTTCGATCCCGAAGCTTGCCGCCACGGTGACCCTGTTCTCGGCGCTCGGCGCCTGCACGGTTGCCGGACCGGTTCCGGGCACGGTGGAATATGCCGCCGCGACGGTCTCGCGCGCCTATGATTGCGGCCTGCGCGTCGATCGCGGCCGCATCATCGCGCGGCTCGACGGGCGGGATCGGCAACGGTTCATCGCGGCCAATGCCGGCTATGCCGTGAAGTCCTACAAGGCGCCGCATCGCTGCGAAGCGAGCGAGCGCGAGCGGATCAGGGGCGAGATCGGCACGCTCGCGCGTCGCTGAAATCGCTTGCTTCCGGCCCCCTGGCATGGCCACAAGGCGGCAATGCCCGCCGCCGCCATCACCGCCATCGTCGTCAGCTATGACAGCGCCGAGGTCCTGCCCGCCTGCCTCGATGCGCTGGCCGGGGAGGGCGTACCCGCCATCGTCGTCGACAATGCCAGCAGCGACGACAGCCGCGCGATCGCGGAGGCGAAGGGCGCGCGCGTGATCGCGAATGCCCGCAACGAGGGCTATGGCCGGGCCAACAATATCGGCGTGGCGGCGGCCGAGACGCCCTATGTGCTGATCGTCAATCCGGATCTGGAGATTGGGCGGGGGGCCGCAGCAGCCTTGCTGGAAGCGGGAGAGCGCTATCCCGACGCCGGGATGCTGGCGCCGCGTATCGTCGAACCCTCGGGCCGCATCTTCCTGCAGCCGCGCTCGCTGCTCTCGCCACCGCATCTCAATCGCTCCGGCACGATGGCGATCCCCGAGGGCGATGCCTGCCTGCCTTTCCTGTCGGGAGCGTGCCTGCTGATCCGGCGCGATCTCTTCGTCTCGCTCGGCGGCTTCGATCCGGCGATCTTCCTGTTCTACGAGGATGACGACCTGTGCCGGCGGATGCGCGATGCCGGCCATGCGCTCATTCATGTCCATGGCGCCGAGGCGCGTCATGGCAGGGGCCGTTCTACGGCGCCGTCGCCGCAGCGACGCTTCAAGGCGCGCTGGCACCTCGCCTGGTCCGAACATTACATCGCCCGGAAATACGGGCTCGCCGGGCCGGGGCCGATCCGGATGCTGGAGAATATCGGCAAGGCTGCGGGCTACGGGCTGCTGTTCCGGCGCGAGAAGATGTTCGCGCATGCGGGCTCCGCCGCCGGCGCCCGCGCCTGGCGGCGCGGCAAGACGGCATTGGCGCATGAAGGGCTGGGGGAGATGCCATGAGCCGGGCCCGGTCCACCGTCGCCGAGGCGCTCGCCAACCCGCACAACAATTTCGGCCTGCTCCGGTTGGTGATGGCGCTCGCCGTCGTCGTCTCGCATGCCTTCAGCGTGACCGATGGACGAGTCGAGCAGGAGCCCTGGTTCCAGACGACCGGCTTCACGCTGGGCGAGCACGCGGTCAACGGCTTCTTCGCGATATCCGGCTTCCTCGTGACAATGAGTTTCATGCGGCGCGGCTGGCGCGACTATGCCGTCGCGCGCTTCCTGCGAATCGCGCCGGGGCTGATCGCGGCGACCCTGGTCGTGGCGCTCGTGCTGGGCGGGCTGATGACGACGCTCGACGCTTCCACCTATTTCAACGACCCGCGTTTGTGGCGCTTCATCACGGGCACGCTGACCACCTTCAAGAGCGCTGCGGCGCTGCCGGGTGTCTTCGAGGGCAATCCGCTGCCGTTTCCGCTCGGGACGGTCTGGACGCTGAAATACGAGACGCTGTGCTATATCGGCGTGCTGGTCGCCGGCCTCGCCGGGATTTTGGCACGGCCGCGCCTCGCGCTCGCGGCGCTGCTGGCCCTGACGCTTGCCGTCGTCCTGCGCGAGGTCATGGCGCCGCATGGTTCCAAAGGCACCGAGACGGCGCTGCGCCTGCCCCTGATCTTCCTCGCCGGTGGCGTCGTCTATCTCTACCGCGAGAAGGTGCCGCTTTCGCTGCCGCTGCTGGCTGTGGCCCTCCTGGCGCTGGTGCCGCTGTCCTTCACGCCGCTCTACAAGGCGGCGCTCTATCTCGTCACGGCCTGGGGCGTCCTCGTGCTGGCGCTGGCGCCGGCCCTGACGCGGCGCTCGGTCGAGCCGCCGGCCGATCTCTCCTACGGCGTCTATCTCTATGGCTGGCCGGTGCAGCAGGCGCTGCACGCGCTCCACCCGTCGCTCGGCGCGGTAGCGCTGCTCTGGCCGTCGCTGGCGGCGACGGTCGTCGTCGCGGCGCTGTCCTGGTACCTGATCGAGAAGCCGGCGCTGGGGCTCAAGCGCCGATTGATGGGCGCGTCCTGAGCGCTTCCAGCAGGTCGTCGATCCGCCCGGAGAGCAGGAGCGGGATCAGATGCTCGATCTCGGCGCGGGGGCGGCTCCACCAGGCGGTTTCGAGCAAAGCCGCGATCCGGGGCTCGTCGAAGCGCAACCTGACAACCCGTGCCGGATTGCCGGCGACGATCGCATAGGGCGGCACGTCGCGCGTGACCACAGCGCGCGCCGCGACCACGGCGCCATGGCCGATCGTGACGCCCGACATCACCATGCATTGCGAGCCGAGCCAGACATCGTGGCCGATGACGACATCGCCGCGGGTCGTGTCATGGCCAGTCATCCCGGCAGCGGGAGGCCAGAGCCGGGGCAGGGCGGGGAACGGGTAGGTCGTCGCCCAGTCGAGCCGGTGATTGCCGCCGAGCAGGATCTCGACGCCATCGGCGATCGAGCCGTAGCGCCCGATCACGAGCCGGGCCCCGCTTTCGGGGAAGCGTACCTTCGGGCGGCCATAGGTATAGGGGCAGATGGTGAATTGCCCCGGCCGCCGCGCGACGAGCTTGGCGAGATGCAGCCGGGTCTGGTTGTCAGGGTTCAGCCGTTTGCGCAGCCAGCCGCGGGGAACCTGCGGCAGGCCTGCCCACCAGGCCTGAAGGCCTGACGGGCGCCAGTCGCTGTCCTCGGGCGCAGCCGCGCCCTGATCCCTATTGAGCATCGGCCTTGAGGTCGATCTTGTCGAAGATCTCCGTCGGCTCCGTCATGGTGATGACGTCGGCGAGGCCGAGACCGGTCGTCGACTTCGCATTGGCGGAGACCGTCAGCGTGCCGGGCTTGGCGACGAAGCGGGAGGCAGCGCCCGCCACGGCCTTGGCTCCGTCGGAGGGGCCGAGAATGGCGGCGAGGCCAAGGCTTGCGACCATCGTGAATTGCTGGCGGACATCCTCGACCTTGCGCTTGGACTTGCGCGCCTCGTTCGCGATCAGCTTCTCGACCAGCCCGAAATTCTGCAGCTTGACCTGCAGGTTGCGGGCGGTGGCGCCGAGCGCGGCCACCTGGGCCAGCGCGAGATCGCTGGCGAACAGGTCCTTGGTGACGTTGCCGAGCGTGCCGGAGGCTTCGATATGGGCGAGGCCGGCGCTGCCGAACGACAGTGTCCGAATGGCGATCTCGTTCTTCGCGGCTTCCCAGGCGAGGTCGAGCTTGGCCGAGAGATCGAGCGAACGGATGCCCATCGCGATCATGTCCTTGGCGGCCGGATTGCCGGTGGCTTCGGAGATCGGCGTGACGAGCTTGTCGATCGTCAGCGCGAGGCTGGTCGGGATGCCGTTGAGCTGCTCGCCCGCCTTGATCTCGAAGGTGCCGAGCGAAATCTTGATCGGCTCCTTGCCGGTGATGATCGCCGGCGCGTCGATCGAGATGCCGGCGAGGCGGATGGTGCCGAGCGTCGGGATGAAGCGGCGGAAATCGATCTCGTCCATCGGCTTGTCCGGTTCGGCCAGCGCTGCCCGCAACTCGCGGATGACGGAGCCGAAGGCGAAGCCAGAATAGGCGATCGAATCGATGCCGCCCTTGGCTTCGCCCGAGCGGAACTGGAGGCCTTCCAGGGCGAAGCCGGATTTCGCCGGGGTGTTCTCGCCGAAGGCCATGCGGGCGATCCGCATGTCGACCGCGTCGACCTTGGCGCCGGCCTTCGGCGGCGGGCTAACATTCATCACGAGATCGCGGGCCTCGCCGCTGCCGTATTCGAACATGTCGAAGAGCGCGAGCATGGAGAGGCCGAGCTGCCGTTCCGCCTCGGTCTTGCCCGGCGGCGTGTCGGCGTCGGTGTTCTTGTCGTCCTGCTTGCGCTCGACTTCCTCGCTCGCCTTGGCCAGGCGCGAGACCACGTCGAGGAGCGGCTCGGGGCCGACCCTGGCGGCAAAGCCGCGCGCCGTCGTCTTGCCGAGCGACATCTTGCCGGCCTTGCCCATGTCCAGGTTGTAGCCGTCCTGCTCGAAATTCCCGATGACCGGAAGCATCGGCTCGCTGGCGCCGGGCGCGGCCTTCTCGGTCAGCACGCGCGTGATCTGGCGCAGGTCGAAGGCGTCGAAGGCGGTGCGCTTCAATCCGCCCTTCATCGGGCCTGTGGCGGCGCCTTCGGCGGTGATGCTGGCGCTCGCCGATTCGCCATGGCCGATCTTGCCCTCGCGGATATCGGTCAGGCGGATGTCGCGATAGACCGTGGTCTGCTTCTGGTCGCCGACCGTCTGCACCAGCGACAGTTCGGGCGCGCTGATCTCGGCGGCGTTCAGGCGTGCAGCCCTGGCCGAAGCGGATTCGCTGGCGGAGGCGCCGGTGAACAGCGCCAGGAACGCGTCCTTTTCCAGCGTCGAGCCCTTGATCGCGATCTTCGGCGCGTTGATCACGAGCTTGCCGAGGTCGATCCTGACATTGTCGAGCTGGAAATCGGCGGCCCAGGCGGAGGAGGCGAAGGACATCAGGACGGCCACCAAGGCCGTGCCGGCAAGGTGCGTCGTCCGACGAGGGCGCGCAACGATCATGGATATCTCCTGCTTCAATAGCCCGGCGAAACTGCCGCAAGCGGATGACGAAAGAAAGCCGTCAGGCGACGCCGCGTGGCATCCCGCATTCATATGATGACGAAAGGCTTGACCGAAAGGCGGCGAAGGCGGCCATCTGCCGAAGATTTGCCATCGGCCCCTTCTAGAGCGCAAGGGGCCATGGCCGCCACGGAGTCCAAAGCGATGCATGCCCTCAGAACCGCTCTCGCCGCCTTCGCGCTGGCGCTGTTCGTATTGGCGCCGGCCGGGCTGCAGGCGCAGGGCCAGCCCGCTGCTGCCGGCGGCGCGGGCCTCGAATCGCTCGTCATCGTCAGCGGCGGCACGCGCCATGCCTTCCAGGTCGAGGTCATGCGCACGCCGGAGCAGCGGGCCAAGGGCCTGATGTTCCGCAATTACATGCCGGCCGATCGCGGCATGCTGTTCGATTTCGCCGCCACCGAGCCGGTGGCGATGTGGATGCAGAATACCTATATCTCGCTCGACATGCTGTTCATCCGGGCGGACGGCACGATCGCGCGCATCGCCGAGCGTACCGAGCCGCTTTCGACGCGGACGATTCCCTCGGGCGAGCCGGTGCTGTCGGTGCTGGAGATCAATGGCGGCGTCAGCAAGCAGCTCGGCATCAAGCCGGGCGACAGGGTCGAGCACGCACTGTTCAAGCGCTGAGGCCGTCAGCGGCACCTCCCTGCACAAGCGGATGCGTTGCGATTGGCTTTCGCTTGCGGGTTGCGCCTGTGGCATGATAGCGAACCGCAACGCTTGGATTGCTTCGTCGGGGTATAGCGCAGCCCGGTAGCGCATCTGCTTTGGGAGCAGAGGGTCCCAGGTTCGAATCCTGGTGCCCCGACCATCAATCCATGCGTGTATAGGAAGCGGTTCGCGTCGCGAACTGCACAGGTTTGGTGACGGCAGAGCGCTTTCATGACCGCACGCATCTATCGCCCGGCCCGCACGGCCATGCAGTCCGGCACGGCCAAGACCGAGCGCTGGCTGCTCGAATACGAGCCGGAGGCTCCGCGCCAGATCGAGCCGCTGATGGGCTGGACCTCGTCGTCGGACATGAAGAGCCAGCTCAAGCTCTGGTTCGACAGCGAGGCCGAGGCCGTCGCCTATGCCACGCGTAACGGCATCGCCTATCGCGTCGAGCAGCCGAATGAGGCGAAGCGCCGTTCGCTGTCCTATTCCGATAATTTCAAGTTCTCGCGCGTCGGTCAGTGGACGCATTGAAGCCGACAGGCGAGGGGCATCCTCGCTTTCGGGCCCGTAGCTCAGATGGATAGAGCAGCAGCCTTCTAAGCTGCTGGTCGCTGGTTCGAATCCAGCCGGGCTCGCCATTTTATTCAGAAATCCCAGGTGCTTGCGCGTTCTGGCATCTGGGATTGCTACCGAGATGCCAGGTCGGGGTAGCGCTCAGCTGCTGGCTTCTTCGGACTGCTGATCCTCCCATTCGATGACCGCGCCGGCTGACAGCGAGCGCGTCTCCGCCGCCGGCAAGAGTCTCGCCGTGTCGTCAGTTTGAAGGATGCCCGACGCCGTCAGCGGTTCCTATCCTGCTTGGCGAGACAACACAGAACCACTGCCGCCCGTGCATGTCGACATCCGGGTTTCGCAGAAGAGGATGTGCGGTTCGGGGAAGGCGAAAAGCGATGCTTCGAACGACCTTCATGCCGGCGATCCAAGGTTATCACTTCAGCAACAGCGACATAAAATGGGAGCTGCATCCCGGCGGGCCGCACGGAGAGAATCTGTGCGGCGGGATGGTCTACAGCGCGCTCGATCATCATTACGCGCGGAAACCCATCCCAACGGATTCCGATCCTCCGCCGGTTCGTACGCCGCTCAACGCGCATATCTACTCGCGCCAGGTCAGCGCCCATTTCTACACGGTGCCCCGCCTGACCCGCAGCACGATCTTTTTCATGTTCCAGCAATTGTATGTCGACAGCGTCGCCAGCGAATACGACTTGATCCGGCGCTCGATCGCCGCCAACCGGCCGGTGCCTCTCTTCCTGATCAAGCTCGGCGCATTCACAGGCCACCATGTCCTGGTCAGCGCCTGCAAAAGCTCGCCATCGCTAGGCGGGCCGATCCTCGAGCTCTACGATCCCAATAACGAGAACACGACGACCTTCATCTACTCGCACCCGGCAGCGAAGCGCTTCACGATCAGCGCATTGAACGCGACCGACTATCAGATCCGCGGATTCTTCGTGGACCGGAACTACAGCTTCAAGCCGCCGCCGACCTTCCCCAAGCCGGCTCCGCCTCCCGGCCCTCCGCCCACGCCGCCGCCACCAGGCCCGCAGCCGCCGCCCAGCCCGCCGCCTCTGCCAGGTCCGGTATCGAGGACGCACACGGTTCAGCGAGGTGAAAACCTCAGCATGATATCCCAGAAATATTATGCGACGCAGTCGAAATGGTCGGTGATCTACGCTGCGAACAGGGCGGTCATCGGCAACAATCCGAACCTCATCAAGCCGGGGCAGGTGCTGACGATCCCACCCTGATCGCGGCCTCGCCGCTGCAATCCACGCCGAGCCGCCTGACCTGATTCCGAAACGTGTCGCAGCTCCGCATCGGTCCGGACTGGAAGCCGGTGGTGAACCATTTCATGCGCAGCGACGAGGAGCGCCGTTCGGCGCTCGCGTGCCAGCCGCTTGCCGCGACAATTCGGGTCGCTGGCGAGCATGGCCCGGGAACTATCCCGGGATCGTGATCAACCTGTGTGGCTACCACCGGCGGCAAGGGACGCCGCCGCAACCGGGCTTCGCCGGCTTGAGCCGAGGCCACGATTGCGGCTAGGCCGATCCCTGGAGGGCAGAGGTTACACCGCGATGCATGGCAATCTCCTTTTGCTTCAACGACTGAAGCACGCCGAAGCATACGCAGGTTGAATGGAATTGTTCTCCTGCGTCGTCCATTCCCTTCGCTTCCATCCGACGGAACAGGCGACCTTCACCCCCGTTATAAGGAGCGGGGGCCGATGCGGAGCACAGCCATGTTGCGGTTCGTCGCCATCACCGCCCTCGCGGCGGCTCTTTCGTCCCCGGCTCTCGCGGAGCCGGGTTTCGTCAAGACGGTGAGCCTGGCCCCGCTCGGCCCCTCGTACGGGGTCGCTCCGAGGGCAGCGTGCGAACTGCCCGTTGATCTGTCGCCCCTTACAGCCCCGGTGGCGCCGGCAACGAGTCAGGCCATGACCTTGTCGCCGCGGATGATTCAGGCAATTCGAATCGGCGAAGTCGCGTCCGACGATTGACGGCCTGCGTCAGCCTCGCTGCCCCGCCATGCTTGCCGACCCTTCCCCGGCAGCGTAAACCCGCGCGGCCTCGCCTTGATCGCGCCCGAAAGGCCCGCCATCGGGCGAGAGTCGACTTTCAGGACAGGTGCGGCCGGGCCGCCGCGGGGATGGATGATGTTTTCGCTCACGCCAGCGATCGACCGGGTCAAGGCTGCGGCCTCCGCCAGCCATCTGCGCGCCTGCATCTTCCTCCTGCTCCTGTCGCTCGCCGCCTTCCTGCCCGGTTTCAGTACGCTCCAGCCGCTCGATCGCGACGAGCCGCGCTTCGCGCAGGCGAGCAAGCAGATGCTGGAGACCGGCGATTTCGTCGATATCCGCTTCCAGGACGAGGCGCGCCACAAGAAGCCGGTCGGCATCTACTGGCTGCAGAGCGCGGCGGTGCGGGCCGGCGAGGCTGTCGGCATCCCCGAGGCGCGCACGCAGATCTGGCTCTATCGCATTCCCTCGCTCGTCGGCGCGATCGCGACGGTACTGCTGACCTATTGGGCGCTGCTGGCCTTCCTGTCGCCGCCGCTCGCCCTGCTCGGCGGGGCCTTGATGGCGGCCGCCGTGCTGCTCGGCGTCGAGGCGCGGATCGCCAAGACGGATGCGCTGCTGGCGGCCTGCGCCGTCGCCACCATGGGCGCCCTGGCGCGGACCTGGCTCGACTGGACGCGCTCGCTCGCCTTCGTGCCGGACCGGCGCAACTGGCTGGTGTTCTGGGCTGCGACCGCGCTCGGCTTGCTGATCAAGGGGCCGATCGTGCCGATGGTCTGGGGCCTCGCCATTCTCGTTCTGAGCGCGAGCCAGCGCTCCTTCCGCTGGCTGAAGCCGCTGCGCTTCGGCGCCGGGCTGCTGCTCTGCCTCGTCGTTGCCTTGCCCTGGTTCGTCGCGATCATGGTGAAGACCGGCGGCAGCTTCTTCGCCGAGAGCGTCGGGCAGGACATGCTCGGCAAGGTCGCCGAGGGGCAGGAGAAGCATTGGGGGCCGCCCGGGCTCTACCTGCTGTTCTTCTTCGCCACCTATTGGCCGGCGGCGGCCTTCGCCGCGATGGCGGTGCCCTTCGCCTGGGTCAGGCGCAAGGAGCCGCAGATCCTGTTCCTGATCGCCTGGATCGTGCCGTCCTGGCTGGTCTTCGAGGCGGTGCCGACCAAGCTGCCGCATTACGTGCTGCCGCTCTATCCCGCGATCACCGCGCTGCTGCTGCTGGCCGTGCTGAACGGCGGAATCGACCGCCATCGGCGCGGCGCGGTGCTGACCGCCTGCCTCGTCGTGATCGTGCCGCTGGCGCTGATGGCGACGATCCTGTTCGGCAACTGGACGCTCGACCGGGCGGTGCCGTGGCTTGCGTTGCCGCTGTTCGTGCTCGTCCTGCTCATGGGCATCAGCGTCGTCGCGGCCTTCCGGCGGCTTGATTTCGAAGGCGCGCTCTGGCGCTGCGTGCTCGCGAGCCTGCTGCTGACGATCGCGGTCTATCCCTTCGCCATCGAGAGCCTGCGCTCGCTGAAGCTGTCGCCGCGTCTGGCGGAGACGCTCAAGGCCGCCGGCTGCGCCGATCCGGCCGTGGTGACGCTCGGCTATCGCGAGCCGAGCCTCGTTTTCCTGACCGGGACGAAGCTCGCGATGGCTGCAAGCGGCGCGGACGCGGCGGCCTTCCTGAATCAGCCCGGCTGCCGTGTCGCCTTCGTCGAAAGCCGCTTCGCCGACGATTTCAAGGCGGCCCTGGCGAGCCAGCCGGCGAAGCCGCGCCTGGTGACCACGATCAACGGCTTCAACCTCAATGGCGGGCGCAAGCTTGAGATCGCCGTGTTCGCCCGTTCGCCCGGTTGAGGCACCCTTGCTCTCGAAGCTCTTGCCCTATTCGCCGCGCTGACGCAGTTTGCGGGCCGTTTTTCCGGATGATGCCCCTTTGACCGAAACCTCTTCCCATCCGCTGCTCAGCGTCGTCGTGCCGGTGCGCAACGAAGTCGGCAACATCGCGCCGCTCGTCGCCGATATCGAGAAAGCCTGCGCGGCGATCGGCCTCTTCGAGGTCGTCTATGTCAATGACGGTTCGACCGACGGGACGGCGACGGCGCTGGCCGAGCTCGCCGCGACGCGGCCCTGGCTGCGCGTCGTCACTCACGCCCAATCCTGCGGCCAGAGCGCGGCGGTCCGCAGCGGCGTGCGCCATGCCCGTTCGGCCATCGTCGCGACGCTTGACGGCGACGGCCAGAACGATCCCGCTTTCCTGCCGGCGATGGTCGAGGCCTTGCAGAAGGGCGGGCTCCAGGCCGGGATGGTGCAGGGGCAGCGCGTCGGGCGCAAGGATACCGGCTTCAAGCGCTGGCAGTCGAAGGTCGCCAATGGCGTGCGCGTGCGGGTGCTGAAGGACGATACGCGTGACACCGGCTGCGGGCTGAAATGCTTCCGGCGCGAGGCCTATCTCGCCTTGCCGTATTTCGATGCGCTGCACCGCTTCATGCCGGCGCTGATGGCGCGCGAGGGGCACAAGGTCCTGCATGTCGACGTGCGCGACCGGCCGCGGCTGACCGGCGTCTCGAATTACGGTTTCTTCGATCGGCTCTGGGTCGGCATCCTCGACCTGGCCGGCGTGTGGTGGCTGATCCGCCGGCGCAAGCGCGTGCCGCAGATCGTCTCGGAGACGATGTGATGCTGATCGACCTGCAGCAGACCATCGGCCGTTATTTCCACGATGTGTTCGTCAACAATGTCGACTGGTGGGTCCTGCTCGGCGTGGTCGCGCAGGGGCTCTTCACCATGCGCTTCGTGGTGCAGTGGTGGGCGAGCGAGAAGGCCCAGCGCTCGGTCGTGCCGATGACCTTCTGGTGGTTCTCGATCGGCGGCGGCCTGCTGCTGCTGATGTATGCGCTCTACCGGCGCGACCCGGTCTTCATCCTCGGCCAGGGCTTCGGCGTCTTCGTCTATATCCGCAACCTGCAATTCGTCCTGCGCGCCAGGGCGCGCGGCGAGGATACGAATTCCGGGCCGGGCTAGGAGCTAGAGGATCGGACTGAATGTCGTATTCAGTCCGATCCTCTAGCTCTTTGATCTTGCATCGGCTTTGCCCGAAAACCGCACTCCACTTTTCGGGCCGATGCTCTAGCTCCGCGAGGGCGGCGCCGCAGGCTCGGCCGCGGCACCGTCGGCGGGCGAGGGCAGCGTCTCGGCTGCGGGCGGCTGCGGCTTGCGCATCGCGGCGGAATAGGCCGGGTAGCGCTCGCGATAGGCCTTCAGGAATTCCGAAAGCGTGTCGGCATTGGCGGTTGCGCGCGCCATCTCGCGGATGTCGGAGGCGCGCGTCCGGTCGGCCCCGGTGATGAAGGCGAAGGTCCTTGCATCGGCGCCGCGGGCCATCTTCGGGGCGAACTTGCTGCGCAGCCGGTCGAGCGACAGGCTCTCGCTCGCCATCACATAGGAGACACCGGCCCGCATCACGTCGGCGCGCTCGCCGTCGCCGAGCGCGTCGTCGCCGCGCCAGCTTTCGCCGAGCAGGCGTTCATAGGCTTCGCCGGCCTCGCGCCAGCGGCGCCCGGTCCAGTAGATGTCGGCGCGTAGCCTGTCGATCTCGGGGCCGCGCTCGCCTTCCAGCATCTCCAGCGCCTGGTCGGTACGCGAGAGATCGGAGAGCGCCTTGGCTTCGAGTAGCAGGCGCGCCCGCTTGACGTCGGCGGGCAGTTCGACGAGCCGGGTGGTGTTGAGCGCGCGGATCGCATCGGCGGGCTTGCCGTTCATCAGGTCGATCATGGCAAGCCGGGCGGCGACCGTGGAACGCGCCGCGCCGGTGAGACGCCGGTCCATCTGGTACTTCAGGATCTCCGAGGCCTGGTCGAGCAGGTCGAGCTCGACCAGGCGATCGGCGAGCAGGCGGGTGATCTCGTCGCCGCGCCGGCCGATCGGCAGGAATTCCTTGAAATCGTAGAACAGGGCCAGCGCCTCGATGCGCGGCAGCTTGCCGAGCCCGCTGCCGCTGAACAGCTCTGCAAAGCGCTGGGCGGTCTCGTCATGCATGCGCCGGGTCAGCGGATCGTCGGGGAAGTTCTCGTTGGCGCGGCGCGCGACCATGAAGGCGTCGCGCCAGCGCTGCTGATCGGCATAGAGCCGGCCGAGCTCGGCCAGGGCCTCGATCTCCAAGCGGCCGCCGCGCCAGATGACGGAGACCGTCTCCAGCCGGGCGATAGCTTCCTCCGGCTTGATGTCGGTGCGCTTCTCGGTGTCCGCGAGCTTGACCGCGCGCAATTGTGCTTCCGCCGCGATCGGGCGGCTCTTCGCCTCGAAGAGCGGCTTGTAGCCGTTCATCGCGGCTTCCGGGCGGCCGCCGACATCGTCGAGCCGCGCCTGCAGCAGGGCGAGATGCTCCTGGTCGAAGCTGCCGCGCGGCATGTCGGCCAGCGCCTGGATCTGACGCTCGGCGACGCCGATATCCTGCTGGGTCAGCGCCGCGCGGGCCATCGCCTCGCGAAACTCGCCCTGGAGGTCGGCCGGGTAGCGGTCGAGCACGGCCTCGGCGCGACGGAAGCCGACGAGGGCCTGGGCGTTGCGGTTCAGGCGTTGCTCGATCAGCGCCCGCCAAAGTCCGGTCTCGGCATCGTCCTTGATCGGGGCGGCATCGAAGGCGGTCAATGCCTGCTGGTCCCGGTGCATCCCGGCGGCGGTGACGCCCTTGAGGAAGAGCACCTCGCGGTTGCCGCGCATGGCGGCATCGTCGGCGAGAAGGGCATTCAGCGGGCCGGCCGCCTCGGGCATCAGGCCGTTGGCGGCATAGAAACGGGCGAGCGCCAGCCGGGCTTCGGATTTGCGGCTGCGCGAGGCATCGGTGACGTCGAGCAGCAGCGCACGGGCGCGGTCGCGCGGGTTGCCGATGCGCAGCTTGGCCCAGGCATCGGCGTCGAGCAGCGGCGCGGCGTCCTGTTTCCCGGCCTTTTCCTCGGCCTTCTCGCCGGGCTCGCCGATATCGAGGGAGACGTTGAGCCCGCCATTGCGTCCGATCCGGACCTGCTCGGTGCCGGCGCGGACGGCGACATCGTCGGCATGCGGCTGGATCGCCAATCCCTGCGCGGTCTGAAGCAGACCGAATTCGACGAACTGATAGGGCTTGGGCGTCAGCCTTGTCGGGCCTGTCGCGGTAGCGACGGCCACGGGCAGGCCGGCCGGGCCTGATTCGAGCCAGTGAATGCCGGTCAGGCCGGCGAGCGGTACGGCGACGATGGTCTGGCCGCGATCGTCCATGCTGCGCTGCGGCTCGACCGGAGCGGCGGGCCGGCCCGCATCCTCGCCGAGGTCGAGCGACCAGGCGGGGCCGTTGTCGAAGATCCGCGTCAGCGGCTGACCGGCGAGCCTGAGCCTGACCAGCGTGACCTTGCCCTCGCGGGTCACCGTGCTGTCCTCGATCAGCTTGGGCATGAGCCCGACGAGCTTGGCGGGGTCGATGGTGTCGCGGGTGTCGAAGACCAGCGTCATCACGCCGGCATCGAGGAAGGCAGCCGCGCCGGTCGGCCGGGTGAAGCGAAAATCGAGGCGCTTGCCCTCGACCGTAATCGCGACCGGGCCCGGCGGCACCTCGGGAGCGGCAGGAGTTGCGACGGCGGCTTGAGTGACGGGCTCTGCCGGCTTGACCACGGGCGCAGTTGCCGCGGGCTTGGCGGGGGGCTCCACTGCTGCCGGCGTTGTGCCCGGGGCGGAGGCCGGTGGGGGAGACGGCTTGCTCAGATCGGCGAGCGAAAGCGCTTCCTGCTTCACCGGCCGGAGCAGGTCGACCACCAGCCCGGTCTCGTCGCTGAAGCTGCGGGCCTGCCAGTCCCTGGGCAGAGTCAGGGCGAGGCTCAGCGCCTCCTTGCCGGCATCCAGCCCGGCGAAGCCGATATCGGCGGGCAGGGCGCTGCGGATGGCGCCGACCTCGACATTCATCGGCCGGTCGAAGACCAGCTTCAGCGTTCCGTCCGACAGGTCGCTGGTGAGCTTCGTCTCGGCGGGGGTGGTGAAGATCAGGCGCTCCAGCGTCGGCAGGCTGGCCGCGCGCATCGTCAGCACCGCCGGAGGGGCGGCCGGCTGGCGGGCGGCTTCCCTGGCGCGGGCTTCAGCAAGGCGCAGGCGCTCGGTGAGTTCGGCTATGGCTTCCGGCGGCGGGCCCGGCATGACGCCGGTCCAGGTCTGCGGCAGCAGATCGATGAAGGCCTTGTCGCCGGCCTCGATCAGATTGGCCTTGTAGGCTTGCGTCAGCGCGAAGCGCATGCCGCGCCCGTCGGGGTCGACGCGGGCAATGGAGATGTAATTGGGCAATTCGCGGGCGATGCGTGCGGCATCGACCTGGACCTGGCCGCCGAAGGCGACGATCAGCACGCCGCTAGAGACGCGGATGCGGGTCTGGATCGGCTCGTCGAAGGTGAGGGACAGGCGGCCGAAGCCGGCCGGCATGGCCTCGCCGCGCAGTTTCGCGCCGGCCGCAAGGGCACGCGTATCCAGGCCGGCGGCGAGCGCGAGAGCGGCCAGCCCGATACCGAAGGCGAGGGAGCGCGACAGACGCAAACCGTGATACTCGACCCAACGCGACACTGGGCCTCGCCACGCCCAGAGAACGCGGCGGCCCTCCGGCACGCTAGCGCGTCAACCATAATAGCGTCTTAACGGAACGGGCGTCGGCAGGCCGTTTTCAGCGCTGCGGAGCGGGCGCGATCGCCGGGAGTTCGTTGCCGGGCAGGGGGGCCTCGTTCGCCACGCGCTCGATGCCGGCGCCGCGCCCGCCCGTCGCGAGCGCGACGGTCAGCTTCTCGGCGCGGTCGGGCGACATCGCCGCCATCACCTCTGACATCTTGCGCGGATTCATCTGCTGGACCACCGGCACGAGGACGTCGAGGCCGAGCCGGTCGAAGACGCGCGCGGCGTCCTTCGGCTTCATCGCTTCGTACATGATGACGAGGTTTTTGATCGCCTTGGCTTCCTCGACAGCGGGCTTGCCGGCCGCGCCGCCGGCCTTCTCTTCGAGGACCTTGAGATCGCCGACGCGGCCGTCGAGCTTCTTCTCGGCGGAGTTCAGCAGGCGCTCGCGCATCTCGAGCTCGCGCATCCGGCCTTCCAGCTCCTCGCGCCGCTCGCCGAGGCGTTCCAGGATCGCCTTCTCGGCCGGCGAGACCGGCTGGACCGAGCCGTTCATGATGCCGGCCTTGTTGTTGGGATTGGCGGCGCGTGCGGCTTCGGCCTTGGCCTCGGCTTCCTTCTTCTCCTGCTCCTTCTTCGGATCGGGAGCAGGCACGGAGCCGGTCGTCTCGGGATCGAAGACGTCGGGCGCATGGGCCCGCGCGATGATCTTGGCGAGGCCCCAGATCTTGGGATCGTCCTTGGCCGCAGGGGCTTGCGCCATGAGCGGCAGATCGACCGGAATGTGGCCGGGGGCGGGCTCCGCCGTCCAGGCAAGCAGCTTCAGCGCCAGGAGACCCATGGCGCCGAGAATCACTGCCGGCAGGAGGCGGGGCCGTTCGATCACGCAGCCTGTTCCTCGAGGCGGCGGGCGGCGCGGGCGCGGATGGCGGCGGCGGACTGGGCCGCGCTCTCAAGGCGGGAGATCGGCGCAGGAGCGGCGGGCGCCTCGACCGGAACCTCCTTGGCGCCGACGAGGGTCGCGGCGCTGACGATCTGGCCGATGCGCTCCATCACCGCCTGGCCGGCTTCGACCTGGGCGGCGAGATCGGCGGCGTAGCGCTCGGCCGTGCGCAGGCGCTCCTCAAGGGTACGGTCGCAATCGCCCAGCGTCGACTTGAGGCCGGCGATGGCGCGCTCGGCATTGTCGGTTGCGGTGATCAGCGCGCCGACGGTCTGGCGCATGCCGGCCTCGTCCGCCTTCAGGCGCTCGATGCGCCTGGTCAGGATGAAGCAAGTGACGATGGTGGCGACGAGGAGGCTGGCGACAAGCACGTCGGCGATGAGATTGATCGTCATATGTCCTCTTCAGGTCGTGGCGCCGAGATGGCTGGCGAGACTGTCGAAAGCGGCGATGGTGGTCTTGGAGCGGCGCAAGGGGCTGACGACCTGGACGGCGATCTTGCCGTCGACCCGGCCGATGCGGCCTTCGGTGACGATGAAGTCGCCGCAGCGCAGCGAGACGGTGGCATCCGGGCGGGCGTCGAACATCAGGGTATCGCCGATTTCGAGCTTCATGACGCGCTTGAGCGGCATCCGGGTCTCGTGCAGCACGCAGGTGACGTCGACATCGGCCTGCCAGACCTCGGTCGCGAGATGGTTCTCCCAGGTCGGATCGCGTCCCAGCTTCTCGCCCATGAAGCTTTCGAGCAGCAATTCGCGGATCGGCTCGATCGTGGCGTAGGGCAGGACGATGTGCAGCGCACCGCCGCGGCCTTCCATGTCGAACTTGAGCTCGACGCGGATCGCGGCATTGGCCGGGCGGGAGATCGAGACGAAACGCGGATTGGATTCGACGCGGTCGACGTTGAAGCGCACCGGCGAGAGCGGCTTGAAGGCGGCCTCGGCATCGCCCAGCACCAGCTCGATGACACGGCGGATCATGCGGATTTCGATGGAGGTGAAGGGGCGGCCGTCGATGCGCGGTGCCGGCTGGCCGCGCTTGCCGCCGAACATCGCGTCGAGGACCGAGTAGATCAGCGACGATTCGATGGTGATCAGGCCGAAATTGTCCCATTCCTCGGCCTTGAACACCGAGAGCAGCGCCGGCTGCGAGATCGAGTTGACATAGTCGCCGAAGCGCACCGAGCGGATGCTCTCCAGCGTGACCTCGACATTGTCCGTGAAGAAGTTGCGCAGGCTGGTCGAGAGCAGGCGCACCAGACGCTCGAAGATGATCTCGAGCATTGGCAGGCGCTCATAGGCGACCGAGCCGGAATCGACGATCGCCTGGATGCCGTTGCGGCCGTCCTTCTCGTCGCCGCTGGAGAAACCGAGCATCGTGTCGATTTCGTCCTGCGACATCAGGCGGTCGGTACCGCCTTCCTGTTCGCCGTCGTCCTCCACCATGTCGGGCATGGTGGTCCAGCCGGCCGCCATCCCTTCCGGGGTCAGCGGCTCGTCGCTCGGTACGGAGGTGTCGCGTTCGGTGCTCATCGTTCCGCCGTCATCTCGGTGCGGTCAGCCGGTTCCGGCTCACTGGACCAGCAGTTCCTTGAACAGCACGGCGTCGACCTTGGCCGGATAGACGGTCAGGTTGACGCGACGCAGAAGCTCTTCCTTGAGGCGGTACATGCCGGCCGAGCCTTCGAGATCGGACGGCCGCAATTCGCGCATGAAGACCTGGAAGGCGTCCTCGACGCGCGGCAGCAGCGGCTTGACCTGGTCGGCCGCCTTCGCATCGGCGATCTCCAGCACGACCTTGATCTTCATGATCGGCTGGCGGTCCTGCTGGCCGCCATTGGACATGCCGATCATCATGTCCTTCATGTCCAGGAAGGCGACTGGATTCTTGGCCTTCGCCGCGGCTTCGGCGGCTGCGATCTGTTCGGGCGAGGGCTTCTTCAGAAAGAACCAGCCGCCACCGCCGGCCGCCGCCAGCAGCACGACGCCGATGATCATGAAGAGCTTCTTCCTGCTCTTCGGCGCCTCGTCACCGGAGGCGCCTTCCTCTTCCGTCTTGGCTTTCTTCGCCATCTCGTCACGCGCCCCGGCAGCCGGGCCGCGTTCTGCCGCCCGTTCGGTCACCTTCGTGGGTTACGGTTAACGCGTCGTTAAGGGCGGCAGAATTTGCCGGGCTGTTCTTGCCGCTTCAGCAGCATGTGCCGGGCCATGACGGAAGGCGCCGCCCGATCTGCATTCAATGATATCAATATCTTGCCGGAATTAACCATGTTGGCACGCCGCTTGCCGGTACTGGGCCGTGGCGACTGCGCTGGGGAGCGTCGAGGTCGCCGCGGGACATGATCGGGAGATAAGCCGTGGAGAACGCGCTTCTCATCGGCCTGTCGCGTCAGGTGGCTCTGGCGCGCGAGCTGGACGTCATCGCCAACAACGTGGCGAATGTCGGCACCAATGGATTCAAGGCGCGCAGCGCCCGCTTCACTGAATTCCTCATGCCTGTCGCGAAGGCCGACGCCTTCAAGCCGGCCGACCGGCCCTTGTCCTATGTCGTCGACAAGGGCACGCCGCTCGACCTGTCGCAGGGCATGGTGGAGCTCACCGGCAATCCGCTCGACGTCGCGCTGAAGGGCGACAATTATCTCGTCGTGCAGACGCCGAACGGCGAGCGCTATACCCGCGCTGGCTCCCTGAGCCTCGACCGGCAGGGCCGGCTCGTCACGCAGACCGGCCTGCCGGTGATGGGCGAGGCCGGGCCGATCGTCTTCGGTTCCAGCGAACATTCCATGCGCATCGCCGCCGACGGCACCGTCAGCAGCGACCAGGGCACGCGCGGCAAGCTGCGGCAGGTGCGCTTCGCCGATCCGGCGGCTCTGGCGAGCGAAGGCACCAACCTGTTCTCCTCGGCCACGCCGCCCCAGGCGGCGGGCGTCGAGGCGCGGCTGGAGCCGGGCGCGATCGAGCGCTCCAACGTCAAGGCCGTGGTCGAATTGACCCGCCTGATGGAGGTGCAGCGCAACTACCAGAGCGTCGCCAACATGATGAGCAAATCCGATGAGCTGCGCAGCCGGGCGATCTCGCGCCTGGCGGACCAGCAGGCCTGATAGGGAGCGAGCACCATGCGCGCCATGCAGACAGCCGCGACCGGCATGATGGCCCAGGAGATGAACGTCCAGGTCATCTCCAACAACATCGCCAACGTCCGGACCACCGGCTACAAGCGCCAGCAGGTTCATTTCCAGGACCTGCTCTACGAGAATTTCCGGCGCGCCGGCTCGGCCACCTCGGACCAGAACACCCAGGCCCCGGCCGGCACCTTCATCGGCTCCGGCGTCAAGACGGTCTCGACCGGCCGCGTCATGACCCAGGGCAATATCAGCCCGACGGAGAAGCCCTACGACGTCGCCATCCGCGGCGAGGGCTTCTTCCGCATCCGCATGCCCGATGGCCGCACCACCTATAGCCGCGACGGTTCCTTCGACCTCGACGCGCAGGGCCAGCTCGTCACCCGCGACGGCTACCAGGTCGAGCCCGGCATCACCGTGCCGAACAACGCCTCCAGCGTCAGCATCAACGCGCAGGGCATCGTCGAGGCGATGGTGCCGGGGCAGACCGCTCCGCAGCAGCTCGGCCAGATCCAGCTCGTGCGCTTCGTCAACAAGGTCGGCCTCGAGTCGATCGGCGACAACCTCTATATCGAGACTGCGGCCTCGGGCCAGCCGATCGACGGCTTCGGCGGCGGCGAAGGCTTCGGCACGCTGCAGCAGAACTATCTCGAAGAAGGGAATGTCCAAGCGGTGACGGAGCTTTCCTCCCTCATCGCCGCGCAGCGCGCCTACGAGATGAATTCCAAGGTCATCACCGCCGCCGACCAGATGATGTCGGCGACGACGCAGATGTTCCGCGGCTAAGGGGCGCGCATCATGATCCGCCTCTCCCTGATCGCCCTGGCTCTCTCCGGCACCGCCGCTCTGGCCGCGCCGCAGCAGGCTCAGCCCGCGCCGGTCGCTGTCGCCTCCGCCGTTGCGGCTCCTGCGGTCGCAGCGCTGCCGTCCAGGCTGCAATTGCGCTCCGAGGTCAATCTCGGGCGCGATCTCGTCACCTTCGGCGATCTCATTCCCGGCCTCTCCGGCGAGGCTGCGGCGACGGCTGCGTTCCGGGCGCCGGCGCTGGGCGAGACCGGCACGATCCAGGTCGCCCGCATCGTCGAGGCCGCCCGTGCGGCCGGCATCGTCCACGATGCCAACGAGCTCCGGAGCCAGGGTTTCGCGCAGGTGGTGGTGACGCGCTCGGCTCGCCGCATCACCGCGATGGACCTCGAGGCCGCCGTGAAGGCCGGGCTGCAGGAGCGTTTCGGCGTCGATGCCCGCATCTTCGCGCTGGCGATCGATGGCGGGGCACCGAGCATCGCCGTCGAGCCCGAGCTGACGGGCGACGTCGCCGTGGTCGAGCTCTCCTTCGACGCCCGCTCGCGGCGCCTGCAGGCCCGGCTCGCGGTGCCCGGCAGCGCGGCGATGCGGCTGAAGCCGCTGCGCATCTCCGGCCAGCTCGTCGAGACCATGGAGGTCGTGGTGCCCCGGCGCCTGATCGCCCGTGGCGAGACGCTCGGCAAGGACGATGTCGTCATCGAGCGCCGCCAGCGCGAGGGGCAGGGCGGCGAGGTCATCGGCGATATCCGCGCCGCCATCGACAAGGTCGCGCGCCGCGCCCTGCTCGCCGGCGTGCCGCTGCGCGCAAGCGACGTCCAGCGCGAGGAGATCGTCGGCAAGGGCGATCTCGTCACCATCGTCTACGAGACGCCGGGCCTGCTGCTGACGCTGCGCGGCCGGTCCAACGAGGCCGGCGCGATGGGCGATGTCATCTCCATCACCAATCCCCAGTCCAAGCGCGTGCTGCAGGGCAAGGTGAGCGGTCCCGGGCGGGTTTCCGTCCAGCCTTCCGCCGCCGGCCGCGTCGCCAGCGCTCAGTGATCTCCATGGAAAGAGCCATGTTCGCCAACCGCCTCGCCAAGCTCTCCGGCCTCCTGCTGCTGACCGCCTCGCTCGGTGCCTGCGGTATCGGCGACCGCCTCGCCAATGTCGGCCAGGCGCCGACGCTGTCGCCGGTCGAGGACCCGACCGCCGCCAAGGGCTACAAGCCGGTGCAGATGCCGATGCCGGAGGTGTCGCACGCCTCCTATGCGCCGAACTCGCTCTGGCGCACCGGCTCGCGCGCCTTCTTCAAGGATCAGCGCGCGCGCAGGGTCGGCGACCTCGTCACCGTCAAGGTCAAGGTCACCGACAAGGCCCAGCTCAACAACACGACCAAGCGCAGCCGCAAGAACGGCGAGGATCTCGGCGCCGAGAACGCCTTGGGCTTCGAGAACAAGCTCGACGCCTTCCTGCCCAACGGCGCCAAGGCCTCCTCGCTGCTGAAGCTGGAATCCGACGGGTCCAGCGAGGGCGCGGGCTCGGTCAACCGCTCCGAGACGCTGGCGACCAATGTCGCCGCCGTCGTCACCCAGAACCTGCCCAACGGCAATCTGGTGATCGAGGGCAAGCAGGAGATCCGCGTCAATTTCGAGGTGCGCGAACTGATCGTCGCCGGCGTGATCCGGCCGGAGGATATCGAGTCCGACAACACGATCGATTCGACCAAGATCGCCCAGGCCCGCATCGCCTATGGCGGCCGCGGCCAGATCACCGATGTCCAGCAGCCGCGCTACGGCCAGCAGGTGATGGATATCCTGCTGCCCTTCTGACCCGTCCGTCCGCCCCTTCTACTCCGGCGGCCGTCTGAAGCAATTTTCTGCGCTTCCGGTGCTCACGGACATCAGTCCGCTGCGCTCCGGTTCTCGAAAACCGCTCCAGCCGACTCACCAGAGCGAGGAGACGAACGGACGGCTTCCACGAAATCCCGGACGGCGCGGAACGCTCCCCCTTGTCTCCGCGCCGACCGGCCGGCGGTCTCTCCCGAGCCGCCACCATCCCGGCCGCCTGCCACGCTCCCCAAGCCTTACAAGGCCGGCGGCCAGAAGCCCCGCGTCCTCCCGACGCGGGGCTTTTCGCGGTTCCCAAAAGGCGCCCCTCGCGCGGATAACCCCCTTCCAGCGCGGCTCTCCCTGAACCCGGCTATGACATCGCCCGGCGAGTTGACCTTCCGATATGCTTGAGCTGTGATGACGGTGGATCTGCTGCCGCGACAAGGTTTTGGCGGAGGCGCGCAGCCGGTTTTGTTATGCTTTGCGCGAGAGGAGTCCCGCCATGACGGCAGCCGTTCATCCCGCTGCTCCGCACGCGCTCCCATCCTTTATCACCGCGCCCGGCGAAACCGACGTCCTGATGGTGCTTGCGGGCCTCCTTCTTGTCGGAGCGATACTGGGCGTCGGCCTGCTCTTCCTGCGGCTGCACACCTTGCCGGAGCGCATGGCGCATAAGTCGGACAAGCTTCAGGTCGAGATCGTGGCGGTGCTCGGACTGCTTGCGCTGTTCACGCATATCCACCTGTTCTGGGTGGCCGGACTTCTGCTCGCCCTGATCGACCTTCCCGATTTTTCCGGAACGTTCGGCCGGATGGCCAGGGCCCTGGAGACGATCGCGGGCAAGGCTCCGGACGAAAGCGAGGAAACTGGCGCGCTAGTAGCGGAGGCGGCCGTCGCGGAGCCACCGGGGAGCTCGGAGTCCGCTGTCACGGAGAGCAAGGAGAAGGGTCATGCTTGAGCTTCTCATCTGCGCGCTCTTCACGATCTTGCCCGACTATCTCTATCGCCGGTACGGTCAGGGCAAGCGCTTCGGCCGCGAGATCACGCTGTTCTCGGTCTGGTTCGAACTGCGCTGGGGCATCGTGACCTGCGTCATGCTGACGGTGGCCCTGATCACGGTGATCTTCTACTACCATCCGTCGACGACGAGCGCGACGGTCTTCTTCCGGACGGTTCCGATCATCCCGGAGGTCAATGGCCGCGTCGCCGCAGTGCATGTCGGGCCCAGCCAGGCGGTCGCCAAGGGCGACCTCATCTTCACATTGGACAACAAGACCCAGGCCACGGCCGTCGAGGCGGCGCGCCGCAAGATTGCCGAAGCGGAAGCCGCACTCGTGGTCGCGAAGGCGGATATCCTCGCCAACGAGGGCAAGATCCAGGAGGCGAAGAGCTCCCTGCAGCAGGCCCTGGACGAAATACGGACCAAGACCGAGTTGCAGCGGCGCAATGAGAACGTGGTCGCCGCTCGCGAGATCGAGCGCCTCGAGAACATCGTTGCGGGGCGCGAGGCCGCGCTGCTGTCAGTGACGGCCGCAAGGGATGCCGAGCAGACCCGAATCGCGACGCTGCTCCCTGCCCAACGCGCCAGCGCCGAGGCCGCGCTGGCCCAGGCGGAGGCCGAACTGCAAAAGACGGTGGTGCGGGCCGGCTTCTCCGGGCGGGTGGAGCAGTTCACGCTTCGGGTCGGCGATGTCGTCAACCCGTTCATGCGCCCGGCCGGCATCATGATCCCCGAGGAAGCGGGGCGGGGACGGCTCCTGGCCGGGTTCAACCAGATCGAAGCGCAAGTGATGAAGATCGGCATGGTCGCCGAGGTCACCTGCATCTCGAAGCCCTGGGTGATCATCCCGATGGTGGTCACGAGCGTGCAGGACTTCATCGCCGCGGGCCAGGTCAGGAGCGGCGAACAGCTCCTCGATGCGCAGCAGGTGGTCCGGCCCGGAACCATTCTGACCGTGCTGGAGCCGTTGCATCAGGGCGGGCTCGATGGCGTGACGCCCGGCAGCAGCTGCGTCGCCAATGCCTATAGCAGCAACCACGACATCATCGCCGCCAAGGAAACCGGCACGCTGCGCCGCATCGCACTCCACGCCGTCGACGCGACCGGGGTGGTTCACGCCGTGCTGTTGCGCATCCAGGCGCTGGTGCTGCCGGTCAAGTCCCTCGTCTTCAGCGGGCACTGAAGGCGGGAGGCTCCGCATCCAGCGTTGCGGGGGCTCTGCATCGCTTCGCGGCAGTGGCTTTCAATGGCCTGCCGCGAGCTTTCCGTCGCTCTTGTCGTGGACGGCGAGGCGCTCGACCATGGTGGCGCTCGCCTGGTTCATGCCGATGATCTCGACGGCGATGTCGTGGTGCCGGAACTTGAGCACGACGCGATCGAGGGCGTTGATGGCCGTGATGTCCCAGAAATGCGCGGCACTCAGGTCGATGACGACGCTCTTCACCTCCTCCTCGCGGAAGTCGAAAGCGGCGTGGAAGGCTTCGGCCGTGGCGAAGAAAATCTGCCCGCCGACGCGGTAGATGCGCTTCTCGCCGGCGCGCTCCGAGGCGACGGCGAAGAAGCGCGTGACCTTATGGGCGAAGAACAGCCCGCTCAGCACGACGCCGAAGAGCACGCCCTTGGCGAGGTCATGCGTGGCGACGACGACCGCGACCGTGCCCAGCATGACGAAGCTGGAGCTTTTCGGATGGATCAGCAGCGTTTTCAGCGAGCGCCACTGGAAAGTGTTGATAGAGACCATGATCATCACCGCGACGAGGGCTGCCATCGGGATCTGGGCGACATAGGGGCCGAGCACCACGATCAGGAACAGCAGGAAGCCGCCGGCCCACAGGGTCGAGAGGCGGCCGCGACCGCCCGACGAAACGTTGATGACGGACTGCCCGATCATGGCGCAGCCCGCCATGCCGCCGAAGCAGCCGGCGGTGATGTTGGCGAGGCCCTGGCCGGCGCATTCGCGGTTCTTGTCGGAGGTCGTGTCGGTCATCTCGTCGACGATCGCCGCGGTCATCAGGCTTTCGAGCAGGCCGACCATGGCGAGCGTCAGCGCATAGGGCGTGATGATCTTCAGGGTCTCGAGGGTGAGCGGGACCTGCGGGAGCGCGAAGAAGGGCAGTTCGCTGGGCAGCGCCCCCATGTCGCCGACGGTGCGGATACCAAGGCCGAAATACATCGAGATCGCGGTCATCACGATGATCGTGACCAGCGGCGACGGCACCGCCCGGGTCAATCGCGGCAGCAGGTAGATGATCGCGAGGCCGGCCGCCGTCATGGCGTAGACGATGGGGCCGCGCCCCAGCAATTCGGGCATCTGGGCCAGGAAGATCAGGATGGCGAGCGCATTGACGAAGCCGGTCACGACCGAGCGCGAGACGAAGCGCATCAGGTTGCCGAGCTTCAGGATGCTGGCGATGATCTGGAAGAGGCCGGTCAGGAGCGTTGCCGCCAGCAGGTAATCGAGGCCGTGCTGCTTCACCAGCGTGGTCATCACCAGGGCCATCGCGCCGGTCGCGGCCGAGATCATGGCCGGGCGCCCGCCGGCAATGGCCGTGATGACGGCGATGCAGAAGGAGGCATAGAGCCCGACCTTCGGATCGACGCCGGCGATGATCGAGAAGGCGATGGCCTCCGGGATCAGGGCGAGCGCGACGACGGTGCCGGCGAGGAGCTCGCGCGTGATATTCGGAGCCCATTCGCTCCGCAGATGAGAGATGGTCATGACGCAGGTTTCCCGCCCGGCAAGGCCGCAGCCTCCGGGCAAACAGAATCGGCCGCGGTTGAGCGGCAGCGAATGAGGGAAGCCGGCGCCTAGGGCGGGCTCAGGCGCGTGCGGAAGAACCTGATGAGCGCGATCATGCCGCGAGGCATAGCAAATTCATGCGGCAGAGCAACGACGCTGGGCGCGTGAGGGCTATGCGGGCTTCTGCGAGCCGGCGCCCGGGAACAATGTTTCGGCCTGTTCCCGGCTGCATTCGGTGAGGTCGCCATTCGCGGTCTTGTGCGTGTGGCAGCGCACATCGTCGCGGGCGCAAGCCGAGATCGTGAGCATCAGGAACAGGCTGGCGACCAGATTCCGCCACATGATCGATAGTTCTCCGTTAGCCCTCGGAGCGGCCTGCGGCATCGCGGTTGCGTTCGTATCGCTTCGTCAGCGGGAAGGGCGGAAGCCAGGCTTCGCGACGGATGGTCCAGAGTTCGTAGGTCGGCACGAACTGGTCTGGCGCATCCAGCGAGCCGAGATTGATCTCCACCTCGTCGCCGCTGCGTCCGAAGACCGTGGATCCGCAGCGGGGGCAGAAGAAGCGGCCGTCATAGTCGCGGGCTTCGCCCTCGATCGTCACCGCGTCCTGTGGGAAGATCGCCGACGCGTGGAAGAGGGCGCCGTGATATTTGCGGCAATCGAGGCAATGGCAGAGGCCGACCCGGTAAGGGCGCCCCGACGCCACGACCCGCAGGTCGCCGCAGCGGCATCCACCTGTGAAACGATCCATGCAGCGTCTCCTCCTCGATCGGCGGTTGTCGCCGCG
Source organism: Allobosea sp. NPDC055353 (assembly GCF_053644975.1). NCBI lineage: Bacteria > Pseudomonadati > Pseudomonadota > Alphaproteobacteria > Hyphomicrobiales > Alloboseaceae > Allobosea > Allobosea sp. NPDC055353. The sequence continues at coordinate 222,629 of NZ_JBSHMC010000002.1, read as the reverse complement.
AGGTTAGGGCAGGCCGCTTCCTGAAGGAACGGGTCGTCGAAGCACGGCGTTCACGCAAAAGGCCCCGCGCCTGCCGGCGTGGGGCCTTTCGAAAAGCTGGGCAGGTTCGCCGCGGCTCAGTCGTCGCGGAAGACACGCTCGTTGCGCTCGTGGCGCTCCTGCGCCTCCAGCGAAAGCGTCGCGATCGGGCGGGCTTCCAGGCGCTTCAGCGAGATCGGCTCGCCAGTCTCCTCGCAATAGCCGTAGGTCGCGTCGTCGATCCGGGCGATGGCCGCGTCGATCTTGGCGATCAGCTTGCGCTGCCGATCGCGGGCGCGCAGCTCGATGGCGCGGTCGGTTTCGGACGAGGCCCGGTCGGCGATGTCCGGGTGATTCTCGCTCTCTTTCTGCAAGGTCAGCAGGGTTTCCCTCGCTTCCCGCAGGATCTCGTCCTTCCAGGCGAGGAGCTTGCCGCGGAAATACTCGCGTTGACGGTCGTTCATGAACGGCTCGTCATCGCTCGGCCTGTAATCCGCCTCGAGGATGATCTGCTTCGACATGGGCGCTCTCTCAGTTGTCGACTCGCGCACCCATCGGCTGTGCCGCGGGAGGGGAGCCGATTTGGCGCCCTTATAGCGATCCGTTTCAACTGGAACAATCGCTTCCGACAGGGCTTCAACGGCTTCGTGAAAACATGCGGTCTGGCGCCGATTTTCGACGAAAACGGCGGGATTCAGATCAATTCAGCTTGCGGATCGCCTCGGCGATGTCGGCTTCGACCAATCTGGCGATCGGTTGCCGATAGTGACTATGGTCGAAGAACAGCTTGGGATCGCGCAATTCAGGCCTGTCGACCCGCCAATCGACCAGCGCCGTGCGCGGGCGGCGGGCCGCCAGATCGGCGAAGGCCTTGCGGCAGGCCGCATCGGCTGCGGCATCGCGCGTGCCGGGTTTCGAAAGGGCGGTGACATAGACCGGCGGGCGCAGGAGAATCAGCGCGGTCTCGGCGGGGGCCGCCTTCATCAGCTCTTCCAGCCCCGTCACGGCCGGGAACGGGCCGTCGACATTGCCGCCGCCGGCCTCGATCGGCTTCTGCAACCGGGCGATGATCTCCGGATTGGTGCCGTAACGCTGCACGCCGTAGTCCGATTCGTAGTCCCAGTAGCCGTCCGGGCGGGCGCGCTCGGCCTTGCGCGAGGTCAGGTAGGAGATGCGGCGTGGCAACTCCTCCAGCAGGTCGAAGCGCATCAGTCCGCCGACATACTCGGACAGGCTGCGGCTCATGAGCCAGAAGGGGAAGGGCTTCTCGTTGGGCAGGGCCGGGTTCGCCGTGCACCAGTAATTGTCGATGCCGACCACGATCGCCTTCGGCGGCGTCGCGCGATGATGGCGCAGGAACCAGTCGATCGCCGCGAAGATCTCCTTGGGCTGGGTCGCCGGCGCGATCAACGAGACGAAGGGGATGCCGGTCTTCGCACGCAGCTCCTCCGGAGAGATCAGCTGGATATGCGAGTTTCCGAAGAGGGCGCCGGTGAAGCGCGGGTCGCGCCCGCGGCTCGCCAGCGCCGTGCGCGGGCCCTGCGGGCGTACGCCGTCCCCGAGCTTCAGCGGCGAGCGGCCGGAATCGTAGGGGTCGATCAGGAAGGCGGCCGCGAGGAAGGCGGCCGAGATCAGCACCGCCGCTGCCAGGAAGGTGCCGGTGAAGCCCGTCCATTTCGCCGCCCGGGCGGCCGTGCCGGCCGGCTCAGAACTGGAAGTAGATGAACTCATAATTGGCGTCTTCGCCGATCTTCAGCAGGATGATGACGAACAGGAGCCCGGCGAGGATCGCGAGCCAGCGGGCCGGCGGCAGCTTATGGACGAGGTTCCAGGCGGTGGGGCCGATGATGGCGAAGGCTGCCGCCGGCAGCAAAGCACGCCATTTGAAGCCGGTGCCGATCGGGCCGAGCCCGAACAGGCCCTTGTAGATCGCCAGCGCGGCCTCGAAATTCGTCGCCCGGAACAGCACCCAGCAGAGCATCACGAACAGGAAGGTCAGGATCCAGCCGAGCGCTGCCGGCATCGGCAGGCCGGCGCGGCGCCAGAACAGGGCGACGATCAGCGCCAGTCCATGCGCCACGCCCCAGGCGACGAAGGTGAGACCGGCGCCGTGCCAGAGCCCGCCCAGCGCCATGGTCGCGAACAGCGCCCAGATCTGGGTCGGCAGGCCGCTGCGCGAGCCGCCGAGCGGGATGTAGAGGTAATCGCGCAGGAAGCGCGACAACGTCATGTGCCAGCGGCGCCAGAAATCCTGGATCGAGAGCGAGCGATAGGGCGCTTCGAAATTCTGCGGCAGCACCACGCCGAAGAGCAAAGCGAGGCCCAGCGCCATGTCGGTGTAGCCGGAGAAGTCGAAATAGATCTGGAAGGTGAAGGCGAGCGTCGCCTGCCAGGCTTCCATCAGGCTGATGACCTTGCCGGCCGCCGCGGCCGCGAAGACCGGGTTGGCGTATTCGGCGAGGGGATCGCCGATCAGCACCTTCTTGGCGAGGCCGAAGGTCAGCAGCATCAGGCCGCGCGCGATCCGCTCGGCCGCGTCCGGGCGCTGATAGGGTCGCTCGTCGAGCTGGTGCATGATCTCGCGCCAGCGCACTAGGGGGCCGGCGAGCACCTGCGGGAAGAAGGCGATGTAGAGCGCATAGCGGACGAGATCGTAGCGCGGCGCCTGCCCGCGCCGCAGATCGGTCAGGTACATGATGTGGTGGAAGGTGAAGAAGGAGATGCCGAGCGGCAGCGCGATGTCGAATTTCGGCGCCGGCAATCCCGGAATCATTCCAGCGAGATCGGCGAAGAAGTTGAAGTACTTGAACACCGCGAGAACGGCGAGGTTCAGGACGATCGCAAGCGTGATCAGCGCGCCCGCCTTCGTCTTCTGGAAGGCCTCGGCAATCAGCCAGTTCAGCCCGATCGAGAGCGCCAGCAACGGCAGGAAGCGCCAGTCCCAATAGCCGTAGAAGGCGAAGGACAGCGCCACAAGCACCGGCAGCCTCAAGCGCGGCGCAAAGCGCTCCGCCGCCCAGTGGAGGGCGAGCGCCAGCGGCAGGAAGGCAAGCAGGAAGACGAAGGAGTTGAAAAGCATCGGGCGGGGAGCGGATCAAAGGATGGCTGCCGCCTTAGACCATTATCGGCGGCGAGTCATGTCGGGGCTGGTGCGGCGCGGGAGGGTGAAAGAAGGCAGACGCAGCGGGCTTCTTCCTCCGTTATTTCAATCAATCGATTGATTGAAATAACGGAGAGTGTTATGGAAGCGGCATGAAAGCTATTTCCGACAGCGATGCGGGGACGCGCGAGGCGCTGATTCGCGCTGGGCTCGATCTGTTCGGCCGGCACGGCTTCGAGGCGAGCTCGATCCGCCAGATCGCCCGGGCGGCGGGCGCCAACAGCGCCGGCATCGCCTATCATTTCGGCGGCAAGGACGGCCTGCGCCAGGCCTGTGCCGAGGCCGTGGTCGCGACGATGAAGCAGCGGGTCTTCGGGGCCGCTGCCGCGATGCCGCCATTCGACGGGCTCGCGCCTGAGATGGCGGTGGAGCTGCTGCTCGGCATCGTCGGGCGCGTCACCGCCTTCGCCACGCAGGCGCAGGAGAGCGAGACGATCGCCCGCTTCGTCCTGCGCGAGATGATGGAGCCGACCTCCGCCTTTGAGACGCTCTACGACGGGCTGGTCGGCCCGGTCCATGGGCAGGTCTGCCGGCTCTGGGCGGCGGCGACCGGGATGGAGCCGGAGGCCGAGGCAACCAGGCTCGCAGTCTTCGCGACGATCGGGCAGGTGCTCTATTTCCGATTGGCGCGGCCGGCCGTGATGCGGCGGATGGGCTGGAGCGCGATCGGCCCGGCTGAGAGCGAGGCGATCGCCGGAATCATCCGTGCCAATGTCCGCGCCAGCATCGCCAGCATGCGGGAGAACAGGTCATGATCCTCGGCTTCCTCTGTTCCTTCGGATTGATCGCGGCGAGCTTCTCGGCCTGCGGCGGCGATACGGTCCGGATCGCCGGCTATGTCGAGGGCGAATATGTCCGGCTCGGTCCGATCGACACCGCCCGGATCGAGCATGTCGATGTCCGCCGGGGCGATCGCGTCGAGGCCGGCAAGGTCGTCGCCGGACTGGAGACGACCGATGCGGAGAACGCGGTTCGGGAAAGCGAGGCGCGACTGGTCCAGGCTCAGGCGCAGCTCGACAATCTGCGCATCGGCAGGCGGCCGGAGGAAATCGCAGTGATCGAGGCCAATCTGGCCTCCGCCAAGGCGCAGCAGCGTGAGGCCGAGCGGGCTCTTGATCGCCGGCAGGACCTGCTGCGGCGCGGCGTCTCGACCCAGGCCGATTTCGACCAGGCGGAAACGGCGCGCGATGTCGCCGCGGCGAGCGTCCGCCAGAATGCCGCGAATCTCGATGTCGCGCGCCTGCCGGCACGGCCGGACGAGATCAAGGCGAGCGAGAACGCGGTCGAGCAGGCCAAGGCCGCCCTCGCACAGGCGCAGTGGCGCCTGTCGCAGCGCCAGCTCGTCACGCCCTCGGCCGGGCGGATCAGCGACGTGCTGCGCCGGGTCGGCGAACTCGCCGGGCCGAGCGCGCCGGTGCTGCTGATGCTGCCGGACGGCGCCGCCAAGCTGATGCTCTATGTGCCGGAGATCAGGATCTCGGGTGTGACCACGGGGATGAAACTCGATGTCCGCTGCGACGGCTGCGCCCCCGGGCTGACGGCGACCGTGACCTATGTCTCGCCCGAGCCGGAATTCACACCCCCGGTGATCTATTCGGCGCAGACGCGCCAGAAGCTGGTCTATCTGGTCGAGGCGCGGCCGGATGGCGGCCCGCAATCGGCCCTGCAACCCGGCCAGATCGTCGACGTCACGCTCAGGGGGCAGCGGTGAGCGCGCCGCTTGCCATCGACGTGCATGGGATGACCAAGCGCTTCGGCAAGCGCACGGTGGTCGACGATGTCAATCTCGCGGTGGCGACCGGTGAGATCGTCGGCTTCCTCGGCCCCAACGGCTCGGGCAAGACGACGACGATCCGGATGATCTGCGGCCTGCTCAGGCCCGATGCCGGGGAGGGCACCGTGCTCGGGCTCGACGTCCGCACGCAGAGCGCCGCGATCAAGCGCCAGGTCGGCTACATGACCCAGCGCTTCTCCTTCTACGAAGACCTGACCATCGCCGAGAACCTGACCTTCGTGGCGCGGCTCTACGAGCTCGATCCGGTCGACGAGGCGGTGGCGAAGACGCTCGACGGGCTGGGCCTGACCTCGCGCAAGGACCAGCTTGCCGGCACGCTCTCCGGCGGCTGGAAGCAGCGGCTGGCGCTCGCCGCCTGCATCATGCACCAGCCCAAGCTTTTGCTGCTCGACGAGCCGACCGCCGGCGTCGATCCCAAGGCGCGGCGCGAGTTCTGGGACGAGATCCATCGCCTCGCCGGCGATGGGCTGACCGTGCTCGTCTCGACCCATTACATGGATGAGGCTGAACGCTGCCATCGCATCGGCTACATCGCCTATGGCCGGATGCTGGCGACGGGGACGGTCGAGGAGGTGGTGAAGGGCTCCGGCCTTGTCACCTTCGTCGTCCATGGCGCGCTGAAGCCCGCCCAGATCCGGGCGCTGGAGGCGACTGAGGGCGTCGAGCAGGTGGCGCCCTTCGGCGCGACGCTCCACGTCGTCGGCACCGACCGGAGCAAGCTGGAGGCTGCGCTTGAACCGCTGAAGAGCGAGGCCGGCATCAAGGTCGAGCCCGGCGAGACCAGCCTCGAAGACGTCTTCATCAAGTTCATGACCGGCGCGCAGGAGCGGGCGGCGTGACCGGGCTGTTCTCGCCCCGCCGGCTCGGCGCGATCCTGGCCAAGGAGTTCGTGCAGATGCGGCGCGACCGCATCACCTTCGCGATGATGCTGGCGGTGCCGATCGTCCAGCTCCTGCTCTTCGGCTATGCGATCAACAACGATCCGCGCGGCCTGCCGGCGGCGGTCCTGGCGCTCGGGCAGGATCGCTATACCCGCGCCGTGGTCTCGGCGCTGGAGGTCTCGAACTATTACCGCTTCGGCGAGCGGCCGCAGAGCGCGGCCGAGGCCGAGAGCCTGATGGCGAAGGGCGAGATCTCCTTCCTCGTCACCATTCCCAGCGATTTCGGTGCCCGCGTCGAGCGCGCCGACGAGCCGCGCATCCTGGTCGAGGCCGACGCGACCGATCCGGCGGCGGCGAGCGGGGCGGTCTCGGCGCTCGGCACGATCGCAAGCCGGGCTCTGCTGCGGGCGCAGGGGCGCGAGCCGGTGACCGATCCGGCCGGTGGAGGGGGCGATACCCTCTCCTTCATCGTGCACCGGCGCTACAACCCGGAGAACATCACCCAGTACAACATCGTGCCCGGCCTGCTCGGCGTCATCCTGCAGATGACCATGGTGATGATGACGGCAATGGCGCTGACCCGCGAGATCGAGCGCGGCACGATGGAGAACCTGCTCGCCATGCCGGCGACGGCCGGCGAGATCATGCTCGGCAAGGTTTTACCTTATCTCGCCATCGGCGCGGTGCAGGTGGTGATCGTGCTGGGGGCGGCGAAGCTGCTCTTCGCCGTGCCATTCCTCGGCGGGCTCGGGCTGCTGCTCACCTGCGTGCTGGTCTTCGTGCTGGCGCTGGTGCTGCTCGGCTACACGATCTCGACGGTGGCGCGCACGCAGCTCCAGGCGATGCAGCTGACCTTCTTCTTCTTCCTGCCCTCGCTGATGCTGTCGGGCTTCATGTTCCCCTTCGCCGGCATGCCGGGCTGGGCGCAGACGCTGGGCGAGCTCTTCCCGCTGACGCATTTCCTGCGGATCATCCGCGCGATCATGCTGAAGGGCGCGGGCCTCGGCGATATCGGCGACGAGGTCGTCTATCTCGGCCTGTTCGTGCCGGTTTATGCGGGGCTGGCGCTGATGCGGTTCCGGAGCACGCTGGATTAGGGGCTTTCGTCCGTCGATCGCAATACACCCTTGTCATTCCGGGGCGTGCCGAAGGCACGAACCCGGAACCCACGACTGGGTGAGACATTTTATGCCGCCTTGCGAGCCGCTCACCCAGTCGTGGGTTCCGGGTTCTTCGCTGCGCGAAGCCCCGGAATGACAAGTTCTGCGGAGTTCAGAGCGGAATGTTGTCGTGCTTCCGCCAGGGTCGCTCGACGCTCTTGGTCCTGAGCATGGCGAGCGCGCGGGCGATGCGGCGGCGGGTCGAGTGCGGCATGATCACCTCGTCGATATAGCCGCGCTCGGCCGCGACGAAGGGCGACATGAAGCGGTCCTCGTATTCCTTGGTCTGGCGCGCGATCGTCTCGGCGTCGCCGCCGCGGAAGATGATCTCCACCGCGCCCTTGGCACCCATCACCGCGATCTGCGCCGTCGGCCAGGCATAGTTCACGTCGGCGCCGATATGCTTCGAGGCCATCACGTCATAGGCGCCGCCGAAGGCCTTGCGCGTGATGATCGTGACCAGCGGCACGGTGCATTCCGAATAGGCGAAGAGCAGCTTGGCGCCGTGCTTGATCAGGCCGCCATATTCCTGGGCCGTGCCGGGCAGGAAGCCGGGAACGTCGACGAGCGAGACGATCGGGATCTCGAAGGCGTCGCAATAGCGCACGAAACGGGCGGCCTTGCGCGAGGCGTCGGAGTCGAGCACGCCGGCGAGCACCATCGGCTGGTTGGCGACGATGCCGACGGTGCGGCCCTCGATGCGGCCGAAGCCGGTGACGATATTGCCGGCATAGGCTGCCTGGATCTCGAAGAAATCGCCCTCGTCGACCGTCTTCAGGATCAGCTCCTTGATGTCGTAGGGCTTGTTCGGATTGTCCGGGACGAGCGTGTCCAGGCTCATGTCGACGCGGTCGGGTACGTCGAAGGAGGGCCATTCCGGCACGCCGGCCGTGTTGTTGGCCGGCAGGAAGTCGAGCAGGCGGCGCACCTGCAGGAGTGCCTCGACATCGTTCTCGAAGGAGCCGTCGGCGACCGATGACTTGGAGGTATGGACCTTGGCGCCGCCGAGCTCCTCGGAGGTCACGGTCTCGTTGGTAACGGTCTTCACGACCTCAGGGCCGGTCACGAACATGTAGGAGGTGTCGCGGACCATGAAGATGAAGTCGGTCATCGCCGGGGAATAGACGTCGCCACCGGCGCAGGGCCCCATGATCACCGAGATCTGCGGGATCACGCCGGAAGCCTGGACGTTCCGCTTGAAGACCTCGCCATAGCCGCCGAGCGCCGCGACGCCTTCCTGGATGCGGGCGCCGCCGGCATCGAATAGGCCGACGATGGGCGCGCGCATCTTCAGCGCCATGTCCTGGATCTTGATGATCTTCTGGGCGTGCGTCTCGGAAAGCGAGCCGCCGAAGACGGTGAAGTCCTTCGAGAAGACGAAGACGGTGCGGCCGTTGACCGTGCCCCAGCCGGTGACGACGCCGTCGCCGGGGATCTTCTCAGCCTTGTCCATGCCGAAATCGACGGCGCGGTGCTGCACGAACATGTCGAACTCCTCGAAGGAGTCCTTGTCGAGCAGGAGCTCGATGCGCTCGCGGGCGGTGAGCTTGCCGCGCTTGTGCTGCGCCTCGATGCGGCGCTCGCCGCCGCCCTTGCGGGCGCCCTCGCGGCGGGTTTCGAGCTGTTCGAGGATGTCCTTCATGGCGGCAGGCTCCCGGCGGGCAAAACGCGTCTCGAAAGCCGGCTTAAGCGGCCATCGCGCATGAGTCCATTACGACGTTTGCTGAAGCGGGAACCGCAATCATGCGGAACGCGCGGCGGGATTGCCCACCTCGTCGTTCAGGCGAACCGCTTCCTGAACCAGCCTTGTCAGCAGTGCGGGGTCGACGCTGTCGCCCTCGCGCAATTCCCAGGTCGCCAGCTCGTATTTGCCGCCGGCCTTGAGGCGCGGCGCGAGCTCGCGCAGGCGCTTGCCGCGCCAGAAGCCGAAGAGGACGCGCTTCTCCTCGGCGCGGATGAGCAGAACCGGGCCGTTGGAGAAGTAGACGAGATGGGTCCATTTGATCCGCTCGTCGAGCGGGGCGGCGGCGCGGACCTCGTGTCGCAATTGCTCGACGAGGGCGCGCTGCCAGCCGGAGAGGGTTTCGACGTAAGCATCGGGAGATGTCGCCGCCGGCCCCATTTTCATCGCGCCTAGCCTTTCAGCAGCAACAGCACGGCCGCATCGAACTCGCGGCGGCGGATGACGCGGCGCTCGGCCGCCTCCTCGTCCTGGCCCCAGATGCCGATCTGGTAGTCCTCGTCGAGATGGGCGGCGTCCCAGGCGGCGTCCGGGTCGATCTGCCCGTTCGCCAGCGCCAGCGTCAGGATGGCCGAGCCGGTCAACGTCATGACGTTATGCGCGCCGGCCAGCGCCAGCGGAGCGGGGATCGTCTCGACCCGGCGGGCGATCGCCGCGAGCGTTTCGTGCGGCTGCTCGGCGAAGACGATGCCTTCCGCCAGGAGGAAGCGGGCGCCGATCAGTGCCTCGATGCCCCCGAGAATCGGCTGCCAGACCTGGTTTTGCCGTTCGACAAGCGCCTCGGGCTCGCCCGCGCGGTAGCAGAGCGCGTCGGAGCCGGCATAGCGGACGATCTCGGCGCGCACGGCCTCCTGCTGGTCCTCGACGCCGTCGAGCGCCGAGTTGACGAGGCGGGTCAGCGGCATCCGGGCGGGGTCGACCCGTTCGCCCTGCGCCTGCCATTCGGAGGCGAGGGCCTCGGCAACGGGGCGGGAGGTGACGGCGAGGGGCTTGCGGGCCGGGGTCCGCGCCGTCTTGCCGTCGAGGGCGACATGGAAAAGCCCGTCGCGCTCCAGCACGCCGGCCTCCTTATAGAAGCGGGCGGGCAGGGGATTGCGCATCGCCTGTTGGGCGGCGGCGACGGGGTCCGGCTGGCTGGCGCCGGGGGAGCCGAAACGGGCGAGGAAATCGTCGGTGGACATGGCTCCGCCATAGCGCATTCGCGCCCGGCTGGGAAACCGGGGCTCAGGCAGCGCGAATCCGACCGAGGAACTGAGCGACTTCGGTGTCGAGATGCACCGACTGGCGCGAGAGCTTGTCGGCGGATTCGGCGACATGGCTCGCGGCCTCGTCGGTTTCCGCGGCGATGCGGCTGACGATGTCGATATGGCCGGCGGCGAAGACGGTCTCGTCGGCGGCGCGCCGGATGATCTGGGCGATACCGGCCGCCGCGGCGTTCTGCTGTTCGACCACGGTCGCGACATTGCCCGAGATCTGGTTGAGCGAACCGACCGTCGCGTTCATGGCGTCGATCGCGTCGATCGCCTCCGTGCTGGATTCGCGGATGGCGCCGATCTGGCTCTGGATCTCCTCGGTTGCGCGCCAGGTCTGGTTGGCGAGCGACTTGATCTCCTGGGCGACGACGGTGAAGCCGCCGCCGGAATGGCCGAGCCGGGCGGCTTCGATCGAGGCGTTCAGCGCCAGCAGGTTGGTATGCTTGGCGATGGTGGAGATCGCATCGGTGATGTCGCCGACCTGGCCGGCCTTGCGCGACAATTCGCCGACGGTATCGAGCACGGCGCGGGCCTGCCGCGTGGTCTCTCCGACGACCCGCGTGGTTTCCGCGACCTGGCGGTCGACCTCGGCGAAGGAATGCGCCAGCTCCGCCGTGCCCTGTGTAACGGCGACGACGTTCGAGGAGGTCTGGCGCGAGGATTGCGATGCTGCGCTGGAGCGCTCCGAGACTTCGAGGGCGCCGGTCTTCATCTGCTGCGAGGCAATGCGCAGGGATTGCACGGATGCGATGACGTCGCGGGCGATACCGGCGATCTCGCGTTCGAAATCATCGGCCACGGCGTGCAGGACCTGACGGCGGACGAGGGCACCTCTTTCCATGGTTTCGGCCAGCTCGCGCCGTGCCTCATCGGCCGTCGTGCGGGCGGCATCGGCCTCATGGCGCTCGCGCTCCGAGATTTCGAGAGACTGGCGCAGCGACCAGACCACCCAGCTCAGCGCGACCGACTGCACGGCCACGATCGCGCCATGCAGCAGGACGCGATCGATCTGGTTGCCGTTGAGGAAGACGCCGCCCGGCAGCAACAGGCTGAAGGCGAGGTGGTGCAGGACGATGGCGAGGGTCGCCGGGATGAAGATGCGCCAGTCCAGCCAGCCGGCGAGCACGGCCAGCATGGCGAAGAAATACATGTGCATGTCGGACTGATAGGGATGCCCGGCATAGGCATAGACCAGCAGCATGACCTGGCCCATGGTCACGATGCTGGAAACCTCGCGGGTCACCCAGCCGGTGCGGTCGATGCGCCACACCATCGTTCCCAGCGCGGCCAGCGCGATGCCTGCCAGCGTGATCGCTGGGCCGTGCAGTGGCGAGGCGGCCGGCGTCCCGACTGCCAGCACGGCGGCATTCGCCCAGAGGATCGCGATCAGGAAACGGGAGAAGCGTTCACGAAAGCGTGCGACGGCATTCATCGGCTGCTCCCTGCGATGCTTCCCGTGCAGAGCCGGGCAAAGGCGGCGTCGATGACGAGCCAGGCTCCGGCGCCGTAGAGGGACGAGACGAAGCCGTCGCGCTCGCCCATGGTGAAGGCGACGGCGGCGTTGGTATCAATCTGCAGGAGGCTGCCGCTCGCCTCGGTAACCGCTTGTGCGATATCGGCCGACGCGGTTCCAGCAGGGAAAAAGGCGGCGATCGGCCGTCCTGGCACCGGCCAGGCTGCAATCAGGAGCGCGGCCACCGCCATCACGAGGCCGCAGACCAGGCCGAAGCCGATCTCGCGCATAGGGTCCCCCCGGTTGTCCGATCATGAAACGGAAACCTAGGCGGGCAGATTACGGAGGCTGGCTTTATGCTTGGTAAATTGCTTCGCTAACGTTGCGGCATGTTTCCGGGATCGGCTCAGTGTCCGAACCGATCCCGCCAGGCGGGCCTTGCGCCGTCAAAGGGCAGGGCCGTCGCCGCGTGGACGCCGCGCGCCACCGCGCGGGCCAGCACATCGGCGGCCGTGGCGCAAAGCTCCGTCATCGCGAAGGCGTCCGAGGGGGCGCCGCTGTAACCCGTTGCGGCGGCGAAGACGATGTCGCCGTCCAACGGGGCATGGGCAGGGCGCAAGGCACGGGCGAGGCCATCATGCGCGGCGAGCGCGAGGCGGCGGGCCTGCGGCTTGGTCAGGACGGCGTCGGTCGCGACCAGCGCGATCGTGGTGTTCTGACCGGTGCCGCCCTTGAAGCGCAAAGCGGTGTCGTCAGGCGTGATCGCGGCAGGCCAACCGATGCCGCCGAATTCACCATCCCGCTCATAGGGGGCCGCCCAGAAATGGGGGCCGTCGCCGATCGTGGCCGTGCCGACGGCGTTAACCGCAACCAGTGCGCCGACGATCTGCCCTGTCGCGGCCCGCGCACTGGCCGAGCCGAGACCGCCTTTCAAATTGGCGGTGGTCGCGCCGTAGCCGGCACCGGCGGTTCCGAGCGCGAATCTGGCGGAAGCTGCGGCGGCAGCCTCGGCTCCGAGCCGGGCATAAGGCGTCTCGCCTTCGCCACGGGCCCAGGGCTTCTCGCCGCCATTCATCAGGTCGAACAGGATCGCCTGCGGGACGATCGGTACGCGGAAGGCGCCGACCGGAAAGCCGCGGCCCTCCTTCGCCAACCAGCGCATCACACCATCGGTGGCGCCGAGCCCCCAGGCCGAGCCGCCGGAAAGCACGATGGCGTCGACATGCTCGACGGTCATTTCCGGATCGAGCAGCGCGGTATCGCGGGTGCCGGGCGCGCCGCCAAGCACGGCGGCCGAGGCGACGGTCGGGCGCTCGAAGATCGCGGCGGTGACGCCGGTTGCTGCCGCAGCATCATGCGCCTGGCCGACGAGCAGGCCGCGGACATCGGTGATGAGATTTTGCATTGAAAACCCGATGGCGAACCGAATCGCGCCGAAGGCGTTGTCGCTACATTACGATCTTTTCATCCGCTGGCCATTGCCGGGTCAGGCCGGCAGGATCAGGTTCACGCTATCGCCACTCGGCTTCGAGACCCGCTGCGCGACGCTTCGACTGGACTGTTCCAAGGAGATTGCCCGTGAAACCCATTGCCCTCATCGCCGCATCCTCGATCGCGATGCTCGCCGGCAGCTTCGCTCTGGCGCAGCCGCAGCCGGTTCCGCCCGCGGGCGGCAGCGACCAGAAGCAGGAACGCAGCGAAAGCCGCGAACAGCGCCGGGACGAATGGCGCGAGCGCCGGGCCGAGCGCGCCAGGGAGCGGATGGAAGAGCGCTTGTCCAGGGTACGCGCCGATCTCAAGCTCAGTCCGGAGCAGGCGGCTCTCTTCGACAAGGTCGAGGGGCTGATCAAGCAGCGCAGTTCCGAGCGCGGCGAGCGCTGGCGAGCGATGCGCGAGCGGCGCGAGGCGCTGCGCCATGCCGACCTGATGGAGCGCCTCGATGCCACTGCCAACCGGCAGGGCGAGCGTGCGGCCCGCTCCAAGGAACTGGCCGATGCCGTGCGCCCGCTCTGGACGACGCTCAGCGACGAGCAGAAGACGGTGCTGCGCCGCTCGGTGCGCGAGGCGATGGCGGAGGGGCGCGAGCGCTTCCGCGAGATGCGCGGCTGGCGTGGCGGATGGCATGACAACGATCGGGGCGACCGCTGGGAGCGTGGCGACCGGGGTGGACGCCGGCACTGGCAGGATCGCGACGACCAGAACGAGGATTGAGACCCGGCCTCAACCGATTTCCAGAACTGCACGTGAACAGAGCCGCGCCCTGTCTTGGGCGCGGCTCTTCGCTTATGGCTTGCCGGTGCCGGTCTTCAGGTGCCGACGGCGTCCGAGACGCATTTCTTGGTGAAGCTGTTCTTGGCGGCGCCGGCCAGCTTCCTGTCGGCGGCCTGCTTGTCGCAGGCGGCGCCCGCGTCCTTCTCGCATTTGGTCAGGAAGCTCGTCTTCGCCGCGCCGGCCAGCTTCTTGTCCGAGGCCTGAAGGTTGCAGCTTTGCGCCTGGGCCGCGCCGGCCATGCAGCACACAGCGAACGCGGTCAGCAGAAGTCTTTTCATGCGAATCTCCTCTCAGGGGAGGTGACGCTACGCCAGAGCGCGGCCGGGAGATACGGGGAAGAGCGCTGCCGCCCTGCTTTCGCCAAAAACCCTAACACACGGAATTCAATGGGAATTCAGGCGTTTACCATATCTATTCAGGTTGGATTCACGGCTCGCCATTTACGCTTTGTCAGTGATTGCGATGCGAGAGGTTAGCCATGAAGCAGACATGGTCATGCTGGGCGATGCGGGCCTTCATCGGGTCCGTCTTCATCGTCTGCCTGTTCGGGCCCTATGCGCTGTCGATCCTGATCGGCTGCCTGGGAGTGGGCTGCTATTTCTTCCGACACGAGGTCGGCTCGCATCTCTGAGCCGCCGCTCCGGTCAGGATATTCTCGACCAACACCCCATTAGCGGCCTTGACGCAGGCGGCCTCTACCTGATCCGACGCAGGTGACAGGTCTTCACCTTGCCGCCGCGACCATCCGAGCGCCAGACGCAGCCTGAACGGGCCGGGCTGCGATCGTAGAGATAGATCTCCGCGCGCCGCTTGCGGTCGAAGCGCTGGTTCGAAAAGTCGTGGCCGCCAACCCGGACATTGCGCCCGAAACGGACCTCGGCCGAGGCGGCTGACGGCAGCGCCACGCTCGATATGGCTGGCATTGCGAGCAGGAACGCGGCCGTCGCCAGCGTGCCGAATGCAGCCCTCAGAGCCCTCATCTCATTCTCCGGATCGCGACCAGCGGTCTCATCATGCCGCATCCGCCGTGCCTTCGCAGAACAAAAAAGGGGCGGCCCGAGGGCCGCCCCAAATTCCGGCTCCACCCCGAAGAGCGGAAGCGTTGTCGCCGATCAGCGCGAGTAGAACTCGATGACCAGGTTCGGCTCCATCTGCACCGCGTAGGGCACGTCCGACAGGGTCGGGGTGCGGGTGTAGGTGGCCGAGAACTTGGTGTGGTCGGCGTCGATGTAGTCGGGCACGTCACGCTCGGCCAGGGCGGCCGACTCGATGACGATGGCGAGCTGCTTCGAGCTATCCTTGACCGCGATCACGTCGCCCGGCTTCACCTGGTAGGAGGCGATGTTGACGCGCTTGCCGTTCACGGTGATGTGGCCGTGGTTGACGAACTGGCGGGCCGCGAAGACGGTCGGGACGAACTTGGCGCGGTAGATCACCGCGTCGAGACGACGCTCGAGCAGGCCGACGAGGTTCTCGCCCGAGTCGCCCTTCAGGCGGATCGCCTCGGCGTAGTAGCGGCGGAACTGCTTCTCGGAGATCGAGCCGTAGTAGCCCTTCAGCTTCTGCTTGGCGCGCAGCTGCGTGCCGAAGTCGGACGGCTTGCCCTTGCGGCGCTGGCCGTGCTGGCCGGGGCCGTATTCACGACGGTTGACCGGGGATTTCGGGCGGCCCCAGATGTTCTGACCGAGGCGGCGGTCAATCTTGTACTTCGCCTCATGACGCTTCGACATGTCGCGTGTCCTCTCAGGTTCGCGAGTTGAGGACCGCGCCCTCCTGTCCCAGGCAGCTTTCGCAAGCTGCCCTTTTCTCTGCATCGGATTCGCCCGAAAAGTGGAGGCCACTTTTCGGTCCGATGCACCGGGGCGACAGATCCAGCTTCCGAAGAAGAGCGGATCACGGGTGCGGAAAAAGCCACGCGGCCCCGTGAGGAGCCGCGCGACGAGAGGGCGTATGACGGAAAGCCGGCTTCGAGTCAATTCCGCGACCGCGGAAAGCCGGACTCAGCGCCAGTAACCGTAGGGACGGCTATAATAATGGTGGCGGCGCGGGCGGTGCTTGTACCAGCCATAGTGATGGCCGCGATTCCAGCCGTGATGCCGGCGCGGCCCGTGGCGGTAGAAGCCGTGCTGTCCATGGCCCTTGTGCCAACCATGGGGTTTCGCCTGCGCTTCCGTACTGGTCCCGGCACCGGCAAAGGCGAAGCCGGCGACAAGCGCGAACAGCAAGAGCAGCTTTCTCATGATCTGGTTCCTCTGCGATGGTCGCCTGCAGCGGAACGTTCAGGGCGGAGCCCGGGTTCCCGTCAGTTCGCCAAGGGCATGGGTTCGACGACGACCTGGGCCAGGCCGTAACCGGCCAGCGCGATCCGCAACGGGCCTGTCAGGCCGGAGCCGTTTGTAAAAACCGCCGTGGCGTCATGGCAGGCGAGGGCGGTCTGCCGGGCGCCGGACAGGAGATCGGCGACGCGGCGTGCGATCGCCGGAGCCGGGTCGATCCACTCGACCGGCCAGGGCGCGAGGCGCTTCATCCGCTCCAGCAGCAGGGGATAATGCGTGCAGGAGAGGGTGACGACATCGGTGCGGCGGCCATCCGCCTCGATGAAGCAGGGGGCGATCTCGGCAGCAAGGATCGCGTCGTCCACGGCTTCGCCCTTCAGCGCCTGCTCGGCAAGGCCGGCGAGCCGCGTCGCGCCGACGAGCGTGACGCGGTGGCTGGCCGCATAGGTCTCGATCAGCTCGCGGGTATAGTCGCGCGCCACGGTGCCGGGCGTGGCCAGCACCGAGATCATGCCGCTGCGGGTCGCGGCAGCGGCCGGCTTGATCGCGGGCACGGTGCCGACGAAGGGAATCGCGAAGCGCGCCCTGAGCGCCGGGAGCACCAGCGTCGAGGCCGTGTTGCAGGCGATGATGACGAGATCGGGATGGAAGCGCGCAATGAGGCGCTCCATCACGGCGAGCACGCGGGTGACGAGTTCGCCCTCACCCAGCCGGCCATAGGGAAAGCCGGCATCGTCTGCGGCGTAGACGATATGGGCGCCGGGGCAGGCCTGGGTGGTGCGCGAGAGCACGGTGAGGCCGCCGAGACCGGAATCGAAGACGAGGATCGTGGGCCGGGGCCGGGGGATCGCGAAGGGGCGGTGGCTCGCGCCGGCGAGGAGATCGACTTGCATTGAGAGTGCCGCAAACGCCAAAGCGCGACTCCGCCAGAGACCGGTTAAGGGACGGTCAACGGCAGGTTCAGCGGCTGTCTCGAATTTAGTTGACTCTGTCCACTAAATCGATTGGCATCTGGAGCAGTTCAGCAAAAGTGCGCAGCGGTTTTGCGCCCGGAACTGCGTCGAAACAAAGAGCTGGAGCTTTGGAGGCGAACTTGTGCTCGCCGGAAATGCTCTAGCTGGAGGTGCGCCATGGAAACCACCGAGACCGCCGTCGCCGCGATCCGCCGCTTCAACCGTTTCCATACCCGCTGGGTGGGGGCGCTCGGCGGGAGCCTGCACGGCTCCGGGCTCGCGCTCGCCGAGGCGCGCGTGCTTTACGAGCTGGCGCAGCGCGACGACTGGCAGGCGGCCGAGATGGCCAAGTCGCTCGATCTCGATCCGGCCTATCTCTCCCGCATCCTCAAGCGCTTCGCAGGGCAGGGCTGGCTCGAACGCAGCCGCTCGGCAGCCGATGGCCGGGCCTGGCGCCTGCGGTTGACAGCGAAGGGCAGGGCGGCCTTCCAGCCGCTCGACGCGGCTTCCAGCGTGCAAGCGGGGGCGATCCTGGGGCGGCTGGCACCGTTCGAGCAGGCGAGGCTCGTCGATGCGCTCGCCGATACCGAGCGGCTTCTGTCAGGAGATGTTCGCGATCGTTCGACTCCCGTCATTCGCGAACACCAGGCCGGCGACATGGGTTGGGTCGTCGGCGCTCATGGCCGGCTCTATGCCAAAGATTACGGCTGGGATCTGAGTTTCGAGGCGCTCGTTGCCGAGATTGCTGCGAAGTTCCTGCGCGAGTTCAAGCCGGGCCGTGAGCGCTGCTTCATCGCGGAGCTGGATGGCCGGCCCGTCGGTTCCGCCTTCGTCGTGCAAGAGGACGCGACGACAGCGAAGCTCAGGCTCGTGCTGGTCGAGAAGCGTGCGCACGGGCTCGGGCTGGGCAAGCGCCTCGTCCGCGAGGCGATCGGCTTCGCGCGCGCTGCGGGCTACGAGCGCATGGTGCTCTGGACCAACGACATCCTGCATGCGGCGCGTGGCATCTATGTCGGCGAGGGCTTCAGGCTGGTGGCGGAAGAGAAGCACCATTCCTTCGGGCAGGATCTCGTCGGTCAGAACTGGGAACTGGCGCTTCGGCCGAGCTCGGCCTGATACCCGTCAAGCCTTTAGGCGCGTCAGCGCCGCTGCCGCAGCGCGGCCGGCGAGAGTCGCGCCGCCGACCGTCATGGCGCCACCGCCCGCGGTCGCCTCGCCGGCGATGAAGAGGCGGTTGCCGATCGGCTGGGCGAGGGCGTCGCGCGCCGTCTCGTGGCCGGGGTCGCAGATCGAGTAGGAGCCGCGGGCGAAGGGGTCGGTCCACCAGGCCGGGAACGAGACCTGCTTCACCGTCTTGCGGAAATCGGCGCCGACCATCTTCGCCAGCAGGTCGACGAGATGGGCGCGAGCCTCCTCGGTGCCTGCCTCGGAGAGCTTGCGGGCATAATCGCCGCCACAATAGCCGATGACGATATCCTGGCCGCCGGGGAACATGTCGAGATTCATCAGGCGTTCGGGCGCGGCCGCTTCGAGAAAGCTCGCACCCGGCGTGATGCCGAAGCGATCGCCCTCGACCTTGAGGGCGATCTTGGTCAATGCGCCCATATGCAGGCCGGCAAGGGCGTCGCGCGTCGTTGTCGGCAATTCCGGGATGAAGCGGATCGTGCCGGCCTTCAGCACGCCGACCGGCACCGTCACGATGCAGGCATTAGCGCGCAGCGCGCCGGAGCGCGTGGTGACGGTGATGCCCGGACCATCCCAGCGGACCGTCTCGACCGGCTCGTTCAGGCGGATATCGAGCCCGGCGGCCGAGCGCGCGACGAGATTGCCGTAGCCGGAGGGGACGACGAGATCCTCTCCCGACCACAGGCGCTGATAGTCGCGGGCGGAGATGCGGCTCGATTCCTCGCCGATCGAGAGCAGCAGGCCGGATGCGGCGACGGGCGCGAGCTCCGGGCCGAGATCGCCCAGCAATTCTGCAATCGACATGTCGCGCTGCGTAAGATCGACCGTTTCCAGCCGACGGTCGATCTGGCCGAATGCGCTCCGGCGGCGATTGCGGTCGGAATCCGCCATCGGCTTGCCGTCGGCGAAGATCTTGAAACCGCTGCCCCAGGATTCGGCGGGCGTGGCGATGCCGAGATCGCGGGCGATCTGGACCCATGGGTTCCGCTCGGCCCAATGGATGAACATCGCGCCCGCATCATAGGCCGGGCCGAGCGAGGCATCGGTGAAGGCGCGCCCGCCGATCCGGCCGCGGGCTTCGAGCACGACGGTCTGGCGCCCGGCGGCGCGCAGGGCCTGCGCGGCGGCGATGCCGGCCGCGCCGGCGCCGATCACGACGACGTCAATATCAGCCGCGGCTGCCGTCCGGCCGGCGATGGCGAAGCTCGCGGCCAAGGCGCCTGTTCCCGTCAACATTGTCCGGCGGTCGAGCATCTCTGACGTCCCTTGATGCTGCGCATGTTGGAGCCCTGCCGCTGCATTGCAACGGGAAGCTGGCGGGCGAGGGGCCGGATGCGATCACGAGATCGGGAGCCGGCGCGCCACGGCTGCAGATTCCAGCTTAGAACGATGCGATCAAATATTATTCTTTAGAGAAGTTCTACTATTGTGTTCTTCCTGCATCGGAAGATGTCCTTCGTGTGGCAGGCAATTGACAGTCATCGAGTCGCTCAATATCCGAATATCGTCTTATCAGGGCGGGTAAGACCTTGTTTGTATTAATTTAAAACTATTGAGGCGCGGCGGTTCTGACCCGCAGCGTTCAGAAGGACGGGTCAAGGCCATGGGGATGCATTCCGGTACATTGCGCGAAGGGGTCGCGCTCGGCAGCTTGATGGTGGTTCTGCTGGCATCGCCCGCCATTGCGCAGCAGCAGGGCCGGACTCGCGCCGCGCCCGTCGCGCAGGCCGCCGAAGCCCCCGTTGTCCTCGACCAGATCAACGTGCAGGGCGAGGGGCAGCCGGGCGGCGCGCTGCTGGGCGGCCCGACGACGACGCGTACCACGCGCGAGGAGCTTGACCGCCAGCAGATCCAGAGCATCTCGGAGCTGTCGCAGCGGCTCGAGGCCGGCATCTCCTTCAACCGGGTGAACGGCTCGGTGAACATCCGTGGCCTGGACGGCGCGCGCGTGCTGACCACGGTCGACGGCATCCGCCAGCCCTTCATCCAGGACAACCGGATCGACCGCAGCATCGGCACGGCCTTCGATTTCGACTCGCTGTCGACGCTCGACCTCCTGCGCGGCGGCAGCGGCGGCAGCACGCTCGGCTCGGGCGCGCTCGGCGGTGCGCTGGCGGTGCGCACCCTCGATCCGGAAGACCTGATCCGTCCGGGCAAGACGATCGGCGGTCTTGCGAAGACCGGGTTCGATACGACCGACAAGGCCGTCTTCGGCAGCGGCGCGGTCGCCGGCCGGTTCCACAATACCTGGGTGCTGCTGCAGGGTGGCTTCCGGAAGGGCCACGAGACCGACAACCGCGGCTCGAATCCGACGATCGGCGCCGCTCGCACCGAGCCGAACCCGGCCGATTTCAATCAGTACAGCTTCCTCGCCAAGGTTCACCAGTATGTGAATGAGGTGCATCGCTTCGGGCTGACCGGCGAACTCTTCAAGCGCGACGAGAAGATCCAGACGCGGACGAGCGCGGTCTCGCTCACCGGGAACTACCGCCCCGGCGCGCACCAGACCCAGGAGGACGTTGAGCGCAAGCGCGTTTCGCTGACCTATGACTACAATCAGCCCGGCGGCTTCATCGACGAGGCGCACGCCAATCTCTACTGGCAGGGCGTGAAGCGGAACTCGATCCTCAACGCCTATCGCTACACCAGCGTGGTCGGCCCCTATGCCCGCGACAACGAGGTCGAGGAGAAGTCCTTCGGCTTCAACGGCCACCTGATCAAGAGCTTCATCACCGGTCCTGTCTCGCACAAGCTCACGCTCGGCACCGAACTGAGCTTATCGACGCTCGACCAGTATTCTGCGGGACTAGACAGCTGCCGCCGCCCCTATACCGGCGCTTTCACGGCCTGCAACAACCTGCATACCAACCAGTCCGACACGCCGCGCGTCGAGGGCAATATGGTGGCGTTCTACGCGCATCATCAGTTCGGCTTCCTCAACGACACGCTGCGCCTGACGCCGGGCGTCCGCTTCGATCGGTATGAGGAAAAGCCGAAGGCAACGGCGTCCTATCTCGCGAGCTCGTCCTATGCGGGAATGCCGGCCGCATCCAGCGACGACGCCTGGTCCCCGCGCGTCCGGCTGGAATACGACATCATCAGGAACGCGCCCTATCTGAAGGACGTCACCCTCTTCGCACAATGGTCGAAAGGCTTCCGGGCTCCGACTGCGAGCGAGCTCTATGCGAATTTCGGCGCGGTCGGCACCTATCTGCGCAAGGGCAACCCCGACCTGCGTCCGGAAACCAGCAACGGCATCGATGTCGGCTTCCGCTTCGGCGACAAGGCGTTCGGCGGTTCGGTGACCTTCTTCCACACAAACTACCGCAACTTCATCGAGACGGTGCAGATCGCGCCTCCGGGCGGGCTCTATCCGCAGGGCGGCATCCAGGGCCCGCAGAACGTCGCGCGCGTCGGGATTTCCGGCGTCGAGGCGAACATGCAATACGCTTTCGCGCCGAACTGGCTGGTGCGCGGCTCCTTCGCCTATACCGATGGCAAGAACAAGATCACCGGCATCGGCCTCAACTCGATCCCGCCGGTGCAGGGCATCTTCGCCATCGCCTATGGCAACGAGAGCTGGGGCGGCGAGGTGTCGACCAAGCTGGCCGGCGCCCGCAAGAGCGTCGCCACGACCGGCTCGACGCAGGGCTTCCAGGCGCCGGGTTATGCGATCTTCAACGCCATGGCCTGGTGGCGGCCGATGCCGCAGATCGCAGACCTTGAATTGCAGGTCGGCGTCTACAATATCTTCGACAGGAAATATTGGGATGCCGTGACGGTGCCGACGGGCGTTCTGGCCCAGGCCCGCGACTATTACAGCGAGCCGGGCCGCACCGTGAAGGCGACGCTGAAGTACCAATTCTGACCGGGCGTTTCGAGACCCCCCGACCAGACCAGCCGGCCCTTCAGGGCCGGCTTTTTTTCTTATGGGCCAAAGGCGCATCGTCATGGTCGGGCTTGTCCCGACCATCCACGTCTTTGCCGATCGAGGGCGGTGTTCAAGCCGTGGATGCTCGCCACAAGGGCGAGCATGACGGCGTGAGGCAGACGGAGTGCCTTCCCCGGCAGCGTTCCGGTCAGCTCTCGGCCTCTCCCGCCTCGCTGGCCTGCCGCGCCAGGAGCCGTGCCTTCTTCGGCCCCTCGACCAGCGACTTGAAGACGCCGCGCAGCGTCCGGGCCTCCTGCTCGGTCATGTCGAGCCGGTGCAGGACATCGCGCAGGTTGGCGGTCATCACCGGTTTCTTGCCGGGCGGGAAGAAGCCGCAAAGATCGAGCTCGCCCTCGAGATAGTCGAACATCGACAGGATCATCTCGCGCCTGGCCGGCGGCGAGGGGTTGTTTTCGCGGAAGGGCGGCTCGCCATGGGTCGTCTTGAACCACTCATAGCCGTTGAGCAGCACGGCCTGGGCGAGATTCAGCGAGGCGAAGGCGGGATTGACCGGGAAGGTCAGGATCGCGTCGGCGAGGCTGATCTCCTCGTTGGTCAGGCCGATGCGCTCGCGCCCGAACAGGATGCCGACGCGCTCGCCGGAGCCGATGCGGCCGGCGACCTCGGGCATCGCTTCAGCCGGTGTCAGCACGCGCTTCATCTGGCCACGTTCGCGCGCGGTCGTTGCCAGCACATGGTTGAGGTCGGCGATCGCCTCGGCCGCGCTGTCATAGAGCCGGGCGTTCTCCAGGATGTGCGTCGCGCCGGAGGCTGCCGCGGTTGCGCCCTTCTTGAGGCCGCCGCCGCTCGGCCAGCCATCGCGCGGAGCGACGAGGCGCATCTCGGAGAGGCCGAAATTCGCCATGGCGCGGGCGCACATGCCGATGTTCTCGGCGAGCTGCGGCTCGACCAGGATGACGATGGGGGCGGGGGCCTGGACGGCCGGGCGGGTGCGGTCGGTGCCGGAACCGGTCATGGAATGGGCTTCTGTTGGTGGGGCGCCGCTACCTCATCGGAGGGCTGTTACGCCATGCCATACGTCATGCCAGCGCTTGATGCGAGCCTCGCGATGAGACGGGAGGCTCGGGATCCCCTCTCCCATAGGGAGAGGGTAGGGGTGAGGTGTCGGCCCCTGGACCAGTGGAACCCTGATCCAACCGTAGCTGCGGTCAGGTCACGGCCAAAGCGTCCAGCGGCCGACCCCTCACCCTACCCTCTCCCTATGGGAGAGGGTTCTCTGTCGAGGTACCCACCGCTGGTCGATGACGTTATCGGGGGCCTTCAGCCCGCCGCCTTCTCGACCGCGCGCAGCACGCGCAGCGTGTTGCCGCCGGCGAGCTTGATCAGGTTCTCCTCCGACCAGCCGCGGCGGATCAGCTCGGCGATCACCGACGGGAAGGTCGTGGTGTCCTCGAGCCCGTCCGGATTGATCCAGCCGAAGAAGTCCGAGCCGATGCCGACATGGTCGTGGCCGATGCGCTTGGCGAGATAGTCGACATGATCGCAATACTCCGGCAGCGTCGCCTTCGGACGCGGGCCGGACTTGGCGGCGATCTCGGCCTCGACCTTGTCGTGGTCCACGCCTTCGGGGCTCTTGCCGTACTGGTCCTTGGCCGGGCGGTGCCAGTCGCGGGAAGCCTGGCTGATGAAATCCGGCACGAAGGTCGCCATCACGACGCCGCCATTGCCGGCGACGCGGTCGAGCACGTCGTCGGGGACGTTGCGCGGGTGGTCGCAGAGCGTGAAGGCGTTCGAATGCGACCAGACCAGCGGGGCGCTGGAAACGTCGAGCGCGTCATGCATCACCTTCGGCGCAACATGGGCGAGGTCGATCACCATGCCGAGCTTGTTCATCCGGCGCAGCACGTCCTTGCCGAAACCGGTGAGGCCGTTATGGCGCGGGGCGTCGGTGGCGGAATCACACCAGTCGGTGGTGTCGTTGTGGCAGAGCGTCATCAGGCGCACGCCGAGATCGTAATAGGCGTCGAGCGCGTCGAGCTCGCCATCGACCGCCGAGCCGTTCTCGATGGTCATGAACAGGGCGATGCGCCCCTCGGCCTTCGCGGCCTCGACATCGGCCGCGGACAGGCCCGGACGGAAGGCGTCGGCGTGGCGCTTGAGGATGCCGCGCATCAGCGCGATCTGAGCGAGCGCGAAGCCGGCGGGGTTGGGCTGCTTCGGCGGCACATAGGCCGCGAAGAACTGCGCCGCCATCTTGCCGGCCTGCATGCGCGGGATGTCGGTGTCGCCCTCGGCATGGACCTTGTCGAGGCCGTAGGTGGCGACGTCGCCCTTCGCCTTGGCGTCCTTGCGCATGACATAGGGCAGGTCGTTATGGCCGTCGATCAGCGGGACGCGGTCGAGCAAAGCGAGCGCGGCGGCATAGGCATTGTCCTGGACGGGCGGTTTGGCGAGGGCCATGGCAAGGTCTCGGTCGGGAATCGGGAGCCGGATCGTGGCAGGGAGTGGAGCGGGAGGCGAGGGGGCGGGACGCAGGTCGGTCATCCCGCACGCGCTACGTAGGCGTCATCCCGCACGCGCTGCGGCACGCAGTGCTGCTGCGCAGATGCGGGACCGTCCGCAGAAGGAGGCGCCTTCTCGTCATGCGGTCCCGTGTCTGCGCAGCAGCGTTGCACGCTGCGGCGCGCACGGGATGACAGGTGCTCTATGAAAAACGTGCCGGCGCGAACGGAGCCGGATCCACGAAGACCTTCTGGCCCGTCACCATTTCCGCGATCATGCGGCCGGTGACGGCGGCCAGCGTCAGGCCGTGATGGGCATGGCCGAAGGAGAACCACAGGCCCTTGTGCTTCGGTGCCGGGCCGATGATCGGCATCATATCGGGCGTGCAGGGGCGACGGCCGAGCCAGGGCTCGGCATCGAGACGCTCGCCGAGCGGGAACAGGGCCTTGGCGATCGGCTCGGCGCGGGCGAGCTGCACCGGGGTCTTCGGCGCATCGCGGTCGGCGAACTCGGCGCCGGTGGTCAGGCGCACACCCTGCAGCATCGGGGCGAGGAAATAGCCGCGCTCGGTGTCGAGTACCGGGTGGTTGAGCACGGCGTTGCCCTGCGGCTTGTAATGCATGTGGTAGCCGCGTTTGACCGCGAGCGGCAGCCGATAGCCGAGCTTGTTGCTGAGCACATCGGCCCAGGGGCCGAGCGCGACGACGACGTCCTTGGCCTCGGCCGTGGTGCCGTCGGCGAGCGTGACGGTCCAGCCCGTGCCGGTCTGCTGGAGCGTGCCGGCATCGCCGATGGCGAGCTTCCCGCCGAGCTTCTCGAACAGCGCGACATAGGCCTTGGACAGGCCGAGCGGATCGACGACGGTCGTCGGGTCGGTCCAGTGCAGGCCGCCGATCAGACTGCCATGGTCGAGATGCGGCTCCTCGGCCTTGAGGGTCGCCATGTCGAGCGCACGATAGTTCAGGCCGAACTCCCCGTTCCAGCGGGCGGCCTCGGCGAGGCGGGTGTCGCGCTCCTTCTCGGTGCGGAAGACCTTCATCCAGCCGTCGCGGCGCAGCAGGTTGGTGGCGCCGGCTTCCTGCGCCAGCGCGTCATGCTCGGTGACGCAGTGCTCGATCAGCTTGGCGTATTTATGGGCGATCGCCTCGTGCTGGGAGGCGCGCGAATGCATCCAGTAGGAGAACAGGAACGGGGCGAGCTTCGGGATCGCACTCCAGTGGTAGTGCGCGTCGATGGTGTTGTTCATCGCGTAGCGGATGAGCGCACCGAAATCATGCGGGAAGCCGTAGGGGTAGACGCCTTCGCGCTGGATCAGGCCGGCATTGCCGTAGCTGGTTTCCTCGCCCGGCCCGCGACGGTCGACCAGCAAGGTGGCGCGCCCGGCCTTCTGGAGATGAAGCGCGACCGAAATGCCGACGACACCGGCGCCGAGAACGATCGTATCCACCTTCATGACCTGCTCCTGCCAGCCCCTTTTCCCACAAGGATACCGGTTTGCGCGGGCTTGTCAGCGTCGCGACCGGATTTTGCGCGGAATAGCGCAATCTTTCGCAATTTCTGCGCCTGCTTTCGCGATCTGCCCATGGCGGCTCATGCCTGGCTGTGCAGTGCGCAATTTTATGCCGGCGCAGGACCGGGCTGCCTTCCCCGCAGGTGACGCTGCGCGCGCCTTCAGCCAGTGTGGGTCTGTCTCGCGCGTGATTCCAGAGCCCAATCGATGCATCCTGCCGCCTTCCTCGCTGCCGCGCTCGCGTGGCTCGGCCGTCACGGCACGCAAGGCTTCGCGCTCTCGATCTTCCTCGGTCTGGCGCTGCCGCAATTCTCGGCGATGGCGCGGCCGGCGCTGCCGATCACGATCTTCTGCTTCACCACGGTCGTGTTCATGCGCCTCGACATGCGCGTGACGCTCGGGTTGCTCCGGCGCCCGGCCAAGCTCGCAGTGAGCTGCCTCTGGCTCATCGCCGGCCCGGTGCTGCTGATCGGTGGGGCGCTCCTGCTGGTCGGGCGCGAGAACCTCGATCCGGGCATCGTGCTGGGTCTCGCGATCATGGGCGCGGCGCCGCCGATCATGTCCTCGCCTGCGGTCGCGATCCTCTACGGCTTCGAGCCCTCGCTGATTATTGCCAGCGTCATCCTGACCACGATCGTCAGCCCGATCGTCGCGCCGATCATGGTCGAACTGCTCGCCGGGGGTGCAGTCCCTCTCGATCGCTGGGCGCTGACGCTGCGCCTGCTGATCTTCATCGGCGGCGGCATGGCGGTGGCGAGCGCGATCCGGATGTGGCTTGGCCTCGCGCGCGTCAAGGCGATGAAGGCCAATCTCGATGGCTTCGGCGTGCTGATGTATTTCATCTTCGCCATCGCCGCGATGGACGGCGTGACGAAAGCCGCGCTCGACGATCCCAGGCTCGTACTGTTCGTGCTGGGTTGCGTCTTCGCGGTTTCGGCCGCCGGCCTGATCTCGAGCTGGATTATTCTGCGGCTGCTGCCGGCTTCCGAGCGCTTCATGATCGGCTACGGCGCCGGGCAGCGGAACATGGGCCTGCTGGTCGCCGCGCTGGGGGCGGGCGTTTCGCCGAAGACCTTCCTCTACTTTGCCCTGGCGCAGTTCCCGATCTACCTGCTGCCCTGGCTACTCGGCGGCATCGCGGCCCGCATCCGGCGCCGGGAGGCTGCTGACGGGCGCTGACGCGGGGGCTTGCGAGGCTTTCCCCGTCGCAGGAGAGCCGCGCCATGATCACCCTCTATTCCGGGCCGTTGAGCCTATTCTCACGCAAGGTCGAGATCGCGCTGACCGAGAAGGGGCTGGCTTTCCAGCGTATCGTGGTGCCGTTCAACCAGACGACGGGCTACGATCCCCGGCATCCCGAGGTCTTGGCGCTCAACCCGAAGCGACAAGTGCCGGTGCTGACCGATTGCGGGCTCGTTCTCTACGATTCCACCGTGATCAACGAATATCTCGACGAGGCTTATCCCGAGCCGAAGCTGATGCCGGATTCACCCGTCGAGCGGGCGCGCTGCCGGCTCGACGAGCTCTATGGCGACGAGATCCTGTTCCAGGCCCTGAAGCCGCTGATGCACCGCACGGAGCCGCCCTCGCCGGATCGCGACCGCCGCATCGCGCAGGAGGCCGACGCCCTGATCGCCGAGGAGGGGCTTTTACGCCATTACGACGTGCTGGAGCAGAAGCTGGCGGGTCGTCCGTTCTTCGGTGGCCGGCTTTCGGTGGCGGATATCGCGCTGTTCATGAGCATGCTCTTCATCCGCCGGCTCGGAGGACCGTCGCTCGACGGCTATCCGGGGCTGGCGGAGTGGTATGCGCGGCTGAAGCTGCGTCCGGCCTTCGCGCAGGTGGTGGCGGAAATGGCGGAAGCCGACCGCAGGCTGTCCTTTCCGGTGAAACTGCGCTCCGCCTGATTGCGGCTGGCGGCGTGGGGCGCTAAACCCCCGGCCATGACCAGCCCTATCCGCATCGCCCCGTCGATCCTCTCGGCCGATTTCGCCAAGCTCGGCGAGGAGGTGCGCGCGGTTGATGCCGCCGGTGCCGACTGGATTCATTGCGACGTGATGGACGGGCATTTCGTGCCGAACATCACCTTCGGGCCGGATGTGCTGAAGGCGATCCGCCCGCACAGCAAGAAGTTCTTCGACGTGCATCTGATGATCGCGCCCGTCGATCCCTACATCGAAGCCTTCGCCAAGGCCGGCGCCGACCTGATCTCGTTCCATGTCGAGGCGGGTCCGCATCCGCACCGCACGATCCAGGCGATCAAGGCGCAAGGGAAACAAGCCGGCATCGTGCTCAATCCCGGTACGCCGGCGAGCGCTGCCGAAGCGCTGATTCAGGATGTCGACCTCATCCTGCTGATGACCGTCAATCCCGGCTTCGGCGGGCAGAGCTTCATCCATTCGGTGGTCGAGAAGGTCGCGCAGGTGAAGGCGCTGATCGGCGACCGGCCGATCGCGCTGGAGATCGATGGCGGCATGACGCCCGAGACAGCGCCGCTGGTCGTGAAGGCCGGCGCCAACGCGCTAGTCGCCGGTTCGGCTGTGTTCAAGGGCGGGCCTTCGGCCTATGCCGGCAATATCGAAGCGATCCGCAAGGCGGCTGAAGCCGCGCGCGGGGAATGGGTGTAGTTTCTAACGCGCCGTCATCCCGGACGACCGCAGGGAGACCCGGGATCCATTCCGGAACGGTTCAGGCATGGATCCCGGGTCTGCGCTTCGCTCCGCCCGGGATGACGTTGAGAATGTAGTGAAAGGCTTGCGATGATCCCGCGCTATTCCCGCCCCGAGATGGTCGCCATCTGGGAGCCGCAGACCCGGTTCCGCATCTGGTTCGAGATCGAGGCGCATGCGACCGACAAGCTCGCCGAGCTCGGCGTCGTGCCGAAGGAGGCCGCCGCGACGATCTGGGCCAAGGCCAGGGACGCGGTCTTCGACGTCGCCCGCATCGACGAGATCGAGCGCGTCACCAAGCATGACGTCATCGCCTTCCTGACGCATCTGGCCGAGATCGTCGGACCGGAGGCGCGCTTCGTCCACCAGGGCATGACCTCGTCGGACATTCTCGACACCACGCTCTCGGTCCAGCTCGCGCGCGCCACCGACATTCTGATCGCCGATGTCGATGCGCTGCTCGCGGCGATCAAGCGCCGTGCCTTCGAGCACAAGCTCACCCCGACCATCGGCCGCTCGCACGGCATCCATGCCGAGCCGGTGACTTTCGGGCTCAAGCTGGCGCAGGCCTATGCCGAGTTCGACCGCTGCCGCGCCCGCCTCGTCGCGGCCCGCGCGGAGATCGCAACCTGCGCGATCTCGGGCGCCGTCGGTACCTTCGCCAATATCGACCCGAGCGTGGAAGAATATGTCGCCGCCAAGATGGGGCTGACCGTCGAGCCGGTCTCGACCCAGGTGATCCCGCGCGACCGGCACGCGATGTATTTCGCGACGCTGGGCGTCGTCGCCTCCAGCGTGGAGCGGCTGGCGATCGAGATCCGGCATCTGCAGCGCACCGAGGTCTACGAAGCCGAAGAGTTTTTCTCGCCGGGCCAGAAGGGCTCCTCGGCGATGCCGCACAAGCGCAATCCGGTGCTCACCGAGAACCTGACCGGGCTTGCCCGCCTCGTGCGCGGCATGGTCACGCCGGCGCTGGAGAACGTCGCGCTCTGGCACGAGCGCGACATCTCGCATTCCTCGGTCGAGCGCATGATCGGCCCCGATGCCACCGTGACGCTCGATTTCGCGCTGGCGCGGCTCACGGGCGTCGTCGACAAGCTGCTGGTCTACCCGCAGAACATGCGCAAGAACCTCGACCGGCTCGGCGGGCTGCACAATTCGCAGCGCGTGCTGCTGGCCCTGACGCAGGCCGGCGCCAGCCGCGAGGAAAGCTACTCCCTGGTCCAGCGCAACGCGATGCGGACCTGGGAACATGGCGAGGACTTCCTGACCAACCTGATGGCCGACAAGGACGTCGCGGAAAAGCTCTCGGCCTCGGAGCTCAAGGCGATGTTCGACGAGGGCTATCACTTCAAGCATGTCGACACGATCTTCCGCCGGGTGTTCGGGGACGCTTGAACCGATTGGTCGGCCAACTTACTTTGGCTCGGTATTCAGTGTGTCATCCCGTGCGCGCCGCAGCGTGAAACGCTGCTGCGCAGACACGGGACCGTCTCACGAAGAAGCCGCCTTCCCGCCGCGCGGTCCCGCATCTGCGCCGCAGCACTGACGTGCTGCGGCGCAGATGCGGGATGACAGCCCATGATCCATCATGAAATCCTCCGACGTCGATATCCTCATCGTTCCCGGCTGGTCGGGCTCCGGGCCCGACCATTGGCAGAGCCGCTGGGAGACCCGCCTCAAGACCGCGCGCCGCGTCGAGCAGGCGGACTGGTACAAGCCCTCCCGCCATGTCTGGGCCGATGAGATCGTGAAGGCCGTGCGCAGCGCCACGCGCCCCGTGGTGCTGGTTGGACACTCGGCCGGTTGCAGCGCGATCGCATTCGCCGCCGAGCACCTGCATCCCGGCGAGGTCGCCGGCGCCTTCCTGGTCGCGCCGGCTTCCGAGCGGGCAAAGGGCGCGGTGCCCGGCATGGGACCGGATTTCATCCCGCATCGCCGCGAGAAGCTGCCATTCCCCTCGGTGCTGATCGCCAGCGCCAGCGATCCCTATTGCACGCCGGACGAGGCGAAGGCGCTCGCCGAAGCCTGGGGCTCTGAATTCGTCGATGCCGGCGATAGCGGCCATCTCAATACCGAATCCGGGCATGGTCCCTGGCCGGACGGACTTCTGCGTTTTGCGGGGTTTCTCAAGAGCTTGAGCGTGGTTCCGCAGAAAGTGAATCACTAGCCGGCCTGCGATTTGGCCGTCATCGCGGCTACCTGCCGGGACAACAGCCGGGGGCGGACCGATTTTCCCGCCATGGCGGGTTCGCCAACGAAAAGCCCGCCCCGGACGATCCGGGGCGGGCTCTTTCGTTCGGGAGGCCCGATCAGCCGCCGAGATCAATTCTCGACATAGGTGATCTTGCCGTCGGCCTGCTTCTTCCAGGTGTAGACGGTGTAGTCCGGACGGGTGATGTCGCCCTTCTTGTCGAAGCCGATATCGCCGATCACCGTCTTGACCGGCTGGCCGCCATGCAGCGCGGCGGCGATCTTCTTCGGATCGACCGAGTTCGCGCGCTTGGCGCCTTCCGCCATGATCTGGACCGCGGCGTAGCTGTAGAGCGTGTAGGCTTCCGGCTTGAAGTTCTTGGACGCGAACTTCTTGATGACAGCGGCAGCCTCCGGGCGCTTCTGCGGGTCCGGCGGGAAGGTCATCAGCGTGCCTTCGACGCCGGGGCCGCCGATCGTGGCGAACTCGTCGGTGGTGATGCCGTCGCCGGAGACGAGGATCGTCTTGAGGCCCTGGTCACGCATCTGGCGCACGATCAGGCCGCCTTCGGTGTGCAGGCCGCCCCAGTAGAGGTACTCGGCGCCGGAGGCCTTGATCTTCGAGACGAGGGCCGAGAAATCCTTCTCGCCGGCATTGATGCCTTCGTAGAGCACTTCCTTGACGCCGCCGGCGTTGAGGCCCTTCTTGGTCTCGTCGGCGAGGCCCTGGCCATAGGTCGTCTTGTCGTGGACGACGGCGATCTTCTTGTCCTTGAAGTTTTTCAGCAGATAGGCCGACGCAACGCCGCCCTGCTGGTCGTCACGACCGCAGACACGGAAGGTGTTCCACAGGCCGCGCTCGGTGATCTTCGGGTTGGTGGCCGAAGGCGAGATCATCAGGATGCCGTTCTCGGCATAGACTTCGGACGCCGGCATGGTGACGCCGGAGTTGAAGTGGCCGACCACCCATTTCACGCCGTCGCCGACGAACTTGTTGGCGACCGAGACGCCCTGCTTCGGATCGGAGACGTCGTCGCCGACGCTGACCGCGATCTTCTGGCCGAGGACGCCGCCGGCGGCGTTGATGTCCTCGGCGGCCTGCTCGGCGCCGTTCTTGAGCTGCGCGCCGAACGCGGCGTTCGGGCCGGTGATCGGACCGCCGACGCCGAGCTTGATCTGCGCATTGGCCATGCCGGAGAAGGCGAGGACCGCGCCGAGTGCAATGCCGCCCAACAGCAGTTTCTTCATGTGATGCAACTCCCCTGTATTGATTGATCAACGGGCTGGACGGGCCGCCCGTCTCGGCGCGTTCTGGCCATCGTGAGCCGCAGTCTTGCGCTTTTCCGATGGTCTGTCACGCGACAAGCTCGCAAAGTTCCTAGAGCAGTTCGGGCCGGATCACGGCGCCGGCGCGGGGCTTCCAGCCGAAGGGGCCGGCAGGCTCGAACAGCCAGTGATATTGCCGCGTCATCTGCTTGGCGCGGGTGTAACGCCAGCCGGCATAGCCGAAGGCGACAAGCACGATCGTGTCGACGACGTAGTAGTGGAGGGTCAGCAGCGTCGCCTCGAACAGCGCGAAATGGATGAAGCGCACGAACAGGCCGAGAACCAGCATGTAGACGATGAGCTGCCAGGTCGGCCGCCAGGTCAGCGCGATGGCGCGGCCGGCCATCCAGGCGAGCCAGCCGCCCATGACGACGGTCACCAGCAGGAAGAGCCAGATCGTCGGTTCTTCGTAGAGGATGCCCTGCATCTCGTGCTCCCGGCTTCAGGCGGCTTTGGAAGCGGCTGACATCACCACAGCGATGACATGGGTGGCGTGCGGCCGTCTCTCATCAAAAAGTTGCAGCGGAGGAGAGGTGGTCCTCCGCCGTCTCATGTCAGTGCCGGCCGCCTTCGAGATAGGCGGCGCGCACCTGCGGATTGGCGAGCAGTTCCTTGCCGGTGCCGCTCATCGTGACGACGCCGTTGACCATCACATAGCCGCGATGGGCGAGCTTCAGCGCGTGGAAGGCGTTCTGCTCGACCAGGAAGACGGTCAATCCTTGCGTCTTGTTGAGCTCGCGGATCGCCTCGAAGATCTGCTTCACGATCAGCGGCGCAAGACCGAGCGAGGGCTCGTCCAGCAGCAGGAGCTTGGGGCGCGCCATCAGGGCGCGCGCGATCGCGACCATCTGCTGTTCGCCGCCCGAGAGCGTGCCGCCGCGCTGCTGCAAGCGCTCCTTGATGCGCGGGAAGAGCACGCAGATCTTTTCGAGGTCCTCTTCGAAGTTCTCGAAATTGCGGACGGCGGCGCCCATCTGCAGGTTCTCGTACACCGTCATGCGCGGGAAGATGCGTCTTCCTTCTGGTGATTGAGCGATACCCAGGCGCGCGATCTCATGGCTCGGCATCCGTGTGATGTCACGGCCCTCATAGGTGACCGAGCCTTCGCGGGCCTGCGGATTGCCGAAGATCGTCATCATCAGCGTCGATTTGCCGGCGCCGTTGGCGCCGATCATGGTGACGATCTCGCCGGGATTGACGTCGATGTCGACACCCTTCAGCGCGATGATCTTGCCGTAATAGGTCTTGACGCCGCGGACGGCCAGAAGAGGCTGGGCTTGAGTCACGAGATGCCGACCTCCGCTTCGACCTCTTCGACCTCTTCGTCGTCGACGCCGAGATAGGCGGCGATGACCTTGGGGTCGGCTTGTACTTCGGCCGGCGTGCCGTCGGCGATCTTGGTGCCGTAGTCGAGGACCACGACGTGGTCCGAGATTTCCATGACGACCGACATGTCGTGCTCGATCAGCAGCAGCGCCGTGCCCAGGTCCTTGCGGATCGAGAGCAGGAGATTGTTGAGGTCGAGGCTTTCGCGCGGGTTGAGGCCCGCGGCAGGCTCGTCGAGGCAGAGCAGGACCGGGTCGGTGCACATGGCCCGCGCGATCTCCAGCCGGCGCTGGTCGCCATAGGGCAGATCGGCGGCGGGATCGTCGGCGCGATGGGTCAGGTTGATTTTGTCGAGCCAGAACTTGGCCTTCTCGATCGCCTGCTTCTCGCTGGCCTTGTAGTTGCCGATGCCGAGCACGCCGAGGAAGGTGAAGCCCGAGGCCAGCATCAGCGGGTTGTGCTGGGCGACGAGCAGGTTCTCCAGCACCGTCATGCCGCCGAACAGGCGGATGTTCTGGAAGGTGCGGGCGACCTTGGCCTTCCAGGAGATGCGGAAGTCCGGCATGCGCTCGAGCAGGTAGCTCGTGCCGTCGTCATGGTTGAGCGAGACCATGCCCTGCGTCGGCTTGTAGAAGCCGGTGATGCAGTTGAAGCAGGTGGTCTTGCCGGCGCCGTTGGGGCCGATCAGCGCGGTGATCTCGCCCTTATGGGCCTGGAAGGAGAGGGCGTTGACGGCGGTGAGGCCGCCGAAGCGCATGGTGACCTGCTCGATCTCGAGCAGGGCGCGGCCCTGCGGCGTCGTCCGGGGAGCGATCGGGCCCATCAGCCGTGTCCCTCCTGCACCATGTCGGCGGAGATCGCCTTCTTCTCCTTGAGGAAGGCGGTGGGCTCGCGGGTCGAGATCAGGCCGCGCGGCTTCCAGATCATGATCACCACCATGGCGAAGCCGAAGATCAGCATGCGGTACTTCGTCGGATCGAAGTCGTTGCCGAAAATCTGCTTCATCCATTCGAGCTCGCGCAGGAGCTCGGTGCCCCCGATCATCGCGATCGCCGCGATGGCGCAGCCCCAGAGCGAGCCCATGCCGCCGAGCACGACGATGGCGAGGATCACAGCCGATTCCATGAAGACGAAGGATTCAGGCGAGATGAAGCCCTGCCGCGCCGAGAAGAAGGCGCCGGCGAAGCCGCCGAACATGGCGCCGATCGAGAAGGCGGTGAGCTTGGTGTTGGTGGTGTTGATGCCGAGCGAGCGGCAGGCGATCTCATCCTCGCGCAGCGCCTCCCAGGCGCGCCCGACCGGCAGCCGCCGCAGGCGCAGCGTCACGAAGGCGGTCAGCAACGCCAGACACAGGATGAGATAGTAGAGGAAGATCGTTCGGTAGAGCGGCGTGAACTCCAGACCGAAAACGGCGGCGAACCCATCGTCCGCCGCCGTGAAGGGGATGCCGAAGAAGGTGGGGCGCGGAATGCCGGAAATGCCGGCATAGCCGTTCGAGAAGTCGGTCCAGTTGATCAGGACGAGGCGGATGATCTCGCCGAAGGCCAGCGTCACGATGGCGAGATAGTCGCCACGCAGGCGCAGCACCGGGAAGCCGAGCAGCATGCCCCAGAAGGCGGCGAGGATGCCGGCGAGCGGCAGCAGGAGCCAGAAGGACAGGCCGAAATTCTTGGCCAGCAGCGCGTAGGAATAGGCGCCGACTGCGTAGAAGGCGACATAGCCGAGATCGAGCAGCCCGGCGAGGCCGACGACGATGTTCAGGCCCCAGCCGAGCATGACGTAGATCAGGATCTGGACGCCGAAATTGTCGATCCATTTCAGCGCGCCGCCCCAGCCGGCGAGCCCGATCGCGATCGCCGGGAAGGTGGCGAGGAAGCCGAGCCCGAACAGCGAGAAGACGCGGGAATGGCGCTGGAAGAAAGCGATGGTGCCGTGCGGCAGGAGGCGCACCGCGGCCTTGCCTTCCTGCCGGCCCTGCTTGCGCAGCGCGACCAGGAAGCGGCCGATGAAGACGATGCCCACCGCCCAGGCGACGGCGTCCCAGCGCGGATCCAGAACCAGGACGTTGTCCATGTTCTGGCGCGTGCCCCAGGCGATGATCGGGATGCAGAGGCCGAGCGTCACGAAGGCGGCAAAGCCCGCCTCCTTGAAGGCCGCCTTCAGGTCGCGGCCGGGAGCGGCCGGGTTTGCGGTCGGATTGTTCGCCATGGTCTCAGACCTTCTCGACTTCCGGGCGACCGAGCAGGCCGGAGGGCATGAAGACCAGCACGATCGCCAGGATGGCGAAGGCGGCGACGTCTTTGTAGTCGATGGTGAAATAGGCCGACCACATCACCTCGATCAGGCCGATCAGCAATCCGCCGATCACCGCGCCGGGCAGGGAGCCGATGCCGCCGAGCACCGCTGCCGTGAAGGCCTTCACGCCGGGCACGAAGCCGTCGGCGAAGTTCACGACGCCGTAGAGCACGAGGTACATGACACCGGCCACCGCTGCGAGCGCCGCGCCCATGACGAAGGTGATCGAGATCGTGCGGTCGACGTCGATGCCGAGCAGCGCTGCCATCTTGCGATCCTGCTCGCAGGCGCGCTGGGCCCGGCCGAGCGGCGTCTTCTGCACGATGTACCAGAAGGCCGCGAGCAGCACCGCCGTCGTCAGGATGATGACGATCTGCTTGTACGAGATCTGGACCGAATAGGTCGTGCTCTCGATCAGCGTGATCGACTTGTTGAGCAGCGGCGGGATCGATTTGTTGCGCGGGCCCTGCACGACCTGCACGAAGTTCATCAGGAAGATCGACATGCCGATCGCCGAGATCAGCGGCGCCAGGCGGAAGGAGCCGCGCAAGGGCCGGTAGGCCACCCGCTCGATCGTCCAGTTCCACAGCGAGGTGACGAACATCGCCAGGCCGAGCACCACGACCAGCGCCAGCATCACCATGCCGGCGCCGGTGCCGACCACCGCCGTGATCAGCATGAAGAAGATCAGCGCGATGAAGGCGGAGAGCATGAAAATGTCGCCATGGGCGAAGTTCACCATGCCGATGATGCCGAAGACCATCGTATACCCGATGGCGATGAGACCGTAGATCGATCCCAGTGTCAGCCCGTTGATGAGCTGCTGCAGGAAGACTTCCATTGAAAAACGCCGACCCCTCGAACCAGCTCCCGTTCTCGTCACCGGCATGACGCCGGCGCATGCGGGATGCGATTGCCGTGCAGAGCTACCAACGGCTCGTGCCGGGGACAATCGCTCCGCGCCAAATTTCTGTCAAAAGCAATTACGAACGACGTGCCCTGAAAATGTGCAGAATACTCTGCGGAGAAGCGGCTGTTATGCGCATGATGATTGCGTTGCAGGCTGTGAAAACTCGGCCGGGCAGCACTTTCTGCCGCTGCGGTGATGGCCGGGCGTCATACGTCCGGGGGCAGATCATCCAAAAGACGAATACGAAAAGCCGATCGCTGGATTGGAAAAATGCATGGAATTGCGCCGCGCGCCGCGAGCCCCAGTGGTGCGTGAGGTCGTCATGCGATGGCCATCACGGCACCGAGAGTTCCTTGAGGGCGCCGGGCTGCTTCACCTCGATCTCGACGAAGGCGATCGGATGATCCGAGCCGTTCATGACGTCATGGCGGATGCCGGCCGGGCGCATATAAGCCTGTCCCTGTGCCAGCGGCACGTCGGAGACATCCGTTCCGTTATGGATACGCAGCGTTCCGGCGGTCAGCATGATGACGAAATAGGGCCAGCCATGTTCGTGCCAGCCGGTCACGGCGCCGGCCTCGAAATCCCAGCGGGTGATCCTGATCGTCTCGTCGTCCTGCTGGACGGTCGGCGTGGCGGGAATCGTGCAGGTAAAGGCCATCGGGGTCTCCATGGACGGAACGCCGACATGCCACGTTCCCGATCCGGCTCCGGCCCGGCCGCTGGCAGCCGACATCGCCCCAGCCTGATGGATCGCCATCGCGATATCAAGTTGCAGCGGTGCGGCCGGTTGTGGCGCCCGGCCCGTTAACGGAAGGGTGCTATATCCGGTGGCGTGCTGGAGCGAGGCCGGCTTCGCCCCTGGGTGGCGCCGGCGGTCTCAAGTCTCTACATGGACTGCTGTTCCGCCCGATACCCGGGACATCGAACCGATCGAGCCGATGACGAAGACCGTTCACCCCCTGCCGCCTCTGGACCATCCGGACGCCCATGCGTTCCGCGATGCCATGGCGCGAGTCGCGAGCGCCGTGCATGTCGTGACCACCGACGGGCCAGGCGGGCGCATCGGGCTGACGGCGACGGCCGTTGCCTCCGTCTCCGATTCGCCGCCGACGGTGCTGGTCTGCATCGCCCGCGGCAGCCGCACGCTGGCGGCGATCGAGGCGAGCGGGGTGTTCTGCGTCAACACGTTGCCGGAAAAGCTCGTCGATCTCGCGGAAATCTTCGCCAGCCGGCGCGGCATCGAGGGCGAGGCACGCTTCGACACGGCCCGCTGGGGCCGGCTCGTCACCGGGGCGCCTGTCCTGCTCGACGCGATCTCTGCCTTCGACTGCCGGCTGGTCGCGACGCATGACGCCGCCAGCCATC
This sequence comes from Allobosea sp. NPDC055353, assembly GCF_053644975.1. Taxonomy (NCBI): domain Bacteria; kingdom Pseudomonadati; phylum Pseudomonadota; class Alphaproteobacteria; order Hyphomicrobiales; family Alloboseaceae; genus Allobosea; species Allobosea sp. NPDC055353. Next base: position 184,492 of record NZ_JBSHMC010000002.1, on the reverse strand, counting down.
GCATCGTGATCGGTGAGGTCGCCGGCCTGGGTGGGGCCGGGCACGGGGCGGGGCTGATCTATCGCCACCGCCGCTTCAGCGCGGTGTAGCGGCGCTGCCCGAGCTTCACCCTTGTCATTCCGGGGCTTCGCACAGCGAAGAACCCGGAACCCACGACCGGGTGAGCCATTCGCAACCGAATACTTCGCGCCCCACCCGGTCGTGGGTTCCGGGTTCGCACCTTCGGCGCGCCCCGGAATGACAAAGGGGCGCCTCAGAGTGATCCCGCCATCATTCACATCGTCCAAGCCGCCGTGATCAGACCCGCTGCCGAGATCGTGATCTCGCGATCGGCGAGCCCCTTCTGATCGGCGGCCGGCAGGCGGAAGGCCGGCGGCGCCGGCCAGCCCATCTCGCGGGCGACGACGAGGCCGAGCAGGAGGATGGCGTCCGGCGCATCCATCAGCAGGGCGGCCGGCGCCTTGCCGGCATGGACCAGTTCCAGCAGCACGGCCGAGGCCGAGGACGAGCCGATCGTGCCCGGCAGGGCGAGGACGCGGCCGGCGACGGTCTGCCCGCGCTCGGGATGGCGGGCATCGATGATCGCGCCGCTCGTGGGATCGACGCCACCCCAGAAGCTGATCGGGGCGGTCAGGGCGAGGCAGATGCCGGTGACGGCGTCACCGGGCAGGAGGATCTCCGCTTTCAGCGCCATGCGCGGGCTTCCCTGACGAGCCGGCCGGCGACCGCGCTCTCGACGCATTCGAAAAGCGAGCCATAGGTCACGGCGTAGCCGGTATTGCCCGGCGCGTAATGGGCGAACTTGCCGGAATTGGTCATCAGAACGGCGCCATCCAGTTCCGGCAGGATCGGGGTGACGACGACGCAGGTATCGACGACGAAGATCACGCCGGCCGCTTCGAGCGTTGCGCGCCGGCCCTGTGCTTCGAGCGGGCCGAGGACGTGCCGGCCGGTATTGGCGTAGAGCGGCACGCTCAGCCTGCGTCCGGCCATGAGGCGTTCGAGCACGTCGATCTCGGCGAGCGACAGATGCGGCGAGCCGATGGCGATCGCATCGATGCGCTCCGTCGGCCCGGCTGTCGAGAGGCGGGCGAGGGCGGTCGCGATGTCGGCAGGCGTCAGCACGATCGTCTCGCACGGAGCGATGCCGCCCAGCGCGGTTGGGGCGTCCGGAGCCTCGGGCGTGACACCCGCGACATGGAACAATCCGACGCCGCCCGCCGAGGCGGCGGCGGCGCCGAGCGCCTTGAGGCGGTCCTCGGTGGTGCAGCCTTGCAGGCCGTCGATCACGGCGACGTCGCTGCCGGCGCAGCGGCCGAGAATGGTGCCGAGCACGGGATAGAACACGTCCGATGAACGCAATTCGCGGGAAAGGCCGCCGACATCGATCAGCAGGGTTGCGACCCGGTTCTCCGGGCGGTGCAGGCCGTAATCCGGGGCCCGGCCGCTGATCGCGCAGGCGATGTCGAGGAAGTCGCCATAGCGGTTGGTCCGGGCGCCCAGCACCGAATTGCAGAACACGACCGCGTTGGATTCGCCCCAGGCGACGTCGCTGCCCTGCGCCGGGCGGTGGCCGGCCTGATAGGGCGCGCAGGTCCAGCTCGGCTCGCAGCCCATCGCCTCATAGGCCCGCATCATCCGCCGGGCCATGTCCCGCTCATGCGGCGGCAAACGGATCGCGGCGCAGCCCGCGGGGGCGAGCGAGCCGACATTCAGGCTGGCGCGCACGCCGACGCGGGCACCGCCTGAAACCAGTTTCTCCGCGAAAAGCGTGCCGGAATCGCCATGGTAGAGCGCCCCGTCGATATGGGCGGAGGCGATCGGGATCAGGCGCGGCGCGCCCATCAGGCGGGCGGCTTCGGCGACGATCCGCATCGCCATGGCTGCGCCTTCACCAGCAGAGCCGCCGGCGATCGTCCGTTCGTCTTGGGTGAGTTCCAGCATCGGTCCTCCCGGAAGGGCGCATGTTCCATGCCGGGCGCCTCTTGTGCAGGCGGGGGCTTTGCGACCATGGATAGGGAACTGGATAACCTTCGAACCGCGCCGGCTGCAATCGCCCGCGCCGCGGTCGTGCTGCTCGGGAGATGCGCCATGGCGATGACGATGAACGGCGAGGCGACATTGCCGGCCGCCAAGGACGTGGTCTGGGCCAAGCTGAACGATCCCGAGGTGCTGAAGGCCTGCATCCCCGGCTGCGAGCAGCTCACCATGGACGACGCCACCCATCTCTCGGCCATCGTGAAGGTCAAGCTCGGGCCGGTGAAGGCGACCTTCAAGGGCAAGGTCGAGCTCAGCGAGCTCGATCCGCCGAACGGCTATCGCATCTCCGGTGAGGGCGAGGGCGGCATCGCCGGCTTCGCCAAGGGCGGCGCGCGGGTCCATCTGAGCGACGCGGAAGGCGGCCAGACCCTCTTGCGCTACGAGGTCGAGGCGCAGGTCGGCGGTAAGCTGATGCAGCTCGGCTCGCGTCTGATCGATTCGGTTTCGAAGAAGCTTGCCGACGAGTTCTTCGCCAATTTCGCCAAGGCGGTCAGCGAAGGCTGAGCAACCTCAGGACGCTTCGCGCAGCGTGGCGAGCGCCTGGGTGACGGCGGCCTCGGCCGCCCCGACCTGAAGGGCGATATTGGCCGCGGCGGCGTTGGCCTGCTCCAACGCCGTCTGCGTCATGTCGAGGCTGCCATTGACGGCATTGGCGCTTTCGATCGCTTCGTCCGAGCTATCAGCAACCAGCGCGGCGTCATGCGCGATCGTGGCGGTGACCTTGCTCTGCTGGGTGACGGCTTCCGAGATCGCCTCGGAATCGAGGCGGATGGCATCGACGGTTGCGGCGATGGCGGCGGCGTGCGTGCCGCAGGCCTCGGCGCTCGCCGCGAGTTCGGCGATCTGGCCGGCGATGTCCTGTGTCGCGCTCGCGGTCTGGGTCGCCAGCGACTTCACCTCGGCGGCGACGACGGCGAAGCCGCGCCCCGCCTCACCGGCGCGGGCGGCCTCGATCGTGGCGTTGAGCGCCAGCAGATTGGTCTGCGCGGCGATGTCGGCGATCATCCCGACGACCTTGCCGATATTGCCGGTGGCCTCCCGCAGCCGAACGACGGCCTCGTTCATCTGGCCGGCATCAAGCACGGCCTGATGGGTGATCGACAGGCTTTGCCGGGCGCGCTGGCCGATATCGGCGATATTGGCCGACATCTCCTCGGTCGCGGCGGCGGTCTGCAGCGATTTCTCGCGCACGACCACCGAAGCGCTGGCCACTTTCCCGACGGTGTCCTTGATGAAGCTGGTGGTCTGCCCGGTCTGGTCGGCGGTCGCCACGAATTGCTCGACGGCGTCGCTGATGGTGTGGTCGAGATGGCCGATCCGGGTCCTGAGCTTGACCGCCGCCTCGTCGAGGGTGGAGGTGCGCCGGCGGGCATCAGCTTCCTCGATCTGCTGATTGATCGTGATCGCCGTATTGATATCCATCACCAAGAGGTTCTCGATGATCTCCATGTCGCTTGCGAAACGGCTGGGCGACAGCAGGGTGGTCAGGCGCGGCTTCGTTGCGATCGCCCGAAAAAGAGCGCCAGCAATCGATACGCGCGATCGGGTGCCGACCTTGATCGCGCGCTCCAGCGTGCACACGCGCTCCATCGACTTGTAGTAACGGTCGTCGAAATCGCCTTCAAAGATCAGCCGGAAATGCTGCTCCGTGTCTTCGTAGATGCTCTCGGTCAACGGGCTGATGTTGTCTTTCAGACCGGGATGGATCTGACGGCCGTAAGCGAAGGCATTGGCGACGATCTGTTTGATGACGAGATCGACATGCTTGCGATAACCGCGCAACGCGGCGCGCTTCTGCTCACCGTAGCTCGTCGAGCGCAGGCGTCGCTCGACCTGTTCGGAAATCGACGTCAAGAACGGCTCCCGTGCAGCCGGCAAACAGCGCTCCGCCGCGACATCACCGTGAACGGGCTCGGTTAAAATTTCGGCAATGCGAGGGCAGCCGCGCGGTTTTGCAAATTTTTGGCCACGCTCCAGCCAAACGTGACGAAACGCCCGCAAAACGGTGCAAATTAGCCTAGCTTGTCTTGGTGCCTCCGGCTTGACCCCGGAAAAACGCGGGTCCACATTCATTTTTGAGCTGTTCCAAGGAAAGCCTGCCTGATGAGGCTGGCCGCTCCTTAGGCTTCAGCACGGTCCAGTCCCGGGGAGGGGATGGGCCGGCGTCGGAGACGGGTCACAGGAGATATGCTCATGGCCACTGTTTCGCTGACGGTGAACGGCAAAGCCGTCACCGCCAACATCGACCCGCGCACCCTTCTGGTGCAGTTCCTGCGAGAGAACCTGCGGCTGACCGGAACCCATGTCGGCTGCGACACCAGCCAATGCGGCGCCTGCCTCGTGCATCTCGATGGCAAGGCGGTGAAATCCTGCACCACGCTCGCCGTTTCCGTGGACGGCGCGTCGGTGACGACGATCGAGGGGCTCGCCAACGGCGACACGCTGCATCCGATGCAGGAAGCCTTCCGCGAGCATCACGGCCTGCAATGCGGCTTCTGCACGCCGGGCATGATCATGTCCGCCGTCGACATGGTGAACCGCCGCGGCCACGACCTCGACGAGAAGACGATCCGCGAGGACCTCGACGGCAATATCTGTCGCTGCACCGGCTACCACAACATCGTCAAGGCGATCGCCGCCGGGGCGGAGGCCATGGGCAAGGGCGCTGTGCCGGCTCGCCAGGCCGCCGAATGAGGCGCTCGCCCGCGCCAATCGGTGCGGGCTTTTCATCCTTCATGCGTTCCATGCAGTGAGGCGTCCGCGAGAGGCGCCGTGCGAGGAGGGAACACCATGTCCGCCACCGGAATCGGCGCCGCAGTCCGCCGCAAGGAAGATCACCGTTTCATCACCGGCCAGGGGCGCTATACCGACGATGTCAACCGGCCTGGCCAGGCCCATGCTTATTTCCTGCGCTCGCCGCATGCGCATGCCACGATCAGGTCGATCGACACCAAGGCGGCCGTCGGCATGCCGGGCGTGCTCGGCATCTTCACCGGCGACGATCTCGCCACCGACAAGATCGGCGGTTTGATCTGCGGCTGGATGATCCACAACAAGGACGGCTCGCCGATGCGCGCCGGCCCGCATCCGGCGCTGGCCCAGGGCAAGGTTCGCTATGTCGGCGACCATGTCGCCGTGGTGGTGGCGGAGACGCTGGCGCAGGCTCGCGATGCGGCCGAGGCGATCGCGGTGGATTATCAGGAGCTGCCGGCGGCGGTCGACACGGCCAAGGCGATCGGTGCCAAGACCGTGGTCCATGACGAGGCGCCGGACAACAGCGTGTTCAACTGGCATCTCGGCGACAAGGACGCGACCGAGAAGGCCTTCAAGGCGGCCAGGCACGTCACCAAGATCGATCTCGTCAACAACCGGCTCGTGCCGAACGCGATGGAGCCGCGCGCGGCCGTCGGCGATTACGATGCGGGTGACGGCATCTTCACGCTCTATACCACCAGCCAGAATCCGCATGTGGCGCGGCTCGTGCTCTCCGCCTTCATCGGCATCGCGCCGGAGAACAAGCTGCGCGTGATCGCGCCGGATGTCGGCGGCGGCTTCGGTTCAAAGATCTTCATCTATGCCGAGGAGACGGTCTGCGTCTGGGCGGCGAAGAAGGTCGGGCGGCCGGTGAAATGGACCGCCGACCGGACGGAGGCCTTCCTCTCCGACGCGCACGGCCGCGACCATGTCACCCATGCGGAACTCGCGACCGACGCCGAGGGCAAGATCCTCGGCATGAAGGTGCACACCACCGCCAATCTCGGCGCCTATCTCTCGACCTTCTCCTCCTCGGTGCCGACCTATCTCTACGCGCCGCTGCTGTCGGGCCAGTACGATATCCCGGCGATCTATTGCGAGGTCGATGCGGTCTACACCAATACCGCGCCGGTCGATGCCTATCGCGGTGCCGGACGGCCCGAGGCGACCTTCGTGGTCGAGCGCCTGATCGAGATCACCGCCCGCCAGCTCGGCAAGGACCCGGCCAAGTTCCGGATGCAGAACTACATCAAGAAGTTCCCGCACCAGACGCCGGTCATCATGATGTACGACACCGGCAATTACGGCGCCTCGATGAAGAAGGCGCTGGAGATGATCGACTACAAGGGGCTGGGCAAGCGCAAGCGCGACTCGGCGCGGGCCGGCAAGCTGCGTGGCATCGGCTTCTCCTCCTATATCGAAGCTTGCGGCATCGCGCCTTCGGCCGCGGTGGGATCGCTCGGCGCCGGCGTCGGCTTGTGGGAATCGGCCGAGGTCCGGGTCAATCCGGTCGGCACGGTCGAGGTGCTCACGGGTTCGCATAGCCACGGCCAGGGCCATGAGACGACCTTTGCCCAGCTCGTCAGCGACCGGCTCGGCATCCCCATCGACAATGTCTCGATCATCCATGGCGATACCGACAAGGTGCAGATGGGCATGGGCACCTATGGCTCGCGCTCCGGCGCGGTCGGCATGTCCGCGATCTTCAAGGCGCTCGACAAGGTGATCGCCAAGGGCAAGAAGGTCGCCGCCCATGTGCTGGAGGCCGACGAGGCCGATATCGACTTCGCGGACGGGCATTTCTCGGTGAAGGGCACCGACCGCAAGCTCGATTTCGGCTCCTGCGCCCTGCAGGCCTATGTCGCGCACAAGTTCAACGGGCAGGAGCTGGAGCCGGGGCTGAAGGAAGGGGCGTTCTACGACCCGACCAATTTCACCTTCCCGGCCGGCGTCCATATCTGCGAGGTCGAGATCGATCCCGATACTGGCGTGACCAGGATCGAGCGCTGGGCTGCGGTCGACGATTTCGGCAATGTCATCAACCCGATGATCGTCGAGGGACAGGTCCATGGCGGCATCGCCCAGGGGGTCGGACAGGCGCTGCTGGAAGGCGCCCGCTACAATGCCGACGGCCAGCTCGTGACCGCGAGCTTCATGGATTACACCATGCCGCGCGCCGACGACCTGCCGTCCTTCGATGTGGGCATGACCGTGACGCCGTGCCCGTCGAACCCGCTCGGCATCAAGGGTTGCGGCGAGGCAGGAGCCATCGCCTCGCCGCCCGCCGTCATCAACGCCATCACCGACGCGCTCGGCCATGAGGACATCGCGATGCCGGCGACGCCGCAGGCGGTGTGGCGCGCGGCACAGAAGTCGATCAGCCGCCAGGCGGCCGAGTGAGCTGAAAGGACAAGTCGATGTACGCTTTCACCTATCACAAGCCCACCAGCGCCCGGCAGGCGGCGACGCTGCTCGCCAAGAAGGAGGACGCCAAGCTTCTGGCCGGCGGCCATACCCTGTTGCCGACGATGAAGCAGCGGCTGGCCTCGCCGACCGCGCTGGTCGATCTTGGCGCCTGCCCCGATCTCAAGGGCGTCAGCCGCAAGGGCCGCAACCTTGTCATCGGCGCGATGACGACCCATGCCGAGGTCGCCGCTTCCGCCGAAGTGCAGGAAGCAATCCCCGCGCTCGCCTTCCTCGCCGGCAGCATCGGCGATCCGCATGTGCGCCATCGCGGCACGATCGGCGGCTCGGTCGCCAATAACGATCCGGCCGCGGATTATCCGGCGGCCCTGCTGGCACTCGGCGCCACGGTCGTCACCAACAAGCGCAAGCTGACGGTGGAAGAGTTCTTCACCGGGCTCTACGAGACCGCGCTGGACGAGGGCGAGATCATCACCAAGGTCTCGTTCCCGCTGGTCTCGAAGGCGGGCTATGCCAAGTTCCGCAACCCGGCCTCGCGCTATGCGATGGTCGGTGTCTTCGTCGCCAAGCGCGGCAGCGATATCCGGGTCACGGTGACCGGCGCGGGCGAGGGCGGTGTCTTCCGCTGGCCGGAAGCGGAGGCCGCGCTGAAGGCGCGCTTCGCGCCGAAATCGCTGGACGGGCTGAAGCACACGGCCAAGGGCATCAATGGCGATATCCATGCCGATGCCGAGTACCGCGCCCATCTGATCGGCGTGATGGCCAGGCAGGCCGTGGCGCAGGCGACGGGGAAGTAGGCGAGGCGCTTTGACTTCGCGTACGTCATGGCCGGGCTTGACCCGGCCATCTCGTTCAGGACCTTACTTGCCTTCGATCAAGAGATGCCCGGGACATGCCCGGGCATGACGCGGGTTGTCATGTCTTCTCCTCTGCCTTCCTCCATCGATGCCACGCTCGCACTCCTGCAGGGCCAAGGCTATGTTGCCGACCGTGCGCTCGCGACGGTGCTGTTCCTGGCGCTTCGGATGAAGCGGCCGCTGCTGCTGGAGGGGGAGGCTGGCACCGGCAAGACCGAGATCGCCAAGGTTCTGGCGGCAGGGCTCGGCCGCCGGCTGATCCGTTTGCAGTGCTATGAGGGGCTCGACCTCGCCTCCGCCGTCTACGAATGGAACTATGCCGGGCAGATGATGGCGATCCGGCTGGCGGAGGCTGGCGGCGCGGCCGGTGATCGCGAGCGGCTGGAAGGCGACATCTTTTCCGAGAAATATCTGGTGAAGCGGCCTCTCCTGCAGGCGCTGGAGCCGCAGGAGGGCGGAGCGCCGATCCTGCTGATCGACGAGCTCGACCGCACCGACGAAGCGTTTGAGGCCTTCCTGCTCGAGGTGCTGGCCGATGCACAGGTGACGATCCCCGAGCTCGGCACGATCCGGGCGGCCGAGCCGCCGATCGTGATCCTGACCTCGAACCGCACCCGCGAGATCCATGACGCGCTGAAGCGCCGCTGCCTCTATCACTGGGTCGGCTATCCCGATGCGGTGCGCGAGCTGGCGATCCTCAAGGCGAAGGTGCCGGATGCCCCGGCCAAGCTCTCGAAGCAGCTCGTCGCCTTCGTGCAGGCGATCCGCAAGGAGGAGTTGTTCAAGGCGCCCGGCGTCGCCGAGACGCTGGACTGGGCGACGGCCCTGGTCGAACTCGATGCCGTCGCGCTCGATCCGGCCATCGTTTCGGATACGCTGGGGGCGTTGCTGAAGTATCAGGACGATATCCAGGCGATGCAGGGCTCGCAGGTGAAGGAGCTTCTGGATCGGGCCAGGGCGGAGGCGGGGCGCTAGTTTCCTGCGCCGCGAAGCGAGAGGGTGCTGCCATGAACGCCGATATCAAGGCCGTCGAGGCGACGGTCCGGACCTATCTCGACGGGCTCTACGAGGGCGATGCCGGGAAGCTCGCCCATGTCTTCCATCCGACCAGCGCGTTGACCACGGCCCGCGACGACGGCGCGATCCAGATCGTTGAGCGCGACGCCTGGCTGGAGGCGGTGCGCAACCGGCCGGCACCGCAGGCGGCGGGTATGCAGCGCGACGACCATATCCTGACTATCGATCTCGTCGGGCCGACGCTGGCGCTGGTCAAGGTGAAGTGCCAGATGCCGCCACGCTATTTCACCGACCTGCTCTCGCTCCTGAAGATCGAGAGCCGCTGGCAGATCGTCCAGAAGGTGTTCATGACGGAGACGCGGGGCGCGTGAGCGGCAAGCTCGCCGAGAACGTCGCCTATTTCGCTCGCGCCTTGCGCGCGGCGGGGCTTCCGGTCGGGCCGGGCGCCGTGGTCGAGGCGATCGCGGCTCTGGAAGGCGGCGCGCTCGGCGGGCGCGACGACGTCTATTGGGCGCTGCACGCGATCTTCGTGAAGAAGCATGAGGATAGCCCGGTCTACGATCAGGCCTTCCGGCTGTTCTGGCGCCGGCGCAACCTGATCGAGAAGATCATGGCGCAGATGTCGCCGGTCTCGCCCCGCGCCGACAGCCAGCCGGAGAAGGCTGAGGCCGGGGCGCTGCGCGTGGCGGAAGCTTTCGCGCCGCCGCCGCGCGAGGACGAGCCGCCCAAGGAGCTGACCGAACTGACGGCGCGGCTGACCGTCTCCGATCGCGAGATGCTGAAATCGCGCGATTTCGCCCAGATGAGCGCGGCCGAGATCGCCCGCGCCAAGCAGTTGATCGCCGAGCTGAGATTGCCCGACGACAGCATCGTGACGCGCCGCTTCCGGCCGGCGCATCGCGGCACGCGTATCGATCCACGCCGGACGTTTCGCCAGTCGCTACGCGGTGGCGGAGCATCGATCGATCTCGCCTTCCGCGAACCGCGCGAGGTGCACCCGCCGATCGTGGCACTGGTCGATATCTCCGGCTCGATGGCCGAATATTCGCGCATCTTCCTGCATTTCCTGCATGCGCTGACCGAGAAGCGCCGGCGCGTGCATTCCTTCGTCTTCGGCACGCGCCTGACCAATGTCACGCGGATGCTGCGGGCGCGCGATCCCGACGACGCGCTGGCGCTCGCCGGCAAGGCTGCGCCGGACTGGGAGGGCGGCACGCGGATCGCGACGGCCCTGCACGATTTCAACCGCATCTGGTCGCGGCGTGTTTTGGCGGGCGGGGCGATCGTGCTGCTCTTCACCGACGGGCTGGAGCGGCATCTCGACGACAGCCTCGGCTTCGAGATGGACCGGTTGCACCGTTCCTGCCGACAACTCGTCTGGCTCAATCCGCTCCTGCGCTATGACGCCTTTGCGGCACGGGCGAGCGGCATCCGGGCGATGCTGCCCCATGTCGACTCGTTCCGGCCGATCCACAATCTCGCGGCGATGGCCGATCTCTGCGCCGCGCTTTCGCTGGATGCAGGGCGGGAGAGCGATCCGCGCCTGTGGTTGAAGAAAGCCGGTTGAGGCATGATGTCTGGTGCCAGATTCAGGCGTAAGGTGACATCATGATCAGCACCGAAACCGACATCCTGCGCGCGGCCGAGGATTGGGCGCGCGGCGGCCGCGGTGTCGCCATTGCGACCGTGGTCGAGACCTGGGGCTCGGCGCCGCGCCCCGTCGGCTCGCATCTCGTCATCGACCGTGACGGGAATTTCCTCGGCTCGGTCTCGGGCGGCTGCGTCGAGGGCGCCGTGGTGGCGGAGGCCGCCGACGTCATCGCCGACGGCAAGGCGCGCATGCTGGAATTCGGCGTCGCCGACGAGGCCGCCTGGCAGGTGGGCTTGTCCTGCGGCGGGCGCATCAAGGTCTATGTCGAGAAGGTGAACTGAGATGGCCTCCTGGGAAACTCTTGTCGCCTTCGCGACGGTGACGATTCTCGTCGCCTATTTTCCGGGGCCGGCGCTGCTCTACACCGCCGCCCAGACGATCAGCCACGGCCGCAGGGCCGGGCTGATGGCGATGCTCGGCATCCATCTCGGCTGCTACTTGCATGTCTTCGCCGCTGCCTTCGGGCTTTCCGCGGTGTTCAAGCATGTGCCGGAACTCTACATGGCCGTGAAGATCGCGGGTGCGCTCTACCTGATCTGGATCGGCATCGGCATGATCCGCTCGCGCATGGGCTCACCCGATCAGCCGGTCGCGCCGCCGAAGACGGTGAAGCGGGCGCTGCTCGATTCCTTCATCGTCGAGATCCTGAACCCGAAGGTCGCGCTGTTCTTCATCGCGCTCTTGCCGCAGTTCGTCGATCCCGCTGCGTCGCTCCCGGTCTGGGCGCAGTTCCTGATCCTTGGCACGATCGTGAATTTCGCCTTCTCCTCGGCCGATCTCGTCACCGTCTTTGGGGCTTCGCTCGTCGTCGGCGCGATGAAGAAGACCAAGGCGAGCTTCGCCTTCGGGCGCTGGATCGGCGGTTCGCTGATGATCGCGCTCGGCCTGAAGCTCGCGACGGACAGGGGCTGAGCGGTGGAGCTTTCGACCCTCGCCGCGCTCAACGAAGAGCGGCAGGCGCGCCGCGCCGCCGTATTGGTGAGCAATCTCGCCACGGGCACGCAGAGGCTGGTGAAGCAGGCCGCGATCGCCGGCGATCCGCTGGCCGAGCTGCTGGAGCGGCAACTGCGCTCCGGCAAGAGCGGCATGATCGAGGCGGAGGGGATCTCCTATTTCCTGACCGTGCAGGCGCCGCACCCGCGGGTGGTCGTGACCGGCGCGGTCCATATCTCGCAGGCGATGGCGCCGATGGCCCGGGCGCTCGATCTCGATCTCGTGGTCATCGATCCGCGCACTGCCTTCGCCACGCCCGAGCGCTTTCCGGAAGTCACGCTGCTCGCCGAATGGCCGGAGGAGGCGCTTCCGCGGATCGGGTTCGATGCCTATACCGCCTTCGTCGCGCTGACCCATGATCCCAAGATCGACGATCCAGGCCTTGTCGCAGCTTTGCGGTCCGACTGCTTCTATGTCGGCGCGCTCGGCAGCCGGAAGACGCATGGCCGGCGGCTGGAGCGATTGACGGAAGCAGGCTTCGATACGACTGCCACGGACCGTATCCATGCGCCGATCGGGCTCGATATCGGCGCGGTTTCGCCAGCGGAGATCGCGCTCGCGATCCTGGCCGAGATCGTCGCGACGCTGCGCGGTCCGCGCCGCAAGCCGGCCTGAGGATCGCGCGATGAAATTCGGACCGGTCGCCATCGCGGATTCTGTCGGCTGCATCGCGGCGCATACGATCCGCGCCGACGGGACCATCGTGAAGAAGGGCGCGACCGTGACGGTTGAGCTGGCCGCGAAGCTCGCGGAGGCCGGCGTCGCCGAGATCGTCGCGGTTCGGCTGGAGCCGGGCGATATCGACGAGAATGCTGCGGCTGCCCGGCTGGCCGAGCGGATGGTCGGCGAGGCGATTGCGGCGGAGTTGCCCTTCACGGGGCGGGTCAACATGTTTGCGACCCAGGCGGGGGTGCTGCGCATCGATATCGCGGCGATCGATGCCTTCAACGGGGTCGACGAGGCGATCACGGTCGCGACCCTGCCGGCGCTGAAGGCAGTCGTGGCGGGAGAGCTCGTCGCGACCGTGAAGATCATTCCCTATGCGGTGCCGCAGGCGCTGGTGGAGCAGGCGCTCGATGCGCTCGGCAACACGCCGCCGGTCTCGGTCGCGGCCTACCGTCCGTCGAGCGTCGCGGTGATCTCGACCTTGCTGCCGGGGCTGAAGCCGAACGTCGTCGACAAGACCTTGCGCATCATGCGCGATCGGCTGGAGCCGGCCGAGGCGACGCTGGCCGCCGACCAGCGCGTGCCCCATGAGGCCGAGCCCCTGGCCGTGGCCATCGCCGAGCAAGCAGCGGGGGAGGCGGATATCATCGTCGTCTTCGGTGCCTCCGCCATCACCGACAGGCGCGACGTGATCCCGCAGGCGCTGGTGGAAGCCGGCGGCGAGGTCGAGCATCTTGGCATGCCGGTCGATCCCGGCAACCTGCTGATGCTCGGCCGCATCGCCGGCAAGCCGGTGATCGGAGCGCCCGGTTGCGCTCGCTCGCCGAAGGAGAACAGCTTCGACTGGGTGCTGCAGCGCTATCTCGCAGGCGTCCCCGTCGGGCGCAGCGACGTCCAGAAGATGGGGGTCGGTGGCCTGCTGATGGAGATCGTCTCGCGGCCGCAGCCGCGCGCTCCGGGGTCTCCCGAGCGTGGTCCGCTGGCGGGGATCGTGCTGGCGGCGGGGCAATCGACGCGGATGGGTGCGCAGAACAAGCTGCTGCAACCCCTGCGCGGCAAGCCGATCCTGCGCCATGCGGTGGAGGCGCAGGTCGAAGCGGGCTTAAGCCCGGTCATTGTCGTGACCGGCCATCAGCGCGCGGAGGTCGAGGCTGTTCTGTCGGACCTGCCGGTGCAGCTCGTGCATAATTCCGGCTATGTCTCCGGCCTCGCCAGCTCGCTCAAGGCAGGTGTTGCGGCATTGCCACCAGAGGTCCCGGCAGCGGTGATCTCGCTTGGCGACATGCCGAATGTCGCGCCGGCGGTGATCGAGCGCCTGGTCGAGGCGCATCGCGCACAGCCCGAGGCGCTTGCGGCCGTACCGACCCTGTTCGGCCAGCGTGGCAATCCGGTGCTGCTCGCACGCGCTATCTTTCCCGCGGTCTCGCTGCTGAGCGGTGATCGTGGCGCACGGCGGCTGCTCGACGAAGCCGGGGAGCGCGTCATCGACGTGGCCTTCGAGGACCCCGCCATCGCCATCGATGTCGATACGCCGGAGGCGTTGCGCGCGCTGCGGGGCTGATAGCAGCGCGCTGTGAGGGTTCGAAACCTTCATTACGAGATGTCGATGTTCAGTTTCTGCGGCTTTGCACCACGCCTTTGTCATTCCGGGGCACGCCGCAGGCGTGAACCCGGAACCCACGACTAGGTGAGACATTGGATGTGGCGTTCCGGGCGCAGTACCCAGTCGTGGGTTCCGGGTTCTTCGCTGCGCGAAGCCCCGGAATGACAAAGGTGGTTCTGATCAAAGGCGATCGGCCGTTCTCCACGCTGTTCAGCGCTGCCAGTGCAGCCCGAGCGTGCCGTAATAGGCGGAAGGTCGGTCGCTGGTCTTCTGCAGGCCGCCTGAGAGGCGCCATTCCAGCCCGAGGAAGCGCAGCCCGGTGAGATGCAGGCCCAGCCGGAGCTTGCGATAATCGCGTTCGCGATAGGCTTCGAATTCCGGGCCGAGATAGAATCCGGCCGGGACCTGCCAGCCCGGCGCGAGACGCGCCCAGAGGCGCCCGTTCAGGGATGATGCGTAGGCGTTGGCCTGCACGACCATTCCGGGCGCGGGAACGATCCAGAGATCAGCCTGCAGCCGGGCACCGTAGCGGGTGCCGGTGAAGGACGGGCCAAAGGCTTCGATCCGCTGTTCGCTTTCGGTATCCGAGCCGGCATAGAGCGCGAGGAAGCTGTCGCCGACGCGCCATTCATAGCCAAGCAGGGCCTGCGTTTCGCTCTTGTAGGTCACGCCGTGCGGCCGGTGGCGGTGGGTCTGCTCCTGCGCGCCGCCGGCCTTGACGAAGAGACGGAAGCCGCTCTCAGAGAGGCCGCCGGCGATGGCGCGCTTCATTCCGACCGAGAGGAAGGTTTTGGTCGGCCCGGCTTCCATCGAACCGAAGATGACCATCGAGAGCGGCGCCCGCTCGGGCTCTTCTTCATCGACGCTGGCCGCAGAGGTCGGGGCGGCGGCGACGAACATCGCCAGCCCGGCCAGTCCGGCCCTGCCCACCCGGTACGCCACGCAAGCCCCCGCGCCCGCTGTCGCGCACGCTGCCATGCCCGGCAGCCTGCCTCAGGATTGCACCAGTTTGGCAGTAGGCTGGCAAGCCTTTGTTAACCAGGCGGGAGCAGGCTCGACCTATCCGGCAAAGCTTTCAGTCCGTAACGGAGGGAGGTGGCGATGGTTTCGACCGATTTCATCCGGCAACTCGAAGGCTATGGCCTGACCACGGCGACGATTCTTTATCGCATGCCGGATCATCTCAGCGTCCTGCAAACCTATGTCTGGCAGCAGTACGATCTGGCGCCGCGCTTTCCTGTCCTGCAGGACTTCCTGACCTTCTGGGAGCGGGAGCTTGAAGGACCGCTCCACTCCGTCACCGTTGCGCATTCGCGGTTGATCCGGCCGGCGGAGATCCGCAACGTGAACGGTGTGTTCACCCTGCATTAAGCGCTTCGCCGGCCTGCCGGCCCCGTGCCAGGGGCATTGAAAACCTGCGTCCGGCTCGCTTGTTGGTGGACGCCGGAGCGTGCTAGGCGGGCATTTCCGCTTCGGCACGGCCTGCTCCTTTGTCATCTCCTCTGCGTACATCCGGACTTCTGACGGCGCTGGCGGGTCTGCCCGGGGAGCGCATCGCCGTCGGCACGATCGTCGCCGCGTTGCAGGACCGGGCCTATGCCCTGCTCGTCGTGCTGCTCGGCCTGCCGAACTGCCTGCCGATGCCGCCGCCTATCCCGCTGGTCTGCGGCCTGGTGCTCGCTTTCGTCGCCGTGCAGATGCTGACCGGGCGGCGGATGCCGTGGCTACCGCAGGCGCTGCTCAAGCGCAGCATCGGCAAGCCTGAACTCAGCCGGGCGGTGGCGCGGGCGCTGCCTGCCCTGACCTGGCTTGAACGTTTCTCGCGGCCGCGCCTGACGATGCTGGGAGGGGCTTATGCCATTCCGGTGCTGGGTCTCGTGATCCTGATTCTGGCGCTCGGCCTGATCGTGGCGGCGCCCTTCATCGGCCAGATTCCGCTCGGGCTTGCCGTCTGCCTCGTCGGGCTCGGCCTCGTCGAGCGGGACGGGGTCTTGATCATCATCGGCGCCGTGGTCGGTGCCATCGGCCTGCTGCTCAGCGCGGGCTTCGCCTACGCGATCTTCAGCGGCATCCACGAGCTGTTCTTCTGAAGGTCCGCCGCGCGCCCGGCTCGTGGTTTCAGGCGGCGGCGAGGATTTCGGCGAAAGGATTGTCCAGGCCGAGCAGGCGGTCGATCTCGGTTGCTGGCACGGCCTTGGAGAACAGGAAACCCTGCAGTTCGTGGCAGCCGATCGCCTGCAGGAAGCGATGCTGCTCTGCGGTCTCGACACCCTCGGCACAGACGCGCAGGCCGAGCGCCCGCCCGAGATGAGCCATCGAATGGACGAGGATCGCCGATTCGCCGGTCGATTCCATGTATTCGAGGAAGGTGCGGTCGATCTTGATCTTGTCGAAGGCGAAGCGCCGCAGATAGATCAGGCTCGAATAGCCGGTGCCGAAATCGTCGAGCGCGAGGCCGACGCCATGCGCGCGGATGTCCATCATCGCGGCTTCGGCGGCGTCGGCATCCTCGATCAGCACGCCTTCGGTCAGTTCCAGCTCGAGCTGGGCCGGGTCGAAATCCGTCTCCGCGATGGTGCGGATGACGTTGGCGACGAAGTCCTTGTGGCGGAACTGGATCGGCGAGACGTTGACCGCAAGGCGGATGCCCTTCCAGCGCCTGGCCTCGGTGCAGGCGCGGCGCAGCACCCATTCGCTCAGCGGCACGATCAGGCCGCGTTCCTCGGCGATCGCGATGAAGTCCGAGGGCGGGATCATGCCATGGGCCGGGTGCTGCCAGCGCACCAGGGCCTCGACACCGACGATGGTCGATCCGTCGACGGAGACCTGCGGCTGGTAGTGCAGCGTGAGCTGGTCGTTGTCGATGGCATGGCGCAGGTCGTCCTCGACCATGCGCTTCAATTGCATCGAGCGGTTCATCTGCGCTTCGAAGAAGGCATAGCGGTTGCGGCCGCTGTTCTTGGCTTCGTAGAGCGCGGTATCGGCGAGCTTGAGCAGGGCTTCGCGGCTGGTGCCGTCGCGCGGGGCCATGGCGATGCCGATCGAGGAGCCGATGGTGACTTCGGCGCCGGTGATGGTGAACGGCTCGCTGAGGGTGGCGAGGATGCGCTCGCCGAGCGCGGCGCAGCCGGCCGGCGTCGCGGAATGGGTCTGGATGATGCCGAATTCGTCGCCGCCGAGGCGCGCGACGGTGTCGCCGACCTGGACCGCGCCAGACAGGCGAACCGCGACCTGGCGGATGAGTTCGTCGCCGGCAGTATGGCCATAGGTGTCGTTGACGGCCTTGAAGCGGTCGAGATCGATCAGCAGCATCGCGAGGCTCGGGCCGTCATCGTGCTGGATATGAGCCAGGGTCTGATCGAGCGTCAGGTCGAAGCTGCGGCGGTTCGGCAGCAGGGATAGCTCATCCTGGCCGGCGAGGCGCTGGATCTGCCGCTCGCGCAGCTCGATCTGCTCGGCCGAGGCACGCAGGCGCTGGACGACGAAGATGAAGATCGCGGAAAACAGCAGGGCAACTGCAATCAGCGCCCAGAGGAAGCGGCGCAGCATGACGTCGCCCGGGCGAGCCGGCGACCAGGTCAGCCAGGCGCCGATCTTGCCGTCGGCGGTGCGCAGGCTCAGATTCGACAGCGGGTCGGCAGGCGGCACGGTCACGAGCTGGACATCGGTGACGCGATTGCGCTCGGCCAGGTCCGCAAGCAGGGCGCTGGACAGGTGCCGGTAGGCGACGAAGGACAGCGGCATCGAGCCGCCTTCGGAGCTGAAGGAGGCGATGCGCGACAGGTCGATCACCGTCAGCATCAAGGTTTCGTTGCCGTCCGCGACGAGGGTGGAGCGGGCCGCGCCGAACTGGGGCGTGACCTCGTCTGCGATGACGGTGGCGACGAAGGAACTCTTCGCGCCTCGCTGCAACGCGTCGATATGATGCGGGCGCTCCTGATCCGCATGATCCATCGTGGTCGGGTTCTCGACCCAGGCCAGCACGGTTCCGCCGGTTCCGCCGATATAGGCGCCGTCGAAATCCATCAGCTGGTTGCCCAGACGCTTGAGCGCGGCCTTGAGCATGGCCGGTGAGCCGGGCTGCTGCAGGGCTTCGGGCAGGTCGCCGGCAGCGACGAGCCGCTCCAGCCTCAGTTCGTTCAGCTTGATCTGGGCGTTGACGGCGGCCTCGATGCGCTCGCCCTGACGCTGCGCCTCGAGGCGATTGGCTTCGCGGGTGATCGCGACGACGACGCCGATCCCTGCAGCCATCAGCAGCAGGAAGGCGCAGCCCAGCGTCACCACCGTGCTCGCGAACATGCGAGCGGAGGAGCCCGCATTCGTCATCTTCGCGGCAGTGAATGCGGGCATTACGCGTCCGGAAAAGGGTCTTGGTGCTGCGACTTAAGGCCTGAATTATTGACATCCCGTTGCCTGCCGCACGGCTTTCCGGGCGAGATCAAGCGCCCGGAGGGACATAGGGCGGGCGTGGTATCGCCATATGGGCGGCCCGGAGCGCCGCCGACCAGCGCTCGCGCAGGTCGTGGAAATACGGCTCTCCTGCCTCGATCCGACGGTTGAGCTCGAAATCATCGGCGTCGCGCCTGATGACGACGAGGTCGATCGGCAGTCCGACGCCCAAATTCGAGCGCATGGTCGAATCCATTGAGATCAGCCCGACCTTCAAGGCATCATAGAGATGGGTCTTGTAGGTGACGGCACGGTCGAGGATCGGCTTGCCGTATTTGTGCTCGCCGATCTGCAGGAACGGGGAGTCGATTCCGCATTCGATGAAGTTTCCGGCGCTGTAGATCATGAACAGGCGCATCGGCTGCCCCTTGATCTGGCCGCCGAACAGCATGCCGATCTCGAACTTGACGTTCGCCTCCTCCAGCGCGGGCCCGTCGATGTCGCGGACATGGCGGATGCAGCGGCCGACGAGCTGGGCGGCCCTGAACATCGAGCTCGCGTTCTGCAATGTGTCGAGCTCGCCGCTCTCGGGATTGAGCAGACCTTCGTGGAGGAAGCTCACCACCGATTGCGTGATCGAGAGATTGCCGGCCGTCATCAGGCCGAAATTGCGATCGCCCGGCCAGTTGAAGACATGGAGCTTGCGGAAGGTCGAGATGTCGTCGAGCCCGGCATTGGTACGGGTGTCGGCGATCATGACGAGGCCATCCTGCACGAGGATTCCGGCGCAATAGGTCACGGGTTCGATCCCTGCTTTCTGGCCCTGCGTTCCCGGCCTCCCCAGAAAGGAGGCGGCTACTGGTTGGCGAAGCGGCCTTCGGCCTCGCGGGCGCTGACGCGGACGTCGAGGCTCTCACCTTCGCCGCCCTGGCGCGACCCGCGAACCGGTGCGGCGTCCGCGTAGTCGAGCCCTATCGCAACACGCACATGCGTGTCGATCGGGCAGAGCGCATTGGCGCAGTCGAAACCGATCCAGCCATACTCGTCGAGATGGACCTCGGCCCAGGCATGGGCGCCGTTGCCATGGGGCAGGCTCTCGGACTGCGCGACATAGCCCGAGACATAGCGGGCGGGCAGGCCGAGATGCCGGGCGCAGGCCATGAAGACATGGGCGATGTCCTGCGCGATCGCTTCGCGCGCCGCAAAGGCGGAGGCCGCGCCGACCCCGCTGCGGCCGCTGGCCTCGACGCAATCCATGCGGTCGCCGACGGCATTCATCAAGGCATGCATCTGGGAAAGCGGCGTGCCGGCGCCCGCCGTGACCGCGTCGGCGAAGCTGCGCAGCGCCTCGTCCTGTCCGGTGAGGAGCGTGTCGCGGCAATAGACCTCGCAAGGCACGCGCTCCAGCCCGCCGCGGACGGCGCCGGCGAGATCGATCGTCTCGATCAGCCCGTCGATGCGGATCGCGAGCGAGGAGATCGGCCCGTCGGCGTAGAACGAGTGCACGATATTGCCATGGGCATCCTGCGAGGCGCGCAGCCGGCCGTCGACATTCGGCTCGATGCGCCAGGACATGACATGCTGGCCGTCATGGTCGCGCGGCGTCAGCCGCAGGATCTGCGTGATGTGGCGCGCCGGCTCGGCATATTCGTAGCCGATCGTATGGGAAATCCTGATCCGCATGATTCAGTCCGGGGCAGGGTTTATGGCAGTCGCGCCGAGAGCGCAGGCAAGCGGTTCATTGCAGATACTGCTCGAAGATGGTGTTGCCGAGGCGGTTGTTCTCGGTGATGAACTCCTCGATGAACTCGTGCAGGCCGTGCTCGAAGACGTCGTCTATCCTTGTGTTGCTGAGGCTGCCCAGCGTCTTGCGCGCCTGGCGTTGCGCCGGGCCCTGGCGGCCATAGGCATCGCCGAGCGCATCGAGGAAGCGCGAGATGTTCTCGTAGCAGGCTGCGAGCGAGCGCGGCATGCGGCGGTTCAGCACCAGGAGATCGGCGACGAGGATCGGCTTCACCGCCTCGCGATAGACCCAGTGATAGGCCGTCAGCGCCGAAACCTCGCGCAGCACGGTCGTCCACTGGAAATAGTCGAGCGAGCCGCCGACCTGCTCGTCGGCCGGAAGCAGGACGTGGTATTTCACGTCGAGGATGCGGGCGGTGTTGTCGGCGCGTTCGAGATAGACACCGAGGCGCGAGAACCAGTAGCCGTCGTCGCGCAGCATGGTCCGGTAGGCCGAGCCGTCGAAAACCAGCGAGACGTTCTTCACCCAGTCGAGAAAGCGGGCGAATTCCTCGCGGTCCATGCGCTTCTTCTCGAAGCGCTGCAGTTCCAGCCAGGCGCCGTTGAGTGCGTCCCACATTTCCGAGGTCAGCGCCGTGCGCACGCCGCGCGCATTCGAGCGGGCCTGGGCGAGGCAATTGCGGATCGAGGACGGGTTGTCCGGGCTGAAAGTCAGGAAATCGCAGACATTGCGTTCGTTTGCTTCGCCATAGGCCTTGGCGAAATCCTCCTCGCAGCCGGCGGTGAGGACCGCGCTCTGCCATTCCGTGCCTGCACCGCCATAGGTCGTCGGCAGGTTGGTCAGGCGCGTCGTGGCGTCGAGGATGCGGGCGAGATATTCGGCCCGTTCGACATAGCGGGAAACCCAGTAGAGGCTGTCTGCGGTACGCGAAAGCATGGTCAGCGTGTGCCTTTCCGCGGGATGGCAGGCTGTTTCGGGAGGAGGGCTGGGGAGGGCGCGGCGGGGATGCTCATGCGTCGAGCACCCAGGTGTCCTTGGTGCCGCCGCCCTGGCTGGAATTGACGACGAGCGAACCTTCCTTGAGCGCAACGCGGGTCAGGCCGCCGGGCACGCAGGAGATGCCGTTGGCGCCGGAGAGCACATAGGGGCGCAGGTCGACATGGCGTGGCGCGACGCCCGAGGCGACGAAGGTCGGGCAGGTCGAGAGCGCCAGCGTCGGCTGGGCAATGAAGCCTTCGGGCTGGGCCTTGAGCTTGCGCCGGAAGGTCTCGATCTGGGCCTTGTTGGCGTGCGGACCGACGAGCATGCCGTAGCCGCCCGAGCCGTTGACCTCCTTGACGACGAGCTTGTCGAGATTGTCGAGCACATAGGCATTGGCCTCGGGCTCGCGGCAGCGGAAGGTCGGGACGTTCTTCAGGATCGGCTCCTCGCCGGTGAAGAACTTCACGATCTCCGGCATGTAGCTGTAGACCGCCTTGTCGTCGGCGACGCCGGTGCCGACCGCGTTCGCCAGCGTGACATTGCCGGCCTTGTAGGCGCCGATGATGCCGGGCACGCCGAGCACGGAATCGCTGCGGAAGGCGAGCGGGTCGATGAAGTCGTCGTCGATGCGCCGGTAGATCACGTCGACGCGCTTCGGCCCCTGGGTCGTGCGCATGTAGACGACGTCGTCCTTGACCAGCAGGTCCGAGCCCTCGACCAGCTCGACGCCGAGCTTGTCGGCCAGGAAGGAGTGTTCGTAGAAGGCCGAATTATACTGGCCGGGGGTCAGCAGGCAGATCGTCGGGTCCGACGAGGCGCTGCGCGGCGCGACCGAGCGCAGCGTCGCGAGCAGCTGATCCGGGTAGTTGTCGACCGGGGCGACGCGATGCGTGGAGAAGAGCTCGGGGAAGAGCCGCAGCATCACCTCGCGGTTCTCCATCATGTAGGAGACGCCGGAGGGCGTGCGGGCATTGTCTTCAAGAACATAGAAGGTATCGGCGTCGACGCGGATTATATCGATGCCGGCGATGTGGCAGTAGATGCCGTGCGGCACCTTGAAATCGACCATTTCGAGCTGATAGCAGGCGTTGCGATAGACCAGATCGGGCGGGATGATGCCGGCCTTCAGGCATTCCTTGGGGCCGTAGACATCGGCCAGGAACATGTTGAGGGCGGTGACGCGCTGGCGCAGGCCGGCTTCCAGCTTGGTCCATTCCGGCTTGGTCAGCACGCGCGGGATGATGTCGAAGGGGATCAGGCGCTCGGTCGATTCCTCGTCGCCATAGACCGCGAAGGTGATGCCGATGCGGCGGAAGAACAGCTCCGCCTGGCTGCGCCTGAGCGCCAGCATCTCGGGCGGCGCTTCCTTCAGCCAGCGATCGAGAGCCTCGTAGGCCGGCCTCAGTTCGGCTCCCGAACCGGTCATTTCATCGAATGCGACCATGCAGCCCTCTTCCCCGTTGAAGCCAGCCTATGCGCATTCGCGGGCGTTCGGGAAGAGGGAGAATAGCCTCGCGATTCATCTGATCTGCCTTTTTCGTAGGCAGTATTGATTAGGTACAGTTTGGTTTAGATGACCTCGGCAAAGATGAGCCAGACCGCTGGATACGGCTGTTCCTTCATCATGGCCGGCGCAGCGGCTCTGCCCGCACTATTCTTGGACCGAAAGTGTGCGGCCGTCCAGCCAGAGGCGCAGTGCCAGCGCATTGTTCCGATTCTCGTCCTTCGCCGCATAGAGCAGGACGACCGGGCCCTTCTTCCGCTCGGCGGCGAGGGTCGCCAGTGCGGCCTGTGCCGAGGGACTGCCGAGCTCGGTCGCATAGGCGACGCAGAATTCGTCCCAGCGATCGGGATGGCCGTGGAATTCGTGGCGGAGCGCGTCGCTGGGCGCGAGGTCCTTGAGCCAGAGATCGATCCGGTCCTTCGAGACGCCGCGCGGCCAGAGCCGGTCGACGAGGATGCGCCTGCCGTCGCCGGGGGCAGGGGGATCGTAGACGCGCTTGATCGTGAGGTTCGTCATCAGATCAGCCCAAGACTGCGGAAGCTGGCATGGCCGTCACGGCCGACGATGATGTGGTCGTGGATCGCGACGCCCAGCGGCTTGGCGATGTCGACGAGCTCGCGCGTCATGCGCATGTCGGCGCCGGAAGGCGTCGGGTCGCCGGAGGGATGGTTGTGCACGAGGATGATCGCCGAGGCGGAGAGTTCGAGCGCGCGGCGCATCACCTCGCGCGGATAGACCGGCGTGTGGTCGACCGTGCCGGTCTGCTGGACCTCGTCGGCGATCAGCATGTTCTTCTTGTCGAGGAAGAGGATGCGGAACTGCTCGCGCTCGGCGAAGGCCATCGCCATCCGGCAATAGTCGAGAACCGAGGACCAGGAAGAGAGCACCGGCCGCTTGCCGACGGCACCCTTGGCCATGCGCTTCAGGGCGGCTTCGACGATCTTGAGGTCGAGCGCGACGCCTTCGCCGACGCCCTTCACTTCGGTCAGGCGCGAGGCCGGGGCGCCGAGGACTTCCGCGAAGGAACCGAAACGCTGGATCAATTCCTTGGCGAGCGGCTTGACGTCACGCTGCGGGATCGAGCGGAAAAGCAGCAGCTCCAGCAACTCGTAATCCGGCAGGGTTTCCGCGCCGGATTCCTCGAAACGCGTGCGCAGGCGTTCGCGATGGCCGCGATAATGCGGCGTGCCGGCGTCGGAAGAGGTAGCTGGCGAGGGCGCCTTTCGCGGTCCCTTACCTGCCCCCTTGCCGATGCCGACGCTCATCGAGACCCCTCCGGGTTTTGTTAGGAGCTCTTAGCGGCGAGCGGATTGTCGAGGCCGCCGGGCGAGAGCGTGAAGATCTCACAGCCCTGCTCGGTCACGCCGATCTGATGCTCGAACTGGGCCGAGAGCGACCGGTCGCGGGTCACGGCGGTCCAGCCGTCGGAGAGAACCTTCACGCCCGACTTGCCGAGATTGATCATCGGCTCGATGGTGAAGACCATGCCGGGCTTCAGCAGCACGCCCTCGCCGGGGCTGCCATAGTGCAGGATGTTCGGTGCGTCGTGGAAGAGCTGGCCGATGCCGTGGCCGCAGAAATCGCGCACCACCGAGCAGCGCTCGCTTTCCGCATAACGCTGGATGGCGAAGCCGATATCGCCGGTGGTGGCGCCGGCGCGCACGGCCTTGATGCCGCGCTGCAGGCTCTCATAGGTGATCTCGACCAGGCGCTCGGCCTTCCGCGAGATCTCGCCGACGCCGTACATGCGGCTCGAATCGCCGTGCCAGCCGTCGACGATCAGCGTGTAGTCGATATTGAGGATATCGCCCTCGCGCAGCGGCTTGTCGTCGGGAATGCCGTGGCAGACGACGTGGTTGATCGAGGTGCAGATCGACTTGGTGTAGCCGCGATAGAACAGCGTCGCCGGATAGGCGCCGTTATCCATGGCGAACTGGAAGGCGAGCTCGTCGAGGCGCTGCGTGGTGGCGCCGGGCTTGACGTGGGAGCCGAGCATGTCGAGCCCCGCGGCGGTCAGCCGGCCGGCCTTGTGCATGGCCGCGAAGGCTTCGGGGCCATGAATCTTGATGGCGGGCTCGCGCGAACGCGAGCGGCCGATGGTGTCTTCGAAGGTCATTGCGCGCGGAAAACTCCTTGCCCCATATCTATTGCGTTTAATGGCGCACGCAAGCCGGTCGAGCGCGAGAGGCGGGTGACTGGCGCGCGGGCGCGGCGAGGTGTATCAGGCGGGCGCATGGCCATCATCGAACAGAACCCGGCGGAAGAGCGGCCTTTCGGCACCTTCGCTCCGAAAGCCTATCTCGCCCGCATCATCGCCCGGACGCGGGCGGCCTCCGACAGCTTCCTCGGGCGCAAGGTGGCCTATGCGCTGCGGCGCCTCGGTCTGCGCTCGCTTGACGGCGCGCCTGTCGACATCGAGTCGCTGGGGGCGAAGATGCGCCTCTATCCGGACGGCAATGTCTGCGAGAAGCGGGTATTGTTCACCCCGCAATATTTCGATGCAACCGAGCGCGAGCTCTTGGCCTCGCGGCTGCGCGACGGCTTCACCTTCATCGATATCGGCGCGAATATCGGCGCCTACTCCCTCTTCGTCGCGGCGCGGGCCGGGCGGGGCGCGCGCATCCTGGCGGTCGAGCCGCAGCCCGAGATCTTCGCGCGGCTCGCCTTCAACATCGCGCAGAACCCGTTCGGGACGGTCAAGGCGGTGGCCTGCGCGCTGGCCGACAAGCCGGGCGAGCTGACGCTCTTCATCGACTCGACCAATCGCGGCGAGTCGAGCGTCCGCATCCTCAATTCGAGCGCCGGGACCTCGGTCAAGGTTCCGGCGATGACGCTGCTCTCGCTGGTCGAGGGCGAGGGCTACGAGCGCATCGACGCGGTCAAGCTCGATGTCGAGGGCGCCGAAGACCTGATTCTCGAACCTTTCCTGCGCGACGCGCCGCAAGCGCTCTGGCCGGGCTTCATCATCATCGAGGATTCGCGCCAGCGCTGGCAGACCGATCTTGCCGGCCTGCTCGCGCGCAGCGGCTACAGGCTCGTCGCCCAGACGCGGCTCAACCTGGTGTTCGAGCGCAAGCCGGCCTGAGCGGAGCGCGTCGAGGGCGTAAGCCGTCATTGCTTCGCTGCGCTTGGTTCCTCGCAATGACGGCAACGGCTCTGCAGCAGAGGAGCTTGAGCGCTTCACGCGGAAAGCCTAGCTCTTGGGTGCAAGCCAGGAGCGCCGCATGTCCGCGAACGAAGCCAGTTCCTCCGCCACCATCGTCACGGCCGCAATCCTGGTGATCGGCGACGAGATCCTGTCCGGGCGGACCAAGGACAAGAATATCGGCTACATCGCCGAGTATCTCACCAATATCGGCGTTGACCTGCGCGAGGTGCGCGTCGTGCCTGATGTCTCCGAGGAGATCGTCGCCGCGCTCAACGCGCTGCGTGGCCGCTATACCTATGTCTTCACTACCGGTGGGATCGGGCCGACGCATGACGACATCACCGCGGACGCTGTCGCAACCGCGTTCGGCGTGACGATCGACCACGACCCGCGCGCCGTCGCGATGCTGTCCGAGCGATTCTCGCCTGCGGAGCTCAACGAGGCCCGGATGCGGATGGCGCGCATTCCCGCCGGGGCCGAACTCGTCGCCAACGGGATATCGAAGGCGCCGGGCTTCCACATCGGTAACGTTTACGTGATGGCCGGCGTGCCTGCGATCATGCGGGCCATGCTCGATGTCATCGGCCCGACCCTGCAGACGGGGGCGAAAATGCTGTCCGATACGGTGCAGGCCGGGCTGCGCGAAGGCGATATCGGGGGGCCTCTCGCCGAGATCGCGAAAGCGCATCCGGAGGCTTCGATCGGCTCCTACCCGTTCTGGTCCGAAACAGGTCCCGATACCAATATCGTCGTCAGAGCGCGCGACCCGGAGAAACTACTCGCTGCGATGACTGCTGTGAAATCCATGGTTGCTGCCGAGAAGCAGAAACGGCTCTAAAGAAAGTTTATTCTACAATTTTTACGTTTTTTGTACAACTTGACGGAGCGTTTGTGTCTTCAATAACCTAAATCTAATCTTCGTGCGCTTTTCGACCGTATTTTATAAATATGACGTATCGTTTTCGCGAGAATTTTCTACTATAGGTTGAGTTAAATTCTAGAAATAAACCAATCATAAACTAGTTTTGGGCGAGATTTGGGAGGGCCGGAAAGCATTCGGCCTTCCCTGCCGCGCTCCAGGCGCCGTAGGTATCCGATTAAGGGCTTTCACGACGACGCCGGCCACAAAGACGCCTGATCCGCGGGCCGCGCCGAGGGGGATATCAGATGTCGCTCTTTTCCGGCCTTTTCTCGACCCGGCACACTGCGGGGCAACTGGATGCGATCAATCGCTCGCAGGCCCGCATCGAATTCGACCTCGACGGCAAGATCCTGGATGCCAACGAGAATTTCCTGTCGGCGGTGGGTTACACGCTGGCGGAGGTGAAGGGCCAGCATCACAGTATCTTCGTGACGCCAGAGGAGAAGGGCAGCCCCGCCTACAAGCAGTTCTGGGCCGATCTCGGCCGCGGCGAGTTCTCGCGCGGGCAGTATCTGCGGCTCGGCAAGGACGGCAAGGAAATCTGGATCCAGGCGAGCTACAACCCGATCCTGGGAGCGGGCGGCAAGCCGGTCGGCGTGATCAAATACGCCTTCGACGTGACCGAGCAGAAGAACCGCCTCGCCGATCTCGAAGGGCAGCGCGCCGCGATCGACAAGGCACAAGCCGTGATCGAATTCGACCTCACCGGCAAGATCCTGACGGCAAACGAGAATTTCCTGAGCGTGCTCGGCTATTCGCTCCCCGAGATCGTCGGGCAGCATCACCGCCTGTTCGTCGACCCGGCCGAGCGCGAGACGCAAGGCTATCGCGCCTTCTGGGAGCGTTTGGGTCGCGGAGAATACGACGCCGGTCAGTACCGCCGCATCGGCAAGGGCGGCAAGGAGATCTGGATCCAGGCGAGCTACAACCCGATCCTCGATGCGCAGGGCCGCCCTTACAAGGTCGTCAAATTCGCCTCCGACATCACCGCCACCTTCAAGGGCAAGCAGCTCGAAGCGGCCGTGCAGGAGACGAGCGCGGTGATCGACCGGGCCAAGGGCAAGGACCTGACCGGGCGCGTGCCGCTCGACGGCAAGACCGGCGAGGTCGCGACGCTCTGCGCCGGCGTCAACGACCTGCTCGATACGCTGGCTGAGGTGGTCGGCACGGTCAGCGACATCTCGGCCCGTATCGATGGCGCGTCCCTCAAGATCACCTCCGACAGCCAGCAACTGGCGGAGCGGACCGAAGCCAACGCCGCGAGCCTGCAGGAGACGGCGGCGACGACGGAGGAGCTTGCCGCGTCGGTCAAGCACAGCGCCGGCAATTCCCGGATGGCGGTCCAGCTCGGCAACGAGGCGAGCGCGGTCGCGGCGCGCGGTGGCGCCATCGTCACCGACGCGGTGGCGGCGATGGAACGGATCGAGCAGGCCTCGTCTGGAATCTCGGAGATCATTTCGATGATCGACGAGATCGCCTTCCAGACGAACCTGCTGGCGCTTAACGCCGCGGTCGAGGCGGCACGTGCCGGCGATGCCGGGCGCGGCTTCGCCGTTGTGGCGACCGAGGTGCGGGCGCTCGCTGCCCGCTGCAGCGAATCCGCCAATGGCGTCAAGGCGTTGATCGCGAATTCTACGCAACAGATTCAAGCCGGTGTCGGCCTGGTCAAGGATGCCGGAACGACGCTCGGCGAGATCGTCGGCGCTGCCTCCAAGGTCGCCTCGACGGTCAGCGAGATCTCGCAGGCGACGACCGAGCAGGCCAACGGCATCGACGAGATGGCCCGCACCGTCGCGCATATGGACGAGATCACGCAGCAGAACTCGCTCCTTGCGGAGCAGAGCGCCAAGGTCGCCCGCGATCTCCAGCAGGAGACCGCGGCGCTGAGCACGATGGTCTCGGCCTTCCAGCTCGGCGACGACCGGCCTCGGCTCACGCCGCAACTGGTTCATTCCGCGCCTCCTGCGCCGGCACGCGCTGCGCCGCCGGTGATGCGCGGCCGGCGCGTCGCTGGCGGCGGCACGGCCGATGGCTGGGCGGAATTCTGAGACGGTTTGTCGACGCTGAATTGGGGATGTTCGGCGCGTGCCTCTTGTCAGGCGCGCGCCGATAGGCTTTTCGGTCGGAAACCCGCGCCTTTCGCGTCGGGCCAAGTCCGGAGCGCTGTCCATGGCCGAACCGTCCTCGAACAAGGCTTTCCCGGTTTCCTGGGATCAGTTCCATCGCGATGCCCGCGCTCTCGCGTGGCGCCTCGCAGAGAAGGGGCCGTTCGAGGCGATGGTCTGCATCACCCGCGGCGGGCTGGTGCCGGCGGCGATCATCTGTCGCGAGCTCGGCCTGCGGATGATCGAGACGGTCTGCGTCGCGAGCTATCACGATTACAAGAACCAGACCGAGCTCCAGGTGCTCAAGGACATCGCCCCGAACATCAAGGCGATCGGCGACGGCACCGGCAAGGGCGTGCTGGTGGTCGACGACCTCACCGATACCGGCAAGACCGCACGCGTCGTGCGCGAGATGCTGCCGAATGCGCATTTCGCCACGGTCTACGCCAAGCCGGCCGGCGTGCCGACGGTCGACACCTTCATCACCGAGGTCAGTCAGGATACCTGGATCTATTTCCCCTGGGATCTCGGGCTCTCCTATGTCGAGCCGATCGCCAAGGGGCACAAGGGCTGAAACGCCGCGTATTCGCCTCAGCCCGTCGAGGGCGAGCGGAACGCGATCAGCATGCCGGAGACGACGATCGCCATGCCGACCAATTCGGTAGGCGAGGGCGTCTCGGCCAGCAGCAGGGCGCTGGCGGCCGCCGTCGCCACCGGCACCAGCGGCAGGAACAATGTCGCCTTGGCCGCGCCCAGCGTCGCGACGGAGCGGGCATAGAGATAGAGCGCGACGACGCCGACTAGAACCCCCTGGTAGAGCGCCTGCAGCACGAGTTCGGCGAACGGCACGCGTGCCATATGGATTGGCAGCGCCAGCGCCACGATCACCAGCAGCGGCACCGAGAGGATGCATGAGGCGGCGGTGATCTCCAGCGAGCTGGCGCCCCAGCGGCGGGCGAGCAGACCAAAGATCGACCACAGCAAGGCGATCAGCACGAAAAGCAGGTCACCGATCCAGGCGTCGGGCCGCGACGGTGCCATGGCAAGCGCATCGCGCGAGAAGATGCCGATGCCCAGCACGATGATGCCGAGGCCGATGAGCCGCACCCGCCCGGCGCGCTCGCCGGTGACGAGAAAGATCAGCAGCGCGGTGAAGACCGGGATCAGGCCGGGGGAGATGATCGACGAGTGCAGGGCTGGCGCAAAATGAGCGCCGCCGACGAGGATCAGGCTGTAGAGCGGGCCGATCAGCAACGCCATCACCCAGGCGCGCGGCCAGCCGAGCGAGCCGACCGGGAAGGGCCGCATATGCCGGAGCGCCCAGGGCAGCAGCACGGCTGCGGCCGAGACGAAGCGCAGGATCGTGACATCGGCCGGGGTCAGGTCGATCAGCATGGCATGCCGCGAGACGACCGACTGGACGCCCCAGATCAGCGCGGTCAGCAGGCCGCAGAGGATGCCGAGCCATTGTGCGCGGGAGGTCATGGACGGGCGGCTTTCGGCGGGGCTGTGCAGGCGGCGGGATTCCGTGGCGCCGCTATGCCTGCGTGCGTGAACGGCCGCAATGGCGCCGGGTGCAGCCCGCCCCGGCGTTGCACCTATGCCGCACGCTTCGTGCTGGAAGGAAGGGGCATCCCGACCAGCGGCAGCAAGCGGGAATCCGCGATGGCGGCCAGGCGGTGTCCGTAGCCGGCGAGATAGCCCTCATGGCTGGC
The DNA here is from genome assembly GCF_053644975.1 of Allobosea sp. NPDC055353. NCBI lineage: Bacteria > Pseudomonadati > Pseudomonadota > Alphaproteobacteria > Hyphomicrobiales > Alloboseaceae > Allobosea > Allobosea sp. NPDC055353. Next base: position 153,979 of record NZ_JBSHMC010000002.1, on the reverse strand, counting down.
GAAGGCGATGAAGTTCTCCACGGAGGACTGCCTGATCAGCATCGCGCGGTCCCAGCGTTCCGCTTCCGGACCGATGAAGAACGGCCCGCCTTCGCCAATGAAGAGCAGCGAACCGCCGCTTGCCTCGAGATAGGGCAAGGTATGGCTGATGTAGCGGTGGAAGGCTTCTGCTCCGCTGATCGCTTCCGCCGGTGCCAGCTCGGGCGTGACCGCATAGTCGGCGATGTCGCGAAAGCGCAGGAGATTGAGCATCACGACCTCGCCAATGATGTTGCGGCGGAAGAGATCGCGGCCGGCTTCCCAGCTTGGAACGAGGTAAGCGGTCACGGCTTCGGTTCCGGCAGAGCGTGACCGGCGATGAGCTTCTGCGCATAGATTCGGATATCGGCGGGCCAGCTTCGGCTGTGTTCGGCAAAGCCGTCGCCGTCCCCGGCGAAGAGGGAGCGCGAGGCTTCCTCGAAACCTTCGCGGTCGCCCGCCATGGTCGCAATGAAGGCATAGGTGCGTTCTTGCGCCATTCGCGCCTGGCTGCGTCCGCCATCGTTCTTGCGGGCATCGTCGACGAGCCGCCGGAGAGCTTGCGAGGCACCGCCCGGTTGCAAAGCGAGCCAGTCCCAATGACGCGGCAGCAAGGTCACCTCGCGGGCGACGACACCAAGCTTCGGACGTCCTCTGCCGCGCGGTGTATCGGTTGCTTCGTCTGTTCGAGGGGCATAGCGCGCCGCGATCTCGGCATCGCTGCCGCGCAGGTCGAGATCGACCACCTTTCCGGTCGCATCGTCGAAGACGAGGATTGCGGCGGCCGGATCGGCGGTGAAGGCGGCTTTCACCGCGAGGGCGATGGCGGCAAGCGGGCCACCGGCGATGCGGGTGGCGTCATGAAAGGCAGTGTGGGGCATGGATTCCGACCCTGAGGTTCGTTGATTGCGAGCTTATTATCCGGGTGAATGTCTCCTGGCAATATGATCCGGGTAAAATATCGCCTGATCCACTGCGTCGCCTCGGCATGACGTCATGTCGAATTGGATCGGCTTTGAAACCTGGGTCGATCCCACTAGTTTGACCGAAAGAGGAAACGCCGACGGGGAGACGCGCCGGGCATGGCCGCCACCAGCTTCGACGCCGCGGGCGCGCGGATCACCATCTTCCGCGCCCTGCTTCAGACCATCGCCCGCCATGGCAAGGGCCGCATCGCGCTGGAGGACCCCGAGCGCCAGCCGATCACCTATGGCCGGCTCGTGCTCGGCGCGCTGGTCCTGGGGCGCAAGCTTGCGGCGCTGACGGCGCCGAAGGAGCATGTCGGTGTGCTCTTGCCGAACATGCAGGGCATGGCAGTGACGCTGTTCTCGCTCTTCGCCTATGGCCGCGTGCCGGCGCTGCTGAACTTCACGGCCGGCGTCCGCAACCTGCGCGCGGCTGCCGAACTGGCTGAGCTCAAGACCATCGTCACCTCGCGCCGCTTCATCGACCAGGGCAAGCTCGACGACGAGATCGCGGCGCTCGGCGAGGGGCGGCGCGTCGTCTATCTCGAAGATGTCCGCCGGGAGATCACCAGCTTCGACAAGGCACTCGGCGCCTTGCAGAGTCTGGCGCCGGGGCTCGTCCATGGCGCCCATGAAGCGCAGCCCGATGATATCGCGGTTGTCCTGTTCACCTCCGGCACCGAGGGCAAGCCGAAGGGCGTGGCGCTGAGCCATGCCAATATCGTCTCGAATGCAAGGCAGGTCTTCGCCCATGCGGCCGGCGCGATCTCCGAGCAGGACGTCTTCATGAACCCGCTGCCGGCCTTCCATTCCTTCGGGCTGACGGCCGGGCTGATGGTGCCGCTGCTGCACGGCATGAAGGTCGTGCTCTATCCGAGCCCGCTGCACTACAAGCAGATCCCGAAGCTGATCGGCGACATGAAGGCGACCTTCCTGCTCGCCACCGACACCTTCCTGCAAGGATACGCCCGCGCTGCGGAGAAGGGCGATCTCGGCAGCGTGCGTTATGTCGTGGCCGGGGCCGAGCGCGTGAAGGCCGAGACCAAGCGGATGTGGGAGCCCTACGGCACCACCATCCTCGAGGGCTATGGCTGCACCGAATGCTCGCCGGTCCTGGCCGTCAACACGCCGGCTGCGATGCGGGAGGGCACCGTCGGCAAGCTCCTGCCCGGCATCGAGGCGAAGCTGGAGCCGGTCGAGGGTATCCATGAGGGCGGGCGGCTCACCGTGCGCGGGCCGAACGTCATGGCCGGCTATCTCGATCCCGAGCAGCCCGGCCGCATCATCCCGCCGGAAGGCGGCTGGCACGATACCGGCGACATCGTCGTGATCGAGGACGGTTTCGTCGCGATCCGCGGCCGGGCCAAGCGCTTCGCCAAGCTCGGCGGCGAAATGGTCTCGCTCGCGGCGGTCGAGACCATGGTCGCCAAGGTCTGGCCGGACCAGAACCATGTCGTCGTCGCGCTGCCCGATGCGCGCAAGGGCGAGCAGCTCGTGCTCGTCACCGAGACGCCGCATGCCGATCGGGCTGCCTTGCAGGAGGCTGCGAAGGCGCAAGGCTTCCCGGAACTGTGGGTGCCGCGCGCGATCCTGGTGACGCAGGCCATCCCCGTGCTGGGCAACGGCAAGATCGACTACGGCTCGACGCGGGAGCTCGCGGCGTCGCGGCGGGCTCTGCTGTGAGACCGCCTCGCTGCCGTATGGCCACAATTGTAATTCTATTACGCCGGATGATGATTCCGGGTTCCGCCCTGGCGCTGCTGCGTGTCGCTACTCTTGCCCCTGTCCTGTCGCTGACGGGGCCGTCCGACCTTTCGGCACAGGCGCAGGCCTCATTCTATGTGCGCCGCGACGAATGCGTCGAGGCGGGCCGGCTGACTGCGGAGCAGTGCGAGTTCGCCTATCGCAACGCCCGCGCCGAATTCGAGCAGGCGGCGCCGCGTTATGGCTCGCGCGCAGCCTGCGAGCGCAACCACAAGCGCTGCGGCGCCCAGATGATCTCGGCCGGCGGCTGGGAATCCTTCGGCAAGGGCGGGGCGAGCTATGTGCCGCGCTTCATCGGCGTGCGCGTGACCGGCGAGGGCGCCGCGCGCCGCGCCTTGCCGGTGGTCGAGGGCACGGCCAAGGTCGCCTTTGCCGGGCGCTCGGTGACGGAATTGCAGGACAAGGTCGCGGGCCGGCGTGGCATCATCGGCCAGGCCAGCAGCGTCGGGCGCGGTGCGCATGGCCATTCCGGCCAGGGCGCTGCTCCCTATGTCAAGCGCGGCGACCGTGACGACACGGTGCGCGTCCCGATGGAAGAGAAGACGATCGGGTCTGACGTCAAGCCGGGGCTCTATGTCGATCCCGACGGGGTCGAGTGGTACAAGCCCGCCCGCCCGCATTGAGCGCTGCGCGGCCGGAGCGCGATCGCCGAGGCTTGCGCCGGCTGACGCTGCCCGCTATCGCTGTGCCCGCTGCGGACGTGGCGAAACTGGTAGACGCACGAGACTTAAAATCTTGCGCCTTCAAAGGCTTGCGGGTTCGAGTCCCGCCGTCCGCACCATTCGCCTCGCGGTGATTCCGGGATGCGCGATCGCGCCATCGGCGGTCATCTCTTCCTGAAGATCACGCTCAGATTGTTGGCGGGCATCTCGATGACCTCCGGCGCGCCGAAGCCGTTACTTGTGCCGAGCGCTGCGACGGCATCGAGATCGCGCAGGCCCCAGGCCGGATCGCGCCCGCGCAGGCTCTCGTCGAAGACGGCGTTGCCCGGTTCGAGCGGCCGGCCCGGCCGGCGATAGGGGCCGTAGAGATAGAGCGGCTGGCCCCGCTTCAAGAGGCGCCCCGCCTGCCGGAACAGCCCCTCCGCCGCGGCCCAGGGCGCGATGTGGATCATGTTGATGCAGAGGATCGCATCAGTGGATTCGACCGGCCAATGCAGCGCGGTCGCGTCGACGACGACCGGCGGAAGAATGTTGCCGAGGCCCGATTCCCGGGTCCAGGCCGCGATGCTCGCCACCGCGTCCGCAGAAGGGTCGCTCGGCTGGAAGGTCAGGCCGGGCAGGGCGCCGGCGAAATGCACGGCATGCTCGCCGGAGCCGGAGGCGATTTCCAGCACACGCCCGGATGGCGGGAGCACTTCCTTGAGGACGGCGAGGATCGCGTCGCGGTTGCGCTGGGCTGAAGGTGCCCGCAAGCGGGGATCGGTGCCGGTTTGTGTATCGGCGTTCGGCTGCCAGAAGCTGGGCTTGCTCATCATCCGCTCACGAATCTTTCGTCCGGCCCATCGCGTTGGGGCGATGATCCGCTATAAGGAGGCAGGAAGCGGGCCGCCAGATGTCGTGGCCTCGCAGCAAGCAGGCTGGTTTTGTTAACCGAAATCCTGATCGTCGTGGCGCTGACGATCGTCAATGGTCTCCTCGCCATGTCGGAACTCGCCGTGGTTTCGTCACGCACGGCGCGCCTCAAGGTTCTCAGCGATCAGGGCAACAAGGGCGCCGCAACCGCGATGCGCCTGGCGGAAGACCCCGGCCGCTTTCTCTCCACAGTCCAGATCGGTATTACGCTCGTCGGCGTGCTTTCGGGCGCCTTTTCCGGTGCGACGCTTGGCGCGCGCCTGTCGGAATGGCTGGGCACGCACGGCTTCTCGCCATCGGTTTCGGACACGCTCGGCGTCGGCCTCGTCGTCGTCGCGATCACCTATCTCTCGCTGATCCTCGGCGAGCTCGTGCCGAAGCAGATCGCGTTGCGCGACCCCGAGCGGGTGGCGGCGCGGGTTGCGCCGGCGATGTCGCTGCTCTCGAAGATCGGCGCGCCGCTGGTGTTCCTGCTCGACATCTCCGGCAAGGCGGTGCTGCGCCTGCTCGGCCAGAAGGGCGAGTCGGAAGAGAGGGTCACCGAGGAGGAGGTCCGCACCATCATCGCCGAGGCGGAGACAGCCGGCGTGCTGGAGCGCGACGAACGCGAGATGATCGCGGGCGTGATGCGCCTCGCCGACCGTTCGGCCCGCGCGCTGATGACGCCGCGCCGCGAGGTCGAGGTCATCGATCTCGAGGACAGCGCCGAGGAAATCCGCGAGCAATTGCGCGCGACGCGTCGCTCGCGCCTGCCGGTGCAGGATGGCGAGGCGGATTCGATCGTTGGCGTGGTCGTGGTCAAGGACCTGATCGAATTCCTTCAGGCGGGCGACATGCAGAATCTGCGCACGCTGGTGCAGGAAGCCCCGATCGTGATGGACACGGCCGATTCGCTGCATGTCCTGCGCGAGATCCGCTCCAGCCGCGTCCATATGGCGCTGGTCTTCGACGAGTACGGCCATTTCGAGGGCATCATCACGCCGGGCGATGTGCTGGAGGCGATCATCGGTGCCTTCCAGGAGGAGGAAGAGGGCGAGCCGGCGATCGTGACGCGCGCCGACGGTTCCTATCTCGTCGCCGGCTGGATGCAGGTCGACGAATTCTCGCATGAGCTGGGCATTCCGATCCCGCGCGATGCCGATTTCCAGACGGTCGCCGGCTTCATCCTGGCCGAGATGAACCATCTGCCGAATGTCGGCGAGAGCTTCGACAAGGGCCATTGGCGCTTCGAGGTCGTCGATCTCGACGGCCGCCGCATCGACAAGATCCTGGTCACGCGGATCGAGTGAGATGGCCGCCGGCGTTGACGCCGGCGGAGCCCACGTGGTCTAGTCGTCGCCAAGGGGTGCATCGCGACGACCCCGTGAGGCTTCGGCCCAATGTTCGCGTCCAACTTCCTCGCTCAGGATGGACGCAAGCCATGTCTTCCAACGAACAGATCACGGTCGCCCAGCTGTCACGGCTGGTCGGCCTTCCCGATGCGCCAGCCATCATCGATGTCCGCATCGATGAGGATGTCGCCGCCGATCCCGTCTTCCTGCCGGGTTCGGTTCGCCGCGACTATCGCGCCGTTTCCGAATGGGGCGCTGAATTCGCTGGGCAGCGGCGCGTGGTGGTCGTCTGCCATCGCGGCCTCAAGCTCAGCGAAGGTGCCGCCGCCTGGCTGCGACATCTCGGCATTACCGCGGAAACTCTTGAAGGCGGTCATCAGGCCTGGCGACAGGCTGGTGGGTTGACCTTTTCGCCGGAACGTTTGCCTTCGCCAGGGGTATCCGGCGGCAGCGTCTGGGTGACGCGGGCGCGGCCGAAAGTCGACCGCATTGCCTGTCCCTGGCTGATCCGCCGCTTCATAGACCGGCGCGCCGTGTTCCTCTTCGTTGCGGCCTCCGAGGTCGAGGCGGTGGCCGATCGCTTCGGCGCCACGCCTTTCGACATCGACGGCGTGTTCTGGAGCCATCGCGGGCCGCTTTGCACCTTCGATACGATGATCGCGGAATTCCGGCTGGCGTCGTCCGCGCTCGACCGATTGGCGCGGATCGTGCGGGCGGCCGATACGGCGACGCTGGAGGCCGAGCCGCAGGCGGCCGGCCTGCTCGCCGCGTCGCTCGGGCTGTCGCGCATGTACAAGCACGATCTCGAACAGCTCGAGGCCGGCATGCTGCTCTACGACGCCTTCTATCGCTGGTGCCGCGACGCTGCCGAGGAAACCCATAACTGGCCCGTGCCTAAGCCGGCTGGGGAGGCGAGGCGATGAGCGTCGCGGACACGGACATGACGGTGCAGCCAGCGGACCGCCTGCCGACGCTTGGCGAGGCGACCCGTATCTGGGCGCGGATCGGCTTTCTGTCCTTTGGTGGGCCGGCCGGCCAGATCGCGCTGATGCACAAGGAGCTGGTCGAGGAACGGCGCTGGATCGGCGAGGAGCGTTTTCTGCACGCGCTGAACTACTGCATGCTCCTGCCGGGCCCGGAGGCGCAACAGCTCGCCGTCTATATCGGCTGGCTGATGCATAGGACGATCGGCGGTCTGATCGCGGGCCTCCTGTTCATCCTGCCCGGCGCGCTGGTGATGCTCGGCCTGAGCATCCTCTATGTCACCTGGCGCCACGTCCCGGTGATCGACGGGGTCTTCTTCGGCGTGAAGGCGGCGGTGCTGGCCATCGTCATCGAGGCGGGTCTGAGGATCAGCCGCCGTGCGCTCAAGACCGGCGCGATGGTGGGCGTTGCGATCGCAGCCTTTGCTGGCATTTTCCTGTTCAAGCTGCCGTTCCCGCTGATCGTCCTGCTGGCGGGGCTTTCCGGTTGGATCGGCAACCGCATCCGGCCCGGCTGGTTTGGCAAGGCCGGTGCGGGCGCAGTTGCCGATGGCGCTGGCGAGGGGCTGCTCGACGCTCTGCTTGCGCGCGGAGAGCTCGACCATGTCAGGCCCTCAGCCGGGCGGGCGGCCCGCGTGCTCGCCGCCTGGCTGCCGCTCTGGCTCGGCCCCGTGGCGCTGTTCTGGCTGGTCGCCGGCTCGGCCAGCGTCTGGACGCAGGTCGGCAGCTTCTTCAGCGCGATGGCGGTGGTGACCTTCGGCGGCGCCTATGCGGCGCTGGCCTATGTCGCGCAAGCGGCGGTCGACGGTTTCGGCTGGCTCGCGCCCGGTGAAATGCTCGACGGGCTCGGCCTCGCCGAGACGACGCCGGGGCCGCTCATCCTCGTGCTCGAGTTCGTCGGCTTCCTCGCGGCGTTCCGGGCTCCGGGCAGCCTGCCGCCGCTCGTCGCCGGCGGGTTAGGAGCGCTGCTCACGGTCTGGGTGACCTTCGCACCCTGCTTTCTCTGGATTTTCCTGGGCGCGCCCTATGTCGAGGCGTTGCGTGGCAACCGGGCGATCTCGGCTGCGCTCGGGGCGATCACGGCCGCGGTGGTCGGCGTCATCGCCAATCTCGCGCTCTGGTTCGGGCTGCATGTCCTCTTCCGCGAGGTCTACAGCCTGTCCTTCCTCGGCATGAGTCCCGAGATGCCGGTCCTGACGTCGCTTGACTGGCGCGCGGCCTTGCTGGCGGCCGGCGCCGCGATCGCATTGCTGCGCTTCAAGCTCGGGATGATGCCGGTTCTGGCGATCTGCGCGGTTGCCGGCATCACCCTGAAGGGCGGCTTCTGAGCCTCAGCGCCGGGGCTCGTCCGGGTCGATGATGCGGTATTCGGCGTCGATGACCTCGACGCGGTCCGGCTGGCGCGGCTGGTTGGCGAAGGGATTGGCCGGGTCAATGCCCGCCGCCTTCAGCTTGGCCTTGAGGCGCCAGACCGCGATCGCGCCGACGACCAGCACGACCGGGATCAGGATGAGCGCGAGGCTCGCGGCCAGCACGAACAGCGCAACGCCGACGATCAGGCTTGCTGCCATGGCGAGCCAGGCCTGCCAGCGCGGCATGGCGCGGGCGCGGCCGTTGAGCTGTTCGTAGAGATTGACGCGGATCATATGATGTCGGTTCCTTCCCTCGGCACAGAGATAGGAAGCGAATGCGGCTTTGACGAGGTCAGGCCGCAAGCTTAGGCCGCATCCTGCCAGTCATAGAGCCAGCCATAGCGGTTGCGCAGGCCGTTCGGCCCGAGCCGTTTCAGCGCGAAATCGCGGGCGATGCTGAGCGGCCAGCCCATATGGTAGTTGCGGCCATTGCCCCGACTTTCCTCCTGCACGCGAGCGACACGCCGGGCGCGGGTAGCGGCATAGGCGGCGAAGGCTGCGGGCACGCCGGGGGCGCCATCGCGACTGAGGGTCTCGGCGAGCAGGCGGGCGAGCACGGCGGCATCCTCGATGGCGAGCGACGCTCCCTGCGCAAGGAAGGGCAGGACCGGGTGGGCGGCATCGCCCATCAGCGCGATCCGCCCCCTGGCCATGGCGGCGGGCTTGCGGTCGAAAAGCGACCAGACCTGCCATCCCTCCGCCGCGCCGGTGAGCTCGCGCAGGGCCGGTGAGGCGCCGGCGAGATGCTCGGTGACGACATTGCGATCGCCCTCGCGGGTCCAGCCCTCGCGGGCTTCCTTCGCCTGCCGGACGACGACGAGGTTGATCTCCCGGCCGCCGGCGACGGGGTAATGCACCGCGTGGCGGCCGGAGCCCATATGCAGCGTCACATGCGGCTTGTCGCCAGCACGGGCCGGCACGACCGCGCGCCAGGCCTCGTAGCCGGTGAAGACCGGCGGCGAGGCGTCGCCCGAGAGATCGCGCACGCGCGACCACAGGCCGTCGGCGCCGATCAGGCCAAGCGCTGAGAGCGTCCCGCCGATCCCGTCACGCGCGGCGAGCCCGACCGTGACGCCTTCGGCAGTCTGGCTGACCTCATCGACGCTGCGGCCGACCATCAAGCGGATGTTCGGCATGGCGCGGGCGGCGTCGAGCAGGACGGTGTGGAGGTCGTTGCGCTTCATCATGCGGAACGGCGTCGGCATGCGCTCCGGGCTGGAGGGCATCTCCAGCACCTGCGAGCCATCGGCCCAGCGCCGGATCATCAGCCCGTGCGAGGTGACGCTGACGCGCTTCAGCGGCAGGGCGAGGTCGAGCGCATCGAGCACGCGGCCGGAATTGGAGGTGAGCTGCAGGCCGGCCCCAGTCTCGCCGAAGCCGGTGCGCTTCTCGACGACCGTCGCTGCGATGCCGCGCCGCGCCAGCGACAGGGCCATGGTCAGGCCGCCGATGCCGGCGCCGGCGATGACGAAATGAGGAGCGGACACGGGATCGGGCGCCTTCGATGATGATGCTGGAAGACGAGGCGCGGATGCCCCTCAGAATCCGCGCCGCCGGTAGAGTGTGCTGAGTCTCAGGCGGCCTTGGCCGAATCCGAATAGGCGCATTCCGGCGGGATACAGGCCGCGCCCTTCAACGACGGCTCGTATTTGAACAGCGTCGAGCAATATGGGCAGATGATCTCGTGATCCGCGCCCATGTCGAGGAAGACATGCGGGTGGTCGAAGGGCGGCTTGGCGCCGATGCACATGAACTCATGCGCGCCGACCTTGATGACGGGAACGCCGAGGTCGTTGTGGAAATGCGGAATGCCGGTCGCGGCCATGGTCGTTGCTCTTCGAAAGGCTGGAATTCGGCCGCAACCTATCGCGTGAGCCGGTCCAGCGCCAGAGCATTTCCGCATTTCTCCGAAACGCGAACATGCTCTAGTCTTTTGTTTTGTCGCATTTTCTTCACGCGAACCGGTGCCCACTTCGCTCGAAAATGCGACAGTGCGCTGTTTCGCATCAGCGCCCGTCGCGCAGGCAGCCCTGGGCGAGTTCGGTCATCCGGGCGCTTTCCTGCGGCGAGAGCAGGTTGTCGAGCGCCTTCTGCCAGAGCTGCTCGCGCTTGAGGCCTTCGACGGTGCAGGCGCAGACCATCCGGCAGACCTGCTCGGGGGCGTTCGGGCCGGCGCAGCTGCGCTGGCAATCGGTCCGGAAGGCGCGTTCCTCCGGCGAAGGCGGGGCGATGACCTGCGTCGCCAGCATCAGCGCGCCGATGAAGAGCGGCTGGTGGACGAGATAGACCAGCAGGCTGTGGCGCCCACCCCAGGCGATGATTCGGGTCGCCTTGTTGCCCGGCAGCCAGCCGGCGAGCGCGGTACCGGCCAGGCGCGGCAGGACGAGGCGAGCCAGCACGATCCCGCTCAACACGCAGCCGAACCAGGGGAAGACCGGCACGAAATCGGCCGTGTGGATTTCCGCGCGGGAGAAGCCTAGCCAGACCGCCCAGGGCTGGTCGAGCAGCGGATGGGCGACGAAGGCGGGCAACGCAAAGGCGATTGCAGCAGCGATCGCGACGACGATGGTCGGCAGGCGCAGGAAGGGCAGGGCGAGCACGCTCGCGACTGCGACATGGTGCAGGATGCCGAAGAAGATGAAATCGCCCGGCATGAAGCGCCAGGTGCCGAGCGTGACCAGGGTCGCTGCGCCCGCGACCATGGCGAGGCGCTTGAGATAGGCCGTGCTGTCGAAGCCCTTGCGCGTCGCGAGGACGAGGCTGAAGCCGACGATGGTCAGGAAGCTGCCGGCGATGCCGCGCGCGAACAGGCGCCAGCCCGGCTCGCTGACGATATCGGTCTCGATCAGCCGGAACATCGAGAGGTCGTAGGCGAAATGGTAGACGAACATGGCCAGCAGCGCGACGCCGCGGGCGATGTCGACGATGGCGAGGCGCGACGATTCGCGAGAGGCGGGCTGGGTCATGCGGCCATCGTTCATCATGGCGGGCGCTCATAAGCAAGTCGCGCCATGGCGGGTACCCAAATCCGCCCGGCCATGGCAGGGAAGGGAACCATTCCGACGTTGCGACCCGAGACCCGCATGCAGAGCTTTTCTTCCGATGGCGTGAAGATCGCCTTCATCGACATGGCGCCGACCAGCGACGTGCCGAAGCACCGCACCGTGATGCTCGTCCACGGCTTCGCCTCCTCGCACATGATCAACTGGGTCAACACCCAGTGGACGAAGACGCTGACCCATGCCGGCTACCGGGTCGTCGCGCTCGACGATCGGGGCCACGGCCAGAGCGAGAAGCTCTATGATCCCGCCGCCTATTCCTCGCAGGTGATGGCGGAGGATGTGCGCCGCTTGATGGACCATCTCGACATCCCGCGCGCGGCGGTGATGGGCTATTCGATGGGCGCGCGTATCTCGGCGCATCTGGCGCTGGCGCATCCGCGTCGGCTGGAAGCATTGCTGCTCGGCGGGCTCGGCATCCATCTCGTCGAGGGGGTGGGGCTGCCGCTCGGCATCGCCGATGCGATGGAGGTGCCCTCGCTCGATGTCCTGACCGATCCGATGCAGCGGATGTTCCGCGCTTTCGCCGAGCAGACGAAGAGCGATCTCAAGGCGCTGGCTGCCTGCATCCGCGGCTCGCGCCAGACCTTGACCGCCGAGCAGGTCGGGCAGATTTCGATGCCGACGCTGATCAGTGTCGGTACCAAGGACGACGTATCCGGCTCCGGGCCGGAGCTGGCGAAGCTCATCCCCGGCGCCGTTGCCTTCGACATCATCGGGCGCGACCACAATCTCGCCGTCGGCGACAAGACCCACAAGCAAGCCGTCCTCGACTTTCTTGCGCGTTTGTGAGAGCATGCAGGGGTATACAGGCAATCCAGAAAAGCGGGCGACGCCAATGTGTTGTCGATCCTCCCTGAAATTCTGATTCCGCTGCCTCGCTTTTAGATTCAACTTCGGTTCGGCTTGAGCTTTTGATGCGGACGCCTGCTTCAGATCGGGCTGTCCTTTCGCTGAACCCGTCTTTTCGGAGAATGACCATGCCGTCGAGGCACTCCGTCGTGGAAGTACGCGACCTTGCAACCGGGCTCGACCGGGTCGATCCCGTCTGGTCGCGCCTGCAGACCGAGGCCGAAGCCGCTGTCGCGGCCGAGCCGGCGCTCGGTACCCTGATCGTCGCCTCCGTGCTCAACCAGCCGAGCTTCGAGGCTGCTGTCGCTCATCGCGTCGCGGCTCGGCTTGGCCACCCCGCCGTGACCGCCGACCTGATCGAGCAGGGCTTCGCCGAGGCCATGGCGGATGACGAGACGATCGGTGCCGGCATGCGCGCCGACGTGATGGCCGTGCTCGACCGCGACCCCGCCTGCTACCGTGTGCTGGAGCCGGTACTGTTCTTCAAGGGCTTCCACGCGCTGCAATGCCACCGCCTGGCGCATTGGCTCTGGAAGCGCGACCGGCGCGATTTCGCGCTCTACCTGCAGGCCCGCTGCTCCGAGGTTTTCCAGGCGGACATCAATCCGGCAGCGCAGATCGGGAAGGGCGTCTTCCTCGACCATGCGACGGGCCTCGTCGTCGGCGAGACCGCCGTCATCGAGGACGATGTCTCGATGCTGCATGGCGTCACGCTGGGCGGCACCGGCAAGCAGGGCGGCGATCGCCACCCGAAGATCCGCAAGGGCGTGCTGATCGGTGCCGGCGCCAAGATCCTCGGCAATATCGAGGTCGGCCAATGCAGCCGCATCGCGGCCGGTTCGGTCGTGCTCCAGCCCGTGCCGCGCAACAAGACCGTGGCGGGCGTGCCGGCCAAGGTGGTCGGGGAAGCGGGCTGTGCCGAGCCTTCGCGCTCGATGAATCAGACTTTCGCCGGCGATTGCGGCGCCTATATCTGACGCGCTCAGTCGGCCGCGCCGGCGAGCCAGCCCATGATCTCGGCCCGGCGCGGATGCGCGCCGGCAGCCGTTGCGGCTGCGAGAGTCAGCCGGTCCGGCGTCGGCATGGCCTGCGGGAAGGGCGTGACGAGCCTGCCCGACGCGAGATGAGGCCCGACAAGACTCATCCGTCCCATCAGCACGCCTGAGCCCGACAGGCAGGCATCCAGCGCCAGGCTGTAAAGCGAGAACGCCGGGCCGCGGCTCGGGTCGATCTTCGTGCCGGGTACGGCGAAGGAGAGCCAGCGCGCCCAGTCACTGCGCCAGACCGCATCGTGCAACAGTGTCTGCGTGACAAGGTCGGCTGGCGCCGCGAGCTTTGCAGCAAGAGCGGGGACGCAAACCGGTAGGATCGCGTCGCCCGCCAATTGAAGCCCGCCGCTGGCCGGCGTGGCTTCCCGATAGAACAGCGAGAGATCATAGGGATCGCGCTGTGGGTCGGGCGGCTCCTCCATCGCCGAAATCGAGATCTGCAGATCCGGGAATGCAGTCCGGAGCGCCGGCAGGCGCGGCGAGAGCCAGAGCTGCGCGATGCAGGGCAGGGCGGCGATGGCGAGCGGGCGGTTAGGTTGGGCTTCGCGCAGGACCTGTACCGTCTGTCCGAGCATGTCGAAGCCGCGCGTCAATCGCGGCAGGGCCTCGCGGGCGGCCTCGGTCAGGGCGACGCCCTGCGGTAGGCGGCGGAAGACCGCGAAGCCCAAGGTCGCTTCGAGCTGCCTGATCTGCTGCGTGACGGCGCCGGCCGTGACGCCGATCTCGTCGGCGGCCTTGGCGAAGCTTTCCAATCGTGCCGCGGCCTCGAAGGCGCGCAAGGCATTGAGCGAGGGCAGGCGCGGACGCGGCGGCTTGACCGGCAAGGCAAGGCTCCAGGTTGAGGCTGAGAATTCCTCAGCCTGCGAGCGATGAATACTCGTTTGCGCACGGGCCGGCAAACCGCTGTTATGGCGGCAACGAGGGATTGGTCGGTTCGGGAGACAAGCGAGATGACGGCACTGAGCAGGCGCGACTGGGTTCCCCAAGCGAGCGAGGACTATGTGCTTAAGGTCGCGACCGAGACGGCGAGCCAGCCGCTCGACGCAATCGCGGCGCGGATCGATGCGCTCGCCACCGAGAACCGGACGATCCATGAGCGCGACTGCGTCAATCTCAACCCCGCGACCAATGTCATGAACCCGAAGGCCGAGGCGCTGCTCTCGGCAGGGATCGGGGCGCGGCCCTCGCTCGGCTATCCCGGCGACAAATACGAGATGGGGCTGGAGGCGATCGAGCAGATCGAGATCATCGCCGCCGAGCTCGCGGCCGAGGTGTTCGGGGCGAAGTACGCCGAAATCCGCGTGCCCTCTGGCGCCATCGCCAATCTCTATGCCTTCATGGTGGCGGCCAAGGCCGGCGACTGCATCATCGCGCCGCCCGGCGAGATCGGTGGTCACGTCACCCATCACGGTGCGGGCGCGGCCGGGCTTTACGGCATCGTCACCCATCCGGCGCCGATCGATCCGGTGAATTACACCGTCGATGTCGGGCAGCTCAGGATCGATGCGCTGCGCCTCAAGCCGAAGCTGATCTCGATCGGCGGCAGCCTCAACCTCTTCCCGCATCCGATCCGCGAGATCCGCGCCATCGCCGACGAAATCGGCGCGCTCGTGCTGTTCGATGCGGCCCATATGTCCGGCATGATCGCCGGCCATGGCTGGCAGCAGCCGCTGGAGGAGGGCGCTCATCTGATGACGATGAGCACCTATAAGAGCCTCGGCGGCCCGCCCTCGGGCCTGATCGTGACCAATGATGCGGAGATTGCCAGAAAGCTCGACGCCATCGCCTATCCCGGCCTCACCGCCAATTTCGACGCGGCGAAATCGGCCTCGCTCGCCATTTCGCTGCTCGACTGGAAGGCGTATGGCCGCGCCTATGCGCAGGAGATGGCGAGGACGGCGAAGGCGCTGGCCGAAGCGCTCAGCGAGCGGCAGGTGCCGGTCTTCGCCCGCGACCGGGGGATGACGACCTCGCACCAGTTCGCGATCGAGGCTGCTGTTTACGGTGGCGGGCAGGCGGCGGCGAAGAAGCTGCGCATGGTCAACATCCTCTCCTGCGGCATCGGCCTGCCGTTGCCCGCGGTCGAGGGCGATGTGAACGGGCTCAGGCTCGGCACGCCGGAGATCGTCCGCTTCGGCATGAATGCGGCGGATATGCCAGAGCTGGCGGGTTATATCGCGGAAGGGCTGAACGGCTCGCGCCCGGCCGAAGCCGTGGCGAAAGATGTTACGGCCTTCCGCAGCCGGTTCCGTACACTGCATTTCATGCGCTAGGAATCGTTGCCGGGCGCGAAGAAGCAGAGCAGTTCGCCGGAATCGTCGATGCAGAGATGCCAGCGGCCGTCCGGCGACTGCTTGGCTTTGTCCTGCGGGATTTCAAGCGTCAGCGGCTTCTTGCGCTCGCTCGACCACATCGGATGCTTGCCGGGGGCGATCGTGACGACGAAGCCGCCGGTGACCTCCCGCACGGCTTCCGCCTCGATCTGGGCGCAATCAGAATCGAGACAGCAATAAAACGGATAGTCCCAGCCGCTCGGCGCCTGATGGGCGAGCGCGATCGTCGCTCCCGAAACCAGGACAGCAGCGATCATCGAGGCAAGAACACGCATCGGCCAGCCCTCGCGATGGAGGTTGCGACCGGAAGGCGGCGAATGCGTGGCGGAGGCCCGGAGCGTTTGAACGGAACGGGCTAGGCGCCCGATCCGCCGCCGTAGCGCTCTTCCATCTCGGCGCGCATGGCGTCCGCGCCGAGCAGGCGCGATCCCGCCATCTTGACCGAGCGGATCTTTGCTCCGTCACGCTCCAGCGCGACGGTCTCGCCGGGGCTGTGGAAGCCCGACGCGCGGACGATGCGGCCTTGATCCGGGGCTTCGACCGCGATCTCGGCGGCGTCGAGGAAGGGCGTCAGCAAAGCCGGAGTGGCGCAGAGCACGCGCTCGGCGACGGGCACGAGATCGGTCGCGCCCCAGAGCGTCCACCAGCGGCCGGTCCAGTCGCGCGTCTCGGCCGAAGGAGCACCACGCTCCGCAAAGGTCTTGAGGATATGGGCGACGCCGTCGAGCCAGGGATGGGCGAGGCCGTCGGTGGCGTTGGTCAGGACCGAGATCGTCAGATCCTGTTTCGGGATGATCGCGGTGCGGGTGATGAAGCCCTGGAAGCCGCCGGAATGGCCGACCCAGCGCCAGTCTCCCTCGCCGCCGGAAATGGTGCCGAGGCCGTAATGGCGGCCGAGGCTGGATTCGTCGTCCGGCCAGAGCCGGCGCGTCATCTCGCGGCGGCTCTTGGCCGAGAGGATGCTGCGCTCGGCACTTGGCGAGAGCTGCGCGAAATAGCGGGCGACATCGGCGGCGGTGCCGACGAAACCGGTGGCGGACGCCATGGCATGGCAGTGATTATCGGCCGGGATGATCGCGCGCCGGCCGAGCAAGTACCTGCCGGTATGGCCTTTCGCCATCGGCCGCTGGCCCCACAGCCCGATATCGGGCTTGGTCTCGGTGAGGCCGACCTTGGCGACGACCTCGTCGGTGATCCATTCGTTGTAGCTCTGGCCGGTCACGGCCTCGATGACGAGGCCGAGCAGGCCAAAGCCGTGGTTCGAGTATTTGAAGCGCTGCGAGCTCGGAAGAACCGGCGGCTTCGCGAGGTCGGCGAGCAGTTCCGCCTTGCTGCAGAAGGGCTTGCGGTCGAGGAACTGGCCGGCATCAGGGCCGTCACGGGTCAGGCCGGCGCTATTCGAGAGAACCTGGCCGATGGTGACCCTGGCGATCTCCGGGTGCAAACCGTCGATCAGGCTGCCGACCTCGTCGTCGAGCCGCAGGCGGCCTTCGTCGACGAGGCGCAGGATGCCGGCCGAGGTGAAACTCTTGGAATGCGAGGCGATGCGGAAGCCGTGGCGCGGCGTCAACGCCTCGCCGGTCGCGAGGTTCGCGCTGCCGAACGCGGCTTCGAGCACGATCGCGTCGCCGTCAGCGATCGCAACGGCGCAGCCCGGCTGGTCATGGTGGCGGCGCTGGAAATCGAGCCAGGTCGCGACATAGTCGAGGGCGGGAGCAAGCCACGGCTTCATGATCTCAGGTCCGTCACGGTTCCGGAAGGGTGTGAGCATCGCACGATTCCGCCGATGCCGGACAACCACCGGAAAGGCTGGCCGGCCATGCCCGCTGCGGTTGCTTTCGCTTGCCCTTCCCGGCCCGTCGTGGCATCGCTCCCGGCCAATTTTCGAAAGGACCCAGGATCGTGGACAAGACAGAACTCGCCAAGCTCGAAGGCTATCTGCGCCGCACCTTCAACAATCATGCGATCAGCGTACGCGCCCGAATGAAGAAGAACGACTCGGCCGAGGTCTATCTGGGCGAGGAGTTCATCGGCATCATCCATGTCGACGACGAGGATGGCGACCGCTCCTTCAACTTCACCATGGCGATCCTCGACGTCGATCTCGAGGACTGAGGTCGCCAAAGCCGAAGGCTCGAGCCCTCCTCCTGAGGAGCCGCGGACGCGGCGTCTCGAAGGATGGTCCAGTAGGTTCCAGAGACTGCTGAAGCATCCTTCGAGACGCCATTCCCGAGGGAATGGCTCCTCAGGATGAGGGCTTCGGGCGCTTCTTGCGGGCTCTGGAAGGCCGACTTCCTACCGGATCAGCCCGTCGAGCGTCCGCCTGACACCGCCGAGCATCACCGCCCAGTCGGCGATGATGGCGCGGGGGAAGCGGATGTTCACGTCCATGCCGCGATGCTGGAAGGTGATGCGGCAGGGCTCATCGAGCCCGGAGCCGGTGTCGATCGGGCAGCGCGCGGCAAAGCCCTTGCCATCGGGGACGGAGACGTAGAACTCGTCGTTCTCGAAGGGCGAGCCCTTGCGGAAGCCACGCACTACGAGGCCGCCGGGATTCGACCAGACGGTCGGGGTCAGGAAGCGGGCATAGGTCGCGAGCTGCCTCGCCGGCTCGTTGACCCGGTCGGGCGGGCTCAGCGTGACAAGGAGCCGCTTGCGGTTCTCCGGCTGGGCCGGACCGAGGCTCGGCCAGTCCAGGCGCAACCGGACCATGCCGACGAGCCGGCTCGTATCGTCATCATCGTCGATCCCGGAGAGGTCCTTCGGGATCATCAGGGCGACATCGCCGACGCGGGCCGGCTGCGGCACGCCCCCCGGTTCGTCGCGGCGATGGGTCAGGTAGACGGCCAGCGCCGTCGCCAGCACGCCCGCCGTCAGGATCAGCAGTGCCGCCTTCAGCAGGGCGCCGTCGGCGCGCGGCAACGGAGCGGCCCGCTGCTGCAGGCGCATGCGCACCATCGAGGTCAGATGGGCGGCCTGGTGGCCGGGCCGGTGGTAGGGCAGCGATGCGGTCATTCCGGTGCCTTGCGATCAACTGGCACCACTGAATCACCGACGGCTTAATGCGCCGTAAACCATGACCGCGCCGGTACGGTTAACCATCGGTTATCCTGGATCTCTCTCCGGTGTCCGCTTCTACGGGCCGCTGGTCAGATTTTTCTCGCGTTGTGATTTTGCAGACGGTTGTTCCGCAGACGTCCCCAAGCTTCCAAGCGCCGGTCGATAGGGCGATGGCACTTTATGACCATTTGGAGCGACATGCCGACCATTGCGGCGATCTGCTGATGCGCCCGGCCCCGGATACGCTCATTGCAAACCTAGGTGGCGCGGAGGTCGTGAGCGAGGGGAGGGCCTTTCATCGCCAAGCCCCGCTCTAAGCGCCCAGGCGGTCAGAAGCCGCTACGTCCCCAGCCGCTGCTTGAGCTCGTTCTCAATCTCTTGAGCAACCGGTCGCCTATAGTGGGTGCGGTCAAAAAAATTACTCGGGTCGTTGGTCAGATCGCTGGCTGTCTTGCCATCAATCAACACTCCTCCCTTGCGCCGCGCTATGAACTCCCCGAACGCACGCTTGCATGCTTCTTCTGAAGCCAGTGCCGGGCCTTCTTTCGGGATAATTGGCGCCCAAACCGGCAGCATTACCAGTGCTACGGCTGCATCCTTTGGAGCAGCATCGAGAGCTTGATCCAGCATACGAAGGGCCGGGTACTCGCCGGTCAAATTGATCGAATTGACCCAAGGCTTGGCGAGCTCTTGGCCGACCTTCTCCCTGTCCCATTTGTAGTCGAGTTCAAGATCCCAAAACCCGCGAGGGTCGGGTGGGCGAGCGGTCGCCTTCTCTGGATTGATGAACCACTGGAACGCCTGCTCGACACTGTCATACCGAAACAACCCGACTGCATACGAGAGCAGGCTCTCGCTTATGAGCCATGTCGGCAAAACTGGCTCTTCGACGTATCGAGGAACCGATCGGCACCAGACGTCGTCAACACCAATGACGATAGCCCGAGTGCGGGCTCCTCGGTTCTTGAGAAACCATTTGAGTGCCAGCATCTCTGACGCGGTCGACGCCCCTGGCAATGTCAACGAGACGAATTCCAATCCGGTGCTGCTTGAGAGGCGATGTGGTGACAGCGGGGCAACATGCGAATTGCCAATGATGGCCGCGTTGAATTGCGGGTTGCGCCCCAGGCTAGCGACCGCCATGCGGCTTGATATCGAGGAAAGCGGACGTTGCCCAAAAGCGGAAAGTCGTCCGGTGTCGTAGGGATCGGCCAACAAAGTGAAAAGCCAAACTGTCGCGGCCCCGCAGAAAGCCGCTATGAGAAAGGCCGTCACGAAACCCGCCCAATTTCGCATTTATATCCCGTCCCGAGCGCCGCACGAATCCGATGCTGCTTTCGTCGCTGAGGTCGACAGATAGATCAACCTTAGGCGAGCGCCGCTGTGGCTTCAGGGAAGCTGCCACTGTCCCGTCTCACTCCCCCTGGTTCCGGTTCCGCCCCGATCTGTTTCGCTCGGGCGTGAAAAACGGAATCCCGTGTGGTACGGGGCTTTTAACGATCTCTGTTTACCATTGGTTAAATCTTTCCTTCACAGTTCGTAAACCATGCGGCAGGCTCGGGCGTCGCCCTGGTCGAGAGTTCGCGTCCGTGACCATCCAGCCTTCCGCCGTCGAGGCGCTCCAGTCCCTGTTCCTCGGCTTTGCCTTCGCCGGGTTGCTGGCGAGCGCGTTCGAGCTGTTCACGGCGCGGCGCGCGGATTTCAAGCTGCTGCAGGCCGGCGGTCTCGCTGCCGTCGCCAGCGTGCCGGTGGTGGTCTTCTGCGCGCCCTTCCTGATCCTGCGCAACACCGTGCACAGCCGGCCGTCGGACGGGAGGCCATTCGCCTTCGTGATGCTCGCGAGCATGACCGCGGCGATCTGGAGCCTGGTCTCGGGACGGGTCGTGCTCGACCTGCTGCATTTCCTCGGCGCTTGACGACGGGCGCTGCGGGCCTGCAATCCTGAGGGCTCGAACCGTCAGGACAAGCCGATGCCCCTCTATGCGCTCGATGGAACCAGGCCCGAAACCGCCCCGGCCGGAGACTGGTGGCTCGCGCCCGATGCGCATGTCATCGGCCGCGTCAGGCTGGCGGCCGGGGTGGGGATCTGGTTCGGCGCGGTGCTGCGTGGCGACAATGAGTGGATCGCGATCGGCGAGGGCAGCAATATCCAGGAAGGCTGCGTGCTCCATACCGACATGGGCTTTCCGCTGACGGTCGGCGCCAATTGCACGATCGGTCATCGCGCCATCCTGCATGGCTGCACGATCGGCGAGAACAGCCTGGTCGGCATGGGCGCAACCGTACTCAACGGCGCCAGGATCGGCCGCAACAGCCTCGTCGGCGCCAATGCACTGGTGACGGAGGGCAAGGAATTTCCCGACAATTCGCTGATCGTCGGCTCGCCGGCCCGCGCGATCCGGACCCTCGACGAAAAGGCTGCGGACGGGATCACGGCTTCGGCGCGTGCCTATGTGCAGCGTTGGCGGCAATTCGCGGCCGGCCTCCAGCGGCTGGATTGAAGCCAAAAACGAAGCGGGCCGGCTTCCCGATGAGGAAAGCCGGCCCTTGGCGAAACCCGATCCCTTGGGGACGGGTGGGTGGGGACGTGACCGAGCCTCGCCGTTCTTAGCGCCGCAGCCGGCTTGTAGCTGCGGCAGTCTTCCTCAATGCTGCACCGAGGCGACCGTCGGTGTCTGCGCGCCGCCGAGCGAGGTCCAGCCCGTGCGGTACTGGGACTCGCGCTTGACGTAGACGTAGCCGGTCTGGCTCCAGGGCAGGATGGCGTTACGCTTGTTGTCGAGAATGAAATCGCCGCGATCGGTGCGGATCATCAGCACGGCGTGGCCGGCATTCTCCTCATCGATCACCACGGTGACCAGCATGGCGCGGCGGGGCAGGCCGGCTTCGGCCAGGCGCTTGCGCTTCAGCAGAACGTAGTCCTCGCAATCGCCCTTGCCGTCGGTTGGGATGTCCCAGCGGTCGACGAGGCCCCAATGATCCTCGTCGGTGATCGCCTCGATCTCGCGATTGATCGTGTTGTTGACGGCGACGATCGTCTTCCAGAGCTTGGAGTTCACTTCGATCCGCTCGGCCTCGCGAGTGTCGGTGCGGCATTCCGACGGCATACGCTTGCAGAAATCCGTCCAGGCATAGGGTGCGCGGGCGTCGCCGGAAGCATTGGCCGGAAGGCTCGCCACCGGGATGCCGGCCGAGCCCTGGGCCTGTGCCGCGGTTGCGCCGGTCATGACGACCATGGCGGCCAGTGCGGTACCAATCAGATTGCGATGGAGTGAGAGCATGTCGTCCCCTTTCTGTCCCGGGGAGACGATGCGCGGCGGCAGATGGATTCGAACTGAAATGGAAACGTACAAATTTATGTATTCGGCCGGTAGGGCGGCCAAGTAAAAATCAGGATCAACCTTGTTCGAAATCGGAAGTAATGATTCGATGCGATGGAACAACCAAGCGTTAACTATTAATTGTTCGTTGTGCTGAAAGGGTCGATTAACCTAATCATTCGTTACCGCGCCGAGGTGCAGGAAGGGCGCCGGTCGACCCACCGATTCCGGGCGTAGCCGTGGAGAGGGCCGCAGCATCGAGTGGAACGCCAGCCTGCGATGAGGAATTGTTCCCAACCGACTCAGGTTCGAAAGGCTCGCTATGACTGCACTGACGATCTGGACCTATGATTGGGTGCCCAAGGGCGTGTGGGGTTTCGTTCGCGATCTCAGGCTGAGATGGGCGTGCGAGGAAGCCGGCCTCGCCTACGACGTTCGCACCATCCCGTTCGACGGTCGTGAGACCAATCATCTCGCGCGCCAGCCCTTCGGCCAGATTCCGTTCCTGGATGATGGCAACGTGAAGCTGTTCGAGAGCGGAGCAGGCCTGCTGCATCTGGCCCGGAAAAGCGAGACGCTGATGCCGATCGATCCGATCGGAGAAGCGGACACGCTGCAATGGACGCTGGCCGCGCTCAATTCGATCGAGATGGTCGCCGTGCCCTGGTGGTTCCTGACAGTGACCGGAGCTCCCGACAATCAACTGACGGGGTGGCTCGACATGCGCCTCGGCCAGCTCGAAACGCTTCTGGGCGAACGCGAGTGGCTCGCGGCCGGCCGCTTCACCGTCGCGGATCTGCTGATGGCGGATGTGCTGCGGGTCGAGAAGCTCCGCGCCTTCGGCGACCGGCCGGCGACGGAGGCCTATATCGCCCGCATCACCGATCGCCCGGCCTTCCGCAAGGCCCAGGCCGATCAGACCGCCTTGTTCAAGGCCGCCGACGCGAAGCGGCGCGCTTGAGCGTGATGCGGAAAGGGCAGGAGGCCCGCAAAGCGGGCGTCAGAGCTCCAGGTTCTCGTCGAGCAGGTCGGCCGAGAGCGGGAAGCGGAACTCGGCGGCATAGCCGCCGTCGAAGCGGCGCACGACGCGGGCCGGCGTCGTGCCGATCCGGACCGGGGTGTTGATCGGCAGGTCGAGGTCGCTGGAAAAGGCGGCGCCCGAGAGCGAGATGTCGATGATGCGGACGATATGCTCGGCGCCGTCATCCATCGTCAGGACCGAACGCGGATTGCGCGGCACGATGCGCTCGTGGCGGCGATCCTCGGGCAGGCCGAGCTCTTCGCGATTGGCCAGCCAGGTCAATTGCGCGGTGAATTTCTCGCGCTTGCGGCTGGTCGCGGTGATGGTCATCGCGAAACCTTCGGCCGTGGTGCGCACGCAGGTGCCCTCGATGCGGCCGAGATGCTCGAGATAGACGATGACGCGTTCGCCGGGCCGGGCCTTGGCCGGCGCCGCGAGATGGACGCCGCCAGGCGAGATGTCGATCGACTGGCAGGGATATTCCATGCGGTTCGGCAGCATGTAGCGCCCCAGCAGCACGACCTTCATACGGAAATGCCGCCTGCGCTCAGCAGGGAAAGCAGCCGCACGGGGCGTTTTGAGGGCGCTCAACATCAATTACCGACCTGGATTCCCGGGTGATCCTAGGTGGGCTGGGTTAACGTAACGTTCAGATCAGGCCCGCCCGCCCGGTAATACCACGAGACGAGGCGGTTCGGCACGGCGCGGCGAGACTGGCGGGCGCGCGGCCGCCGCAGGCCAGAGCATCCTGAGCGAGATCATCCGCATCGATTCGATGGTGTCGAGGCCGAGCCAGTCCGGCGACAGGGCAGGCGAGAGTGCGCCCAGAACGCGGGCATGGGTCCGGCCCCGATAGCGCAGCGGCAGCAGCAGCAGTTCGAGATAGATCGGCGTGCCGGTGGCCGATTTGCCCGAGAGGCCGGCAACCGCCCCGGCGCTCTCGTCCATCACGGTCTGGACGAGGCGGCGCATGTCGCCCTGGGCCTCGACATCGGCCCAGAGCGCGGTGAAGGCGCGGCCGCGCAATTCCTGGCCGATCAGGGCGCAGAGCCGTGTCCCCGCGAGCCGGAAGACCGGGCCGATCGGCTCGTTCTCCAGCACGAAGGTGTCGGCAAGGGCGTGCCGCAAGGCTCCAGGCTCGATCTCGCCGCGCTCCGGCGCGGCCCGGTCGCCGCGCAACCCGTCCCAATATTCGAAAACCAGACGTGTGCTCGCGTTCTTCATCCTGTGCCCATATCGCCGTCTGTCTCTCCCCGGAGCGGTCTCGCGTCCGAAGATGACGCGGATCCGTCCGAAAGGAGGACGAATCAGTCCCTCGGAAGATCGCTGACGCATTCGCCGTGCCGTCTTGCCACCGCCGCCTGAGTCGGGGGAGGCGGCAGGGTCGTTAGGGTTAATCAAGTGTTAGGATTGTGGATGATCGTTAAAATGCGCATCAATTGCCCCGGATTTCGCGGATGCGGACAGCATGCGCGGCACGAGGTGGAGGGGGGCGTGAGCCAGCCGCCCGGCATGACCGGGCGGCCTCACAGCCGGCGAAAAAGGGGACGGCGCGAGCTGCTCCCCTTTTTCGTTGAGTCGAGGCGGCCGGCCGCTTGCGCCGCGCCGGTGCTTCGGCAAGTGTGACGGCCGCATGGCTTCCCACGATCCTTCCCCGCCGCGGCGCGAGCCCGTCTTCAACCTGCCTTCGGTCGTGGTCTGGCTGCTGGCGGTCCTGGTCCTGATCCAGGCCGGCCGCTCGCTTTTGTCGGACTATGACGATTACGTGCTGATGTCCTGGCTGGCCTTCGTGCCGGCGCGATTGACGCTCTGGCTTTCGCCGGGCCGGATCGACGATGTCGTCGGCGCGATGGCCCAGTCCACGGCGGGGCAGGACGTGGTCGAGCGGCTGCAACTCGTCAGGCTCCTGCTCGCCGATGGCGGGGTCCGTCTCTGGACGGTCCTGACCTATGGCTTTCTGCATGGCTCCTGGCTGCATCTCGTCTCCAATGCGGTCTGGCTCGCGGCTTTCGGCAGCCCGGTCGCGCGACGGCTCGGACCGGGCCGCTTCCTCAACCTGGTGGCGCTGGCGACCATCGGTGGCGCACTGCTGCACTGGTGGTCGCGCGATCTCGACGTGCTGCCGCTGGTCGGTGCCTCCGCCGGCATCTCGGGGGCGACGGCGGCGGCAGTCCGCTTCGTCTTCGCGCCGGGCTTGCGCTTCGGTGAGCTCGGCGACGACGCGGTCGTCAAGGCGATTCCCGCCGAACCGCTCGGGCAGCTCTGGCGCAATTCGCGCGCGCTGCTGTTCATCGCGATCTGGTTCGTGACGAATATCCTGTTCGGCGCCGGGCTCGTGCCGATCTTCGGCGATGAGACCAGCATCGCCTGGGAGGCCCATATCGGCGGCTTTATCGTCGGGCTGCTGCTGTTTCCGCTGCTCGACCGGGGCCAGCAGCGGCGCTGACGGGGCAGCTCCGGTCCGCTTCCCGCGATCTTGCCTGCGTCATGGTCTTCGCCCACACTCGCTTCATTGCGAAGCACTTCCCGAGCCGGCCGGCATGGAGAGTCTTGCCGGCGCTTGCGGAGTTCCAGCGAAACCGCGCGCCGGAAACGGCGCGCCTGCGAGGAGGGATGAGCCATGAATGTCGAGCAGTTGCTGAGCGGCAAGGGGCATGATGTCATCTCGATGCAGCCGCATCGGACGCTGTCCGAGGCGATCCGCACGCTGAGTGAGAAGCGCATCGGTGCCGTGATCGTCATGGGGGCGGATGGCGCGCTGGTCGGTATCCTGTCCGAGCGCGACATCATCCGGGCGCTCGGCGAGTTGGGCGGCGCAGCCCTGGAGAGCGCGGTCTCGCGCTCGATGACCTCGAAGGTCGTGACCTGTCGGCCGCAGACCAGCGTCGACGAACTGATGGAGATCATGACGACCGGCCGCTTCCGCCACGTCCCGGTGGTCGAGAATGGGCGCGTCACCGGTATCGTCTCGATCGGCGACGTGGTGAAGCACCGGGTCGCCGCGATCGAGGCCGAGAGCCAGGCGATGCGCGACTATATCGCCATGGCCTGATGCCGTCTGCGCGGCCGGAGGGCTTCAGCTCTCCGGCGCGATATGGTTCGCGGCAACGAGGGTGGCGATGTCGTCCAGGGCCCGCCGCGCCGCCTGCCGGCCGAGCTCGATGGTCTCGCCGGCGCGGTGGAAATCGAACAGGCCGATGCGGCCGAGCTTCGGGCCGATCATCACGTCCGGCGGATCGCCTGCCAGGCGCGAGCGCGAAATCCGGTCCTGCGTGATGTTGAAGGCGTCGATCATCACGCCGGCGAGGCCGGGACGGTTCTCCGCCGGGCGGCCGACGATGTTGCGGACGCGCTTGGCGGCGCCGCTGATCCCGTCATACCACCGTGGCTCCGGCTCGACCCGCACCTCAGGCACGAGCGGATCGGGATCGGAACCCTGATCCTGGATGGTCGTGCCGCGGCCGGCGAGGTCGTTGTTGAGGTTGACGCAGATCACGACGTCGGCGCCGAGCGCGCGCGCCGCCGTGACCGGGACCGGGTTGACCAGTGCGCCATCCATCAGCCAGCGACCGCCGAGCTTCACCGGATCGAAGATGCCGGGAAGGGCATAGGACGCGGTCAGCGCCTCGACCAGCGGGCCATGGGTCAGCCAGATCTCGTGACCGAAGCCAAGCTCCGTCGCGATGGCGACGAAACGGCGGTCCAGTTCCTCGATCCGGATACCGTCGAGTTGCTGTTCGAGCAGGCGCTTCAGGCGGCTGCCGGCGATCAGCCCGGCGCCGCCGATATGGAAATCCATCAGCCCGACGATGCGGCGCTTGGTCATGCTGGTGGCGAATTCGGCGAGCTCGGGCAGCTTGCCCGCGGCAAGGCAGCCTCCGACCACGGCGCCGATCGACGTCCCGGCGATGACGTCGGGGGAGAAGCCAGCCTCGATCAGCACTTCGAGAGCGCCGATATGGGCCCAGCCGCGCGCCGCACCACCGCCGAGCGCGAGGCCGATCTTCGGCCTGACCAGAGCCGGCTGGCCCTCGACCGGGCGCATGTCATTCATTGCGGCACCACCTCCGCCGAGACCAAAGGCTCGCCGCGCGACACCATCCCACCGCATGGGCCTGTCCCTCCGTGGAATGAGAGGGTCTCAGAAGCCGATGAGCGAAAGATGAACGGCCAGCCTCCGGCCATTATCGCCTCTCTTTGACGGATCCGTGAAGGCGTGCCGGCGGCATTGTCGGTACGCGCCGGCTTCAGGTCGATCAGTCGCATACGATCAGAGGCTTCCCCGCCTCATCCCGCAGCGGCCGGGCCCGGTAGAAGCAGGAGCAGCGCCCGGTGTGGCAGCAGCCGCCGTCGCCGGCCACCTTGACCTTGATCCAGAGCGCGTCCTGGTCGCAATCGATCCGCATCTCCACGATGGTCTGGATCTGGCCCGAGGTCGCGCCCTTGTGCCAGAGTTCCTGGCGCGAGCGCGACCAGTACCAGGCCTCGCCGGTCTCGATCGAGCGCTGCAGCGCCTCGGCATTCATATGGGCGACCATCAGCACCGCGCCGCTATCGGCCTCCGTCGCGACGACCGTCACCAGCCCGTTCGCGTCGAAGCGGGGGCTGAGCACCGTGCCCTCCTCGAGGGCGTGCTTGTCGGATGCGGTGGGGAAGAGGGACATGGAGGCTCCGAGGAAGGCGGTCACGCGTCGCGCCTTGTAAAGGAATGCCGGGAGCGGCCACGAAGCCGCCAAGTGATGCAGACAGCTACTGGAAACACGCCGCTGGAACCACCGTTGTCATTCCGGGGCTTCGCGTAGCGAAGAGCCCGGAACCCACGACTGGGCGAGCGGCTCACAAGCCGGCATAAAATGTCCCACCCAGTCGTGGGTTCCGGGTTCGCGCCTACGGCACGCCCCGGAATGACAAAGGTGGTGCGAAATCGCTGCTACCAAGTGTCAACAGTGCCTACAGCCCCGATGATTTCACCATTGTGAAGAAGCGGACCTGTTCGGCCGTGTCGTCACGGAAGATGCCGCGATATTGCGATGTCATGGTCGATGAGCCCTGCTTCTGCACGCCGCGCATCGACATGCACATGTGCTCGGCCTCGACGAGGACGGCGACGCCGCGCGGCTCCAGCACTTCCTCGATCACGTCGGCGATCTGGGCGGTCATCGTCTCCTGCGTCTGCAGGCGGCGGGCATAGACATCGACGATGCGGGCGAGCTTCGAGAGGCCGACCACGCCCTTCGACGGGTAATAGCCGATATGCGCCTTGCCGACGAAGGGCACCATGTGGTGCTCGCAATGCGAATAGAACGGGATGTCGCGGACGAGGATCATGTCGCGATAGCCCTCGACCTCCTCGAAGACGCGGTCGAGGATGTGGCGCGGGTCCTCGGCATAGCCCTTGTAGAATTCCTTGTAGGCCTTGGCGACGCGCCGCGGCGTGTCGGCCAGGCCCTCGCGCGACGGATCGTCGCCGGCCCAGAGCAGGAGCGTGCGGACAGCGGCCTCGGCCTCTTCCTGTGTCGGCTTGCGGACCAGAAACTTGTCGGCGGAGGGGCCGATGGCCCCCTCGACGGACAAGGACTTAACCACAGGGATCATGTGGTGCCTCCCGTTGGGACGATGAAGCCTCGCGAGCCGCCCCTTAGAGGCAGCGGCTGCTTGGCTGGTGCGACAAGTTTGATGCCTCGCGGCGGAAGAGGTTCCCATGCCCTCCCGTTTTGCGGCGATCAACCTTATATTGGGTCCTGGTGCCGGTCATTCCAGACCGGCCGGAGCCGGGTCTGATCAGGTTATTCAACCTGATCGGTGAATCCGCCTCCGACTATACGATAGAGAACGCGTTGTCCGATCGGATTGCGCTGCAATCCGATCGGAGCGTGCTCTAGGATCCAACCATGCTGGACGACGTCTACAACAAGCGCATCCTCTCGCTTGCCGCCAATATCCCCCTGCTGCAGCGCCTGCCATCGCCTGATGCGACGGCGCGCGCGCATTCGAAGCTATGCGGCTCGACCGTGACAGTCGATGTCACCATGGCGGGCGATGTCGTCACCGGCTTCGGCCATGAGGTGAAGGCCTGCGCGCTGGGGCAGGCCTCGTCCTCGATCATGGCGCGCCATGTCGTCGGCTCGACGGCGGCGGAATTGCGGGAGGTGCGCGAGCAGGCGCGTGCCATCCTGAAGGAGAATGCCGAGCCGCCCGAGGGCAAATGGGCCGATCTCGCCGTGCTCGTACCGGTGCGCGACTTCAAGGCGCGCCACGCCTCGACGATGCTGACCTTCGACGCAGTGGTCGATGCGATCGACCAGATCGAGGCGAAGCGGCGCGAGGCCGCGGCCTAGCGGCCCGCGATATTTGCCATACCTTTGTCATTCCGGGGCTTCGCGTAGCGAAGAACCCGGAACCCACGACTGGGTGGGACACCCGACGCCCAATTGTCAGCGGCTCACCCGGTCGTGGGTTCCGGGTTCACGTCTTCGACGTGCCCCGGAATGACAAGGGTTGGTTCGAACCGGGAACGTTTCCGCGCCGCCTGACGATATGCCGTTCGTTTACTTCACGCCGAAGGCGACGCGGATTTCCGGCAGGGTCTCGTCGAAGCGCACCTTGAAGGCGTGGTCCGCCAGCAGGGCCTTGGCGACGGCGCGGCCGACCTTGTCGCCGGCAACGAGGTCGCTCGGATAGTGGAAGCCGCAGATCAGGCGGCTCTCGTCATAGCTCTTCACCCGTTCTTCCAGCTTGTCCGAGAGCTCGGGGATGGCGGCCTTGAGCAATTCGGCATAGAGGGCCGCCGTCGCGGCGTGGCCGGACGGGAAGGAGGTGCCGACCGGCCGCGCACCGGGGCAGGGCTTGACCCGGACCTTGGCCCAGAGCTGGAAGGGGCGCTGGCGACTGGTCAGGCGGTGAACGCTCTTCAGCAGGATGCCGAGCTCGACCTGCGCCTCGCGGAAGAGCAGCCGGACCTCACGATGGGTACCGTCGACATAGCCGGTGTCCATGCCGTTCAGGAAATTCACCAGCGCCTGGCGCTGATCGGCGATCGCCTGCTTCTCGCGCTCGGGCGTGCGGTTCAGGGTGATCTGCTGGACCTGCTCGAACTCGGCCTTGCCCTCGGGGCTGTTCTGCGCCGGCGGCAGCCCGATGATCTTGGCGACGTCGAGCTTGGCGCCGTCGAGCCAGAGCAGGTAAGGCCGCTGCTGGGCCGAGGCCGGCATGGCGAGGCCGAGACCGAGTGCCAGTCCGGCACCGAACAAGGTCTTGCGAACGAGGGCTTGGCGAAAGCGGGCGGCGCGCATCATGTGTCCGGTATCGAGCAAGGGAAGCGGTTCTGATTGTGGCTGAACGGAACGAAGCAGACGATCTATTTCAGCGTCTTTTTGTTAAGCAAAGATGTTCGCGCTTGCGAAGGGCTGCGCTTTTGCCTCGGAAAGCCGCTCATATCGCGATTCGTGGCTATCAGCTCAGCCTTTCGATGCTGGTCGGGCGGCATTGCCGGCACTGGCCGAGCTGCTCGGCCTATACCGATGAGGCGATCCTGCGCTTTGGCCTCTGGCGCGGCGGCTGGGTCGGTTTCGCGCGGATCTGCCGTTGCAACCCATGGGGCACCAGCGGCGTCGACATTGTCTGCGAGGCATTGCCGCCCGCGGCGAGGTGGTATAGGCCATGGTCCTATGGCCGCTGGCGCGGGACGAACGTGCCGGCGGCTTTCGATTCCGACGCCGAACCGACTGCGGGCGGCGGAACGTAACCCTCACATTCGCAGCCGGTCTGACTTACGGGGTCCGTATCCCCGAGTGAGCAGGAGCACGATCGATGACGATCTCCCTGACATTTCCCGATGGCGCCAGGCGCGAATTCCCCTCCGGCATCACCGGGGCCGAACTCGCCAAGGGCATTTCCCCCTCGCTGCTGAAGCGCACCGTCGCGATGGCGCTCGACGGCGCCGTCGTCGACCTCGCCGACCCGATCACCGCTGACGCCAGGATCGAGTTCCTGAACCGGGAAGACCCGCGTTCGCTCGAACTGATCCGGCACGACACCGCCCACGTCCTCGCCGAGGCCGTGCAGGAACTCTTCCCCGGCACGCAGGTGACGATCGGCCCGGTTATCGAGAACGGGTTCTTCTACGATTTCGCCCGCAACGAGCCCTTCACTCCGGAGGACTTCCCGGCGATCGAGAAGAAGATGCGCGAGATCATCGCGCGCGACAAACCCTTCACCAAGGAGGTCTGGAGCCGCGACAAGGCCAAGGATTTCTTCGCCGCCAAGGGCGAGGCCTACAAGGTCGAGCTGGTCGATGCGATCCCCGCCGACCAGACGCTGAAGATGTACGCGCAGGGCGACTGGATCGACCTCTGCCGCGGCCCGCACATGACCTCGGTCGGCAAGGTCGGCAACGCCTTCAAGCTGATGAAGACGGCCGGCGCCTATTGGCGCGGTGACAGCAACAACGCGATGCTGACCCGCATCTACGGCACGGCCTTCGCCAGGCAGGAAGAGCTCGACGCCTATCTCAAGCAGCTTGAGGAGGCGGAGAAGCGCGACCACCGCAAGCTCGGCCGGGAGATGGACTTGTTCCATTTCCAGGAGGAGGGGCCGGGCGTCGTGTTCTGGCACTCCAAGGGCTGGCGCCTGTTCCAGGAGATCATCGCCTATATGCGCCGGCGCCTCGCCGCCGACTATGAGGAGGTGAATGCGCCGCAGATCCTCGATAAGTCGCTCTGGGAGACCTCGGGCCACTGGGGCTGGTACCAGGACAACATGTTCGCGGTGAAGTCGGCCTCGGCCTTCGAGAACCCGGCCGATGCCGAGCGCGACCATCGCGTCTTCGCGCTGAAGCCGATGAACTGCCCGGGTCATGTCCAGATCTTCAAGCACGGTCTGAAGAGCTATCGTGATCTGCCGATCCGGCTTGCCGAATTCGGCAATGTCCATCGCTACGAGCCCTCGGGCGCGCTGCATGGGCTGATGCGCGTGCGCGGCTTCACGCAGGACGACGCGCATATCTTCTGCACGGAGGAGCAGCTCGCGGCCGAGTGCCTGAAGATCAACGACCTGATCCTGTCGGTCTATGAGGATTTCGGCTTCACCGAAGAGCTCGTCATCAAGCTCTCGACCCGGCCTGAGAAGCGTGTCGGTTCTGACGCGGTCTGGGACCATGCCGAAGAGGTGATGACCGGCGTGCTGGAGCGGATCGCGAAACAGTCCGGCAACCGGATCAAGACCGAGATCAATCCGGGCGAGGGTGCCTTCTACGGGCCGAAATTCGAATATGTGCTGCGCGATGCCATCGGCCGCGACTGGCAATGCGGCACGACGCAGGTCGACTTCAACCTGCCGGAGCGGTTCGGCGCCTTCTATATCGGCGCCGATGGCGAGAAGAAGCAGCCGGTCATGGTCCACCGTGCCATCTGCGGCTCGCTGGAGCGCTTCACCGGCATCCTGATCGAGCATCATGCCGGGCATTTCCCGCTCTGGCTGGCGCCCGAGCAGATCGTGGTCTGCCCGATCACCTCTGAGGCGGATGCCTATGCCGAGGATGTGACGATGGTGCTGATGGGGGCTGGCCTCAGGGCGCGTGCCGATCTGCGCAACGAGAAGATCTCGTACAAGGTGCGCGAGCACTCGCTGGCTAAGGTCCCGGTCATCCTCGCCGTCGGCAAGCGCGAGGCCGAGGAGAAGACCGTGACGGTCCGCCGCCTCGGCAGCCAGGCGCAGACGGTGATGACGCTCGACGAGGCGCTCGCGGCGCTGGGCCAGGAGGCGTTGGCGCCGGATCTGGCGCGCAAGAAGGCCGTGAAGGCGGGCTGACGACTTGCCGACCAACGATTGTCATTCCGGGGCGCGCGTAAGCGCGAACCCGGAACCCACGACCGGGTGAGCCGCTCGTAACCGAGCATTGGATGTCGTACCCGGTCGTGGGTTCCGGGTTCTTCGCTGCGCGAAGCCCCGGAATGACAAGGGTGGTTGCGCTCCCCTAGCGAATCCTGGCCTCGCCATGCCAGATTGCCGGCAATGCTGACCGGTTCCTATCGCAAGCGGCTCGAAGCCGATCTTCCCCGCTGGGTCACTGAGGGTTGGCTCAGTGCCGAGAGTGCCGGCGCGATCCGGCGCTCGGTCGCGCGCGAGCAAGGCGGCATCCGCCTGCCGGCCGTGCTCGGCCTGCTTGGCGGATTGCTGATCGCAGCCAGCGTCGCCGCCTTCGTCGCAGCGGGCTGGGAGGACATCCCGCGCCTCGTCAAGCTCGGCATGATCCTGGCGGCGATCGCCATCTGTATCGCCTATGCGTTCCGGCTGGAGCGGCAGGGTTCGCCACGTGGCGCCGATGCCGCCGTGACCTGCGGCGTGCTGATCTTCGGCGCGGGCTTGGCACTGGTCGGCCAGATGTACCACCTGCCGGCCGACTGGCCGGGTGGA
The DNA here is from genome assembly GCF_053644975.1 of Allobosea sp. NPDC055353. Lineage (NCBI taxonomy): Bacteria > Pseudomonadati > Pseudomonadota > Alphaproteobacteria > Hyphomicrobiales > Alloboseaceae > Allobosea > Allobosea sp. NPDC055353. The sequence goes on along the minus strand of NZ_JBSHMC010000002.1, from coordinate 120,825 downwards.
GCGCTCTTGGTCGCGCTCGGCGGCCTGATCGCCGCCGTCCTGATGCGCTCGAACGGCGCCCTGGCGATCGCGCTGATCGCGATCTGCGCCTGGAGCGGCGGGCGCTGGGAAGAGGCGCGCAGCGGCGCCCATCTCGGCTTCTTCATCCTCTATCTGCCGGCCTTGTGGCTCTCGCTGTCGCGCGACAACCGGCTGGTCCATCACCTCGTCGTGCTGGCGGCGGCCGCCTGGCTCGCCATGGCGCCGGGCTATGGGCTGTTCGATCGCTTCGATTACGGGCTGCTCGCCTATGGGCTGGCGCTCGCCGTGTTCTATGTGGCGCTGGGCGCGCTGGCGCTCGACCGGGGCCTGCCATCGGTCCTGACCGCCTGCCTGCCCTGGGGGCTGCTCGGGCTGGTGCTGGTTCTGAATGTCGAACTGATCCGCATCCTCGACAGCGACGAGGCGCGGGCTGGGCATGCTTTCCGCTTCGTCTTCCTCGCCTATGCCGTCGCTTTGCCAGTCGTCGCCTGCATGGCCGGGCTCGCGCGGGAGCGGCGCTTCGCCTGGCCGCTGGCGGCGGGGCTTGCCTTCGCCTTGCTGGTGCCGGCCGTGTTCTGGACCGGCATCGTCACTGCCATGGCCGGCAAGATCATCGTCGCGAGCCTTGTGCTGCTTACTGCTACGGCGCTGGTGGCAGCAGGCGCGGTCGGCGGCATTAGGCGATTGGTGCTGGCAGGCTCGGTGCTGTTCGGCGTCGCGATCCTGATCCTGCTCTGGCAGACGATTGGCACGCTGCTCGACCAGTCGCTGTTCTTCCTCGTGGCGGGCGCGGCGCTTCTGGCGATCGCCTCCGGTGCGCGACGCCTCTTCGCCCGCCTCAACCCGCCTGAGAAGGAAGCCGCCTGATGCGCGCGCTTTCGGCCGATACCCTCGTCGCCAAGGTCCCGCTGGTCTGGCGCGCGCTGGCAACCGCGCTGCTACTGGGGCTCGTCCTGCTCGCGCTCGTCGAGCAACGGGCGCGGATACTGCGGGGTGGGGCGGAAATCCGGCTGCGGAGCGTGCCGGTCGATCCGCGCGATCTCTTCCGTGGCGACTATGTCATCCTCGCCTATCCGATCAGCACGGTGGAGGCCGATGCCGCGGGCCAGCTGGCGTTCGCGCGCGGCGAGCGGGTCTATGTCAGCCTCGGTCGTGACGAGCAGGGCTTTGCCAAGGCGACCGGTGTCACGCGCGACTGGCCGAAGGCCGGGGACGGCACGGTGGTGATCGCCGGACGGGTCACCTCGACCTCGGCCTGTGCCACCAATGAGAACGGCGACTTCGATTGCAGTGGGCGGCGCAACCGCCTGCGCATCGCCTATGGGCTCGAGAGCTATTTCGTGCCGCAGGGCGAGGGCAAAGCGATCGAGACCACCGACAAGGCCCGCATCGAGGTCGTCGCCGCCGTCTCGTCATCTGGAGAGGCCGCGATCAAGCGCCTGCTGATCGACGGCAAGCCGCTTTACGCCGAGCCGCCGTACTGAGGCGCATTGGCCGTTCGCATGAAGGCGCTGCGGTCTCTTAAAAGCGCGAGTCATCCCGGACGGAGCGAAGCGGAGATCCGGGATCCATTCCTGAACCTCAAACGGGAGCGCTCCGGAATGGATCCCGGGTCAAGCCCGGGATGACACGCGTATTTTCCTTCAACCTTAGCGGGCTCTGAGAGGCGCCCGGCATCACATTGCCGTGTCGTCCTCGCCCCGTCTCAGCTCCGCCGCAAAGCCGCTCATGATCCGCCACACGCGCTTGTGACAACACGCCGCGTGACGCGAATCCTCAGGAGTTATATGAACGGCAGATGAACAGGTTCGACAACGAACGTTCATCTTGAGCGCGGCGAGTCGGGAACCGTCATCGGCTCGCCAGCGTTTCGATCCTGAATTCCGGCCTCGCTGAAGGACTTGCGTCCCGTGTCCTCCCATTCCTCCTTCAGGCGCTTTCTGCTTCTCGGCCGACCGGCCGTGGATGCGGTGCTGGCTGTGCCGGGGCGGGATGCGCGGATCGACGTGATCCGTGGGCTTTCCCTGCTGATCATCTTCATCAACCACATGCCGGGGAACGTCGTCTCGGCCTACATGCCGCATAATTTCGGCTTCTCGGACGCGGCCGACATCTTCGTGCTGCTGGCCGGCGTCTCGGCGACGCTCGCCTATGGCGTGCTGATCGAGCAACGTGGCTTCGCGGTCGCAGGCTTGAAGCTCGGTGCGCGGCTCTGGACGCTCTACATCGCCCATATCGCGGTGTTCATCATCGTCTGCGGCGTGGTCGCGACGGCGGTGACGCGGACGCAGAACCCGCTCTATATCGAGGCGATCAACATCCAGCCGTTCTTCCGCGACACGGTCGAGGCGCTGATCGGCGCGCTGACGCTGACCTATCAGCCGTCCTATCTCGATATCCTGCCGCTCTATATCGTGCTGCTGGCGCTGTTCCCGGTGATCTACTATGCGGTGCGTCTGAGCCCGCTGCTCACGCTGGCCTGCTCGCTGACGATCTGGCAGGCGGCGCTCGCCTTCGAGCTGAGCCTGCCCAATGGCAATGCCGGTGTCTGGTTCTTCAATCCGTTCGCGTGGCAGGTCGTGTTCACGCTCGGCGTCGTCATCGGGCGCGGGGCGCAACTCGGCATCCGCACGCCGCGCCTCGTTTGGCTCGATCTCGCCGCGGTCGCCTTCATCGCCTTCGCCTGGGCGGTGAAGATATCGAGCGGCAATCCGACGGGTATCGCTGCGTTGAATGACTGGTTCGATTCCGTGCAGCTCGGTTCGGACAAGACCAATCTTGCCTGGACGCGGCTCCTGCATATCGGCGCGCTGGCCTGGCTGGCGATCCGCTGGCTGCCGGCGGGACCCGCTCTGGCGAAGGCTCTGCCGGGCCGCATGCTGGCCAGTGCCGGGCAGAACTCGCTTCATGTCTTCTGCGCTGGAATCGTGCTCTCGATCATCGGGCAGATTCTTCTTGCGGAAACATCCTTCGATCTGGGCGTTCAGTTGCTGATATGCACGGCTGGCGTTACAATTCTGACAGGGTTAGGGATTTTCCTGTCGTGGTACCGTTCGATCACGAAACGCGGCGCAAGCGCCGAGACGGCCCCGGCCCGTGGCGCACCGCCAGCGCGGCCTTCCTTCTCCTCGCACTGAATTCCGTGGCGGGTGCGGCGCCGATGCCGCCGCCGCCCGATGTACGCTGCCGCGCGGAAGCAGCGAAGACCCTCTTCCAGCCGCGCCTGCCGGCAGCGCGCAAGGCCCTTCAGGAAACCGGCCGCCTGACCGTCGTGGCGCTGGGCTCCTCGGCGACCGCTGGCTCCGGCGCCAGCGCCGACGACAAGAGCTATCCGGCCGTGCTCCAGGCGGAATTGCGCCGGCGCCTGCCCGGGGCGGAGGTCAGGGTCGTCAACAAGGGTGTCGGCGGCCAGTCGGCCTATGACATGCTGCTGCGCATGCAGGCCGATGTCGTCGACGAGAAGCCGGCGATCGTGATCTGGCAGACCGTCATCAACGATGCGATCCGGGATATCGGCGAGGACAAGCTCGCCAAGATCCTGCGCAAGGGCGTGGGCAAGGCCCGCGCCGCCGGGATCGAGATGATCCTGATGGACCTGCCCTGGCTGCCGCGCGAGGGGCGCTACCCGCATTACGACGACTATCGCGCCGTGCTGGTGAAGACGGCGCAGGATCAGGGGGTCTCGCTGTTCCCGCGCTATGCTATGATGAAGGGCTGGTCGAATTCGCGCCAGTTCACGCCGGAGGAACTCGTCGGCATGGACGGGCTGCATCTGGTCGATGCCGGCTACCGCTGCCTGGCGCTGCGGCTGGCCGACGGAATCGTCGCCGGGATCGGGCCGGTGAAGATCGAGACGGCCGGCAAGGGCGCAAGGCCGACGAATTGAGGCCTCTGTCATTCCGGGGCTTCGCGCAGCGAAGAACCCGGAACCCACGACTGGGCGAGCCGCTTGCAACCGGACATTCGATGTTTCACCCAGTCGTGGGTTCCGGGTTCGCGCCTGTGGCGCGCCGGAATGACAAAGGGCGTTCCGGAGCTTCCGGCAGGCACCACGCCTACTTTGCCAAAACCTCGATATCGCGGTCGCTGCCTGACTCGACCTTGAAGTCGCGGGAATAGACCTGGCCCTCCTGCCGGGCGATCAGCACATAGTCGCCCTCCGCCAGGATGACCTGCGGGAAGGCGCCGATGGCCTCGCGGATGACGTCGCCGCCCGGGGTCAGCACGCTGAAGGCCGTGCCGGCGAAGGCTTCGCCGCCGGCATTGGCGACGAGCTTCAGCGTGACCTTGGCGGCGCGGTGATGCAGCGTCGCATCCGTCACCTTGCCGTTCTCGACTTTCACGTCGGCGCGCTGGATCGCGTTGGAATCACCGTAGGTCGAGACGACGTGATAGGTGCCCTCCGGCAGGCGGATGATCTCGCCGGCCTTGGCGCCGTTCGTGATCAGCCGGCCTTCCGAGTTGCCCTGCAGGGGCACGAAGACCGAGAAGGACAGCAGCGTCCCCGGGATCGGCGCGTCGCCGATCGAACCGGCCAGCGAGAGCGCGCCGGCGCTGATCGGGACCTGATCGCGCAGTCCCTGCTGGCCGAGGCTGACGCGCTTGGTGCCGCTGGCGAAGCCATAGCCGGCATGAACGGTGTAGTTGCCGGGTGGCAGCGAAAAGGCGGGCTCCGGCTCGGATGAGCGCGCGACGATCCGGGGCGACGCACCATCGACGCTTTCGCTCACGACGCGCCAGTTGAGCCCGGAGCGGATCGGCTTGCGGTCGGCCGCGAACTGCGCGGAGACGGAGAGGCGCGCCAGTCCGTTCGGCGCGACCGGCTGGCCTTGCATGGGGGCGGGGGCCGGCGTGTCGGCACCGGGGCCCGGATCGGGTGCCTGGGCACCGGCGAGATTGGGCGCAAGCAGGACGGCCACGGCGAAGACGGCGCCCGCAAGGCGGCGGCCAGCTTCAAAACCATTTGGATTTTTGTCGTGTCGCATTCTCTTCACGCGAACCGGTGCCCACTTCGCTTGAAAATGCTCCAATTCAAGCATGCTTTTCGTCCTCGGCGGCTCTGCGGCGATGTATGAGCAGCTCCGCTTGTCCTCATCATGGCGAAGGAATAGGTCAATTCCCAAGCCACTGTCAGGATGTTTCATGACCGATACGCTCTCTCTGCTCAAGCTGCGTCGCTCCGTGCCGCCGCAGTTCCTCACGGCACCCGGCCCTAACGGCGCCCAGCTCGACGAATTGCTCGCCATCGCCGCGCGCGTGCCGGACCATGGCAAGCTCGCGCCCTGGCGCTTCATCGTCTTCAAGGGCGCGGCCCGCGAGGAGGCGGCCGAGACCGTCGCGCGCATCTTCCGCGAGAAGAATCCGCAGGCGAGCGACGATCAGGTCGAGTTCGAGCGCAAGCGCCTGCTGTATGCGCCCGTCATCGTGGCCGTGGTCTCGCGGGCGCGGGAGCATGCCAAGATCCCGCTCTGGGAGCAGGAGCTCTCGGCCGGCGCGGTCTGCATGAACATGCTCGTGGCCGCCTATGCCATGGGCTATGCCGGCTCCTGGCTGACCAACTGGTTCTCGTTCGATCGGCAGGTTCTGACCGCGTTCGGGCTGGCCGAGGACGAGCGCATGGCCGGCTTCGTGCATCTCGGCACACCGACGGCGCCGATCACCGATCGCGACCGGCCGGTGATGGCCGATATCGTCAGCTATTACGGGACCTGAAACGATGATCTATTCGGCGACGAAGGACGATCTCGGCCTGCCGCACGATCCGTTCAAGGCGATCGTGGCGCCGCGGCCGATCGGCTGGATCACGGCGCTGAATGCCAAGGGCGAGGTCAATCTCTCGCCCTACAGCTTCTTCAATGCGATCTCGTCGCGGCCGAACATCGTGATGTTCTCCTCGGAGAACAAGAAGGATGCCGTCGCCTTCGCCGAGGAGACCGGCGAGTTCACCTGCTCGCTGGTGACGAAGGCCTTGGCGCAGCCGATGAACCTGACTTCGGCACCCTTGCCACGGGGCGAGAGCGAGTATGCTCATGCCGGGCTGGACATGGCACCGTCGCGCTTCGTCAAGCCGCCGCGTGTCGCCGGCACGCCGGCCGCGCTCGAATGCAAGCTGCTCTCGGTCCAGCAACTGCACGACCTCGACGGCCAGGCGGTGCCGCGCTGGATGGTGCTGGGGCAGGTCGTCGGCATCTTCATCGACGATGCCTTCATCAAGGACGGGCGCTTCGACACCGCGGGCGCCAACCCGATCGCGCGCTGCGGCTATGCCGATTATGCCGAAGTGACGAGCCTGTTCTCGATCACGCGCCCGGCCGGCGGGTAGAGGCGTTTCAATCCGCCAGCGGCCTGACGCGATAATCCCCGAACTCCGCCAGCGCCTTGTTGATCGCCTCGGCCTCGAGCTTGGCACCTTCCGGCAGGATGAGGCGCGGCGGATCGAGCGTCACTGTCGCGCCGGGAGCCAATGCCGTCGCGGCGCGCTGGACGCGAGACGCGCAGCCGCCGCAATGCATCCCTGAAATCTCGAAAACCTGAATCATTCGAATCGTCTCCCGCGGTTCATTCAGCCAGTTTGCGAGCCCGTGCGACGAGCCGCTCCGCTCTGATCAGATGGGGACGATCCAGCATTTCGCCATCGAGGCCGATGACGCCGGCGCCGGGACTGGCTTCGAACAGGGCGATGATCTGCCGGGCCTTGGCGAGCGCCGCCGGCGAGGGCGCGAAGATCTCGTTGATCGGTGCGACCTGCGCCGGGTGGATCGCCATCTTGCCGGTGAAGCCGTCGCGGCGCGCAGCCAGGCATTCGGCCCGGAAGGCGTCGTCGTCGCGGAAATTGGTGAAGACGGTGTCGATCGCCTCGACCTGGGCCGCCGTCGCCGCGAACAGGGTCAGCGCGCGGGCGAGGCGGTAGGGATCGGCGTAGGAGCCGTCCTCCAGCCGGTTGGTCTCGGCACCGAGATCGGCGGAGAGGTCTTCCGCGCCCCAGGTCAGGGCCATCAGGCGGTGCGAGGAGCGAGCATAGCTGCCGAGCCCGAAGATGCCCTTGCCGGTCTCGGTGCCGATCGGGAGGATGCGCGTCATGCCGTCCGGCAGATCGGCCTCGGCCTCGCGCACGGCGATCTTGGCGGCGAGGTGGCCGACATCGGTGCCGCCCTCCGATTTGGGCAGCATGATCGCGTCCGGCGCACCCGGCATGATCGCGTCGAGATCGGCATCGCTCATCCCGGTCGCCAGGCCATTGATGCGGACGATCAGCAGGGGGCGCTTCGGCAGGGCCCGCGCGGATTCGAGGAAGGCGCGGGTGATCTCGCGCGCCTGCGGCTTGGCGTCGAGCGCGACGGAATCCTCAAGGTCCAGGATCAGCGCATCAGTGCCGCATTGCAGGCCCTTCTGCTGCTTCTTCGGGCTGTCGCCCGGCACGAACAGGAGCGAGCGCATGCGGGTCAGACCGCGACCGTGGCGGGGGCCGGGCGCTTGCGCATGAAGGCCTGTCGGCGGCACTGGGCGACCAGCGTGCCGTCCTGCTTGTAGGCCTTGTGCACGAACTCGACGATGCCGGCATCGGGACGCGAGCGCGACTCGCGCTTGGCCGCGATCTCGGTGGTGCAGTTGATCGTGTCGCCCTCGAAGAGCGGGGCGGGGAAGACGACGTCGGTCATGCCGAGATTGCCGATCGTGGTGCCGACCGTGGTGTCGTTGACGGAGATGCCGATCATCAGGCCGAGCGTGAACAGCGAGTTCATCAGCGGCTTGCCCCATTCGGTTTCGGTGGCGCAGAAATGCGCGTCGATATGAAGGGGTTGCGGGTTCAGCGTCATGTTGGAGAACAGCATGTTGTCCATCTGCGTGACGGTTCGGGTCAGGCCGTGCTCGATGACCGCACCAACCTGGAAATCCTCGAAATAGATCCCGCCACGCTTGTGACGCACCACATCCGCCATCGACGCCTCCCACCACATCATGCCGGCTGCTGAGCCGGAACCAGAAGTCGTAGAGGGACCTCTGCGGGGAGGGAAGCGGAAAGCGCTGCTGCCCCAGCGGCATGAGGTCCATCTTAACGGTTCGCTTACCATAATGGAGGCAATTTCGAGGCGTGCCTTCGCAATGCGCGCAAGGCCGCCCGCCGAAGGTCTCGATGTTCCTCTTCACCACCCCGTCAAGCCAGAGCCGCGAAGCGCCGCCAGCGAGCCCGGTCGTCAGTGCGATCCGCCAGGGCGCGGAGCGGACGGGGGCGGGGTTCGACTATCTGCTCAAGACGGCGCAGCGCGAATCCTCGCTGGAGCCCAACGCCAAGGCGAGCACATCGAGCGCGACGGGGCTGTTCCAGTTCATCGAGCAGACCTGGCTTGCCATGGTCAAGCAGGAGGGCCCCAAGCAGGGCCTCTCGCAATATGCGGACGCGATCAGCGAGAGCGGCGGACGTCTCAGCGTCTCCGACCCGGTGGCGCGCGAGAAGATCCTGCAATTGCGCAACGATCCGCAGGTCGCGGCCGTGATGGCTGGCGCGCTGACCCAGAAGAACCGCGACCAGCTTGCCTCGAGCCTCGGCCGGCAGCCGCAGGCCGGCGAGCTCTACATGGCGCATGTGCTCGGCGCGCGCGGCGCCTCCGACCTGATCCGCGCCGTGGCCAGCGACCCCAGCCGCGTTGCAGCGCGCGATTTCCCGGATGCCGCCGCCGCCAATCGCGGCATCTTCTACGACAAGGCCGGCCGTGCGCGCAGCGTGCAGGAAGTCTATGGCGTGCTGGCCGCCAGCCATGCCAGCACGCAGGTCGCGGCCAACGTGGCGCAGAGCGCGCAGGCTGGGCAGGTCGAGCCTCCGGTTGCCGAGGTGGCTGCCGGGCTGCGCGAGGGCCGCGCCAAGGGGCTCGTCGGGTTGTTCTCCACCAATGGCTCACGCGATCCGGTCTCGAAGGCCGTCGCCAATCTCTGGACGACGCCGCCCCGGGCCGGCACGCGCATGGCCTCGCTCGAAGGCGGCGAGCGCTATTTCCCGCGATCCGGCCAGGGTGAGACCACGATGTCCGATGCGAATCCGGTTGCGGGCAGTTTGGCGACCGGGGCCGTCAACGCGCCGCTGCCGCCGTCGCGGCCAAGTGACCTGTCTCAATCCGCTGTCGCGACATCGCAGCCGGCGAAGGCACGGCGAAGCGGGCCGCTCGACCTGTCTTCGTTCATGATTCAGCGGAGCGGAGCATGATCGTTCGGCGCTTCCTGCTTTGGGCCCGTACCGCACCGGCGGAGGCACGCGCGAGCGGTGCCGCCAGTCTCGCGGCGGCCTATCTGCGCTCCGGCATGTCCGACGAGGACAGGCACGAGGCCGAGACGGCATTGATGGCGCTGATCGACGATCCCTCGCCATTGGTGCGGCGGGCGATCGCCGAGGAGATGGCGCCCTCGATGCGCACGCCGCGCAATCTCGCGCTCAGCCTGATCGCCGAGCAGAGCGATATCGCGGCGCTGGTCCTGGCACATTCGCCGGTGCTGACCGAGGCCGACCTCGTCGATGCCGCCGCGATCGGCGATACGCTTGCCCAGAAGGCCATTGCCATGCGCCGCTGCCTGCCGGCCAGCGTCTGCGCTGCGCTTGCCGAAGTCGGCTGCGCAGAAGCGCTCGTCACGCTCGCCGGCAATCGCACCGCCGATATCCCCGATTTCTCGCTCGAACGCATGATCGAGCGGCATGGCGATCATGGCGCCCTGCGGGAGGCCCTGCTCGAACGCGCCGATCTGCCGGGCGGCTTGCGCCAGGCCATCGCGGCCAAGGTCTCCGACACCTTGGCGAATTTCGTCGCGGGCTGCGGCTGGCTGACGCCGGAGCGCAGCGCCCGGCTGGCGCGCGAATCGACCGAGCGGGTCGCGGTCGCGCTCGCCGCCGGTGGCGAAGCCAGCGATGCGCCGGCGATCGTCGAGGTGCTCAGGGTCACCGGCCGGCTGACCTCCGGGCTGATGCTGCGCTCCCTGCTCAGCGGCGAGCCGGCTTTGGCCGAGGCTGCTTTCGTTTCGCTGTCCGGTTTGCCCGAGGAGCGTGTGGCGGCCCTGCTGCGTGACAAGCGCGGCGCGGGGCTCAAGGCACTCTGCCGCAAGGCCGGGCTGCCGGCTTCATTGGAACCCGCCTTCTCGGCTGCCATCCTCGCCCTCAACGCGCGCGGGTTCGATCGCGGTGCGGCCGGCAACGGCATCGATCGCGGTCTTTTGCGCGCGGTCCTGATCGCCTGCGAAAGACTGGAAGGGCCGGAGGTCGACGGATTGATGGGCCTGCTGCGTCGCATGGATGCGGAGGCCGCCCGCGAGGAGGCGCGCGGCCTGGCGGATTCGCTGGCGGACGATGCCGCGCTCGCGCTGCTGGTCGAGGCCGATCCGTCCTTCCTGATCGAGCTCGCCGAAGGCGATCTGCGCGACGCGGCCTGAGCCCGGACCGCTTCAGTAGCCGAACTGTTCGCGCAGGATGCGCTCGTCCAGGCTGTGGCCGGGGTCGTGCATCATGACGAGATCGACATTGCGATCGATCTCGATTTCGACCGAGCGAACCTCGTCGATCTGGGTGTGATCGGCGACGGCGCTGACCGGGCGCTTCTCGGCCTCCAGCACCTCGATCGAGACGCGGGCATGGTCGGGCAGCAACGCCCCGCGCCAGCGCCGGGGGCGGAAGGCCGAGATCGGCGTCAGCGCGAGCAGCGGCGCATCCAGCGGCAGGATCGGGCCATTGGCCGAGAGGTTGTAGGCGGTCGAGCCGGCCGGCGTCGCCAGCAGCACGCCGTCGGCGATCAGTTCCGTCAGGCGCACCTGACCATCGACCGAGATACGAAGCTTCGCGGCCTGATAGGAACGCCGCAGCAGCGAGACCTCGTTGATCGCGCGGGCCTGCACGGTCTTGCCGTGCTGATCCACTGCCTGCATCGAGAGCGGATGCACGACGCTGCGCTGCGCGGCCTCGAGCCGCTTGCGCAGGCCGCGTTCCTTGAACTCGTTCATCAGGAAGCCGACCGAACCCCGGTTCATGCCGTAGATCGGCTTACCGGTGCCGAGGAAGCGATGGAGGGTCTGCAGCATCAGGCCGTCGCCGCCCAGCGCGACGATCACCTCGGCATCGGCCGGGTCGGCATTGCCGTAGCGCTCGACCAGCCGGGCCAGCGCCGCTTCCGCTTCGGGAGTATCGCTGGCGACGAAGGAGATCGCCCCGAATCGCTCGGTCATCACATATCCTGAAACGGTAGCCTCGGCAGTGTCCGGCAGGCTTACCATGAGCCGGCAGCCGGCCGCGAGGCCGGCCGCCCAAGAAAAAGGCCGGGCGAGATGCCCGGCCTCGTGCCTGCGGCAAGCGTCAGGGCTTCAGAGCGCCGTGCTCCACTGCACCGGCACCATCTCGAAGCCGTTGCCGCTCTTGGCGATATGCCCGGTCGCGGGGAAGGGCGCATGGTAGAACGCGACCTGCATCCTCTCGGCCGAGACCATGTCGAGCAGCTTGCGCCGCGTCGCCGCCGCCTGCGGGCCGTCCATGTCGAACACGGCCGACCAGTCGGGGTTGCGCACGAAGAGCGCGGGATGATTGGTCGTGTCCGACATGATCATCAGCTTGCCGTTGCCGGAGGTGAGCGCGAAGACAGTGTGGCCGGGCGTATGGCCGGGCGCCGCGATCGGCGTCAGGCCGGGCAGCAGCTCCTTGCCCGGCTCGAATTGCTTCACATCCTTGGCGACCGGGCCGAAGACGCGGCGCACGCCGGCGAAGGCGCCCTTCATGCCCTCGGGCGCGGCATTCATCTTCGCGTCGTCCATCCAGAAGGCCCATTCGGCCGCCGGCACCATCACCTCCGCGTTGGGGAACACGGCGGTGCCGTCCTTCAGCCGGAAGCCGTTGATGTGGTCGCCGTGGAAATGGCTGAACACGACGCTGGAGACGTCTTTCGGGTCGAGGCCGGCCGCCTTGAAATTCGCCATCCAGGTGCCGGACGTCGGCGCGCCCGAATCACCGTTGCCGGTGTCGATCAGGGTGAGCTTGCCGCCCTGCTGGATCGCCAGCGTGGTGAAGGTGATGTTGAGCGCGTCCTGCGGCAGGAAGGCCTGCTCCATCGCCTTCTTGACATCGGCGAGCTCGGCGTTGCGGACGAAGCCTTCGAGCGGGCGCTTGCCGAAGCCGTCATTGATCGCCGTCAGGGTGACGTCGCCGATCTTGTAGCGGTAGAATCCGGGAGCCTGGTTCACGGGAACTCCTTGTGCCTGGGCCGGGCCGGGCCCGGGCAGATCGAGTGTTGCAGCGGCAATGACGGCACCGGCGCCGACCAGAGCGGCACGGCGCGTGAAATCTGTGTCCTGCATGGTCTGTTCTCCCCTCGGGTGAGGGGCAGACTAGCGGCGGCCGCCTTGTGTTCAACCGCAAGGGCTTGCCGATAGGTCAAGTTTCCGTGAGGCGCGGGTCCGGGGAGGCGGCAGGCAGGGCCGGCTCGCGTCGTGCGAGCGCGCGCAGCATGGCAGCACAAAGCGCGAGCGAGCCCATGACGCCCTCGCCCGAGCAATCGGCGACGAGCGCCTGGAAGGCCAGGCTGTCGTCGCTCGCAAGGCATTGCAGGCTCCAGTTCCAGCCGGGCGCCTTCTGCCGCAGCAGCGACACGGCGATGTCGATATCGGCGCTGACCGTGCCAAGCGTCTTCCAGAAGGAGCCGTGCTGGTAGATGCCGCCGGCCGGTGTGCGGCGATTGACCAGCCGCGCCGGCTTGCGCCGCACGACGAAGCCCAGCGCCTCGTAGATATCGGCATCGAGCTCGCGATCGGGCTTGCTGGAAGCCTCGCACCGGGCCGCGAGCGTCAGAAGTTGAGTCCGGTCGTCCATTCCGGTCCGTACAAAGATCGATGAGATCGGCGCGTGGCAGGGCGGCGCCGCAGGCTGTGACTTCTAACCCATCATCGCGCCTGTCGGCCAGCCATGGAATGACGATGCCGGCCGGTCGACCTCAGGGGCCGATGACCGTTCCGCGGGCGCGACCGCCCGGCACGCGGCAGGAGCACCCGATGCCGATCGGGGCCGGCTCATAAAGCGTGCAGATCTTGACCGGCGTGCTGCATTGGCCGCCCTCCGCCGCCGGCACCGCCTCGTAAGCCGGATAAACCGGATAGGCCGGCTCGTACGGATAGGTTGCGATTGCGCCGAGCGTGGCCGCAGCCGCCAAACCCGAGGCCGCGCCCCAATAGGGATAGCCGCCGCGATATCCGCGATATCCACGATAGGGGTAATAGCCGCCGCGACGCCAGCCCCAGCCGCCGCCATGCCAACCGGTGCGGTAATTCTGGCGATAGGCCGGAAATGCCGGCCGTATGCCTTGCGGCCTCATGCCGATGCCGCGCGCGTGAAAGCCACCATGCCGGAATCCGGCGCCGCCGAAATGCGGCTGCGCCGATGCCGCCAGGCCGGTGGCCAGCAGCAGCGGTGTGATGGAGGCGGTAACGAGGAGAAGGCGACGCATGCGAACCTCCCTGGGAAGACCGGGGTTTCGCCCCACCCGAGAGAACGTGGCATCAGGCGCGAGGTTCCGTGCAGGACAACCTGTCAGTCGTCGAACCAGCGCGATTGGCTCTTGCAGCGATAGCCGACGAAGCAGGTCTGGCTGTCCCGGCTCGGGACGAAGGCAGGGTCCAGGCCCTCGTCGATCTGGCAGAAGCTGCGATCGCGCACGAAGCGGTCATAGGTGTAGCCGCCGGTGCCCAGCACGATGGCGCCGTTGACCTGGACATCGCGCTGGCTTGCTGCGCAGGGGCGCGAGACCGTCGAGGGGCGCGTTTGCGCCGCCGCCATTCCGGCATTCAGGAGGAGGGCGAACATGACGACAATGGCCTTCATCGAAGCCTCCCGGAGCTTGATCGGATGGGTAACCGTCCGGCCTGCCAAACGTTCCCGGAGCGACGGATCTGTCAAGGCCGCTTTCCCGGTCGTCTTGCCGGCCCTGCGAGGCGCTGCCTCATTCTGGCCTTGGCGCCCGTCTTGTCTGGACACCGCCCATTTCAGATCGGAAAGCGTTCCATGAAACCTGTGTTGATTGCCGCGCTCGGTCTTCTCGTTGCGCTGCCCGCCGCCGCACAGGAGCAGATTCCGCAACGCAAGCCCGGGCTGTGGGAGACGAAATCGACCGGCAACGAGGGCGAAACGATCGCGAAGCAATGCGTCGGGCCGGGAACCGACCAGTCAATCGTCGGCGGGCTTGCTGCCGGAGCCTGCTCGAAGATCCTGGTGACGAAGACGGCAACGGGCTACGCCGTCGAGACGGAATGCGCGGTCGGCCAGATCAAGGCTTCCGGCAGCAGCGTCATCACCGGCGATTTCCAGACCTCGGTCCGGACCGAAGGGACGACGAAGCTGAGCGGAATGCCCGGTCAATCCGCTCCGGTGGAGCGCAAGCTGGTCGTAGAGGCCAAGCGCCTCGGCGAATGCGCGGCCGGCCAGAAGCCCGGCGACATCATCATGCCCGACGGCAAGGTCATCTCGATGCCCTCGACGAAGCCTGCGCCGTAAGCCCGGAATCGAACGCGATCCGGCAAGCGGTACGGCATCGGAGCGTCCGTCACGCGCGTATCGGCGAAGAGGGTATCCGCGCGTCGCGCGGATGGCCGTCTGGACGTGGTGCCGGCGGAGAGGATCGAACTCCCGACCTTCGGTTTACAAAACCGCTGCACTACCGCTGTGCTACGCCGGCGCCGTCGCATTCGGCCTTGCGGCCGGAAGCTGCCGCCTCGAAAACGAGCCTTCGAGGCTGACCGGAGCAGCGGTTACCAGCCGCGCGGCGCGAGGGCAAGCCTGCGCATCCGTGCCTATAAAAAAGACCCCGCCTCGGGAGGCGGGGTCCGGATCGCCGTCAGGCGATGATCACTTCAGGATGTCGCGATCCTTGGTCTCCGGCAGGAAGAGCAGGCCGATCACGAAGGTGCCGAGCGCCACGATGATCGGATACCACAGGCCGGAGAAGATGTTGCCGCTGGCCGCCACGATGGCGAAGGCGGTCGGAGGCAGGAAGCCGCCGAACCAGCCATTGCCGATGTGATAGGGTAGCGACATGCCGGAGTAGCGGATGCGGGTCGGGAAGAGCTCGACCAGCAGCGCGGCGATCGGGCCGTAGACCATGGTCACGAACACCACGAGGATGAACAGGATGCCCGCGGCCTGCAGAGCACGGCTGTCGGTCAGGACCTGACCGATGGTCGGCGTCTTCAGGATCGTCGGGTCACCGGCCTTGGGATAGCCGGCGGCCTGGGCGGCAGCGACGAGCTCGGCGGCAGTCGCCGGGGCGTCAGTGCCGTTGATCGAGGCCTTGAGCGGCGAGCCGGCCGGGCCGGGCACCAGATCGTAGTGGATCGAGTTGGTGGCCAGGGTGCGGCGGACGACGTCGCAGGGCTTGGTGAAGGTGCGCACACCGACGGGGTCGAAGAGCGTGCCGCACTGGGCGGGGTCGGAGGTGAGCACCAGCTTGACCGTGTCCGTCGCGGTGATGAGCTTCGGATTCGCGGTCTTCGCGAGCATCGTGAAGAGCGGGAAATAGGTCAGGGCGGCGATCAGGCAGCCGGCGAGCAGGATCGGCTTGCGGCCGATCTTGTCCGAGAGCCAGCCGAAGAAGATGAAGAACGGCGTGCCGGCGAGCAGCGAGAGCGCGATCAGCAGGTTGGCGGTGGTGCCGTCGATCTTCATGGTCTGGGTCAGGAAGAACAGCGCGTAGAACTGGCCGGTGTACCAGACGACCGCCTGGCCGGCGGTGCCGCCGAACAGCGCGATAAGGCCGATCTTGGCGTTCTGCCAGTTGCCGAAGGCTTCCGAGAGCGGGGCCTTCGAATGGGTGCCCTCTTCCTTCATCTTCACGAAGGCCGGCGATTCGGAGAGCTGGAGACGGATCCAGATCGAGAAGCCGAGCAGGATGATCGAGAGCAGGAACGGAATGCGCCAGCCCCAGGCCGCGAAGGCTTCCGGCGACATGCTGAGGCGCAGGCCGAGAATGACGACCAGCGACAGGAAGAGGCCGACCGTCGCGGTCGTCTGGATCCACGAGGTGTAGAAGCCGCGCCGGCCCATCGGGGCGTGCTCGGCGACATAGGTCGCGGCGCCGCCATACTCGCCGCCGAGCGCGAGGCCCTGCAGCAGGCGGCAGACGATGAAGGCGGCGGGTGCGAGATAGCCGATGGTCTGGAAGCTGGGCAGCAGGCCGACGACGAAGGTGGAGATGCCCATCACGGTCATCGTGACCAGGAAGGTGTATTTGCGGCCGATCATGTCGCCGAGGCGGCCGAAGAACAGGGCGCCGAAGGGGCGGACCGCGAAGCCCGCGGCGAAGCCGAACAGCACGAAGATGAACTTCGCCGTATCGTTGTCGCCGGGCACGAAGGTCTGGGCGATGTTGGCGGCGAGCGAACCCGCCAGATAGAAGTCATACCACTCGAAGACCGTGCCGGCCGACGAGGCGATGATGACCTTCCGTTCCTCCTTGGTCATCGGCCGGGGCGCTGCCCGCGAGTCCGATGCTTGCGATGCCATGCTCATGGCGCTTGTCTCCCCTGATGAAGCCCTGAAGCCGGGCATGCCCGGCAACCCCGTTTCGCGCGGGTCGCTTTTTTGAATGACGATGGCCGCGCTGCCGGAAGGTGGGTGCGTCCCCCTCATTCCAGCTCGATTCAGAGGATTGCGCGCGGATTGTCGCAGCGGCAATCAGGCACTTGGTCGTGCACCGTTCGTCTATAAGACTATCGGTGGGGAGTCATCACGCAGGCGGGGCGCGCTCTGGCAACGCGTCGGCAGAGGGTGTCTTCCCGCACGCGCTGCGGCACGTAGTGCTGCTGCGCAGATGCGGGACCGTCATCCGGAAAGGACGCCTTCTCGTCATCCGGTCCCGTGTCTGCGGCGCACCGCTACGCGCTGCACCGCGCACGGGATGACATCGCGCTCAGCGAGGGCGAATGATCGCCCATTCCCGCCGCGCTGCAGCGGGTGCGGTCAGCGGCGGCTGGCCGCGTAAAGCGCGATCGCCGTCGCGTTCGAGACGTTGAGGCTGGTGATCGTGCCGGGCACTTCGAGCCGCGCGACATGATCGCAGAGCTCGCGCGAGCGCTGGCGCAGGCCCTTGCCCTCAGCGCCCATCACCATCACCAGCGGGCGGCGCAGGGAGACGTCGTCAAGCGCGACATCGCCGTCCGAATCGAAGCCGATGCGCAGGAAGCCGCGCTTGCCGAGCATATCGAGCGCATCGCCGAGATTGCGCACGGCGATCAGCGGCACATGCTCCAGCGCGCCGGAGGCGGATTTAGCCAGCACGCCGGTCGCCGCCGGGGAATGCCGGATCGTGACGATCACGGCCGCGGCCGCGAAGGCCGCGGCAGAGCGCAGGATGGCGCCGACATTGTGCGGATCGGTGATCTGGTCGAGCGCCAGCACGACGCAATCGTCCGGCAGGTCGTCGAGATCGGGCGAGGGCAGGGGATCGCAGACGAGATAGAGGCCCTGATGCACCGAGTCGGGGGTGAGCAGCCGGTCGATCTCGGAGGGGCGCACGATCTCGGCTTCGAGCGGCAGGACCTCGACTTGCTCCTGCAGGCGGCGCAGGCCATTCTCCGTGGCGAGCAGGCGCCTGTGGCGCCGCTGCGGATTCTTCAGCGCCTCGATGACGGGATGCACGCCGTAGAGCACGGCCTCGTCGATCTCGCCCGGCCGGTGCGGCGGCGGCCCGTCGGGGCGGCGGGCGCCATGTCTGCCCCCGGCGGGCCTGGCATGTTTCGGGCGGAACGGCGGAGCCATCGCTCTCTCCAGTGATTGCCGGATTGCCGTGCCACGACGCGGCGCGCTTGGCCAGCGCGAACCCTTCTTTTGCCAACAGATCCGCGAGGACAGGAACCATGATGCCAGGCGAAACGGACAGGCTGATCGCGATCACCGGAGGGCCGGGTTCGGGCAAGACCAGCCTGATCGAAGCGCTGGCTGCGGAAGGCCATGCGGTGCGGCCCGAGGCCGGGCGCGCCGTCATCCGCGATCAGCAGGCGATCGGTGGCCGCGGGCTGCCCTGGGCCGATCCTGCCCTGTTCGCCGAGCTGATGCTGGCAGCCGACCTGCGCAGCCATGCCGAGGCGCTCGCGCGGCGGGAAAGCGTGTTCTTCGACCGCGGCGTTCCCGATATCGCCGGGTATCTGGCGCTCTGTGGTCTGCCGATTCCCGACCATGTCGAGCGGGCGGCGCGGCAGCTGCGCTATCGCCGCACCGTCTTCATCGCCCCGCCCTGGCGGGACATCTTCACGCAGGACGCCGAGCGGAAGCAGGATTTCGCCGAGGCGGAGCGGACCCACGCGGTCATGGCCGAAATCTATCCCCGCTATGGCTATGAGCTGATCGAGCTGCCGCGTGCGAGTGTCGCCGAGCGGGTCGCCTTCATCCTCGTCACGGGCACACCGTGAATCGACCGGTCGTGGACTGATTTCCCTATCTCGCGCGCGTTCGGTTCGCTCACTGCTCCGATCGGGCAGTCACTCTTGC
The DNA here is from genome assembly GCF_053644975.1 of Allobosea sp. NPDC055353. Classification (NCBI taxonomy): domain Bacteria; kingdom Pseudomonadati; phylum Pseudomonadota; class Alphaproteobacteria; order Hyphomicrobiales; family Alloboseaceae; genus Allobosea; species Allobosea sp. NPDC055353. The sequence goes on along the minus strand of NZ_JBSHMC010000002.1, from coordinate 102,317 downwards.
GAACCCTTCGCGCTCGGTCCCGCCTCAGCGCGGCGCCCCATCACAACGAATTCGTGCCGTCGGCCTTTTTGCCGTTGACAGGGCGCGGCCCGGTCACCATAAGTCCGGCCGCGCCTACCGGTCGTCGCGAAAGTGACATGTCGGTGGCCCTGGGCTCACAGAGCCGATCAAGGGCGCAGGCGGGGGAATGTCCCGAGCGGCAAAGGGGGCGGACTGTAAATCCGCTGGCTATGCCTTCGCAGGTTCGAGTCCTGCTTCCCCCACCATTTCCGATCAGAACTGCGAACCGGCCAGCGGCCTGGCTTCGCAAGTTACTGACGAAGTTGCCTCTTCTGTCGATCAAGCGGTTTTTTCCAGGCTCGACGCAATCGCGTCGGTGTAATGCGGAATCACGCTTGCTTGGGATCGAATCTCCAGCTCCGGGCTGCCTGGCGATGTTTCCAATAGGCTGAGAAGCGCCCGTCAGCCGCGACCAGCTCATCGCGCGAGCCGGCCTCGATCACGCGCCCGTCCTCGACGAACAGGATCTGGTCCGCGCGGGCGATCGTTTCCAGCCGATGGGCCACGATGAGGACCGTGCGCTGTCCGAAACGGCTCAGCGCCGTCATCACGGCCGCTTCGTTCAGGGTATCGAGCCCGCTCGTCGCCTCGTCGAGCAACAGGATGGGGGCGTCCTTCAGCAAGGCACGTGCGATGCTGACGCGCTGGCGTTCTCCGCCGGAGAGCGCGCCGCCGCCTTCGCCGACCTGCGCATCCCAGCCGCCGAGCCGCGCGACGATCTCGTCGACGCCGGCCGCGGTGGCTGCCGCATGAACGGTCTCATTGTTCGCAGAGGGGCGAGCGATGCGGATATTCGCGGCGATACCGCCCTCGAACAGCTGCACGTTCTGGAAGACGATCGAGAGCTGGTCCATCAGGGTCTGCGGCCGATAGGTACGGACATCCTGCCCGCCGAGCTGGACAGAACCCGCATCGACATCGTGCAGCCGGGCGACGAGCGACAGGATCGTGCTCTTGCCCGACCCCGAAGGCCCGACGATCGCCGTGGTCGATCCTGCCGGGACCGAAAAGGACACGCCCTTGAGAACGCGCTGTCCCCCTGGACTGAAGTCGACCTCGCGGAATTCGATCGCAGGCGGGCCGGGCCTGGCATCGTGCCCGGGCTCCGGCTGACGCGGGACATCGAGGATCGCGAGCGTGCGGCTAGCCGCGCCATGGGTCGATTCCAGCGCCGGGAACAATTCGGACAGCGTGTTCAGCGGCTCCAGGAAACGCAGCGCCACCACGATCAGCGCAACGGTCTGGGCCGCATCCGTCATGCCCCGGGCGAACATCAGGGCCAGCACCGCGACAAGCGCGAGCAGCGCTATCTGCATCGCCAGCGAGAAGGCGAGCGTGCCAGGCAGGGTGAACCAGAGAATGCGCAGGCCGTTGCGCTTCTGGTGTTCGATCGCCTTGCCGAGCGGCGTCCCATCCGCACCCGTCCGGCCGGCTGCGCGCAGCACGAGCTGGGAGCGCGCGAATTCCTCGGTACGGGCGGCGGCCTCTTCCGAAGCTGCGGCGAAGTCTGCCTCGGCCTTGCGCATGAGCTTCGCTCCGAGGAGGAGCGCGCCGAACAGAAGCGGCACGGCGAGCAGCGCCGCCACCCCCAGCGTCCAGGCGACGACGAGGAGGCCGAGCGCTATCGCGGGCGGCAGCATGACGGCGATCGTCGCCTGCGTGGCGAGGTTGACCGAGCTGGCGAAGAGCTCCGGCACGGCCCCGGCCAGCGCACGCTTCGCCTGGGCTTGCTGCCCGGCGCCGAACCAGCCGATCGGCACCGCCAGCAGATGATCGACGAGGCGGCGGTTCATCGAAGTCATCATCGCGAAGCCGAGATCGAAGGCGCGGATCACCAGATACCGCTCCAGTGCCCAGCCGGTCGCGATGCTTGCCGCAAGCGCGCCCAGCCAGGGCAGGGCCTCGCGCGGCGCCGCGGAGAACAGCGCGCCGAGCAGCGGCACCAGCAGGAGCGCGGCCGCCGCCCGCAGGCTCGCGGCGAGGGCAGCGAGCAGCAGATAAGGCACCAGCCGCGGGCGGGCTTCCGGCGGCAGGAGGGCTGCGACGATCATGATGCCTTCCTTTCGGCGCCCGCCTGCCAGAGGTCCCGGTAGAGGCCGGGCTTGAAGAGCAGTTCGTTGTGGCGTCCGCGCTGGACGATGCGGCCGGCCTGCATCACCGCGATGCAATCGGCATGGGTGATCGTGTGCAGGCGGTGTGCCACCACCAGCACGGCCCGCTGGCCGATCAAAGCGCTGAGCGCCTGCTGCACGAGATGCTCCGATTCCGGATCGACGAAGGCCGTGGCCTCGTCGAGCACGAGGATCGGCGGATCGGCCAGCAGCGCCCGGGCGATGGAAAGCCGCTGCGCCTCGCCGCCCGACAGGCGCGCATCCTCGCCGATGACGCTGTTATAGCCGCGCGGCAGGGCCAGGATACGCTCGTGGATCTGCGCGGCGCGGGCTGCCGTCTCGATCTCGGCCATCGTGGCATCCGGGCGGGCCAGCGCGATATTGTCGCGCAGCGTGCCCTTGATCAGGCGAACGTCCTGGAAGACGAAGCCGACGGCGCGTTGCAGAGCCTCGGGCGTGAGGTCGCGAATGTCGATCGCCTCGCCACCGGCGACGATCTTGATCGCGCCCTCGGTGACGTCGTGGAAGCGGCCGGGCAGGCCGGCCAGCGTCGATTTTCCGGCCCCGCTCGGCCCGACCAGCGCCGTCAGAGTCCCCGGCTTCAATTCGAGATCGATCCCGTGGAGCACCGGCTTGCGCGGCCGGTAGCCGAAGCTCGCAGTCTCGAAGCGCAGGCCCAGCGGCCCCGGCGGCAGGTTGCGCAGCGAACGGCTGCGGTCGAGCTCGGTCTCCTCCAGCAAAAGGCCGATGCGCTGCGCCGCCTGCTTTGCCTCACGCAGCGGCACGAAGCCGTACATCACCGCCATGATCTGCGCGCCGAAGGCGGCACCGAGGAAGAGGAAGGGCAGAAGCTCGGCCGGCGTCATGCCGCCGGAGACGATCCGCCAGCAGCCGATCGCCACGATCAGCAGCAGGAAGGCCGGGGGCTGGATCGCGAGCTGCGAGGCGACCTTGCGCCCCGCCATCGGGCGCTGCCAGCCATTCAGGAAGCCAGCCTGCCCGTCGAGGGTCTCGCGCAGGGCCCGGCCGTCGCCGCCGAAGACGCGCACCACCGGCAGCGCTTCGACGAAGGCGCTCGCCGCGGCGTTGGTGCGTTTCGTCCAGTCGGCATGGATGACGAGCTTGTCGGCGACGCCGCGCATCATGTGGCTGAACAGGGCGACGAAGGCGATCAGCGGCAGGAACAGCATGGCCGCGAGACCGGCATCGACCGTGAACAGATAGATGATGACGGCGACCGGCGTGACGATGCCGGCGACCACGTCCGGCACCGCATGGGTGATCATGTAGTGCAGCCGCCCGGCATCCTCCTGCACCGCCTGGTGCACGCTCGCGGCATTGCGGTCGGTAAACCAGCCGAGGGGCAGCCGCGCCAGCTTCGCGACGACCCGAAGCCGCAGCGCATGGCCGAACCGGGCATCGACCGCATGCAGCCAGAGCATCAGCCCGGCCGAGAGCGTCGCTGCCGCGCCGTAGAGGCCGATGGCCCAGAGGATCAGGCCCGACAGATCGTCCCAGCGCGTCTGGCCGGCGAGCAAACGGCGGCCCAGCTCCGCAAGCAGGACGAGCGGCGCGAGCTGCATCAGCGAGATCAGTCCCTGCAGCACGCCCGCCGCACGCAGCTTCCAGCGCAGCGCCGCCAGCAATTCCGTGCCGCCTTGCGAGCGCCAGCGCGGGCGCTTGGCGGAGCCTTCGGGAGCGGCCTTCCCGGCGATCACAGGCGCGGGTTCGATGGCGGGTTGCGGCGCAGCGGGTTCAAGCTGCTCTTCGGATTCCGACGCGGACTCCTTGCGCAGGCGCATCGCCTTGCCACGCATCCAGTAGGCGGTGTGCTTGATGTCGGCGAGCGGGAAGCCGTGCGTCTGGTTCAATGCCACGCGCAACTGCTTGATCGCGGTGTTCTCGGCCGCGACCCAGGCATACCAGTTCGACCAGTCACGGACGGGGACGGCGGCTGCGAGCGCACCCGTGCCGGCTCCCGTCCAGAGGATTTCGGCGCCGGGATGCGGCGTGATCGGGATCGCCGCGTCGCCGGGCAGATTGGCCTGCAGGATCACCACGATCTGCGCCTCTTGCGGCAGGACCCCGAGGATGGCGTTGATCGCGGGGATCGCTGCCGGGTCGCCCATCAGCAGGTAGCCTTCCGGGTCTTCCGGCGGCTCGAACTTATGGAACATGTAGTAGGAGGCGGTGATGGTGTCGCCCGGCCTGGCCGTTGCGGCCCAGCCCGAGGCCGGCCCCATCGGCTCGTGCAGGACGAAATCGAAGCTGACCTCGCCCGTCGCGGCGTCGGGATCGACCAGGGTGTAGCCGCGCTGATGCACCTTGCCGGGCTCGGCCGGATCGGGCGCCCAGAGCCGGACATAGCTCGCCGTCGGCGTTTCGCGGCCGTCGATCATCGTTGGAGCGGCGAGGCGGACGCGGCGGAATCCCGGCGTGATGTCCGTGACCGAGAGCACGGTCATGACATGATCCGTGGCCCCGAGAGCCTTCATCATCGTCTTCTGGAAACCACGCGCCACGACTGCCTCCGATTGTCGGCGCTGCCGTGCACAGGCGGATCGCGGCTGTCAAATCACTCGGGAAAGTGGATTCCATCGTAAGCGCAAATATCAGTGCCGCTTAAAGACTATGCGGTATCTGGCCGAACTGATTGACTATTTAAACAATGCGTCGATATTGGCTTGTGAGCACGCCTGTATACGCATTGTTGGAATTGTTTTTAATTGAAAAGACCTCGTGTCGCCATGACGATGCAGAATCTGATTCCCTCGCGCGGGATGACCACCTCGGACCTCATCCGCCTCGGCGCGGAGTTCTCGCTCGGCGCCCAGCCGGTCGATGTCTCGCCACGGGAGCTCGACACGCCGCTCTATACCGGCCGGCTGCTGGCGCATGAGGTGCAGCCCGGCCTGACGGTGACCGCGAGCGACGTCACCTATGTCGGCCGGCAGGACATGGTCGTCGACATGGAGCCGACCCTGCTCTGCGGCGTCATGCTGACCGGCTGCACCATCGAGACCGAGGTGATGGGGCATGGCCGCGTCACGCGGCAGCCGGGAAACGCCTATCTGATGGGCTTCGGCCGGACGGTGCGGTATTGCAGCCCGGTCGTTCCCGGGCAGCGCTTCCGCACCGCCGGATTCATCCTGAAGCCGGCCTTCTTCGACCGGTTCGGCGACAACCTCGCCGATGACGGACTGGCGATCCTGCGCGATTTCGTGGTCGGCGATTTCCGCGCCGAGATGCTGCCGCGCTCGCCGCGCCTCCTGGAGATCGCCCGGCTCTGCCTCGAACACCCCTATAGCGGCCAGCTCGGCCAGCTCTTCCTGGAGAGCAACGCGCTCGCCTATGTCGTCGAGGTCGCCGAGCTGCTGAAGCAGGAGCGGCGGGTTATCGCGCTGATTGGGCGGCGCCAGTACGAGCGGGTTCTGGAAGCGCGCGAGATCCTCGATTCCGACCTCGTGAACACGCCGACGAGCCTGCAGCTGGCGCGGCGCGTCGGCGTCAACGTCACCACGCTGCAGGCCAATTTCAAGGCAGCCTTCGGCACGACGATCTTCGGCCATGTCCGCGACCAGCGCCTGATGATGGCGCGCGTGCTGCTGCGCGAGCATGGGCTGGGCGTGGCCGAGGCGGCCCATCGCGTCGGCTTCGCCCGCGCTTCTGCTTTCAGCGCCGCCTATAGAAAACATTTCGGTCATTCGCCGCGCGGCGAGACATCGCAAGGTAAAAGCGACCAAAGCAGTTTGGAAGAAATCTAATAAATATTTGTTTTTGCGAATGTTTTTCCGTGTCGGGCGATGGTCCCGGCATGGCGGCGCAGAGGGCGGCCCCGTATTCCTCGCTTCAGACAGGAACCTGGGGCGACCATGATGAACAGTGCTGCGCGATCGAGTCTCGTGGGTGGAACCGCTTTCACGCTCGTTGCCGTCAATCTCGGGCTGGCGGGCATGGCACTGGCGCAGGCTCCGGGCGAAACGATCCAGCTCGACGCCATCACGATCACCGCGACCAAGCGCCCGCAGGCCGATGCCAACCTGCCGATGGCGACGACCGTCCTCTCGCCGGAGGCGGTGCCGCCCTCTTCGCTCGACCCGATCGCCGATGTGGCGCGCCAGTCGCCCGGCACCAACTTCATGGATTTCGGCCGCTTCGGCGAGAGCTACATGACGATGCGCGGCGTCGGCACGCTCGGAACGGCGCTGAACTCACTCGATAGCGTGATCGGCCTGTCGGTCGACGGCGTCCCGACGACGCTGTCAGCCATCAACGCGCCCTTTCTCGATGTCGAGCGCATCGAGGTGCTGCGCGGCCCGCAGGGCACGACCTTCGGCCGCAACGCCTTCGCGGGCGCGATCAACGTCGTCAACACGCCGGCGGACGGCAAGCGCGAATTCCGCATCGATGCCGAGGGCGGCTCGCGCGGTTACGGCTTCGTTCAGGGCGCCGCGGGCGGCTGGCTCGTCCAGGACAAGCTCGCTGGCCGTGCCGCCGTCCGAATCCAGAACTTCAACGGCGACATCCCCAATGTCGTGATCGGCGGCCGGGAAGGCGGCGCGCAGCTCGGCAGCGCGCGCGGCACCCTGCGCTTCACGCCGGACCAGAGCCTGACCATCGACATCACCGGCGCCTATAGCCGCGACCAGCGGCACAACTCCGCCTTCATCCTGCGGGAGCAGGTGCGCTACCCCGCCAGCGGCACCGATATCCGGCCGCAGAACGAACAGGTGCTCGCCTCAGGCTCGCTGAAGATCACCAAGCGCTTCGAGCCGTTCATCCTGACGTCGACCACGAGCTATCAGGACATCAAGCTCAGCAATCTCGGGGATTTCACCGACTCGCTGCTGTTCAGCAAGGCGACCGGCTTCCCGGCCTTCGTCTTCAACAATCCCTTCACCGACAAGATCTACTACGAGGATCGCGAGCGCATCTTCAACCAGGAGATCCGCCTGAACTCGCATGAGGGCGCGCCCGTGCAATGGGTGGTCGGCGCCAGCTATTTCCGCTCGGATTTCGAGACGAACCGCGTCTATGGCACGGCCTTCTCGCCGACGCTGAACGGCACCTTCAGCAACAAGATCGCCAGCGAGACCATCGCCGCCTTCGCCGACGCGACGGTCCCGATCGGCCATGGCTTCGACCTGTCGGGCGGCCTGCGCGTTGCCCATGACCGCCAGACGCTGCGCGGCAATTACGTCTCCAACGGCTTCCCCGGCACGGTGCCGGCGCTGGCGCAGCGCAACAGCTTCGACGACACCTACCTGACCGGCCGGCTCGCCCTGTCCTATCACTGGAACGACAAGGCGATGAGCTACATCTCGGCAGCGCGCGGCTATGCCTCGGGCGGTTTCGAGAAGACCACCTCCTTCGCCGGCTTCGGCCTGCTCTCGACGCCGTTCCGCCCGGCGAAGTCCTGGACCTACGAGCTCGGCACCAAGGCCGAGGTCGCGGACGGCGTACGCCTCAACGGCGCGTTCTTCTTCAACGACGTCAAGGACGGCCAGCTCTCCGGCTTCGACCCGCTGACCTTCCTGCCGTTCATGACGAACCAGGCCTATCGCAGCTACGGCTTCGAAGGCAGCGTCAATGCCAGGCTGGCAGAAGGGCTGGAGCTGACGGCCGGCGGCGCCTGGATCAAGTCCCGCGTCGTCGATGCGACCGCGGCCGCCCTGGCCTCGGGCGTGCGCAACGGCAATGAGGTGCCGCAGGTCCCGAGCTTCACCGCCAATGTCGCATTGTCCTATCGCGTCGCTGCCGCTCCGCTGGGTATCCCCGGCTATTTCAATGCCCGCGCCGAATACCAGTTCGTCGGCAGCCGCTACAGCGACGTGCAGAACAGCACGGGCGCCAAGATGGAGGCCTATCACATCGTCAACGGCCAGATCGGTTGGGAGAAGGACAATCTGAAGGTCTACGCCTTCGCCCGGAACCTGCTCGACGAGCGGCCGCTCTCCTATGCCTTCACCTATGCGCCGGGCGCGACGGTCAATTATGTCGGGCGCGGGCGCGTGATCGGCGTCGGCACGTCGGTCACCTGGTAGGACGGCGCCGTCGCGGAAAATCCCGTCCGCCACGTCAGGCTTTCCAGGCTCCAGCCTTCAAGTGCGGGGAGGGCGCCCGCCGGATCGCCTCTCCACGGCGGCGATATAGGCGTCGCGTGAAGGGCTCAGATGGTCGCGGCAGAGGCTGACGAGCCGTGCTCTGTCGCCAGCAGCGATCGCCGCGATCATGGCTCGGTGCTCGTCGCGCGCTCGCGCAAGATGCTGCTCACTCCCAGCGGTGATCGAGCGCACCCCATGGACTTTCTGGGCCATGGCCTGGATCAGCTCGACGAGATGCCCGTTGCCGCACGCCCCGAACAACGTCTCGTGGAACGTCATGTTGGCCCGAAACGCAGCGCGAGCGTCGCCGATGGCCACCGCAGCGCTGTGCGTGTCCTGGATGTCCTCGAGCCGCGAGACGAGGCCAGCAGGCGCGGGAAGGGGAATTTGTTCGGCGGCCAGCGTTTCGAGAGCCGTCCTGACCGAATAGATCTGGCAGACGTCGCTGGGGTCCAGCAGCCTCACGACGGCGCCGCGGTTGGGAACGCGCTCCACCAGCCCGATCCTTTCGAGCTCGGCCAGCGCCTCGCGCACGACATGGCGCTTCACCTCCAGCCGCTCGGCCAGGTCTTCCTCGACCAACCGCTCGCGGGGCATCAGCCAGCCGAGCACGATCTCCTCTTCGAGCGTCGCGGTGATGCTGCGGACGCGGTCGGTCGTCTGGAGCTTGAGCAATCTCGCCGGCATATCACTTTATATCTATTCAAGAGTATTGTTGACAATATTGGCAACCGTATGCATCCGATGATGCATGACCAAGCACGACGATGATACGCCGTCTCCCGGGCCTGCCGCGCGTGGCATGCGTCGCAATCTCGCGACCTATGGCGACCCGGGCTTCTCGCTGTTCCTGCGCAAGGCCTTCATCAAGGCGGCCGGGTTCTCCGACGACGCGCTCGACCGGCCGATCATCGGCATCACCAACACCTTCAGTGACTTCAACCCCTGCCATGGCAACGTCCCGCGCCTGATCGAGGCGGTGAAACGCGGCGTCATGCTGGCCGGCGGGCTGCCGATGGAGTTCCCGACGATCTCCATCCACGAATCCTTCGCCAACCCGACCTCGATGTTCCTGCGCAACCTGATGGCGATCGACACCGAGGAGATGATCCGCGCGCAGCCGGTGGATTCCGTCGTGCTCATCGGCGGCTGCGACAAGACCGTGCCGGCGCAGCTCATGGGCGCGGTCAGCGCCGACGTGCCGGCAATCCAGCTCATCACCGGGCCCATGCTGGTCGGCCATCACAAGGGCGAGGTGCTTGGCGCCTGCACCGATTGCCGTCGTCTCTGGGGGCAGCATCGCGCCGGCCAGATCGACGAAGCCGAGATCGAGGTGCTGAGCGGGCGCCTAGCTCCCACGCAGGGCACCTGCATGGTCATGGGCACGGCCAGCACGATGGGCTGCCTTGTCGAGGCGCTTGGCATCGCGCTGCCCGGCACCGGCACCATCCCTGCCACCCATGCCGACCGGATCCGCGCGGCCGAGGCCAGCGGGCGCGAAGCGGTGCGCCTCGCCAAGGGCGGGCCGAAGCCGAGCGAACTTTTGACCGAGGCCGCCTTCCGCAATGCGCTGACCGTGCTGCAGGCGATCGGCGGTTCCACCAACGGGCTTGTCCATCTCGCCGCGATCGCACGCCGGGCCGGCCTGGGCATCGATCTCGAGGAGTTCGATGCGATCGGCCGCAAGGTGCCGGTACTGATCGATCTCAAGCCCTCCGGGGACCATTACATGGAGCATTTCCACTGGGCCGGTGGCGTGCCGAAGCTGATGAAGGAGCTGGGCGAGCATCTCGACCGCGCGGCCGCCACCATCGACGGCCGCACCATCGGCGAGATAGCGGACGCTGCCGAGGAGGTGCCGAACCAGAGCATCATTCGAACGGCGCAGAGTCCGGTGAAGCCGACCGGCGGCATGGCGGTGCTACGTGGCAATCTCGCGCCCGGCGGGGCGGTCATCAAGCACTCCGCCGCGTCCTCGGCCCTGCTGACCCATACGGGCCGGGCTGTGGTCTTCACCTCGGTCGAGGACATGGTCCGCCGCATGGATGACCCGGGCCTCGACGTGAAGGCCGATGACGTTCTCGTGCTGACCAATGCCGGCCCCAGGGGCGCGCCGGGCATGCCCGAGGCGGGCTACATCCCGATCCCGAAGAAGCTGGCCCAGGCCGGCGTCAAAGACATGGTCCGGATTTCGGATGCCCGCATGAGCGGCACGGCCTTCGGCACCATCGTGCTGCATATCACACCGGAATCCGCGGTGGGTGGCCCGCTCGGACTTGTCCGCGATGGCGACCTGATCCGGCTCGACGTGCCGGCGCGCGCGATCGCGCTGCTGGTCGACGAGGCCGAACTCGCGCGCCGCAAGGCGCAATGGCTCCCGCCGGCACATCTTGCCGAAGAGTCGCGCGGTTACCGCCATCTCTATCTGACGACGGTTCTGCAGGCCGACGAGGGCTGCGATTTCGATTTCTGCTGAACGGCCGCTGCGAAGCACCGAAGCCGAGGGCCCGGCAGAAGGCGAAGCCTGGTCCATCAAACGGGGGACGCGAAGCCTGACGGTTTCCGGCGTGATCGTGCGAGGTGAACCGCACGGATACGCGCTGGATGGAACGGCCCGATCGCCCTGTCACAACGCAGCCCGAAGAGGGCTGGCCGTCTTCGGCGGTCGCGTTGCAGCGCCAGCAGCGCAAGGCCAAGCGCGTCATCGAACGCATCGCGCTCTTCGTGATCGCGGGGCCGGTCTGCCTGGCGCTGCTCGCCTTCCTGATCTTCTGGCTCGGATCGGATTCCGGCTGGGCTCTGCTCGGGCTTCCGCTGATCGCGCTCGCGGCGCTGGTCTCGCTGGCGCTGCCTGTGCTGGTTCCGGCGCTGTTCGTGCTCGGAGCCTGGGCGCTCATTCGCAGTTACTACAAGAAGCCGCCGACCACGGCGGGTGAGGCTCTCGCGTCCTCCGATGCCACCTCGCCGCTCGTGGCAGAAGTCGCCCTGCTGGAGGCCTTGCGCGGCAAGCTCGCAATCGAAGCCCGGCGGCGGACGCTGCTCTTCGTCCCACTCGGCCTTGCGGCCGCCATGCTGCTGTACTGGCTGATGATCGGGAGCAGCGGCTCTTCGAAGGGCTCGCCTTTCGTAGCCCTGGTCATCTTCCTGGTGATCGGCGGTGGCGGAGCGTGGATCTGGGCGGTCGGAGGCCCCGGAGGCCGCTACCGGAAGGCCTTCAAGGAAAGCCTGATCCCGCGCCTGCTCGCCGCCCATGGCGAGATGGTCCATAACCTCGGGGCGAAGCCCGATCTCAGCCGTGCCGTCGCGCTCGGCCTTCTGCCCGCCTATGACGATCTCGATGCCGATGACGGCTTTGCCGGGCGCTATCGCGGCCGCCCGATCACGATCAGCGAGATCGCGGTTACCCGCAAGGCGGGCAAGAGCAACCAGACCTTGTTCCAGGGGCTCTTTGTCGAGCTCGGCGTCTCCACGCCGTTTCGCGGCACGACGATCCTGCGCGACCGGGACGGCCAGCAGCCCGGCAACGGCCTTCAGCGGCTGCGCCTCGAAGACCCGGTCTTCGAGGAGGTGTACGCGACATGGTCGAGCGATCAGGTCGAAGGCCGCGCCGTTCTGACGCCGGCGGTGATGGAGCGGCTGCTCGTGATGGCGGACGGCAAATCCTTCCTGCCGCCGCTCTTCCTGGTCAGCGGCGACAGGATGGTCTTTGCGCTTCCGACCATCATTCCCGGCGCGCTGTTCGAGCCCCCCGGCCTCGAGACCCGTGTCGCGGCACAGCAACTCGCCAGCCTCGAAGCCGATTTCGCCCGCGTCTTCGCGCTCGTGGACGCGATGATCGACATGCATGTCGCCGTGCGCGCGCCGCACGAGGCGCTTCCTCCTCCGCCCTCGCACCCTCCCGGGAGCCCGCCATGACCCTGTTCCTGATCCTGATCCTGCTCGTGCTCGCCGCCGGCATCGTCCTCTATGTCTGGTATGCGGCGATCGTGACGCGCCGGAACAAGGTCGCGGAGACGCTGGGCGGCATCGACGCGCAATTGCAGCAGCGGCATGACCTGATCCCGAACGTGCTCGCCATCGCCCGCCGCTTCCTCGAACACGAGAAGACGCTGCTCGACCAGATCACGACGCTCAGGACGCAGGCGCTGCCGCAGATCGGCGAGCGCGATTTCGGGCGGATCGCCGAGAAATTCAAGGCGGAAGCCTCGCTCGGCGCCGACATGACCCGGTTGTTCGCGGTCGCCGAGAGCTATCCCGAGCTGACCTCGTCCGGGCCGATGATGGAGGCCCAGCGCAGCTATGCCGAGGTCGAGGCGAACATCGCTGCGGCCCGGCGCTTCTACAACAGTGCCGTCGGCAATCTCCGCAACGCGGTGCAGATCTTTCCGGGCGGCCTGCTCGCTGGCGCGGCCGGCGTCGGCACCCTGCCGCCATTCTACGAGGCGGAGGCCGCAAGCCGCGCGCCGGCTTCCGCAGCCGACCATCTGTGACAGGCAAAGAGGTGTGACGATGCCCCGTTCGCTAAAGCTCTTCACGCTCCTGCTGACGCTGCTGCTCGCGCCGCTTGCAGCTGCGGCGCAGGATCATCCGCTGCTCGGCCGCTACGGCGATTCGAAGCAGGTCGGCTACAAGGTCGACGCCTATGACGAGGCCCGGATCATCACGGGCAAGATCAACGAACGCGGCTCGACGGCGCAGGACGGGCCGGGCTGGGCCCTGATCGAAGGCAAGATCACGACGCTCTACTACATCCTGCCGGCAGGCCGGACGAGCCTGGAGGCCCAGCGCAACTATGAGGCCGCCTTGAAATCCAAGGGCTTCGAGATCGCCTTTACCTGCTCGACCGAAAGCGGAAGCTGCTTCAACGAGGGGCCGTTTCCCGGCCTCTTCCTCGGGCTCGCGCTCGATGGCCGGGTCGACATGCCCAAGCTCCAGCTCGGCGATCTCGTCCGCAATTTCTTCGGCAAGGGCAATGGCCGCTATCTCTACGCCAGGCTGAACCGGCCAGCCGGGACGGTGCATGTCAGCCTCGCCTTCTCCGATGACGAGAGCCGGGGGCGAGCGGTGATCGCCCGCGTCATCGAGAGTACGACGATGGATACCGGCATGATCAAGGTCGTCGAGGCCGACGAGATGAGCCGCAACCTCGATGCTGAGGGCCGGATCAATCTCTACGGAATCCTGTTCGATTTCGACAAGGCCGAGATCAAGCCGGAATCGCAGCCGCAGCTCCAGCAGATCGCCGCGCTTTTGAAGCGCAATCCGGCGCTCAGGCTCGATGTCGTCGGGCATACCGACGGGCAGGGCGGGGCGGCCTATAACCTCAAGCTCTCCGATGCGCGCGCCTTCGCCGTGGTGGCCGATCTCGCGATGCGCCACGGCATCGACCGCACGCGCCTCAACCCCGTCGGCAAGGGCATGGACCAGCCGATCGCCTCCAACGCCGACGAAGCCGGCCGGGCCCAGAACCGCCGGGTCGAATTGGTGAAGCGCTAGCGTTCGCCAGCGCTTCACCTCCCGCCTCAGCGCCTGCCGGGCCGGCCTCGCCGTCCCCAGCGGCGCGCGGCGGCGACGCGATGACGCCACCACCCTCCGGCGCGCCGGCGATGCGTGAGACGCCCGACCAGCAATGAGAATTCGGCATCGGTTTCGGGCACTGCCGCCAAGGCTTGATCGAGGGAAAGTGCCGAGGGCGCGGCTTCGGCTTGCGTGACCAGTGTCGCGCTGGTGCCACCGGCAACAAGCCCGGCGAGGGCGATCAGAAAATGACGGCGTTGCATGGCAGAATCTCTCCTGTGAAGGGTGAGATGCTGCGCTTTCTCCGTTCGAAATAAATCATCCAAGTGGATGATATGGTTGAATTTTATTACTATCGCATGCGGCAGGAACGCCTCAGGTTCCTGGCGGCGACATCGTCTCCCAGCGTCGAGCCTTCTCGCCAGTATTCGCAAGCCTTGGTGCGGTCGCGGGGCACGCCCTGGCCGTTGGCGTAGAGCACGCCCATGTTGGTGTAGGCGCCCGGCGTCTTCGCCGCGATGGCGCGCTGGTAGTAGTCGCGCGCCTTGACATAGTCGCGCCGGACGCCGCTGCCCTCCGCATACATGGCACCGAGCTGGACCAGGGATTCGTTGAGCCCGGTTCCGGCGGCACGCTCGTAGAGCGCCATGGCGAGGCCGGAATCGCGCTTCACCCCGGCGGCACCGCGGCGCAGGATGCTGGCGAGATCATGCATCGCCCCGGCATGGCCGAGTTCGACCGCCTTGCGCAGATAGGTGACGGCATCGGCGGTGTTGCCGCTTTTCTGGATCGCGCGGCCGAGCTGGAAGAAGGCGCGCCGCGGCGCACCGGCCGTATCCACCGCCTTGCGGCAGGCGCGGATGGCAGCCCCGGCATCGATCGCCGCGAAGGTGACGCCGGGGATGCTCGCCGGCTTCTCGGGATCGGCCGCAGCGGCTGCGGCACGGTCGCAGGCCTCCAATTCGGCGGAGGAGCCGGCGGTCGGATCGGCTTTGCCGATGACGACGGCACGACCGGCCCCCTGGTCGACGGGTTTCGGGACGGGGGCAGCACCTTTCAGGCTCGCGATCCTGATCTCGGCCAAGGCCTTGTAGATGCCGGTGAAGCGGCCAGCGCCGACCTGGTCGAGATAGGCCTGGTACATCGCGGGGTCGCTGCTGGTCTGGATGCTCTGCCAGAAGATGTCCTCGGCCGAGAGCTGCGCCTGCGCGATGCGCAAGGGCGGCGGGGCGGCGGCCAGGGGCAGCGTGCCGCCTGCGAGAGCCGCCAGGATCAGGGCGAGGGAACGTGCGGACGACATGGGCGCTTCCTTCGGCATCGGCTTGCCGGCTCCGTGCCGGCGTCTCGTCTGCGGGCGATCGGCGGCGCTATCGCCCGGCGCAATTGGCTTTCTCCCCGGCGATGGAGGCGGCGTTTCCGGCCGCCGCACCTTGCCTGAACAACTGGCAGGCCTTTCCGATATCCCTGAGGACGCCCCGGCCGTGGAGATAGGCGGCGGCCAGTTCCGGATAGACCGTCGGCTCCTGAAGCTTGAGCGCGAGATTGTAGAAGGCGACCGCCTTGGCATGGTCGCGTCCGGTGCCTTGCCCATTTGCGTAGATCAGGCCGATGCGGACGACCGCGCCGTTGATGCCGGCATCGGCAGCACGGTAAAACAGGGCGAGCGCGCGGGATGCGTCACGGGGCCTGTCCTGACCGGCGAGAAGCTTGTCGGCCAAGGTGTAAAGGGCGAGCGGGTGGCCGAGATCGGCTGCCTTCTGCAGGAAGCGGGTCGCATCGACGCGGTTGCCGTTCGCCTCATAGGCGCGAGCGAGCTGATAGAAGACGCGCCGGGGCGGCGCCTCCGCATCGGCTGCCCGCGCGCAGGCGGAGATGGCCTGGATGGTGTTCCCGGCGCTCAATGCCCCGCCTGCGATGTCCGCGGGTTTCTCGGTATCGCGGCTGTCGGCGGCGGCGCGGTCGCAGGCGGCGATATCGGGACCGCTGGATGGCGCCGGGGGCGAGGCGGCCGGAGGCGGCTTCGGTGGCGCCATCTCGGTGCGGGCCGGAGGGGAGGGCGGGCCGCCGCGCAGCGCGATGAGACGCAGCTCGGCGAGCTTGCGATAGGTGCCGCTGAAGGTGTTGCCGCGGACCTGCGCGAGATAGGCCTCGAACATGGCGGGCTGCATGCTGCCTTCGATCGATTGCCAGAAGACGTCCTCCGCGGCGCCGGTCTGGGGCTGCCGAGGCGTGGGCGCATCGGATTTGGCGAGGAGCTCCGGCTTCGCGGCCGGCAGCGCGCCGGTCAGGTTCACGCGGCCGACGATGCCGTCGTAATAGGCCGGGATCTGCTCATGGCCGATGCTGCGGGCGAGGTCGCGGACCTTGGCCTGCGTCTCCTTGGCGATGTCGATCAAGGTGAGGTCGGTGCGCTCGACCAGGGGCAGGAAGCTGCGGACGAAGATTGAGGTCGCTGCCGGATCGTTCGGCGAAAGCTTGTCCAGCGCCTGCTGCTTGGAGCCGGCCGAGAACATGATGAAGACGCCGTTCGAGGCGTCCATGCGGGCGAGCCCCTGCGAGCCGACGAGCGCGCGCGTGCCGGGGCGGGCGAAAGGATTGTTGCGGCAGGCATCGAGGATGGCGACCACGGTGCCGGCGCCGCGTGCCTGCAGGCGCTCGATGATCTCGGCGGCGTTGAACGCGGCGTCCTTCACGAGCCCGGATTCACCTTCGCGGGCGGCGGGCACGTCGACCGGCAGCAGCCAGTTCTGGCCGTCGATCTCGAAGCCGTGGCCGGAATAGTGGAAGAGCACGGTGTCGCCGGGAGCGATTCGCCCCTCGATGGCGGCCAGCGCGCGGCTGATCTGGCGCTGCGTGCCGTTCTCGACCAGCTCGATCTCGAAACCGGCGCGCTTCAGCGCGGCGCTCATCGCCCGCGCGTCGTTGACGCCAGCGCTGAGCGGCGAGATTTCCTGATAGGCGTCGTTGCCGACGACGAAGGCGAGCTGTTTCGCCATGGCCGCCGCGGGCAGGCCGATCGCAGCGAGGGCCGACAGGAGCGTGCCGGCGATCCAGGCGATCCATGAAGGGCGATCTCTTGCCATCGCCCGATGGATGCAGGCCGGACCTCCCCCTGGCTTCCTTCATTTGAACGATGCAGTGCGTGAATGCTGGAAGGGCGGAGCGAGGCGTGCCATCCCGACGTGGTTTTTGGCGTGCTTCCCAGGGCCGCCACGGGCTGCTCGCAAGGCTGCTTGATACGCGGGCGGCGGCGACAGAGGCTTCACCGCACTGGATTCCCGGTCGCGACGGCGGCATGCTTCTCGAGCCCGGATCGGAGCGAGGAGCAATTCATTGGACATCACGCGCGCAGGCTCAAGGCCTTCCGGGAAGGGACCCTCGGACTGGTTCACCGGAGCGGTCCGGATCGATCCGCTCTGCAATGCGCATGCGGCCGAGCGCGTCCAGGGTGCCAGCGTCACCTTCGAACCGGGTGCACGCACGGCCTGGCATACACATCCCCTCGGCCAGACGGTGATCGTCACCGCCGGTCTTGGCCGCGCGCAATGCTGGGGCGGACCGATCATGGAAATCCGGCCCGGCGACGTGGTCTGGTTCCCGCCCGGTGAGAAGCACTGGCACGGCGCCTCTCCGGCGACGGCGATGACGCATATTGCGATCCAGGAGGTTCAGGACGGCAAGGTCGTCGACTGGATGGAGCAGGTCTCCGACACCCAATATGGCGGGTAGGCGACAGTCGCGGTGCTTTGGCGCGCCTGTTGGGGAGCGCTCGTATATTGTTCTTTTATTTTGTTGCGAATTGGATCATTGATATGTGCGTGGTTTAACGCCTGCGTAACCTTACGAGAGAGTTCATGCGCCCTGAACGCGTGCATCGGTTTTCCGCACCTGTTCACGCTCCCAGCTTCGGGCGGCGGCCGCAAGCGGCGAACGACAATGAACCGGCGAATTCCGAAAGCATCGCGAGCATCGTGATCGGCCGCTCCCTGCTCGTCGGGGGAGCGCTGCTGGTCATCGGGCTTCTTGCCGGCTGGGGCTTCTGGCTCGGCCGCGCCGTATGGCGCCATTTCGCCTGACCGGACGCTGATGCGGCCTGCCGGTTCGCCGATCAGGGTCGGGCTGCCGCGCGCCTATTGCCGCAACGGCGTCCATCGTTGAAATTTGCCGTATCGTTTCAGGGCGAGTCCCGCGTGCCTCGCCGTCTCGGCCCGATGATCCCGGCGTTTGATCCTGCATCGGCTTCTTGCGAAAGCCGCATGCCGCTTTTCGGCCCGATGCTTCAGCGGGCGTTGACGAAGGCTTTTCGGCTCAGAACGGTCCGGAACAGGATCCGGATGTCGAGCCAGAACGACCAGTTGTCGATGTACCAATGGTCATAGGCGACGCGCCCGGCCATCTTGGCGTCGGTATCGGTCTCGCCGCGGAAGCCGTTCACCTGCGCCCAGCCGGTAATGCCCGGCTTGACATTGTGGCGGCGGGCATAGTTGGCGATCTTGCGCTCGAACTCGACATCATGCGCCAGCGCGTGGGGGCGCGGGCCGACGAGCGACATGTCGCCGGCGAGGACGTTCAGGAATTGCGGCAGCTCGTCGAGGTTGTAGCGCCGCAGCAGATGGCCGAGGCGCGTGATCCGGGGATCGTTGCGCTTGGCCTGAACGACCACCTTGCCGTCATCGGTGGTCGTCATCGTGCGGAACTTGAAGATCCGGAAGGCCTGTTGGTTGAAGCCGTAGCGCCGCTGGCGGAAGAGCACGGGGCCGGGCGAATCGAGCCGGATCAGGACCGCGATCAGGAGGAGCAGCGGCAAGGTCAGGATGATGCCGCAGGAGGCGGCGATGATGTCGAAGGCGCGCTTGGTCGCGACCTCCGCCGTCGAGAGCGGCTGGCGCGTCAAGCGCAGGCTCGACAGTGTGCCCGTATGCACGACATGCGCATTGGCGAAGCGCTCCATGATCGGCTCGGGCGCGAGATGAATCGCGACCGGCAGGTTCATGAAGGCGTCGACGCAGGCCGTGATGGCTTCCTGCTCGGACCAGGGGACGGCGATGAAGACCGCGTCCGGCCGCGTCATCCGGCAGTTCGCGACGGCCGCCGCGAGATCGGCGGCAAGCGCAGCTTCGCCGCCCGATTTCAGGAAAGCGACGTCGGTGACGGCGAAGCCCATATGCCAGGGCTTGTGCCGTGAAACGAAGGACATGATGTTCGCCTCCCGCCCGATGAGAAAGGCGCGCTCGGCGGTGATCCGTCCGCTACGGCTGCCGGCGGCGACCAGCCGGACGACGGCCGAGCGGGACAGCGCGAGGACGGGGATGCCGCCGAGATAGGTCGCGACCATCACGATGCGTGAATAGTGGTCCGCGATCTTGGCGAGGAACAGCAGGGCCAGGAAGGCGACGAGGGTGATGTTCCAGACGGCGAAGGCGGAACCCACCTGCCGCTGTGTCGAGAGATAGTTCGCGATCTGATAGCGCCTGCGCATCAGATTGATGAAGACGAACAGCGTCGCGAGCATTGCCGCCAGCTCCGGCGTGGAGCG
This sequence comes from Allobosea sp. NPDC055353, assembly GCF_053644975.1. Taxonomy (NCBI): domain Bacteria; kingdom Pseudomonadati; phylum Pseudomonadota; class Alphaproteobacteria; order Hyphomicrobiales; family Alloboseaceae; genus Allobosea; species Allobosea sp. NPDC055353. The sequence continues at coordinate 82,989 of NZ_JBSHMC010000002.1, read as the reverse complement.
GTCGACGCCCGGCAGGCCGGTCGCGCCGAGGTGATAGGCGAAGGAAACCGCATAGACGAGGGCAGCGACGACCACCGCATCGCAGGCCGCCGTCAGGGGGCCGAGCCAAAGCCGCCAGAGGCCCAAATGATTGTCGGGCAGGGCCTGCGGCATATCGCTCAGATCATTGACGCTCATCTCTCTCCCGCCCGCTTGCGCATGTTCCGTCGCGGCACGATGTGCCGGTCTGGAGCACGATGGGAGCAGAGTGGCAAGGCGCATGCCGTGGCGATGCGGGCCAGTTTGGCGCGAGCAAGGGCTTTTTTGGGGGCAAGGAAACCTGCGCCGACGGCGCGCCGGCACAGGTTGTGCCAGGATGAATCAGGCAGGCTTGCGGAAGCGCTGCGCCATCGTATCGAAGGTGGCCGAGAGAATGCTGCCGAGTGTTGCGCCGGCGACCTTCACGATCGCATCATGCGGCAGGCCGTGGCGGGTCTTTTCCAGCGTCTGGAGCCACTCGAGGCCGATGGCGAGGGCGACAATGCCCGCCAATACGAGCCAGCGCTGCCGCGGATAGGCGAAGGCGAAGGTCGCGCCGGCTGCGAAAAAGGCGAGGAAGCGCTCGAGATCCGCACCCAGCAGCGGAATATGCGGACGTACTCCCAGCGGCGACAGCGTCGAGAACAGGATCGCCAGCAGCGCGGCCCAGCCCGCGAACACGGCAAGGCGGCGAAGCTTTTCAAGCGATCGAATCAAGGCCGGGCTCCGGACGAACGGCGAGACGGGCAGGCGAGACCGGGACCAGCGCCGGCGGAAGCGCGCGAAAGCGGGGCGGAAGCCGATCTTATGACGATGCAAAATGGACGAAGCAATGGCGGCGGCGAGAGTTTGGGCCGGGCCTTGTGAATTTTCTCTATGTCATGGGCTTTCCAGGCATCCGGTCCGGGCGATCCAGGCCTTTGACCCCGTGGTTCATCGAATCGCGGGATTGCTCCAGGTTTTTATACAGCCGCATTTTTCACACGCGAGCCGGTGCCCATTTCACCCCAAAATGCTCTAGCTTGCTGACATATCGGCAGATGGGAGGCTCGATGACCGAGATTTCGACAGCGTCCGCGGCGACGCGGATCGCACGGGGCGGCAAGGCGATCTACGGCGTTCCGTTGGGCATCCTGATGCTGGAGGCGCGCTTCCCGCGGATTCCCGGCGACATGGGCAACGGTACGACCTGGCCTTTCCCGGTGCTGTACCGCGTCGTCGGCGGGGCCAGTCCCGAGAAGGTCGTGCTCAAGGGCGCTGCCGGGCTCCTGCCCGATTTCGTCGAGGCGGCGCGCGATCTCGTCCGGCTCGGCGCCGAGGCAATCACCACCAATTGCGGCTTCCTCTCACTCTTCCAGCGCGAACTCGCGGCGGCTGTCGGCGTGCCGGTCGCGACCTCGTCCCTGATGCAGGTGCCCTGGGTGCAGGCGACGCTGCCACCCGGCAAGCGCGTCGGTATCGTCACGGTCTCGGCGGCGACGCTGACGCCGAAGCATCTGGAGGCAGCCGGGGTGCCGCTCGATACGCCCGTCACCGGCACGGAGAACGGGCGCGAGTTCTTCCGCGTCCTTATCAAGGCCGAGAAGGACGACATGGATGTCGAGCTCGCCCGGCAGGATGTGGTGCAGGCGGCGCTCGATCTCGTCGCGGGGCACCCCGATATCGGCGCCATCGTGCTGGAATGCACGAACATGCCGCCCTATGCGGCCGATGTGCAGGCGGCGACCGGGCTGCCCGTTCACGACATCTATTCGCTGATCAACTGGTTCCACGCCGGCCTGCGACCGCGCCGCTTCGGCTGAGGGTCACTCGCTGACGAGCTTGCGGGCGCGCAGCAGCGCCAGCAGCCCTTCGTCGCGGCGCTCTTCAAGCTGCTCAATCGTGCGCCCCGCGGCTTCCTCCGCGACGCCCTCGATGATCTTGTGCTGGACGTCTGCGTCGAGCGAAGGCGTCCCGAGGGATTGCCAGCGCCGGACCTGGCTCGGCCCGAGATGGGCGAGATAGCCCGCGATCCCGCCTTCGCCGCCGCCGAGATGGTAGGTCATGTGCGGCCCCATCAGGGCCCAGCGCAGGCCGGGGCCGTTGCAGAGCGCGGCATCGATCTCGGCGACGCTGGCGACGCCCTGCTCGACCAGGTAAACCGCCTCCCGATAGAGCGCCGAGGCGAGCCGGTTGGCGACATGGCCGGGCATCTCGCGCTGGAGGACGACCGGGCGCCGGTCGAGGCTGCGATAGAAGGCGGCGGCGCGCGCGACGATCGCCTCGTCCTCGCCGACGATCTCGACCAGCGGGACGAGATGCGGCGGGTTGAAGGGATGGGCGACGATCACCCGGCGCTTGTTCCGGCAATCGGCGACGATCGTGCTGCGCAGCAGGGCCGAAGTGCTGCTGGCGATGATGATATCGGGCGGCAACGCGGCGTCGAGCCGTGAAAGGAGCGCGCGCTTGGCGGCTTCGTTCTCCGGCCCGTTCTCCTGAACGAAATCAACACTTTCCAGGGCTTCGTCGAGATCGCGCGTAAAGCGATACTGGCCGGTATTGGCCAATCCCAGCTCGGCGAGCTGACCGCGCGCGCGCTCGACGGTATGGCGGAAGCGCTCTTCGGCGCCGGGCGCGGGATCGTAGGCCGAAACGTTCAGACCATGGCCCATGGCGAGGGCCGCCCAGGAACTGCCGATCAGTCCGGCGCCGATGACGGCGATGCGCTCGATGTCGCGGATGTCCTGCATGCTCAATGGATCTCGGGCTCCGGTATTTTCGCGGTCCCCTCCAGATAGTCGAAATCGCAGCCTTTGTCGGCCTGGCGGATATGGGCCGCCGACATCTTGCCCCAGCCGCGGGGATAGTCGCGGTCCGGCGGCGTCCAGGCGGCGAGGCGGGCGGCGATCTCGGCATCGGTGAGGCCGACCGAGATGCTGCGCGCCTCGACATCGACGCTGATGATGTCGCCGGTTTGGACCGCCGCGAGCGGGCCCTTGATATAGGCCTCCGGCGCGACATGGAGGATGCAGGCGCCGTAGCTGGTGCCGGACATGCGGGCATCCGAGATGCGCAGCATGTCGCGCACGCCCTGTTTCAGCAGCTTCTTCGGGATCGGCAGCATGCCCCATTCCGGCATGCCGGGGCCGCCGACCGGGCCGCAATTCTTCAGCACCATGATGTGATCCGCGGTCACGTCGAGGTTTTCGTCGTTCACCGCCTTCATCATCGCATCGTAATGCTCGAAGACGAGGGCCGGGCCGGAATGCCTGAGCAGGCGCGGCTCGGCGGCGGAGGGCTTGATGACGCAGCCATCGGGCGCGAGATTGCCCTTGAGCACGGCGAGGCCGTTCGCGGTCGAGACGGGCTTGTCGAGTGGGCGGATGACATTGTCGTCATAGACCTGGGCGAGCGCGATGGTCTCGGCGATCGGCTTGCCGGTGACCGTCATCGCATCGGTGTGGAGCTTGCTTTCGAGCTGCTTCAGCAGGGCAGGGAGGCCGCCGGCGTAGAAAAAGTCCTCCATCAGGAAATCGCCGGAGGGGCGCAGGTTTGCGACGACGGGGACGTTGCGCGAGAAGGCGTCGAAATCATCCGGCGTCAGCGGCACGCCGGCACGGCCGGCCATGGCGACGAGATGGATGATCGCATTGGTCGAGCCGGCGACCGCCATATGCACGGTCAGCGCGTTCTCAAAGCTCTTGCGGGTCAGGATCTGGTCGGGGGTCAGGTCCTCCCAGACCATCTCGACGATGCGCTTGCCGGCGGCGGCGGCCATGCGCGGATGGGCGGCGTCGGCGGCGGGGATGGCGGAGGCGCCGGGCAAGGTGAGGCCCAGCACTTCCGCATGGCTCATCATCGTCGCGGCGGTGCCCATCACCATGCAGGTGCCATAGGAGCGGGCGATGCCGCTCTCCATGTCCTTCCAGTCACTGTCGGTGATGTTGCCGGCTTCCTTCTCGGCCCAGTATTTCCAGACATCGGCGCCGGAGCCGAGCACCTTGCCGGCCCAGTTGCCGCGCAGCATCGGGCCGGCCGGCACGAAGATGAAGGGTAGGCCGGCGCTGCAGGCGCCCATGATCAGAGCCGGCGTGGACTTGTCGCAGCCGCCGAGCAGCACGGCGCCGTCGAGCGGATGGGAGCGGATCGATTCCTCGGTCTCCATCGCCAGAAAGTTGCGATAGAGCATGGTCGTAGGCTTCTGATATTGTTCGGAAACCGACATGACGGGGATTTCGATCGGAAAGCCACCGGCCGCCCAGACCGCGCGCTTCACCGCTTCCGCCCGGTCGCGCAGATGGGTGTGGCAGGGGTTGATCTCGGACCAGGTGTTGATGATGCCGATGATCGGCTTGCCCATGAACTCCTCATGGCCGAAGCCCATCTGCAGCGCTCGCGAGCGATGCCCGAAAGAGCGCAGGTCGCTCGCCCCGAACCAGCGCCAGCTGCGCAGGGTCTCGGGTGTCTTGCGGGGGCGGGCGGACATCGGCGTTTCCTCGAATTCTTGTCGTTCTAATCGCTGCTGGCGTCATGGCCGGGCTTGACCCGGTCATCCTGGGAACCAGCGTCATCTTGTCATGAGATTCTCGGGTTTGCGCTTCGCTTCGCCCGAGAATGACGGCTACTACTCCGCTGCCGCGCGCTGGCCACCCCAGCTCGACACGATCGCGCGAAGCTCCGCCCGCTCGGCTTCGTTGAGCTCGGGCAGGCCGGGGAGGCGGACCGGGCCGACATCGGTGCCGAGCAGGCCGAGCGCCTCCTTCACTACGGTGACATTGGCGCCGTTGCCATACTTCGTGCGCAGCTTCTCGAAGCCGGCAATGGCATCGACCTCACGGCGGGCCGTGTCGTAGTCGCCGGCCTCCAGCGCGCGCCAGACGGCGAGCGAACGCTCCGGCGCAACATTGATCAGGCCCGAGGTGAAGCCGCGCGCGCCGAGCGCATGGAAGGGCGCGGCCCAGCCCTCGGCGAGGCCGCAGATCCAGTTGGCGGAGGAGCCTTCCGTCTCGCGCACGCAATCGGCGAGCAGCATCATGTTGTTCGAGGCGAACTTCACGCCGGCGACGTTCGGGTGGGTCGCGACGCGGATCAGGTCCTTCACGCCGATGGCGTCCGAGCGGATATAGGCGACGAGCGGGATCGTCAGCGCCTCGGCGATGGCGAGGATGTAGTCGGCCTGGGATTGCGGCGCGGCGAAGGGATCGAGCGGGTGATGCACCATCGCGGCATCGCAGCCGGCCTGGGCCGCGAGCTTGCCGGTCGCCACGGCTTCGCGCAGTGAGCGGCCGATGCCGGCCGTGACCAACGCCTTGCCTGCGGCGGCTTCCGCGGCGGTGGCGTGGGAACGCTCCACCTCAGCCGTGGTCATCGGGTAGAATTCGCCGGTATTGCCGGCCGAGACGATGTTATGGATGCCGGCCTCGGCGATGCGCCGGACGATCCTGCCGGTCAGCCCCCAGTCGGCTTCGCCATCCGCCTTCCAGGCGGTGACATGGACGCCGGAAATGCCACGCAACGCGCGGCGAACCTTGTCATTCGTCATAGTCCAGTCCCTCCGCATCCGCGCCGAAGACCAATCGTGCATGGGCCTTCGCCGAGCGGACGATGTGACGGCGCATCCTGAGTTCGGCGCGCGCGGGATCGCGCGCCAGGAGCGCCTCGTAGATGTCGCGATGTTCCTCGAAGCCGCGGCGGCGCTCGTCCAGCTCCGAGTGCAGGGCGATGCGCTGGGCATGGTCGTACATGCGCTGGCCGTCGAGCCGGCGTTCCAGATAGGTGCAGCCGGAGATGCGGTGGATCGCGCGGTGATAGGCCTCGTTCAGCGCGACGAGGTCTTCGAGATCGCCATGTTCGGTCGCCTGTTCCATCTGGGCGATGAGCTTGCCGAGTTCGGCCGCGCCGACCTTCGTCAGATGGTTCGCCGCGATATGGGCCATGACGCTTTCGAGCGCGGCGCGGCCGAGCGCCATTTCCAGCGCCTGTCGGGGCGAGAATTCGACGAAGACGCCGCGGCGTGCCTCGGTCCGGACCAGCCCCTCGCTTTCGAGCTTGCGGATCGCGTCCTTCACCGGGGTGGTGCTGACGCCGAGCATCTCGGCGAGATGGCGTTCGTTCAGCCGCTCGCCATCGCGGAAGCGCCCGGCGACGATGGCGCGGCGCAGGCGCTCATGGACGTGCTCGCGCAACGAGCGCAGCAGATCGGGAGCGACAGGTTCGATGGCAGGCTGCAACATGATTCTTCCGCGGCGCGCCGCCGAAACCGCCTCGTCGCGGTGGTCGGCCTTGCGCCATGATCCATCAAAACAGCACAAAGCGATGTGTGCGGCAATCTGAAATTTCAGATTTCAAACCCGCAATCCTGTGCTATCCCTCTGAGGCAAGCGCCCGCCACGAGGTGCGAGCGGATTGGCCGCAACGGGAGGAACGAACCGATGAGCATTACACGCAGGACCGTCATCGCCGCCGCCTGCCTTGCCGCGGCAGGCCCCGCCTTCGCGCAGGGCGAGTATCCCGGCAGCAAGGTCGTCACCATCGTCGTCCCCTTCGCGGCCGGCGGCACCACCGACCTGCTCGGGCGCATCCTGGCCGATCGGCTGGGCCAGCGCCTCGGCGGCAAGTTCATCGTCGAGAACCGGCCCGGTGCCGGCGGCAATACCGGGGTTGCCGCCGTGGCGCGTGCTCCGGCCGATGGCTACACGCTGACCATGGGCACGGTGTCGAGCCATGCGATCAACCCGGCCGTCTATGCCCGGCTGCCCTTCGACCACATCAAGGATTTTGCGCCGATTTCGCAGGTGGCGAGCGTGCCGAACATCCTGATGGTCAATATCGACCTTCCGGCCAAGAGCGTGCCGGAGCTGATTGAGCTCCTCAAGAAGAACCCCGGCAAATATTCGTTCGGTTCGTCGGGAGCGGGCACCTCGACCCATATGGCGGCCGAACTGTTCAAGGTCTCGACCGGCACCGACATGGTGCATGTGCCCTATCGGTCGAGCGGGCAGGTGACGCAGGACCTGCTCTCCGGCCAGATCCAGATCACCTTCGACAACATCACCATCGCCTGGCCGCATGTGCAGGCGGGCAAGATCCGCGCGCTCGCCACCGCGACGCCGAAGCGGCTCGCGGTCGCCCCGGACCTGCCGGCGCTGTCGGAGTTCATTCCGGGCTACGATGCCAGCTCATGGCACGGCTTCTTCGCGCCGTCGGGCGTGCCGAAGGAGATCGTCGCCAAGCTTTCGACGGAGACGCAGGCGATCATGAAGGAGCCGGCGGTGATCGAACAGCTCAAGAAGCTCGGCGTCGATCCGGTCGGATCGAGCCAGGAGCAGTTCACCGCTCATATCGCCTCCGAGACCAAGCGCTGGGCCGAGGTCGCGCAGAAGGCGAACGTCAAGATCGAGTGAGAGCCGGGGCGGGCGCCCGCGGCTCGGCTGCCGAGAACCACCTTTGTCATTCCGGGGCTTCGCGCAGCGAAGAACCCGGAACCCACGACCGGGTGAGCCCTTCACAGCCGGCTTTGCGATGTTCAGCCCAGTCGTGGGTTCCGGGTTCGCGCCTGCGGCGCGCCCCGGAATGACAAAGGGGGCGAGATCGCTTTTTCGCTCAGTGTTCACACTGCCGGCGCTTCGATCAGCGCTGCGGGGCGAAAGCCTTGGCCAGCGCGTCGGCGTGCTTGGTCATCAGGCCGAGATCGGAGCCGACGGCGACGAAGCGATAGCCCCATTCGATATAGCGGCGCGCATCGGCCTCGGACGGCGTCAGGATGCCGGCCGGCTTGCCGAGTGCGGTCAGGCGCTTCACCGCATCCTGGATCGCGGCCTGGACTTCCGGGTGGCCGGGATTGCCGATATGGCCGAGCGAGGCCGAGAGATCGGCCGGGCCGATGAAGACGCCGTCGACGCCATCGACGGAGGCGATCTCCTCGATCCGGCTGAGCGCCTCGCCGGTCTCAACCTGCACCAATACGCAGATCTCGCCATCGGCGCGCTTGAGATAGTCCGGCACGCGCCCGTAATGGCTGCCGCGACCGCTGACAGTGATGCCGCGGATGCCGGCGGGCGGATAGCGGCAGGCGGCGACAGCCTTGGCCGCCTCCTCGGCATTCTGGACGAAGGGCACGAGCACGGCCTGCACGCCGATATCGAGCAGGCGCTTGAGCAGGACGGCGTCGTTCCAGGCCGGGCGCACGATCGGGGTCGCGGTGCCGCCCTTCAGCGCCTGGAGCTGAGCGAGAACATCGGGCGGCTCGTTGGGGGAGTGCTCGGTATCGACGAGAATCCAGTCGAAGCCGCTCTGGCTGATGATCTCGGAGACGATCGGGCTGCACAGGCTGCTCCACAGCCCGATCTGAAGCTCACCACGCTTGAGCGCGGCCTTGAAGGCGTTGGCAGGCAGGTCCACGGCGATTCCCTCAGGCAAACAGGTTGGCGACGCTGCCTGCCGACTGAAATCGGTGTGGAGCGCGCTATCCTTGTTAGACCAGACCGGAGCGATGAAGGAACCCAACGAGAGGAGATGGCGGGGTTGCACCTCGATGGCGCACGGCACTTTGCGGCAGCCGAATCGCTGGTAGGTTGCGCGGCATCGGAGACAAGCCACGCCATGACCACCCCATCGCTCACCGAAGAGATCGCGCAGCGCTTCGCCGGGATCGCGCTCGGCCATGTCCGCCGCGAGTATCCGAACAAGCCGGACCATACGCTGGCCGGGCCACAGGATGCGCGGACGCCGCGCGCGCTGCATCCGGTGTTCTACGGCAGCTATGACTGGCATTCCTGCGTGCACAGCTACTGGATGCTGGCCCGCCTGCTGCGGCGTCATCCGAAGATGGAAGCGGCTGCCGAGATCGTCGCATTGTTCGACGAACAGCTCGTCCCGGAGAAGATCGCGGTCGAATGCGCCTATCTCGCCCAGCCGACGGCGCGCGGCTTCAAGCGACCTTACGGCTGGGGCTGGCTTCTGAAGCTCGCCGCCGAATTGAGGGAGCTCGAAGACGGGCGCTGGAGCGGGGCATTGGCGCCGCTCGCCGAGGCTTTCGCCCAGCGCTTCCGCGACTTCCTGCCGATCGCGACCTACCCGGTGCGGGTCGGCACGCATTTCAACACCGCCTTCGGCCTGCGCATGGCCGCCGATTATGCCGATGCGACCGGGGACCGCGCCTTCCTGACATTGCTGCGCGAGACGGCTTTGCGCTGGTATGGCGCCGATGAGGATTGCCCGGCCTGGGGCGAGCCGAGCGGCGACGATTTCCAGTCCTCGGCCTTGATCGAGGCGGAATGCATGCGCCGCCTGCTGCCGGCGGAACGTTTCCTGCCCTGGTTCGAGCGCTTCCTGCCGCGCATCGGCCTGAGCGAGCCGGCGATCCTGTTCACGCCGGCGACCGTGACCGACCGGACCGATGGCAAGATCGCGCATCTCGACGGGCTCAACCTCAGCCGGGCCTGGTGCTGGTACGCGCTGGCCGCCGCCCTGCCGGAATGGGACGTGCGGCGGCCGGTCATAGCGAACGCCGCAAGGCTGCATCTCGAAGCAGGGCTGCCGCATATCGCGGGCGACTATATGGGCGAGCACTGGCTCGCGACCTTCGCCGTGCTCGCCATCGAGGAGCGGTAAGCCGGTCGATGCGGTTCCGAACCGCGACGTGCAGGCAACATAAGTGCTCTCATGCGCCGGGAGGACCGGCGCCGGCGCAGCGCTTTTAGCGATCAACCCTGAGTTTGCGTTTTCGCAAATTGGCGATCCGCCGAGCGGCTAAAGTTGCGACGCCAAGGGGAGCGGGCGCGCAACGATCCGCCGCGCCCGGTCACGTCAGGAGAAGCCAGCATGGCGCCCATTCCGAGGCTGAAGGCCTATGACGGACCCGCGCTGTTGTCCTACGGCTTCCGGCCGCTCTTCCTGCTCGCGGCGCTGCAGGCCGGACTGACGATCCTGGTCTGGCTCGGCTTCGTCACCGGCCATCTCGCCATCCCCACGGCTTTCGCGCCGGTGGACTGGCATATCCATGAAATGCTCTTCGGCTATCAGGCGGCCGCGATCGGCGGCTTCCTCCTGACGGCCATTCCCAACTGGACCGGGCGATTGCCGGTGCAGGGCACGCCGCTGCTCATGCTGGTTCTCGCCTGGATCGCCGGCCGTGTCGCGGTCGCGATGTCGACCTTGATCGGATGGCGTCTCGCGATGGCGATCGATGCGCTCTTCCTCATCCTGCTGGCTGGTGCGGCTGCACGCGAGGTCGTCGCCGGCCGCAACTGGCGCAATCTCAAGATCGTCGTGCTGATCGGCCTGCTCCTCGCGGCCAATCTCGCCTTCCACCTCGAATCGGCGCTGACGGGAGGGGCCGATTATGCCCGCCGCTTCGCCATCGCCGCCGTGCTGATGCTGGTCGCGCTGATCGCGGGGCGGATCGTGCCGAGCTTCACGCGCAACTGGCTGGCGCCGCGCCGGGCAGGGCGCCTGCCGATCCCGTTCGGTGGCTATGACAAGCTCGTTCTGGCGGCGAGTGGGCTGGCTCTCGCTCTCTGGGTCGCTCTGCCGGATGCGGTTGCGAGCGGCGCCGCGCTGGCTCTGTGCGCCGCGCTCCATGCCGTTAGGCTCGCGCGCTGGGCGGGCGATCGCACCTGGCGCAATCCCCTGCTCGTCATCCTGCATGTCGGCTACGCCTTCGTGCCGCTGGGCTTTGCGCTCTCGGCTGCGGCAAGCTTCGGGCTGGTCGGCCCCGGGGGCGGCCTGCATGCCTGGACGGCCGGCGCCTTCGGGACCGTGACGCTGGCGGTGATGTCGCGAGCCAGCCTCGGCCATACCGGGCGCCCGCTCGTCGCGACCGCCGCGACGCAGGCCTGCTACGTGCTGATCGTGATCGGCAGCGTCGCGCGGATCTGTTCGGCGCTCGGCCATGGCCCGGTCGCCTTGCTCCATGTCGCCGGGCTGTGCTGGTCGCTCGCCTTCCTCGGATTCGCGGCGAGCTACTGGCGGGTGCTGACCGGCGCGCGGCTCGGGGCGAGGGCCGCATCGGCCGCCGGCCCGGCCTGAGGTCTCCTGCCATGGGATCGGCGTTTTTGGGGAGGATCTATTGATGCACAAGGGGCCGGATTGCCGTAGTGAGGCGCGCGAGACGCGCCGCGTCGCGCTCCAGAACGCGGCGTGCCGGGCGGGAGAGCCCACCGGGCGGTGAACAGGACTGTCGGATGGTGCTCCTTCCAGATGTTGGCGACAACCGGCCTGGCCGTGGCCACGAGGGCGGCGCATGCGCCTGACCCAGTTCAGCGAATATGCGCTGAGGCTGCTGGTCTTCGCGGCGGCGCATCCGGAGCGGCTGGTCACGGTCGAGGAGGCCGCGACCGCCCATGACATTTCGCGGACCCATCTGATGAAGGTCGCCAATCTCCTGGTTCGGCAGGATTTCCTCAAGGGCGTGCGCGGCCGTGCCGGCGGCCTGATGCTGGCGCGGGCGCCGGCCGAAATCTCGCTGGGCATGCTGATCCGGGCGACGGAGCCGGCCTTCGCGATCGTCGAATGCTTCGGCGAGGCTGAGGGGCGCTCGGCCCTGCGCGGGGATCGCTGGCGCGGCATCCTGAGCGATGCGATGGAGGCCTTCCTCGGCGAGCTCGATCGCTATTCCCTGACCGACCTGCTGGCTGATCCGGAACGTCTCGGCCTCGGCCTTGGCCGGCAACCGGTCTGACGCGCGGCTGCTTTCTCATAATGACATCATTCCCGGGCGAAGCGGCGAGGCCGACTGCCCCTTGCTCGAAGGGAGCGCGATGAATTTCCCGTCCTTCTTCGCTGAGGCGCCACGTCTCAAGGTCCGCGACCCGCTCTCCGCCTTCCTGGGGACGAGCGAAGGCGGCATCCTCGAATATGGCTACGAGGACGCGGTGCGGCTGGCCGGCCATTCCTGCCCGGCAGTCGCCGGCGCCTATCTCATGGTGGTCAACGGGCTCACCTATCTCCATGACGAGGAGATGCCGGAGCGCGGCGGCATCGAGGTCTTCATGCGCGGCGGGCGTGACCAGGGCACGACCGGCGTCCTGGCCTCGGTCGCGACGCTGCTGACCGGGGCTGCGCCCGAGACCGGCTTCGTCGGGATCGGACCCGCGCAGCGCTTCTCCCGGCGCAACCTCCTGCAATTCGGCGCCGATATCGAAGGCACGATGGCGCTGCGACGGCGGGATACCGGAGCCGGAGTCGTCGTCGATATCGATACCGGCGCGGTGCCCCATGCGCCGGCGATGGGCGCAGTGATGCCGCAGGCGGTGGCCGGAGAGGCGGATGAGGCGGGGCTCGAGAGCTTCGCCGCGCTCTGGCAGGACCGCGTCCGCCGGATGCTGATCGAGCATGCCGACGATCCGAAGCTGGTCCATCTCTACGACTGGGCGCCGGTCGAGGTCTGATCAGCCGGCGTTCTCGGCCAAGCGCTTCAGGCCGGGCGCGTCGCAGACGACGAGCTTCCGGCGCCCGCCCTCGACCAGCCCCTGCGCCTCCCAGGCGCTGAGGATGCGGGAGACCGTGTGCAGCGTCGTGCCGGTCATCTCGGCGATGTCGCGTCGCGAGATCGGGAAGTCGACGCGCGTTCCGGCGGCCACGCGCGTGCCAGCCTGCTCGATCAACCTGAGCACGGCATGAGCCACGCGCCGCTCGACCTCCTGGGTCGACATCTCGCGGATGCGGGTATGGGCCTCGTCGAGGCGCTGGCCGATGGTGCGGATCGCGTTCATCGCCAGATGCGGGTTGTCGGCGACGAAGACGTCCCAGGATTCGGTCGGCCAGCTCGCGACGAGGCTGTCGACCGCCGCCGTCGCGGTGCCCGGATAGTCGCTGCGGCCCAATGCCCGCGTGAAGCCGAACAGATCGCCGGGGTGGACGATGCGCACGATGATCTGCTGGCCGTCGCGCGTAACCTGCGTCACCTTCAGCCGGCCATGCAGCAGAAGGTAGAAGGCTTTGGCTGTCTCGCCCTGCTCGAAGACGGCCTCGTCCTGCGGGACCCGCCGTGCGCTGGCCTGCGCCGTCATGCGGTCGAGCTGGTCGTTGCTCATCGCGGCGAACAACGGGACGCTGCGCAGCACGCTGCGGTCCATTCCCACGTGACAGCCTTTCCTTCGGACGGGTTCAGGGGCGCTTGCGATGCCCGATCCGTCGGCGCGCAGCGCCGGATAAGACTGCAATCGATGGCTGCGTTCAAGTGCGGCACGGTGGCCCGCAGGGGGAAGGCGATACGCACTAAAGAGCGTTATGAGATGGGCAATATCCGGGCCACCAGACCCGGATAGGTCGCATTCGGCGGACCTTGTTTGCGTTATGTCAAAGACGGCTGCGAAAGGGCAGCGCAGTGTGGCCCTTGACATGGACAGCGCCCGGGAATCCATATTCTCTTTAGTCAATCTCTCAACACGAGCCGGTGCGATATGCGGCCGGCTGAAAGGGCTGGAGATGACGATCGAGACCGCGAAGACGGGCGGCCCGGAGGCCGCGCCCGAGAAGCCGACACGTCGCGCCGAACTTCTCGCCTTCCTGACGCTGGCCGTGCTGATCTGGCCGGTTGTGGCGGTTGGTATCGTCGGCGGCTACGGCTTCCTCGTCTGGATGTCGCAAATCGTCCTCGGCCCGCCCGGGCCTCCACGTTGAGGAGGCGGGCATGGGCGAGAATTCCATCGATCTCGGACGGCGACGTTTCCTGACAGGCCGTTCCGCGCGGCCGCGGCCGGAAGGCGTGCGTCCGCCATGGTCGCGCACGGCTTCGGTCGCGGCGGCCTGCACCGGCTGCGGCGCCTGCGTGCCGGCCTGTCCGCAGCACATCATCGCGCAGGATGCCGGAGGCTGGCCGATCCTGAGCTTCGCCGAGAGCGAGTGCAGCTTCTGCGGCGCCTGTGCGCAGACCTGCCCCGAGCCGGTCTTCGATCGCCTGCTCCCGGCCTTCGAGCACGTTGCGGTGGTCGGTGCCGACTGCTTCGCCGGACGGGGCATCGTCTGCCAGAGCTGCGGCGATGCCTGCCCGGAGAGCGCGATCCGTTTCCGCCCACGGCTCGGCGGCCCGGCTTTGCCGGAGATCGCGAGCGATCGCTGCAATGGTTGCGGCGCCTGCATCGCCGCTTGCCCTGCACAGGCCATCGCGGCTGGTGCGCGTCTGCCGGAGACCGCCCATGCCTGAGCGTCCACGCCAGCGTTTCCATCATATTTCGAGCGCCGTCGTCTCGGCCCTGCCGGCCAAGGTCGAGGCCGTGCTCGCGCGTATCGCCGAGCTTCCCGAGACCGAGATCCATCGCGTCGAGAACGGCAAGATCGTGATCGTGCTGGAAGGCTCCAGCACGGGCGTGATCGGCGACCGGCTGGCCGCGATCAGCCTGATCGACGGCGTGCTCTCGGCCAACATGGTGTTCGAGCAGATCGAAGACCTCGAAACCCTCGACGACCCCGGAGTGATCCCATGACCCTGTCCCGTCGCGAGATGCTGAAGGCGCAGGCGGCCGGCGTCGCCGCGCTCGCCGCCAATATGAGCGTGCCGGCAGAGGCCCAGCCGGTGACCGGCGGCGTCGACAGCCTGCAGATCAAATGGTCGAAGGCGCCCTGCCGTTTCTGCGGCACCGGCTGCGGCGTCATGGTCGGCGTCAAGGAGGGCAAGGTCATCGCCACCCATGGCGACATCAAGGCCGACGTCAATCGCGGCCTCAACTGCATCAAGGGCTATTTCCTCTCCAAGATCATGTACGGCAACGACCGGCTGACCCAGCCGCTGCTGCGCAAGAAGAACGGCGTCTACGCCAAGGACGGCGAGTTCACGCCGGTGTCCTGGGACGAGGCCTTCGACACCATGGCCGCCAAGGCCAAGGAGACGCTCAAGGCCAAGGGGCCGACCGCGCTCGGCATGTTCGGCTCGGGCCAGTGGACGATCTTTGAGGGCTATGCCGCGACCAAGCTGATGCGGGCCGGCTTCCGCTCCAACAATCTCGACCCAAACGCCCGCCACTGCATGGCATCCGCGGCCTATGCCTTCATGCGCACCTTCGGCATGGACGAGCCGATGGGCTGCTACGACGATTTCGAGCATGCCGACGCCTTCGTGCTCTGGGGCTCGAACATGGCGGAGATGCACCCGATCCTGTGGACGCGGGTGACGGATCGCCGGCTCGGCCAGCCGCATGTGAAGGTCGCAGTGCTCTCGACCTATACCCATCGCAGCTCGGACCTCGCCGACATCCCGATCGTGTTCAAGCCGGGCACCGATCTCGCGATCCTCAACTACATCGCCAACCACATCATCACGACGGGGCGGGTAAACAAGGATTTCGTCGGCAAGCACACGACCTTCGTGAAGGGCGCAACCGAGATCGGCTACGGCCTGCGTCCCGACGATCCGCGCGAGGTCAAGGCGCGCAAGGCAGAGGATGTCACGGCGACGACGCCGATCGATTTCGAGGCCTATGCCGCCTTCGTGAAGGACTACACGCTGGAGAAGGTCTCGGCCCTGACCGGGGTGGAGCCCGGCTTCCTGCAACAACTCGCCGAGCTCTATGCCGACCCCAAGCGCAAGGTCACGTCGTTCTGGACGATGGGCTTCAACCAGCATGTGCGCGGCGTCTGGGCGAACCAGCTCGTCTACAACCTGCATCTGCTGACGGGGAAGATCTCGGAGCCCGGCAACAGCCCGTTCTCGCTGACCGGCCAGCCTTCGGCCTGCGGCACGGCGCGCGAGGTCGGGACCTTTGCCCATCGCCTGCCGGCCGACATGGTCGTGACCAATCCCGAGCACCGCAAGCATGCCGAGGAGATCTGGCGCATCCCGCACGGGATCATCCCGGACAAGCCCGGCTACCACGCCGTCGAGCAGGATCGGATGCTCAAGGACGGCAAGCTCAATTTCTACTGGATCCAGGTCAACAACAACCTGCAGGCCTCGCCGAACAACACCAACGAGGCCTATCCGGGCTATCGCAACCCCGACAACTTCATCGTCGTCTCCGATGCCTATCCGACGGTGACGACGCTGGCCGCCGACCTGATCCTGCCCGCCGCGATGTGGGTCGAGAAGGAGGGCGCCTACGGCAATGCCGAGCGGCGCACCCATGTCTGGCACCAGCTCGTCAATGCACCGGGCGAGGCGCGCTCCGACCTCTGGCAGCTCATGGAGTTTTCGAAGCGCTTCACCACCGACGAGGTCTGGCCGGCGGAGATCCTCGACGCCAACCCGAACTACAAGGGCAAGACGCTGTTCGACGTGCTCTATCGCAACGGCAATGTCGACAAGTTTGACGTATCCGAGATCGATCCGGGCTATGAGAACCGGGAAGCGAAGGCCTTCGGCTTCTACGCGCAGAAGGGGCTGTTCGAGGAATATGCCGCTTTCGGCCGCGGCCATGGCCATGATCTCGGGCCTTACGACCTCTACCATCAGGTCCGTGGGCTGCGCTGGCCGGTGGTCGACGGCAAGGAGACGCTCTGGCGCTATCGCGAGGGGCTCGACCCCTATGTGAAGCCGGGCAAGGGCGTCGAGTTCTACGGCAACAAGGACGGCAAGGCCCGGATCATCGCGGTGCCCTACGAGCCGCCGGCGGAATCGCCCGATACCGAATACGATCTCTGGCTCGTCACCGGCCGCGTGCTGGAGCACTGGCATTCCGGCTCGATGACGATGCGCGTGCCGGAGCTCTACAAGGCCTTTCCTGGCGCGCGCTGCTTCATGCACCCGGAGGACGCCCGCAAGCGCGGGCTCAACCAGGGCGCCGAGATCCGCTTGATCTCGCGCCGCGGCGAGATGCGCACCCGCGTCGAGACGCGCGGGCGCAACCGCATGCCGCCCGGCGTGGTCTTCGTGCCCTGGTTCGACGCCAGCCAGCTCATCAACAAGACGACGCTCGACGCCACCGATCCCATCTCCAAGCAGACGGATTTCAAGAAATGCGCGGTCAAGATCGTTCCGGTCTCGGGCTGATGCGCTCGCGGACCCTGCTCGGGGCGGCCCTCGCGGCCGGCCTCGTCCTCGCCTTCGGTGCCGCCGTCTCGCAGGAGGGCGCGCCGATCAAGATCGTGCCGCGGCTGACCGGCACCGCCGATCCGATGGCGCTGGAGCGGGTGCCGGCGCTCGGCCGCCCGGTCGTCGACGACGTCAGGCGGATGCGCAACTACCCCGAGCAGCCGCCGGTGATCCCGCATGCGATCGACGGCTACCAGCTCACCCTCAACACCAATCGCTGCATGGACTGCCACAAGCGCGAGTTCACGGAAGGCTCGGGCGCGCCGATGATCAGCGTGACCCATTTCCAGGACCGTGACGGGCAGGTGCTCTCGGACGTGACGCCGCGGCGCTATTTCTGCACGGCCTGCCATGTCCAGCAGACCGATGTCGCGCCCCTGGTCCAGAACCGGTTCCAGGACGCCAAAGACATCGGCCGGAAGCCGTAGCGGGGCGGGATCATGGGTCGACTCAAATCCTTCATTCTCTGGTGCTGGGGCGTCGTCGTCAGCTTCTGGCGCATCATCAGCCGGCCGAGCGCCTATCTGCCGCTCGGCCTGCTGACGCTCGGCGGCTTCGTCGGCGGCGTGCTGTTCTGGGGCGGCTTCAACACGGCGCTGGAAGTCACCAATACCGAAAAATTCTGTACCTCCTGTCACGAGATGCGCGACAACGTCTATCAGGAGCTGCAGTCGACGGTGCATTTCTCCAATCGTTCGGGCGTGCGCGCGACCTGTCCGGACTGCCATGTCCCGCATAACTGGACCGACAAGATCGCCCGCAAGATGCAGGCCTCGAAGGAGGTCTGGGGCAAGATCTTCGGCACGATCTCGACGCGCGAGAAATTCCTCGGCATGCGCCTCGAACTCGCCAAGCACGAATGGTCGCGCCTGAAGGCGAACGACTCGCTGGAATGCCGCAACTGCCACTCCTCGGTCGCGATGGACTTCACCAAGCAGACCCGCCGCGCCGCCGAGATCCACAGCCGCTTCCTGACCACCGGCGAGAAGACCTGCATCGACTGCCACAAGGGCATCGCCCATCTGCTGCCGGACATGACGGGAATCGAACCCGGCTGGAAGGACGCGCCCGAACTGCAGGGCAAGGGCAGCGCCTCCTGGCATGGGCCGGAACGCGCTGTCCGCACCTATCTCGCGGAGATCGAGACACGGTGAGATTGCCTTGCGCTGGCGACCGCGTGGCTTGCCCTGCGTCAATTTTGCCTAGGGCATTATGTCCGATCTTCCGATCGGCAAATCAGGTATCTGAGATGAGTCTTTTATGCGATATCCGTCGCGAAGGCGCCGGGCCGCCGGCCCGCGCCAGTCATGGAGAAGGTGAGCGATGATTGCGGCACTCACTGTCGCGGAGCGGCAGCGCGCCATCTCGATCTCGGCGCTTCTGGCGCTGTGCGGGTTTGCCATGGCGATCGCCGGCCGTGACGACCTGTTCACTGTGCATGGCGCGATCATCCTGCTCTTCGGGCTCGGCTGCATCGGCCTGGTCATGTCGAACTACTTTGCGCCGGAGCCGCCCGACGAGCGCCTGACGCGCTATTACGACGATCCGACGCGGGTCGGCATCGTGCTCTCGCTCGGCTGGGCCGTGGCCGGCATGTTCTTCGGCGTCTGGGTCGCGGCGCTGCTGGCCTGGCCGGATCTCACCTTCGATGCGGGATGGGCGAGCTTCGGCCGCCTGCGGCCGGTCCATACCTCCGGCGTGATCTTCGGCTTCGGCGGCAATGCGCTGATCGCGACCTCCTTCCACGTCCTGCAACGGACCACGCGGGCGCGCCTGCCGGACCAGTTCAGCCCGTGGTTCGTGCTGATCGGCTACAACCTGTTCTGCGTGATCGCGGCCAGCGGCTACCTGATGGGCGTCACCCAGTCGAAGGAATATGCCGAGCCGGAATGGTATGCCGATATCTGGCTCGTGATCGTCTGGGTCACCTACTTCCTGATCTATATCCGCACGCTGCAGCGGCGGAAGGAACCGCATATCTACGTCGCGAACTGGTACTACATGGCCTTCATCCTGGTCGTGGCGGTGCTGCACATCGTCAACAACCTGGCGGTGCCGATCTCCTTCGGCGAGGCCAAGAGCTATTCGCTGTTCTCCGGCGTGCAGGATGCGATGACGCAGTGGTGGTACGGTCATAACGCCGTCGCCTTCTTCCTGACCTCCGGCTTCCTCGGGATGATGTATTACTACCTGCCGAAGCGGGCAGGGCGGCCGATCTACTCCTACAGGCTGTCGATCATCAGCTTCTGGGGCATCACCTTCATGTATATGTGGGCGGGCTCGCACCACCTGCACTACACGGCGCTGCCGCAATGGGTGCAGACGCTGGGCATGACCTTCTCGGTGGTGCTCTTAGTGCCGTCCTGGGCCTCGGCCGGCAATGCGCTGGCGACGCTGAACGGCGCCTGGGGCAAGGTCCGCGACGACGCGACGCTGCGCTTCATGATGGTCGCCGCCGTGTTCTACGGGCTCTCGACCTTCGAAGGCTCGTTCATGGCGATCCGGGCCGTGAACTCGCTCTCGCATTACACCGACTGGACCGTCGGCCATGTCCATGCCGGCGCGCTCGGCTGGGTGGCGATGATCACCTTCGGCTCGCTCTACGCGCTGGTGCCGTGGATGTGGAAGGTCGAGCGGATGTATTCGCCCAAGCTGATCGAGGTGCATTTCTGGCTCGCACTGGCCGGGACCGTCATCTACGTCTTCGCGATGTGGAACTCGGGCATCATCCAGGGCCTGATGTGGCGCACCTACAATGACAGCGGCACGCTGGCTTATTCCTTCATCGACAGCCTGGTCGCGATGCATCCCTATTACATCGCGCGCACCGTCGGCGGTTTGCTGTTCCTGATCGGCGCGATCGTCGCGTCCTACAATGTCTGGATGACGATCCGGATGTCGCGCTCGCAGGCTGCGGCGGCCGCCGGCGATACAGACCTGCCGGCGCTGCAGGGCGCGGCCCTTCAGGCCGGGGAGTAAGCCGATGCGCGAGTTCTTTCATCGCAAGCTCGAACGCAGCGCGATCGGCTTCGTCCTCGCCATCATCGGCGTCTCCGCGATCGGCGGCTTCGTCGAGATCGCACCGCTCTTCACCATCGGCGACACCGTCGAGAAGGCGCCGGACATGCGCGTCTACACGCCGCTCGAGTTGGCGGGGCGCAACATCTACATCCGCGAGGGCTGCTATGCCTGCCATAGCCAGATGATCCGGACGCTGCGCGACGAGGTCGAGCGCTATGGGCCGTATTCCCTGGCGGTCGAGTCGAAATACGACCATCCGATGCTCTGGGGCTCGAAGCGGACGGGGCCGGATATCGCCCGGCTCGGCGGCAAGTATTCCGATGCCTGGCATGTCGCGCATCTGATCAACCCGCGCGATGTCGTGCCGCAATCGGTGATGCCGAAATACGGCTGGCTGATGCGCAACGAATTGAAGACCGAGGATCTCGGCCGGCACCTCAAGGCGCAGCGCGCGGTTGGCGTGCCCTATAACGATGCGCAGATCGCCAATGCCAGCACGGACGCCTATGGCCAGGCGAGCCCTGACAGCGCCTATGCCGGCGGCGTCAGCGAGCGCTATGGCGATGCGACGAACGTGCGCGCCTTCGATGGCGAGCCGGGGCGCCTGACCGAGATGGACGCGGTGGTCGCCTATCTCCAGGTGCTGGGCCGCCTGACCGATGCGGCGCAGAAGCAGTCCGCCGTGGCGGAGAAGTGAGACGATGGATGTCGATCACCAAACGCTGGTCGGTTTCGCCAAGAGCTGGGGGCTGTTCTACCTCGTGGCCATGGCTATCGGCGTGCTGATCTACGCGCTGTGGCCGTCGAACCGGAAACGCTTCGACCGGGCCAAGAAGAGCATTTTCGACAAGGACGACAGGCCGGGGGACTGAGCGATGGCAGATGCGAGGCGCGACCCCGCCACGGGGACAATCACGACCGGCCATGAATGGAACGGCATCGAGGAACTCGACACGCCGATTCCGCGCGTCGTGCTGTTCTTCCTGGCCGCCACCACCCTGTTCGCGATCGGCTACTGGCTGCTGATGCCGGCCTGGCCTTTGGGCGTGACCTATACCAAGGGGCTGCTTGGGATCGACCAGCGCCAGGTCGTGACCGAGCAGGTGCGCGATGCCGCCGCCGAGCGCGCGAGCTGGACCGCGAAGCTCGACAAGGCTTCCTTCGCCGAGATCGCCGCTGATCCCCAATTGATGCGCCATGTCCGCGACACCGGCCGCACGCTTTTTGAGGATAATTGCGCCGTCTGCCACGGTGTGCAGGGCAAGGGCGGGCCGGGGTTCCCCAATCTCGCCGCCGGCTCCTGGCTCTGGGGCGGCAGCCCGGAGGCGATCGCCGAGACGATCCGCGTCGGCATCAACGGCACGGCCAAGGATACGCGCACCGGGCAGATGATGGCCTTCGGCCGCGACGGCATTCTCCAGCGCGAGCAGGTTCTGGCCGTCGCTGCTTATGTCCGCTCGCTCTCGGGCCAGAAGCTCGACGCGGCCGAGCAGGCGCGCGTGCCGGCGGGCAAGGAGGTCTTCGCGGCGAATTGCGTCGCCTGCCATGGCGAGAACGCCAAGGGCCAGCATGATCTCGGCGCGCCTGACCTGACCGACGCCAACTGGATCTATGGCGGGGACCTGCAATCGGTCGTCAACAGCATCCATGGCGGCCGGCAGGGCCATATGCCGAGCTGGGAAGGCCGGCTCTCGCCGACCGATATCAAGCTGCTGGCGCTCTATGTCGGCACGCTCGGTGAGGCGAAGCGATGAGCGCTCCGGCAGACGGCGAAACCCGGCGCCGCGGCGGGCGAAGGGGCTTCTGGCTGGCGCTCGCCGGCGTGCTGGCGGGTGGGCTCATCCTCGCCAACGCCCATCTGGTCTATGTCGCCATAGGTTCGCAGACGGACTGCGTGCCGCATGCGAAATCGGCGGGCGAGGCGGGCGGTTTCCGCGCCGCCCGTCCGTCCTGCTGAGGGAGGAGGAGCACATGGCTGCGATCGGGAACGGCCAGGAGATGCCGCTGCCTCTCTCCGCCCAGCGTCGGCGCAACCTGCCGGCGGGCGCCGCCCTGTCCTGGCTCGGGGCGGGCTGGCGCGATCTCTGGCGTAATCCGGCGCCGAGCCTGCTCTACGGGCTCGCGGTCTTCGCGGTCTCGGCCGTCATCGTCTGGGGGCTGTTCCGGCTCGGGCTCGACTACATCCTGTTCCCGGCGCTGGCCGGCTTCATGGTGATGGGGCCGCTGCTGGCGATCGGGCTCTACCAGAAGAGCCGCGCGATCGAGCAGGGCGAGCCGGTCAGCCTCTCCCGGATGATCTTCGTCAAGGCGGCTTCGGGCGGGCAGGTCTGGTTTACGGGCGCGATCCTGTCGCTGCTGATGCTGGTCTGGATGCGGGCGGCCGTCATCATCTACGCGCTGTTCTTCGGCCTGCGGCCGTTTCCCGGCCTCCACGATGTCGCGGCCATGCTGTTCGGGACGCCGGTGGGCTGGGCGATGCTGCTGGTCGGCACCGTGGTCGGCGGGCTGTTCGCCGCCTTCTCCTTCGCCATCAGCGCCTTCGCGATCCCGATGCTGCTCGACGAGCGGGTCGATGCCTTCACCGCGATGGGCACCAGCATTTCCATGGTCTGGAACAACCTGCCGGTGATGATCGCCTGGGGCGCGATCGTGCTCGCCCTGTTCCTCGTCTCGGTCGCGACCGGGCTCCTCGGGCTGATCGTCGTCTTCCCACTTCTCGGCCACGCCACCTGGCACAGCTACCGGGCGCTCAGATGAGCTGCTGCGCGCCGCCGCTGGCTCTGGACGGCGCGCCCGATCCGTCGGCGGCGCGGCAGGAGATCCGCCTCGCCAGCCGCGACCTCGGCAATGGCCTGCGGCAGAGCGACTTCTCGGTGCCCGGCCTGCATTGCGCCGCCTGCATCCGGGCGGTGGAAACGGGGGTTGCCCGGCTGCCCGGCGTCGCGCAGGTGCGGGTCAATCTCTCGACCCGCCGTGCCGCGGTGCAATGGCGGGGCGAGGAAGCGCCTGACCTGCTGACGGCGCTCGCAGGGCTCGGCTATCCCGGCCATCTCTTCGAGAGCGAAGCGGATGGCAAGGACCCCGAGCGCGATCGGCTGATCCGGGCGCTGGCGGTCGCCGGCTTCTGCGCCATGAACATCATGCTGCTCTCGGTCTCGGTCTGGTCGGGAGCGGAGCCCGAGACGCGGCAGGCCTTCCACTGGATCTCGGGCGCGTTGGCCTTGCCCTGCCTGCTCTATTCGGGTCGCGTCTTCTTTGCCTCGGCCTGGGCGGTGCTGCGGCACGGCCGCACCAACATGGACGTGCCGATCTCGATCGGTATCTGCCTCGCCTTCGGCTTAAGCCTCTACGACACGATCCATGACGGGCCGCATGCCTATTTCGACGCGGCGACCTCGCTGATCTTCTTTCTGCTGATCGGCCGCACGCTCGACCATCTCATGCATGAGAAGGCGCGCGCCGCCGTGCGCGGCCTGATGCGGCTGGCACCGCGCGGTGCGACCGTGCTCGATACCGATGGCGGGCGGACTTATCTGCCGCTGGCCGAGGTGGCGCCGGGCATGCGGATCGCGCTCACGGCCGGCGAGCGCGTGCCCGTCGACGGGATTGTGGAGGAGGGCGCCTCCGAGCTCGATTGCGCCATCGCGACCGGCGAGAGTGCCCCGCAATCCGTGTCGCCGGGTGTGGCAGTGCAGGCCGGGACGCTCAATCTCTCGGGGCCGCTGACGATCCTCGCCACGGCCAAGGCCGAGAGCTCCTTCCTCGCCGAGATGGTTCGGCTGATGGAGGCGGCGGAGGGTGGCCGGGCCCGTTATCGCCGCATCGCCGACCGGGCGGCGGCGCTCTATTCGCCGGTCGTCCATGCCACCGCGCTGATCGCCTTCCTCGGCTGGATGATGGCGACCGGCGACTGGCATCGCGCGATCACCATCGCCATCGCCGTGCTGATCATCACCTGCCCCTGTGCGCTGGGACTGGCCGTGCCGATCGTGCAAGTCGTGGCCTCGCGACGCCTGTTCGAGGCCGGGATCATGGTCAAGGACGGCTCGGCTATCGAGCGGATCGCCGAGATCGACACGGTCGCCTTCGACAAGACGGGCACGCTGACCTACGGCCAGCCGCAACTGGTCGATCCCGCCGCGATCCCGGCCAAGGATCTGGTGATTGCGGCAGCGATCGCGCGTCGCTCCAGCCACCCCCTCTCACGCGCCATCGCGGCAGCGGCGCCGGAGGGCGGCTTGGCCTTGAAGGAGATCCGCGAGCATCCGGGTCTCGGTGTCGAGGCGGAGCTGGAAGGGCATCGCTATCGCCTCGGGCGGGCGGAATGGGCGCTCGCGGAAACGGGCGGCGAGGACGAAAGCGGCACGGTGCTGAGCCGCGACGGCGTGCTCGTCGCCGGCTTCGCTTTCGCCGAGACTTTGCGCCCGCAGGCGCGTGTCGCTGTCGATGCCTTGCGTGCCGATGGCCTTTCCATTGCTCTGCTTTCCGGCGACAGGACAGCGGCGGTCCAGCCGATCGCGGGCGGGCTCGGCATCGACGATATCTCGGCCGGTCTGCTGCCGGCCGGGAAGGTCGAGCGTCTCGCTGCGCTGGCTGCCGAGGGGCGCAAAGTGCTGATGGTTGGCGACGGCCTCAACGATGCGCCCGCACTGGCTGCGGCGCATGCCTCGATGGCGCCGGCCTCGGCCGCCGATATCGGCCGCAACGTCGCCGATTTCGTTTTCCTGCATGATGGGCTCGATGCGGTGCCGAAGGCTGTTGCCGTCGCGCGCGCCGCCGGCCGGCTGGTACGGCAGAACTTCGCCCTGGCGATCCTCTACAACGCGCTGGCCCTGCCAGTTGCCATTGCCGGCTATGTCACGCCGCTGATCGCGGCGCTCGCGATGTCGCTGTCCTCGATCCTCGTCGTGGCCAATGCCTTGCGGCTCGATGCGGGCAAGGCGCAGGTTCGTGTCGAGACTGACACGCGGCGGGCCGGAAAGCTTGCCCCGGCCTGCGAACCCGGCGAATGAGCAGCCTGGTCTTCCTCGTTCCGTTGGCGCTGGTGCTCGGCGGGGCCGCGCTCGCCGCCTTCCTGTGGTCGTTGCGTAGCGGCCAGTATGACGATCTCGACGGCGCCGCCGAGCGGATCCTGCTCGATGAGGACGAAGGCGCTCTGGATGCGGCCCGCCCTTCAGTGCAGAAGGAGCCGGAACGATCGACGCGCCGGAGCGAAATGCCATGACCACCGGTGAAGCCTCGCCCGAACCTCCCTTCGTCCGGGATGCGGACGGCTCCTTCGTGCTGGACGCTGCGCGCTTGGCGAAGCGCTTCGGCTGGTCGGCGGAGGAATTGCGAGACCTGATGCGCCGCGGGCTGGTGACGAGCCGGGTCGAGCGCGGGGAGGCGGAGGATGAGGGGCGCTGGCGTCTCTCCGTCCGCTGCGGCAACCGCTGCTGGCAAGCCGTCGTTCTGCCTGACGGGACGGTTGCGGAAGAACAGCTCGATTTCGTTCCCCCGCAAGGTCGCCGCGAGCGACACTGACCGAAAGCCTGCCGCCCGCCCGGCACATGTCTGGCGCGCGGGTCGGCTGACCGGAGCCTTGCTATACATTTCCGGCCGCGATCCCGATAATGGCGGCTCAGCAGGGTGAATCGCATCGGCAGTCGCCGGTCTTCGCTTTCCGCCTGCGCTTTCTCGACGAGGGAACGATGCGTCTTCTCCACCTTGCCCCGGCGACGGCCCTCCTTGCGGCACTCGGCGGTTGCGTCTCCAGCGAGCCGGCCGCTTATTCGGAACCGCCCGTGGTGCAAAGCATGACCTTCCAGCCGCAGCAGCGCAGCTATCTCGATGCCGGCCCGGCTCCGGCGCGCCTGAGCGGACCCGGCAATACGCGCGATAGCCAGACGGGCTTCGCCGGACGGTCCGACAGCTTCGGCGGCGGCGTGCTGCCCTCGTTCTGAGGCGGCGGACGAGCCAAGCTCCGCCGCGATCGGCCTGCCTCCTGCTTCGACGGCTCAGGGCGAGCCGATCGAGAGCAGGGTGCCCGCCATGTCCCTGATCATCGCGAGGGCTTCGGCCTGGGCCCCGTCCTGCGTGCCCGCGCGGGAGATCGCGTAGGCCGGCATGATGAAGTGCGGTGCGCCTTCGACGAGATGCAGCGTTCCGGCGGCCAGATGCGGGGCGACGATGCGGGCGGGAAAATAGCCGGAGCCGCCATGTTCCAGGATATGCTGCAGCCCCAGCCAGCCGACATTGGCGCTGAGCAGCGCGCCGCCGAAATCGGGGAAGCTCGCGCTGTGGCGCGCCTGGAATTCCGAGCCCCAGTCGACGAGGACATAGCCGGACTGCGGCTCGGGCGCGGATTGCGCATCCGTCGCAATCATGACCAGGCGGTCGTCGAACAGATGCTCGACCTTCAGGCCCGGGCGGCTCTGCGGCGTATACATCACGCCGATATCGAGGCGCCCCTCGATCAGCCCGTGCATCAGCTCCGGCTCGAGCGCGCTCTCGATCCGGATCGACACGTCGGGCCGGGCCCGCTGCATCAACGGTAGCCAGCGCAGCAGGAACTCCTCCCAAAGACCGATCCGGCCGCCGACCGCCAGCGTTCCGGCCGCGCCCTCGGGCAGCCCGATATCGTGATGCGCCTGCACCACCGTCTGGACCAGCGTCGCGGCGTGGCGCTGGAAGCGGTGCCCGGCCGCCGTCAGGGTCGTTCCGGCCTTGTTGCGGACGAACAGCCGGCAACGCAATTGCTCCTCCAGCACGTTGATCCGCGTGCTCACCGTCGACTGGCTGACATGGAGCCGGTCCGCCGCAGCGCTGAAATTGCCGGCCGAGACCACCGTCAGAAAGGTTCTCGCCAGTTCGGTGTCCATACCTGTCGCCTTTTAAATCGATAAATCCGATACGTAAGTTTATAATTATTCGTTTGTCAAAACCATCCGCCTGCATGAGCCTGCGATTCAAGCAGATCGCAGAGATCGCAGGGGAAAAGCGTTGAAGCGGCATCTGGCCTGGGATGGCGATATCGCCGCCCGCATCATCTCGGAATGGACATCCCGCGAGGGCGCCTTGCTGCCGATCCTGCACGCGCTGCAGGAGGAGTTCGGCTATATCCATCCGGCGGCGACGGCCCTTGTGGCGGATGCGCTGAATATCGGGCGCGCGGAGGTTCATGGCGTCATCACCTTCTATGCGGATTTCCGGCAGGAGCCGCCCGCGGCCCACAGCCTGAAGCTGTGCCGGGCCGAGGCCTGCCAGTCCCAAGGCGCGGAGCGGCTGGCGCGACGGGCCCAGGATGCACTGGGCATCGGCTTCGGCGGCACGAGCGCGGACGGCAAGGTCCAGCTCGAAGCCATCTATTGCCTGGGGCTCTGCTCGGTGGCGCCGTCAGCGATGCTCGATGGTCGCATCGTCGGGCGGCTCGACGACGGCAAGCTCGCCTCGCTGCTGGCGGAGGTCGGGCAATGACGCCGCGGTTCTTCATCCCCTGCGACGCGGCGGCCATCGCGGTCGATGCCGATCGCGTGGCGGAGGCGCTGCAGGCGGCGGCCGATGCGCGCGGGATCGCCATCGACATCGTCCGTACCGGCTCGCGCGGGCTGCATTGGCTCGAACCGCTGGTCGAACATGCCACCCGCGACGGCCGTATCGGCTATGGGCCGATCTCTCCGGGCGATGCCGCCGGCGTGCTCGATGCTGCCCTGGCCGGCGCGAGCCATCCGCTATGCCATGGCCTGACGGAGGCGCTGTCCTTCTTCGCGAAGCAGACCCGGCTGACCTTCGCGCGCTGCGGCATCGTCGATCCCCGCTCCCTGGAGGACTATATCGCGCATGGCGGCTATCGCGGGCTGGCGGCGGCGCTCGATGCCGGCCCGGCGGCGATCGTCGCGGCCGTCACGGAATCCGGCCTGCGCGGGCGCGGCGGTGCCGGCTTTCCGACCGGCATCAAATGGGACACCGTCGCGAAGGCGGAAGGCGGGCGGAAATACATCGTCTGCAATGCCGACGAGGGCGATAGCGGCACCTTCGCCGATCGGATGATCATGGAGGGCGACCCCTTCGTCATGATCGAAGGCATGACGATTGCGGCCATCGCCGTCGGCGCGACCTATGGCTATATCTATGTTCGCTCGGAATATCCGCATGCGATCGTCGCGCTGGAGCATGCGCTGGACGAGGCGCGCCGGAAGGGCATGCTGGGTGCGGCGATCGCCGGTTCCTCCCATGCCTTCGACATGGAGGTCCGGGTCGGCGCCGGCGCCTATGTCTGCGGCGAGGAGACAGCGCTTCTCGACAGCCTGGAGGGGCGCCGCGGCGTCGTCCGGGCCAAGCCGCCGCTGCCGGCGCATAAGGGGCTGTTCGGCTGCCCGACCGTCATCAACAACGTGCTCTCGCTCGCGACAGTGCCGATCATCCTCGACAAGGGCGCCGCGTTCTATCGCGATTTCGGCACGGGCCGCTCGCGCGGCACGATGCCGGTCCAGCTCGCCGGGAATATCCGTCATCCCGGCCTGTTCGAGGTCGGTTTCGGTATCACACTCGGCGAGCTCGTCGACGAGATCGGCGGCGGCACGGCCAGCGGCCGGCCGGTGCGCGCGGTCCAGGTCGGCGGGCCGCTCGGCGCCTATTTCCCGCGCGCGCTCTTCGATACGCCCTTCGATTACGAGGCCTTTGCGGCGCGGGACGGGCTGATCGGCCATGGCGGCATCGTCGTGTTCGACAACAGTGTCGACATGGCCCGGCAGGCGCGCTTCGCGATGGAGTTCTGCGCGGTCGAATCCTGCGGGAAATGCACGCCCTGTCGCGTCGGCTCGACGCGGGGCGTCGAGGTGATCGACCGCGTCATCGCCGGCGAGCAGCGCGCCGCCAACCTGATGGTGCTGGAAGACCTCTGCCACACGATGAAGCTCGGTTCGCTCTGCGCGCTCGGCGGGTTCACGCCCTATCCGGTGATGAGCGCGCTCACCCATTTCCCGGAAGATTTCGGCGTCACGCCGCCCAGCCGCCAGGCGGCGGAGTGAAGGAGGTCGCCATGCAGCTCGTCCAGGAAACCGACTATGGCACGCCGGCTTCCAAGGCGAGCGCCATGGTCACCCTCACCATCGACGGCCGCAGCGCGACGGTGCCGGCCGGCACCTCGATCATGCGTGCGGCCATGGAGATCGGCACCGAGATCCCCAAGCTCTGCGCGACCGACATGCTAGACGCCTTCGGCTCCTGCCGGCTCTGCCTGATCGAGATCGAGGGCCGCAACGGCACACCGGCCTCCTGCACCACGCCGGTCGCGGAAGGGCTGGTGGTGCACACGCGCTCGGAGCGGCTCGACCGACTGCGCAAGGGCATCATGGAGCTCTATGTTTCCGATCACCCGGTCGCAGGACTTGGTCCGGCCGGGGAGGGCGATATCGCGCTGCTCGACACGGCTGCGCAAGTTGGGCTCACGGAAATCCGCTACGGTTTCGACGGCGCGCGCCACCGCGATACCGGGCTCGACGAGTCCAATCCCTATTTCAGCTACGACCCGGCCAAATGTATCGTCTGCTCGCGCTGCGTACGCGCCTGCGAGGATGTGCAGGGCACCTTCGCGCTGACCATCACCGGCCGCGGCTTCGAATCCGTGATGGCTGCCGGCACCGACCAGTCCTTCCTGGAGTCGGATTGCGTCTCCTGTGGCGCCTGCGTGCAGGCCTGCCCGACGGGTTCGCTGATCGAGAAAGCCGTCATTGCCAAGGGCAAGCCGGAATGGTCGACGGTGACGACCTGCGCCTATTGCGGCGTCGGCTGCTCGTTCAAGGCGGAGATGCGCGGCGACGAGGTCGTCCGCATGATCCCCTACAAGGACGGCAAGGCCAATCACGGCCATAGCTGCGTCAAGGGCCGCTTCGCCTGGGGCTACGCCAACCACAAGGAACGCATCCTCAACCCGATGATCCGGGAGAAGATCACCGATCCCTGGCGCGAGGTGTCGTGGGAAGAGGCGATCGCCCATACCGCCAGCGAGTTCAAGCGCATTCAGGCGAAGCATGGCGTGGGCTCGATCGGCGGCCTGACTTCGTCGCGCTGCACCGACGAGGAGACCTTCCTGGTCCAGAAGCTGGTGCGGGCCGGCTTCGGCAACAACAATGTCGATACCTGCGCCCGCGTCTGCCACTCGCCGACCGGCTACGGCCTGAGCACCACCTTCGGCACCTCGGCCGGCACGCAGGATTTCGATTCCGTCGAGCAGACCGACGTGATGCTGCTGATGGGCGCCAACCCGACCGACGCACACCCCGTCTTCGGCTCGCGGATGAAGCAGCGCCTGCGCGAGGGCGCCAAGCTCATCGTCATCGATCCGCGCCGGATCGAGCTGGTGCGGGCGCCCCATGTCGAGGCGGCTTATCACCTGCCGGTGCTGCCCGGTACCAATGTCGCGATCCTGACCGCGCTCGCCCATGTCGTCGTCACCGAGGGGCTGATCGACGAGGCCTTCGTGCGCGAGCGCTGCGAGTGGGACGCCTTCCAGGACTGGGCCGCCTTCGTCGCCGAGGAGCGCAACAGCCCCGAGGCGCTCTCGAAGGTCACCGGCGTTGCCGCTGCCGATATCCGCGGCGCGGCGCGCCTGTTCGCCACCGGCGGCAATGGCGCGATCTATTACGGGCTCGGCGTCACCGAGCACAGTCAGGGCTCGACCGCCGTGATGGCGATCGCCAATCTCGCGATGGCGACCGGCAATATCGGCCGGCCCGGCGTCGGCGTGAACCCGATGCGCGGGCAGAACAACGTCCAGGGCTCCTGCGACATGGGTTCGTTCCCGCACGAATTCTCGGGCTATCGCCATGTCTCGAACGATGCGGTGCGCGGCCTGTTCGAGGATGCCTGGGGTACCTGGCTCGACAAGGAGCCGGGCCTGCGCATCAACAACATGCTCGATGCGGCGCTGGATGGCTCCTTCATGGGCCTCTACGTCCAGGGCGAGGACATCATGCAATCCGACCCGGACACGCGCCATGTCGCGGCCGGCCTGTCGGCGATGGAATGCGTCGTCATGCAGGACCTGTTCCTGAACGAGACGGCGAACTACGCCCATGTCTTCCTGCCCGGCAGCACCTTCCTTGAGAAGGACGGCACCTTCATCAATGCCGAGCGGCGCATCCAGCTCGTGCGCAAGGTGATGGAGCCCAAATCCGGCCTCGCCGACTGGGAGATCACGGTCGCGCTCAGCAACGCGCTGGGTTATCCGATGCATTACGACCATCCATCCGAGATCATGGACGAGATCGCGCGATTGACGCCGACCTTCGCCGGCGTCTCCTTCGCGCGGATCGCGGAGCTCGGCTCGATCCAGTGGCCCTGCAACGAGCAGGCGCCGACCGGCACGCCGGTGATGCACATCGACAAATTCGTGCGCGGCAAGGGCCATTTCGTCATCACCGAATATCTCGCGACCGACGAACGCGTCGGCCCGCGCTATCCGCTGCTGCTGACGACCGGGCGCATCCTCTCGCAATACAATGTCGGCGCGCAGACGCGACGCACCGATAACGTGGTCTGGCACAAGGAGGACCTGCTCGAGATCCATCCGCATGATGCGGAGGAGCGCGGCATCGCCGACGGCTCCTGGGTCCGGCTCGCCAGCCGTTCCGGCGAGACCGCCTTGCGGGCGCTGGTGACCGAGCGCGTCGCGCCCGGCGTGGTCTACACGACCTTCCACCACCCGGACACGCAGGCCAACGTCGTCACCACCGACTATTCCGACTGGGCGACCAATTGCCCGGAATACAAATGCACGGCGGTGCAGGTCTCGCCTTCCAACGGGCGCTCGGACTGGCAGCAGCACTATTCCGCCTTCGCCGACAACAGCCGGCGGATCATGCCGCCCGCGGCGGAGTGAGCGCGATGCAACTCGACCGGCTCATCCACATGGCCAACCAGATCGGCAGCTTCTTCGCGAGCCAGCCCAGGGCCGAAGTGGCCGAGGCGGTTGCGACCCATCTCCGGAAATTCTGGGACCCACGCATGCGCAGCGCCATCTGCGCACATTTCGACGACGGCGGCAGCGGGCTCGACCCGCTGGTTCGCGATGCCGTCGCGCTGATCGCCACCGAGAGGGCGAAAACCGGCTGAAACTCGCCAAAGCGCGAAGCCGAAAACAGGGCAACGACCCGGCTGGAGGAGGAAACGCATGACGACGATCGACCGACGAAACGAATACGCCAAATCGATGATCCCCTTCCTGGATCGCGAGCGCACCATCGCCAAGCCCGGTTACAGCCGCTGGCTGGTGCCGCCGGCCGCACTCTGCGTGCATCTGTGCATCGGCCAGGCCTATGCCTTCAGCGTCTTCAACCTGCCGATGACGCGCCTGCTCGGTATCTCGCAATCGACTCCCGACGACTGGAAGCTGACCGAACTCGGCTGGATCTTCTCGATCGCGATGGTGGTTCTCGGCGTGTCCGCCGCGCTCTTCGGACGCTGGGTCGAGGAAGGCGGGCCGCGCAAGGCGATGTTCACCGCCGCGATCTGCTGGGCGAGCGGCTTCCTGATCTCGGCGCTCGGCGTGAAGCTGCACAATCTCTGGCTGATCTATCTCGGCTACGGCGTAATCGGCGGCTGCGCGCTCGGTATCGGCTATATCTCGCCGGTCTCGACCCTGATGAAATGGTTTCCCGACCGGCCCGGCATGGCCACCGGCATGGCGATCATGGGCTTCGGCGGTGGCGCGCTGATCGCCTCGCCGCTCTCGGTCTGGCTGATGAGCAAGTTCCAGACGGCGAGCGATGTCGGCGTGCTCTGGAGCTTCATCACGCTGGGCTGCGTCTATTTCCTGTTCATGATGTTCGGCGCGCTGACGGTGCGTGTGCCGGCGCCGGGTTGGAAGCCGGAGGGCTATGTGCCGCCGGCAACGACCAGCAAGCTGATCACCAAGAACGATGTCTTCGTCTACCAGGCGGTCAAGACTCCGCAATTCTGGCTGATCTGGACGGTTCTCTTCGTCAACACGACGGCAGGCATCGGCGTGCTCGGGCAGGCCTCGGCCATGAGCCAGGAGATGTTCCCCGGCCGGATCACCCCGGTCGCGGCCGCCGGCCTCGTCGGGCTGATGAGCCTGTTCAACATGGGCGGGCGCTTCAGTTGGGCCTCGCTCTCCGACTATATCGGGCGCAAGAACACCTATTTCTGCTACATGGTGCTGGGCTTCATCCTCTACATCACGGTGCCCTATGCCGGCGGCAGCGGCAATGTCGTGCTGTTCGTCATCTGCTTCCTGATCATCGTCAGCATGTATGGCGGCGGCTTCTCGACCGTGCCGGCCTATCTGCGCGACATGTTCGGCACCCGCTATGTCGGCGCCATCCACGGCATCCTGCTGACGGCATGGTCGGCGGCGGGCATCGCCGGGCCGGTGCTGATCAACTACATCCGCGAATACAATCTCGCGCATGGCGTGCCCAAGGCGCAGGCCTATAACGTGACCATGTACATCATGGCGGGGCTGCTCGTGATCGGCTTCATCGCCAATCTCTGCGTCAGGGCGGTCGACAAGCGCCATCACATGGTGAGCGAGGCCGAGCCGTCGCGCGCCCGCGATCTGCCCGGCGGTGTCCAGACCGCGCCCGGGTCGGCATGAGGAGCCGAGCCATGCCGGTCATCGCACCTCGGGAGCCGCCATTGCGGCTCCTGCTGCTGGCCTGGCTTCGCTATTGGCTCTGGCACGCCATGGCGTCGCTTCGGCCGCAGCACAGTGCCGCCAGCATCGCTGCCCTGGTGGCGGGCAGCGGCCATCCGTCGGGTTCCTAGGACGATTCCTGGATATCCTGAATCAAGAAAACGATCCAAGCCGTTGTTCTTATCGCATTTCCTTGGGCGAAGCGGACGTCCGCTTCGCTCGACAATGCTCCGAGGGGATCATCATGCAGAGTAACGATATCGCTCCAACCAGCACGCTTCGCCTCGTCGTGGCCTGGAGCATCGCGGGCATTCCGCTGCTGGGCGGCGTCGCCCAGACGCTGGTCAACGCAATGAAGCTCTTCCAGTAATCCCGGCGGCCGGAGTTGCGCATCGTCGCTGCTCCGGCCAAGAGCCAGAGCATCGGACTGAGTACCGTATTCAGTCCGATGCTCCAGGCTTTTGATTTTGCATCGGCATTCTCCGAAAACCGCGTTCCACTTTTCGGGCCGATGCTCCAGTCGCTACTCCGGCAGCCGAAGCCCGGCCAGGAAGGTCGCGACCGTCAATGTCTTGGCCGGCTGAGCCCGGCATTGGCGTTCGACCGCATCGAGCACTTCGCCATCCCCATATCGCGACAATCGCGATGGAGAGCCGTGGCGCAGGGCGTCGATCACCCAGCGGCCGATCAGGCCGTGCATTTCGGCATCCGTGGCTTCGCGCTTCATCCACGCTTCGCAGGTGATGTAGTCCTGCAGGAATTCGCCCTGGCGCAGCACCTCGCTCGTCGCCGCTGCCGGGCAGACCAGAACCCAAAGAGCCGCCACCGTCGCCAGACGCACCATCCCCACCCCTCCCGCTTTCCCCAAGGCTGCTTCCGACCTTCGCGTGCCGCCGGCCCCGGGCCGAGAGGCTTCCTTGCTTCGCGCGCTGCCATCTGACGCGCGCGACGGGGAGCCTCGATGCCTGACGATACGACCTGGGACGGGAGCAGTAGATCAGCGAGCATAGCAAGCTTCGCTTGCGCTGCAACAGCCGAAACCTTCCTCGGGCGTTGTTGCAGGTCGCTCCGACTTTATATCGCGTATGCAATATAGTTTTGGCCGTACCGGCGGGAGTATTCAAGCACAGCTTCGACAAGC
Organism: Allobosea sp. NPDC055353; assembly: GCF_053644975.1. Classification (NCBI taxonomy): domain Bacteria; kingdom Pseudomonadati; phylum Pseudomonadota; class Alphaproteobacteria; order Hyphomicrobiales; family Alloboseaceae; genus Allobosea; species Allobosea sp. NPDC055353. Next base: position 48,228 of record NZ_JBSHMC010000002.1, on the reverse strand, counting down.
TTGGCGCGGCACGGGCAAGACTGGCCTTGCAGGTCCATCGTCGATAGATCGAAGGCACGACGGCGCTGCGACTGCGCGATCAACCCCACATGGCTGGCTGCGCGCCTTGCGTGCTGAAACGCAGTGGAAAGATAGGGCCATCGGCGCAAGCCGGGGCTTCCGGTTTAACCGCGGTTAACCGCCACGGCTGAATATCATTCGATTGCACACGGCTACCACGGGGGGGGAGATGGTCAAGGCCTGCGACAACGCCATCATCCGCCGCCCGCTCCGGCGCGTGCAGCCTATGATTGCAGCTGTTGCCGCCGCGTTCGCCTTTGCAGGCTGCGCGGCCCTGGCCCAGACACGTCCCGAGGAGCCGGTCAAACTGCAGATCATCGGCGGGCTCGCCGGCCTCACCCAATACACCAAGATCGAGCAGCCCTTCTGGCAATCGGAGATCAATGCGCTGTCGAAGGGGCGCATCACCGCGACGATCCGGCCGCTCGATGCGGGGGGCTTGCGCAACCAGGAGATGCTCCAGCTCCTTCGGCTCGGCGTGGTGTCGTTCGGTACGGCCCAGCTGAGTGCCGTCGCGGGCGACGAGCCGGAGCTGAGTGCCGTCGACCTGCCCCTGTTGAACCCCGATGTCGCGACGTTGCGCCGGACCGTCGCCGCGTTCCGGGAGCATCTGCGCAGCCTCCTGCGCGAGCGCTACGAGATCAAGCTTCTCGGCATCTATGCCTATCCGGCGCAGGTGCTGTTCTGCACCCGGCCCTTCAAAGGGCTCGACGATCTCGCCGGACGGAAGGTGCGCACCTCTTCCGTCGGGCAATCCGAGCTGATGGCGTCGATGGGCGCCGTGCCGGTGATCCTGCCCTTTGCCGAAATCGTGGCGGCTCTGCGCAACGGGGTCGTCGATTGCGCGATCACGGGCACGTTGAGCGGCTACGAGATCGGTCTGCCGCGCGTCGCCGTGGCGGTGCACGCCCTCGCGCTCAATTGGGGCGTCTCGATCTTCGGAGCGAACGCGACTTATTGGGATGGCCTGCCCGCGGATGCGCGCGACACCATCCGGCAGGGCGTCGGACAGCTCGAGGAGCGGATCTGGTCCCAGGCGGAAGCCGATACGCAACGCGGCCTCGCCTGCAATGCCGGGACGGAGACCTGTTCGGGCCAGCCCGGGCGGCCGATGACCGTCGTGCCGGCCCTGCCAGCGGACGCGACGCGCCGGCGCCTCCTTGCCGAGGTCGTCCTGCCGCGCTGGTTCGAGCGTTGCGGGGAGGACTGCGTCCTGGCCTGGAACACCTATCTCCAGCCGCTTCACGCCATCGGGCCTCGGACGCCGTGAACTCGCCGCCCCTCGACGAGGACCAATGATCAAGCGCCTTAAGCTCATGGTGGTAGCGGGGACGGCCGTCATCCTGGCGGTGGCTGCGACCGGCGCCTCCAATCTGGTTCGCCAGAGGGAGGTGACCGCCTGGAGGGCTGCCGAGCAATCGCTGGAAGGCCAGGCCGTCGCCGTCGAGAATGCGCTCGACCGGCAACTCCTGCAGGTCGATGGCGCGCTGGCGAGCTTTGCGACCCTGTTCGATGTCGCTCAGATCGGCCCCGGCCAAAGGGAGCCCGCCAGCCGCCTGCTTCGCGGCCTCAACTTCCAAACGATGGCGTTTCGCGACCTGCTGCTCGTCGGGCCCGATGGCAGCATCATCGCTTCCGCCAGGTCGAGCGGCGCTCGCCATAGCCTGCCGCTGGATGTCGCCATGGTCTCGCGCGCGCCGACGAACCTCATCGGCCCGATCCGAAACGCCGTCACCGGGGACTGGTCGCTTTACGTCGCACGCCGGATCCCCGCGTGGCATGGCGTCGTCCCTGTTGCCGAGGTGCCCCTGCACACGATGATGAAACTGCTGGCGGAGGCCGGTGTCGGCTCTGACACGCGGATTTCGCTCGAACGCGCCGATGGTCAGATCGTCGCGATGCTGCCGCATGACGAATTGCTGATCGGCAAGCCCCGCGTTCCCGCCTTGCCCGCGCGATTGGCGAAGGGCAAGGCTTTTCTGGTCGGCGACAGAGGCAGCGAAACCGGGACCCTGAACGTGGTCAGAGGCTCGCTCTATGGCGACATCCGGGTCGTCCTGAGCGTGAAGAGCACCGAGGTTCTCGCGGACTGGCGCCAGGATCGCGACCGGACGATCACGGCGGCTGTCTTCGGGGCGCTGCTCCTGTCGGCCTTTGCCGGAGCCATCTTGCTGGCCATCCACCAGCGCGAACGGGCGGATGCCGAGCGCGGGCGGGCCGCGGCCCTCCTCGACAACGCGATCGAGGTCATGTCCGACGGCTTCGTGATGTGGGACGAGAGCGACCGGCTGGTGACGTGCAACCAGCGCTATCGCGACCTCTATGCGCTGAGCGCGCCCTTCATGACGGCCGGTGCGCATTTCGAGGATATCATCCGCAAGGGAGCCGAGCTCGGCCAATATCCTCAGGCGACCGGCGAGATCGGGGAATTCGTCAGGGATGTCACCACTTGGCATCGCCAGGGCAGGGGCTCGATCGAGCGCCTGCTGCCGGATGGACGCTGGCTGCTCATCACGGAAAGCCGGATGAGGGATGGCGGGATCGTCGGCATCCGCACCGATATCACGGCACTCAAGGGGGCGCTCGCGGAGCTGGCTGCCGCCAACACGCGGGCGAACGAGGCGGCCGAAGAGGCGCGGCAGCAGAACGCGGCCCTCGTCGAGCAGGAACATCGCATCCGCTTCCTGGCCCATCACGACGATCTGACGAACCTGCAGAACCGTTTCGCTTTCCGCAGCCAGATCACGAAGTCGCTGCTGCGGAAGGAGGGCGTTTCCGCGGTGGCCGCCCTGCTGTTCCTCGACCTCGATCGCTTCAAGGACGTCAACGATACGCTCGGGCATCCCGTCGGCGATCTGCTGCTCCTCTCGGTCGCGGAGCGCCTGAAGACCTGCGTGCGGGATACCGAATGCGTCGCGCGCCTGGGTGGAGACGAGTTCGCGGTTCTCAGCCTCGATCCGGGGCAACCGCAGCAGGCCGTGGCGCTCGCGACCCGCATCATCGAGGTTCTCAGCGAGCCTTATGTCCTCAAGGACCGGACGATTTCCATCTCGGCCAGCGTCGGCATCGCCATTGCCGAGGGCTCGGGGTTCGATGCAGACCTCCTCCTGAAACAGGCCGACCTCGCACTTTACCAGGCCAAGGCCCGGGGACGTGGCGTCTGTTGCGTGTTCACGGCGGAAATGGACGAGCAACTGCGCGCCCGTCTCGCCCTCGAAATGGATCTGCGCCAGGCCGTCGAAGAGCGGCAGTTCGAGCTGTCCTACCAGCCGATCTTCGATCTGAAATCCAGCAAGCTCTGCGGGTTCGAGGCATTGCTGCGCTGGCACCATCCGGAACGGGGGCTGGTCGGGCCGGCGGAGTTCGTGCCGCTGGCGGAGGAGACGCGGCTGATCGTCGATCTCGGCGAGTGGGTCCTTCGCCAGGCCTGCATGGACGCGGCCCAGTTGCCGGGCGATCTTCGCATCGCCGTCAACCTCTCGCCGGTGCAATTGATCTTCGGCGATGCGGTGGCAACGGTGCGCGATATCCTCGCCGAGACCGGGCTCGACCCGAGGCGGCTCGAACTTGAGATCACCGAGACCGCGCTGCTCGCCAATGACAATCGCAACCTCGGAACGCTGAGGGGCCTCAAGGAGCTCGGCGTCCGAATCGTGCTCGACGATTTCGGCACGGGCTATTCGAGCCTGAGCCACCTGCGGCTCTTCCCGCTGGACAAGGTCAAGATCGACCGCTCCTTCGTGCGCGACATGACCGCCCATTCCGACAGCGCGGCCATCGTCGCGGCCGTCGCGGCGCTGGCGGCCGAGCTCGGCATGACCACCACGGCGGAGGGCATCGAGACACAAGATCAGCTCGATGCGGTCGATCGGGCGGGCTGCACGGAAGCGCAAGGGTATCTGCTGGGGAAGCCGCAGCCGATCCTGAAAGCCGTTCATACGACCCTGTTCAGGCGTTCGCCGCGCAACCGCAACGGCCAGCAGGGAAGCCGCGCACGCGACACCTCCGATACGCCGTAGCCCGCTCAAGGCAACGCCATGGAAGCTTCGTCGCCGGCCTCAGCGGGCCCGGCCGGCGGCGCGGTGCCGCCGGGAATGCTCCCGGTTATTCAGGCTGGCAGGGGAAATGGAGCGGGTACCGGGAATCGAACCCGGGTATTCAGCTTGGAAGGCTGCTGCTCTACCATTGAGCTACACCCGCATCGGGCGCCAAATTCCCCATCGGACCCACCAGTGTCAAGGGGCGCGGCGTCGTTGTCGGCGTCAGAAGCCGAAGTTGAAGCCGGCTTTGACGATATCGCCTGCGGTACGAGCACGCATGGTCGCGTATTGGGTCGGGGCTAACCCGGTGTAGTCCTGCAAGGTCAGCTTCTGGCTGCCGAGATCGTAATGCGTGTAGTCGAGCCGGAGCGTCATGCCCGGCATGATCGCGTATTCGATGCCGCCGCCGAGCGCCCAGCCGCTGGCGATGCCGGAACGGGAGGCCGTGGCGCCGGAGGTGGTCGCCGGATTGTCGGGCGTGATCGAGCCCTTCTGGTCGACAAGGCCATAGGCATAGCCGCCGCTGCCATAGATCATGAAATCGCCGAGCACGAAGCCGGCGCGGGCGCGGACGGTTCCCAGCATCGAGACCTCGTTCTCGGCGCGCGTGGTGAAGCGGGTCCCGCCGGGATTGGCGGAAATCGTCTGGCTGCCGCCGAGCCGCGTCGCCGACAAGTCGGTTTCGGCGCCGATGACGACCGCGCCGATCTGATAATTGAAGCCGAACTGCGCGCCGCCGACCATGCCGCTGCCGTCGGGCGAGAGGCTGCGCGGCACGGCCGCCGCATTGATCGCGCTGGCCGCGAGCACCGGGCTGCCCGGAACGGTGGTTGTCGTCACGACAGTCGTGGTCGTGGGGAACGTCGGGCTGCCGGTCGTCGTGTTCGTGGTTGTTGTTGTGGTGGTGGTCGTGGTCGTCGTCGGTGGTGGCGTGAAGGTCGGGCTGCCGAACGGGCCAGCCACGGTCGTGCGGTCACTCTGCCGGCCGCCGCCGAGCGAGCCGCCGACATAGAAGCCGGTCCAGCGTGGGCGCTCCGGAAACAGGGCGGGCAGGTCGGGCGCCATCGCCTGTGGCGCCATCGGAGGCGGCGGCGGGGTGACGGGGGCCCGGCGCGGCATTCCCGTCCGCGCGGGGGAGACGCCGCGCGGCGTATAATCGGCACGGCGCGAGCGGGGCTGCTGGACGGCCGGGCAGACCGGGCAGGTCTGTGCGACCTGCACGCGGTTGCGGCTCGGCGCAGTCGCCGCCAATCGCAGGGCGGCAGCCGTGTGATCCGAGACCGGATAGAGCCGGGCGTAGAGCCTGAAGGATTCGGCATCGCCGGCGAGCACGGCCTCGGCCCAGGCCCGCTCATCCGTCCGCTGGGCGAGGATGCGATTCAGGCGCAGCGCGTTCTGGTCTTCGGGATTGATCGCGAGCGCATTGCCATAGATGTCGCTGCGGTCCCAAGCGATCGCGGTGCGGGCGGCGTCGGCCGACGACATGCCGCGCAGCGAGGCCAGCGTCGGGCGCGCCGTCAGGGGGATGTTGCCGGCCGTGGCTGCTTGCGCCGCAGGGGCGCCGGCAGGACGCTGGAAGAAGCTGAACTCCGTGATCAGCGAAGACGTGTCCCAGGGGATCTGGGTGCCGTTGGTGGAATCGTAGACGGCGAGACGGATGCGCCGGAAGATCTGCTCGACGGCCAGGCCCGGCTCGCGGGCCTCGCGCAAGAAGGCGGTGGTGAAGGGGCTGTTGGCACCGGTGCCGTCCGCGGCGGTGGAGCCCGGAGAGGTCGCGAAAGCGACGAAGGTGCCGCTGCCGGAATCGATGCGGGCGAGGCCGGCTTCGTTGCTGATGCCTTCATTGGCGCCGTCGACGATCTGCAGGGCAAGGCCGCGAGCGACCTGACGGCCAGCAAAGGGATTGTCGCGGCAGGCGTCGAGGATCGCGATCTTGGACTTGGCGCCGGCCCCGTCGAGGCGTCGCAGGATGTCGCTCAGCGACAGGGATTGCTCTGCGATATTGGTGCCGATCTGCGGGCGGATATCGGTCGGCAGGATGTAGTTGGCGCCGTCGAGCTGCACGGCATGGCCGGCATAATAGACCAGCGCCGTCGCATCGGGACCGCCCCGGCGCACCTTGTCGACGAAGACGTCGAGCGCGCTGCGCAGGCCGGCGAGCGACAGGTCGAGCGCAGGCGTGATGTCGAAGCCGGCTTCCTGCAGCATGCTGCGCGTGGCGTTGGCGTCGTTCAGCGCGTTGGGAAGCTTCGTGACATTGGCATAGCCGCCATTGCCGATGACGAAGGCGAAGCGCTTCTGGGCAAGAGCGGGTGTGGCGCCGAGGCCGAACGTGACGAAGACTGCCGCGAGGGCAATGACGAGATACGCATAGGCCCGGGCTTGAATCCGCATGCTGCTTCCCCTGCGCGCGAGAAGAACGACTCGCTGGACCTGTCTGACGCCCACGATTCGAGCGGGCGTCCGCCATATGATGGAGATTCCCAGAAAGCCGGGGGTTGAAGCAACATCAAATCGACACGGAAAAGCCATGGTCCGGAAGCGAAGCCCATGCCGGATTCATCTGTATCCGCTTCGTGTTAGCAGCGTCAGCCGTAGCGATCTTTGAAGTATAATCACGCTGGTGTGACTTAATTGCCAGCGTATCGGCGGCCTTGTTCGAGCTGCGTCGGAGGCTCAATGTCAGGTATGGCGCTCCTTCAAATGAATGAGGCGCCGGGACGGCGCTTCGGCTCGAATGACGGGGACGGAGCCGGGCGGGAGCGGCCATGACCAGCGATCCAGCCATCAATCCCTATGACGCCGTGGCCTATCCCGGCCACTCCTTCTCGCAGACCCATCCATCGCGGTTGGCCACCATCGCGCATTTCCATGGCATGGACCCGGCGCTGCCGACGGCCATGCGCGTGCTCGAACTCGGCTGCGGGCGCGGCGGCAACCTCATCCCGATGGCCGCGCAATATCCCGGCAGCCACTTCCTCGGCATCGACCTCAGCGGCGACTCGATCCGGCAGGCGCATGCCAACGCGTCGGAGCTGGGCCTCACCAATCTCGCCTTCGAGCAACGCGACATCCTCGCGGTGGCCGGGGAGATCGGGACCTTCGACTACATCATCGTCCATGGCGTCTATTCCTGGGTGCCGGATGTGGTGCGCGAGCGGATCATTGCCCTGTTCGGGCAATTGCTGGCACCGCAGGGCGTTGCCTATGTCAGCTACAATGCGCTGCCCGGCTGCCGGCTGCGCGACCTGGCGCGCGACGTGATGCTGTTTGCCGTCAAGGACATCGAGGACCCGCGTGAGCGGGTCAGGGTCGCCCGCGCCGCCCTGAAGGAGATCGCGGAGGCCAGCGATCCCGACAGCTTCCACGGCGCGGCGCTGCGGCAGCGGCTGAAGCAGATCGACGAACTGCCCGACAACGTCCTCTATCACGACGATCTCAACCCCGGCGCACGCGCCTTCGCGCTGCATGAGGTGCTGTCATCGGCCGAGCGGCACGGCCTGCAATTCCTGGCCGAGGCCTCGTTCCCCAACCTCTACGGAGCCGCCAAGGGGCCGGCCCAGCAGATGCTCGACCGGATGCCGCTGGAGCAGATGGCGCTGCGCGAGCAGACGCTCGACCTGCTGATCGGACGGGCCTTTCGCGAGACGCTGCTATGCCGGGCGGATGTCCCGCTCAGGCGCGGCGTCCGGGCCGGCTCGCTCAAGCCCTATCATCTCGCGGCCAATGCGCGGCTGGCGCCCCCGGCCGAGAAGGAGACGAAGCCGGGTGTCCAGCGCTTCAGTTTCGACGAAGGCGTGCAACTGGCCGTGGACCTGCCGCTGGGCAAGGCGGCGCTCGCCATCCTCAGCGCGATCTGGCCGGCGAGCATCGCCTTTGACGAACTGGTGGAGCGCGCCTGCCGCGACGCTGCCGATGCGCTCGGTCAGGACCGTGCGCGTGAGATCGCGCGGCTCGACGAAGCCCTGATCGCGATCTTCAAGGCGGGGCTTCTCGATATCAGGCTGGAGGCGCCGCCGCTGACGACGGCGATCAGCGAGAAACCGGCAGCCAGCGAGATCGCGCGTTGGCAGGCCTCGAGTTCGGCCGAGGTCACCGACCTGCGCCACCGGACCGTTCAGCTCGACAGCGTCGTCGTGCGCAAATTCGTCAGCCTGCTCGACGGTTCGCGTGACCAGCGCATGCTGCTCGATGCGATGAACGCCTTCCTCGACGAGACCCGTGCCGCCGGCGCGGCCGTACCAGGCCTGCCGGAGCGGGCGACGGCGGAGGAGGTGGCGATGCATCTGAAGGATGTCGCACGCCTCGGGCTGCTGCGGGCGTGACGATTGTGAAGCGCCCCGCTGAGGGGTAACCTTGCGGCAGGAGCGATGGAGCGCAGGCCAGCGGAATGAGCGAGCGCTTCCGGCAATTCCAGGCGCTGTTTCCGGAGGAGGCTTGCCTCGCCGCGCTGATGCGCCTGCGCCATGGCGGAACGAGCATGGCTTGCCCCGCCTGCGGCCGGCCGGCGCAGTTCGAGCCGCGCCCGAAATTGCGCGGTTTCGCCTGCCAGCATTGCAACTACATGATCCATCCGGCGGCTGGGACGCCGCTGGAAAGCCGACGTACGCCGCTGCAGTTCTGGTTCTACGCGCTGAAGGCGGTGTCGGAACAACCGGGCAAGGCTGCCGTCAGCGCGATCGCGCGCGAGGCGAGCGTGCCGCAGGTGACGGCGCAGCGCCTTGCCGACGATCTGGCTGCGCTCGCCTCGCGAGGCGACGCGGGTTGGCTGGAGAAGCTGCGGAGCCTGGTGACGGGGAAGCCGGAAGCGGTCGCGGCGCCGGTAGCCGCCAGCCCGTCGCCTCCACGCCCGGCACTGGCCCCGGTCGCCTCCGCTGCCGTGCGATCGCCGGTGCCGGAGCCGCCGCGCGCGGCTCCGGCACGGCCGGTTGCCGCCGCCTCCGGTCGATCTCCCGCTCCACCGCCCGCCGCCGCTCCACCGGCTCCTCCGCGAGCCCCATCTGCGACACTTGCAGAGGTTGCCGAGCCACCCGGTGCCCGGCCGAAGAAAGCCTCTTCCGGGCGCAAGGCGATCGCTGCCGTGGCAGCCGGCGCTGCCTGTGTGACCGCGGCTGTGCTCGGGCTGGCCTATGCGCGGCTCCAGCAGCAGGAGCGGCCGGAGCCGGAGCGCGGGATCGAGATCGCGGCCGTCGAGGCCCCGTCGCTGAAGGCTGCGCCGGCCCGGCCTTCGCTGATCCTGTCCTCGGTCGAGCAGGATTTGGAGGGCGCGCGGCAGGCGGCCCAGTTCGCCCTCGACAATGATCCGTCGCTGGCGGCGATCAAGCCGCAAGAGGAGGCGCCGACGCAGCAGGTTCCGGTCAACCAGTTGCAATTGCCGTCCAACATCCTGCTGGTGCCGCCGAAGATGCAGAGCGGGCCGCCGCCGGGGCCGGTCTCAGCCACCGGCGCGCCGCAGCCGCCGCCGCAGATCTCCAGCGGCGACCCCGATCAGGTGCTGATCTTCGGGCCGATCAAGATCCGCCGCCATCTCGTCGATCTGATCGTGCGCGCAAGCAAGGTGGTCGGCGCCGATCCGACCCTGCTGATGGCCGTTGCCGACAAGGAATCCTCGTTCTCGACGGCGGTGAAGGCGCAGACCTCCTCGGCGACCGGGCTCTACCAGTTCATCGAGCAGACCTGGCTTGGCGTGATCTACGAATTCGGGGCGAAGCACGGGCTCGCCGCCGACGTGAAGCTGATCGGCAGGTCAGGCCGGCAATTCGTCGTGACCGACGGCTCTCAGCGCCAGCGTATCCTCGACATGCGGCGCGAGCCCTATATCTCGGCGCTGCTCGCAGCCGAGATGCTGAAGCGCGACACGCTCAGGCTGGAACGGGCGCTTGGGCGCCATCTCACCGGCGGCGAGATCTACCTCATCCACTTCCTCGGCCCCGATGCGGCGCAGACCTTCATCGAGACGATGGAGGAGCAGCCCGGCGTCAAGGCGGCCGAGCTGCTGCCCCGGCCGGCACAGGCCAACCGGCCGATCTTCTACGGAGGTTCCGGCGGCGAGACGAAGGTGCTCACCGTCTCCGAGGTCCACAAGAAGTTCAATGACATGATCAAGATCAGGCTCGACCGCTACAGCGCGGTCAGGCCCGGCGGGGGCGGGGGCATCGCCCGGCCGCAACCGAAAAAATGACCTGTTGATGCCGCGCGCGCCCGCTCGCGGTAACCGCTCTCCGAGAGCAGCGAAAGGAGAAGACCCATGCCGGCCAACCGTTTCGAGCAGGTCGACGAACCGCCGACCGACGCGATCACGCTGAGGCTGTCGGAGCGCGGCGGGGAGGCCTTCGGGCATGTGCTCTGTCCGGCCGATCTCGCCGGCGGGCATCTGGTCAACGACTTCGTCAGCGACGAACTGGCGGCGAAGGATGCCTTCCGCACCGCGATCCGCCTCGCCAACGAGATCCAGGCGCCGATCGTGGTCGAGGACAAGGCCGGGATCTGGCAGGACGAATGGGGTGTGCTTTATCGGGAGGATTGAGGGGGCAGGCCGTCGCGCTCGGGTCTGACCCCACCATCTCCTCCACCCTTGTCATTCCGGGGCGTGCCGCAGGCGCGAACCCGGAACCCACGACGGGGCGCACCGCCCGCGGCTGGGCATCGGATGTCTCACTCCGTCGTGGGTTCCGGGTTCTTCGCTCCGCGAAGCCCCGGAATGACAAAGGTGGCGCCGCAAGCCGCTGCGGTCAGGTGCGATAGCGCCGGCCGATGCCTCACTCGATCCGGAAATACTTGACCCCCAACCCCAGCTTGCCGCTCTGGCGGGCGAGGTCGAGCTTGAGATTGGCGAAGAACTCGCTCGCGGGCGACGGATTAGGCCCTGACAGCGCCGGCAACGCCTCCTTGGTGACCAGCGCCAGCACGGTCTGCGGACGGGCTGCGCCGCCTGTCGATTCGAGCTTGAGGTTGAAGGTCACCTTGCCGCCGTCGCGCTTCATGAAGCTCGCGAGGTTGTAGACGAGGCCGTCGTCGCCGATCAGCACGACGTCGAGATTCTGGCCGCCGCCGGCCTCGACCGAGCCGTTGAGGATCTCGCCGCTCTTCATGTTGAAGGCGCCGATCTGAACTCGTGGGCTGCGGTCGATGCCGACGCCGGGCCGGCGCAGGAAGTCGACCATCGGACATTGAGCCTCGGTCATCGGCCGCAAATGAATCTGCGCCTCGAAGCCCTGCGAAGCCTTGAAGGCGCCGTCGAAGGTGACGAAGGGCGCGGACGAACTGCCGAAGCCTTCGAGCGTCGCCTTGCGGTCGCCGATCTCCAGCGGCCAGAGGAAGAAGCAGGAGCCGCCGTCATAGTCGCGGACATAGCGCTCGATCCGCTCGGCCGGGGTGCGTGGCTCGGGCTCCGGGACGATCGCGGTGGCCTGCGGCTGCGGAGGCGCAACGCTCGGGATGGCCGGAGGCGTCGGAATGACGACGGCGACGGGCGGCGGCTCCGGCGGCTTCACCTCGACGGCCGGAGGCGGCTTGGCGGGCTCGGGCGCAGGAGGGCGTGCCGGTGCCGGCTGGGGCGGCTCGACATTGACGGCGACCTGCGAACCTGAGGAGCCGGATGGAGGCCGCTGCGGCCGCGGCGTCTGAGGCGGAGGCGTTTGCGGTTGCGCGACCGGAGGCTGTGCTGCCGGGGGCGGCGCAGGCGGGTTCTGTGAAGCGGTGGGCCTTTCGGCGACTGGAGGCGGCGTTGCAGGCGCGGCCGGCTGGGCCGGTGCTTCCGTGAGCGCGGGCGGGGCGCTCGTCGCCGGTGGCTGTGCCGCGGGGGCCTCGGTCAGGGCCGGCGGTGCGTTCGCTGCCGTTGCAGGCGCGCTGGTCGAGGGCTGCTCCGCGAGCAGTGGCGGTTCATTGGTCGCGATACGGGTCGCCTGGCCACCGCCGAGCGTCGTCCAGGCGTAGAAGCCGCCGCCGGCCAGCAGTGCGAGCGCAGCGATACCGGCGACGAGCGGCAGGGGTGAGCGCCCCGATTTGTCCGGCGCCGCCTTGCCGGCCGGGGCCTTGCCCGCGGCCTTCTTGCCCGATGGCGGTGCCTGCCAGGCTGCGACCTCGGCCATGTCGGCGGGGCGGTCCTTCGGATCGGGCGCGAGCATCCGGGCCAGCAGAGGGCGAATCCGGGCGTCGACCGCCGAAAGATCAGGCAGGCGGCGGCGCTTGTCGATGATGTCGACCTGGGAGCCGCCCATGTCGATGGCGCGTCCGGTCAAGGCCTGCGCCAGCACCAGTGCGAAGGAATACATGTCCGAGCGACCGCTGACCTCGCCACCAAAGAGGCCGAGCTGCTCGGGCGAGACATAGTTGTATTTCCCGGCGAAGCCGGAACCGATCACCGTGCCCTCGCCGAGGATGCTGGAGCGGGCGATACCGAAATCGATGATCTTGGCACGGGAGGGATCCCCGCCGGGCAGGATGATGTTGTCGGGCGAGATGTCGCGATGGATGATGCCGAGCCGGTGCGCGGCATGCAGGCCTGGGCCCACGCGCTGGCGCAGGATGTCGGCTTCCTCGACGCTGAGCGGGCCTTGCTGGATGCGCTCGGAGAGCGGCTGGCCGTCGACGAATTCCATCGCGAGATAGGGCGTCTCGCTCACCGGATCGATGGCGAAGACGTAATAGCGGACGATGGCCTCGTTGTAGAGGTTGTGCAGGGCTGCCGCCTCGCGCCGGAACAGGGCGAGCACGGCGTCATCACGGGCCATGTCGGGGCGGATCATCTTGATCGCCACGGCGTCGCCGGTCTGGATGGCGCGGCCCTTGTAGACCTCGCCCATGCCACCGACGGCGATCAGGCTCTCGATCTCGTAGATGCCGTTGAGCTTCGTGCCGAGGCGGGCATTGGCGCGGGGCACGAAGACGGTGCGTTCGGAGTCGTCGCTCATGGCGTATGTCCTCCTCGCACGGACCGGTTCGGCATCCAGCGTGTCCTTTCGCTTGCCCCCTGTCGATAGCGTACGATGACGACGGTAACGTTGTCGCGCGCGCCGCGCTCCAGCGTCAGCGCCAGCAGCGCGTCGCAGGCCTCCTGCGCGCCGCCGGCTTCGATGGCGGCCAGCATCTCGGCATCGGCGACATGCTCGGTCAGTCCATCCGAGCAGAGCAGGAAGACGTCGCCATCAGCGATCTCGCCGTTTTCGAGGTCGAGTTCCGGTGTGTCGTGGACGCCGATCGCATGGGTGATGATGTGCCGGCGCGGCGAGCGCTTCGCCTCCTCGGTGGTGAGGAGGCCGCGATCGACCATGTCCTGGACCTCGGTGTGATCGCGCGAGACCTGTGCGATGCGGCCGCTGCGAACGAGGTAGATGCGGCTGTCGCCGGACCAGAGGCAGGCGAAATGGCGCTGATGGATCAGCAGGCAGACCAGCGTCGCGCCCATGGTCGCGCCGCGGCGGCCGATCTCTTCGCGCAAATCGTCATTGGCCTTGAGCACACCGGCTTCGAGCATGGCGAGCAGGTCGGGCGCCGAGCCGGCGGCACCGACCGCCTCCAGCGCCGCGACCACGGTCGCGCTGGCGAGCGCACCGTTCTCATGCCCGCCCATGCCGTCGGCAACGGCCCAGAGGCCGATTTCCGGGCGCAGGATGAAATTGTCCTCGTTGGCCTTGCGGACCTTGCCGGTGTGGCTGATGCAGCCGGTCTCGAAATCCGGATTCTGGCGCCGGGCGTCGTTCATGGCATCGCCCTCATGATCCGGCGCGCTCGGGCGCGAGATGGCCGTCGAAACGGCCGGTGAGCAGGCCGGCGAAGAGATAGGGATCGGGCAGGGCGTGGCCGGTTAGCGCCAGCGGTTCGAAGTTCGCGCCGCCCACCGTCCAGAGATAGCACGCATGGGCATAGGACCGCGCGTGGTCCTCGACGCGCAAGGCCGCCAGCGGCTCCGGGAAGCCGGAGGCGATCGCGGCGCTGACGATGGTGCCGTCGGCGAGGCGGACCATGTCCTGCGGCGGGGCGGCAAGGTGATGGTCGTTGGGGACGGGCAGGGCGGTGAGGCGTTGCGCGACGTCCTCAAAGCTCGCCTGCGGTTCCAGCGCCTGCAGCAGGAAATCCTCGATCGCCTCGAACCAAATGTCCTGCGGGTCGAGCTCCGGCGGCGGGATCGCGGCGCCCGGACCGGCGGCCGCGAAGACCGTCAGCGGGAAATAGCGGCCGACGCCGTCGACCGAAGGCATGAAGGCGCCCGCAACCGTCTGCCCGCCATGGGCGCCGCCGAGCCAGAAGCGCCAGATCGGGGCGTTGAGATAGGCCTCCTGCCAGCGATTGCCGAGTTCCAGCCGGCTCGCGGTCAGGCCGCCCTGCAGCCATTTCTCGTAAACCGCGAGGAAGCCGGAGGGGGCGTTCAGCGCGATGAAGTCGCGCTTGGCCGGCAGCTTGCCGAAGAGGCCGCAGCTCAAGGCTCAGATCCCGGTAGGGCAGCGGATTTCCCGCAGCGCCGGCAGGATGAGCGGGTTCTTGAGCGAGCCGACGCCGAAGGAATAGCCAACCTGCCGGCCGCCGGCATTCAGGTTGAAGCCGACATTGTCGCCCTGCTTCAGCACCGAGCCGGCATCGAGCAGGCGGAAGAAGGACCAGGTGCCCTCCTTTTCGAAAAGCTTGGCTTCGCCGCCCTGCGCGCCGCCGCCCTGCTGGCCGGAGGAGAAGAAGCCGCCGCTGAACATGCCGCCGGAAGCGTTGCTGCTTCCACCAAGCGTCAGCGTCACCGCCGTCTTGCCGACGCCGCCGCCCGGCCACATCACCGGTGTCGGCGTGTTGACACCCTGCTGGCTGGTCACGGTGAAGCCGTTGATCTCCAGCTTGGCATTGGCGGCATCGGCGGAGAGGGCGGTCGGCGTCACCACCATCTGGAAAGAGGGCAGGTTACCGCCGGTCGGGAAGAAGGCGTCCTTGATCTCGCTGGCGCGCTGGAACTCGCGCAGCGTCGTCGGCGAGAGCGCGCGCGCCACGCGGCTGTCGACGCGCCAGCCCCATTGCGGCTTGGAGGTGTCGACGAAGGGCTCCAGCCGCTCCTTGTAGAACTTGTCCATGATCTGGCCGGGCGCGAAGAGCCGGGCGAAATCGGCGAGCGGCACGTCGCGGGTGCTGCCCTTGGTAAAGGGGTAGCGATTGTTCATCACCTCGGTGCAGACGCGCGTGACCTGCTCGGCCAGCGCCTGCCGCAGCAGGGCGACCGTCGCTCCGGTCGCGTCGCCCTCGAAATCGTTGACCGCCTGGATCACCATGCCGTCGAAGGGCGCGGGATAGCGCGAGGAATTGGCGCGCAGCGTGGCGATCAGCGGTACGAGCGCGGCATTGGCCGCCGCCGACTGGGCCGGATTCGTCGCGGCCGTGGCGAGGTTCTGGTTGATCTCCGCGAAAGTCTGGAGGAGCTGGTCCACCGGCCGGCGGCCGAGATCGCCGTCGACGAGGACGTGGAAGGGCTTGAACTGGCTCTCGATATCGGCGCCGAGGGCGGTATCGGCACCGCCGCCTGCGAGGATGCGGTCGACGCCGGGGGCCGCGAGCGGGAGATTGGCGCCGAGACGGCTCAGCGCATTGCTGGCGCGCCGGGCGAGCGTATCGGCGGCGGCCTGCGCCGCGGCCTGGGCGACGGCCTTCTTCGCGTCGGGGCGTTCCTTGGTGAGCTGCGTCTCGTCGCGCAGGGATTCCAGCACCTGCTTGAAGGGCGAGGTCGCGGCGCTGATGGCGCTGAGCGCGACATAGCGCGGCTTGTCGGCGTTAAGCGGCCGGAGCTTCAGGCGCTTCAGCATGCGCTGCCAGCTCGCGATATAGTCGCGGCTGTAGAGCTTCATCAGGTCAGGAAAGAGCGTGGCGTACTGGGCCGTGATCGCCTGCTGGTCGAGGTTCTCGCCGAGGACCCAGCGCTCGCGCTCGATCTGGTCGCCGATATCGCCGAGCTTGGCGATGAAGGCGTCCTGGAAGCCGTCATAGGTGTAAAAATAGGGCACGCGGATCTGGTCGAGATCCTCGCCGGTAACGCCCTCGAACACGAGGCGGACATCGGAGCCGCCGCGCTGCGAGACGACCCAGTCCTTGACACTCTCGCTGCGGGATTGCGTGCGCAGCAGTTCGTAGGCGCGCTCGGCGATGCTGAGGCGGCGCAGCGTGCGCTGGCTCTGCTCGATCAGCGACTGGTTGAGCTTGACGATCGGTTCGCCCGTGCCCTCGTCGAGATCGAGCATGGCGGCGAGGTGTTCTTCCAGTGCCTCGCGCCCCTTGGCGTTGGCCGGGCCGGGGAAGAGGTTCTCGGCCCAGTCGAGCCGCATCCAGGAGGTGACGAGCTCGCGGTCCAGCTTCGCCTGGCCGCCGACCATCATGTAGACCTTCAGCGCCTCGTAGACGAAGCCGGGATTATTGGCGTTGGCCTCAAGCTGCTCCTCCAGCCGGAAGATGATGCGCGAGCGCAGCATCCGCTCCAGCGCCTGCTGATAGGTGATCTCGGTCGCGTTCTGCAGACGATCGCGCTGGCTCAAGCCGAAGGTCGCGAGCGTCGGCGTCGGCTCGGATTTCGTCGCATAGCCCGCCGGCATGTTGCGGAGCTTGTGCAGGAGGGGCAGGACGCGGCTGAAATTTCGGTCGGAGATCGTGGTTTCCTGCAGCACGGGCGCTGCGGCGCTGCGATAATCCGAGAGGCCGTAATTGGTTGCGGTGATCAGGTCGCTGTTGCGCGAAAAACTCGTCCACCACAGGCCGAGCGCGGCGAGCGAGAGCAGCGCGACCGTGGCGAAGCCGGCGATGCGCAAAGCCGTCGTGCGGCGAGCGGCGCCGAGATCGGTCGAGACCCAGCCGGATTCGCCGATCACGACCTTCTGGACCAACTCGGTCAGGAAATAGCTCTTGCCCTTGCCGGAGAAGGAGGCCGCGCCGGCATGGTCCGAGCCGAAATTGCGCGAGAGCGCGCCGATGAGCTGGTCGATCGGGGTGCCTTCCTGCGTGCCCGAGGTGAAGTAGAAGCCGCGCAGCGTCGCATTGGCGTGGTAGCGCGTCGGCTCGAAGACGCGCGTGAGGAAATCGACGATGGAGCGCTTCAGCGTCGCCATCTGGCTCGGGAAGCCGAAGATCTGGGCGCGCGCGGTCGGGTTGTGCTCGTCCTGGAGCCGGTCCGGCAGGCGTTCGTTCAGCCGCTCGATCAGCGCGTCATATTCCGGCGGCACGTCGCCGATCATGTTGCGGGTCTTGTCGGCGGTCTGGAAGGTGTGGCCCCAGACCATGCGCCGCTGCGGCTCGGTCAATTGGCCGAAGAACTCGTTGAAGCCGGCGATCAGGTCGGCCTTGGTGAAGACGGCATAGACCGGGAAATCGACCTTCAGGCGCTCGTGCAGTTCGAGCAGGCGGGCGCGGATCGCATCGGCATGGGCGGCGATCTCCTCAGGGGAGGAGGTCAGCAGATCCTCGACGCTGATCGCGACGAGCACGCCGTTGATCGGCTGGCGCGGGCGGTTGGTCTTGAGCAGGTCGAGGAAGGCAAACCAGCTCGACTTCTCGGCTTTGGTGTCGGTGTCCTGCGTGGTGTAGCGGCCGGCGGTGTCGATCAGCACCGCGTCCTCGGCGAACCACCAGTCGCAATAGCGCGTGCCGCCGGAGCCGGCGACGGCTGCCGGCGTTGCGCCGCGCGCCAGCGGGAATTTCAGCCCGGAATTGACCAGCGCCGTGGTCTTGCCGGCACCGGGCGGGCCGATGATGACGTACCAGGGCAGATCGTAGAGATAGTCGCCGCCCTTGCCGCGCGCGCTCTTCAGCGTCGCCAGCGCATCCTTCATCGCGCTGGAGAGGGTGGCGCCGTCGCCAGTCGTCTCCTCCTTCTCCAGCGCCTCGGTAAGGGCTGCGGTCGCCTTGCGGCGGCGGATGACGATGAAGCCGATCCAGACGAACGCTCCGACGAGGAGCAGCACGGCGATGGGCAGACGGACCCAGAGCGACTCGAACGGCCTGACATCGCCGAAGGCGACGAAGGGGCCGCCGAACCAGATCAGCGCGGCGAGCGCAAGCGCGCCGATCAGGATGGCCGCGATGCGAAGCCAGGTGGCGAGATTCATCGTCTTGCCTCCTAGTTTTGGCGCTGGATCAGGATCTCGACGCGCCGGTTCTGGGCGCGTCCGTCGGCGGTGTTGTTGGGCGCGATCGGGGCGTCGGCGCCCTTGCCCTCGGTGGTGATCCGGTCGGGCTTGCTGAGCTTGGTCTTGAGCACGTCGCCGACGGCCTTGGCGCGGGCCTGCGACAAGACGAGGTTCGACGGGAAGCGGGCGGTGCGGATCGGCACGTTATCGCTATGGCCGACGACCTTGATCGCGCCGCCCTCCTGCTCCAGCACGGCGGCGATGCGCTCGATCAGCGGCTGAAATTCCGTACGCACGCCCGCCTGGCCCGGCTCGAACAGGGTGATGCCGACGAGGCGGATGATGACGACGTTGGGTGTCACCAGGCAGACGATCGGCGGCTGCACCGCGGCGCAGACCTTGGGCGGCTGAGCCGGCGGCGGGGGCGGCGGCGGCGGGGCCGCGAAGACCTTGCGCATGATGCCGATCTCGCCCTTCGGGTGCACCGAGAGCAGGGCGGTCGAGGCTGCCTCGGCGTTGCCGGCGAGCAGGGCGCGGAAGACGAAATAGACGCCGAGCAGGGCGACGGCTGCGATCGCCGCGACCGACCAGACCGGCACCTTGAAGCCGGCGGCGGCCTGCGCGATCGCCTGCCCGCGCCAGCGCGGGGAGAGCTCAGGGTCGGGCTGCTTCACCCGGCGCAGGGTCTCGAACAGGTTGCGCTGGATCGTCTGGAGATTGTTGGCGCCGCCGGCCGAGGTGCGGTGGATGCCCTGGAAGCCGAGCGCCAGGCAGGCATGCATCAGTTCGAGCAGGTCGTAATTGACCGACGGATCGGCCTTGGCCTTGTCGAGCATCTCGAAGAAGCGGACGCCGCCGATGCGCTCGCCGAAGAAGCGCGAGAGCATGCTGTACTGCGTCCAGACATGGCGGTCGTCGCCGGGGATGTTCTGGACGATATCGTCGGCGGTGGCGGCGATGACGTATTTCGCGGTCTGCGCCGTCTCGGCCGAGACGCCGGCGGCGCGGACCTCATGCTCGAAGGCCTCGATCGTCTCGCCGACCTGGCCGAGAAGCTGGGCGAAGGGCGCGTTGGAAAGATTCGCGCGCATCCGTCCGAGCAGGAGCAGGAGCGGGCCGGCCGCACGCAGCAGCGGGTTGGCGTTCGGGGTCAGGAGCCGGTCGCGGCGCGGCAGGGACTGGCCGCCAACGGCTGGAGGCGGCGGGGCCTGTTGGCGCTGCGGGATCGGCGCAGCTTGAGACATCCATTCGTCGCCGGTGCCGGGTACGCCGGGCGAGGGCACCTGCGGCGGCTGATAGGGCTGGGGCGCCTGCGGCGTGGCCGGTGCCGGCGCGGCGGGAGCGGATGGCAGGGACGCGCGGCGCCCGCCCGGGTTCGGCCTGATGATCGTTCGTTCGGAGCGGCCGAACGGATCTGAAGGCGAACCCGGATCGCTCATCGCCTGCCCTCCAGAACGGCCCAGAGCTCGAGTTCGAGATCGGGCCAGTCACCGGAAAAATGCATGCCGATCGAACTCGCCGTCGAGAATTCCGGCCAGAGCGGCGAGGTGCGGTCGAGATAGAAGTATACATGATCCGTGAGTGCGCGGATCTGCGGCGGCGGCGTCGGCAGGTGGACGAGATTGATGCCCGGCAGATGGGCATGGACGATCTCGTTCATCTTGGTATTGGGGCCGATCTTGAAGAGCTGCGGGAACTGCGCCTGGATCTCGGTGAGTGGGCGGCGCGCCGCCACTTCCAGCACCAGCGTGGCGTTGCGCACGAGGCTGCGGTCGCGGATCGTCGACATGAAGGCGTTCTGTGCGCGCTCGACGATCTCCAGCCGGATCGCCCGGCGACCGAGATTGGCCGAGAGGAAGTCCTGGATGTCGCGCACGACCGGCGCGAAGCAGTTCTCCAGGTCGTCGTGGTCATAGGCCGGATAGTCGCGGGCGCGGCGCTCGGCCGTGGTGAAGGTCGCAAGTTCGCCGGCCAGTGCGAGGAAAGTCGAGAACAGCCGCTCGGGATGGACGAAGCGTGAGCGGCGCATGTGCTTCAGCACGGGGATGCTGCGGTTGAGGAGCTGGAGCACGAAATAGTCGGCGCTCTGCAGGCCGCCGCCGGCCGTCGGATCGGCAGCGTAGCGGGCGAGTTCCTCCAGCTTGTTGTCGATCCAGCCGATGACGCGGTCGAGCCAACCCTCGATCACCGGATAGGCCGAGCAGATCAGCACCGGCGGAGCGAATTTCTCGTCGAACAGGATGGCGCGGTCGCGCACTTCGAGGATGCGGCCGAGCGCCAGGCCGACATAGCCGGCCTTCGAGGTCTTGCGCAGCTCCAGCGTCAGGCGCGGATGGGCGACGTCGATCTCTTCTTCCGTCCGCAGCGAGGCGGTGGAATCGATCAGCATTTCGTTGGCGGGGACATAGCGGCTGGCCGAGCCGTTCAGCGTGTCCTCGACCTCCCGCGTATTGGCGGCGGCAAGCGGCAGCGAGAGCCAGACGATCTGGCCGGCGGCATTCTCCGGCACCTCGATCGCGGCGGGCAGGGGGCTGTTGTCAGGCAGGGCGAAAGGCGTGCCGTCCGGCATCACGCCGACGGCGCGGCGCAGGCCGATACGGCTCTGCTGGGCGAGGTCGCGGTCGATCTCCAGCACCGAGAAGCCCCATGGATAGGGCGAGATGGTCCTGACGCGGCTTTCCAGCAGGTTCTCGAGATAGCGGTCGCTCTGCTGGAAATGGTGCGGCCTGAGAAACAGTCCTTCCGACCAGACGACCTTGCTGTACCACGACATTCCGGTCTCGCTCACTCGAAGGCAGGCTGGGCGAGCTTACTACGGGTCCTACCCAAGCGTCACCAAACGAATGCTAGCGCTTCGCGCGCGTGCCGCCGTCATTGACTTGAAGGATGCGGCGGAGCGATTTTCACGGCAGTGCTCGGAAGTACGAATCCGTTCGAGCAGGGGAGGCCCGCATGCCCAAGGGACCGGCCGCACGCGTCATGGATCCGGTGCTGCATCCGCTGCCGGGCATGCTCCAGCCCGGCCCGGGCAGCACCAATGTGATCATCGGCGGCATGCTGGCCTGGCGCGGCGTGCCCGCCGCGGCGGCAGCCGCGATCCAGGCCGCCAAGGCGACCTCCGACGCGGCGCTGCAGGCGGCTCAGGCCGCCACCGTGGCCGCCGCCGGGACGCCGGGAGCGCCGGCCGCCATCGCCGCCGAGGAAACCGCCAAGAACACGGCCGCTGCCAGCATGGGCTCGATGATCACAGGCGCGGCAGGCGGCGCCGATATCCATATCTGCCTGACACCGCTCGGCCCGGCGCCGCTGCCGACGCATGGCCCGGGGGTCGTCATCGACGGTTCGCAGACCGTGCTGATCAACAACCTGCCGGCCTGCCGGATGGGCGACACGGTCCTCGAGGCGCTGGGGCCGCCCAACAAGATCATGATGGGGCTGCCGACCGTGATCATCGGCGGCTGATCGCAGATTGATTCAAGGATGCGGCGGAAGCCGCTGAAACGGAATCGTTTTCTCGCTGCGGGGTGCGATGGCGAAGGGTAGGCGGACGGTCCCGGACCGGGCAGAAGCGAAAAGCGAGCGCTTCCGCCACAAGATGGTGCAGCGCCTGTCCTCGGATCAGCGGCGGGCGAAGAACCATGGCCTCGCCCGCAACGGGCGCGTCGCGGAGGCGCTCTGCTTCATGGCGCTGATCCGTGATCCCGCGCGGCGCAAGCGCCCGATCCTGCCCGTACCGAACGTGAGCTGCACGGCGGCGGTGCGCCAGTTCTTCCGGGCCGACGATGGCGAGCAGGCGGCGCATCTGCTGCCCGGCCAAATCTCGATCGACGGCGCGTTTCCCTGGCTGTTCCTGGCAGGGCCGTCCGCGCGGCAGCTCGAAAACCTCTTCGGCTATGTCGAGCCGCTGCGGGCCGACTACAACAAGGCCGATTCCGCTGCCGAGGCGAACGGGCTGACCGATGCCTTCGCCGATGCCTGCCGCCGGGTGCTGACCAGCAAGGGCGAACCTTCGGCCGATATCGTCGCGGCCTATGAGCAGGTCTGGCAGCCGGGGGCGCTTGCCGCCTTCGCTGCAGCCGAGGCGCAGAAGCGCAGCAAGCCGACCCCGCCCCCGATCGAGCGCGGTGTCGGCATGGAATACGGCATGATCCTGAATTTCGAGGAGCGGATGGCCGCCTTCGAGGACGACTCGATCTGGGCGACCTACGAGCAGCTCAGCATCCTCGGCTACTACAAGGTCGCGATGGACGATCCACCGCGCCAGCTCGAGTTGCGCGCGATCCGCGAGATCCTGACTCTGCCGCCGGCTTGACCGAGCGGGGCGGGCGGGCCAAGCGGGAGAACCCTCCCTCCCGCGACAGGACGCAAAGCCCATGACCATCGAACGGATCGGACTGGCCGCCCGCTACTGCGACGCCGCCATCTTCAACGGCATCATCTTCCTCGCCGGCCATGTCGCCGAGAAGACCGAGGGCGCTTCGCTCACCGAGCAGACCGAAGAGGTTCTGGCGTTGCTGGAAGACACCTTGGCGCAGGCCGGCAGCCGCAAGGAGCGCATCCTCAGCGTCCAGATCTTCCTCACCGATATCAGCAAGATCGGCGAGATGAACGCGGTCTGGGACAAGTGGGTGGCCAAGGGCCATTCTCCGGCGCGGGCGACCGTCGAGGCGAAACTCGCCTCGCCCGGTTACGCCATCGAGATCACGGCGGTGGCTGCGAAGGGGTAGCTCGCTCCGATTGCGTCATGGTCGGGCTTGTCCCGATCATCTACGTCTTCGCGGGTCGAAGCTCGTGTTCAAGACGTGGATGCTCGCCACAAGGGCGAGCATGACGGCGGGGCCCGTCACTTCCCGCCGCGGTCGTAGCACTCGGCGAAATAGATCATGAAGGCGTCGACGAGGCCGTTCTCGTAAGGGGCGGTCTTGGCGTCCCAGCGGGCGACATAGGCCTCCCACATCTTGGCCTTGCGCGAGCCGATCAGGCCGCCAAGGCCACCGTCCTGCGCGGTCGCCTCGGTGATCGCCTGCGGGTCGAGATCCTCGACCAGCATCTTCAGCGCGTGCTGCATGGCCGAGTAGGTCTTGATCTGGTGGGCCTTGAGATCGCGAAAGCTCTCGTCGAAGGCGCGCCTGGCATCGAGATAGCCGCTGCGCGGCTGGCCGAAGATCAGTTGCAGGGCGTCGTCGACCGTCGGCGAGAATTTCAGCGGGTTGTTGTCCTGTGCTTGGATCATCGTCTGGCTGGTGCTGCGGGCGATGCGCTTGCTCTCGGCACGGGCGGCGAGCAGGCCTTTCAGCTCCTCGGCGATCAGGCGCATCAGGCCGCCGAGTTGCTCGGCGAAGGCGCCGGGGTCCTGCGTCGCCAGCGCCTGCGGGGAGACGCCGGCCCCCTTGGCGAAGCGCTGCATGAACTCGCCCATCGAGATCGGTGCGGGTGCGCCCGGCTGCGCCGGGGGCTCGGCCGGGGCGGGGGGCGGCGTGAAGGCGGGCGCCGGACGCGGCTCGGCCGGCATCTCGGGCAGAACCGAATCCTCGACGGGCTCATCCCAGGGGTTGGCGCCCGCAGCGCTGCTTGCCGGAGGCCGGCGCGGGGTCGGCATCGCCACCACCGGCTCCTGCGCCGGTGCGGGGGACGGCTGGAGTGGCGCCCAGGCGAAATCGTCGGTCCGCGCGGCGGGCGGCGTCCAATCCTGCGCAGGCGGCGCTGACGGTTCGGCGCTCGGCACCGGGATGTCGGTTGCCCAGTCGATGAAGCCGGCATGGACCGGCCGGGCATGGTTCGGCGGCATCAGGTCGCGGCGCGGAATCGGGGGAGCGGCTTCCTCGCTCGGCGCCCAGAGCGCGTCCGGTTGCGCGGCATAGGGCGGCGGCGGGGCGGCCGTTTCGGAGACCTGCCCGGCCTCCTCGTCGATGGCGACGGCGATCAGGTAATGGCCGATCTCCAGCCGGTCGCCGTTCTGGAGCCGATACGGCGACTGGACGCGATGCTCGCCGCCATTGACGAAGGTGCCGTTGGTCGAGATGTCGCGCAGCCACCAGCCGCCGTCGCGGAAGCGGATCTCGCAATGGCGCCCGGAGACGGCGCGCGAGGGATCGGGCAGGGCCCAGTCGAGATGCTGGTCGCGGCCGATATCGAGGCCGCGTCCGCCGCCGGCGGTCACGCTGAGCGGGCCGCCATCGGGCAGCGAGGTTTCATTCTCGATCGTCAGTGTCAGCGCCATCGCGGACGTCCCGTTACGGCCTTAGATCATCGGGCCGAATATGATATTCGGCCCGATGATCCAGGTCTTTGGCTTGTCGCATTTTCTTCACGCGAACCGGTGTCCACTTCGCTTGAAAATGCTCTGGCGGATCAGCGCTTGCCGGCATCGTCTTCAGCCAAACGAATGCATGCTTCGACGCAGGCGCGCAATGCACCGTCGCGCTCGCGCGCCGGCAGGCGGTTGATCGCGTTGAGCACCGCGATGCGGGCCATCTTGGCGGTAAGGTCCGGCGGTGTCGGGATCGGGTGGCTCTCCGACATGCTGCCGCCGGAATAGCCGGCTGCCCAGGCGACGAAGGTACCAGGCCTTGCGCTGTCGCCGACCTGAGCCAGCCGCAGCGCCGCGAACCGTGTCTTGTCGCCGGGCTCGCGCACCCAGGCTTCTGCGGCATCGAGGCCCGGGTCCTGCGTGCCGGGCGGCTGCGTCGCGCGCACAGCCTGCAGCGCCCACCAGACCGTTTCGCGCCGGGGCAGGAGAAAGGCGCAGAAGCCGGCCGCTTCCATCGGTGCCGGACCCCTGACGAGGCGACCGAGGAAGGCCAGCGGCGGCTCGGTGGTCGGCGCCATCGTCACGGCCTGATGGGCCGCGGGGTAGGTCTCGAACACTTCGCGGGCGGTGCTGAAGCGCAGGCGTGACATGGAGGCTCCGGCCGTTCTGTCGCTATCGGTCTACGTGGTCAGTTGATGTTCACCATCGACGCCTTGATGGTGAGGATGCCATCGCTCTTCACCTCCGTCAGCGCCTGGCTATGGATCGTGATCTTCGGCGATTTGATCTCGATGCTGCCGGGCGTCATCTTGATCGTGCTCTCGCCGACCTTGAGATTGATCTCCCGGAGCGCTTCGATGTCGAGCTTGCCGTTCTGGACGTCGAGCTTGTCGTCGCCTTTCTTCAGCGTGGTCTCGCGCGAATAGCCGCCGCCGTCGTAGCGCTCGCCGATATCGCGGGTCTCGATGTTGTTGACCGTGATCTTGTGGTCCTTCTCGGTCCGGATCTCCAGGACCTCCTGATCCTTGCGGTCCTCGAACTTGATCTCGTTATAGGTGTCGGAGAATCCGGCTCCATCGGTCGATTCCGACTTGAGGCCGGACTGCGTCTTGTTCGCCGGCAGTTCATAGGGCGGCTTGTGCTGGTCGTTGACGACGGCGCCGACGACCAGCGGCAGGTCCGGGTTGCCCTCGATATATTCGACGATCACCTCCTGGCCGATGCGCGGGATGACCTGCCCGCCCCAGCCCTTGCCGGCCCACATCTGCGCGACGCGGGTGCGGCAGGAGGTCGAGCCATCCTCCCGGTCCCAATGGAAGCGCAGCCAGATCCGGCCGTATTCGTCGACGTCGATATCGCCTTCCTCGCCCTTGTTCTTCTCGCCGACGACCTTGGCGGTATGCGGCCCGTAGACGGTGGGGCGGGGCGTCACGATCGGCGCGCGGAAGCGCTTGTCGCTTTTCTGGAGCTCGTAGGAGCCGTGATAGAGCGCCTCGTCCCGGCGCCCCGACGAGCGATAGCTCTGAATGCCGAAGGCATGGGTCGCGCGGACCACGACATATTCGCTGTTCTCGGCGCCGGTCGGGTGGTCGGAGAGCTTCATCAGCGCGCCTGGATAGAGGCTCGCAGCATCGCCGCCGGCATAGCGGCGTTCGTCCTGCGCCTGCTCGGCCTGCGCCATCACGCGGGCGAAATGCTCGCCCTGGTCGCGCTTGGTGTAGGCGGCCGGGTAGTCGTAGGCCTCGTAGGACTTGGCCTTGGGGAAGCCTTCCTCGGCACGGGCGGTGAGATCGGATTCGGATTTCTCGAAATCATAGTCCTTGAGTTCGAACTTGCCGGTGCGCAGGCGGCGGATCGTCGACCAGCTCGTCAGATGCTCGACGGCGCTGCGCGGGAAGCGGCTGCCCTGCGGAACGAAGGCGTAAGCCGAGGCATCGCCCTGGAAGCTCGGCTCGGCCGCCGCCTGGACCTGGTCATGGGCGGAGCGGGAATCGCAGAGCACCAGCTTGTGGTCGCCGTCGCTGTGCTTGAAATAGTAGTAGATGCCGTACTGCTCCATCAGCCGCAGCACGAAATCGAGGTCGGTCTCGCGATACTGGACGCAATAGTCGATCGGCTGGAGCGCCTCGCTGGTGCGATCGTCGAAGCTCGCCGAGCCTTCCTTCTTGAAAATCTCCTTGATGATGTCGAGGGCGGTCTTGTTCTTGAAGATCCGGCAATCCGCCCGCTGCGAAAGCAGCCAGAGCCACGGCTTGAGCGTGAAGCGATAGATGTAGAGATCGTCCTGCTTGCCGAGCCATTGCGCATCGACCAGCGTGCCGTTCAGCACACGCTCGCTCTTGTTCTTGAGCGTGAATTTGACCGAGCATTTCTCGCTCATGATGCTTTGCAGGTCAGCGTTGTCGGTCTTGCTGACCGTTTCGATATTATAAGTGAACAATTCGCTCAAAGCCTCGCTGGCTTCGAACTTGATAAGTGTAAATTCGTCTTTTCCCGTCGGCGTTGAGAAAGACGCAGTTCTTTTATCTTGCCCAAGAGCAGAAGGCATCAACTGAACCTTTCGATTCGCGTTTTATTTTTATCTTGACGTAGGTGATTTCTGGAGTCATCCTTCCATCCCTAAGTCCTTATCTGCCAGACGGCGAAACTCAGCGGGAGTGTTCCCATGCGCAAGCAGCCCGGCTTCACTGTCTTTGTCGCTCTGACCGGCGCTATGGTTCTCACCATGGCGAACGGGGCCGGGGCGCAGACCTACAAGGCGGACGACATCGTCAAGCATTTCGGGCCGGGCATCGCTCCCAAGCCCGGCATCTCGCGGGGGCTGTGCGTCGGCACGGAAGCCGAATGCGCCAGGGCCGGGCAGGTGGTCGAGCCGGCCAGGCCGGTCAGCGCCTTCGATCTCGTGGTGAAATTCAAATACAATTCCGACGAGCTGGAGCCCGAAGCCAAGCTCAATCTCGACGAGTTCGCCAAGGCGCTGAAGACGCCGCAGCTCTCGCAGCGGACCTTCATGGTCGAGGGACATACCGACGCCGCCGGCAGTGCCTCCTACAATCTCAACCTGTCGCAGCGCCGCGCGCAGGCCGTCGTCCGCTATCTCGGCGGGCACGGGGTCAATGCCGCCAAGCTGGTGGCCAAGGGCTACGGGCAGAGCAAGCCCATCGCGGCCGATCCCTTGTCCGGCGACAACCGCCGGGTCGAGACGCGCCTGCGGACCGAGTGAAGCACGACGACAAGCGGCCGCGGCGACCCCGGCCGTGACCGGGCCGCCGCTCCTGTGAGCGCATTTTCGAGCGAAGTGGATGCCGGTTCGCGTGAAGAAAATGCGATAAAATAAAGATCTGGAGCATTCCGGCGCTTCGGGGAAGCGCGGAGATGCTCTCGCGGGGAAAGCGATGGCGGGTCTGAATTTCGCCGACCTGACGAAACCGGTTTCGGCCGACGAGCCCTGCGGGCCGGATCTCGAAGACGATCCCGATTTCATGAACGCCACGGCGCGGCTCGAGGTCGCGTTGCCGGTCTCGTATTTCCGCCGCGACGATGACGGGCGGCAGGTCGCCTTCGATCGGACGAGTATCGAGTTTCCGCCGGCCTTTGCCGAGCTCGGCAAGCTGCTGGAGCGGTCGCGCGACCTCAGGATCCTCGTGCTCGCGGCCAAGCTCACGATCCTCAACCGCGACGTACCGGGGTTCACCGCCAGCCTGTCAGCCATGGCCGATCTCCTCGGCAACTACTGGGAGGAGGTGCATCCCAGGGCGATGGACGGCGGTTTCGTGATGCGCGAGGTCGCCCTGCAGGGGCTCGACGAACTGGCGACGGTGGTGCTGCCGCTGCAGCACGCGCCGCTTTTCGTCAGCCGGCGGATCGGTCCGTTCATGTTCCGCAGCCAGCTCGTCGCGAGCGGCGAGACGAAGCTCGTCGAGGGCGAGCAGCATCCCGATGCCGGAACGATCCAGGCGGTGCTGGGCGAGGTCGAGGCCGATGACCTCGTCGCGATTCTCGGCCAGGTGAATGCCGGGCGCGACGCGCTCACGCGCCTGCGGACGATCTGGCTGGAGAAGGTCGGTGTCGATCATCCCCTCGGCTTTCCGCGCCTGGCGACGCTGCTGGACCAGATCGCCGCCTTTCTCGACGCCGCGGTCGTGCGGCGTGTCCCGGGCCATCAGGCATCGGGGCCGGAGCCCGTGGCGGCCGGCCCGCAGGGGTCGGCAGCAAACACCGCAACCTTCGGTCCTGGAGCCGTTTCGAGCATCCTTCATGTGGAGGATACGCTGGGAGCCTGCCTCGGCTACTTTCGCAGAACCGAGCCTTCGAGCCCGGCCGTCCTGCTGATCGGGCAGGCGCAGCAGCTGATCGGAAAGTCGTTGATCGAGGTCATCCAGATCATGTTCCCCGACCAGGTCGACAAGGCGGTCTTCGAGATCGGCGACCAGCGCCGGTTCCGGTTGCCGCTGGAGCGCCTGCCGGTGCCGGACGGCGCCGAGGCGGAGAGCGAGTACGAAGCGGGGGGCGGCTACGACAGCGATGCCGAAGCCGATGAGGACGTTTCCGAGGCCGGTGATGACGGGGAAAGCGTGACGGAGGCGGCCGAGGTCGCCGCCGCGCCGAGCCCGGCGCCGTCCGCGATCGTGATCGGCAGCCGCGCGGATGCGGTTGGCGCGATGAAGGCGGTCGCCGCCTTCTACCGCCAGGTCGAGCCCTCGCACCCGACGCCGCTCCTGATGGACAAGGCCTGTGCTCTGGCGCAGCATGATTTCATGTCGCTTCTCGGTAGCATCCTGCCAGATGTCGTGCCGGTTCCGGAGGCTGACAGCTAGGGAAGTTTTTCGTCATTGCCTTGAACCTCCCGTCACGGTCGCGAGACTATATCGATGACGGGCGAAAACGGATAGGATGTCACGTTACGTCGGCGTGGCACGAATGCAGAGGGGCACGTCACATGGCCGGAGATTCTGGACAGAAGTTCATCCGCCGCAACAGGCCGCCTCGGGTGCATATCACCTACGAGGATCCCTACAACGCGGAGCAGAAGGTCGAGCTGCCTTTCGTCATGGGTGTGATGGCCGATCTCTCGGGCAACGCCTCGGCAATCGAGAAGCCCGAGATCTCGCAGCGCAAGTTCCTCGACTTCGACATGGACAATTTCGATCAGCGCATGGCCGCGATCGAGCCGGCCGTGTCCTTCAACGTGGCCAACAAGCTCGGCGAGGACAGCAGCGAGAAGCTCTCGGTGGCGCTGAAGTTCTCGAAGTTCGAGGATTTCAGCCCGGCAGCCATCGCCCGCCAGATCCCGGCGACGGCGAAGCTCCTGGAGGCGCGTGAGCAGCTCGCCAACCTGCTGCGCTACATGGACGGCAAGATGGCCGCCAGCGACCAGATCAAGGCGCTGCTGGCCGATCCCCAGCTGATGGCGGCGCTGAAGGACCAGCTCGGCAAGGGCGAGCCTTCGGAAGACAAGACGGCGAACTGAGGGCAGGGCGCGGGCTCAGCCCCCGGGGAACTGCGCGAAGGGGCGGGAGCCGCTCTTTCGCGGGAGCGATGCTCCGGATGGTTTGAAGCGATCCCGTCCGTATGAGCGGGGTCGGGGCCTGCAGGCGGTTAAGCGAGCGAGGCGGCAATGGCAGCGGAAGCACAAACCCAACAGCCCGGCGGGGCAGCAGTCGAAACGCGCGAGGTCGACGATTTCTCGGCGATCCTGAAACGGAGTTTCAAGCCCAAGACGGAGCGCGCGGCGACCGAGGTCGAGAATGCGGTCGCGACCCTGGTCAACCAGGCGCTGGCGGACCAGACCCTGATCAAGGGCGACGTCATCGACACCATCGAGGAGATGATCGCCCGGCTCGACGCCAAGCTGACCGAGCAGATGAACGCGGTGCTGCATGCACCGGAGTTCCAGAAGATCGAAAGCGCCTGGCGCGGCCTCAACTACCTCGTCTTCAATTCCGAGACGGACGCGCAGTTGAAGATCAAGGTGATGAACGTCTCGAAGGGCGAGCTCTACCGCAATCTCAAGACCTATCCCGGCGCGCGCTGGGACCAGAGCCCGCTGTTCAAGCAGGTCTATGAGCAGGAATTCGGCCAGCTCGGCGGCCAGCCCTTCGGCTGCCTCGTCGGCGACTATCATTTCAGCCATGTCCCGACCGACGTGCAGCTCCTGCGCGATCTGTCGAAGGTAGCGGCGGCGGCGCATGCGCCTTTCTTCGCAGGGGCCGAGCCGACCCTGATGGGCATGGATGCCTGGACCGAGCTGTCCAATCCGCGCGATCTCAGCAAGGTCTTCGACACGCCCGACTATGCGGCCTGGAAGGGCCTGCGCGACGCGGCCGATTCCCGTTATGTGGGCCTGTGCCTGCCGCGGGTGCTGTCCCGGGTGCCGTATGGCGCCAAGTCCGAGCCGGTCGAGGAGTTCGCCTTCGAGGAGGATACCGACGGGCACAAGGGCGAGAACTACGCTTGGATGAACGCGGCCTATGCGATGGCGGTCAACGTCAACCGCGCGTTCAAGGAATATGGCTGGTGCACGCGCATCCGCGGCGTCCAGTCGGGCGGCGAGGTCCTGAACCTGCCGACGCACACCTTCCCGACGGATGACGGCGGCATCGACCTGAAATGCCCGACCGAGATCGCGATCAGCGACCGGCGCGAGGCCGAGCTGGCGAAATCCGGCCTGATCCCGCTGATCCATCGCAAGAACACCGACAAGGCCGCCTTCATCGGCGCCCAGTCGCTCTACAAGCCGAAGGCCTATTCGGGGCCGGACGGCGTCGCGGCCACCGCGTCGGACAACCTGTCGTCGCGGCTGCCCTACATGTTCGCAGTCTCGCGCTTCGCGCACTACCTGAAGTGCATGGTTCGCGACAAGATCGGCTCCTACAAGGAAAAGGAGCCGCTGCGCCGCTGGCTGCAGGAGTGGATCACCGACTATGTCGATGGCGATCCGGTCAATTCCAGCGAAGAGACGAAGGCGCGGCGCCCGCTCTCCGATGCGCGCATCGACGTTTTCGAGGACGAGGAGAACCCCGGCTACTACTCGGCCAAGTTCTATCTGCGGCCGCACTTCCAGCTCGAAGGCATGGATATCGGCCTGAGCCTGGTCTCGCGACTGCCAGCTCCCAAGCAGTGACCGCCACCTGAATACCGGGTGACGGCGACAACGAGAATCTTCGACGCGCCGGCGGTGTGAGGGCGGCGCGACAGGAGAAGTGCGTCCACAGCGGGCCCGCATCCGCGAGCCCACAGCAATCCTACTCTGGAGGTAAAAATGGCTAGCGACTTCCTGCTCGAGATCGACGGCATCAAGGGCGAAAGCAAGGATTCCAAGCACAAGGACACGATCGAGGTCGATTCATTCTCCTGGGGCATCAGCAATGCAGGCTCGCATGCGTCCAACGCCGGCGGCGGCGCCGGCAAGGCGAGCTTCCAGGACATCCACTTCACGAGCTCGGTCGGCAAGGCCTCGACGAATCTGGCGCTGTCCTGCGCCGGCGGCAAGCACATCAAGAAAGCGGTGCTCTTCGTCCGCAAGCAGGGCGAGACGCAGCAGGACTATTACGTGCTGACGCTGGAGGACCTGATCGTGTCGAGCTACCAATCCGGCGACGCCGCCGGCGGCTCCAGCATTCCGACCGACCAGTTCTCGCTGAACTACGCCAAGATCAAATACGAGTACAAGGCGCAGAAGGCCGATGGTTCGCTCGAGGCGCCGAGCACCATGACCTGGGACATCAAGACCCACACCAAGTGAGTTGAAGATCACCGGCTCCGGCATTTGCCGGGGCCGGTGCCTTGTCGACGGTGCGATAGGCCATGGCAGATCCGATCTCGAAGAAGCGGCTGCGGCCGCCTTTGATGTTCGCATTCCGGGAGGCGCATCTTGAAAAGGATGCGAGGACCGCGCTCGACCTTCGGGACGAGGGCGGCGAACGCGTGATCGCGCCGCGCCGCGCGGCGCCGCGCGCCGCGATCACCGAACAGAAGCTGCGCCGCGAGATCGCGCTCGATCTCGATGCGCTCGTCAACACGATCAATCTGGGCTCGTGCCTCGATCTCTCCGGGCTGGAGCATGTGCGGCGCTCGGTGCTGAACCACGGTTTCCCAGACCTGACCCGGCTCTCGATCGACGAGCATCGCGTCGATGCGATCCGCGAGGACCTCGCCGATGTGCTGGTCGGCTACGAGCCGCGCCTGATCCGCAAATCGGTTGCGGTCGAGCGCGACGACAGCCTCGATCCGGCCGAGCTGAAGGTCCGTTTCCTCGTGCGCGCCGATCTGAACTGCGAACCGCTGAATATCCCGGTCCAGTTCGTCGCCGATCTCGAACTCGATACCGGCAAGATCGCGATCAAGGGACACTGAGGCGATGAACCAGGAGTTTCTCGATCTCTACAACCAGGAACTCCGGCTCTTCATGGAGCACAGCAAGGAGTTCGCGGAGGAGTATCCGGGCATCGCCGAGCGACTTGGCGGGCTCGCCGGCGAGCGCATGGACCCGATGGTCGGCGGCCTGCTCGAAGGCGCCGCCTTCCTCGCCGCCCGCGTCCAGCTCAAGCTCCGGCACGAGTTTCCCGAGTTCACCAACAACCTGATCGAGCAATTGCTGCCGAACTATCTCGCGCCGACGCCCTCGGCGCTGCTGGCCGGCGTGGGGCCGGCCTATTCGGACCCGGCGCTCCGCGAAGGCATGCGGATTCCGCGCGGCTCCTATATCGACGCGACCTATCTGGAGCGCGAGCGCCGGGTCGCCTGCCGCTACCGGCTGGGTGGCGACGTCACGCTCTGGCCCTTCGAGATCACCGGGGCCGAATATATCCCGGCGCCGGGGCCATTGCAGGCGCTGGGCCTGCGCACCGGGCCGCGGGCGCTATCGGGCCTGCGCATCTCCCTGAACCATCGGGTCATGGCCGACCCCGAGCAGGAGCCTTCTGCGGCGCAGGCGCTGAAGAATCCGGCGAGCTGGTTCGCCGGCTGCCGCACCCGCGAATTGCCGTTCCACCTGCTCGGCAACGAGGGCGACGCCGTCGCGCTCTACGAGCAATTGTTCGCGAACTGCATCGGCATCCATTTCCGCCATCTCGACGCGTTCGGTGATCCGGTGGTGACGCCGGGTGATGGCTGCCGGCTGGAGCAGGTCGGCTTCGACGAGGACGAGGCGCTGCTGCCGGCCGATACCCGTGTCTTCCGTGGTTTCGACCTGCTGCGCGAATTGTTCTGGTTTCCGCGCAAGTTCCTCGGCTTCCGGCTGGAGGGGCTCAGCCGCATCATGCCGAAGCTCCAGGCCAAGGCGATCGACGTGATCTTCGTCTTCGACGAGGTCAATACGCGGCTGCCGGGTGCCGTGCGCAAGGAGATGTTCGCGCTCTATGCGGCGCCGGCGATCAACCTGTTCGAGAAGACGACCGATCGCATCCCGGTCAAAATGAACCAGCACGAATTCCATGTCGTGCCGGACCGCAGCCGCGCGCTCGACTACGAGCCGCACAGCATCCTCTCGGTCCATGCGCATTATGCCGGCGGGCGCGAGAAGCAGCCCGTCCATCCGCTCTATTCCTCGCCGGAGGGCGCCTCGCCGACGCAGGGGCTGCATTATACGCAGCGCCGCCTGCCGCGGCGCCGCTCCTCGTCCGAGCGCCGGCAGGGTAAGGCTTCCGATTATACGGGCACGGAGATGTTCATCTCGCTGGTCGAGCCGGCGGGCGTCGCCGACACGGCATCGGTCGCGGAGCTCAGCGTGCGCGCGCTCTGCTCCAACCGGCACCTGACCGAGCATCTGCCGACCGGTCGGGGGGGCGCGGATTTCCGCCTGATCGACAATGTCTCGCTCGACATCGCCTGCCTGGCCGGGCCGACGCCGCCGCGCGAGCCGGTCGTCTCCCAGCTCAAGCTCCGTTCGGAGACCGCGAGCACCGGGGTCGTGACCTGGCGACTGGTCAACCTGATCAGCTTGAACCATCTCGGCCTCGTCCAGCGTGGCGCCGGCGAGAATGGGGAGGCGCTGCGCGAACTGCTCTCGCTTTTTGCCGATCTCGCCGACAGCGCCACCGAGCGGCGCATCCGCGGCATCAAGAGCGTCGACAGCCGCGCCGTCGTGCGTCGTTTTCCGCAGCGGGCGGGGACCGGTGCGGCACGTGGGCTCGAAATCACCGTGCTGCTCGACGAGAAGGCGTTCGAAGGCTCCGGCGTCTTTCTGTTGGGGGCGGTGCTCGACCGCTTCTTCGCGGAATACGCGGCGATGAACCATTTCACCCAGACGGTGATCCGCACTGTCGAGCGTGGCGAGGTGATGCGCTTTCCGCCGCGCGCCGGTGCGAGGCGCATCCTGTGAGCGAGGACGCCGCCACCCCGCTGGAAAAGGCGCCGAACTACCAGGCGCAGCTCGAGGCCGAACCCTGGCGCTTCGATTTCTACGCGGTGATGCGCCGGCTGGAACGCAGCTTCCCCGACCGGCCGCGCGTGGGCGACGTCGCCTCGCGGCGCGACGAATATGTCGCGCTGGGCGAGCAACCCTATCTCGATTTCCCGGCATCGAGCCTGGCTGAGGCTGGTCAAGATGGGCAGGGGCGGCTGCGGCTCTTCGTCAAGTTCCTCGGCCTGCTCGGGCCGCAGGGGCCGCTGCCGCTGGCGACGACCGAGGAAAGCTATCACTGGACGCTAGCGCGAGACGACGCCTTCCCGCGCTTCCTCGACATCTTCAACCACCGCTTCCTGCAATTGTTCTATCGCGCCTGGGCGGATTCGCGCCCGGTCGCGCAGTATGACCGGCCCGATCTCGACCGTTTCGCCGCCTATATCGGCAGCATGATCGGGCTGGGCTCGAAGCCGTATCTCAAGCGCGACAGCGTCCCCGATGCCGAGAAGCTCGCCCATGCCGGTTTGATCGGTGCGCAGGCGAAATCGGCCTCGCGCCTGCGGCGCTTTCTTGCCGGCCTGTTCAAGACGGAAGTCGAGATCGAGCAGTTCACCGGGATGTGGCTGGTCTTCGACCCGGCCGACCGGACGCGGCTCGGCGGCGCTCATTGTTCGCTCGGCAGCGACGCGCTGCTGGGCGGCAGCGTCTACAGCGTCGAGGACAAGTTCCGGGTCAAGATCACCGCCCGCGACCTCGAACAGTTCGAGCGCTTTCTGCCGAATGGCGACCGCTGCGAGCCCCTGGCGGATGCGGTGTTCTTCCATCTCGGCGAGCAGTTCGAATGGGATGTCGAGCTCGCCTTGCCGGTCGGCGAGGTCAAGCCGGTCCGGCTCGGCCAGTCCGGCCATCTCGGCTGGACGAGCTGGATGGCACCGAACTGGGATGTCGAGGAGGGCGCCCTGCGCCGCGACGCCCGCTTCCATCCTGCCGAAAGCCTGCGCCTGAAACGAAGCCGCACTGCCGCCACCGGACATTGAAGGGGACGATCATGGCCGATATCAGCCTCGAAGCCGTCACAGGCAAGCTCAATCGGGTCGGCTACGACACATTCCTGCAGGCGCTCCGGCAGGCGAAGGGCGCGGGAAACCGCAATGTCGAGCTGGCGCATTGGCTGCTGCAGATCCTGCAGGGCACGTCGAATGACCTGACCCTGACCGCCGACCACTACAAGCTCGACCGCGCCAAGATGTTGATGGAGCTCGGCGGCGTGGTCGAGGGCTTCCGCCGCAACGAGACGGAGATGCCGGGCATCGCCAACCACATCGTCGATATCCTCGACCGTGGCTGGCACTACGCCACCCTGTTCTTCGGCGAGACGCAGATCAGGACCGGCCACCTCTTGGTCGCGGCGCTGAAATCGACGGAGCTGCGCCGCGTGCTGACCGGGCTCTCGAAGGAGTTCTCCAAGATACCGGTCGAGGAACTGGCCGCAGGTTACGGCAAGATCTGGGAAAGCTCGGAGGAAGAAAACCTGCGGCCGATGGATGGCTCCGGCCTGCGTGCGGCGGGAACGCCCGGCGCCGAACAGGCCGAGGGAGCGAAGGGCACGACCGCGCTCGACCGTTTCTCGCAGGACCTCACCGTCAAGGCTCGCTCCGGCACGATGGACCCCATCCTCGGACGCGACGACGAGATCCGCCAGGTCATCGACGTGCTGATGCGGCGGCGTCAGAACAACCCGATCCTCACCGGCGAGGCTGGCGTCGGCAAGACCGCGATCGCGGAAGGCTTCGCCCAGCGCGTCGCTTCAGGTGATGTGCCGCCGCCGCTCAAGGGTGTGCGCGTCTGCGCGCTCGATATCGGCCTGATGCAGGCCGGCGCCTCGATGAAGGGCGAGTTCGAGCAGCGCCTGCGCTCGGTGATCGACGAGGTGCAGTCCTCACCGACGCCGGTGATCCTGTTCATCGACGAGGCGCATACCCTGATCGGCGCCGGTGGACAGGCCGGAACGGGCGATGCCGCGAACCTGCTGAAGCCGGCGCTGGCGCGCGGCACGCTGCGCACCATCGCGGCGACGACATGGTCGGAATACCGCCAGTATTTCGAGAAGGACCCGGCGCTGACCCGGCGCTTCCAGCCGGTGCAGGTCGACGAGCCCGACGTCGCGCGCTGCTGCACGATGCTGCGCGGGCTGATCGGCCCGATGGAAAAGCACCACAAGGTCCGCATCTCGGACGCAGCCATCGTCGCGGCGGTCTCGCTGTCGCATCGCTACATCCCGGCGCGTCAGCTCCCCGACAAGGCGGTGAGCCTGCTCGATACCGCCTGCGCCCGCGTCGCCATCAGCCAGAACGCAACGCCGGCGGCGATCGAGGATGCGCGCGTCGCGATCTCCTCGCTGGAGCAGGAGAAGGCGGCGCTCACGGCAGACGCCGATCTCGGCACCGATGCCACCAAGCGGCTCAGTGAGATCGAGGCCGAGATGGCGGAGAAGGGGGAGAAGCTGACGGGGCTGGAAGGGGCCTGGACGGGCGAACTCGCCATCGTCAAGGAGATCAAGGCGCTATGGACCAAGCTCCGCGAGAAGGCGGCGCCGCAGACGACCGATGCCGCCCAGCCGGAAGCGAACGAGAATGTCGCGCCTGCGCCGGCCGAAGCCGAAGTTCCCGCGCCCGAGCCAGCCGCCGATCCGGCGGAATCGCGCGCTGCGCTCAACGCCAAATTCGCAGCGTTGAGCGAGGTCGATCCGGCCAACCGGATGATCTACGCCCATGTCGACGAGCAATCGGTCGCCTCCGTGGTCTCGGACTGGACCGGCATCCCGGTCGGTCGGATGGTCAAGGACGAGATCGAGACCGTGCTCAATCTCGCGGAGACGCTGAACAAGCGCGTCGTCGGGCAGGGCCACGGCATCGGCATGATCGCCAAGCGCATCGAGACCAACCGCGCCCGGCTCGACAATCCCAACAAGCCGATCGGCGTGTTCATGCTCTGCGGCCCCTCCGGCGTCGGCAAGACCGAGACGGCGCTGGCTTTGGCGGAAGCGCTCTATGGCGGCGAACAGAACGTCATCACCATCAACATGAGCGAGTTCCAGGAGGCGCATACCGTCTCGACGCTGAAGGGCGCACCTCCTGGCTATGTCGGCTATGGCGAGGGCGGACGACTGACCGAGGCGGTTCGGCGCAAGCCGTACTCGGTGGTGCTGCTCGACGAGGTCGAGAAGGCACACCCAGACGTGCACGAACTGTTCTTCCAGGTCTTCGACAAGGGCCAGATGGAGGACGGCACCGGCCGGCGCATCGACTTCAAGAACACGCTGATCATCCTGACCTCGAATGTCGGCACCGACGAGATCATGAGCATGTCGGCGAACGGCGCGGCCAAGCCCGATCCGGAGGTGATGGCGGTGAGCCTGAGGCCCGCGCTGCTCAAGGTCTTCCCGCCGGCTCTGATCGGGCGACTCGTGACCATCCCCTATTACCCGCTGTCCTCGGACATGCTGGCCGGCATCGTCAGGCTCCAGCTCGGGCGCATCGGCAAGCGCCTCGCCGAGAACCACAAGGCGGCCTTCGTCTATGACGATGCGGTGGTCGAGCACATCGTCGGCCAGTGCAACGATCCGGATTCGGGCGGGCGCATGATCGACAACATCATCACCAACTCGATGCTGCCGGCGCTCTCGCGCGCGATCCTCAACCTGCAGCTGGAGAAGAAGCCGCTGACCGAGGCGAAGGTCTCGGTCGAGGAGGGCAGCTTTGCCTATCAGGTGGCGTGAGGCGCCTTGGAGCCACCCTTGTCATTCCGGGGCGCGCCGAAGGCGCGAGCCCCGAACCCACGACTGGGTGAGGCATTTCGTATTGGGCTCGAGGGCTCGCCCAGTCGTGGGTTCCGGGTTCTTCGCTGCGCGAAGCCCCGGAATGACAAGGATGGCTTTGATCGGGCGTGCGCCGGCCGTCGTTCAGGCGCCTAGGCCGCCCTCGCCGCACTGTCCCGCATGAAAGCGTCGAGCGCTTCGCTCTCCGCCTTCGACAGCCGCAGGCCCAGCTTGCCGCGGCGCCAGAGCACGTCCTGCGCCCGGCGCGCCCATTCCGCTTTCACCAGATAACGGACCTCGCGCTCGTAGAGATCAGCGCCGAAATGCCGGCCGAGATCGGCAAGGCTCTTCGCATCGGCGAGGATGTCGCGGGCGCGGGTGCCGTAGGCGCGAGCGAGCCGCGTCGCAGTACGGCGCTCGAGCCAGGGATAGGTGGCTCCGATCTCGCCGACCAGCTTGTCGAACCCGCCAACGGGGAAATCGCCGCCGGGCAGGGCGCCCGTCACCGTCCATTCAGCGCGGGCAGCCCAGGGCGTCAGCGGCGCCAGCTTTGCGATCGCGGCCTCGGCGAGACGGCGATAGGTCGTGATCTTGCCGCCGAAAACGGAGAGCAGCGGCGCTTCGCCTTCGGGAGCGTCGAGCGTCAGCACGTAGTCGCGCGTCGCCTCCTGCGCCTTGGAGGCGCCGTCATCATAGAGCGGGCGCACGCCCGAATAGGTCCAGACCACCGATTCCGGCGTGACGGGTGAGCGGAAATACTCGCTCGCGGCAGCGCAGAGATAGGCGATCTCGTCCGGCGTCGCGACGACCTCGGACGGGTCGCCATGGTAGTCGCGGTCGGTCGTGCCGATCAGCGTGAAGTCCTGCTCGTAGGGGATGGCGAAGATGATGCGTCCATCCGCGTTCTGGAAAATGTAGCAGCGGCCGTGCTCGTAGAGCCGGGGCACGACGATATGGCTGCCCTGGACCATGCGGACGCCGGCCTTGGCATTGGTATGGATCACGCCGTTCAGGACATCGCCGACCCAGGGGCCGGCGGCATTGACCAGCGTGCGCGCCCAGATCGTCTGGCGGCCTTCGGAGCCATCCGTATCGAGCTGCCAGAGCCCGTTCTCGCGCCGCGCGGCGGTGACCCGTGTGCGGGTGTGGATCGCGGCGCCGCGCACCGCGGCATCCATCGCGTTCAGCACGACGAGGCGGGCGTCCTCGACCCAGCAATCGGAATATTCGAAGGCCTTAGCCTGGTCGTCCTTGAGTGGCTTGCCGGCGGCGTCATGGGCGAGGTCGAGCGTGCGCGTCGCCGGCAGCAATTTGCGGCCGCCGATATGGTCGTAGAGGAACAGGCCGAGCCGCAGCAGCCAGGCCGGACGCAGGCCCTTGTGATGCGGCAGCACGAAACGCAGCGGCCGGATGATATGCGGTGCGATCGCCCAGAGCCGCTCGCGCTCCATCAGCGCCTCGCGCACCAGCCGGAACTTGTAATGTTCGAGATAGCGCAGGCCACCATGGATCAGCTTTGTCGAGCGTGAGGAGGTGGCGCTGGCGAGATCGTCCTTCTCGAACAGCACGACGGAGGCGCCACGCCCGGCCGCATCGCGGGCGATACCCGCGCCGTTGATGCCGCCGCCGATGACGGCGAGATCGTAGGGCGTGGTGGGAGCGGTGCCGAAGCCGGCTAAGGGAGAGGTCGTTTCGGAGGCCATGCGCGTCTTCTGGAAGGCTGGAAAAGGCTGGGCGACGGCCCCATCCAATCCCGGCCGGGACGACGCGGCAAGCCTGCTCCTGCGGCCAATTCAGGGCCGATGTCAATTCGTGCGGCTTGACGGGACGGGCGCGAGGCCGGAACAGGGCATCCGGGCAGGGCATGGCGGCAGGATGAGCCAGTCGGACGATCAAGCGCGCGGGAAGCCGCTCCCGGAACGGGCGGAGGCTGCCTTCCGCACGGTGCTGGAATGCGCCGGCGCGGCAATCCTGGCGGCGCTGTTCCTGGTGGTCATGGCGGCCGTCCTGCAGCGCTATCTGGTTGGCGGCGGCTTCGTCTGGTCGGACGAGTTGGCGATCTGGCTGCATCTGGCGCTGATCGCGGTCGGCGCGCCGCTCGCCGTCACCGGTACTCTGGCGATGCGGCTCGACGTGCTGGTGCGACTATTGCCGGCCATGTCGCGGCGGATTGCAGCGATCCTTGCGGATGCCGTTGCTTTCCACGGCGCATTGGTGCTGGCGGCGGGCGGGGCGAGCGTCGCTACGCTCGTCGGCGGGCATTCGACCGTGCTCGGCCTGCCCGAGGCCCTGCGCTTCGCCGTCTTTGCCTGCGGCGGCGGATTGACGATCCTGGCGTTGTTTCTGCGAGCCGGTCTGGAACGAGGCTGGACGGGAGCGGTCGCG
Source organism: Allobosea sp. NPDC055353 (assembly GCF_053644975.1). Classification (NCBI taxonomy): domain Bacteria; kingdom Pseudomonadati; phylum Pseudomonadota; class Alphaproteobacteria; order Hyphomicrobiales; family Alloboseaceae; genus Allobosea; species Allobosea sp. NPDC055353. The sequence continues at coordinate 7,250 of NZ_JBSHMC010000002.1, read as the reverse complement.
GGGCTCGTGCTGGGCGGTTGTTTCTATGGGCTGGCGCAGCTCTCTTTCGATCTGTTCCCGACACCGAGCCTGGTCGCGGCACTCGTCGCCGGAGCGGGGCTTCTGCTCGGCGCGCCCTTGCCCTTCGCCTTGCTCGCAGGTGTCTCGCTGACGGGGCCGTTCGGCGGGCTGATGCCGGAGCCGGCGATCGTGCAGACCATGGTCGGCGGCGTCGGCAAGTTCCTGCTGCTGGCCATTCCCTTTTTCCTGCTGGCGGGCGAATTGCTGACGGCGGGCGGGCTCGCCGAGCGCCTGATCCGCTTCGCCGCGACGCTGGTCGGCCATTGGCGGGCAGGGCTCGCGCAGACGGCGCTGGTCGCGAGCGTGCTGTTCTCGGGCGCGTCCGGCTCCTCGGTGGCCAATGCCGCCTTCGGCGCCAAGGTGATGGCGCCTACATTGGTGGCGCGGGGCTATCCGCCGGCCAATGCGGCGGCGATCGTTGCGGGCGTCTCGATGCTCGACAACATCATCCCGCCCTCGATCGCCTTCCTGATCCTGGCGAGCGCGACCAATCTCTCGGTCGGATCGCTATTGGTCGGAGGCTTCGTCGCCGGTGGCGTGCTGGCGCTGGCGCTGGCCATCGGCATCCACCTCAGCGTTCGCGGCGTGATCGATGCCGCGCCGAAGGCGAGCGCGAACGAGCGGGGCAGGGCGCTGATCGGCGCCATTCCCGCCATCGGGCTCGGCATCGTCGTGGTCGTCGGCATCCGCTTCGGCGTGGTGACGGTGACGGAAGCTTCGGCGCTCGCCGTCGCCTATGCCGTCATCGCCTGCCTCGCGCTGCGCAGCCTGAACGGACGCGGCGTGCTGGCGGCCTTGCGCAAATCGGCGGCGGAGGCGGCGGCGATCGGCCTGCTGATCGGAGCCTCCGCGCCCTTCGCCTTTCTGCTCGCGGTCGACCGGGTCTCCGAGCAGATGGCGGGGCTCGTCACCGCGTTCGGCGCCGGGCCCTATGCGGTGATGCTGCTCGCCAATCTCGTGCTGCTGGTCGCCGGGCTCTTCCTCGATATCGGCGCGGCGATCCTGCTGCTGGCGCCGCTGCTCCTGCCGGTCGCGGTGGCGGCGGGGCTCGATCCAATCCAGTTCGGGGTGGTGCTGGTGGTCAACCTGATGATCCATGGGCTGACGCCGCCGCTCGGGATCCTCGTCTATGTCGTCAGCGGCATCATGCGGGTGCCGGCGGGAGCGGTTTTCCGGGCGGTGCTGCCGCTGCTGGGCGTGCTGCTGGCGGCGCTCATGGTCCTGTCGCTGGGCATGGCTGCGTGGCCGGCGCTTGCGCCCGCGCTCAAGGCGCTGTTCTGATGCGCTTTCCTTCGCCCGGCGCCCGCGCCGTATCGTCGCCTTCGCCGTGAGCCGGCCCCGGATTTGATGCCGATATGATCTTCACCGACATCGCGACGCGGACCTACAACCATGGCTGGCGGCTTGACCCGATCATCCGCAGCCTGCTCGATACCGATTTCTACAAGCTCCTGATGCTGCAGATGATCCGGGCCTTCCACCCGGATGTGCAGGTCACCTTCTCGCTGATCAACCGCTCGAAACATATCCGGCTCGGCGACATCGTCGACGAAGGTGAGCTTCGAGCGCAGCTCGACCATGCCCGTTCGCTGCGCTTCACCAAGAACGAACTGATCTGGCTGTCCGGCAACAGCTTCTACGGCAAGACCCAGATGTTCTCGCCGGAGTTCATGGGCTGGCTCGCCGAGTTCCAGTTGCCTGAATACGATCTGCGCAAGGTCGACGGTCAGTACGAACTGCATTTCGAGGGGCCCTGGACCCACACGACGATGTGGGAGGTGCCGGCGCTGGCGATCATCAACGAGCTCAGGGCGCGGCGCGTGATGGTCGGCCAGAAGCGTTTCTCGCTGGACGTGCTCTATGCCCGCGCCAAGGCCAAGATGTGGGACAAGGTCGAGCGGCTGCAGAAGCTGCCGAATCTCAAGCTCTCCGATTTCGGCACGCGCCGGCGCCATGGCCATCTCTGGCAGCGCTGGTGCGTCGAGGCCTTGAAGGAGGGGTTGGGATCGGCCTTCACCGGCACCTCGAACGTGCTGCTGGCGATGGATGCCGACCTCGAGGCGATCGGCACCAACGCCCATGAATTGCCGATGGTGCTGGCGGCGCTGGCCGAAACGGATGCGGAATTGCTGGGCGCGCCCTATCGCGTGCTCGACGAGTGGCGCCAGGTCTATGGCGGCAACCTGCTGATCGCGCTGCCCGATGCCTTCGGCTCGCAGAGCTTCCTGCGCCACGCGCCGGACTGGGTCGCCGACTGGACCGGCTTTCGCCCCGACAGCGCGCCGCCGATCCCGGCCGGCGAGACCATTATGGCCTGGTGGCGCGAGCGCGGGCGCGATCCGCGCGACAAGATGCTGGTTTTCTCGGACGGGCTCGATGTCGAGGCGATCGAGCGCGTCTATCACCATTTCGACGGCAAGGTCCGCATGGCCTTCGGCTGGGGTACGGATTTGACCAACGATCTCGTCGGCTGCTCGCCCGACGGCTCCCGCGCGCTCGATCCGATTTCGCTGGTCTGCAAGGTCACCAAGGCGAATGGGCGCCCGGCGGTGAAGCTCTCCGACAATCCGGAGAAGGTCTCTGGCGATCCGGCGGCCGTGGAGCGCTACCGGCGGGTGTTCGGCGGCTAGCCGCTTCTTTTGCCGAAGAAACCGGGGCGGGGCCTCGCCGCCTCGCTCACATGGTTGCCATGCGACCGGGACGGTGCTCCTTTTCCGTGATGCCCTTTCGGGAAGCGTTCAGAGCTTTCTTGTTGTTTTATGGATCTTATGTTTCGCTAAGTAAGGCTACAGCGGATGGTATTCGGTTGTTTCGGGCTGGCCTTTAGTTTAGAATTTCTATAATTTCGTAGTTTGGTCTGTGTATTGTCTTCTGGAAAAGTTATTTGTTACTGAGGCGCCATCATTCGACTTGAGGGCGCTTCGTGCTTTTTCGATCTGCTTTGTTCGCATCCGCCGCGCTGGCGTCTCTGCCGTTACAAGCCTGGGCCCAGTCGCAGGCGCCGGCTTCTGTCCAGCTTGACGAAATCCTGGTCGAGGGGACGGGGCAGGCTGCCGGGCCGATCACCGCCAATGGCTATGTCGCGAAGGCGACGACGAGCGGGACCAAGACCGATACGCCGATCCTGGAGATTCCCCAGTCGATCTCGACCGTGACGCAGGCGCAGATCGAGCAGCGCAAGCCACAGAATCTGCTGGACGCGCTGTCCTATACACCCGGTGCCCGGGTCGGCACCTATGGCTTCGATCCACGCTACGACGCCTTCACGATCCGCGGCGTCGACGTCACCCAGAACGCCGTCTTCCGCGACGGCTTGCGCCAGATCAACAGCCCGAACGGCCTGTTCCGGCTGGAGCCCTACGGACTGGAGGCGATCAACGTGCTGCGCGGGCCGGCCAGCACGATCTATGGCGCCAGCACGTCGGCCGGCATCATCGACCTGCTCTCCAAGCGCCCGACCGAAACGCCGTTCCGCGAGATCGAGGTGCAGGGCGGTTCCTTCGGCCGAAAGCAGTTCGCCTTCGACCTTTCGGGCCCGGCCAATCCCGAGAAGACGCTGTTCTATCGCCTGACCGGCCTGGTGCGCGACGCCAACAACCAGATCAGCGCGATCAAGGACGACCGGGTCTTCATCGCGCCGGCCGTCACCTGGAAGCCGAACGAGACCACCAAGCTGACGATCCTGGGCGATTACATGGATTCGGTCACCGGCGGCACGGCGGCCTATGTCAACCAATACGGGCCCTATATCGATCGCAGCGGCAACCTGCTCTACAAGTCGGTCGGGGCGACCAAGGTCTTCGGCGGCGACAAGCGCTACAATGATTTCCGCCAGCAGCAGGGCCGGATCGGCTACGAGTTCGAACACGCGTTCGGCGAGATATTCACGCTGCGCCAGCGCCTGCGTTACTCGGCCCTCGCGACCAACCAGCAATATGTCTATCTCGCCGATCCCGGCCTGACCCGCGAGCGGACGCAAGGGCTTTCGGTCGATACCAGCCTCGAGGCGAAGTTCAGCACGGGCCCGGTCTCCCACCGCATCCTGACCGGCGTCGATTTCAGCTGGCTGCATTACCGCGGCAAGGAAGGCTTCGGCGGGGTGCCGCTCGGCTACAATGCGACGCTGGGCTATCGCACGGCGCAAAGCCAGACGCTGTTCGGCCTCTATGCGCAGGATCAGATCAGCTGGCAGAACTGGCGCCTGACGCTTGGCGGCCGCCACGACTGGTTCTCCAGCCGCTTCGAAGCCGGCGCTGCCGGAGCAGTGCCGACCGAGACCAAGCAGAAGGACGCTCATTCGACTGGGCGGGTCGCGTTGAGCTATGTCACGGGCTTCGGCCTTGCGCCCTATGTCAGCTACGCGACCTCCTTCGTGCCGAATTCGGGCACGGTGCTCGCGGGCTCGGTGGCGGTGCCGACGACCGGCGAGCAGGTCGAGGCCGGCGTGAAATACGACCTGCCGGGCTACAACGCCTCGCTGCGCGCGGCGGTGTTCGAGCTGCGCCAGAACAACGCCGTCGTCTACGAGGTGATCAACGGCTTCAACCGCCAGGTCCAGCTCGACATGCGCTCGCGCGGTTTCGAGATCGAGGGCGTGGCGTCGCTGGCGAACGGGCTGAGCCTGCAGGCGTCCTATGCCTATAACGATGCCCGGATCCTGAAGCTGACGCCGGAAACGGACGGCAACCGGCTGACCAGCATTCCCTATCACACGGCTTCGCTCTGGCTCGATTACGAGGTGCAGGGTGGGTCGCTGCGCGGCCTCGGCCTCGGCGGCGGCGTCCGCTATGTCGGGGCGAGCCTCGGTGACAATCTCAACCGCCCGATCCTCGACAACAAGCCGCGCACGCTGCTCGACGCCACGCTGCGCTACGACCTGGAGAAGCTCGATCCGCGGCTGAAGGGCATGCGGGTCCAGGTCAATGCGACGAACCTGCTCGACAAGGTCGAGCAGACCTGCACGGCCGGATTCTGCTATTTCGACGAAGGGCGCAAGGTCATCGCCAGCCTGCGCTACCGCTGGTGAGCGAGGCCGCCGTCGGACAGCCGGTAGCGTCCCGGCAGTCTTCCGCCTGGCTGACCATCGCGGCCCTGGCCGGGCTCTATACCGGCCAGAGCATCCTCGGGGGCATCGCCTTCCTGGCGCTGCCGAGCGTGCTGCGCGAGCGAGGGCTTCCGCTCGACTCGATCGGCCTGATCTACCTGATCAGCCTGCCTTGGGCGCTGAAGATCGCCTGGTCCGCAGCCGTGGAGCGCTACCGCCTGCCGCCGACGGGCCCGGCACGCTCGCGGCAGATCGTCTTCGCCTGCGGCCTGTTCACGCTGGCCGGGCTGGTCGCGGTCGCACTTGCCGGGCCGGAGCGATGGCATCTGGTGTTGGCGATCTTCATTGCGGTCGCCTTCGCCGCCGCGACGGCGGATATCGCCTGCGACGGCCATGCGGTCGAGACGCTCGCCAAGATCCACCATGGCTGGGGCAATGCCGCCCAGGTCGGTGGCGCTTATCTCGGCTCGGCCCTGGGCTCGGGGCTTTTCCTGGTAGTGGTCGCCCGAATCGACTGGCTTGGTGCGACCCTGGCGGCGGCGGTGCTGTTCGTTCTGCTGATGCTGCCGTTCCTGCTGTCGAGGCCTGCGCCGTCGCCGGGCTTGCGGACCCATCAGCCCTCGCTGAAGGCTGCCTTCGCCCGGCCGTCCCTGCGCAAGGGGCTCTGGCTCGCCGCGCTTTATGTCGCCGCGCAGAAATGGGGCGTCGGCATGCTGGCGCCGATGCTGGTCGATGCCGGGCTGGACCTCGAAACGCTCGGCGCGGTCAACGGGCTCGGCGGGCTTGCGGTGGGCCTCGGCTGCGCCCTGCTCGGCGGAGGCGCGGTGAGGTTGTGGGGTGCGCGGCCCGTCATGGTCGCGGCGCTGCTGCTGCAGGCGGGCATGCTGGCTGCGCTGGCTTTCGCGATCGGGCAGGGCGGAAGTTCGCGGGTCGTCCTCGCCGGCCTCGCCCTGGCGAGCTCCTCCGGGGTCATGGCGCTTGGCTTCGTCGCGCTCTATGCCCGCTTCATGGCGATTGCCGATCCGCGTCAGGCCGGTATCGACTTCACCTTGCTGCAAGGCACGGATTCCATCGTCAGCATGATCGGCGGTCTGGGCGCCGGCTGGGTCGCCCAGCATTTCGGCTACATGCCTTATCTCGCCGGCGCCGCCGGGCTTGCCTTCGTGGCCGCACCGCTGACGGCCTGGCTGACCGCTTCCGGCCGGGGCGCGGAATGAGCCTTCCCGAACTCGACGGCTGCTTTACCGGCAGTTTCGCCTATCTGGACGATGCCGTGCGGCGTTGCGACGAGACGGAGGGGCTGCCCGGGACAAAGCTGCTGGACGGGGCGATGCTGGACACGCTGCTTCGACGCTTCGCCGAGCGGCACCCGGGCGGGGAGAGCCCGGCGCTCGTTTCGATGTGGAGCCAATGGCATTTCGCCGCAGTGATCATCCCGGCCGTGGCGGCAATCCTGCTAGCGCGTCGGGAACTGCCGGTTGCGTTGCCGGAGGGGCGCTTCGCGCTGCATGACGACGGCCGCACCGCGGCGATCCTGCTCGGACCTGCCACGGGGCTGGCGCGAACAGGCGGCAGTGGCCGGTTCGATACATTGGTGCAGGGGCATCTTGTACCCCTGATCCGGCTGCTCGCCGCTCGCTTTCCGGTTTCCGCCAGATTGATGTGGAGCAATGCCGGCGTGCGCTTCGCCTGGGCTGTGCAGCAATGCGCCGAAAGGCCCGAGGCGGACCGCGACGCGATTGCCGAGGCGGAGGCGCTGCTGACGGCGGCTCTGACACCGGCCGGGGTGCGAAACCCGTTCCATGACACGCTGCGGCCTTCGCCGCTCGTCGCGATTGAATCATGCCAGCGCCGGGTCTGTTGCCTGCGCTATCTGCTGCCGGGCGTAGCCGATTGCGGCTCGCTCTGCCCGCTGCCTCAGGCGCGGCGCATGCGGGCCTAGCGGCGCTTGCGCGGCCTGCCGCGCGGGGAACCTTGCATCGCCGCGCAAAAACCCCTAATGCGACCCCCGTTTCTTGGCCCGAAGGGCCGCCTTCGAGGACAAGGGTGTCATGGCCAAAGAGAAATTTGCGCGGACCAAGCCGCACTGCAACATTGGAACGATTGGTCACGTTGACCATGGCAAGACGTCACTGACGGCTGCGAT